>NZ_PQFZ01000006.1:0-256467 GCF_002917105.1 Allobosea psychrotolerans
GGGCTGCCGACGAAGGCGATCTGGATCACCATCGACAAGGATGTGCTCGGCCGCAGCGACGCCGTGACCAACTGGGACCAGGGCGACATGCCGCTTGCCCGGCTGCTCCTGGCCGTCGAGCGGCTGGCCGCGCAGTGCGATGTCCTCGGGATCGATATCTGCGGCGACTATTCCCGCGCCGTCTTTTCCGACCCCTTGCGGGCGACATTGGCCTATTTCGATCATCCGCCGCGCTTCACGCCCACGGCAGAGGATCTGGCGATCAATGCGCAGGTCAACGCCACCCTGCTGGATTGTTTCGAACGGGTGCTGCCATGAGCCTGTCGCTGATCCTCTGGTTCGCCTTCTCCGTGATCTGCGACGTCGCCGGGCAGCTTTGCCTCAAGCGCGGCGCCGACAACCTGCCCGAGGTCCAGGGCCGCGAACTGGCCATGGCGCTGCTCTGCTCGGCCTGGGTCGCGGGCGGCGTCCTGATCTACATCGTCGAGATCTTCGTCTGGCTGCGCATCCTGGCGGAAGTCCCGCTCTCCATCGCCTTCCCGATCGCCAGCCTGAATTTCCTGGGCGTGACGCTCGCCAGCCATGTCTTCCTCAAGGAATCCGTCAGCCGCCTGCAATGGCTCGGCGCGATCCTGATCACCCTGGGCGTCGTCGTCGTCGCCCGCACAGCCTGACGGAGCGACCGTGCCCCTCGCTGATCACAGCCTCCGCTTCGCCGGCAACCGCACCGGTTTCCTGCTCATCCACGGCCTGGGCGGAACGCCGGTGGAACTGCGCCTCGTCGCCCGGGCCCTGCACCGGAGCGGCGGCCATACCGTGCATTGTCCGCAGCTCGCCGGCCATTGCGGCAGCGAGGCCGATCTGCTCGCGACGAACTGGCAGGACTGGATCGCCAGCGTCGAGACCGCGCTCGACCGCATGAAGACACAATGCGACACGATCATCATCGGCGGCCTGTCCATGGGCGCGGTGATGGCGATGTACATTGCCGCCAAGCGCCCGCAGGACATCGACGGCCTGGCGCTCTATGCGCCGACGCTCTGGTATGATGGCTGGTCCATCCCCTGGTACAGCTTCCTGCTCAAGCTGCTGATCGATACGCCGATGGGCCGCCGCTTCCGCTTCGTCGAGCGCGAGCCCTATGGCATCAAGGATCCGCGCATTCGCGCGATGATCGTGCATGCGATGGGGCGCGGTGACAGCGCCGCCGCCGGCCTGCTCGGAACGCCGTCGGGCGCGGTCAAGCAGATGTGGGGGCTGATCAGGGAAACCCGCCGCAGCATGGGCACGATCAGGCAGCCGGCTCTCATCGTGCATGCGCGCGAGGATGACGTCGCAAGCCTGTCCAACGCAGTCCATATCCAGCGCCATCTCGGCGGGATCGTCGACACGGTGGTGCTCGACGACTGCTACCATCTCGTCACGATCGACCGACAGAACGACATCGTCGTCGAACGGAGCCTGGGCCTCGCGCAGCGCCTCACGGCCGCCTTCGCCGCCAGGGAAAGCGCGGGCGCCTGCGCCGTCGCCGCCGAATGAATACCCTGCGCACGCATATCGCCAGCCGCGTCGCCGAGATTCGTGCCGACGCCTGGGACGCCTGTTTCCCGGGCGAGGCGGAAAACCATGCCTATTACACCGCCTGCGAAACTGCCGCGCTCGCAAGCGGCGCGGAACTCGTCACCTCCGCCGCCTCTATCGAGCGCGATGGCGAGACGATCGCGGTCGCGCCGTTCTTCCTGATCGACTACCGGCTGGACACGCCCTTGCAGGGGCCCCTGCGCGCGCTCGGCGATTATCTGTTCCGGCATGCGCCGAGGCTCGTCTCGCTGCGGGTCCTGTGCGTCGGCTCGCCCTATGCGGAGCGTTGCCATATCGGCCTGTCGCCCGCGCTCGACGCGCAGGAGCGGCAACAGGCCCGGCTTGCCTTGCGGGAGGCGATCGACGCCCATGGCCGCAATGAGGGCGTCCACATCATCGCTTGGAAGGATCTCGCCCCCGACGATGCCGAGGCCTTCGAGGACATCCTGAAGAGCGATGGCTTCATTCGCCTCGGCAGCCTGCCGGTCGCGGTCCTCGATCTGCCCTTCGCCAGCGAGGCCGATTATCTCGCCGCGCTCTCGGCCGCGACGCGCAAGGATATCCGCCGCAAGCTCGCCAAGGCCGGAACTGTCAGGATCGAGATGCGCCATTCGATCGCCGACATCGAAGCCGAGATCGTCGCGCTCTACGAATCGACACGGGCGCAAAGCGGCCTCGACTATGGCGATCTCGAAAAGCTGCCGCCGGGCTACTTTTCCGGGATCGCCGCAGCGCTGGGCGAACGGGTGCTGTTCGTCCTGTACTGGGTCGGGACGACGCTTGCAGCCTTCAACCTGCTGCTGATCGAGCGCGAGCGCGTCATCGATAAGTTTCTCGGCATGCGCTACCCGCTGGCGCGCGAGCACAACCTCTACGCGCTGAGCTGGATGACCAATGTGCGGTACTGCCTCGCCCATGGCATCAGTCGGCTGCAGAGCGGGCAGACCGCCTATGCCTCGAAATTGCGCTTCGGCAGCCGGCTCGTGCCCTCGGTGGTCTTCTTCCGGCACCGGCAAGGCGTGCTGAACTGGGCCCTGCGCGCGATCAGCCCCTATATCGCCTTCGACAGGCTCGACCCTGACCTGAAAGCCCATCGCCTCCAACAGCACGCACAGGTGTCACCATGAGCGCCACTGAAATGCCGTCGACCGGAGTGCCCTGGCGCGCGCTCGTGATCTGGCCTCTGTTCATCGCACTCGATACGGGCACGCAGATCGCCTTCAAATGGGGGGCGGACGGGCTCGCCGACCTCGATTTCGGGCTGGCGATGATCGCCCGGGCCCTGACGCTGCCGGGCGTCTGGCTGGCGGCGCTCGGCTATGGCGGCACCTTCGTCGTCTGGATGATGATCCTGCGGACCACGCCGCTGAGCCGGGCCTTCCCGATGACCGGCCTGGCCTATGTCACCGTGCCGCTGCTCGCCTGGGCGGTGCTCGGCGAGCGCATCAGCCTCGTGCAGGCCGGCGGAATCGCCACGATCATCGCAGGCGTTCTTCTCCTGGGATCGGGAGAAACGGATGGGGACCATGCGTAGAGCTCTCTCCCTCGCCTTGGGCACCGTCGCCACCTTGCTCTTCGCGCAGATCGCCATGGCGGATTCGCTGACCGACATCATCGGCCGCTGGCGCGATTCCGACGGAGAATCCGAGATCGAGATCGCCCGCTGCGGTCCGGCGCTGTGCGGCACGATCGTCTGGCTCAAGCAGCCGCGCATCGACTCCGCCAACCCCGACCCCGCGAACCGGGGGCGCCCGCTTCTCGGCCTGCGCGTGCTCAGCGGCTTCAAGCCCGATCCCGCTGCTGCCACATTCAGCGGAGACGGCTATAACCCCGAGGACGGCCGCAGCTACAAGACCACGCTGGAGCTGAAATCGAAGACGACTCTTTCGATCAAGGGATGCGTGATGGGCGGGCTCATCTGCGACGACGACATCTGGACGAGGCGTCCATGAAGCGGCGCGCCCTGCCGCCTTTCCAGCCCGCGTCCAGCGCAGCTGGAGCGTTTTCGAGCGAAGTGGGCACCGGTTCGCGTGAAGAAAACGCGTTGAAACAAAATGTTAGAGCAATTGAACGATCCGATCGGATCGGAAATTGCTCTAGCGCGGGATGATCGTCTCATGATGCGAGCCCGCATGACGACACTGAGACTGCGGCTCGTGATCGGCTTTCTGCTGGTCAGCGTGCCGGCGATGCTGGCTTCGGCCTATGTCGCCGCACGGCTGATCTCGAACGCGTTCGAAAGCAATGTCGAGCAATGGCTCGGTGAAACCTCGCGCTACTTCAAGCTGGAGGTGCGCGAGGCGACGCTTGAGGCGCAGCGCGTCGCGAGCGTGATCGCAATGCGTCTCGAAACCGTGACCGAAGACGAGTTGCGGCATCCCACGATCATCGAGAACGACCTCGCCGTGCTGGGCTCGGTCGGTTACGACCTGATCGCGATCTACACCGACGAGCACGAGATGCTCTACGCCTCGCGCAACATCGTGGCCGCGGACACCCTGCCGAGACAGACCGTGCAGGGCATCTTCAAGATCGAAACCGACGGCAAGCACTACATCATGGCCGGCGCCGTCCAGACCGTGAAGCTGCTCGGCAAGACGGCGCATGTCATCGTCGGCACCTGGCTCGACGACCAGTATCTCGGCGGCATCAAGGTCGTGACCTCGCTCGATGTCAGGCTCTTCGCCGATACGGGCGCGGGCTTCGTGCCGATCCTGCTGACCCATTCCGCCGCCGCGGCCCGGCCGATTCCCCAGGCGATCCGCGACAAGCTCGAAGCCGGCGCCAAGACGATCTTCGACAGCCAGGCCGATGAAGGCGCCTATCGCGCGGTCTATACCGGCTTTCACGGCTTCGACGGCAAGCTCGTCGCCGTCGCCTTCATCGGGCTGACAAGCCGGGCCGGCTTCTTCGAGCAGATCGGCCGCTGGCGGCTTTTCGTCGGCATCTTCCTGTTCGGCTCCGCGCTTTCCATCATCGTCGGCGTCGCGATGTCGGGCATCCTGGTCAAGCCGTTGCGGGCGCTGACGCGCGGCGTCAGGTCGATCACCGCGGGCGACTACAGGCAGCGCGTACCGGCCCAGGGCGGCCGCGAGATCGCCGAACTTGCGACCGGGTTCAACATCATGGCCGAGCAGCTCGGCAAGGTTCAGGCCCTGGAGGCCGAACTGCGCCGGCGCGACCGCTTCTCGGCTCTGGGGCAGGCGGCGATGGTGATCGCGCATGAGGTGCGCAATCCGCTCGGCATCATCAAGACCTCGACCGAGGTGGTGCGCAACCGCGCCAAGCTCGGCCCCTCCGAGGATCGCATGCTCGGCTACATCATCGACGAGGTCCGCCGCATCGAGACGCTGGTGCGCGATTTCCTCGACTTCGCCCAGCCCAAGGAACCGAGCAAATCGGTGTTCCAGCTGCGCTCCGTGATCGACCGGGTCGCATCCTTCGCCGCGCCGGAGCTGGCGAAGCGCCATATCGCCCTCGATATCCAGGATGAGAGCAACGGCGTGCTGATCTCGGGCGATCCCGACCAGCTCCACCAGGCCTGTCTCAATCTCGTGCTCAACGCCATGGATGCGATGTCCGCGGGCGGTACGATCACCGCAAGCCTCGCCGTCGAGGACATGCAGGCGTCGCTGACGATTTCCGACAGCGGGCCAGGCATTCCCGCCGCCATCATCGGCCAGATCTTCAACCCGTTCTTCACCACCAAGGCCAAGGGCACGGGCCTGGGCCTCGCCAAGGTGCAGTCCGTCGCCGCCGCCCATGGCGGCACGGCGCGTTGCACGAGCCGGGAAGGGCAAGGAGCCTCCTTCACCATCGCCTTGCCCGTCGCTGCGCCCGATGCCCTGCCCGGCGGCGCGCCCAAGACCGGTGCGGAGAAGTCCGATACGGGGAAGACCGATGCGAGGGTGCCCTTATGACGCATACGATCCTCGTCGTCGATGACGAGACCCGCCTCGCCGACGTGCTGACCGCCGCGCTGGAGGATTTCGGCTACCGCGCCATCGCGGCCGAAAGCGCCACGGACGCGCTCGCGATCCTCGATCGGGAGCGGATCGATCTCGTTCTCACCGATCTGCGCCTGCCGGGCATGGACGGCCGGACCCTGATGCGCGAGGTGCGCCGGCGCTGGCCCGACATTCCCGTGGTGATGATCACGGCTTTCGCCGCGGTGCGCGACGCTGTCGAGCTCGTCAAGGAAGGCGCCTTCGACTACATCGCAAAGCCCTTCGAAATCGACGACGTCGCGGCGACGATCGGCCGGGCGCTGCGCCTGAGCGAGGTCGTGCGCGACAATGAACGCCTGCGCACCGAGCTCGAGGGCCGTTACAGCTTCGAGAACCTGATCGGCAACAGCCCGTCCTTTCGCAGGGTGATCGAACAGGTCACCGAGGTCTGCGAGACGCGCGCCACGGTGATGCTCAATGGCGAGAGCGGGACCGGCAAGGAGGTCGTGGCGCGTGCCATCCACTTCAACAGCCCCAGGCGCAAGCGCCCCTTCGTCGCGGTCAATTGCGCGGCGATCCCCGAGGCCTTGCTGGAGAGCGAGCTGTTCGGCCACGTCAAGGGCGCCTTCACCGGCGCGCTCGCCAACCGGGTCGGCCGTTTCGCCGCCGCCGATGGCGGCACGCTGTTCCTCGACGAGATCGGCGATATGCCGATCGCGATCCAGGCCAAGCTGCTGCGCGTCATCCAGGAACGCAGCTTCGAGCCCGTCGGCGGCAACCAGAGCCAGAGCGTCGATGTCCGCATCATCGCCGCGACCCATAAGGATCTGCGCCAGGCGGTGGCTGCGAACCAGTTCCGCGAGGATCTGTATTATCGCCTCAACGTCTTCCCGATCCAGCTGCCGGCCCTGCGCGAGCGGCGCGAGGACATCGCGATCCTGGCCGCGCATTTCCTGCGCCAGCTGGCCGAGAGCGTCGGCAAGCGCGTCATCGGCTTCACGCCCGGCGCGCTCTCGGCGATGAGCGGCTATTCCTGGCCCGGCAACATCCGCGAGCTGCAGAACTGCGTCGAGCGGGCCGTCATCGTCGCCAAATCGCCGACGATCGATGCACCCGACCTGCCGCGCGACCTGTTCGACGTGCCGGCGCGCCAGCGCGAGCTCGACGATCTGCCCCATGATCTCGACGCCGAGCTCGAGCAGATCGAGCGGCGCTTCATCATCGAGGCCCTGCGCCGCACCGACGGCAAGCAGGTCCAGGCCGCGCAACTGCTGGGAATTGCCGAGCGCAGCCTCTGGCACCGCATCAAGAAGCTCGACATCAAGGTCAATCGCCGCGTCGCCGAATGAGGCCCATGCAGGGGAAGGCGTTGGCCTGAGGGCGCCGATGTGTCATGCCCCTAGCGAAGTGTTACGGGAGTTTTCCGCTTGGCTCGTTCAACATTGCCGATGGCCCTGCTGGCTGGCCTCTGCGCCGCGACGAGCGGCGCGCTGGCGGCTGATCCCGTAGCCCCGGTCCTCAATCCCGAGCCCGCCTCCGGCTGGATCGTCTCGCTCGGCGGCACCGCCCAGCTCGGCCCGAAATATGACGGGGCGAGCAAGGCCGGCTTGTCCGGCATGCCCTCGATCAACTGGCGCCGCGCCGGCGAGGCCGCCAGCTTCAGCAGCCCCGATGACGGGCTCGACTACGCGCTTTATGAGACCAAGACCTTCAGTTTCGGCCCTGTCGCCAGCTTCCGCTCCGGCCGCTACAGCGGCACCGACGTCAAGCTCACCGGCCTGAGGGACGTGCCCTGGACGATCGAGGCCGGCGCCTTCGCCGAGTTCTGGCCGATCCAGGACCGCCTGCGCACGCGCATCGAGATCCGCCAGGGCTTCCACGGCCATCACGGCGTCGTCGCCGATCTCTCGGCGGATTGGGTCGAGAAATTCGGCGCCTTCACGCTTTCGGGCGGCCCGCGGCTTTCGCTGGGCGACAAGGCCTTCATGCGCAAGAATTTCGGCGTCAGCGCAGGAGAAGCGGCCGCGAATGGCTGGCTGACGGCGTACCGCCCCCAGGGCGGCCTCAAATCAGCCGGCGTCGGCGCGGCGCTCGACTATGACTGGTCCTCGGCCTGGAGGACGACCACCTTCGTCAAATATGAGCGGCTTCTCGATTCCGCCGACACTTCTCCGATCGTGCGCGTGCTGGGCCAGCGCGACCAGGTGACCTTCGGCCTGGGCGCGACCTATTCGTTCAAGGTCGGCGGCTGACGTCAGCGACTGACACACACGGCCTGATGCGGCCGCTCAATTCTCCGGGATGAAATCGGCGTCGCTGATCGTGAAATTGCCGCGGTCGCCGTCGCGCGGATTGATCGTGAACTCCAGCGCGCCGCGGCATTCGCCACGATCCTGGCCGCTATGGGCACCGCTGCAATAGCGTTCGAGATGGCTGACCGTTCGCGGCGGCATGCCGATGTCATCGAAGCGCACGCTGCCCGTGGCGTCGCTCGCCACGCCGCCCTTGGACGTCGAGAACCGCACGATCGTGACGTTTTCGACCCGGATGAACTCTCCCGCGGCCCGGTGGTCCCTGATCTTCGCGAGAGTGACGACGCGGGCCCCGTCCTGAGCGCTTGCCGCGCCAGCCAAAGCCATCAAGCCCGCAACAACCCACACCCGCATAACCGCCTCCGCATTCGAGCGGCGCGGGATGCCGCAGCAAGGCCTGAGTCGTCAAGGGTCATGCCCGTCGAGACGAGCGAGGCATGACCGAAGTTGGGGAAAATGGCGTCCCGGAAGGGATTCGAACCCCTGACCTACGGTTTAGGAAACCGTTGCTCTATCCTGCTGAGCTACCGGGACGCACGAAAAACCGTGTAGCATAATCGCCATGCCGGTGAAGCCTCTTCTCGTCGTTTTTGTCGTCGTGGCGGCGCCTTTCAGCGCGGCCAGGGCTGCCGCGCCCTGCACGCAGCTGCCGGCGGACGCGCCGAGCGTGCGGCTGGCCGGCGTCGATGCGGCCGGCGACCCCGTCCTGGCCGATGGCCGCAGCCTGCGGCTCGTCGGCATCGCGCCGCGCCAGACCGCGGCGGAAGCGGCGCGCTTCGCCAGCGAAATCGCACAGTGGCGCGAGCGCGAGCTGAAGCTCGTCATCCTGGCCGGGAGCGACCGCTGGGGCCGCTTGCCGGCGCGGCTGTTTGTGCCCGCCGAGGCCGCCGGTTCAGAACCGACGAACCTTGCCGCCGCCCTGCTGCGCAACGGCGCCGGGCAGCGCTTGCCGGAGGCGGCCTTTCCCGAATGCGGCGCGACACCGGCTGCGCGCCCCTCAGCCGCGCGCAGCCCGGCGCAAGCGGGGCCCGCTCTGGTCGGAGATGCCATCGACGGTCACGATATTGCCGCCTTGAAGGCGCAAGCGGGACGCTTCGTCGTGGTAGAGGGACGGGTGGCTTCCGTGGGCGAACGGGCGCAACGCACCTATCTGAATTTTTCAAGGCGGCGCGCCGAGGCCGGCGCGATCATGCTGTCGCGCACGCAATGGCGCGAACTCCAGGCTTCCGGCTGGACCGCGAGCGGTCTGACCGGTAAACGCGTGCGGGCACGCGGTGTGCTATCTGGACAGGATGGCACCCTGCTCGAGGCGTCTTCGGCCGCCGCCCTGGAGCTGATCGACTGACAGCATGCTGGCGTTCTGGCGACACGCATACCGCGCTCTTCCCAAGCGGCTCATCGCGCTGGCCTTGCCGGCCGCTCTGCTCGTGGCCTGCACCAACGACCAGAGCGCCCTGCTGCCGCAGCAGACCACCGGCGGCGAGCTGGCGCCGCGCGTCAACGCGATCCAGCGCGCCTCGGACAGCGAACATCAGCGGCTGCTGACGGCCTTCGGCGGCGAGTATCGCGCGCCCAACGCCCGGGCCGCGCTCGACGAGGTGGTCCAGCGGCTGGCCAAGGCGAGCGAGGGCCAGATCGGCGCCTATGAGATCACCATCCTGAATTCGCCGGTGGTGAACGCGTTTGCCCTGCCCAATGGCCGGCTCTATGTGACGCGCGGCTTGCTGGCGCTCGCCAACGACACCGCCGAGATCGCCTCGGTGCTCGCCCATGAGATCGCCCATGTCACGGCGCAGCACGCGGTCGAGCGCGCCGAGAAGGAGCTCGAATCCGCCCTGGTCAGCCAGGTCGTCTCGCAGGTGCTGAAGGATCCCGCCGCGGGCGCGGCGGTGCAGGCGGGCTCGAAGCTCTCGCTCGCGCGCTTCTCGCGCCAGCAGGAGCTGACTGCCGACCAGATCAGCGTGCGCAACATCTCGCGCGCCGGCTACGACCCTTATGGCGCCGGCCGCTTCCTCGCAGCGCTCGGCCGCAACACCGCCTTCCGCAATGCCGGCCAGGGCCAGAGCGCCGAGGACAAGCGGCTCGACATTCTCTCCAGCCATCCCGCGACGCCCGAGCGCGTCGCCGCCGTGACCGCCGGCGCCCGCCAGATCGGCGCGCCGGGCATCGGCGAGCGCGACGCCGCCCGCTGGCTCGCCGCGATCGACGGCATCGCCTATGGCGACGACCCGCGCGACGGCGTGGTGCGCGGCAAGCGCTATCTCAACAGCGCGCTGCGCATCGCCTTCACCGCGCCGGACGGCTTCAGCCTGGAATCGGCGCGCGACATGGTGATCGGCGTCAGCGCCAACGGCAACCAGGCGCTGCGCTTCGATTCAGTCAGCCTGAAACCGGGCCAGACGCTGGAAGCCTATGTCACCTCCGGCTGGATCGACGGCGTCGAGACCGGCGCGGTCGAGACCCTCGACGTTGCAGGCCAGCCCGCCGTCGTCACCACCGGCAGGGGCACCGACTGGACGTTCAGGCTCGCGGCGATCCAGGCCGGCGGGCGGGTCTATCGCTTCATCCTGGCAGCGAAGGGCGCAAGCGACCCGGAGCGGCCGATGCGTGCCGTGATCGACAGCTTCCGCGCCCTGACAGCGGCGGAAGCGCAGGCCGCCAGGCCGATGCAGATCCACATCGTCACCGCCGCGGCCGGCGACACCGCGGCCAGCATGGCGGCGCGCATGCCCGGCCTGGACCGGGCGCAGGAGCTCTTCCTGGTCCTGAACGGGCTGGATCGCAGCGGCCCGCTGACGCCCGGGCAGCGCTACAAGATCGTCGCGGAATAGCGACCGGCCGCGACGCTCTGATACTGACGGCCTTTAGAGTCCGTCTGGAACCTCCAGCCCTCATCCTGAGGAGCCGCGTCAGCGGCGTCTCGAAGGTTGCTCCAGAGGTTGCGGAGCCTCCTGGAGCATCCTTCGAGACGCCATTTCCTCGGAAATGGCTCCTCAGGATGAGGGCTCGCGGAGTGTCCAAACGAGGTCCTAGCGATGAGCGATGGCGTTATTCTTTGCCGTCATTCCGCGGCAGGCCGAAGGCCTGAGCCCGGAATGACGGCGCAGCCTCAGCCATAAGTCGCCGAAACGAAGAAACCCGGCGGTCGCCCGCCGGGTTTCTCTTAAACTCGCAGGGAAAGGAGCCTCAGGCGGCTTCTTCCTGGATGTCGTCATTGTCGCCTTCGATCTCGGCTTCAGCCTCGGCCGCCTCGCCCTTGGCGGCGCGGCGCGGCGATTTGGCGAGCTGGGCCTCGATCTTCTTCAGGGCCTCGGTCTCGGTGACGTCGTCGACGACGGCGATCTCGCGGGTCATGCGATCGACGGCCGCCTCATAGAGCTGGCGCTCGGAGTAGGACTGCTCGGGCTGCGCCTCGGAGCGATAGAGATCGCGCACGACCTCGGCGATCGCGACGAGATCGCCCGAATTGATCTTGGCCTCGTATTCCTGCGCCCGGCGCGACCACATGGTGCGCTTGATGCGCGCGCGGCCGGTCAGCGTGGTCAGGGCCTTGGTGACGCTCTCCGCATCGGCGAGCTTGCGCAGGCCGACGCTGGCGGCCTTGGCCGTGGGAACGCGCAGGGTCATCTTGTCCTTGGCGAAGCTGACGACGAAGAGCTCGAGCTTGAAGCCAGCGACTTCCTGCTCCTCGATCGCCGTGATCTGGCCGACGCCATGAGACGGGTAGACGACGAACTCGCCCGTCTTGAAACCTAGGCGCACAACAGCTTTCTTCACCATGGACATGCCGTTACGACTCCTGACCGGACCGCTTGACGCGGCTTGACGTTGTCCGCCTCCGGACGGGATGACCGGAGGCGCTCTGCCTGATGCGAACGGACCGATCATCAGGATCGGTCCAAATGCCTCACGCGTCCCTCAGCCGACCGTTTCATACGCACTCAAAGACAACGGACGACTTCGCTCCGGCAACGCACCGGGAGCTGGGATCGTTCGTATCGAAGGGGGCGCCCCGTTCGTGAAACCTCGCAGGGGCATGCGGAACGAATTCGACTGTGCTGATATGCATAGCACAAAAAACACGCCGAATCAAAGGTAAACGCGTTTTCACCTCGGCTTGGCGCGCAATGCAGCCAAGCAAGTCAGCACTCACCCCTGTTCAGGTGACGGCAGATTCAGTCGCCCTCGCCGGGATTCGGCGAGAAATGCTCTTCGAGCTTGCCGGCGACGCCGTCGAAGGCTTTCGCATCCGGCGGCGCGTCCTTCTTCTGGGTGATGTTGGGCCAGGACGAAGCATATTTCGAGTTGAGCTGCAGCCAGCTTTCGAGCCCCGGCTCGGTGTCGGGCTTGATCGCCTCGGCCGGGCATTCCGGCTCGCAGACGCCGCAATCGATGCATTCATCGGGATGAATGACGAGCATGTTCTCGCCTTCATAGAAGCAGTCGACCGGACAGACCTCGACGCAATCCATGTACTTGCACTTGATGCAGTTCTCGGTGACCACATAGGTCATGTCGTCCGTCCTTCTTCGTCCGCGCGCGGCCGCCTCATAAAGCGCCGAAGGGCGCGGGTTTCAAGGCCGTTTTCAGCCCATTCGGCAGTAGGAATTTCTACCCGGAGCGCCGCGCGGAGATGGAAATTCCCAGTACCGATCAGTGACAATCATATGTACACAAATGAATATTCAGCTTAGCCGCCCGGTTTCCCCTCGGCAAGCGACGGATCGTCGCGCGCCGCGCCGTTCAACGGCTCGTAGAGCAGCCGCGCCTCCTCGTAGGGACCGCGCCGCGTGCCCAGATCCAGGACCCGCACGACGAGCGTGGCATGCGGCAGCGCCAGGGTCAGCACGTCGCCGAGCTTGAGCCCATGCGCGGCGTTTTCGATCCTGCGCCCTTCGACCCTGACATGCCCATCCTCAACCAGGCGCACCGCAGCCGGGCGCGTCCTGGCGAAGCGCGCGAACCAGAGCCATTTGTCGAGGCGTTGCCGATCCTGCCGCAAGGGCCGCCTTTCCGTTCAGCGTCGTGGCCTCAGAGTCCTTCCGCGTTTCCCCGAACCGCGGAAAGACTCGATCTCCTTGTCTTATCCCGTTGTCTTCACGCGAAGCGGTGTCCGCTTCGCTCGAAAATGCCCTGGAATCGCCCGCTCACGTCTTGCGCCCCTCGAGCTGGGCCTTGAGCGCGGCAAGCTTGGCGAAGGGCGAATCCGGATCGGGCTCGCGCTCGGCCGGCCTCGGGCGCTGCGGCTGCTGGAAACGCTCGCCACCGCGATCCTCGCGACGCGGCCCGCCCGGCCGCTGATCGCGCTTGAACTCGGGCCGCGGGCCGCGACCCTGCTCGGGACGCCCGCCGCGTGGCGGCTGCCCCTGGCGCGGCGCATCGTCGCGCCGTGGTCCCCGCTCCGGGCGCGGCGCAGCGGGAGCCGTCTCGGCACCGGCTGCCGCGGCCACGGCCGGGCGATCCGGCCCACCCTCGCGCCGCCTGTCATCGGGCCGCCCGCCGCGGTTGGGCCTGTCGCCGCGACGACCGCCCGGCTGGCGTTCACCGGGCGCGCCCTCGCGCGGGGCGCCACGGCCAGCCTGTTCGGGCCTGCGCCCGCCCTGGTGGCGATGCGGCCGCCAGACCTCGATCAATTCCGGCTCGGCCGCTGGCGCAGGCGTTGCGGTCGCAGCCGCCTCTGTCGCCTCGGCAGCAGCCTCCGCCGGCGCTTGCTCAGCAGGCTCTTCGGCGGCGTCCGGCAAGGCCGACATCAGATCAGCGGGAACGGCCACGGGTTCCGGCTCGGGAGCTGGCGCCGCTTCGGTTTCCGCCGGGAGCGGCGCGACGGCCTCCGTCACCTCGGATACGGACGCCACATCCTCGGCGACAGAAGCGGGCTCGTCGGAGACGACGCCCTCCGCCGGTTGCTCGGCAGCCTCAGTGGCAACAACAGTCTGATCGACCTTGACCGGCTCCGGCTTCGGCGCCGGGGGCGCAGCCAACGGCACGGTGATGGCCGGGCCCGGACGCTTAACCGAGACATAGCCGAGCGAGCGCAGGATCGAGGCGAAATCCTCGCCGGCGCAACCGACGAGCGAGGTCATCGCGCCGGTGGCGACGAAACCGTCCTGGTCGGCGGCGCCGCTCGGCGGCGTGCCCTGGGTGAGGCCCGGGCGATAGGCGATCGCCGGCCGGATCAGATCGGCCAGGCGCTCCAGGATGTCGACGCGCACGGCACGCTCTCCGCAGACGCGATAGCCGGCAGCGCGGTAGAGCCCCTTGGGAACCGCCTTGTCGACGGCAAACGAGGTCCGGCCCGAAGCCGCGAGGTGGGCAATGTCGTCGAGCCCGCTCATCTCCGGCGAACCGTGCTTGAGGGCCCAGAGCTGGGCCGCGAGCGCGCGGGGTGCCGGCTTCAGCAGCGCCGGCACATAAAGATGGAACGCGCCGAAACGGATGCCCAGCTGGCGCAGGGCGGCACGGCCCTCCTGGTCGAGCGCCTTCATCTCCTCGCCGACCTTGGTGCGCTCGAGCACGCCGAGCGATTCGGCGACCTGATAGGCGATGCCGCGCGCGATGCCGGTCAGCGTCGCCGCATCCTCCAGCAACAGCAGCGCACCGAGCAGGCGGGTGACGTGATTCTTCAGCCAGAGCGTCAGGCGCGTCTCGACCTGCTCGCGCGCCGGCCCCGTCAGATGTTCCTCGACCAGCAGGCGCAGGCGCGGCTCGATCGCCTTCTCGCCCGCGACCAGGCGCGCCACCGGCTCGCCGACCCAGCGCAGCAAACCGTCATGCGACAACACGAAAGCATCGTCGCCGGCCAGAACGACGCGCGCGGCGCGCGCTTCGATCTCGCTGGCGAGCGCCTTCATCGCAGCCATATTCAGGGCTTTCGCCTCCGGCCCGCCGGCCTTCGGGTCCGCCGTGAAGCGAAACCCCTGCAGCATTCCGACGTGCTGGCCCTCGACGAGCACATCGCCCGCCGTGGTGACCTCAGCCTCCAACATGGTATTCTCCCGCAAACGACGCATCAGCACACTCGTGCGCCGATCCACAAAACGGCTGGCAAGCCTCTCGTGCAAAGCGTCCGACAGCTTGTCCTCTACAAGACGCGCCACCCCCTGCCAATGCTCAGGATCAGGCAACCAGTCGGGACGGTTGGCGACGAAGGTCCAGGTTCGCACCTGCGCGATGCGCGCCGACAGCGTATCGATCTCGCCATCCGTGCGGTCGAGCGCCGAAAGCTGGGCGTGATACCAGTCCAGATCGAGCCGGCCATGGCGCATCAGGCGCAGATAAAGCGTGGTCGCGAGGTCCGCATGCTGCATGGGCGCGATCTTGCGGTAATCGGGCAGTCCGCACACCTCCCAGAGCCGCTCGACCGCAGCACGCCCCTGAGCCAGCGCCTTGACGTCGGGGTCCTTCGCCAGGATTTCCAGCGTCGTCATGTCCTCCGCGATCAGCGCCCGCGTCAGCCCCGGCTCCGAAGGCTGGATATTGAGGCTGTCGAGCAAACTCTCGATCGAACGCTGGTCGAGATCGGTGTTGCGCCACTGCAACTGCCGAACCGGTTCGAAGCGATGGTTCTCGATCGCATCGACGAGATCGGCCTCGAAGGGCGGGCAACGTCCGCTGGTGCCGAAGGTGCCGTCGCGCAGATGCCGCCCCGCCCGCCCCGCGATCTGGCCGAATTCGGCCGGGTTGAGCTTGCGGACATGATGGCCGTCGAACTTCTTGTCCGCTGCGAAGGCGATATGGTCGACATCGAGATTGAGGCCCATGCCGATCGCGTCGGTCGCGACGAGATAGTCGACATCGCCCGACTGGTAGATCTCGACCTGCGCATTGCGTGTCCGCGGCGACAAGGCACCCAGCACCACGGCCGCCCCGCCCTTCTGCCGGCGGATCAGCTCGGCGATGGCGTAGACCTCCTCGACCGAGAAGGCGACGATGGCCGAGCGCGGCGGCAGCCTGGTGATCTTGCGGTCGCCGGCGAAGAGCAATTGCGACAGGCGCGGGCGCGTGACGACGTGGACGCCGGGGATGAGCTGCTCGATCAGCGGCTTCATCGTGCCGGCCCCGATCAGCATGGTCTCGGCCCGGCCGCGCCGGTTCAGGAGCCGGTCGGTGAAGACATGGCCGCGATCAAGATCAGCGGCGAGCTGGATCTCGTCGATCGCGACGAAATCGACCGCAAGATCGCGCGGCATCGCTTCAACCGTGCAGACCCAGAAGCGCGGCCGCTCCGGCTTGATCTTCTCCTCGCCGGTGACGAGCGCTACAGCCTCCGCGCCGACCTTCTCGACCACGCGGCTGTAGACCTCGCGCGCCAGCAGCCGGAGCGGCAAGCCGATCATGCCTGTCGGATGCGCCACCATCCGCTCGATCGCCAGATGCGTCTTGCCGGTGTTGGTGGGGCCGAGAACCGCGGTGACGCCGTTTGCACGGACGGAGCGAGGCAAGGGACGAGCTGAAATCAAAACGCGACCGATCGTGACCGCCCGCCCCGCCATCCGGCGCGCGGCTGCGCCGGACGGTCTCGGGGCGACGACGAGGCATCAGGGGATAGAACGAGTCCTGAACGAAGCAAGCCCGAATCGCTGACTCGGCCTGAATCCGGTTTCGTTCCCGGCACGGTATCGCGGCTCAGGTGAACGCGACCACCCCATCTGGAATCGAAGCACCGGCATCGTCTGTCCTCTCGCGCGGCTGACGCGGCCCTGGGCCGTATCGCGCCTTCAGCCTATTTAGGTCTTTCCCGCGCCGAAACGAGAGGGTGCGCCGCCACGATGGTCAAGATCGCCGTCGATTCGGTCTGGCGTGATCAGCCGAAGACGTCGACGAACACCTCGGCCGCCTCGTCGGGCGCCTCGACATGCACGAAATGCCCGGCGCTTTCGCAGAAGGTGACCCTGGCCTCGTCGAAATGCTCCGGCACGAAAGCCGCCCATTCCGATTTCAGGATCGGGTCATGCCGGCCCCAATGTACCCGCGTCGGCTGGTGAATCCGCACGGATGGCGGTGCGTGGCCGTCGATCGCCGCCAGCCGCAGCGCGTTCTGGCTGCGATACCAGTCGAACCCGCCGCGCAGATTGCCGGGCTTCATGAAATTATCGACCCAGACCTCGAAGGCCGGCTCGAAAGCGTCCTTGCGGTGGCACCAATGCGTCAGGAAATGCCCGAGATAGAGCGAGCAGGCCTCGCGGCTCAAACCCACCAGCGCCTCGGCCAGGCCGAGCTGCTGGAACGACTGGTACCAGACCTCGTTGACATGCCCGTCATGGACCCAACGCCCGCCGACGCTCGCTGTGGGGCAATTGAAGAACAGCAATCGCTCGACCGCCTGGGGATGCCGGCGCGCCAGCGCCTGCGCCGCATAGGCCCCGACATCATGGCCGACGACGCCCACCGCATCGAGATCCAGCGCATGCAGCAGCGCCGCCATGTCGTCGGCATGGCAATTGGCGCCGACATCGCTGCGCGGCGCCGCTGACTTGGCGCTGTCGCCAAAACCGCGCAGATCAGGCGCGATCAATCGGAACTCGCCATGCAGGCGATTGATCAGCGGCAGCCAGGTCGCCCAGAACTCCGGCCAGCCATGCAGCAACAGGACAGGTGGGCCATCGCCGATCTCGGCGACATGCAGCGTGGTGTCGCGGACAACGATCTGGCGATGGCGCAGACCCGGCGGAGCGGTGAAATCGGCGGTCATGGCGTCTTTCTGGCGCAGGCAGTAGCGTCAGCGTAGCGCCGGCTCCGTCGCCGCCGCAATCGGCTGGGGAGCATGACGCCCTTGCGGCGCCGGTTCTCCACAGGCGGCTCGAGCGCATTCGCCCGCACGCAGCGCGCCGAGAGCCGGATGACTTCGGATGGCATCACCAAGTGATCCCATCTCAAATCTGAATCCGCCTCTCATCAAGACGTTAGAGCAGGATCGGCGCAAAAGACCGGTTCCCACTTTTTCGCATCCTGCTTGAGCCTCAATTTCCGGCAGTGCTCGCCGTCACGCCGGGGTCGACCTTCAAGCTCGAGGCTTCGACCACGGCGGTGCCGATCATCGTCTTCACCGAAATGCGCACCGGGACCATCACATTCGTCCCCGCCACCGGCGCGAGCCAGACGCTGATGTCCTTGTTCTCGGCCATGAACTTGGTGCTGGGCCGCAGCGCCCTGTGGCCGGCGATCGGCACATAACGCACCTGGCAGATCGCAACCGGGCCGCCATAGCCGTCCAGCTTGACCTCCCGGGAGCCGGCATAGCTCATCTTGATGTCATAGCGGGCCGCCCCGTCGAAGATCGGCAGCGTGCGGTTGCAGGCGCTCGCGCTGCCGCCCTTGCCGTCGACAGGCATCAGGAAGGCACTGAGCGGATCCAGGATATTGCGCTTGTGGCTGTCCGTCAGCGGTACGCGGTCCGGCTTGAAGTCGATCGGCGGAACGATCTCGATCGCCTGGACATTGCCGCCGCCGAGCGCCATGCGCACGGTCCGGCTCTCGCTGGAGCTGGCGGAGCTGATCGCGAAGGTCGCCGCCATCGGCTTGCCGCCATTGATATTGCCGGTCGCCGCGCCCGAGCCGCGCCCGCCGGTGAAGCCGCCGACCAAGCCGGTCAGCTTCGCCACGATGTCGAGCTTGTAGCCGCTGGAATCGATGCCGCCGCTGAGATTCGCCGTGCCGAGCGTCAGTCCCAGCAGCGAGACCTGGTATTTCGCGTCGAGCGAGGCGGCCTGCGCCGGCAGACTCGTCGCCGCCAGCATCGCGACAAGGGACAACCCGGCCAGGGACGGCGCGATGGCGGGTTTCATCCGTTTCCTCCGAGCTTCGGGTATGATGTGCAATGCACTGCGAATCGGTCTGAATCGTGACCTGTTTCGCGGCATTTGGCGAGCCGCGCGCCGGTCCGACCTCTTTCTCCCGTTGCCGTCGGCCGCAACGCGCCGCTATCGGCGAGTTCTCCTTGACGCCGCCGCCTGCCTTGGCTATGGAACCGCGACTTCAATTTGACTTCCGGTGCTCATGTCCGGCACGTCGCGTGTCGGCATTTTTGTTTGAGCGAACCGGTTGCAGCAAGGAACGATGACATGGCCCGCCGTTGCGAACTGACCGGGAAAGGTACCCTGACCGGGCACCTCGTCAGCCACTCGAACCGCAAGACCAAGACGGTTTTCCGTCCCAACCTCGTGCAGGTCACGCTGCAGTCGGATGCGCTGGGCCGTTCGGTTCGTCTGCGCGTCTCGGCCAATGCCCTGCGCACGGTCGACCATCGCGGCGGCCTCGACGCCTTCCTGGTCAAGGCTCCGGCCGCCGACCTTTCGGCTGGCGCCCTGACCCTGAAGCGCGACATCGAGAAGAAGCTCGCCACCGCCTGAGCGATCGAGTCCTTCGCGATTGAATGAAGCGGCCGGAAGGCCGCTTTTTTCGTTTGAGCTGAGGCCCCGCCATTCGCAGACGCAGCCCCCGGGTCCGATCTTCGATCGGCCCAAGGATAAATTCCGCGGAAATCCGAGACGCTCTGCCCGGAGGGTCCTCCTTCAGAGATGGTCGGGGCAAGCCCGACCATGACGGCAACTGCTCAAGCCAGCTCGAATTCCAGCAGGATCGTCCGCTGCAGGAACGAGAAATTATCGTCCGAGATCAGCGTCAGGATCGTCTTGCCCTGCTCCAGATGGACGGCCAAGCCCTCCATATTGTCGATCTCCTGGCCGAGATCGGCCTCGATCAGATAGGGGCCGTCGAGCACCGCTCCGGGCTTGATGCCTGCCCCGGCGATCCGGCGGATGCGCATGCCGACGCCGCGCAGCGGCCGATACCAGCGCTCCAGCACCAGCATGTCGCCGCCGGGCAGGAAGGCGAGATCGGTGATGTCGAAGCCGTCATGGCGCGCGAGCTGGAACAGGCCCGGCTGCCGGCCGCCGAGGATGATGCCGAGCGTCGGATCAAGCTCGCCGCCCGAGCGCTCGGCGATGGCGACGAGCGCGCCCGCAAGCGGATGGCCGGTTGGCGCGACGCCGATCGCCTCCAGCCCGCGATTGCTCGGCAGGCGCTTGACCTCGCGCGGCACCGGCACGATGCGGGCGCGCGACGCGACGCCCTCTTTCGCCCAGTCGAAGCGCAGGATGTCATGCGTCCGCTCGACGCCGATATAGGCGACGCCGTCCGCGATCGTCAGGCTCTCCGTGTCGTAATAGCGCGAGCGGTGCAGCGGCTTGCCGGACGCCCCGAGGATGGGCGCAAGCTCCGCCCCTTCGAGCGCAACGATACGGCCACCTTGCGAGCGCGGCCTCGCCGTCAGCCAGAAGCCATTATCGGTGATGGAGACAAGCTCAACCCCGCCCGGTGAGCGCCACAGTCCGGAAAAACCGCCAAAACGCGGATGGTTTGCGGTCAGGACGAGCCCGCCGCGGAAGTTCAACTGGCCGAAACGCGTCTTCTCGGGGCTGCGCGGCTCGAACGCCTTGATCGGACGCGCCGAGATCGCAATCGGAATGAGCGGCTGCTCGGAGGATTGGGCGAGAGTGGGCGGAGCCAGGCCGAGCGAGGATATCCCCGCGAGCGCTTGGCGACGAGTCAGACGCATCAGAGCAAGGCGATGACGGCGCGGGGAACCCCTCTCCTGTAAGGAGAGGGGCAGGGGTGAGGTGTCGGCCCCTGGACCAGTTGGTTTCGCATCTTACAGCGAGGTAGCCGTGGGGTCGCCGCCAAGGCGTCAAACGGCCGACCCCTCACCCTGCTCTCTCCCTTCGGGAGAGGGTTCCCCGCGCGTGCCAATGCAGCCGGCGAGGTTTTCACTGCAGCCGCCGCGCCCCGCGCGATTTCGTCGCCAGCCCGCCATCCTCCTCGAAGAGCTCGGCCAGCTTCTCGGTCATGACGCCGCCCAGCTCCTCGGCATCGACGATGGTAACGGCGCGGCGGTAATAGCGCGTGACGTCATGGCCGATGCCGATGGCGATCAGCTCGACCGGCGAACGCGTCTCGATTTCGGCGATGACATGGCGCAGATGCCGCTCGAGATAATTGCCGGCATTGACAGAAAGCGTGGAATCATCGACCGGCGCGCCGTCCGAGATCACCATCAGGATCTTGCGCTGCTCGGGCCGCGCCAGCAGGCGCTTATGCGCCCAGTCCAGCGCCTCGCCGTCGATATTCTCCTTGAGCAGGCCCTCGCGCATCATCAGCCCGAGATTCTTGCGCGCCCGGCGCCAGGGCGCATCGGCTGCCTTGTAGATGATGTGGCGCAGGTCGTTGAGACGGCCGGGAGCCGCCGGCTTGCCCGATTGCAGCCAGGCCTCGCGCGAAAGCCCGCCCTTCCAGGCCCGGGTGGTGAAGCCCAGAAGCTCGACCTTGACGCCGCAACGCTCCAGCGTGCGCGCCAGGATATCGGCGCAGGTCGCCGCGACCGTGATCGGCCGGCCGCGCATCGAGCCGGAATTATCGATCAGCAGCGTCACCACCGTATCGCGGAAATTCACGTCCGATTCCTGGCGGAAGGAAAGCGGCTGGTAGGGATCGATAATGATGCGCGGCAGGCGGGCGGGATCGAGCGCGCCCTCCTCCAGATCGAACTGCCAGGAGCGGTTCTGCTGCGCCATCAGCCGGCGCTGGAGCCGGTTCGCGAGGCGAGCCACGACGCCTTGGAGATGGGCGAGTTGCTTGTCGAGATAGGCACGCAGCCGCGTCAGCTCCTCGGCGTCGCAGAGCTCCTCGGCCGTGACGACCTCGTCGAATTTCTGCGTATAGGCCTTGTAGTCCGTCACCGGGCGGTCGTTCGGCTTGCCCTCGCGCGGACGCGGCGCTTCGCCGGCTTCCTCGGACTCGGAATTCTCGTCCTCGTCCTCCCAGTCGCCGGCCGGCGCGTCGGTCGCCTCCGAGGCGCCCTCCTGCAACTCCTCGGTCGCGTCATCGCTGACCTCGACCTCGGAACGCTCGCCCTGGCTCTCCTGCTCGGCCTCGCCGTCCTGCTGCTGCTGCTCGTCGGAGGACTGGTCCTGGTTGTCCTCGTCCTGCTCGTCGTCCTGGCCCTGGCTGGTCTGCTCGGCCATGTCGAGCGAGGCCAGCATATCGCGCACGGTACGGGCGAAGGCGCGCTGATCCTCGACGGATTTCGCCAGACGGTCGAGATCGGCCCCGGCCTTGGCCTCGATCTGCTCGCGCCAGAGATCGACCAGCTTCTCGGCAGCCTTGGGCGGCTTCAGCCCCGTCAGGCGCTCACGCACCATCAAGGCGAGCGCATCCTCCAGCGGCGCGTCGGCGCGGTCGGTGATCTCCTCATAACGCCCGCCGCGATGGTAGCGGTCCTCCAGCATGGCGGTGATGTTGCCGGCCATGCCGCTCATCCGGCGCGAACCGACGCATTCGACGCGCGACTGCTCGACGGCGTCGAACACAGCGCGCGCCGCATCACCTTCGGGCGCGGCGCGGCGATGCACCGTCGCGTCATGGCAGGCGAGCCTGAGCGCCATCGAATCGGCATGGCCGCGCAGGATCGCGACATCCTGGGCGGTGAGCTTGCGCGGCGGCTCGGGCAGGCGGGCGCGCTCGCCGACGAGCGAGGGTTTGTCGGCCGCGAAGACGATCTCCATCTCGGGCTTGCGCGCGATCGCCTTCATCGCGCCGGAGATGGCGCGCTTCAGCGGCTCCGCTGGCGCTTCCTTGGTCTGGCCGGGCTTGCGATTGGAGATGCTCATAGCGCCTTCGTGAAGTGATGAATGCGATGACCGGCTACCGGATAGTCCTCCATCCGGCCGCATTCGCGATAGCCCAGCCGAGGATAGAAATCCGGGGCCTGCAGGCTCATCGTGCTCAGATAGACGCCGCGCGCGCCATGGTCCCGCGCGGTCTGTTCGGCCTGCGCCACCAGCGCCTCGCCAAAGCCGGCGCCGCGACGGCTCCCATCGACCCAGAGCAGGTCGACATGAAGCCACTCCCATTTCAGCTCGCCGACGAGCCCGCCGACAATCGCCCCGCTCTCGTCGCGCAGGCTGATCGCGAGCGGCTTCGTATTGCGCGGACCGATCTTCGCCTCGTTAAAGGCGGACAGGCCGCGCAGAACCGCGGCGCGGGTCTCGTCCTGGTCCGGTTCGACGACGATCGCGACCATCTTCGCTCCTAGCGCGAACGCCCATCATACAATGTCGGCTGCAGCTCGGCCGGCTCGACGCCGCTCAGGCAGCGCGCATTGATCGCGACCATCGGCGTACCATCCGGCAAACTGGCGCGCGCGAAGGATTCGATGCCGCAACTCTCGCAGAACAGATGCTGGATCTTCTGCGTGTTGAAGCGGTACTCGGTCAGTGCCTCTTCTCCCTTCAACAGGGTGAAGGCCTGCGCCGGACTGAAGGCCAGCACCGAGCCGCGGCGCTGGCAATAGGAGCAGTTGCAGGTGATCGTCTTGTCGAGATCGACTTCGACCTCATAGGCGACGCGGCCGCAATGGCAGCTTCCCTCGTAGCGCGCGCTCCCCATGACCGGCCGCTCCTGTCAGCTCAGCACCACGTTCACCGCGCTCTCCGGCAGCTCCTTGCCGAAGGAGCGCTGGAAGAACTCGGCCACCAGCGTGCGCTCCATCTCGTCGCATTTGTTCAGGAACGTCACCCGGAAGGCGAAGCCGATATCGCCGAAGATCGCGGCGTTCTCGGCCCAGGTGATCACGGTACGCGGGCTCATCACGGTCGAGAGATCGCCGTTCATGAAAGCGTTGCGGGTGAGATCGGCGACGCGCACCATCTTGTTGACGATGTCCTTGCCCTCCGGCGTGGCCTGATAGTGCTTCGACTTTGCGAGCACGATCGCGACTTCGTTGTCATGGGGCAGGTAGTTCAGCGTGGTCACGATCGACCAGCGGTCCATCTGGCCCTGGTTGATCTGCTGCGTGCCGTGATAGAGGCCCGAGGTGTCGCCGAGGCCGACCGTATTGGCGGTGGCGAAGAGGCGGAAGCAGGGATGCGGGCGGATGACGCGCTTCTGGTCGAGCAGCGTCAGCTTGCCGGACTGCTCGAGCACGCGCTGGATCACGAACATCACATCGGGGCGGCCGGCGTCGTATTCGTCGAAGACCAGCGCGATGTTGTTCTGCAAGGCCCAGGGCAGGATGCCGTCCTGGAACTCGGTGATCTGCTTGCCTTCCTTCAGCACGATCGCGTCCTTGCCGACGAGATCGAGCCGGGAGACGTGGCTGTCGAGGTTGACGCGCACGCAGGGCCAGTTCAGGCGAGCGGCAACCTGCTCGATATGGGTCGATTTGCCGGTGCCGTGATAGCCCGAGATCATCACGCGCCGGTTATGCGCAAAGCCGGCCAGGATCGCGATCGTGGTGTCGCGGTCGAAGCGGTAATCCGGATCGAAATCGGGAACATGCGCCTCCACCTTGGAATAGGCCGGCACTTCGAGGTCTGAATCAATCCCGAAGGTCTGACGCACCGACAACTTCATGTCGGGAAGGCCTTGGGTGGTCGTCGTCGTCATCTGGCTTGTCTCCGGGCATGGGACAGGTCCGGGAGAGGACCGGTTGTCCCAAGAGCCGACCGAAAAGGGAGGCGTACGCTGTCTAACTAAAGCGAAAGACCGGCAGCGGCAATTCGCAAACCGCCGGGGCGGGAATTCCCGGCGGACATGTCGGATTCGCAACGGACGTGCCAGCAGGGCCCGCTCATCCGAAGAAAGCGCCGAATCCGTCTCCCATCCGAGAGTTGGAGCCGGATCAATGCGAAAAACCTAGCCCCGCCCGCCGAGAAGCCGCGCCACGATGCCGCAAACAGCAGCGCCACCGCTGCGGTCAATCGTCACGCTCCGCTCGGGAGCATCGGTCAGCATCGATTCGACGGCCTGCTTCAGCAGCCTTGGCGTGAGTGGCGTTTCACCATCGAGGCGCAGGCAACGCGCCAGCCCCGCCCGGTCCATCGCCTCCGCGCGTATCGCCTGCTCGGTCTCGTTGCCGGCATCGAACGGCACGACGAGGGCCGGCCGGCCGGCCGCCACGAGATCGAGCACCGTATTGTAGCCGGCCTGGCTGATCGACAGCGCGCAGCCGGCAAGCAGCGCCGGAAAATCCGGCCGCGCCCATTCCACGATCACATGGGCGGGCGCTGAATCACGCAGGCCCGCAAATGCTGCCTCGGATACGCCTCGCCCGACGAGAATGCGCCAGCCCCGAGCCTGGCCGAGCAGGCCGGCGGCAGCGACGCAGAGCTCGAACAGCGGCAGCGCAGCCGCCGAGCCGCCGCCGGAGACGATGATTTCGCCATGATCGATCGCGGCGACTTTCGCCGCCGCATCCGCCAGATAGCCCGTGTAATGCAGCCGTCCGGCCAATTCCGGCGAGGCCGGCCAGGATGCCTCCAGCGGCAGGAAGGCGGCATCGCCATGCACCAGCACCCCATCGAAATGGCTGGCGATGCGCTGCTCCGCCTCGGCGATCCGCTCAGTGCGCGGGGCGACCAGCACGTCGCGGATCGAGGACAGCACCAGGAGTTGCGGATTCGCCGCCTTCGCCGCGGCAATCAGCTCCATGAACTCGCCGGCGAGTTGCCGCCGCCCGAACGGGAAATGCTCGGTGACGACGATATCGGGCCGCAGCGACGTCGCAAGGCTGCTCAGCATCGCCTGCCGTGTCGCGCGACGTTCCGAACCGATCGGTTGCCCGGCCTCGTCGAGCAGATTGCGGAAATCGACGCCCTCGACCTTGACCGGAGGAAGCTGCACGAAAGCGAAGGGCTCGTCCTGGCGCGTGGCCAGAGGCATGCCGCCGCTCGCCAGCGTCACCTCATGTCCAGCTCCGGCCAGCGCCCGTGCCAGATGCCGCGCCCGCACGAGATGGCCGCTGCCCAGGAGATGCGTCACCGCGATCAGGATGCGTGGCATCAACCGCGCCCGCCTGCCCGCGCTGAGCTCAGCAGCTTCCGATAGATGCGGTCGAGCCCGGCTGCCGCCGAAAATTCCTGCGTCAGCCTTGCATGCGCCGCAGCGCCCAGCGCCGCACGCCGTTCCGGTGCCATCGCAAGCTCGGCCATGGCCTGTGCCAGCGCAGCGACGTCGCCCGGCGCAACCAGCACACCCTCGACGCCATCGCCGATGAATTCGGGAATGCCGGCGAAATCCGTGGCGACGATCGGCAGCGCCTGGCTCGCCGCTTCCATCACGACATTGGGCAGGCCGTCGCGGTCGCCATTATCGGCCTGCTTTGAAGGCAGCACGAAGAGATCGGCCTCACGCAAGGCGGTCACGACCGCAGCCTGCGCCTGCGGCCCTGCCCAGGTGACGCGCTCCGACAGCCCGAGCACCTCGGCCAGTATTTTCAGCCCCTTCAATTTCTCGCCGCCGCCGATATGGGTCAAACGCCAATGCAGCGTGGCCGGCAAGCGCGCCAGCGCCGACAGGAGATCGTCGAAGCCCTTCTTCTCGACCGCGCGGCCAATGGTGACGAAGCGCACCGGATCGGCCGGATCGCCGCCATCGCGCCCCAGGCGCGACGGTGGAGGCGGAAAGCGGGCGAGGTCGAGCCCATGATAGACCAGCGCGACCTTGTCGGCCCGGTCGCTCAGGCGCGCGAGCTCGGCATGGCCGTCGCGCGTGCAGGTCACGCCCCAGGCCGCAGCGGCAATCTTCTCGCGCTTCTCCCAATCCGGCGTCGTCCAGATATCCTTGGCATGGGCCGAGAATGACCAGCTCAGCCGGCGCAGCAGCGCCACATAGCGGATCACAGAGGCCGGCGTGTGCAGATAATGCACATGCAGATGCGCGATGCCTGCCGGCAACTCATGCGCCATCACACAGGCCTGGCCGAGCCGGCGCAGGCGATTGCGCGTGGGATCGCGCGCAAGGTCGCGCAGGAAGACGGCGGCGAGCCTGAGCACCCCCGGCCGTCGCAGCGCGCTCAAGGCGCCGCGCAGAACGCGGCGGGGATCGTCATGCAGATATTCCGGCAGATACGTCACCGGCGCTGTGATCTGCTTGTGCATCAGATGGCGATCGGCATCGGTGGGATGACGCAACGACCAGATGGCGAAGGGCAGGCCGCGCTGCTGCAGTCCGAGCAGCTCCTGGGCGATGAAGGTTTCCGACAGGCGCGGATAGCCCTTCATCGCAATCGCGACGAGCGGCTCGGGCGCGGTGCTCATCGCGCGCCGATCAGCATGAAGCGCGTATAGTTCTTCGTCGGCAGCGCGCCAGAAAACCAGGTCTCGGACAGGTTCGCCTGCTGTCGGAACGCCTCGAGCGAGGCGACGCAGCTGCGGTGGTCGGGCTCGCGAAAATAATCGTTCGATTGCAGCAGCAGGGGCAGGCCTGCCGGCAAGCTCGCCAGCCAGGCCGGCACATCCTCGAGATGCTCGCAGCTCGTATTGATGACGAGGCCGGGCCGCTTCTCCAGAGCCACGAAATCGAGGCCGGTCATGTCGGCGGTGATTGCGCGAAAACGCTTGGCCGCGACATGGCGATGGTTCAGCGTCTCGGCGACGGTGGCGCAGCCTGGATCGATATCGAGGCTCACGACCTCGCTGATCGCCAACCGCGGCTCGTCCAGCAGCAGCGCGCCGAGCACGCCATACCAGGCGCCAAGCACCCAGACGGGGCCGTCGGGACGCGGCAAGGTCGCAGCCAGCGTCTCGACCAGCCATTGCTTCGAGGCGATCTGCTTGTGGTTGACGGCGATCGAGAGATCGGCCGGCGCGCCCTTGCCGTAGAGCCGCGCGATGTCGGCAGCCACGGGATTGCGCGTCAGCGCCGCGACACCGCGCAGGATGTCGTGAAAGGCCTCCGAAGGCTCCTGGGTCATGCCGTCTCTGTCAAAGCGGGACAAAATCGGCGGGACCATAGGCAAGCCCGGCGGCAAAGGCCAGCCGTCCACGCGGGCTTAGAGCGGCGGCTTCTTGGTGTTTTCCGATGCAGCCGACGTCCCGGCCCTGGACCTGCGGCCTCGCTTCGCGGGAGGCTGCGGCGCGGGCTCCGGCTGCGGAGTGCCAGCCCCGGACAAGGGCTCGCGCTCGATGACGACCTCCATGGCCCATGCATCGGGGGCGGTGGCCGGCTCCCGCAAGCCTGTCGAATCCGTCTCGACGGCGGGAGCGGGCTCCTGATCATCGCCATCGCGTTCGGCCAGCTCCGGAGCGCTGGCGAAGCCGTAGGCAGTCAGCGGCTTCTCGCGCCCCTTGATCGAGATCTTCAGCGGCATCGTGCCGCGATAGCCACGGCCCGTGATGCGGATCGTCTCTTCCGACACGACGAGATCGGACAGCACGCGCCGCGTCGCCGATTCGAGCTGGCTTGCGATCGTCACCGTCTCGCCGACCGTGATCTCGCGCCGGCCGAGGCTCTCGCTCTCGACCGCGCCGATGACAGCCTGGCCGGTATGGATGCCGATGCCGATCCGTAGCGGTAAGGGCAACGCCGCTCCGAACTCGCGGTTCAGCGCCTCGACGGCGCGCACGATGTCCCCGGCCGCGCTGATCGCGGCCTGAGCAGCGCGCGCCGGCGTGCCCTCCAACCCGAACACCGCCATGAAGCCGTCGCCATAAAAGGCATCGACCCGCCCGCCATGAGCAGCGATGGCCTGCGCCATCTCGTCGAAGAATCGGTTGAGCAGGCCGATCAGCTCCTGCGGCAACTGCCGCTCGGACAAGGCCGAGAAGGCGCGAAGATCGGCAACCATCACGGTCAGCCCGCGCCTGCCGGCCGTCGCCTCCGGCTCGGTCGCGCGCGTAGCGGCGCCCAGCCGCGAGGCCAGCAGGATCTGGACCTGCAGATCATCCTTCGGCCTGATCTGGCAAGCCAGGCGGACACGATCCGGCGCCGCAATTCGGCGCAGCAGCCTGGCCTCGTTCGGTCCGGGCGGCGGCAGCTTGTCGCCACCGTCGAGCACCAGCACACGGCAGGTCGCGCAGCGCGCCCTGCCGCCGCAGAGCGCCGCATGCGGAATACCGAAGCGCCGGAACATCTCCAGCACGGTCAGCCCCGGCGTGAGCTTGCGCACCCCATGGCCAACGAAGCGCACGGTGATGTGGCGGGTGGTGCGAACCCTGATCTCGCGGATCGCGACGAAACCGACGAAGCAGCCGACGAGGCCATAGAACGCCCTCTTCGCCCAGGTCACATTCTGGTTGAACATCGCGACCGCTGCGTCCGAATACGTCTCGGGCGGCAATTCCATGTGCCCGGCCTCGCGCGCGGCAACGGCAAAGCCGATCAGCGCCAGGATCGGCAGCAGGATCGCGGCCAGCATGAATGGGTCGCGCCAGCGCTGATAGCTCTCGCGCGAGCGCAGCGAGAAATGCAGGCCGATGATGCCATGCGTCCAGACCAGCAGCAGCAGGATGCTTTGCGAAAGCGCCAGGTTCGGCCACAAGCGGCGCAGCACCGCGTGATAGCTCTCGTCGAGATTGAAGAACGTACCCATCACCCGCGTCCCGACGATATGATCGACGAGGAAGAGCGGGATCATGAGGCCGAGGCCGATCTGCAGCATTTCACGCGCCGGCATCTTGAAGGTGCGGCGCTGCGCCACCCGCAGCAGCGCAAACAGCGGATGCACGATCAGCGCGGCGTAGAGCGCGACCGTACCAGGCCAGGAATGCCAGAACCCGTAGCGCCAGTTCTGCACGGCCTCCATCACCTCAAGCCCTGCGATGCCGGAGGCATGGTTGAGGAAATGCGTCGCCGCGAAAGCGAGCAGCACCATGCCCGATGCGAAGCGGATGTCACGGCTCCAGGACGAGACCTGGTCCATGCCTGCTCCAAAACCCGCGCCTTGCCTGTTGGCTCCTGCCGTCGAGGGCAAACTCATGCCGCTACCCGCCTCATCAATGGACTTTCTCGTTGTGCAGCACGAAATCGGCCAGGCGATACAGCCGCGCGGCAAGATCGCGCGACAGGGCTATGCTGAAATCGGGGATCGTTTCCAGCAATTCGAAGAACAGGTCCTTCGGCAACCGCAGCGTGCTGACATCGCTCTTGGCGGTGACCTCGCCGACATAGGACTGGCCGCAGAGGATCGGCACGTCGCCGATAATGCTGCCCGAGGTCAGCAGGAAGCGCTTGCTGCGTCCGTCGCTCCGTTCATGCGCGATCTCGACCTCGCCTTCCAGGACGACATAGACGCCTTCCGGCATCTCTCCCTCGGCAATGATCCGCGCTCCCGCATCGAAATGCAGACGCTCGCCCATCAGCGCGACGAGCTTCAGCCGGGGCCCGGGAAGCGAGCGAAACAGCGGCAGCCTTCGCAGGCATGTGATGTCGGTTTCAAGCGTCATGGTCGCGCCTCCAGCCGTTCGGCATCCCGACGCTGCGGCAGCTCTGCCGCGACTTCGTCCTCGCCGTCCCGGTCATCGTCCTCAATCACGCCAGACGGTCCGCTGAACACGATCCGCGGCGAGATCCCCGCTGAAAGACTAGCATCCCCAAGAAGAAGGAACAGTGTCATGCCGGCGCAATGCTCGCGCAGACGGGCGATCAGCGCCTCGGGCTCCGGGCTGGTCGCGGCCAGCGCCGCGACATCGAGCACCGCGATCTGCGGCGCCTTGATCAGGGCCTGCGCCAAGGGCACCGCAAGCTTGAGACGCCCGGGCAGGAAGCGCCCGCGAATGCCGCAATCGGTGTTGAGGCCGATCCGGTAGAGTTCGCCATCGAGGCCCGCCCGCGCCAATGCGGCCCGCACGATTCCCGCGACCTTCTTGCGCGCATCGGCGATGCCGTAGCCGATGCGGCCGAACATCAGATTGTCGCGCAGGCTCGCGCCCAGCATCACCTTGCCGGGATCGTAGAAGTCGACGTCATGGACGGCGTCCGCCGGCAGATGAACCTTGAAGCTCGCCCTCGCCCGCATGATCCGCCGCTGCAGCCGGTCGTCGAGCAGGTTCAGCCGGTGTTTCGGCTCGATATAGCCGAGCGCGAGCGCAAGCAGATCACGCTCCGTCTCGGAATCGAGCGGTACGCGCATATCATGCTTGCTCAAGGTCGCGGACAGTTCGGTCAGTCGCTCCATGCCGAAGCTCGCGCTGAAGGAATAGCGCTCGAACAGAGCGTGGCCCTGCGGCAGGCCTTCGAAGATTTCGACCACCGTCGCCACGATGCGCGAGCCGACCTCGATCAGCGGCGCGACCAGCGCCTCCGCCGCCAGGATGGCATGGGCATAAGGCTCGAACAGCAGCGTCTCGTTGGCGAAGCGTGGCGTCCGCCGCGCGCCGAAGATCAGGTTCTCGGCGATAGTGGCATTGGCGTTGTAGCGCAGCGGGTCGAAAGTCTCGATCAGCCCGGCGAGCTTGCTGCGGCCGAGCTCTTCGGCAACGGCGCCCCGCGCCAGGACGATCTGCTCCTTGGCGTTCTCGTTCAGAGAGGCCAGCACCTTGCCGTCGAGGCCAAGCTCATAAACGTCATCGGCGCAGCCCAGCACCGCGAGCACATCCTTGATATGCTCCTCCAGCGATGCGGCATCGCTTACCCCTGCACCCTCATAGTCGGTCCAGTCGGCGGTGAAGGAGAACGGCGTGTTGCCGGAGCGGATCGACTCCATGAAGACCCGGTGATCCTCCTGGCTGACCTTGCCGGTCGGCCTCATGCTCGGCCGGCGTCGCTTCAGCGGCAGCAGGATGTTGTCGCGCAGCGTGCCGGCGATGATCTCGGCCTCGTTGCCGGCATAGCCGATCATGTGGCTCGCGCGCTCGACCGACATCCGGGCGAGGTTGTTCGCATCGATCATGACGCGCCCGGAATAGGCCATGGCCTGACGCCCAAGGATGCGGCCCAGGACCTCGCGCGCCCCGCCATTGGGGCCGATGACCGCGACCGCGCCCGGCCGCTGCAGGCGCAGCGTCAAGGATGACAGCAAGGGCTGGCCGCGGTTGTCGAGCATCTGCACGGCCTCGAGCCGGATCTGCCCCGTCTCCGGTAGGGGCTTCACCCCATCGGCTTCGTCCAGCACGACCGCCTCGTCGGTGTTGAACTGGGTGATGACCTGCTCGTATTTGATCGTGACGTCGTTGCGCTGCTGGTCCCAGTCGATCAATTCCTTGATCGGCGGCGGCAGGTCGCGATAGGCGGCGATGACAGCCACCAGCTGGCCGATGTCGAGCCGACCCTGCAGAGCGAAATAGCCGCCGACGGCGTAGAAGAAGAACGGCGTGATCTGGGCCAGGAGGTTGTTCAGGAACTTGACCGCGAATTTGCGCTTGTAGAGCGCGTAGCGGATGTCGAAGAGCTTCCCCAGCCGGCCGGCGATGTCCGACTGCACATAATTCGTCGCGCCATGGCCCTGGATCGTCGGCCCGGCATCGACGATCTCGCCGATGCGTCCGGCGAGCTGGCGCGACTCGATCTGGCGCTGGCGGCCGAGCCTGAGCTGTTCCTTGCGCAGGATCGGGATGATGATCGCCTGCATCAGCACGATCACGAGCGCGATCGAGCCGAGCCAGATGCTCTGGGCCATGATGAAGACCAGCGCCGTCAGCGCCTGGCTGAGCAGGAAGACGGGCTGGATGAAGGCCTCGCCGACGAAGCCGCCGATCGGCTCGACCTCGTCCTTGATCATGCTGGCGACCTCGGCGGGCTTGACCGCGCGGATCTCCTCGGGCCGGAAGCGCATGAGTTGGCTGAACAAATCGTAGCGCATGCGCCTGAGCATGCGCTCGCCGAGAATACCCTTGCGCAGGTTGATGACGTATTTGAACGCGCCATTGATCAGCACCAGCGCCAGGAAACATCCGCTCAGCCCGAACAGCAGCCCGAGCTGGCCGACCTGGAAGCCATCGAACAGCCTGTAGCTGGCGCCGCCGAGCCAACCCGGCATGTGCAGAGTGAACTCCAGCAAGGTCGCGGTGGTCTTGCCGTTCTTGAAGGCGCCGCCTTGGATCGCATCGTTGACGATGCGCTTGGGCACATCGAACGACGCCCAGTAGAAGGCGATCGAGGCGAGGATGATGAGCAGGACGATGATCTGGTCGCCACGGCTCTTCTGCCAGACATAACGGAAAAGGTTGGTCTCCAACGGCGATCCTGTCCGGCGGGCCGCGCCCGTCTTCTCATCTTCTGCCCCCCATATGTGGTCAGCCACTATCCCAGTGCAATGTGGGCGCGTCGTGCGAGTGGCGCTTGCCCCGGCAATGCGGCCATGTTTCGATCACGATCTGTGGAGGACTTCTATGAGGCTGGGTTCGATCGACCGGGCGTGCCGGCTGCTATGCCTTGCGCTCGCGCTTTGCGGCATGGGCCGGGCGGCGCTGGCCAACAGCAGCAGCGATCCGGCCCAACTTATCCTGAGGGACGATTTCGAGGCCGGCCGTTTCGCGCCTGAAGGCGGCCTGTATTACAAAGAGAACCCGGAACAGCACAATGGCAGCGTCACCTTCCAGAGCCGCAATGTCATGACCGGCCACGGCGCGCTGACGCTTTCGCTCAAGCCTTCCTGTCCGCCGCAGCAGAGGCGATGCAGCGAGCGCGCCGAGGTCTGGGAAACGCCCGGGGTGCTCGCCAGCTATAACCAGACGGTCTGGTACGGCTTTGCCATGTTCATGGACGATCCGCTGCCTCAGGATGACGGCCGTCACGTCATGGCCCAGTGGAAGCGCGAGATCATTCCCGGAGCCAAAGGCGACTACTCACCCTTCCTGGCGCTCAGGCTCTATGAGGGCCATCTCGGCGTCACCGTCGAAACTGACATGATCGAGACCTTTCCGATCGGCGGTGCGGCTCGACCCAAGGGCTGCCTTCCCGGAGAGGCTCTGGCCTTGAACCGCCCGCACGTCCAGCAGACGCGGGCTCTCGTGGCGATCGAGAGCGGCCTGACGGCCGAGAGCTATCCGGCCTATTTCGATGCCTGTGCGCCAGGCATCGTGGTGACGCGCCATGCCGATCTGCCTTCCGCACGGAAGGGCTGGATCGACTTCGTGTTCCGCTCGAGCCCGGGGCCGACCGGCAATGGGCATGTCGAAATCATCGCCGATGGCGTGCACGTCGCCACCGTCAAGGGCCATATCGGCCATAGCGGACCCGGTCTCGACAAGAACCAATACTTCAAGTTCGGCCCCTACCGCGCGCCCAACCCGCAGAACTGGAGCCTGACTTTCGACGATTTCCGGCGCGGGCCGCGTTGCACGGACGTCATCCGTTCCGGGCAATGCCCTGCGGAATGAAGCTGTGTCGAAACCCATTGGCAACACGGCTCTTTCAACGTCTAGTGATCGCATCTGGACGTAAGGCAACCTCGGAAGCAAATCGGCGTTAGTGACGTATGGACATCCTGCGGATCAGCGATCTACGCATCGGCTTCACGATTCACGGGCTTGCTCGCGATGTCGTGAAGGGCGTCAGCCTGCGCGTGCCGCCCGGCAAGACCGTTGCGCTCGTCGGCGAGTCCGGTTCCGGCAAATCGGTGATCTCGCAGGCGATCATGGGGCTGCTGCCGCGCGCCGGAGCGATCACCGGGGGCGAGATCCTGTTCCGCGATCCGCTGAAGCCCGGCACCTCGATCGACATCGCCGGACTGCCCTCGGAAGGGCGCGAGATCCGGGCGCTGCGCGGCGGGCGCATCGGCATGATCTTCCAGGAGCCGATGTCCTCGCTCTCGCCGGTGCACACCATCGGCAACCAGATCGAGGAAGCGCTGCAGCTGCACCGGCCGACGCCAAAGGCGCAGGCGCGCGAATTGATCGAGGTCATGCTGAAGCGCGTCGGCTTCAAGGACCCGCATCGCGCCTTCGGTTTCTACCCGTTCGAGCTTTCGGGCGGCCTGCGCCAGCGTGCCATGCTCGCCATGGCGCTGATCTGCCAGCCCGCCCTGCTCATCGCCGACGAGCCGACGACGGCGCTCGACGTCACCATCCAGGCCCAGGTGCTCGACTTGATGCGCGATCTCCAGGCCGAGATGGGCATGGCGATCCTGCTGATCACCCATGATCTCGGCGTCGTCGCCAACATGGCCGATGAGGTGGTGGTGATCTACCATGGCGAGATCATGGAGAGCGGCCCGGTCGAGGACATCTTCCGCCGGCCTCGCCACCCCTATCTCAAAGCCCTGCTCAAGGCCTCGCCGCATTTCGACATGAAGGAGGGCGAGCGTCTCGTCGCCTTGCGCGAGGCAAGGACCCGCCCCGTCGTCGCACCGAGGCCGGCCGCGCCGAAGAACGCGGCCCCACTGCTCAGCGTGCGCAATCTGCGCAAGACTTATACGACCGGCTCGCGGAAGTTCTTCGGCAAGGGCACGCTCTCGACCGTCGTCGCGGTCGACGATGTCAGCTTCGACATCAGGCGCGGCGAATGCCTTGGCCTCGTCGGCGAGAGCGGCTGCGGCAAGACCACCGTCAGCAAGATCATCATGCGGGCAGTGACGCCCGACGAGGGCGAGATCATCTTCGATGACGGCCAGGCCCGCACGGATGTGCTGGGGCTGCAGGGCGAGGCGCTGCGCGCCTTCAGGCCGAGGGTCCAGATGATCTTCCAGGATCCGGTCTCGTCGCTGTCGCCGCGCATGACCGTGATGAACATCCTGCGCGAACCGCTGGTCGTCCACGGACGTGGCGAAGGAGCCGAGCAAACCGCCCGCGTCAGGGCGCTGATGGAGGATGTCGGGCTCGATCCGCGCTTCCTCAACCGCTACCCTCATTCCTTTTCCGGCGGCCAGCGTCAGCGCATCGGCATTGCGCGCGCACTCGCGCTCGATCCCGAGCTGATCATCTGCGACGAACCGGTTTCCGCGCTCGATGTCTCGGTCCAGGCCCAGATCCTCAATCTGCTCAAGGATCTGCAGGCCGAGCGCGGCCTGACCTTCCTGTTCATCTCGCACAACCTCGCCGTGGTGAACTACATGGCCGACCGCATCGCCGTGATGGCCAATGGCCGTATCGTCGAGATCGCGCCGCGTCACGCGCTGTTCACCAGGCCGGTGCATCCCTACACCAAGGCGCTGCTCAAATCGGTGCCTTTCGCCGATCTCGATCGCAAGCTCAACTTCAAGCTGGTCGCGCCCGGCGGCGCCTCGGACTCCACGCATTGGGCACCTGCCTTCAGGCGGGAAGAGAACGGCCCGGAGCTGGCGCATCTCCCGCTCGGCGACGGGCATTTCGTTCTCGCGCAGGCCGGCGCATCCGTCAGGGAGGTGGCCTGATGAACGGCTTTCCGCGCAAGCCTTCGCGCCGAGCGGCCCTCGCACTCGGCTCCGCTGCCATCGCCGCGGCTGGCCTGCCGCGCCTGGCGCTCGGCCAGCCGCAAACGCCGCTGACGCTGGTCGACAGTCCCTTCTTCGCCAAGCAGGTCGCGGACGGCACGCTGCCGCCCGTCATCCAGCGCGCGCCAAGCTCTCCCCGCATCATCGCGGTGTCTGGAGACGGGCGCGAAGCCGGCCGCCATGGCGGTACGATGCGCATGCTCATGGGCGACCAGCGCGACATCCGCATGATGACGATCTACGGTTACGCCCGCCTCGTCGTCTATGACGACAATCTCGAGCTCGCCAGCGATATCCTCGAGAGTTACGATGTCGAGGATGGGCGCATCTTCACGCTGAAACTGCGCCCAGGCCATCGCTGGTCGGACGGCTCCCCCTTCACCACCGAGGATTTCCGCTACTGGTGGGAGGATGTCGCCAACAACAAGCGGCTTTCGCCCGGCGGGCCGTCCCAGGCGCTCATTGCCGCGGGCAAGACGCCGACGGTCGAGGTGCTCTCGCCGACCGTGATCCGCTATAGCTGGGAGGCGCCGAACCCGGTTTTCCTGCCTTCCCTCGCCGGAGCGCAGCCGGCCTATATCTACATGCCCTCGGCCTATCTGAAGCAGTTCCATGAGCGCTATGCCGACAAGGCCACGCTGGTCTCGCGCGTCAAGACCGCGCGCGTAAAGGACTGGGGTTCACTGCACGAGCGCATGTCGCGGATGTACCGGCCGGAGAACCCGGAGCTGCCGACGCTCGATCCCTGGCGCAACACCACGCCGCTGCCGGCCGAGCAGTTCACTTTCGAGCGCAACGCCTATTTCCACCGCATCGACCAGAACGGTCTGCAACTGCCCTATGTCGATCAGGTCACGCTGACGATCGGCACCAACTCGCTGATCCCCGCCAAGACCGCCGCTGGCGAGAGCGATCTGCAGGCCCGCTATATCCGCTTCGACAACTACACCTTCCTCAAGGACGCCTCGAAGCGGATGAACTTCGACGTCAAGCTGTGGAAGCGGGCGGAAGGCGCCTGGTTCGCCTTGATGCCGAACCTCAACGCGATCGACCCGGTCTGGCGCGACCTCAACCGCGATGTCCGTTATCGTCGCGCGCTCTCGGTGGCGATCAACCGCAAGGACGTCAACAAGGTCATCTTCTTCGGTCTTGCCAAGGAGAGCGGCAACACCGCTTTGCCGGAAAGCCCGCTCTACGACGCCAAGCAGGCGGGCTTGTGGATGGAGCAGGACAAGGCGCTGGCCAACCGCCTGCTCGACGAGATCGGGCTGGTGAAGCGCGATCTGGAAGGCATCCGCCTGCTGCCGGACGGGCGCCGCCTCGAGTTCACCATCGAGACCTCCGGCGAAAGCACCGAGGAGACCGACATCCTCGACCTGATCAAGCAGGATCTGGTCGCGGTCGGGGTCAAGATCTATCCCCGCTCGACGCAGCGCGACGTCTTCCGCCGCCGCATCCTGGCCGGCCAGACCATCATGTCCGCCTGGGTCGGCATGGATAATGCCCTGGTCGCTCCCGAGATGGAGCCCGATGCGCTGGCGCCCACATCCGCCTCGCAGTTCAACTGGCCGCGCTGGGGCCAGTACCTGGAGAGCAGCGGCCGCGAGGGCGAGGAACCCGACATGCCCGAGGTCAAGGAACTCGTCAGGCTCTATCACGCCTGGCGCCGCAGCGCGACGCATGAGCAGCGCCGGCAGATCTGGCGCGACATGCTCAGGATCAACGCCGAACAGCTCTTCACCATCGGCATCATCAACGGCACGCTGCAGCCGGTCGTGGTCTCGCGCACCTTGCACAATGTGCCCGACAAGGGACTCTACAGCTTCGAGCCCGGCGCCTTCTTCGGCCGCTACATGCCCGACACCTTCTGGTTCGACCCGAGCAAGGCGCAGGTCTGAGCATGCTGCTGCAATACATCCTCAAGCGCATTCTGGTGATGATCCCGACGCTGCTCGTCACCAGCGCGCTGATCTTCACGGTCATCAACCTGCCTGAGGGCGATTATTTCGAGACGCTCGCCGCCGAGATGCAGGCGCAGGGGGAAAAGGCCGACCTCAGCCGCATCGAGTTCCTGAAGAAGGAGTACGGCTTCGACAAGCCGCCGGTCGAACGGTATTTCTGGTGGGTCACTGGCCTTCTCCAGGGCGACATGGGCTACTCCTTCGAGTATCAGCGCCCGGTCCGCGAGATCGTCGGCGACCGCCTGATGCTGACCATGGTGGTCTCCTTCGTCACCATCATCGTCACCTGGCTGATCGCCTTCCCGATCGGGATCTATTCGGCGACACATCAATATAGCTGGGGCGATTACGGGCTGACCTTCCTGGGGCTGATCGGCCTGGCGATCCCGCATTTCCTGCTGGCGCTCGTGTTCATGTACGCGGCGAATGTCTGGTTCGGGACCTCGATCGGCGGACTCGTCGACCCGCAATATCTCAATCAGCCGATGAGCTGGGCCAAGCTCTGGTCGATCCTCGAACATCTCTGGATTCCGGTGATCATCATCGGGGCAGGCGGCACCGCCGGCATGATCCGCGCCGTCCGGGCAAACCTGCTCGACGAATTGCAGAAGCAGTATTTCGTCACCGCCCGCGCCAAGGGGCTGCCGCCGGGCAAGGCGCTGCGCAAATACCCGCTGCGCATGTCGCTCAACTTCTTCGTCTCCGATATCGGCGACATCCTGCCCTCGATCGTCTCGGGCGCCGAGATCGTCGCGATCGTGCTCTCGCTCCAGACCACAGGACCACTCCTGATCCGGGCCCTGCAGAGCCAGGACATGTATCTCGCCGGCTCCTTCCTGATGTTTTTGTCCTTCCTGACCGTGATCGGCGTGCTGATCTCCGACATCTCGCTCGCGATCCTCGATCCACGGATCCGGCTGCAAGGCACGGCGACCAAGTGAGCGCTCTTCCCGCAGACGGCGCACCCCTGCCGCATACCGCCTCGACCGCCCCCTTCGAGCCCTATGCGGTCGAGACGATGACGCCCGAGCAGGAGCGGGTCTATCTCGCTTCGCAATGGCAACTGATGTGGTGGAAGTTTCGCAAGCACAAGCTCGCGGTGATCTCCGGCGTCGTCATCCTGACGATCTACGCCATGGTCGCGATCTGCGAGTTCCTCGCCCCTTACGACTACACCACGCGCAACACCGACTTCATCCGCGCGCCGCGCCAGGAGGTGCACCTGTTCCATCAGGGCAGCCTCGTCGGCCCGTTCGTCTACCCCTACACGCAGCGCCTCAACATGGAGAACCTGAAGCGCGAATATGATGTCGACACCAGCCGCCCCGAGAAGCTGCGCTTCTTCTGCCGGGGCGACGCCTATGATTTCTGGGGGCTGATCCCGGGCAATCTGCACCTGGTCTGCCCTGCCGAAGGCGGCACGCTCTTCCTGCTCGGCTCGGACCGGCTCGGCCGCGACATGCTCTCGCGCATTCTCTATGGCGGGCGCATCTCGCTCTCGATCGGCCTGCTCGGCGTCTTCGTCTCCTTCGTGCTCGGCGTCATCATCGGTGGCATCGCCGGCTATTACGGCGGCAAGGTCGATCTCGTCGTCCAGCGCATCATCGAGATCGTGCAGTCGCTGCCGCATATCCCGCTCTGGCTGGCGCTGGCCTCGATCATGCCACCCTCCTGGAGCCCGCTGCTGGTCTATTTCGGCATCACCGTCATCCTCGGCCTGATGGATTGGACGGGTCTGGCCCGCGCCGTGCGCTCGAAGCTGCTTTCGCTGCGTGAGGAGGATTATGTCGTCGCGGCCCAGCTGATGGGCGCCAAGCCCGCCCGTATCATCGGCCTGCATCTCGTGCCCGGCTTCATGAGCCATCTCATCGCCTCCGCGACGATCACCATTCCCAGGACGATCCTGGGCGAGACGGCGCTGAGCTTCCTGGGGCTGGGCCTGCGCCCCCCCATAACCAGCTGGGGCGTGATGCTGAACGAGGCGCAGAACATCAATGTGGTGGCGCTCTATCCCTGGTTGCTCTATCCGGTCGTCCCGGTGATCCTGATCATCCTGGCCTTCAACTTCCTCGGCGATGGCCTGCGCGACGCGGCCGATCCCTATCGCTGAGCGCAAGCCCGCAGAGCAGCACGCGGAGCACCACACGGTGCGCATCGCCTTCCATACGCCGCTCAACGCCTTCGAGGACGGCCGCATCTCCGGCGACAGGCGCATGGCGCGGCAGATCGCGACCGCCCTGGAACAGCTTGGCCATGTCGTCGAACCCGTGCGCGACGCCCGCTCCTACATGAAGACGCCGGATCTCGGGCTGCTGGAACGCCACCGCGCCCAGGCCGCGGCGAAGATCGAGGCGCTCGCCGCCAGTTGGCGCGCGGGCGCAGCGCCTCCCGACCTCTGGTTCACCTATCACAGCTACTACAAGGCGCCAGACCTGCTCGGGCCCGCCATCTCGGAACACCTCTCGATTCCCTATGTCGTTGCGGAGGCGAGCGGTTCGGAGCGCCGCGCCAAAGGGGAATGGGCGCGGCATGTCGCGCTGGCGCGCGCCAGCTTCGGGAGCGCCGATCTGCATCTCTGCTTCACCGAGCGCGACCGGATCGGCGTCGAGTTCTGGTGCGGCGAGCGCACGCAATTCCTCGCCTTCCCGCCCTTCATCGCGCTCGATGCCAGCGCGCCGCAGCCAGAGCCGCAACCCGGCCCGCCACGCCTCGCCACCGTCGCGATGATGCGCGCCGGCGTGAAACATGAGAGTTATCTCGCCCTGGCGCGCACATTGCTGCAGCTCGCCGAAAAGCCCTGGACATTGACAGTGATCGGAGACGGGCCGCTGCGCGCCGAGGTCGAACAGGCTTTCGCCGCTTTGCCGCCGGGCCGCGTCACCTGGCTGGGCGCGCTCGCCCATGACCAGGTCGCGGCTGAACTCGCAAGCCACGACATCTTCATCTGGCCCGGCCTCGGCGAGGCCTATGGGCTGGTCTATCTGGAGGCGCAGGCCGCCGGCCTGCCCGTCATCGCCTTCGCCAGCGGCGGCGTGCCCGACACTGTCAGGCCGGACGAAACCGCCTTCCTCGCACCCGAGAACGACGAAGCGGCACTTGCTCTGGCGCTGTCCCGGCTGCTCGCAGACGCGGACATGCGCGCCAGGATGGGCCGCGCCGCCGCGACCTTCGTCAGGAGCGAGCGCACCTTGGAGACGGCCAGCGCCATCCTGGCACAAGGCTTTGCGCGCATCGCCTCGGCTCGCCCAAGGGCGATGCCATGAGCGATACATCCCTGGACGAGCTTCTCGCCGAGCTCGATTGCTGGAGCGAGGCCGGCAGGCCCCTCCGGCTCTGGCTGCGCGATGACGACGCCGTCGCGCCAAGCCCGGCGCTGGACCATCTCGCCGGCTTGAGCGAGCGCTTCGCCTTGCCCGTGCTCCTGGCCGTCATCCCGATGCTGGCCGAACCGGCTCTGGCCGCGGCGCTGCGGGCGGCCCCCTCGCTCCTGCCTTGCCAGCATGGCTGCAGGCACCAGAACCACGCCGCCATCGGCATGAAGAAATCCGAATTCGGCGCAGGCCGCGCGCGCGCTGAGGCCGAGGCCGATATCGCGGCCGGACGGCAGCGGCTCGGTGATCTGCTCGGGGCCGCCGTGCTGCCCGTCTTCGTGCCGCCCTGGAACCGCATCGACCCCGCTCTGGCACGGACCCTGCCGGAATTCGGCCTCGCCGGCCTGTCCTGCTTTCGCGGCTTCGGGCTCGGCGGCGACGGCCCGGCCCTGGTCAACAGCGACATCGACGTGATGGACTGGCATGGCGGGCGGATCGGCCGCTCCTTGCAAGCCCTGGCCCTGGAGATCCGCGACCGGCTCGCTGCACGGCGCCAGCAATCGGAGGGCACGGACACGCTCGGCCTGCTGCTGCACCACCGCGACCACGACGAGACCGCCTGGGCCACCTTGCAGACCCTGCTTGCGACGCTTACGGCGCATCCTGTCATCGTGACCACCGATCCCGCGCGGCTGTTTTCGGACCGGTGCGCTGCAAAAATGCGGCACTCAGGCTCGGGGCGTTCGTTGCCCTGAAGAGCGGACTTGGATCGAAGCCTGCGCCACGCTATGATCCCATCTTGCATTCCCGGGTGCGTTCGTCCTCTCCACGGGGGTCGTCTGGCCTTTCTGCGGAGGACGACGCAGTCATGTCTTTCAACGTCGTCGACCTTCCCGGCGTCGAGCGCGCGCCGCGAGACCCCCATGCGCCGCGCGTCCTGATCTACAGCCACGACACCTTTGGCCTCGGCCATATCCGGCGCTGCCGGGCGATCGCCAACTCGCTCGTGGCCAACTATCCTCATATATCAGTGATCATCGTCTCCGGCTCGTCGGTGATCTCAAGCTTCCAGTTCGGTGACGGCGTCGACTATGTCCGCATCCCCGGCGTCGAGAAGCAGAGCGATGGCCGTTATGGGCCTCATCATCTCAATCTCGACCTCACCGACACGATCCGTCTGCGTACCGACATCATCAAGCAGGTCGTGCTCTCCTTCGATCCCGACGTGGTCATCGTCGACAAGGAGCCGGTCGGCCTGCGCGGCGAATTGATCCCGGCGCTCGAAGTCCTGCGCCGGCGCGGCGCGCGCATCGTGCTCGGCCTGCGCGACGTGCTCGACGAGCCGACGAAGCTCTATGAGGAATGGCGCCATACCGGAGCGATCGAGGCGCTGGAGCAGGTCTATGACGACATCTTCGTCTATGGGCTGGAGAGCATCTACCAGCCGCTTGCCGGCCTGCCGAACCAGCACCTCTTCGCCGACAAGATCCGCTATACCGGCTATCTCAAGCGGGCCGTGCCGAGCCCGATGCCACCCAACCGCTATCCGCGCATCACCAAGGGGCCGTTCATCCTGGTGACGCCCGGCGGCGGCGGCGACGGGGCCGGCGTGATCGACTGGGTGATCTCCGCCTATGAGGCCGACCCGACCATCGCCTTGCCGGCGCTGATCGTGTTCGGCCCCTTCATGTCGCGCGAGCGCCGCAAGGAGTTCGCCGAGCGCATCGCCCGTATTCCGAAGCTGGAAAGCCTCGGTTTCGAGCCGCGCCTCGAATTGCTGATGAACCGCGCCCACTGCGTCGTCGCGATGGGCGGTTACAACACCTTCTGCGAAATCCTCTCCTTCGACAAACCGGCGCTGATCGTGCCGCGCGTCAAGCCGCGGCTCGAACAGGCCATACGCGCCGAGCGTGCCGACCATCTGAAGCTCATCGATGTCCTGCATGATCCCGCGCAGAACGGCGAGGGCGCGCGCGACCCGCTGGTGATGGCTGCGGCGCTGCATGCCTTGCCCAAACGCGTGCCGCCCTCCCAGGCCTTCGTCCCGAGCCTGCTCGACGGCCTGCCGGCCGTCGCCCGCGCACTCGCCGACGACCTCTCGATGCCGGTCCGCGGCAGAATCCTGGCGCAAAACGCCGCCGTGGTGAGCTGACAGGCCCAACCTGCTCTGCGCAAGCGCGCAAAACCGATCGGCTCCAGGCGAGCATCCGAGCCCGCACCGATCGCAAAAGCAAGTTGAGAACACTCGGGAGAGCCTGCCTGCCGGCAGCCATGGCGAGGAGCCGGCCCGTCCTGCAAAAACCGCGCTCACGACTCATCGCAAGTGCGTAGACAGGCCGGGGTAAACTTCTCAATATATCAGCCATCGGAGGAGGACGGCGCTCCGCGCCTGCGCTCCTAGGGAAGGATTTTGCGATGGCGCTGCACTTCAAGAATTTCGCCCTGCTCGAACCCGATCACGGCGAACTGCGCCTAGGCTACGAACTCCTGGTCGATGGCGAGACGATCCGCGAGCTCTCGGACAAGCCGATCAAGGCGGCGAATGCCGATGTGATCGATTGCGGCGGCCGCACGCTGATGCCGGGCCTGATCGACAGCCATGTCCATGTCTTCCTCTCCGAAGTCTATATCCGCGCCATGGAGAGCATGCCGCTGACGCTGATGACGGCGCGCGCCGTCCGCCTGATGAAGGGCATGATCGACCGCGGCTTCACCTCGGTGCGCGACACCGGCGGCGCCGACTGGGGCATCAAGGAAGCGGTCGACAAGGGCGATGTCGCGGCTCCGCGCCTGTTCATCGCCGGTGCGGCGATCGGTCCGACCGGTGGCCATAGCGACCCGCGCCGGCGCACCGATTTCGGCGCGCGCTGCCATTGCTGCAACGCCATGGCCTACACCATGAACGTCTCGGACGGCGTCTCTTCGGTGAAGAAGTCGGTGCGCGAGCAGATGCGGCTCGGCGCCGATCACATCAAGATCATGATGTCGGGCGGCGTCGCCTCACCCTACGACCCGCTCGATTCGATGCAGTTCAGCGTCGATGAGGTGAAGACGGCGGTCGAGGAAGCCAAGGCCTTCGGCCGCTATGTCTGCGCCCACGCCTATACGCCCGAGGCGATCACGCGCGCAGCCCAATGCGGCGTCCGCGCCATCGAGCATGGCAATCTGATCGACGACGCCTCGGCCAAGCTGATGGCCGAGAATGGCATGTTCCTGACCGCCAACCTCGTCGCCTATTACGCGATGAAGGAACGCGCCGCCGAGTTCGGCATGAACAGCGACATGCTCGCCAAGAACGATCTCGTCATCGATGGCGGCCTGCGCTCGCTCGAGATCTGCAAGCGCGCCGGCGTGCCCGTCGCCTATGGCAGCGACCTGCTCGGCCAGCTCCAGGTCGAGCAGTCCAGGGAATTCCTGCTGCGCAGCGAAGTGCTCTCCCCCATCGAGATCATTCGCTCGGCAACGACGATCGGCGCGCAGCTTCTGCGCATGGAGGGCAAGCTTGGCACGCTCCGTGCTGGAGCCTTCGCCGACATGATCCTCGTCGATGGCGACCCGCTGAAGAACCTCGGACTCTTCCAGGAACAGGGCAAGCACCTGACGATGATCATGAAGGGCGGCGCGTTCCACAAGAACACGCTGCATTGAGTCTAGAGCGTTTCGAGCGAAGTGGACACCGGTTCGCGTGAAGACAACGCGTCAGAACAAAGAGCTGGAGCTGTTGAACGATCCTATCGGATCGGAGAGTGCTCCGGCAGGCCTGAGGTCGCGCCGCGACGAATAGCGACAAACGATGCGACGGATAGAGAAAGACAATCTTGACTGTTTGTAAGTGGAGCCGCAGCTTGCGGCGGGTTTGGAACGGGAGGCGGGATAAGGTGGTGGTGGCAGGCCAGGCACGCGTGCAAAAGAGACAGCTTGCGGCAGGCTATGCACAGCAAGCCCCCGTGGCGGCTCGGCCTCGCCTTGGAGCGCCGGCTTGAGCGCCGCCGCCCGCCCGAGCTTCGGCCGTCTCGCGCTCAACGGAGCCGCCTGCCTCTCGCTCGGCTTCATCCTGCTGCCGCTGATCTTCGTCACCTGGCTCGCCTTCTTCCGGCAGGAGATCCCCTCCTTCCCGCCAGAGGGCTATTCGCTGAAATGGTTCTCGGCCGCGGCCAGCAACAAGCCTTTCATCGACGGCTTCATCCTCAGCCTCCAGGTCGGCGTGCTGGCGACATTGATCGGGCTTGCGCTGGGCGTGCCCGCGAGCCTGGCGCTGGTGCGCCATCGCATCACGCTCGGCCCCGCCGTCAACACGCTGCTGCTGCTGCCGCTGGTGATGCCGGGTATCGTGCTCGGCACCGCGCTTTACGTCTTCCAGATCGAGACCGAGATCGCCACGGGCCTGCCGGTGCTGGGCTCGCTTGGCGGCCTGATCGCCGCCCATACCCTCGTGGTCATTCCCTGGGTCGTCCGGCTCGTCACGGCGAGCCTCACCGGCTTCGACCGCACCATCGAGGAGGCTGCGCAGAATCTCGGCGCCGGCCCGCTCACCACCTTCTGGCGGGTCACCCTGCCCAGCATCAGGCCCGGCATCGTCGCGGCCGGGCTGTTCGGCTTCGTCACCTCTTTCGGCAATCTTGAAATGAGCCTGTTTCTCGTTGGACCGGGGCGCACCACGCTGCCGATCGCAATCCTGCAATATCTCGAATGGAAGATCGATCCGACCGTGGCCGCGGCCTCGCTGATCCAGATCGTCCTGATCGCCGTGGCGATGGTCGTCACGGATCGTTACGTCAAGCTGAGCCGGGTGGTTTGAGACAATGGCACGGCTTTCGATCGAGCATCTCCGCAAATCCTATGGCGACCTGACCGTCGTCGACGATGTCACCATCGACATCGCCGACGGCGAATTCCTCGTCCTGCTAGGCCCCTCGGGCTGCGGCAAGACCACGACCTTGCGCATGGTCGCGGGCTTCGTGCCGCCGAGCTCGGGCAAGCTCAGCATCGGCGAGCGCAACGTCACGGCGCTGCCGCCCTGGAAGCGCAATTGCGGCCTGGTTTTCCAGAGCTACGCTCTCTTTCCCCATATGACGGTGGCGGAGAACGTCGCCTTCGGGCTGGAGATGCGCAAGGTCGCGCAGGCCGAGCGCAGCATGCGCGTCGCGGAGGCACTGCGCCTCGTCCAGCTCACCGGTTTCGACGGGCGCTATCCGCGCCAGCTCTCCGGCGGTCAGCAGCAGCGCGTCGCCCTGGCGCGCGCGCTCGCCATGGAGCCCGACGTGCTCCTGCTCGACGAACCCCTCTCCAATCTCGATGCCAAGCTCCGGCAGGAGGTCCGCGTCGAGATCCGCGACCTGCAGCGCAAGCTCGGCCTGACCACCATCATGGTCACGCATGACCAGGAAGAGGCGTTGACCATGGCCGACCGGCTGGTCGTCATGGAAAAGGGCCAGGTCCGCCAGATCGGCACCCAGCGCGAGCTCTACGAGAAGCCCGCCGATCGTTTCGTTGCAGGTTTCATCGGTCGCAGCGCCTTCCTCGACGGCGAGATCGCCGGCAATGGCCGCTTCCGCACCAAGGGCGGGCTCGACATCGCCTGCGCTGCCGCGACCGGCATGGGATCCGCCACCCTCGCATTGCGGCCCGAGCGGATCGCCGTCGGCGGCGAGGCGCAGGGTTGCCCCAATCATTACGAGGCCAAGGTCGAGCACGCCTCCTATCTCGGCGCGCTGCTCGACATCCATGTCAGCCTGTCCGAGCATGACCGCATGCTGCTGCAGATCCCGAACCGGGCCGGCGTGGCCGAGCCGAAGCCGGGCGAGACCATCACGATCGGTTGGGCGCAGGACGCCGGGCTGGTCTATCCGCGCGAAGCCTGACCAAACAGGCGAAAACAGGGGACTTCAACCATGACAAAGATCGATAGGCGGACCGTTATCAAGGGCCTGGCCGGCGCAGCGGCGCTGGCCCCGGCCATGAGCCACCAAGCCTTCGCACAAGCCGGCGGCAAGGTCGTGATCGGCACCTGGGGCGGCGACTATGCCCGCCTCCTGACCAAGAACATCGACGAGCCGATCCTGAAGCCCAAGGGCATCGAGATCGTGCAGGACCAGGCGGGCGACGCCCCGCGCCGCGCCAAGATGACCGCTGAGAAGCGCCTTCCGCGCGGCACCGTCGATGTGCAGGGCCTTTCGGCCGCCAACATGTTCGAGATGAACGAGGCGGGCGTCCTGGAGCAGCTCGACTACTCCAAGATTCCCAACGCCAAGAACCTGCTGCCGACGATGAAATACCCCTACGGCATCGGGCACATCTATTCGGGCAACGTCGTCATCTACAATCCCAAGCTGATCACGCCCGCACCGACCGGCTTCAAGGATTGGCTCGATCCGAAATGGGGCGACAAGATCGGCTTCATCGACATCCAGTACCAGTCGATCTTCATCGCGGCCTCGATGGCCGCGACCGGCGGCAAGGACATGAACAACCTCGACAAGGCCAAGGAGGTTCTCCTCGCCGTGAAGAAGGCGGGCGCGCGCGTCTACCCGACCAACGAGGCCTTCGCCGCCGCGATGAAGAACGAAGAGATCGGCATCAGCGCGATCTGGAAGGCCCGCGTCGTGCAGTGGCAGAATGCCGGCATCCCCTGCGAGGCGGTCTCGCCTGTCGAGGGTATCCCGGCCTATGTCTCGGGCTTCGTCATCCAGAAGAACGCGCCCAACAAGGACAACGCCTACGCCTATTTGAACGCGATGCTGGAGAAGGCACCCCAGGAGGCCTTCGCCGTCGACATGGGCTATAACGGCACCGTCACCGGCCTCAATGTCCCGCCCGATCTGCAGAAGCGCATCGGCTTCACCCCCGAGGAGGAGAAGCGCCTCAAGGATCTCGACTACGCCTTCCTCGCCAAGAACGATTCCGCCATGAAGGAGTGGTGGGACAAGGTCTTCAAGGCGTGAGCACGGCTGCTCCAGAGGCCGTCGCTGGCGCCCGCACCGGCCTTGCCGGCGCGCTGGTCGTGCCGGCGACCATCTTCGTCGCGATCGGGCTTCTGGGCCCGATCGCGATCCTGTTCCGTTATTCGCTGAACCAGTTCATTCCCGGCCAGTTCATGGTCGATGGGCTGACGATCGAGAATTACGTCAAGTTCTTCACCGACAGCTATTACCTCAACGTGCTGCTGCGCACGGTGCGCGTCGCGGTGATCTGCACGGTCGCCTGCCTGATCATGGGCTTCCCGCTGGCCTATGTGCTGGCGCGCATGCAGAGCCGCTTCAAGAACCTGCTCATTATGCTCGTCGTGCTGCCGCTCTTCGTCGGCAATGCGGTGCGAGCGGCAGGCTGGATGACCGCCTTCGGCAGCAAGGGCGCGCTCAACGCCTCGCTGATGGGGCTGGGCCTGATCGACCATCCCATCGAGATCATGTTCACCGAGAATGCCGTGCTGATCGGCATCGTCGCGGTCAACCTGCCCTTCATGGTTCTGACGCTGCAGAGCGTGATCGAGGGCATTCCCCGCAATGTCGAGGAAGCCGCCTTCAGCCTCGGCGCCGGCCCCGCCGCGATGTTTCGCCGCGTGCTCTGGCCGCTTGCCCTGCCCGGCATCCTCGCCGGCACGATCCTGACCTTCATCCTGGCGATGAACGCCTATGCCACGCCAGTGCTGCTCGGCGGCCCGAAATTCCAGATGATGGGCCCGCTGGTCTATGGCCAGTTCGCGCAGCAGAACAACTGGCCCTTCGGCGGCGCGATCTCCTTCATCCTGATGACCGCCACGATCGTGCTGACGGTCGCAGCCCATCTCATCGTGCAGCGGCGTTATCGCTAGGGCATCTTCGAGCGAAGTGGACACCGGCTCGCGTGAAGAAGATGCGACCAGACAAGGATGTAGAGCATTTCCGCAGTTCGGAGAAACGCAGAGATGCTCAAGGCGGCTGGCCAAGCGATCTGCGGCGCACTAAGTGTCGGCCATGAACCTGTCCGCCTCTCTCGTTCCCATCGCGGTCGGCGCTGTTGCGATCGTCCTGCTTCTCGGGCTGGCCAACATGCTGCGCGGCGGCAGCCCCAGCACCTCGCAGAACCTGATGCGGCTCAGGGTGGTCCTGCAGTTCATCGCAATCCTCGTCATCCTCGGCATCATGTGGTGGCGCAGCGGCTGATTTAGCCGTCGCGACCGACGCTGTCCCCGCTTTGTTTACCTTTCTCTAAGCGATTGATTTTGCAGAGTTTCGCTTCGTCTGGCGCGACTCCAACACGACCATTGCCGCAATCCTGCCATATTCCCGACACGAGTCTCTGCGCTTCACTAACACCGTTCCGCCGACAACAAGAAAAGTCCCCCATGGTTCGCGTTGCATTGTTGGTCCTCGCCGGAATGATGGCAGCCGCCCCCGCTTGGGCGCAGTCTCAGCCTCTCCCGGCCGGCGTTTCCAGCTATGCTCCGGCGACCGAGACGCCCTCGCTCTCATGGGAAGCGCGCATCGGCGCCGCAGCCGCCAATCCGGGCGGGCGCGAAAGCGGCCTGCTCAACTTCAGCGGCGAAGTGGTCACGCCGCGCGTCGCGACCTTGAACGACCGTTTCTCCGCAGCCTTCGTGCCGCGCTTCCATCTTGGTTCGAGCGTCAATTTCAACGGCACGCGCTATGCCTATGCCGGTGCGACCTGGACCGTCGACCTGACCAAGGCGGTCTTCGTCGAGGCCAGCCTGGGCGCCGCCCTCAATGACGGCAAGACCGGCGCGGTCGTTCCCGAGAACCGCCTCAATGTCGGCTGCAACAGCGGCTCGCGCGAGGCCGCCGCGCTCGGCCTGCGGCTCAACGACCGCTGGAGCCTGGTCGCGACGCTGGAGCATTTCAGCACGGCCGGCTGCTCCGATCGCGACAAGCCGCGCGGCCCGGCCAATTTCGGCGCCAAGCTCGGCTATACCTTCTGAGAACGGGCGGGCGGCGCGATTGCCGCATGCGAGCCCTTTCGCTCGGTCACCGCCGCGCTATAACGCGTCGATGGTCAAGCTCAACCGCATCTACACCCGCACCGGCGACGACGGCACGACGGGCCTCACCACCGGGCCGCGCCGGCTGAAATTCGATTTGCGGGTCGCCGCCTATGGCACGGTGGACGAGACCAATGCCTGCATCGGCATGGCCCGGCTGCATGCGGCGACCGAGGACGCCGCTGTCGACGCCATGCTCGGCCGCATCAGCAACGACCTGTTCGACCTCGGAGCCGACCTCTCGACGCCCGATACCGGCGCGAAACTGGCCTTCGAGCCGCTGCGCATCGCGCAGGTCCAGGTCGACCGGGTCGAGGCCGAGATCGACCAGCTCAACGCCACCCTGGAGCCGCTGCGCTCCTTCGTCCTGCCTGGCGGCACACCAGCCGCCACACATCTCCATCTCGCGCGCACGGTGAGCCGCCGCGCCGAACGATTGATGGTCGAACTGGCCCAGACCGAGGGCGAGGCCGTGGCCGGACCCGCCTTGAAATACATCAACCGCCTCTCCGACTTCCTCTTCGTCGCCTCCCGCTTCCTCAATGCCAAGGCGCGGGGCGACGTACTCTGGGTGCCGGGCCAGAATCGCTAGAGCCGGATGATTTCAGATGGGATCACCGAGTGATCCCATCTGAAATCTGAATCCGTATCTCATCTAAAAGTTAGAGCAGGATCAATGCGAAAAACCGGTTTCCACTTTTTCGCATCCTGCTCTGGAGGCACGATGCGAAAGAATGGAAGCCGGTTTCTCACAGGAATCCCGCAGCGGCGAAACCCGCTGCTGCGCTTGACAGGACGTATCCATGTTCGTGCCGCTGCATGATGGCGTCCCGCTGCGCTTCATGCGCGCGCCCTATGTCACCTATGGCCTGGTCTCGACCTGCCTGGGCCTCTTCCTGCTGATGTGGCTGCGCGAAAGCGAGACCGCCCAGATTGCCGTCGCAGCCGGCTTCGGGCTGATCCCATCCGTATTGTTCGGCACGGCGCAACTGCCCACTGATCTGCTGCAGGCGCCGGTCTGGGTGACTTTGTTCAGCAACATCCTGCTGCATGCGAGCTTCGCTCATCTCGGCGGCAACATGCTGTTCCTCTGGGTCTTCGGCGACAACGTCGAGGATGCGATGGGACATCTGCGCTTCCTGCTGTTCTTCTTCATCTGCGGGCTCGCCGGCTCGCTGACACACGCCTTGATGAACCCTGCCTCGGACCAGCCATTGATCGGCGCATCCGGTGCGATCTCGGGTGTGATCGCCTCCTATCTGATGCTCTATCCGCGCGTCCGGATCTGGGGCCTGGCTTTCAACTGGGTCCCGCTGCACATCACGGCGCTCTATGCGCTCAGTGGCTGGATCCTGTTTCAGGTCGTCTCGGCAATTCTCGATCCGCAAGGCCATGTCGGCTGGTGGGCCCATCTCGGCGGGCTCGGCACAGGTGCGGCGCTGACGCCGATCTTCATCCATCGCGGCGTGGCGCTGTTCGGCCGCCCGGTAGGCAAGTGAAGACGGCTCTCGCACGCCCCGCCTGCGGCGTTGACAAGCGCAAACGGGCGTCGTTACGGTCCCTCCGCATTCCAGCCGAGAGCCGCGATGCCGCCTTCCCGCCGATTGACGCGGCGCGGCCCCGCAACTGATCTCTCCCGAACGGTGATTTGACGATGAAGATCCTTGTGCCCGTGAAGCGGGTGGTTGACTACAACGTGAAGATCCGCGTGAAGGCGGACGGCTCGGGCGTCGAGCTTGCCAATGTGAAAATGTCGATGAATCCCTTCGACGAGATCGCGGTCGAAGAGGCGCTGCGGCTGCGCGAAGCCGGCAAGGCGACCGAGGTGGTGGTGGTCTCGATCGGCCCGGCGCAGGCCGCCGAGACGATCCGCACCGGGCTCGCCATGGGGGCCGATCGTGGCATCCTGGTCAAGGTCGACGGCGTGGTCGAGCCGCTGGCGGTGGCCAAGCTCCTGAAGAAGCTGGTCGAGCAGGAGAGCCCGCAGCTCGTCATCCTCGGCAAGCAGGCGATCGACGATGATTGCAACCAGACCGGCCAGATGCTCGCCGCCCTGCTGGGCTGGCCGCAGGGGACCTTCGCCTCGAAGGTCGCGCTGTCCGACAGCGCGGTCGATGTCACCCGCGAGGTCGATGGCGGCCTGCAGACGGTTTCGCTCAAGCTGCCGGCGATCGTCACCACCGACCTTCGCCTGAACGAGCCGCGCTACGCTTCGCTGCCCAACATCATGAAGGCCAAGAAGAAGCCGCTCGACGAGACCTCGGCCGAGGCGCTGGGCGTCGATGTCGCCCCCCGTCTCAAGGTGCTGAATACGCGTGAACCGGCGGGCCGCTCGGCCGGCGTCAAGGTCGGCTCCGTCGCCGAACTGGTTTCCAAGCTCAAGAACGAAGCGGGAGTGCTGTGATGGCCACGCTGCTGATTGCAGACCACGACAACGCCACCATCAAGGACGCGACCGCCAAGGCGCTGACCGCCGCCAAGGCACTGGGCGCCCCCGTGCATATCCTCGTCGCCGGTGAAGGCGCCAAGGGCGCGGCCGATGCGGCAGCCAAGCTCGACGGCGTCGAGAAGGTGCTGCTAGCCGATGCCGCGATCTACGGCCACGGCCTTGCCGAGCCGCTCGCTGCTCTCGTCGCCAAGCTCGCCGAGGGCTATGACGCCGTCGTCGCGCCCTCGACGACCGGTGGCAAGAACGTGCTGCCCCGCGTCGCCGCCTTGCTCGACGTGATGCAGATCTCGGATGTGATGAAGATCGTCTCGCCCGACACCTTCGAGCGCCCGGTCTATGCCGGCAACGCCATCCAGACGGTGCAGTCCTCCGAAGCCAAGACGCTGATGACGATCCGCACCGCCTCCTTCCAGGCGGCTGGCGAAGGCGGCTCGGCCGGCGTCGAGACCATCTCCGCGGTGGGCGATCCCGGCGTCTCCAGCTTCAAGGGCGAGGAGGTCGCCAAATCCGATCGTCCCGAGCTCGCCTCGGCCAAGATCATCGTCTCCGGCGGGCGCGCGCTCGCCTCGGCGGAGAACTTCACCAAGGTGATCGAGCCCGTCGCCGACAGGCTGGGCGCTGCCATGGGCGCCTCGCGCGCCGCGGTCGATGCCGGCTACGCCCCCAATGACTGGCAGGTCGGCCAGACCGGCAAGGTCGTGGCGCCCGACCTCTATGTCGCGGTCGGCATCTCCGGCGCGATCCAGCATCTCGCCGGCATGAAGGACTCCAAGGTCATCGTCGCCATCAACAAGGACGAGGAAGCGCCGATCTTCCAGATCGCCGATTACGGCCTCGTTGGCGATCTCTTCACGATCATGCCCGAGCTTGAAGCCGAGCTTGCCAAGCTCGGCAAATAGCAGGCGCGGCAAATCGATTGACCGGGTAGATTGACAAGGAAGCCGGCGACCAGGCTGGCGCCGGCCAGCACATGACAACCGGGCTGCCGTCAAGGCGGCCCGCACCGGCTTCCGAAGTGGAAGCGGTGCCACCAAAGATGGATCAGACCATGTCGGACAGGGCGATCAGGACGATCGGCATCATCGGCGCAGGCCAGATGGGGAACGGCATCGCCCATGTCGCGGCCGTGGCCGGGTTCGAGGTCCGGCTGCACGATCTCGCCGAGGACCGGATCAAGGCGGCGCTCGCCACCATCGACGGCAACATGGCGCGCCAGGTCGCCAAGGGTGCGATCGGCGACGAGATTCGCCGCGACGCCATGGCCAAGATCCTCGCCGCGCCGCAACTGGCGGGTCTCGGCGATTGCGACCTCATCATCGAGGCCGCGACCGAAAGCGAGGAAACCAAGCGCAAGATCTTCACCGCCGTCTGCCAGCATATCAAGCCGGAGACGATGCTGGCCTCCAACACCTCCTCGATCTCGATCACGCGGCTGGCGGCGGCGACGGACCGGCCCGAGCGCTTCATCGGCATCCATTTCATGAACCCCGTGCCGCTGATGCAGCTCGTCGAGCTGATTCGCGGCATCGCCACCGACGACCAGACCTTCGAGCTCGCCAAGGAATTCGTCGGCAAGCTGCACAAGACCGTCTCGGTCTCGGAGGATTTCCCGGCCTTCATCGTCAACCGCATCCTGCTGCCGATGATCAACGAGGCGGTCTACACGCTCTATGAGGGCGTCGGCTCGGTCGAGGCGATCGACACCGCGATGAAGCTCGGCGCGAATCACCCGATGGGCCCGCTCCAGCTTGCCGACTTCATCGGCCTCGACACCTGTTTGTCGGTGATGCAGGTGCTGCATGACGGGCTCGCCGACTCGAAATACCGCCCCTGCCCGCTCCTGGTGAAATATGTCGAGGCCGGCTGGCTCGGCCGCAAGACCAAGCGCGGCTTCTACGATTATCGCGGCGAGAAGCCGGTTCCGACGCGCTGAACCGCACCATCATGCTCGGGTTTGCCCGGGCGCTTCTTCGAAATCCTCGTCCACGAGATGGGCGGCTCAAGGCCGCCCATGACGGCGGATGCTGCCTTGACGCCGCATCCTCTTCACATTCCTGTCGTCTCGCGCTTACATTGATCGTGTGACGGGATTCGTCCCGTTCCGATTAGCGGAGGTGCGGCGGGTTTGACGGCGCATGTGATGCATCCGATGGCGTCGCCGGACGGTTGTCCGGCACTCGTGCTCAATGCCGATTTCCGGCCTCTGAGCTATTATCCCCTATCGCTGTGGAGCTGGCAGGACGCGATCAAGGCGGTCTTCATGGACCGCGTCAACATCGTCTCCGAATACGACACCGTGGTGCGCAGCCCGAGCTTCAACATGAAGCTGCCCTCGGTCGTCTCGCTGAAGACCTATATCAAGCCGTCGCGGACGCCGGCCTTCACGCGGTTCAACGTCTTCCTGCGCGACCGCTTCTCCTGCCAGTACTGCGCCTCGCGCGAGGACCTGACCTTCGACCACGTCGTGCCGCGCTCCAGAGGCGGCCTCACCACTTGGGAGAACGTCGTGGCGGCCTGCTCGCCCTGCAATCTGCGCAAGGGTGACAAGATGCCGGCGGCGATCGAGATGTTCCCGACGCAGAAGCCCTACGCGCCGACGGTCAATGATTTGCACCGCAACGGCAAGCTCTTCCCGCCGAATTACCTGCATGAGAGCTGGCTGGATTATCTCTACTGGGACTCCGAGCTGGAGCCGTGAGCCGGCTTGACGGCCGCCCAGGCAACGTCTTGTATCCACGGCACAATCAGGCGTGCGGACGCCGCTGATCAAGCCGAGGATGACGATGACCAAGACTGTCCTGGACCACAAGACTGCCCTGGACCAGTGGCTCGATCAGCATCATGCGGAACTGACAGCGATCAGGCGCGATATCCATGCCCATCCCGAGCTTGGCCTGGAGGAGCATCGCACCGCCGCCCTGGTCGCTGCCAAGCTGCGCGAATGGGGCGTGGAGGTCACCGAGGGTATCGGCGGCACCGGTGTCGTCGGCGTCATCCGGGGCCGCAGAGCCGGTCAGCGCGCCGTCGGCCTGCGCGCCGACATGGACTGCCTCGCGCTGACCGAGGAGACCGGCCTCCCCTACGCCTCGCAATATCCCGGCAAGATGCATGCCTGCGGCCATGACGGCCACACCACGATGCTGCTGGGCGCGGCCGGCTATCTTGCCGCCCATCCCGATTTCGGAGGCACGCTGCACCTCATCTTCCAGCCGGCCGAGGAAGGCCGTGGCGGGGCGGTCGCGATGCTGAAGGACGGGCTGTTCGAGCGTTTTCCCTGCGACGCGATCTACGGCCTGCACAACACGCCGGGCATGCCCGTCGCGCATTTCGGCACCTGCAACGGCCCGATGCTGGCCGCGGCCGACAGCTGGGCCGTGACCTTCCGCGGCGTCGGCGGCCATGGCGGCTCACAGCCGCATCTCTCCACCGACATCACCTACGCCCAGGCCCATTTCGTGCTCGGGCTGCAGGGCATCGTCGGCCGCAATGTCGCGCCGCTCGACACTGCCGTGATCAGCGTCGGCTATATCCACTCCGGCTCGACGGAAGCGCCAAATGTGGTGCCCTCCGAACTGTCGATCGGCGGCACGGCCCGCAGCTATTCGCCTGATGTCCGCGCCTTGATCGAGCGTCGCATCGCCGAGCTCGCCGAAGCCACCGCGCAGGCCTGGGGCTGCACCGCCGAGGCGTCCTATCATCGCGGACCGCGCGCCCTGCTCAACCAGCCCGACCAGGTCGCGGTCGCGGTCGCGGCGGCGACCAGTTCGGTCGGAGCGGCCAATGTGAACGGCGCGATCAGGCCCGGCACCGGCGGCGAGGACTTCGCCGAGATGATGGAGGTCAAGCCCGGCGCCTTCATGCGGATCGGCAATGGCGTCGCCGCGGACGGCTCCTTCGCCGGATTGCATACGCCGCGCTATGATTTCAACGACGCCATCATCCCCGACGGCGTTCGCTACTGGGTCAACGTCGTCAGCGAAGAACTCGGCCAGGGCTGGCAGGCCGCAGCCGCCTGAGAGTAGCCCCTTCCGCGGAGCGCCTCAGGCGCTCCGTGCCCGGGCCAGCCCGAACAGGGCCGCGACCAGCAGCACGAGCGAGGCCAGCGCGTTCCAGCCGGCCAGCGACAGGCCCAGGAAGCGCCAGGCGGCTTCGGTGCAGGAGACGACCTTCACTGTCTGCAGCTGCTTCAAGAAGTCCTGCACGCCGGCAGCGCTCGGCGCAGCGCCGGCGCAATCGGTGGGACCGGGAAACCAGCCCCATTCGACGCCGGCATGGTGGAAACCGAGCCAGCTGCTCCACGCCATCAATCCCGCGAGCCCCAGCAGCACCAGCCATTGCAGCCGAAGCGAACGCGCCAGCACCAGCCCCGCCGTCGCGAGCCCGATCGCGGCGTAATGCGGCAGGCGCTGCTCGAGGCAGAGCTTGCAGGGCTGCAGGCCCAGGACCAGCTCGAAGAACCAGGCGCCCGCGATCAAGGCGAGGCAGCCGAGCCCGATCAGGAGAATCACGCGGGCCGGAGAGACCGAGCTGCCGGCACTGGGTCGGTCGAGGGTCGAACTTGTCATGGCAAGGCGCTCAGCAGGAGAGGAACTGTCCGGAACCTGCAACCAGCTTAAGGCCGAAATAAAGCGCAATCAGCAAGGCAGCCGCAACGACAGCGATCACTTTCAAGCGACGTTCGATGAAATGGCGGATCGTCTCGCCGAAACGACGCAGCAGGAAGGCGAGCGCGAAGAAGCGCGCGCCGCGCGCCAGCACGCAGGACAGGATGAAAAAGCCAAGGCCGATATGCACCGCTCCGGCCAGGATCGTCACCACCTTGATCGGCGGCAGATGCGCCAGCCCCGAGGTCGTCAGCAGGATCAGCGTGGTGTCGGGCCCGGCGCAAGTGCGCAGGGTCTCGAAAGCGCCGAGCTTGCCGTAGAAGGCGAGCACCGGCCGCGCCAGCGCTTCAAAGGCGTAGTAGCCGAGCGCATAACCGGCGATGCCGCCGAGCACGGAGAAGACCGTCGCGACCAGCGCCAGTCGATAGGCACGGGCCGGCCGCGCCAGCGCCATCGGCACGAACAGTACGTCGGCGGGGATGAGGAAGAACGAACTCTCGACGAAGGCGACCACGGCGAGCCAGAGCTCGGCGCGCGGCCGGGCGGCGAGGGACATGGTCCATTCATAGAGGCGCTTGATCATGGCGGGTTTAGTAGTGTGGAGCTCATCACTCGTCCATGCGTTTGCGCAGGGTCATATGCAATTTCGCGCGACGCAGCAGACGCATTGACCGCGCGCGTTCGATCGCTATAGTCCCGCCCGCCTGCAAGGGCCCCTGTGGCGGAATTGGTAGACGCGCTCGACTCAAAATCGAGTTCCGCAAGGAGTGCTGGTTCGATTCCGGCCAGGGGCACCATCAGCCGGCTTTCCATGCCGGAGCGACCTTGCGCATCCTCCTGATCAATCCCAACACCATGCCGGAGATGACCGATCTGGTCGTTCGCGTCGTCACGCCGCATCTCCCAGGCGTCTCCCTGAAAGCCGCCACCGGGCGGTTTGGAGCGCAATACATCGCCAGCCGCAGCGCCGGAGCGATCGCCGCCCATGCCGCGCTCGAGGCCTATGCCGAGCATGGCGAGGGCTGCGACGCGGTCTATCTCGCCTGCTTCGGCGATCCCGGCCTGTTCGCGCTGAAGGAGCTCGCGCCCATTCCCGTCATCGGCATGGCCGAGGCGAGCTGCAAGGCCGCCGCGCAAAAGGCCGGGCGCTTCTCGATCGTCACCGGCGGCGAACGCTGGGGCCCGATCCTGCACGAATTCGTCGCGATGCTTGGGCTCGGCGAGCGCCTGGCTGCCGTGGAGACGGTCGCGCCGACAGGCGCCGACATCGCGCGCGATCCGGAAGGTTCGATCGCGCTGCTTGCTGCGGCGTGTCGCAAGACGGCTCAGCGCGACGGCGCCGGCGCGGTCATTCTCGGCGGAGCGGGGCTTGCGGGGTTGGCGGCGCGCGTCCAGCCCCTCGTCGACATCCCGGTTCTCTGCTCGGTCGAGACCGGGGCGAAGGCCGTTCTGGCGGCGCTGGCTGGCGGCTTCGACAAACCGGCAGCGGGAGATCTCGCCTTGCCGCCGCCCGTCGGGAGCAAGGGTTTGTCAGAGCGGCTGGCAGCTCTGCTGGCGAAGCCCTGACAGGTTTCCTCGGAAGCACAGCGTCATCCCGGGCAGGCACGTCATGGTCGGGCTTGACCCGACCATCTCGTAAACCAGAGCACGCTGGTCATGAGATTCTCGGGCCAAGCTCGAGAATGACGCCCTATGATGGATCCCGGATCTCCGCGGAGTTTATCCTTGGGCCGATCGAAGATCGGACCCGGGGCTGCGTCCGGGATGACGGCGCGGATGATGCTTCCTGAGGCGCATGCTTTCGCGCTAAACGCTCAGCCCTCCCCAGCCAGCGAGATGCCGTTCTGCGAGGCGACCCAGTCCGACAGCATCGGCACGTAATCCTCGCCCTTCCCGGCCGCGACGGCCGATGCAAACACGTTCTTCACCGCATTGCCGATGGGGTTGGGTACACCAGCCGCATTCGCGACGCTCTCGAGATAGCGGACATCCTTCAGCGCATTGACCAGCGTGAACTTGTGGGCGTCGCGGTCGCGCTCCAGCACATATTGCATGAAGGTCTGGTAGAAGCCGCAATCCATCCGGCTGCCGCGCAAAACGCTGTCGAAGGTCTGCGGCGTGATGCCGATCTTCTGCGCCAGCGTCAGCGCCTCCGAATAGATCGCCGCATAGCCCATCGAGAGGAAGTTGTTGAGCAGCTTCATCTTGTGGCCGTCGCCGACCGGGCCGAGATGCACGACCTTTTGCGCCCAGGCCTCGCAGGCCGGCTTGATCCGCGCGAACACCTCGGGCGCTGCGCCCACCATCGCCGAGAGCTGTCCGAGCGCCGCCTGGGCCGGCGTACCGCCGAGCGGCGCATCCGCCAGATGCAGGCCCTTCGCTTCCAGCTCGGCCGCGAGCCGAACCGTGACGCCCGGATCGGAGGTCGAGCAATCGACGATCACGGTCCCGGGCCTGGCCCCGGCCGCGATGCCGTCGGGGCCGTTCACGACCGCCTCGACCTGGGTCGAGCCGGTGACGCACAGGAAGATGATGGTCGCGTTCTGCGCCAGTTCCTTCGGTGTCCTGGCCTCCTTCGCTCCGGCCGCGACCAGCGCCTCCACCGGCTTGCGGTTGCGGTGGCCCATTACGGTCAGCGGGAAGCCCTTATCCACCAGATTGCGGGCCATGCCCTGGCCCATCAGGCCGACGCCGATGAAACCGATGGACTCTTTGCTTGCGCTCATCTTCAATTTCTCCTGTTTCTATGAGAATGACATCATCGAGTGACGGAATGGCCGGGCCCGGGACAGGCTGTGAGGTCTTGATTCCGCTTCCGGAGAAGCGCGCATGACCGGCAAAAGCCCCCCGCCCGAAACGACGCCCCCCGGCAGGACCGTAAACGCGCCGGCCGTCCTCAACGGCCGCGGGCGCGTCACCCTGCAGATCATCGCCGACAATCTCGCGGTCTCGACCGCGACGGTCTCGCTGGCCTTGCGCGGCTCGCCGCTGGTTGCGGAAGCGACCCGCGCGCGCGTCCAGCAGATCGCCCGCGAGATGGGCTACAGCTACAACCGCAGCGCCGCCTCCTTGCGGACCGACCGCACCAACATCCTGGGCGTCGGCTTCCACGACATCACCAACCCGTATTTCGCCGAATTGCTGGCCGCGATCGAGGAGACGGCCACCGCCCATGGCCGCTCGATCCTGCTCGGCACCTATGCCGAGAGCCTGGAGCGCCAGGACCGCGTGCTCTCCACGCTGAAGGAATACCGCCCCGACGGCATGATCATCTGCGCGGCCGGCGGCAGCACGCCCGCGGCGTTCGAGCATCTGATCGCGGCCGGCGTGCCGCTCGTCCAGCTCTCGCGCGAGATCATCGGGCTCGATCTCGATTTCGTCGGCTCCGACGACCGCCAGGGCACGGTTCTGGCCGTGGAGCATCTGATCGCGCTCGGCCACCGCCGCATCGCCTTTCTCGGCGAGAGCCAGAGCATCTCGACCGGCCGCAACCGTTATGCCGGCTATTGCGGGACGCTGGCGCGGCACGACATGCCGCTCGACCCCGCCATCGTCTATTCCGCCTATGGCACGCGCGAGAACGGCCTCAAGGGCATCCAGGCGGTGCTGGACGTCGACGACCCGCCGACCGCCGCCGTCTGCTTCAACGACCTGACCGCGTTTGGCGCCATGATGGGCTTGCGCCATCGCGGCCTGGAGGCAGGCGTCGACTTCTCGCTGATCGGCTGCGACGACGTTCAGGAGGCGGCGCAGTGGTATCCGGCCCTGACGACGATCAGGAATTTTCAGGACGAGATGGGCCGCAAATCCGCGGAATTCCTGATCAAGCGTATCGCCGAGCCCGGTGCCCCGACGCGGCGCCTGCTGCTGACGCCGGAGCTCGTGCTGCGCGCCACGACCGCTCCGCCCAGGCGCTGAGCCTGGCCTCACGGATCATTCGCAGGCTTGGCGTTGAGCGCACGATAGGCCCGCACCACCTGCGAATCGTCGCGTGAGCCATGGCCGAGCCCCGAGGCCGCCAGGAACATCTGGTGGGCGGCGGCGGCCAGCGGCAGCGCCGTCTTGGCGGCGCGCCCGGCATCGAGCACGATGCCGAGATCCTTGACGAAGATGTCGACGGCGCTGGCCACGACCGGATCAGGCTCATGCATGCGCGGGCCGCGATCCCTGAGCATCCAGGAGGACGCCGCAGAGCCGCCCATGATCTCGAACAGCACGCGCCCGTCGATTCCGGCCTTTTCCGCGAGCGACAAGGCCTCGGCGGCAACCGCGATATGCACGCCGCAGAGCAGCTGGTTGACCGTCTTCACCGTCGCGCCTTGCCCCGGCCTCTCGCCGACATGGAAGACCTTGTCGCCCATCGCGTCGAGCACGGGCCTGGCCTTGTCGAAGCTCTCCTGTGGTGCGCCGACCATGATCGAGAGCGTCGCGGCCCTTGCCCCGACCACGCCGCCCGAGACAGGCGAATCGACGAAATGCCGGCCGGATCCGACGACCTCGGCCGCGATCGCCTCGACTTCGCCGGGCGGGCAGGTCGCCATCAGCATGACGACCGCACCGGGAGCGAGCGCGGCAAGCGCGCCGGCCTCGAACAGCACCGCGCGCGCCTGGGCGGCGTTGACAACCATCAGCACCAGCGCATCGGCGCCTGATGCGGCGGCCTTGGCGCTGTCGGCGGCATGCCCTCCGGCGGCCGCCAGCGCGTCACGCGCGCTTTCGCGCATATCGAAGCCGGCGACGCGAAACTGCCGCTTGATGAGGTTCTCGGCCATCGGCGCGCCCATGGCGCCGAGCCCGACGAAGGCGATGGAAATGGGGGTGGTCGGCATCGTGTGAGGCTCTTTCAGCTCCACCGTCAGTCCGGGCAAGCGCAGCGCAGACCCAGGATCCATCGTAGAGCGCAGCTTCTGACGATGGTTCCCCGGATCAGTGCGGCAAAACCAGTCCTTGGGTCGGCCAAAGGCCGGCCGCGAGGGCCGCTTGTCCGGGATGACGGCGCGGATGGAACAACGGGCAACGGAGACCCGGCAATATCACTCCTTCACCGCCCCGGTCATGGCCGACACGTAATGCTCGACGAAGAAGGCGTAGAGAATGACGAGAGGCAAAGAGCCTGCCAATGCGCCGGCCATCAGCGAACCCCAGCGATAAATGTCGCCATCGACGAACTCGTTGACGATCGCCACCGGCACCGTCTTGTTCTGCGTCGAGGACAGGAAGGTCAGTGCGTAGATGAACTCGTTCCAGCACAGCGTGAACGAGAAGATGAAGGCCGAGATCAGCCCCGGCACCGCCAGCGGCAGGATGATCTTGGTCAGGATCTGCCAGCGATTGGCACCGTCGATCAGGGCGCATTCCTCAAGCTCGAAGGGAATGGTCTTGAAATAGCCCATCAGGAGCCAGGTCGAGAACGGGATCAGGATCGTCGGATAGACCAGGATCAGCGCCAGCGGCGTGTCGAACAGGCCGACCTTGTAGATCACCGTCGCCAGCGGGATGAACAGGATCGAGGGCGGCACGAGATAGGCGAGGAAGATCAGTGCGCCGACGGTCTGGGCCCCCTTGAAGCGCAGGCGCACGATCGCATAGGCCGCCAGCACGCTGGCCACCAGCGAGATGAACGTCGCGCAGCTGGCGATGAACATCGTATTCCAGAGCCAGCGCGGATAGTCGCTCTCGAACAGCAGCTTGTGGATGTGCTTGAAGGTCGGCGTCCAGGTCCAGAACGGGCTGACCCTGTCCATGTCGATGAGCTGGTCGTCGGGCTTCACCGCCGTCAACGCCATCCAATAGAACGGGAACAGCAGCACGATGAGGATCAGGAACAGCGGGATATAGGTCGTGACGATGCGGCTCGGCACCGTCTCGAGATAGGCCATCCCCTCGCTATGGTCCTGGGTGGCGGCGCGGTGGCCGGCGTCGATGCTAGTCATTGCTGCCGCCCTGCTGCCATTTGCGTGTCTGGAGCCCGTACCAGGCGATGCCGATGGCAGCGAGCAGGAAAGGGATCATAGCCGTCGAGATCGCCGCGCCCTCGCCGAGTTGCCCGGCGATGATCGCGCGCTGATAGGACAAGGTCGCCATCAGATGGGTCGCGTTGACCGGGCCGCCGCGCGTCAGCGCCCAGATCAACTGGAAATCGGTGAAGGTGAACAGGACGGAGAAGGTCATCACCACCGCGATGATCGGCGTCAGCAGCGGATAGGTGATGTGTCGGAAGCGCTGCCAGTTCGTGGCGCCATCGAGCGTCGCCGCCTCATAGAGCGAGGGCGAGACGGTCTGCAGGCCAGCCAGCAGCGTGATCGCGATGAAGGGCACGCCACGCCAGACATTGGCGAAGATCGTCGACCAGCGCGCATTCCAGGGATCGCCGAGGAAGTTGATGTTGTGGTCGATCCAGCCGAGCTGCCGCAGCGACCATGAGATGATCGAGAACTGCGAATCGTAGATCCACCAGAAGGCGATGGCCGAGAGCACCGTCGGCACGATGAAGGGGATCAGCACCAGCGCGCGGATCAAGGCTTTGAACGGCAGGTGCTTGTTGAGCAGCAAGGCGAGGTAAAGCCCGATCGCGAATTTCGCGACGCTGGCGACCACCGTGTAGAGCAGCGTGTTGAACACCGACATCCAGAAGACGCTGTCACCACCGAGCCATTCATAGTTCTCCAGGCCGATGAACTCGCCGGCGCGGCCGATCTTGGTGTCGGTGAAGGAGAGCCAGACGCCGAGGAAAAGTGGGTAAGCCAGGAACAGGATCAGGATGCCGGCAGCGGGCAGCATGTACCAGAATCCGAGCCAGTTACGGCTGCTGCACAGCTTCTGCCAAGCGGAGCGCTCGCTCCTGCTCCTGGTCAGTCCGGCCGGCATCTCGATTGCTGAATTGGCCATCGCTATTCCGGTGTCAGGATGAAGAACGGGCCGGCCAGGCGGGCCGGATTGTGATGCGAAAGCTGCGCCAGGAGAGGCCTGCCACAGCCCGCCGGAGCGGGCGGTGGCAGGCAATTGTCGGGCTCAGCGATAGATGCGCTTGGCCTGTCGCTCGGCGCCGGCCATGGCACCCTTGATGTCTTCGCGACCGGTGGCGTAGTTCGCGAACATATCGACCACGATGAAGTCGGCGATCGCCGAGGCCGCCTTCTCGCCCAGCGTGCCCAGGCCCGCCGGCGTCAGCGTGCGCTTGGCGACGTCACGGAAGGGCGTGGTCTTCGGATCGGCGGTCCAGACCGGGTTCTTGTCGTATTCGGCCAGGAAGTGCGACAGATAGCCCTGCGCGGCGCCGATCCACGGGTTGAACTGCGGCGCATCCAGCATGAAGGCGATGAAGGCCTTGCAGGCGTTCGGCACCTTGGTGAACTGGAAGGCCAGCATCGTGAAGGGCAGGTGCAGCTCGGTCGGCTTGCCCACCGGCCCGATCGGCAGATAGGCGTGGTCGATGTCGGCCGCCATTTCGGGCTTTTCCTTCTTGGCCGCGACATAGACCGAGATGCCGTTGACGGTGGTGTGCAATTCGCCCGCGAGGAAGGCCTTGTTGTTCGAGGAATCATTCCACGAGGCCGTGCCGGGGATGAAGGTGTCGTAGAGCGCCTTGCCGTATTCGAGCGCCTTGGCCGTCTCCGGCGAGTTGATGATAACTTTGTCGTTCTTGTCGACGAGGTAGCCGCCATGCGACCAGAGCAGCCAATGCAGCCAGGTGTTGGCGTCGCCCGAGGCATGGCCGAACGCCATGCCGGCCGGGGTGTTGTTGGCCTTCAGCGCCTTGCAGAGATCGAGGAAGCCGGCCAAGTCCTTGGGGAATTCCTTGAACCCGGCCTTGTTGACCGAGGAGATGCGGTAATTGACCAGGCCGCCGCTGGCGGCGATCGGAATGCCGATCCATTTGTTGCCGAGCTTGCCGTAGGCCTCCGCTGAGGGGAACCAGCCGCCATGCTTCTCGCCGAGATATTTCGAGACGTCCGAGAGATCGAGGCATTTCTGCGGGAAGAGATGCGGCAGCGAGTAAAGACCCCAGACCAGATCGAGCCCCTGCCCGGTATTGGCCACGACCGAGGCCTTGGGCTGCAGGTCGTCATAGGATTCATTGGTGACGGTGATCTTGGCGCCGGTCGCCGCCTCGAAAGCCGCGACGAGCTTCATGAACTCGACATCTTCGGCTTCGACGAAGCGCTTCCAGCGCATCAGGTTGATCTTGGCGTTCGGCTCCACCTTGAACGGCGAGGCCTGCGCCCAGGCCTTGGCATAGGCGAGCAGGTTAGTGCCGGCGCCGAGGCCCAGCGCAGCGCCGCCCTTGATCAGCGATCTACGATCGAAATTCATCTTCATCCTCCCTGGGGATATGGGTCCGGCAGCTCTTTTCGGCCGCCTTGAACCGGATCATCCGGTTTGCCTGTCGGCCCGCCCGTTCACGAGGGAACGAGCTGGGCTTGATGTCGTATAGAGTCTCTCCTGATCGCGTGGACCGCTTGCTGCCGGCTTCGCGAAGCCGGTCTCAGTCGATCCGCTTGCCTGTCGCCGCGTCGAAGAGATGCGTCACATTGGTGTCGGGCGTGATGCCGATGTTCTCGCCGGGCTTCGCGTCGATCCGCTCGCGGAAGACGCAGGTCAGCTCCTGGCCGCCACAACGCACCACCACCTGCGTCTCCGAGCCGGTCGGCTCGATGACCACGACCTCGGCCTTCAGGCCGTTGGGATCGAGCCGGAAATGCTCGGGCCGGATACCGTAGACCGCGGCCTTGCCGTTCGAATCCGCCGGGTGCTTGCCGATAGGCCAGGTGACGCCGCCTTCGGTCACGAAGCCCTCGGGCGTGATCGTGCCCTTCAGCAGATTCATCGAAGGCGAACCGATGAAGGCGGCGACGAAGAGGTTGTTGGGGTTGTCGTAGAGATCGAGCGGTGCGCCCATCTGCTCGACGATGCCGTCATGCATCACGACGATCTTGTCGGCCATGGTCATGGCCTCGATCTGGTCGTGGGTGACGTAGACCGTGGTGGTCTTCAGGCGCTGATGCAGCTCCTTGATCTCGGTGCGCATCTGCACGCGCAGCTTGGCGTCGAGATTGGAGAGCGGCTCGTCGAACAGGAAGACCTGCGGATCGCGCACGATGGCGCGGCCCATGGCGACACGCTGGCGCTGGCCGCCCGAGAGCTGGCGCGGATAGCGGTCGAGCAATTTGTCGAGCCCGAGAATCCCAGCCGCCTTGCCGACGCGCTCGTCGATCTCGGCCTTCGGAGCTTTGCGGAGCTTCATCGAGAAGGCCATGTTGTCGGCCACCGTCATATGCGGATAGAGCGCATAATTCTGGAACACCATGGCGATATCACGCTCTTTCGGCGGCACGTCGTTGACGACGCGCGGGCCGATGCGGATTTCGCCGCCGGAGATGTTCTCCAGCCCAGCGATCATGCGCAGCAGGGTGGACTTTCCGCAGCCGGACGGACCGACCAGGATGACGAATTCGCCATCGCTGATGTCGATGTCGACGCCATGGATGACTTGCGTCGTGCCATAGGCCTTGCGCACGTCGGCAATCTGGACTGAGGCCATTTGAGCCTTCCTTTGGACTTGCTTCCCCGAGGACATGGTGCCGTCCGGGCCAAGGCCCGAGCGTTCCACGCCGCTTGCTCTATCGGCTTCTTGTGACCGATCGATGCCAATGGCCGCAGTCCAGGCCACGCCTGTTGCGTCCAATTTCATCTGCGATAAAGTCATACGATACGGACAGGCGTGTCAAGCGCCGGAAGCGCAGCGAAGGCGCCGGGTTTCCCGGCGCGTTTTGTTGCAATGCGGAAGGAACGCCAAGACGATGCGGGTGCGCGACTTTTCGCGGCCGACGACCTTGAACGCCGACCGCCTGTTCGGGCAGGTCGCGCAGAAACTCGCTGTCGCCATCATCTCCGGCACGTTCAAGGCCGGCGAGCTCTTGCCCAATGAGGACGCGTTGCGCTCCGAGATCTCGGTCTCGCGCACCGCCTATCGCGAGGCCGTCAAGGTGCTCACGGCCAAGGGGCTGGTCGAGTCCCGGCCGAAAAGCGGCACGCGCGTCGCGCCTCGCGAAAGCTGGAACCTGCTCGACCCCGATGTCCTGTCCTGGCATTTCAAAGCCGATCCAAACGAGAAATTCATCCGCGATCTCTTCGAGTTGCGCCGTTTCGTCGAGCCGAGCGCCGCGCGGCTCGCCGCGATCCGCCGCTCTCCTGCCGACCTCGCGCGCATCGAGGCCGCCTATCGCGGCATGACCGACAACCCGCCCTATGCCGAGGCGACGATCCGGGCCGACCTCGCCTTCCACGAGGCGATCTTCGCCGCGACGCAGAACTCCGCCCTGCAGTGCCTGACGAGCGTCGTCACCGCGGCGATTCAATGGACGCTGCTGCTCAAATCGGCAGATGACCGCAACTTCTTCGTCGAATCGCTCGTCGATCACGAGCGGGTGCTCGAGGCTGTGATCCAGCGCGACGGGGACCTTGCAGCCTCGCGCATGACGGCGCTGGTAATCGACGCTCTGAATTCGACGCTGGCCTTTCTGGGGCCGAACAGCAGCATGCAAACCCACAAAATCGCGTGAATAAGTCATACTACATATGCGCCCATCGACGCTTTTCCCGCGTCGCGGGGCGTGTAGAGATGAGCAGCGGTTGCGCGCGGAAGCGCTCGACGCCGCAATCTAATCGATTCAGATTCGCCGAATCAAGTTTTCTCCCATTCTCCCCCAGACGATGGAAACGCACGCCATGACACGGCCCAACGCAACCGAGATCATCATGACGGGCCCGCTGATGGCCTATGCCGCCGACCAGCTGAAGGCGCGCTTCACCGTGCACGAACTCTGGAAGGCCGAGGACAAGGCTGCTTTCCTGCGCGATGTCGGCGAGCGGGTGCGAGGCATCGCCGGCGGCGGCCATATCAGGATCGACGGCGCGCTGTTCGACGCGCTGCCCAAGCTGGAGATGATCGCGAATTTCGGCGTCGGCTATGACAATGTCGATGCGGCTGAGGCCGGCAAGCGCGGCCTCGTCGTCTCCAACACGCCCGACGTGCTCTCCGACGAGGTCGCCGACCTGACCATCGGTCTGCTGCTTTCGACGATCCGGCAATTGCCGCAGGTCGACCGCTATCTGCGCGAAGGCAAGTGGCTGAAGGGCGCCTATCCGCTGACGACCTCGCTGCGCAAGCGCTCGATCGGCATCGTCGGCCTCGGCCGCATCGGCAAGGCGGTCGCGCACCGGCTCGAGGCCTTCGGCGTGCCGATCGCCTATCATGGCCGCACGCGCCAGGCCGATGTGCCCTATCGCTACTACCCCTCGTTGGTCGAGATGGCGGCGGATGTCGACACGCTGGTCTCGGTCGCACCGGGCGGCGCCTCGACCCATCACATCATCAATGCCGAGGTGCTGAAGGCGCTCGGCCCCAACGGCATCGTCGTCAATGTCGGGCGCGGCACGGTCATCGACGAGAAGGCGCTGATCGAGGCGCTGCAGAACAAGACGATTCTCTCCGCCGGCCTCGACGTCTTCGAGGACGAGCCGCGCGTGCCGGCCGAGCTCATCGCGATCGAGCACGCCGTGCTCTTGCCCCATGTCGGCTCGGCCTCGGTGCATACCCGCGAACAGATGGGCCAGCTCGTGGTCGACAATCTGGTTTCATGGTTCGATGGCAAGGGACCGCTCACGCCGGTTCCCGAGACGCCATGGAAAAAGGCCTGAGCTTGCAGCGTAAGCCTCATCGGGCGCGTGGCCTGCCGTTGCTCGCGGCAGGCCTGGTCGCATTCGCGTGCGCCGCCCACGCCCAGACCCCGGCACCGCCGCGCGGCGCCGACAAGGCGCCCGACAGCCTTCGCCCGCTGCTCGGCGCCTGGGATCTCGAACGGGTCGGCGCATCGCGCAAATGCACCATCACGCTCGGCATCGAGCCTGCCGGCAATGGCCGGCAGGTGCGCTTTCCCGCGACCTGCCGCCGGGCGCTCCCGCTGCTCGACCAGGTCGCCGCCTGGACCGTCACGCCAGAGGGCGCCCCGCGCCTCGACGACAGTTCCGGCAAGACCGTGCTCGCCTTCAGCCGGACGGGCACTGAGGCCGGGCTGCAGGGCAAGACGGCGGACGGGCAGCAATATTGGCTCGACCCCAAGGGTTACCCGCGCGCGGCGCGCCGCGCCCCATCGAACCCGGCCGAGTCAGCCGCAATCGCGGCCCAGCGGCCCACCGCCGTCGATCCGGCGCGTGCGCCTGCCGCCGACAGCTTGCCCGGCCGCTATTCGGTGATGCGCCAGCAGAACCGCGAAGCCTGCAAGCTCGTCCTGACGCCCGGCCCGCTGGACCGCGCCCCCGCTGCTTTGGAAGGGCCGTGCCAGGATACCGGATTGACGATCTTCGATCCCACCGGCTGGCGCTATGCGGCGGGTCGGCTCACCTTGGTCGCGCGCAAGGGCCACAGCCTCGATCTCGTCTTCGAGGGCGGACAATGGCGCAAGGACCCCGCCGTCGGCGCGCCCTTGATGATGCGCAAGCTGCCCTAGATCTAGGAGCTTAGAGCATTGCTCACGCGAAAAATCGGCACCCACTGTTTCGCGCAAGGCTCGAGAGCGTTTTCGAGCGAAGTGGACACCGGCTCGCGTGAAGAAACAAAGCAAGAATCTACGCTCAGATGAAGAACTCGTTCCTCAGTTCCTGCGGAAAAAGCCGCTCGGCATAGAGCTTTCGAAAGCGCTCGGCGCCAATCGATGCCGCGACGTCCTGATTCAATCTCAGGATCGAAAGGACATGCCCGGTCCGAACGCCGAAGGGATTTGACGTCAGCATCGGGTCGATGCGCAGATCCTTCAGCATCCCCTGCTCGCCGGCCGCGCCCGATTTATCGTGTTCCTGCTTGAAATGGGCGATATGCCGAATTGTCTCTTCACCGCAGACGCCGTCGACCTTGAGTTGTCTGCCGCTGCTCGGAATGAAATTGTACTGTTCGCCGTCGAGCTTCTGCGGCTGATCCTGAAGCAGCCGGATGAAGAACTGGACGAGCAGGACGTCGCCCCGCCTGTTGGGGCAGCCTCGACCGACAGCCAGGTCGATGAGGTACATGATCTGGAGTGTGCTCGTCTCTCGGCTCAGAAGCTTGAGGCGCGGCATGGCTTTTCACTCCAAACCCATCGCGCCCCGATAATAGCAGAACGCGCGCCGGCTGAATACGAGCCGGCGCACGTTCTGCGAAGGAGCGTCTCTGCCTATCTCAAACCGCAGTTTGCGCCGGCTCGCCCTCGGCGTCGAACCCGGTCTCCTTGTCCAGAATCGCGTACATGCGTTTCTCGTCGAGCGAGTTCTCCCATTTCGAGACCACGATGGTGGCGACGCCGTTGCCGATCAGATTGGTCAGCGCGCGTGCCTCCGACATGAAGCGGTCGATGCCGAGGATCAGCGCGATCGAGGCCACAGGGATATGGCCGACCGAGGCCAGCGTCGCCGCCAGCACGATGAAGCCCGAACCGGTGACGCCGGCCGCCCCCTTCGAGGTCAGCAGCAGCACCGCGATGATGCCGATCTCCTGCGAAAGCGTCAGGTCGATATTGGTCGCCTGTGCCAGGAAGATCGCGGCCATGGTCAGGTAGATGCAGGTACCGTCGAGATTGAAGGAATAGCCGGTCGGGATGACGAGGCCGACGACGCTCTCCTTGCAGCCGAGATGGCTCATCTTGGCGATCATGCGCGGCAGCACGCTCTCGGACGACGAGGTGCCGAGCACGATCAGGAGCTCTTCCTTGATATAGGCGATGAACTTGATGATCGAGAAGCCGGTCAGCCGCGCGATCGTGCCCAGCACGATGAAGATGAAGAGCAGGCAGGTGGTGTAGAAGGCCGCCATGAAGCTGCCGAGCGAAACAAGCGTGCCGACACCGAACTTGCCGATGGTGAAGGCCATCGCGCCGAAGGCGCCGATCGGCGCCGCCTTCATGATGATGCCGACGATCTTGAAGAAGACCAGCGAGATGTCGTCGACGAATTTCAGCACCGGCTTGCCGCGCTCGCCGATCATTTGCAGGCCGAAGGCGAAGAGCAGGGCGAAGAACAGAACCTGCAGGATTTCACCATTGGCGAAGGCCCCGACCACCGTCTCGGGAATGATCGCCATCAGGAAGGCGACCGTGCTCTGGTCGTGCGCCTTGGCCGTGAAAGCGGCGATGCCCGAGGTGTTGATCGTGTTGACGTCGACATTCATGCCGACGCCCGGCTTCCAGAGATTGATCACGACGAGACCGACGACGAGCGCCAGCGTCGTGACCAGCTCGAAATAGAGCAGCGCCTTGAGGCCGACCCGGCCGACCTTCTTCATGTCGTCCATCGAGGCGACACCGTGGACGACAGTGAGGAAGATGATCGGCGCGATGATCATCTTGATCGCCTTGATGAAGGCATCGCCGAGCGGCTTCATCGCCTCGCCGGTCTGCGGGTAGAAATGCCCGAGCAGAACGCCGATCGTGATCGCTGTCAGGACCTGCACGTAAAGATGGGTCCACCAGGGACCTTGATGGCCGCGCAAAGTTTCAGCAGTTGCCGTCGCCATGACCGTCCCTCCGGGCGCGCATCTGTTCCGATGCATCACGACAGCCGCTACGCCGATTTCGGCGGGACGACAAGATACCCCAACCAAACCGCCTGGCTGCTTGCGGACGGCGCCAGGCGCCGCCCGCGGTCACTCCGACATGCGCTGGGGCGCGGGCCAGCCGAGCTGACGTCCGACCTCGGTCGTGTGGCAGGCGGAGAGCGCAAGCAGCGCCAGCGCCGCGATCATGAAGCGTGTCATGCTGACCTCCGGGGTTGAGGAAGAAGGCCGCAGCGGCCTCCGGCCGCGATGTCTCAATCGTGATCGTCAAAGACCCGGCGGGCAAAGCCTTCGACCTGATCACGATGCGCGAACACGACGAGTCCGCTAAGCCCGAACAGCACGATTGCCGGGATCGGCGAGCCCGGGATGGCGAAGAGATGAGCCAGGGTGGCGCCAACCATGATGGCGGCGAGAAGCACGCCGCCGAAAGCGGCGAAGGTCCGAAGCAGGATCATGACCGCGCCGATCACCTCCAGCGTCCCGGTGACATAGCGGAACCACTGCCCCAAGCCGAGATGCTCGAAATTCTCGACCATCATCGGCACGCCTGCGAGCTTGGCGCCGCCAGCCGCGAGGAAGACCAAGGCAAGCAGAGCCTTGAGGCTCCATAGACCGATCCGCCGCCAGCGCGGCATCGTCTCAACCTGAGTGAGTGACATGAATCCCTGCCGAATAGGGGTGAAACCGGGAGGAAAACGGCCCTTGACCGACCACTTCCTTCACTCACAATTCGGATGCAGGATTGAAAACACAAGAAGGATGCTTTTTGTAACGTAGTATGAAAAACAAGACTATTGGGACCCCAGATCTGATCGACAGCGCCGAATCCGACACGGATTCAAAGGCCTGCGAGGGCGCGCCGCCAGTCCGGCAATTTCAGGCGGCGATGCGCATCCTGACCGGCAAATGGAAGGGCGAGATCCTCTGGCAGCTCACCCAGGGAACCTTGCGCTTCGGCGAATTGCGCCGGGCGATCCCCGGCATCACCCAGCACATGCTGACCGCTCAGCTGCGCGAGCTGGAGCGACACGGCCTCGTCAAGCGCACGCTCTATGCTGAGGTGCCGCCGCGCGTGGAATACGAGCTCACCAAAGCCGCCTTCGATCTGCGGCCGGTTTTCGAGGCGATCCAGCGCTGGTCGGAGGCGCATGCGATCATATTGCACGACGCCGCAGACGCGGCCGAACCGCATGGCGGGCTGGCACGCCCGCGCCGCCGGAAGCCGTGAACGGGAAAGGCTGCGCCTCGCGAGAGAGCGCAGCCATGCCGCCCCTCACTCCGCCGCCTGCGGAGCCGTGAGCACGCCGCGCCGGATCTGGTCCTCCTCGATCGATTCGAACAAGGCGCGGAAATTGCCCTCGCCGAAGCCGTCATCGCCCTTGCGCTGGATGAACTCGAAGAAGATCGGTCCGAGCACCGTGCCGGAGAAGATCTGCAGCAGGACCTTGCTCATCCGGCCCTCCTTCTCGCCGAGAGCGACCGCACCCTCGCCATCGATCAGGATGCCGTTCGCCTTCAGCCGCTCGACCGGCTCGCCATGGCCCGGCACGCGCGCATCGACCTTCTCGTAATAGGTCTCAGGGGGAGCCGGCATGAAAGGCAGCGCGTTGCGGCGCAATTGCTCGACGGTGGCGTAGATGTCGCGCGCGCCCATCGCGACATGCTGGATGCCCTCGCCCTTGTATTGGCGCAGGTACTCCTCGATCTGGCTCTTGTCGTCGAGCGACTCGTTGATCGGGATGCGGATCTTGCCGCAGGGCGAGGTCAGGGCCCGCGAGATCAGCCCGGTCAATTTACCTTCGATGTTGAAGAAGCGGATCTCGCGGAAATTGAACAGCTTGCCGTACCAGCCGGCCCAATGGTCCATGCGCCCACGATGGACGTTGTGGGTGAGGTGGTCGAGATAATACAGCCCGGCTTGCTCGGGATGGGGGTCGCGCTCACCGAGCCACTCGAAATCGACGTCCCAGATCGAACCCTTCTCGCCATAGCGATCGACGAAATAAAGGATCGAGCCGCCGATGCCCTTCACCGCCGGTATCGCCAGCTCGCCGGGGCCGACCTTGCTCTCATAGGGCTCGGCGCCGAGCGAAACCGCGCGCGCGAAGGCATGTTTGGCGTCGACGACGCGGAAGGCCATGGCGCAGGCGCAAGGGCCGTGCTCGACCGCAAAGCGCTGGGCGAATGAGTTCGGTTCGGCGTTGACGACGAAATTGACGTCGCCCTGACGGTAGAGCGTCACCTTCTTGGAGCGGTGCTGCGCAACCCGCGTGAACCCCATCCTCTCGAACAGCTCGCCCAGCTTCTCCGGCTCGGGATGAGCGTATTCGACGAATTCGAAGCCATCCGTTCCCATCGGATTGGCCTCGGAGATGGCGGGCGGGGCAGCATCGAACGGAAACGGACCCATGAACATTCTCCTCCAGATTGCCTGCCATCATCCTCGCGCGTGAACTCGGCACAAAGCGTGCAAAGCCCCTTGCATAGCTGCAGGCTGCGCACAGAATACGCGCATGCGAGGGACATGATGCAAATACCGCCCAATCTCGACAGCTTCGACTGGCGCCTGCTCGAGGCGCTCCAGCAGGATGCATCGCTGACCAACGGCGCCCTGGCCGAGAAGGTCGGCCTGTCCGCGAGCCAGATCTCGCGGCGGCGGCAGAGGCTCGAGCAGGACGGCACGATCCGCGGCTACCGCGCGCTGATCGAGCCTTCGGCCGTCGGGCTCGGCATCACCGTCTTCATCCATGTCGCGCTCAACACGCATTCGCGCGACAATGCGCGGCGCTTCCGCGACCTGGTCCGGCTGACGCCGGCAATCCTCGAGGCCCATGCCCTGACGGGGGAAGCCGATTACCTGCTCAAGGTCGCCGTCGGCGATCTCAAGGAATTGTCGCGCTTCATCAACGAGATCCTGATGCCGCATGAGAGCGTGGCGCGCCTGCGCTCCGAAATCGCGCTGGAGACCCTGAAGGAGCCTGGCCTGCTGCCGCTGCCCGGGCCTTGATCTCGTCATGCTTCCTTCACATGGCGTGCCCAGAGCGAGGTCAATGCAAATAAGCGGAAACCGGTTTTTCGCATTGATCCTGCTGCCACTCTTCTGGCCGTTGTGTGAGCCCTGGCTTGCGTGCAGGCTGAATGACGATGTCGACCAAAGCCTTGCGAAGGAGCCGACCATGTTCAACGCGAAATCACTTCTCGATGCGCTCGTCAGCGCCGGCAGCCAGGCCGGCCAGCAAGGTGGACAGACCGGGGGCCTCGGCGCCGTGCTCGGCAATCTCGCGCAGCAGGCGGGCAGCGCCGGGGGCCTGGGCGGGCTCGTCGGCAGCGTCTTCGGTCAGGCGACGCAAGGCGTGCAGGACGCCGCACAGCAGACCGGCGCACAGCAGAAGGCCAGCGACATCCTGAGCCAGATCTCCGGCGGCAAGACGCCGGACCAGCTGCTCGAACAGGCCAAGGGCATGTTCAACGCCAATCCGGCCGTGGCGACGGCGGTGCTGGGCGGGCTCGGCGCGCTGGTCTTCGGCTCCTCGGCGGGGCGGGCCGTCGTCGGCTCCGCCGCCAGGCTGGGCGGCCTCGCGCTGATCGGCGGGCTCGCCTACAAGGCCTATCAGAACCATCAGGCCGGCAAACCACTGCTCGACACGCAGGAGCCGGTCCAGCCGGCTCCTGCCGGCACCGGCTTCGAGCCCGCGGCGGCGACCGAGGCGACGGCGCTGATCTTCATCCGCGCGATGATCGCGGCGGCAGCCGCCGACGGGGCGATAGACGAAGACGAGCGCAAGAGCATTCTCGGTGGCCTGCGCGAAGCCGGCTTCGATCCCGAGGCCAATGAGTGGCTCGCCAATGAAATGGCGCATCCGGCCTCGGTCGACACCTTGGTCGAGGGTGCAACCAGCCCCGAATTGGCGGCGCAGATCTATACGGCGGCGCGCATCGCCATCAATCCCGACACGGCCAGGGAGAAGGACTTCCTCGCCGGGCTGGCGGGCTCGCTCGGGCTCGACGCCGAGCTGGTCGCCAATATCGACGCCGCCGCAAGCGCCGCGAAGGTCTAGAGCAGGATGCGCAAAAGCGGGAACCGGTTTTCGCATCAATCCTGCTCTAACCTTTTGATCAGAGACGGATTCAGATGTCAGGTGGGATCACCAAGCGCTCCCGTCTGACATCATCCGGCTCTAGCCGCCGACGCAGATCCGCGGTGCGTCGAGCACGGATTGACCATCCGGCTGATCGGGCCGACCTATGCGAGATGCAGCCCCCCTCCCCGCATTGGTCGGCGCGCCTGCCATTCTATTATGGCTGGCTCATCATCGGCATCGCCTTCGTCACCATGGCGGTCGCCGTCAGCGCGCGCACGGCGTTCTCGCTGCTGCTGCCGCCGCTGATCGACGAGTTCGGCTGGGATCGCGGGCTGGCATCGGGCGCCTTCTCGTTTGGCTTCCTGCTTTCGGCCGCGACCAGCACATTTGTCGGCCGCGTCATGGACAAGCATGGCCCGCGCGTCGTGATCGAGACAGGCGTGGCGATGCTGGCAGCGGGCATGCTGGTCGCACCCGCGATCAGCGCGGCCTGGCACCTTTACCTGACGCTCGGCGTGCTCGTCGGCTGCGGCGCCAATCTGATGAGCTTCTCGGCACAGTCGCTGTTCCTGCCGAACTGGTTCGTGCGCCGCCGGGCCTTTGCGATCAGCATCGCCTTTTCCGGCGTCGGCGTCGGTGCGGTGCTGCTGCTGCCCTGGCTGCAATCGATCATCAGCCGGGAGGGTTGGCGCGCCGCCTGCTGGATCATGGGCCTGCTCGTGCTGCTGGTCCTCGGTCCGCTCAACCTGCTCGTTCGGCGACGGCCGCAGGATCTCGGCCTGCTGCCGGATGGCGAGACGGGCACAGCCGGCACCGGCGCGGCGCGGCGTGCGGCGGCCGTGGTCGATCCGGCCTGGGTCGCCAGCGAATGGACGCTGGCGCGGGCGCTGCGCACGGCGCGCCTCTGGTGGATCATGCTCGGCTATTTCTGCGCATTGGTTGCCTGGTATGCCGTGCAGGTCCATCAAACCAAATACCTGATCGAGGTCGGCTTCACCCCACTCACGGCCGCCTGGGCGCTCGGGCTGGTCAGCGCCGTCGCCATCCCCGGTCAGATCGGCCTCGGCGCCCTGTCCGATCGCATCGGCCGCGAATGGATCTGGATGGTGGGCTGCCTGGGCTTCGCCATCTGCTATGCCGCGCTGATCGCGCTGGAGCACAGCCCGTCGCCCGTCCTGCTCTATGTAATGGTGATCGCGCAGGGTTTCCTGGGTTACGCACTCGCCTCGGTGATGGGCGCGATCGTCGCCGAAATTTTCGAAGGGCCACATTTCGGGGCGATCTTCGGGACAGTCACCGTGGCGCTGCTCGGTGGCGGCGCTGTCGGGCCCTGGCTGGCGGGCGCGATTCACGATGCGACCGGCAGCTACCGCCTGGCCTTCCTGCTGGCGATCGCCTGCTGCTTCGTCTCGGCGGCGGCGATCTGGCTGGCGGCGCCGCGACATGTGCGGCTGGTGCCCGGACGCGTCGGGCGACGGCCTTTGGCCGCGGAGTGAGCGCCATAAGCCCGGCGAAGCGTCACTCCGGTGCGCGTGGCGCCCCGAACGGCTTCGCCGCGCGAGCCCCTCGCAATGACGACTGGCGGCTCAGTGGGCCGCGGATTCCGAGAACAGGTTGATGACGATCACCCCGGCGACGATCATGGCCATGCCGATCATCGCCGGGGCATCGAGTTTCTGGCCGAACAGCACGAGCGCGATCAGGCTGATCAGCACGATGCCGACGCCGGACCAGATCGCATAGGCGATGCCGACCGGGATGGTGCGCAAGGTCAGCGACAGGAAGTAGAAGGCGCTGGCGAAGGCGATCCCGGTGATCAGCGAAGGCACGAGCCGCGTGAACTCGTTCGACGCCTTCAGCGCCGAGGTGCCGATGACCTCGCTGACGATGGCGATCGCGAGATAGAGATAGCTCATGCGGCCGAACTCCTGGCCCGCTTCCGCGAGCGCTCGGTGGTCTTCAGGAAGAGGCGCAGCCATCAGCGCCCAGGACATCCGGGCATGGGACGATGTCTTGCGTCGACCCGTGGGACGATCAAGGCGCGCGGCGCGTGCCCTGATCATCCTCGAAGACCGGCCTGAAGAAGGAGCGCTCATAGCTGAGGATGAAGCGGTCCTTCTCGTTCATCGCGAAGGCAGCCTGGCATTCGGGATCGTCGAAGGAGCGCTTGCGATAGTCCTCATAGGCTGCCAGCGAGGGGAAGCTGAACATCGCCAGCGCTACGTTGGAGACGCCCTCCGACGGCATGAAATAGCCGTGATGCTTGCCGCCGAATTTCTCGACGAGGCGGATCCAGAGCTTGCCATAGGCCTCGAAGGCGGGCAGCTGATAGGGGTCGACGATATAGCGCAGATGGCAGGTGATCATTGTCAGCTCGCCTTCGCACTCGTGAGGAAGTCGCCCATCCGCACCAGCGCCCGCTCGATATTCTCCAGCGAGTTCGCATAGGACAGCCGGATATAGCCCTCGCCATGGACGCCGAAATCGGGCCCGCCGATGGTGGCGACGCCAGCCTCCTCGAGCAGCGCCGAAGCCAGCTTCTTCGCCTTCCAGCCGGTCTGCGAGACGTTCGGGAAAGCGTAGAACGCCCCCTTCGGCACGGCGCAGGAGACGTTGGGCAAGGCGTTCAGCCCCTTGACCACGGCCTTCCGGCGCCGATCGAACTCGGCCAGCATCATATGGACGGCGTCCTGCGGGCCGGTCAGGGCCGCGAGCCCGGCCCATTGCGCCGGCGCGTTGACGCAGGAATGCGAGTTCACCGCGAGCTTGCGGGCGTTCTCGTAAAGCGGCTTGGGCCAGACCGAGAAGCCCAGGCGCCAGCCGGTCATGGCATAGGTCTTCGACCAGCCATTCAGGAGGATCAATCGATCGCGGATTTCCGGATAGCTCAGCAGGCAGACATGCTTCTCGCCGTCATAGAGCATCTGGTCGTAGATCTCGTCCGACATCACCGCGACATCGGGGAAATCAGCCAGCCCGGCGACGAGCTTGTCGACTTCCGCTTTCGGCGTGACGCCGCCGGTCGGGTTCGCCGGAGAGTTGATGATCAGGAGCCGCGTCTTCGGCGTGATCAGCGAGAGCGTCTCCTCCGCCGAGAAGGCAAAACCGTTCTCCTCGCGGATCGGCACCGGAACCGGAGTGGCTCCCGTGTATTCGATCATCGAGCGATAGATCGGGAAGCCGGGATCGGGATAGAGGATCTCGGCGCCGGGTTCGCCGAACATCAGGATCGCCATGAACATGGTGACCTTGCCGCCCGGCACGATCATCACTGCCTCCGGCGAGACCTCGACCTGGAAGCGCTTGTACAGATCGGCCGCGACCGCCTCGCGCAGGGGCAGGATGCCGTTGGCCGGGGTATAGCCGTGATGCCCGTCGCGCAAAGCCTTCACCGCCGCCTCGACGATGTGGTCCGGCGTCGGGAAATCGGGCTGGCCGATGCCGAGATTGATGATGTCCTTGCCCTGGCGCTGCAATTCGGTCGCACGCGCCAGCACGGCGAAGGCGTTTTCCTCGCCGAGGCGGGCGAAGGACGGGACGACATGGAGCGTCATGACGGCGTTTCCTTAGGGCAGATAGTGGTCGATGCGGCCAGCTCTCATCGGGGCCTTGGCTTTGTCTTGGCCGCAAAGCCGCGTGCGACGCAAGTGGCGCATGCGAGCCGCAGGATTGCGCCAGTCGCTGGCCCGCCCCCGTATCCCCGGCACTTGTCACGCTGGGCCGCCGGGCCTTTCCTGCAGGTTCGCGAGATCGAGCGCCCGGCATTGGCGAGCGTTTCTGCATGCTGTATGCAGCAATCTCCAATAGTATGATTATCTGCGTCCAGGCCTCTTGCCGCGCCGCGGATCATCGGCAAAGTTGCGTGTCTCAAATCGTTTTAAAGAGACCGGCAAGCGGCCATCAGCGCCGCGCCGCGCGAGAGGAAAAGACGAGGATGGCCAAAGCACCTGCCGGCAAGAAGCCGGTCCGCAAGATCAAGCCCGAACAGCTGCGCTCGAAGGCCTGGTTCGACAACCCCGCCAATGCCGACATGACGGCGCTCTATATCGAGCGCACCATGAATTTCGGCTTGTCGCGTGACGAATTGCAGTCCGGCCGCCCGATCATCGGCATCGCCCAGACCGGCTCCGACATCGCGCCCTGCAATCGCCACCATATCGAGCTCGCCCATCGCGTTCGCGACGGCATCCGCGAGCGCGGCGGCGTGCCCTTCGAGTTTCCGATCCACCCGATCCAGGAAACCTGCAAGCGTCCGACCGCAAGCCTCGACCGCAACCTGCAATATCTCTCGCTCGTCGAGATCCTCTACGGCTACCCGCTCGACGGCGTCGTGCTGACGACCGGCTGCGACAAGACCACGCCGGCCCAGCTGATGGCCGCGGCGACTGTCGACATCCCGGCGATCGCCCTGCCCGGCGGCCCGATGCTGAACGGCAATTTCCGTGGCGAGCGCACCGGCTCCGGCACGATCGTCTGGAAGGCGCGCCAGATGATGGCCGCCGGCGAGATCGACTATAAGGGCTTCGTCGATCTGGTCGCGTCCTCGGCTCCATCTGCCGGCCATTGCAACACCATGGGCACGGCGACGACGATGAACTCGATCGCCGAGGCGCTCGGCATGACGCTGCCCGGCGCGGCCGCGATCCCCGCGCCTTACCGCGACCGCTATGAGATGGCCTATCTCACCGGTCTTCGCATCGTCGACATGGTCTGGGAGAATTTGATCCCATCGAAGATCATGACGCGCGAGGCGTTCGAGAACGCGATCGTCGTGAATTCCGCCATTGGCGGCTCGACCAACGCGCCGATCTCGGTCAACGCCATCGCCAAGCACATCGGCGTTCCCCTCGACAACGAGGACTGGACGGCAATCGGCTATGACATCCCGCTGCTGGTGAACCTGCAGCCCGCCGGCGAATATCTCGGCGAGGATTACTACCGCGCCGGCGGCGTTCCCGCCGTGGTCGCCGAGCTCGTCGCCAAGGGCAAGATCAAACCCGCCATCACCGCCAATGGCAAGACGCTGGCCGAGAATTGCGAGGGCTTCTTCGCCGAGGATCGCCGCGTCATCAAGGCCTATGACGAGCCGATGAAGGCCCATTCCGGTTTCCTCAATCTGCGCGGCAATCTGTTCGATTCCGCCATCATGAAGACCAGCGTGATCACGCCGGAATTCCGCAAGCGCTATCTCGAGAACCCGAAGGACCCCAACGCCTTCGAAGGCAAGGCGATCGTCTTCGACGGGCCGGAGGATTACCACCACCGCATCGACGACCCGGCGCTCGCGATCGACGAGCATTCGATCCTGTTCATCCGCGGCGTCGGTCCGGTCGGCTATCCCGGCGCGGCAGAGGTCGTGAACATGCGGCCGCCGGACTACCTGATCAAGAAGGGCGTCACCGCCTTGGCCTGCGTCGGCGACGGCCGGCAATCGGGCACCTCCGGCTCGCCCTCGATCCTGAACGCCTCGCCGGAAGCGGCGACCGGCGGCGGGCTCGCCCTGCTCAGGACCGGCGACAAGGTCCGCATCGACCTCAACAAGCGCAGCGCCGACATCCTGATCTCCGACAAGGAGCTCGAGGAACGCCGCGCCGCGTTGAAGGCTGCCGGCGGCTACAAATACCCCAAGAGCCAGACCCCCTGGCAGGAGATCCAGCGCAAGATCGTCGGCGAACTCTCCGAGGGCATGGTGCTGAAGCCGGCGGTCAAGTACCAGAAGATCCACAAGAAGTTCGGCGTGCCGCGCGACAACCACTGAACGTCAACGGCATCACGGGGAACCAAACCGTCATCCCGGATCGACGCCGCGACGCGGCTTGTCCGGGATGACCCGGTGTTTCCGTGCAGGAACGCTTCAACGTCGTCGGAGGCCTGCCCGATGCAGCTCACGCTGCGCCAGATCGAGGTGTTCCGGGCGCTGATGCGCTGCCGCACCGTGGTCGGCGCCGCCAGGGAGCTGCGCATCGCCCAGCCGACCGTAACCAAGACGATCCGGCGCATCGAGGACGTTTGCGCGCTCGCCCTCTTCGACCGGCATGGCGGCCGGCTTGTGCCGACGGCGGAAGCGCACCGGCTGCTCGGCGAAGTCGATCTCGCCTTCGAGCAGATGGAGGGCGCGCTCGCCCGCGCCCTGCGCATCACCCGCGCCGATGGCGGCTCTCTGCGCCTGGGAGCCTCGCCCAGCGTCGGGCGGCTCCTGGTCCCGCTCGCCACAGCCGATCTGCTGAAGGAGCATCCGGGCCTGAGCCTGCATGTCGATATCCTCTTCGTCAGCCAGGTGATGGACTATCTGCTTTCGGGCCAGGGCGAATGCGCCGTCACCCTGTTCCCGATCCTGCATGCCGGAATCCGCAGCGTGCCTGTCGCCAAGGCTCCGGTCATGGCGGTCGCGCCAAGGGACTGGCTGCCGGCCGGCGACGACCTGCTGGCGCCGTCCTGCCTGGCTGAAAAACCGATCATCGTGTTCGAGCCGCATTCCGTGCATGGTCTCGCCGTCGACGCCGTCTTGCGGGCGGGCGGCGTCACGCCGACGCGCACCCATGTCGCGCGCTTCGCCGAAACCGCGATCGGCCTGGCGGAAGCCGGCATCGGCGTCGCGATCGTCGATGCGTTCAGCGCGCTCGCAGCCGACCGGAGCCGGGTCGCGGTCAGGCGGCTCGACCATCCCCCGCCCTACGACATCTATCTGCATCGGCCGATCGAGCGCGCGCGCAGCCAATTGATGCAGCATTTCGAGATGGCCTTGCGGCAACAAGCGGCAGAACTCAGCGCGCAACCATAGCCTTTGGCTATATCGCACTCCAGATTTCGCCCTTGTAGCAACTCGCCATCGCTGGCTTTCTCGCCGCTAGAGCAGGATGCGAAAAAGTGGGTACCGGTTTTTCGCACCGATCCTGCTCTAACTCTTAGATGAGAGACGGATTCAGATTTCAGCTGAGATCACTCGATGATCCCAGCTGAAATCATCCGGCTCTTGAGCGTTTTCAAGCGAAGTGGGCACCGGTTCGCGTGAAGAAAACGCGTCAAAACAAAGAGCTGGAGCAACTGAATGATCCAATCGGATCGGAAATTGTTCTAGCGAAAAACAGAACTGATCCGGGGAGGATGACCATGACCGAATGCGACGGCGCCCATGGGTGCAATACGATCTCACGCCGCGCGGCTCTGACCGGCGCCCTGGCGATCCTGGGGAGCGCGACAGCGCGGCCCGCCTTTGCGCAGACCTATCCCACGCGCGTGATGCAGCTGATCGTGCCCTTCGCAGCCGGCGGTGGCGTCGATGTCGTAGTGCGTGTCGTGGCGGAAGCCGCCGGCGACATCCTCAAGCAGCGCCTCGTCATCGAGAACCGCGGCGGCGCCGGCACGGTGCTCGGCTCGCAGGCCGTCGCCAAGGCCGAGCCCGACGGCTACACGCTGCTCGCCGCGCCCACCACCATGGTGATCAACCCGGCGTTGCGCACCAGCCTGCCCTTCGACTGGAAGACCGATCTCGTCCCCGTGGCGATGATCGCCAAGCTGCCCTTCGTGGTGACATCGGGCTTGAAACTGCCGGCCACGACGATGAAGGAGCTCGAGGCGCTGGGCAAGACGCGCGGCACGCCGATCACCTTCGGCTCGGGCGGCGCCAACACCGTGGCGCATCTCGCCGGCGAGGTCTTCGGGCTCGTCTCCGGCGCTCCGGTCCTGCATGTCGCCTATCGCGGCGAGGCTCCGGCCCTGACCGATGCGATGAGCGGCAATATCGACGTGATGTTCTCGACGCTGGCCGGCGCCTCCGCTCATGTGAAGGCCGGGACCTTGCGGGCGCTCGGCGTCACCACGGCCAAGCGTACGCGCCTGCTGCCCGATATCCCGACCGTCGCCGAGCAGGGCTATGCCGGCTACGACCTCTCCGCCTGGGTCGCGCTTGTGGCGCCGAAGAACACGCCGCCCGCCGTGGTCGCGACCCTCAACGCGGCGGTGAACGGCGCCCTTGCCAAGCCGGAGATCACCGCCCGGCTGATCGAGATCGGCGCGGAACCTGCGCCCGACACCACCGAGGCGCTCGCAAGCTTCATGGCTAGGGATGCGCAGACCTGGGCCGGCGTGATCAAGGCAGCCGGCATCAAGGGCGAATAGAGCGTTTTCGCGCGAAGCGGATACCGGTTCGCGTCAAGAAAACGCGTTCAAACAAAGGCCTAGAGCGATTTCGACAGGGACGGGGGCATGCTAGCGCTTCGAAAACTCGCGCCCGAGCCGGGGATCGCCCTGTGCGAGGTTCCCGAACCGGCCGCGCCCGGCCCTGACGAAGTCGTCGTCGCGGTCGCGGCCGCAGGCATCTGCGGCACCGACCTCCACATCGCCGGCTGGACCGCCGGCTATGCCGCGATGGCGCAGGCGATGCCGGTGACGATGGGCCATGAATTCGCCGGCAGCATCGCCCGTCTGGGCGAGGACGTCTCGGACCTCAAGCTCGGCGACCGGGTCGTGATCCGGCCCTCTGTGGTCTGCGGCCAATGCCAGCGCTGCCGCACCGGACGGGCGGAGGATTGCGTCACGCGGCGCGGCATCGGCATCATGCGCGACGGCGGTTTCGCCGCCTTCGCCTGCATACCTGCCGAGAACTGCGTGCCGGTGCCCGAGGCACTCACCGACGCGCTCGCCGCCTTGACCGAGCCGATGACCGTCTCGGCCGAGGCTGTCGATACCGCCGGAGTGAAGCAAGGCGACAGCGTGCTCATCATCGGCCCCGGCACGATCGGCCAAGGCATCGCGCTCTTCGCCGAGGCGGCCGGCGCCAGCCGCATCGTCATCGCCGGACATGACGACGCCGCGCGCCTGGCGACCCTGCGCGAGATGGGCTTCGGCGATACGCTCGACACGGCCGGCATCTCGCTGCGCCAGGGCCTGGAACGGGCCGGATTGCCATTGTCCTATGACCGGATCATCGAGGCCGCCGGCGTGCCGACGCTTGTCGGCGAGGCGCTCGACCTGCTCGCTTTGCGCGGGGTCCTGACGATCTGCGGCATCCATGACAACCCGGCCACTGTCGATCTGACGACATTGGTCAGGCGCCACCAGCAGATCCGCGGCTCCTATCGCGCGCCCCTGGCGACATGGCCGCGCGTGCTCGGCTACCTCGCCGCGCATGGTGCGCGCGTCTCCCACATGATCACGGAGGAGGTCGCGCTGGCGCAGGCGCCGGCTGCCTTCGCGCGCGCCAAGAACCGATCCGCTTCCAAGATCATGCTGCGGCCATGACCGCGAACGGAGCTGGCATGGACTGGCGCGGAGCCGGCTTCCTCGTCATCGCCAATTCGGTCGAGCCGGCGGCGCTCGCAGACTACGAGGCCTGGCACAGCTTCGAGCATGTGCCGGAGCGTTTGACCATGCCCGGCTTCCTCGGCGGCCGGCGTTTCGTGCGCGGCCGCGGACAGGACCGCCGCTTCCTGACGCTCTACGATCTCGACAGCCCCGGCGCGCTGGAAACCCCGGAATATCGTCACTTGCTGGCGAATCCGACGCCGGCCTCGCGCCTCATGCGCCCGCTGATGGGCGACTTCCGCCGCTTCGTCTATCGCGAGCGCGCCCGCTTCGGCGCCGGCTGCGGCAGCCATCTCGGCTTTCTGCGCTGGGTGGCGCGCGAGGATGGCGTCCAGGACGACATCGCGGCTCTCGCGGCGATGATCGGGCAAAGCGGCATCGCCGCGCTGCGCATCGGAGCCTCCCAGGACACCCTGCCTCATCCCGCCTTCGCCCCCGACCCCGCCGCCTCGGTCCGGCACGCGGCCGCGATGCTGAGCGGAACCGATGGCGCCAGGCTGACGGCCACGCTCAAATCGATCGCCAATCGCCTGAGTGGGCCGGTGCTCGAACGCAGCGTCTATGATCTGATCCTCGCCTATTGAGGCTCATGCCTGAGGCGCATTCGGGGCGAGCGCTTGCGCATGAAAGGAAGGGCTGACAAGAGCGCTCTTGCCGGACAGTATGGCTGCCCCGAACAAGCCGATTTGAAACGATTTAAAATGGCCTACTCCCCTCAGGTCGACGCCTTTCGCAAGCTGCACGAGGCCGGCTGCTTCGTGATGCCCAACCCATGGGATCTCGGCTCGGCGCGCTGGCTGCGTGGCCAGGACTTCAAGGCGCTGGCGACGACGAGCGCGGGCTTCGCCTTCACGCAAGGCCGCGCCGACCAGGACGTACCGCGCGACATGATGCTCGCCCACATCGCCGAGATGGTGAAGGCGGTGCCGGATCTGCCGGTCAATGCCGATTTCGAGAACGGCTATGCCGATACGCCCGACGGCGTCGCGGCCAACACCAAGCTGTGCATCGCGACCGGGGTCGCCGGCCTCTCGATCGAGGACGCGACCGGCCGGCCGGATGAACCGCTCTACCCGTTCGCACTGGCGCTCGAGCGCATCAAGGCGGCGCGGCGGGCCATCGACGAGACCGGCTCCGGCGTGGTGCTGACGGCACGGGCCGAATGCTTCCTCACCGGCCACCCCGATGCGCTGACCGAAGCGGCGCGGCGCATCGCGGCCTATGCCGAGGCCGGCGCCGACGTGCTCTATGCGCCGGGCCCGAAGACGAAGGACGAGATCGCGACGATCGTCGCGGCTGCCGGTGGCAAGCCGGTCAACCAGTTGATCTATGGCGATTTCGGCCTCACCGTGCCGGAGATCGCCGCGCTCGGCATTCGCCGCATTTCGATCGGCGGAGCCTTGGCGCGCGCAGCCTGGGCCGCCTTCATCGAGGCAACCCGGCTGATTCGGGACGAGGGCAGCTTCAAGGGTTTTGCCGGCAACGGGCCCTCCGCGCCGTTGAACCCGTTCTTCACCGCTGACCTGAAGGCCCGCTCGTGAGCGGCACGCTGTTGATCGCACCGGCCTGGCTCGGCCTGAGCGGCCTTTGGACGCTCGACGCCAGGGGCAAGCGCAAACCGGTCGATGCCGAGGATATCGGCCTGTCCGAGGACCTTGCGGACAGGCTGGAGGCCTGGATGGATGCCTTTGACGCGATCTATGAAGAAGACAACGAAGCCCGCTCGCGCTTTCCCGACGCCGTCGAACAATTGGCCTGGGAGGCCGAGGGCATAGCGCTGGCCGAGGCGATCCGCGAGGAGCTCGGTGCGAGCTGGACGGTGACGACGGATTTGAACGGCTGGCGGGAGACGACCCAACCATGACGACGCTGCTCGACTGGAAGGCCCCGCCCTTCCCGCCCGCCAAGGTGCTCGAAGGCCAGTATTGCCGGCTCGAGCCGATCGATCCCGCCCGCCATCTCGACGACATCTGGGCGGTGAACCAGGGTCACGACCACATCTGGGACTGGATGCCGGCCCATCCGCCGCAATCGCGCGAGAGCTATCGCGAATTGCTCGAGATGATGGCGAGCAAGGCCGGCATCGTGCCCTTCGCAGTCATCGACAAGGCTGACGGCAAGGCCAAGGGCCATCTCTGGTTGATGGAGATTCGTCCCGAGCACGGCGTCTTCGAAGTCGGCTACATCACCTATTCACCGCTGCTGCAGAAGACGCGCGTCGCCACCGAGGCGATCTATCTCTGCGGCGAATACGGCTTCTCGCTCGGCTATCGCCGCTTCGAATGGAAGTGCAACAACCTGAACGAGCCCTCCAAGCGCGCCGCCTTGCGCTTCGGCTTCCAATATGAGGGGCTGTTCCGCCAGCACATGGTGGTCAAGGGCAGGAACCGCGACACCGCCTGGTTCTCGATCCTCGACAGCGAGTGGCCGGTCCGCGCACAGGGCTTCCGGCGCTGGCTCGCGCCGGAGAATTTCGAAGCGAACGGCGCGCAGAAGCTCTCCCTCTCCGCCTTCAACCAGCCGACGGCGCTTGCCGGCACGGTCCCGCTGCGCCGCGCCACCACGAACGACATTCCGGCAATCCTGGCGCTGAAGAACGCGGCCTACACGCCCAATGAGAGCATCATCGGCGTGCCTTCGCTGCCGCGCATCGCCGATTATGCCCAGGTCGTCGCCGAGCACGAAGTCTGGCTGGCCGACGGTGCAAGCGGGCTCGAGGCGGCGCTCGTGCTTGAGATCGAGGACGGCAAGTTCACGCTCTGGAGCATCGCTGTCGCGCCCGAAGCGGCCGGGCGCCGGCTCGGCCGCGCGCTCATGGACTTTGCCGATGCGCGCGCCCGGGCGCTGCAATTCGACGCGGTCCACCTCTACACCCACGCCAAGCTGACCCAGCGCATCAGCTGGTACGAGCGGCTCGGCTACGTGATCACCCATCATCAGGAGTTGGCCGACCGGCGGCTCACTCATATGCGCAAGCAACTGCAAAAAGCCGGCTGAACAGGGACGAAATACCATGGCAGGACGTTTGAAGGGCAAGGTTGCGGTCGTCACCGCGGCCGGACAGGGCATCGGCCGCGCAATCGCCGAAGCCTTCGTCGCCGAGGGCGCGACGGTCTATGCGACCGACAAGGATGTCGCCTTGCTGGAGGGCATTCCGAAAGCGAAGAAGCGCAAGCTCGACGTGCTCTCGACCAAGGCGGTCGAGGCCTTCGCCGAGAAGGTCGGCACCATCGACATCCTCGTCAATGCCGCCGGCTTCGTGCATCACGGCACGATCCTGGAATGCGACGACAAGGCCTGGGAGTTCTCCTTCGACCTCAACGTCAAGTCGATGCACCGCACGATCAAGGCCTTCGTCCCCGGCATGCTCGCCGCCGGCAAGGGCTCGATCGTCAACATCGCCTCGGGCGCCGGCTCGGTGCGCGGCATTCCGAACCGCTATGTCTATGGTGCGACCAAGGCAGCCGTGATCGGCCTGACCAAGGCGGTGGCGGCCGACTACATCAAGAAGGGCATTCGCGCCAACGCGATCTGCCCGGGCACGATCCAGTCGCCCTCGCTCGATCACCGCATCAAGGACCTGGCTGCGCTGACCAAGACCAGCGAGGCTGCGGCCCGACAGGCCTTCATCGATCGCCAGCCCATGGGCCGGCTCGGCACGGCCGAGGAGATCGCCTGGCTTGCGGTCTATCTTGCCTCCGACGAGGCGAGCTACACCACCGGCCAGATCCATCTTGCCGATGGCGGCTTCGCGCTCTGACGCGCGGCACGAACTGAAGGACAAGACGATGCATATTCTCGTTCTCGGCGGCGCCGGCATGGTCGGCCGCAAATTCATCGAACGCCTGGCCCATAGCGGCGAGCTCGGCGGCAAGCCGATCGACAAGGTCACGGCGCAGGACGTCGTCGCCGCGACTGCGCCTGCGGCCTGCCCCTTCATCTTCGACGCCGTGGTCTCCGACCTCGCCAATGAGGGCGAGGCCGAAGCGCTGATCGCCTCGCGCCCGGAATTGATCGTGCATCTTGCTGCCGTCGTCTCCGGCGAAGCCGAGGCCGATTTCGACAAGGGCTACCGCATCAATCTCGACGGCACGCGCCATCTCTTCGAGGCGATCCGCAAGGCCGGCGACGGCTACAAGCCGCGCCTGGTCTTCACATCCTCGGTCGCCGTGTTCGGCGCGCCCTTCCACGACAAGATCGAAGACGAGTTCTTCACCACGCCGCTGACGAGCTACGGCACGCAGAAGGCGATCTGCGAATTGCTGCTGTCGGACTATAGCCGCCGCGGCTTCTTCGACGGCGTCGGCGTCCGCTTCCCGACGATCTGCGTCAGGCCGGGCACGCCCAACAAGGCGGCCTCCGGTTTCTTCTCCAACATCATCCGCGAACCACTCAACGGCATCGACGCCGTGTTGCCGGTTTCCGACCAGGTGCGCCATTGGCACGCCTCGCCGCGCTCGGCGGTCGGCTTCCTCACTCATGCCGCGACGATGGATACAGCCGCGATCGGCCCGCGCCGCAACCTGACCATGCCCGGCTATTCCTGCACCGTCGCCGAGCAGATCGAGGCCTTGCGCAAGGTCGCGGGTGATGGCGTCGTAGCGCGCATCAAGCGCGTGCCCGATCCGGTGATCGATGGCATCGTCGCCGGCTGGCCGCGCAATTTCGATCCGCAGCGGGCGACCGCGCTCGGCTTCACCGCTGAATCGAGCTTCGAGGAGATCATCCGCATCCATATCGAGGACGAACTGGGCGGAAACTTCGTCAGGTAAAGCCGCCTGTCTCCGCGCAGGTCAGGCACCCAAGCAAGAGAAAGGCCCCGGATCGCTCCGGGGCCTTTCCTGTTGTCATGCCGGGCAGGGCTCGCCGGATGCCGCCTCGATCTCCGGCGTCAGGTCGGGCGCATGCGCCCAGCCGCTCGAGCCCCAGCTCTTCAGCGCCGACCAGGTCGAACGGTCGAGCCGGAACTGCTCGCAGGGGAAGAGCCCGCCACGCGCCGGCAGCGACTTGAGGAACGAGCCCTCCTGCCGGAAGCCGGACTTCTCCAGCACACGGCGCGAGGCCGGGTTGATGACGCGGGTGTCGGCATCGATCGCCGGCACGTCGACAAGCGTGAACAGCGTGTCGATCAGCGCCTGCACGGCCTCGGTCGCAAAGCCCTTGCCCCAATACGGGGTGCCGAGCCAGTAGCCGATGAAGGGGATGCCCGTCGCCTGCTTATGCGCGCCGATCATGCCGATCAGCTCGTTGGGCTTGGCGCGCGGCGTGATCGCCAGCACGAGGTGCTCACCCAGCGCATTGCCCTTGCGCATCGCGAAGATGAAGGGTTCGACCGCCTCGACCGGATAAGGATGCGGAATCGCGGCCGTCATCTCGGCCACGGCTTTTTCCCCCGCGAGACGCAGGATGGCGGACGCATCGGCCATGCGGGTCCAGCGCAGCCAGAGACGGCGGGTCTCGAGCCGGAAGACATCGTCGCGGGTCAATTCGGGGAACATCGGTCTCTCCGTCGGCGCAAACGAAAAAGGGAGCTGGGATTTTGTCCCACCTCCCCTTTTCCTTGACCTTCGGGAAACCCGCTTAGGGTTTAGACCCTTGATCCGATCCGGTTCGGTGGAACCGGCGGATCGAGGAAATTCCCTATCCGCCGTTTATTCTGCGGCCTGTTGGGCCGGGACTACGTTCACGAAAGCTCGGCCGAGCTTCGTAATGAATCGGACGCGGCCGGACGTGAGCGCGAACAAGGTATGATCCTTGCCCATGCCGACGTTCACGCCCGCGTGCCATTTGGTTCCGCGCTGGCGGATGATGATGTTGCCGGGAACGACCGCCTGGTCGCCGAAGCGCTTCACGCCGAGGCGTTTGCTTTCGGAGTCGCGACCGTTGCGGGACGAACCGCCTGCCTTTTTGTGAGCCATAACGCCCTACCTCAAAAACTCTGTAGCCTGCTTAACCCGAATCGGCGGCAAAAGCCACCGGGTTCGGAGATGAAACTGCGGGGATGCCTGACAGGAGCTGTCAGTAATCCTCGCCGGACGCCAGTTCGGCCTGATCAGCCTTGGCCCGCGGGGGCTTGCCGGCCAGGAGTTCCTTGGCCTGCTCGACCCATTCTTCGCGGGTGGCGCGGCCGCGGAGCTTCAGCTCCTCGTCCCACTTGGCGACATCGGCCTCGCTCCAGGCGGCGATCTCGTTCCACGAGACGATGCCGGCGGCGCGCAGCTTCTTCTCGATGGTCGGGCCGACGCCCGAGATCAGCGAGAGGTTCGAAGCGTCGAGGCCCTCGGCCTTGGCAGCGCTCTTGGCGGCCTTCGGCTCGGCCTTGCCCTTGGTCGCGGGCGAGGCAGCCTTCAGCGCGACAGCCGAAGCATCGCCCTTCTTCATCTCCGGCTTCTTGCCGCCGGTGAGAATGTCGGTGATGCGCACGATCGTCAGCTCGGCGCGGAAGCCGCGCTTGCGCTTCGAGTTCTGGCGGCGGCGCTTCTTGAAGGCGATGACCTTCTCGCCGCGCGCCTGCTTGACGATCTCGCCGGCGACGGTGATGTCGCCGAGGAAGGGCGCGCCGACGGTCGACTTCTCGCCATCGGTCAGCATCAGCACCTCGCCGAAGGCGACGGTGTCGCCAGGCTCTCCAACGAGCTTGGCGATGGTGATTTCATCGTTCGCGGCGACGCGGAACTGCTTGCCGCCGGTTTTGATGACTGCGAACATCATTGTTCTCCATGTTCAGCCCTGCCCTGTCATGGCCCCCGGAGGGGGCGCACGCGGGACAGCTTTTTGGCAGTCGGTTGCGTGGTTTGGTTTGCTCTGTCGGGTGCGGCACGCGAAACGCGAAACCAGAACGCCAAAAGAGATCGGGCGCGGGTTTCCCCACGCCGGACGAGGCTCGATAGTCCTTGGGCTAGGCGAGGTCAAGCAAAAGCACGCCGAGCTTGCCGATTTATGACGCTGCCTAGGCTTGTCTCCGCCCGATGTGGCGTGTAGTAACCAGCCCGCTTCGACGAAGTGCGACCGCGGACAGGTGGCAGAGTGGTTGAATGCACCGCACTCGAAATGCGGCATACCCGCAAGGGTATCGGGGGTTCAAATCCCTCCCTGTCCGCCATTCACTGCCGATCGCCGTCTTATGGGCAGCTGGTTAGACGGTTTGCCCGGTTGCTCTGCTCTCGATGAATTTCACCGCAGCGGTGATTCCATCTTCCTGTTGGATCGCGATGCCGAGAGTGGATGCCCGGTGGCGCATCTGCTGGTCGTCCATCGCGGCAATCGCCGCCGCGAGGCTTTCGACTGACAAAGTTTTTCGGTTGAGAACCTGAGGGCCTACGCCCAGCTCCGCGATACGCCTTCCCCAGAACGGCTGATCGCCGAAGAACGGACAGATGGCAGTGGGTTTACCTGCGCGGAGAGACGCCGCGGTGGTTCCAGCGCCACCATGATGGATGGTCGCTGCAACCCGCGGAAACAACCTGTCGTGCGGCGCACCAGCGATGATGTGGACGTTGCCAGGTACGTCCCGCGCCTCCAGTGCCCCGCCACCAGTCGCTAGCAAACCGCGTTTGCCGGTTTTCGCGAGAGCCTCGATGATGATCGTAGTCATTCTCCCGGGATCGAGCCCGGGCATGCTGCCGAAGCCGATATAGATCGGCGGCTCACCGGCATCGAGGAATGCCGTCAACGCGTCGGGCGGTCGCCACGTCTCGCTGTCGAGGAACCAATAGCCGCTGACGAGCACATCGCGGCCCCAATCGGGCGGAACCGGAACGACATGCGGACTATAGGCATAGAGAGAGCCCAAGGACGCGCCAGCATCAGAACGGCGGTGCGCGAGCCCCAGCGATGTTTCCCGCCAGTCGCGAATCTGCTTGCCGAACAGGAAATCCGCCCCCTTGATCGCTAGCGCATGACTGGCGCGGTTCAGCGGCCCCAGGGAAGCAAACGGAAGCATGGGGCTGGGAAAGGCCGAGGTTGGCGTAAAGCCCGGCAGCGGCGATGCAAGCATGTGCGGACATGCAAGGGCTTCGGCAATGTGTGGCGCCGCAATCGACTTGGGATGGTGGACGATCACATCGGGGTCGAAAGCCTTGACGGCGGCCCACTCGTCATCCAGCAGGCGCCGCATCAGCGGACGCACATGCTTCAAGAGTTTGAGCCCGGCGCTGAAGCCTCGACCGCCAGCTATCGCAGCTTTGCCTTCCGGCGAGTCCATCAGCGCCAGGAACTCACCTGGAAGCGCAGCAAAGGCGATGCCGTATTCGCGAACCATGACGTCGAACTGGACGGGTCCTGCTATCTGTACCTCATGACCACGCCCGACTAACCCCAACGCAAGCGCGATATAGGGCTGCACGTCGCCTCTGGTGCCGAGTGTCTCGATTGCTACGCGCACCCGGCTTCCTCTTTATCATGCCATCAGGTTGATCGATCCAAAGACAGTAGCGTCCTGGCTACCTCCCGGTCCTATAGCGTAGACATGGCGCCCATCGTCGCCGTTCGCAGCCCGCCTCTCTCTTTAGCCAAATTGCGCCGTCACAGGCGAACCTCGACGACGCACGCGGCCGCGTGCAGAGCACTGCTATGGGCTGACGGCCATCAGCTTGGCCTGACCTGCCGAAATGGCATCTGGCCTACCGGCAGGACGACCGGCAGCCCTTCGCTGACCAGGATGCGCTCTTTCCTGCCGTCCGGCAGGACACGCAGAACGCCCTCGGATTCATCGAGAAAATAAGCCGGGATGCCTGCTTCCCGCGCTTTCTCGACCGATTTGCACCGGAACTCCCTCAGTCTCTCGTGGAGCATTCTATCCCTCCGCCAAGTGACCCCTTTGAATGAGAGATAGTCCGCCACGCGGCTTCCACAAGCGGTGCGCTATCTCACAATCATTCATTTGGTGACCTCGGCGCGGCCTGCGCCTTAACGGCCGCCGCTCGACTCCGATGCGAACCTCTGGCCACGTTCCAGACCTCACCGGACAACCTGACCTCGCGCCCGCCCGCCAGTTGGCACACGGCATGAGCATCCGGTTCCGACAGGCGCCGGGCTCGCCAGGACGCAAACCCGCCGCTCGCTCTGGCAGCGACGACCGAGCCGCGCGGCTTGGTTTGTCCCGGCGCCGAAATGCCCCAGCGATTGCGGGCGCCCATAGGGGCTGCTGTCGCGGCGGCCGTAATCGATCGGCGGCCCCGCGCCGGGAATGCCGCCTCCATCCGAATGCAATCGAAGATCAGGCACATGATCGGTGATCGAGGGCGGACCGAGCCCGCGCCGAGGTCCATCGGGCGTGAGCGGACCATTGCCAGGCGTCCCGACAAGTTGCGCAGTCGCCGGAAGCGCGGCGAACAGCGCCAGCAAGAGCGCCAGCGACAATGCGGGCTTCAGCCTCATCGCGCCTCGCTCCACCCAGCTAGTGTCGTCCCCATGCCGAGCCTCCTGTTTTGCGCCTGTCTGGCAGCGCCTTCGTTTGTTCCGCCGCCCGGCCCTGCGCGTCCGCCTCGATAGTCGTCGCGGCGCATTTCAGTTGTCGGAAGACGCAACGCATCGACAAGGCGCTTGATCCGGCGCTCACGCGCTTTTCATCGCAGCGCCGCCTTTCAGCCGCCGGCCCGGGGCGCAGCGAGGTTGACCCCGCGGCGATTTCCACGAGCAATGGGCGCCTTGCCCGAATCTGAGCCGGACCATCTTTCATGACCATGCACCAGACCGCCACCTCTCCTGCGATCGACCCCGTGAAGCTCGACAAGCTCGCCCAAGTCGCCATCCGGGTCGGGCTCAACCTGCAGCCCGGCCAGGATCTGTTCCTGACGGCGCCGATCGCCGCGCTGCCGCTGGTGCGCCGCATCGCCGAGCATGCCTACAGGGCCGGCGCCGGCCTGGTGACGCCGATCTTCTCGGATGAGGAGATCACGCTGGCGCGCTACCGCTTCGCGCCCGATGAGAGCTTCGACCGTGCCGCCGGCTGGCTCTATGAGGGCGTTGCAAAAGCCTTCGCCAGCAATACGGCGCGGCTCGCCGTCGTCGGCGACAATCCGATGCTGCTCTCGGGGGAGGACGCAGCCAAGGTCGGGCGCGCCAGCAAGGCCAACTCCATCGCCTATCGTCCCGCCCTGGAGAAGATCACCGGCTTCGACATCAACTGGAACATCCTCGCCTATCCCAGCGCGTCCTGGGCCAGGCAGGTCTTTCCCGGCGATGCCGAGGAGATCGCGGTCGCCAAGCTCGCCGACGCCATCTTCGCGGCCTCGCGGGTCGATCTCGACGATCCGATCGCGGCCTGGACCGCCCATAACGCCGCGCTGCGCCATCGCAGGGAATGGCTCAACGCGCAGCGCTTCCAGGCGCTTCGCTTCCGTGGGCCCGGTACGGATCTGACGGTCGGACTGGGCGACGGCCATGAATGGCAGGGCGGCTCCTCTACCGCCAGGAACGGCGTCACCTGCAACGCCAACATTCCGACCGAAGAGGTCTTCACCACGCCCCATGCCCGGCGTGTCCAGGGCCATGTCTCCAGCACCAAGCCGCTCTCCTATCAGGGCACGCTGATCGACAACATCGCGGTGCGCTTCGAGCAGGGCCGCATCGTCGAGGCCAAGGCCACGCGCGGCGAGGAGGTCCTCAACAAGGTGCTCGATACCGATGAGGGCTCGCGCCGCCTCGGCGAGGTCGCCCTGGTGCCGCACTCCTCGCCGATCTCGAAAAGCGGGCTGCTGTTCTTCAACACGCTCTTCGACGAGAACGCCGCCTGCCATATCGCGCTCGGCCAGTGCTATTCGAAATGCTTCATCGACGGCGCGAAGCTGACGCCGGAGCAGATCGCCGAGCAGGGCGGCAATAAGAGCTTCATCCATATCGACTGGATGATCGGCTCCGACCAGGTCGACATCGACGGCCTGCATACCGACGGCACCGCCGTGCCGGTCTTCAGACAAGGCGAGTGGGCGTAAGCCGCTCAGAAACCGTTTGGACATGTCCTGAGCCCTCATCCTGAGGAGCCGCGCGCCGGCGTCTCGAAGGATGCTCCAGATGGTTACGGAGCCTCCCGGAACATCCTTCGAGACGCCATTCCCTTGGGAATGGCTCCTCAGGATGAGGGCTCACCTTTCCAAGCAGATCGGCGCTCAACGCATCTGCAGCGGGTCGACCGAGATGGCGCGCTTCAACGCCCTCAACCCGAAGGTCGTCCGCGTCTGCCGGATGCCGGGCAGGCGATAGAGCGTCTCGCGCAGGAAGCGCTCGTAATGGTCGGTGCCGCTGACCATGACCTTGACCAGAAAATCATAGTCGCCGGTGACGAGATAGGCCTCGACGACCTCCGGCGTCCGCGCCAGCGCCTCGCCGAACAGGTCGAGCACCTTGTCGTCATGCTTGTCGAGCGTCACTTCGACGAAGACGGTGTTGCTGAGCCCGAGCGCGCCGTGGTTGAGCACCGCGACATAGTTCTCGATGACGCCGCTCTCCTCAAGCCGCTTGACCCGCGTCCAGCAGGGCGAGGGCGAGAGCCCGACCTTCTCCGCCAGCGCCTGCGTGGTCAGGCGCCCATCGGCCCGCAGCGCCGACAGAATCCGCCGGTCAATGGCGTCGAGATCGTCAGCGCGCTTGGGTTTCGCAGCCATCGGAAATCCATTCTGTCAAAAGTGCAAGCTACAGAAGATCATTCTGCCAGAATGCCATGAGGCGGGCATTTACGGGAGGTTTCTTTTCCTGGGACGGGCTAGCCTTTTGGCCGAGGGGAGAGAACGGTGACGAAGCGCACGCAGAGGCGGATCGTGATCATGGAACCGGCCGGCAGCGCTGCCGACGCCGCGTACCGCGCTGTCGTCTGCCCACACCTCTCCAGACATTACAGTCTTGTCGTGGAACCTCTCCGTCATTCCGGGGCTTCGCGGAGCGAAGAGCCCGGAACCCAGAACCGATGCGGGTGCTCGAGAGGTTCGTGGATATCATCGCCCCCGCGGCAAAGCGCATCGGCTCTGGGTTCCGGGCTCAGGCCTACGGCCTGCCCCGGAATGACGGCGTGGTTCACGACCAACACCATACGCTTTGCCCTCGCCATTCCACGCCGCCGCGTCGCGCCGGTCCCCGTGGACATCGGCCGTGAGCGGGCGTTTGATCTGCCCCGGGACCGGCGGCGAGGCATGTTGCCCGCCCTTGCAGGAGTGCGACCATGAGTTCGCAAACACCCATGAGCCCGCAAACGCCCAGCTCGCAAACGCCCTTGCATTTCCATGTGCCGGAGCCGGCGAGCCGGCCCGGCGGCAAGCCCGATTTCTCCAATGTCGTGATTCCGGAGGCCGGCTCGGTGCGCCGCCCGCCGGTCGATGTCGACCCCAAGGAGATTCGCGACCTCGCCTATTCGATCATCCGCGTGCTCGATCGCGAGGGACAGGCCGTCGGTCCCTGGGTTCCGGAGCTCGGCCATGACGATTTGATCCGCGGCCTGCGCCATATGATGACGCTGCGCAGCTTCGACGCCCGCATGCAGATGGCCCAGCGCCAGGGCAAGACCTCCTTCTACATGCAGCACACCGGCGAGGAGGCGGTGAGCTGCGCCTTCCGCATTGCGCTCTCGCCCGGCGACATGAACTTCCCGACCTATCGCCAGGCCGGGCTGTTGATCGCCCACGACTACCCGCTCGTCGACATGATGTGCCAGATCTACTCGAATGAGCGCGACCCGCTGAAGGGTCGGCAATTGCCGGTGATGTATTCATCGAAAGAGCACGGCTTCTTCTCGATCTCGGGCAATCTCACCACCCAGTTCGTCCAGGCCGTCGGCTGGGCGATGGCCTCGGCCATCAAGGGTGACACCAGGATCGCGGCCGCCTGGGTCGGCGACGGCTCGACGGCGGAATCCGACTTCCACGCCGCTCTCGTCTTCGCCTCCACCTACAAGGCGCCCATCGTCCTTAACGTCGTCAACAACCAGTGGGCGATCTCGACCTTCCAGGGCATCGCGCGCGGCGGCTCGGGCACCTTCGCGGCGCGGGGCCTTGGCTTCGGTATCCCGGCGCTGCGGGTCGACGGCAATGACTACCTCGCGGTCTACGCCGTGGCGCAATGGGCGGTCGAGCGGGCGCGGCGCAATCTCGGGCCGACGCTGGTCGAATACGTGACCTATCGCGCCGGCGCACATTCGACCTCCGACGACCCCTCTGCCTACCGGCCGAAACATGAATCGGATGGCTGGCCGCTGGGCGATCCGCTGATCCGATTGAAGAACCATCTCATCGCGGCGGGGGCCTGGTCGGAGGAGCGCCACAAGCAGACCGAGGCCGAGATCCTCGAGACTGTCATCGCAGCCCAGAAGGAAGCCGAGAGCTTCGGCACCTTGCATTCCGGCTCGAAACCCTCGGCCCGCGACATGTTCGAGGATGTCTACGCCGAATTGCCGCCGCATCTGCGCCGGCAGCGCCAGCAGATCGGGGTGTGAGATGGCTGTTTCGCGTGTGAACCTCCCCGTCATTGCGAGCGAAGCGAAGCAATCCAGGAGCGGCAGTACTCGACGTCCGCCTGGATTGCTTCGTCGCTTCGCTCCTCGCAATGACGGGGCTGTTGCGCTCACCGACGGAGGTCTCGTCTGATGCCGCGCATGACGATGATCGAGGCGATCCGCTCAGGCCTGGACGTCGCGATGGGGCGCGACGAGAACGTCGTGGTCTATGGCGAGGATGTCGGCTTCTTCGGCGGCGTCTTCCGCTGCACCCATGGGCTGCAGCAGAAATATGGCGTCAATCGCTGTTTTGACGCGCCGATCAGCGAGGCCGGCATTGTCGGCACCGCGATCGGCATGGCGGCCTATGGCCTTCGCCCCTGCGTCGAGATCCAGTTCGCCGACTACATGTATCCGGCCTATGACCAGATCGTCTCGGAAGCGGCGCGGCTGCGCTACCGCTCGGCCGGCGATTTCACCTGCCCGCTGGTCATCCGCATGCCCACCGGCGGCGGCATCTTCGGCGGGCAGACCCACAGCCAAAGCCCCGAAGCGCTCTTCACCCATGTCTCGGGCCTGAAGACCGTGGTGCCGTCAAATCCCTATGACGCCAAGGGCCTGCTGATCGCGGCGATCGAGGATCCGGATCCCGTGATCTTCCTCGAGCCGAAGCGGCTCTATAACGGCCCCTTCGACGGCCATCACGACCGGCCGGTGACGCCCTGGTCGAAGCATGAGCTGGGCGAGGTGCCCGACGGGCATTTCGTCCTGCCGCTCGGCAAGGCCGCGATCCGCCGCGAGGGCGCAGCCGTCACCATCGTGACCTATGGCACCATGGTCCATGTCGCGCTCGCGGCCGTCGAGGAGAGCGGCATCGATGCCGAGGTGATCGACCTGCGCACGCTGCTCCCGCTCGACCTCGACGCGATCGTGGCCTCGGTCCAGAAGACCGGCCGCTGCATCGTGCTGCATGAGGCGACGCTGACCTCGGGCTTTGGCGCGGAGCTGACCGCGCTGGTGCAGGAGCACTGCTTCTACCATCTCGAAGCGCCGATCATGCGCGTCACCGGTTGGGACACGCCCTATCCGCACGCGCAGGAATGGGACTATTTCCCCGGCCCGGCCCGCGTCGGGGCGGCCCTTCGCCAGATCATGGAGAGCCGCTGATGGCCGAGCGCATCATCAAGCTGCCCGATGTCGGCGAGGGCATCGCCGAGGCCGAACTGGTCGAATGGCACGTCAAGATCGGCGACATCATCCGCGAGGACGATCTGCTCGCCGCCGTGATGACCGACAAGGCAACCGTCGAGATTCCCTCACCCGTCGATGGCGAGGTCACCTGGATCGGCGCCGAGATCGGCGACACCGTCGCGATCGGCTCGGCCCTGGTGAAGCTCAAGGTCGCGGGCGCAGCCGGCGCGGAGGAACCGGCAGCCGAGCCCGAAGCGCCCAAGGAAGCGCCCACGCCCGCCTCAAAACCAGTCGCAGTGCCCGAAGCCCCGGCCGCGAAAGCCGAAGCGCCAAAACCCGCACCAACCGTCGAACCGCCCAAGGCGATGACGGTGCCCAAGCCCACGCGCGGCGTAGTCCAGGCGACCGCCCAAAACACTGCACCGCGGCGCGCGCCCGGCGAAAAGCCGCTCGCTTCGCCGGCGGTGCGCCTGAAGGCGCGCGAGGCCGGCATCGATCTGCGCCAGCTCTCCGGCACAGGCCCCGCCGGCCGCATCCTGCATGAGGATCTCGACGCCTTCCTGCTGCGCGGTCCCGAGGCCGAGCGCGCGCCTGGCCTGTCCCAGAAGAGTGCCGTCACCGACATCAAGGTCGTCGGCCTCAGGCGCAGGATCGCCGAGAAGATGGCGCTGTCGAAGTCGCGCATCCCGCACATCACCATCGTCGAGGAGATCAACGTCACCCCGCTCGAGGATCTGCGCGCGACGTTGAACAAGAAGCCTGCGCCCGAACGCCCTAAGCTCACCTTGCTGCCCTTCCTGATGCGGGCGATGGTGAAGGCGATCTCCGAGCAGCCGAACCTCAACGCGCTCTATGACGACGATGCGGGCATCATCCACCAGCATGCCGGCATTCATATCGGCATCGCGACGCAGACGCCGACAGGGCTGATGGTGCCGGTGGTGAAGCATGCCGAGGCGCGCGACATCTGGGGCTGCGGCATCGAGCTCAACCGCATCACCGAGCGGGCGCGGGACGGCAGCGCGACGCGCGACGAACTCACCGGCTCGACCATCACCATCACCTCGCTCGGCGCGCTCGGCGGCATCGCGACGACGCCGGTGATCAACCATCCGGAGGTCGCGATCATCGGCGTCAACAAGATGATGATCCGGCCCGTCTGGGACGGCACCACCTTCGTGCCGCGCAAGATGATGAACCTGTCGTCGAGCTTCGACCACCGCGTCGTCGACGGCTGGGACGCCGCCGTCTTCGTGCAGCGCCTCAAGGAGCTGCTGGAGAATCCGGCTACGCTGTTCATCGATGTCTGAGTGATGACGTCCTCGATGATATGCCGCGCGTCCCTTCGTCATTGCGAGCGTCAGCGAAGCAATCCAGGGCGACATGGAGCGCTGCCGCCTCCGGATTGCTTCGCTTCGCTCGCAATGACGGGCAAAGCTTCGGACGACCGCGAGACCTCGGATAACGGAAGCGCGCCATGACAGAAATCACCTGCAAGCTGCTCGTCATCGGCGCCGGTCCCGGCGGCTATGTCTGCGCCATCCGCGCCGGCCAGCTCGGCCTCGACACCGTCATCGTCGAGAGCACCAAGCTCGGCGGCAGCTGCCTGAATGTCGGCTGCATCCCGTCCAAGGCGATGATCCATGTCGCCGAGGAGTTCGAGAAGGCAGCCCATGCCGCGGCTGGCAAGACGCCCTTCGGCCTCACGGCCTCGGCTCCCAAGCTCGACCTGAAGCAGGCCGTGGCCTGGAAGGACGGCATCGTCCAGCGCCTCAACAACGGCGTCGCGGCGCTGCTGCGCAAGTCCAAGGTCAAGATCGTCCATGGCCGCGCCCGCTTCCGCGACGGCAAGACCGTCATCGTCGAGACCGAAACCGGGCCGCGAACGATCAAGGCCGAGACGATCGTGATCGCGACGGGGTCGGCTCCGGTCGAACTGCCCTTCCTGCCTTTCGGCGGCAATGTCATCTCCTCGACCGGGGCGCTGGCGCTGACCGAGGTTCCCAGGCGCCTTGCCGTGGTCGGCGGCGGCTATATCGGGCTGGAACTCGGCACGGCCTTCGCCAAGCTCGGCGCGAAAGTCACGGTCGTCGAGGCTCAGGCAGGCATCCTGCCGCTCTATGACACCGAACTGACCGCGCCCGTCGCAAGACATCTCGCCGCGCTCGGCGTCGAGGTGCTGCTCGGCGCGAAAGCCCGCGGTATGACGCCGAAGGGCGACGCGCTGCTCATCGAAACCGCAGGCGGTGAAGAAAAGCGCATCGAAGCCGACAAGGTCCTCGTCACGGTCGGCCGGGCGCCGGTCACCGCCGGGCTCGGCCTCGAGGAACTCGTGCTCGACATGGATGGCCGCTTCATCCGCATCGGCGAGCGCTGCGAGACCTCGATGCGCGGCATCCATGCCATAGGCGACGTCACCGGCGAGCCGATGCTGGCGCATCGCGCCATGGCCCAGGGCGAGATGGTGGCCGAGATCGCAGCCGGCTTGGCCCGCGCCTGGGACAAGCGCTGCATTCCGGCGGTCTGCTTCACCGACCCCGAGATCGTCTCGGTCGGGCTCTCGCCGGAGGAGGCCCGCAAGGCCGGGATCGAGATCAAGACCGGGAAATTCCCGTTCGCGGCCAATGGCCGGGCCATGACTCGTCATGGCGAGGAGGGTTTTGTCCGTATCGTCGCGCAGGCGCAGACGCAGCTGGTGCTTGGCGTCCAGGCGGTCGGCCAGGGCGTCTCGGAGCTGTCCTCGGCCTTCGGCCTCGCCATCGAGATGGGCGCGACGCTGGAGGACATCGCCGGCACGATCCACGCCCATCCGACGCTCGGCGAAGCCGTACAGGAAGCGGCCTTGATGGCGCTGGGCCACGCCATCCACATCTGAGCGCCTGCTTGAAACTCCGTGAGCCCTCATCCTGAGGAGCCATTCCCCTGGGAATGGCGTCTCGAAGGATGCTCCAGGAGGCTCCCGTGCAAGCTGGTGCATCCTTCGAGACGCGCCTGCGGCGCTCCTCAGGATGGGCTGATGTTGCCAATGGCTCTAAGGGCCTGCTCGCGCCCTAAAACCGCGCCATGCGCCGGTCGATCGCGTCCTGCAGATGATACCAGCCGCTGACGATGGGCAGGAACCAGGGCGTGCCGTTATAGAGCGGCACCGCCGGGAAGGCCGGATCGTCGAAGGCACAGGCCCGGTTCTGCCGCCCCAGCAGCTTCAGCGCTGATTGATGGCCGAGATAGCTCATCAGCGCGACGCCGTTGCCGTTGCAGCCGATGGCGAAATCGACGCCGTCGCGGCGGCCCATATGGGCGATCTTGTCGGCGGTCATGCCGACCTTGCCGCTCCAGCAATGCGTGACCTTGTAGCCCGCAAGCTGCGGCCAGACCTTCAGCATCATCGCATGGAGCCTCAGTGCGGCCTCGCCCTCCGCCATGCTGAACATGCCCGGCCGGCTGCCGAAGAGGATGCGCGTGCCGTCCGGCGAGGGGCGGCTATAGATCAGCTCGCGCTTGCTGTCGGTGATCATGCGCCGGCCGGGATTGATCTCGGCCATGAGTTCCGGCGGCAGCGGCTCGGTCGCGATCTGGTAGCTGCGCACCGGCACGATGCGCCTCTGCAGATAGGGTTGCGCCTTGTCGGTGTAGCCATTGGTCCCGAAGAAGACGTTGCGGGCGCGGATCATGCCGCGACCGGTCTCGACCATGTGGAAACCGCCCTCGGCAGGGCCGACCTTCAGCACCGGCGCATGCGAGCGCAGGGTCGCGCCATTGGCGGCGGCGAGGTGGCGCAGCGCGCGGTGGTATTTCGCCGGGTGAAGCCCGCCATAATCGTCGATGACGATGCCGCCATGATAGAAATCCGTCGCGGTGATCTCGTGCTGGCGGGCCTTGGGGATGTCGTGGACGGTGACGCCGGTATGCTTCGCCAGGAGTTCGCCCTGCCGGCGCAAGCGGTCGTAATGGCTGGGCACATGCGCGCCGAAATAGCGCCCGAGCACGGCGAGATCCGCATCGAGCCCCTGCTCGCGGATCAATGTCTTCAGATGATCGTAGGAGGCGAGCGAATCCTCCAGCAGCCGCTCCATCCGCGCGGCATCGACACCCTTGATCGCGCCGCCGATGACGAGCTTCTGGCCGCTGGAGACCATGCCGCCGGAGCGGGTCGAGGCGCCCGCCCCCAATTCCTCGGCGTCGACCACGGTCACGTCGACCCCGTTGCGGGCAAGCTCGGCTGCGGCCGAGAGCCCGCAATAACCGGAGCCGACGACGAGCACGTCGGTCTGCGTGGGCAAGGGATCGCGCGCAGCCTCGGGCGGGGCTGCATCCCACCAATAGGGATCGGTGGTGAAGTTCGGCGCCAGCACGCTGGTCTGGTCAGGCATGGTTCGCCTCCCCAAAAGATCTGATGTTGGACAGGAACGCGCGCGTGCGCTCATGCCGTGGGTTGGCAAAGAATTCGACGGGCGGCCCCTGCTCGACGATGCGCCCGTCAGCCATGAAGACGACGCGGTCGGCGACCTCGCGGGCAAAGCCCATCTCATGGGTGACGACGACCATGGTCGTGCCTTCGCGGGCGAGATCGCGCATCACGTCGAGCACGCCGGTGATGGTCTCGGGGTCGAGCGCCGAGGTCGGCTCGTCGAACAGGATCGCCTTGGGCTGCATGGCGAGTGCCCTGACGATGGCGATACGCTGCTGCTGCCCGCCCGACAGCGCCGAGGGATAGTCCTCGGCCTTGTGGGCGAGGCCGACGCGCGCGAGCAGCTTGCGCGCCTCCTCCTCCGCGACCGCGCGCGGCAGTTTGCGGCGGCGCTGCGGCGTCAGCGTCATGTTGCGCAGAATGGTGAGATGCGGAAACAGCGCATAGTCCTGGAAGACCATGCCGATCTGCGTCCGCAGCCCCTGCCAGGCGCCCTCGTCATGGATGTCGACGGCCCGGCCGGCGACCGTCAACGAGCCCTCATCGGGCCGCACCAGCCCGTTGATGCAGCGGATCAGCGTACTCTTGCCCGAGCCGCTCGGCCCGATCAGCACGACGACGCTGCCGGCCGCGACATCGAGATCGATGCCCTGAAGCGCGGCATGGGCGCCGAAACGCTTGCCGATGCCTTTCAGCGAGATCAGCGGGCTGGCCTTGCTCATGAGGCGAGCTGGCGCATGTCGCGCTTCAGGGCCTCGCGCGCCTGCTGCAGGCGGCCGCGCTTGCCCGCAAGATCGGCGCGGCGCGTCTCCAGCCGCACTTGAGCCGCCTCGACCGAGCGCGCCACGGCCTCGGGCGCCGGGCCGCCCGGCAGGGTGCGGGCCGCGACGCTTGCGGTCGGGTCGAGGCTGACGCGCACGAGCTCCGGCGACAGTCCGAGCGGCCGGCCGAGCTGGTCGCGGGCCGCGTCATCGACCATTTCGGTCGTGATACCGTCGGCCGCGAGCCCACGGTCCATCGCTGCGCGCACGACGGCGCCGACGATGTGATGCGCCTCGCGGAAGGAGAGGTCGGCGTCGCGCACCAGCACATCGGCAAGATCCGTCGCCGAGGCGAAATCCTCGGTGACGCGGCGCTTCATCAGGGCGGCGTTGGGCCGGCCGGTGGCGATGATCAGGTCGAACAGGGCAAGGCAGCGCAGGGCTTCCTCGCCCGCCTCCCAGACACCGCGCATGCCCTCGCGGTTGCCGTCGATCGTGTTGGTGAAATGCGTGCCCTTCACCGCCGTGGCGGAGGCGACATAGAGCCCGAGCAGATGGCCTGCCTTGCCCTTGAGGTGCTCCAGCACGACCGGGTTCTTCTTCTGCGGCATGATGCTGGAGGTGCCGGTGACGCGATCGGGGAATTCGATCGTCTGGAATTCATGCGAGACCAGCACGTGATAATCCTGCGCGACGCGGCTCCAGCCGATCGCGATCTGCGAGAGATCGGCCAGGATCTCGAGGCCGAAATCACGCGTCGCCACCGCGTCGAGCGTGTTCTCGATCAGCCCCTCGAAACCGAGCGTGGCTGCAACCGCATGCCGGTCGATGGCGAAGGTCGTGCCGGCGAGCGCGCCCGCACCGAGCGGGCTGATATTGGTGCGCGCCCACGCGTCGGAGAGCCGGCCGAAATCGCGCTCGAAGGATTGCGCCACGCCGGCGAGATAGAAGCCATAGGTCACTGGCTGGGCCGGCTGCAGATGGGTGTAGCCCGGCATCACCGCATCGCGGAAGCGAAAGGCGCCATCGAGCGCATGCTCCTCGACCTGGAGCAAAGCCTGGCCTGCGTCGAGCAGGAGATCGCGGGCGCGTAAGCGATCGAGCCCGGCGGTGAGGTCGTTGCGGCTGCGGGCGATATGCATGCGACCGCCCGCATCCGTGCCGATCAGCTTGATCAGATGGGCCTCATAGTTGAAGTAGGAATCCTCGCGCTGCGGATCGAGCTCGACGACCTCGGGCCCCTCCTCCTCCATGCGCAGCAGGCCGGCCGCGAGCGTCCTGGCGGCATCTGGCGAGATCAGCCCGCAGCGCGCCAGCATCAGCACATGGGCCTGGTTGAGATCGGTCATGTAGCCGAAGACGGCGCGGAAATCGCGGGCGAGGCGCGGCCCGTAGATATGGTCGCAGACTTCCTGCGCGACCGTCTCGGTCAAGCGGCGGCTGACTTTCGATTCCATGGCGATATCCTCGGGCGTTGTCGTGTTGTGCGGGTGAGCGTCAGGGCAGCTGCGTCAGCGGCTTCACGAGCAGCGGGCCCGCCGAGGCGGGCCTGCGCTGGTCGTTCTTCAGGCGGCGTTCGAGCCAGCGGCCGAACCAGGTCAGCGCCGAGCAGATGACGAAATAGATCAGCAGCACCGCGCCATAGACGGTGAAGGCCGGATTCCAGCCTTCCATCATCGTGGTGCGCTCGACGATGATCTGGCCGACCTTGAAGAACTCGCTGACGCCGACGAGGGCGCCCAGCGAGGTCGCCTGCACGAGCAAGGTCAGCAAGCCGACGAAGGGCGGCAGGATCGAGCGCAGCGCCTGCGGGCCGGTGATGAAGAGATACACCTCCCAGGGCTTCAGCCCGAGCGCGGCTGCGCTTTGCCACTGATGCCGGGGCACCGCGGCGAAGCCGGCGCGTACGATCTCGGTGCCGTTGGCGCTGCCCCAGAGCGAGAGGCCGACCGTGACGGCCGCGAAAGGCGACAGCTCCATGCCGAACAGCGGTGCGACGAAGAAGACGAAGAAGATGTTCACGATCAGCGGGATGTCGCGGAACAATTCGACATAGGCCTTGACCAGCCAGCGCAGCCAGCGGAAGCGCAAGGTCGCCAGGATGCCCAGGATGAAGGCGATCACGGTCGAGATCAGCAGCGTCGCCAGCGCCAGCGCCAGGGTCATGCCGATGCCCTGGAGGATGAAGGGCAGGTTCTTGACGAGGAGTGTCATGCTCGCCTCCTCAAACCCGGAACGGCTTGTTCAGCCGGTTCTCGAGGCGGTTGGCGAAGACGGAAAGCACCAGGACGAGCGCGAGATAGATCACGCAGATCGCCGCGAACATCTCGATCGTGCGGAAATCCATCGAGATCCGGTCGATCGCGACATAGGTCAGCTCGGCCAGGCCGATCGCCTGGAGATAGGAGGAGTTCTTCAACAGCGAGATCGAGGTGTTGAGCATCGAGGGCAGGCCGACCCGGATCGCCATCGGCGCCGCGATCAGGCGGAAGAAGCGCCAGGGCGTCAGCCCCAGCGAGAAGGCCGCCTCGCGCAGGCCTTTCGCGACCGTCTCCAGCCCGCCGCGGATGTTCTCGACCTGATAGGCGCCCGCCCAGAGCGTCAGGCTCAGCACGCCCGACCAGAACAGCGAGAGCTTGAGCCCGATCGTCGGCAAACCGTAGAAGATGAAGAAGAGCTGGGCGAGCAGCGGCGTGTTGCGGATGAACTCGACGTAACCGATGACGAGCTTGTCCAGCACCGGCAGCTTCAGCACCCTGGCCGCCGCGCCCATCAAGCCGATGACGATCGACAGCACGATGGAGATCGCGCTGACCTGCACGGTCAGCCACAGGCCGCGCATCAGCGCCGGCCCTTGCGCCATCAGATAGGCGAGGTCGAATTCCATCCTGCGGATATCCCTGCGCGACGAAGAGAAGGCCGGAAGAAACGGCCGGAGCGACGACGCCGCCCCGGCAATCGCGATCGCGCCTCAGCGCGCGGTCGGCTTCGGCTTCTCGAAGGCCTCGGTGTAGAAAGGCCGGATATCGGCCGGAATCCACTTCTCGACCCATTTCGCGTAGAGGCCCTCGGCCTTCATCCGGTCGAGCGCGGCATCGACATAGGCAAGCCATTCCGCCTCGTTCTTGCGCACACCGACGGCGGCATCGGAAATCGCGAAGGGCTCCCCGACGAGGCGCAGGGACGGGTCCTTGGCCGCGATCACGATCAGCGTCGCCGCGTCATGGGTATAGGCGTCGCCGCGCCCCTGCTTCAGCGACTGCAAGGCGTCGGAAGCCGTGTTGAGCCTGAGGTTGTCGACCTTCGGCATGTTGTCCTCGAACCATTTCGCCTGGGTCGAGCCCTTCAGCATGATCACGATCTTGCCGGCGACATCGTCGAGCTTCTTGATCGGGCTGTCCTTGGCGACCAGCATGTCGCTGCCGCCCCAGCGATAGGGCTTCGAGAAGTCGATGACGCGGGCGCGCTCGGGCGTGACGCCAAGCGTCGCGATCAGGAGGTCGACCTTCTTGCCGGAGAGCTGCGGGATGCGGTTCTCCGCGGTCACGCAGGTCAATTCGATCTTGTCGGGCGAGCCGAAGGCCCAGGCGGCGATCTGGATCGCCATGTCGGTCTCGACGCCGGCGAATTTGCCGGTCTCGTCCTTGTAGCCATAGGGCGGCTGGTCGCAGCGCACCCCAGCCTTGAGCAGGCCTGCGGCCTTGATCGCCGCGGGCAGCGGCGGCAGGGACTGTGCGCTCGCGAGCCCGGCGGACAAGACGGTCGCGGCAAGGGCCGCGAGCGTCGAAAGCACCGGCAGGCGCCGGCTGTGAGACTGCATCCGGCTCTGAAACTGTGTCCAAGTCTGAAACTGAGTCATGGTCATCCGTTATCCCTCTGATTGGGCCATTTGGCCTGTTGTTGATTCCGTTCCGACTGAGGCCGGCTCGCCGCGCCATCCGCAGCGCGGAGGCCCAAATCGTCGTCCGCTGTCCCCGTCGGGTCCCTGAAGCCCGATCCGGTCAGGACCAGCACGGCGTGGCGCCCGCCAAGCGAGCCGTCCCGCGCCAGTTCGGTGAGCGCAGCCAGTGCCGCTGCCGCCGACAGCTCGGCATGGAAGCCGATCGCGCTAAGTCTTGCGCCGGCCGCGCGTGCCGCATCGTCGCCGACCGGGACGGCGCAGCCGCCACTCTCCCGCAAGGCCTGGACGGCCTGCCAGGTGACGGTGCTCCCGGCGATCGAGAATTGCGTGGTCTCGCCGGCAAAGTCGCCGCGATAATCCTCGCCCGCCATCACCCGCGAAAGCCGCGGGAAGGGCTCGGCCGCCACCAGCCGCGGCATGCCGCGCCCGATCTCGGCGAAGCCGAGCGACAGGCCCGAGAGCAGATCGCCGCGCGAGCAGGGAACGACGACGAGATCGGGCATGGCGGATGCGGCGATCTCGGCGGCGACCGTCTTGTATCCCTCGATCCCGAACGGGTCGGTCCCGACCGCCGGCAGATGATAATTGGTCGCGGCGAACGCCCCCTCTGCGACGCGGATGGCGAGATGGCGCCAGCGCTCCAGGCTGTCGGCGAAGGTCACGATGCCGGCGCCATAGGCGCCGATCGCCCGGCGATAGGCGGCCGGCAGCTCATCCGTCGCCGCGATCTCGGCGGCGAGGCCGGCGCGCGCTGCGTAAGCCGCGACCGACAAGCCGCCATTGCCGCTGGACGCGGCGACGACCAGCCGCGCGCCGCGATCCTGCGCCCGCGCCAGCAATTGCGCGCTCATGCGGTCCTTGTGCGAGCCGGTTGGGTTGCACCATTCGAGCTTCAGCGACAGCCGGCCGACGCCGACAGCCGCGGCAAGCTCCGGGACCTCGACCAAGGGCGTCCCGCCCTCGCCCAGCGAGAGCGCCTCGGGAAATGGCAGCGCGATCCCTGTCGCCGGCGCCTCTCCATCCCGCGCATAGACCAGGCGCAGATTGGAGGCGTGCCCGTCGCGCGCACAGCGTGGACAGCCACCCTCATGCGTCGCGACCGGCAAAGCCAGGTCGCAGCGCAGACAGGCCAGAGCTGTCAAACGCGGATTGCGGGCTGGGGCCAAGGCTTGGGCTGAGGGCATGACCATGGGTAAAAAGTATTGAGGCCCGCCCCCATCTGGTCAAATCTCATTTTTTCGGGTTGCTATTCATTCTTGATATGGGGTCCGGCATGAACCTGAGGCAAGTCGAGGCTTTTCGCCTCATCATGCTGCGCGGCTCGATGACAGCGGCGGCGCAGGAGCTGCACACCTCGCAACCCAGCATCAGCCGTTTGATCGCCGAACTCGAAGCCTCCACCGAGTTGCGGCTGTTCGAGCGCAAGGCTGGCCGCCTGACGCCGACCGACGAGGGGCTGACCTTCTACCGCGAGGTCGAGCGCAGCTTCCTCGGCCTGGAGAACCTGGCGCAGGCGGCCAAGGACATCCGCTTCTTCGGCACCGGGCGTCTGCGCATCGCGGCGATGCCGGCGGTGGCGCTGGGCTTCGTGCCGCGCTGCATCCGTGTCTTCAAGGAGCGCTATCCGAATGTGACGATCTCGCTGCAGATGCGCAGCGAGGCGACGGTGACGCGCTGGTCGTCCTCGCATTATTGCGACATCGGCTTCGTCGCCAACATCGTCGGGTCGCCCTCGATCGAGGTTCGCCATCTCTACAGCCTGCCCGGCTATTGCGCCCTTCCGCCGGGACATAGGCTGGCGAGCCGCGAGGTCATCGTCCCCGAGGATCTGGAGGGCGAATCCTTCATCTCGCTGGCGCTGGAGGACGGCGCCCGGGCGCGTGTCGACCGCGTCTTCGAGCGGCTGGGCGTCAAGCGCCAGCTCGCGCTGGAATCGCCCTTCGGGGCGACGATCTGCGCGTTGGTCGGGCAGGGCCTCGGCATCGGCATCGTCAACCCGATCGTCGCCGACGACTATCGGCATACGGGGATCACATTCCGACCGTTCAAGCCCGCGATCGTCTTCGAGGGCAATGCGCTGTTTCCGACCCATCACGAAGCCAATGTCCTCGTCGACGGCTTCCTGCAGATCGTCCGCGACGCGTTGCGACAATACGAACCGGCGGAATGACCGCTTCACCGCGCATGGCGCGGGGCGCCCCAATCAGGAAACAGGCAAGCCCGAGGGCGGCAGTCCCGCAACGCCGGCATCGGCAGCGCGCGCGAGTTCGGCGATCGCCGTGCGGACCTTGTCGGCGAGTTCCAGCGCCAGCGCCGACCGCAAGCGCCCGGTCGCCCAGACCACGCCGATATCGTATTTCAACGCCGGTGTGAACGGGCGCACCACGATACCGCGTCCGTCGTATTCGGCCGCCGTGAACGGATCGACGATCGAGAGCCCAGCGCCGGCCGCCACCAGCGAACACGCGATCATCGACAGCGGCGTCTCGACCCGCGTCAACCGGGTCACGCCCGCGCTCGCGAATATCGCGTCGATCCGGTAGCGCGTCTGTGTCGATTGTTCGAGCGAGACGAAAGGCTCGTCGACGAAATCCCGCGGCCCCAGCACTGCCTTCGCCGCCAGCCTGTGACCGGCCGGAATGACCGCCACGCTCTGCACCAGCGGCAGCCATTCGACGTCGATATTGGGGAAGTCGAGCGGCCCCTGGGCAAAGCCGATATCGCAGAAACCGCTCGCGACCCACTCGACGACCTGCGACGAGATGCTGCCATAGATGGAGAGCTCGATCTCGGGCTTTTCCTTGAGGAAAATGCCGACGATACGCTGCAGGAATCCGACATTGAAGGTCGGCAGCGCCGCGATCCGCAGCCGCCCGGAGCGGCCTTCGCGCAGGTTCTTCGCCGCGCTCTCGATGCGCTCCAGGCCGACGAACTGGCGCTCGACCTCACGATAGAGCGAGAGCGCCTCGTTGGTCGGAACCAGGCGCGTGCCGCGCCGCTCGAACAGGCGCAGGCCGAGCGCATATTGCAGATCATGGATCAGCCGCGTCACCGCCGGCTGGGTGATGTGGAGCGCGCGCGACGCCGCTGTCACGCCGCCGGTGACGATCACGGCGCGAAAAGCCTCGATCTGGCGCGGATTTAGCATGTGACGACCCAGCCCTCCACAGACCATAACATTTTGGCATGGATTGAACGAATCATTCGATTTGACCAAGTCGAAACTGTCGCAGACCCTCCCGCATCACTCAAAAAATGAGGAGGGGTCTATGAAATTCGCTTGGGTAGGACTGCTGCTGACCACCACGGCGCTCGGCACGGCCGGAGCGGCCATGGCGCAGCAGAAGACGTTGTTCGTCGCCGGCTATGGCGGCTCCTATGAGCAGACGATGCGCAAGGAGGTCATTCCGGCCTTCGAGAAGCAGGCCAACGTCAAGATCGAATACGTCGCCGGCAACTCCACCGACACGCTGGCCAAGCTGCAGGCGCAGAAGGGCAACCAGCAGATCGACGTCGCCATCGTCGATGACGGCCCGGCCTATCAGGCCGTGGCGCTGGGCTTCTGCGGCACGCTGACCGACGGCCCCGTCTACAAGGACGTCGCGCCGGTGATGAAGTTCAAGTCGAACAAGGGCGTGGGGCTCGGCCTCGTCGGCACCGGGCTGTTCTACAACAAGAAGGTCTTCGACGAGAACAAATGGCCGGCTCCGACCTCCTGGAACGATCTCAAGGCCAAGACCTACGGCAAGAAGATCGTGGTCCCGCCGATCAACAACACCTACGGCCTGCACGCCCTCATCGCCTTCGCGCAGCTCGGCGGCGGCGGCGAGGGCAACATCGAGCCCGGCTTCAAGGCCTTCAAGGACGAGATCAACCCCAACATCGTCGCCTATGAGCCCTCTCCGGCGAAGATGACCGAGCTCTTCCAGAACGGGCAGGCCGTGCTCGGCGTCTGGGGTTCGGGCCGCGTCAAGGCCTTCGCCGATACCGGCTTCCCGGTCGAGTTCGTCTATCCCAAGGAAGGCGGCTATGCGCTCGGCGTTGCCGCCTGCCCGATCGAGGGCTCCAAGAACGCGGCCGAGGCCAACGCCTTCATCCAGTTCATGCTCTCGCCGCCGATCCAGAAGGTGATGGCGACCGGAGCCGGCTTCGGCCCGGCCAACACCACGGTGACGCTGACGACCGCGGAGCAGAAGGGCCTGCCCTATGGCGAGGATGTGAAGAAGCTCAAGGCGGTCGATTGGGACATCGCCAACGCCAAGCGCGAGGAATGGACCAAGCGCTGGAACCGCGAGGTTGAGCGGTAAGCCACGAAGCCGTCATTCTCGGGCGCCGCCCTCGGGGCCGATCTTCGATCGGCCCAAGGATAAACTCCGCGGCGACCCGAGAATCTCGTGACCTGGGCCTTCGCCCAAGCCGCACGAGATGGTCGGGGCAAGCCCGACCATGACGCCCGCGCTCAAGCAAAAAGCGATTCAAAACACATGTCGCATCTCGTTCTCGAAGGGCTGGGCAAGTCCTACGGCAGCGCCGTTGCCGTCGAAGCGCTCGACCTTTCGGTCGAGCGCGGAGAGTTCGTCTCGCTGCTCGGCCCTTCCGGCTGCGGCAAGACCACGACCTTGCAGATGATCGCCGGCTTCGTGCCGGTCGACCGGGGCCGCATCCTGCTCGATGGCGGTGATCTCGTCGCCGTGCCGCCCAACAAGCGCGGGCTGGGCATCGTCTTCCAGAGCTATGCGCTGTTCCCGCATATGACGGTGGCTGAGAACATCGCCTTCGGGCTCGAGATGCGCGGGATCGACAAGGCCGAGCGCGAGACGCGCACGCTGGAGGCGATGGCGCTGGTCGGGCTGAAGGGCTTCGCCGATCGCTATCCCAAGCGCATGTCGGGCGGTCAGCAGCAGCGCGTCGCGCTTGCCCGCGCCCTGGTGATCAAGCCGGCCCTGCTCCTGCTCGACGAGCCCCTCTCCAATCTCGACGCCAAGCTGCGCGAGGAGATGCAGAGCGAGTTGCGCCAGATCCAGCGCTCGATCGGTACGACGACAATCCTGGTCACCCATGACCAGCACGAGGCGATGGCGCTGTCGGACCGCATCGTGCTGATGAACCAGGGCCGCGTCGAGCAGATCGGCGCGCCCGACGCCGTCTACGGCAAGCCCGCCAGCGCCTTCGTTGCGAGCTTCCTCGGCAAGACCAATGTCTTGCGCGGCACGGGCGACGGCAGCGGCGCGGTCAGCATCGGCGCCTTCACCCTGCCTATCCCGGGCGCGGGCACAGGCCCGGTCCAGCTCGCGGTCCGGCCGGAGCGGCTCCACCTCGCCGCAGCAGGCGCGCCCGGTTTCGAGGCACGCGTCACCAGCCGGGTCTTTCAGGGCGCGCATTGGCTGCTGACGGCCGACAGCGCCGCCGGCCCACTCATCCTGATGCGCCATAATGACGGCCAGCCCGTCCCGGCCGAGGGCGAGACCGTGACGCTGAGCTTCGCCCCCTCGGACGCCGCGCTGCTTGCGCCGGGGGATGCGAGATGAATCGCGCCCTCTCGCAACGCGCCACGCCCTATTGGCTGACGGGACCGGCCCTGCTCGTCTTCCTCGGCCTGGTCGTCATTCCCCTGGTGATGACCGTGCTGCTCTCCTTCTACGATTGGGGCCAGTACAAGGGCATTGTGCCGGAGTTCACGCTGAAGAACTTCCACGAGATCTTCACCGATTCCTATTTCTTCGAGATCTTCCTGCGCACCTTCCGGATTGCCGTGCTGGTGACGCTGTTTTGCATGCTGATCGGCGTGCCCGAGGCCTATATCCTCAACCGCATGTCGCCGGCCTGGCGCGGCATCTGCCTGCTCGCCATCATCGGGCCGCTCCTGGTCTCGGTCGTGGCGCGCACGCTCGGCTGGGCGCTGCTCCTGGGCTCGACCGGCCTCGTCAATCAGGGACTGATGGCGGCGGGGCTGATCCACGCCCCGCTCGAATTCATGTTCACCGAAACGGGCGTGGTCGTCGCGCTGATCCATGTCCTCATCCCCTTCATGATCCTCGCCGTCTGGGCCTCGCTGCAGCGGCTCGATCCGCAGATCGAGAACGCCGCGCTCTCGCTCGGAGCGGGCCGGCTGACGATCTGGCGTCGCGTGATCCTGCCGCAGATCGTGCCCGGCATGCTGTCTGGCGGCATCATCGTCTTCGCGTTGGCGGCGAGCGCCTTCGCCTCGCCCGCGATCATCGGCGGAAGGCGGCTCAAGGTCGCCTCCACGCTCGCCTATGACGAGTTCCTGAACACGCTGAACTGGCCGCTCGGCGCGGCGGTCGCCGTGCTGCTGCTCGCAGCCCTCGTCGCCATCACCGTCGGCTCCAACCGGCTGATCGAACGCCGCTACGCACAGGTGTTCGAATGAGGCTCCGCACCAGAACCACAGCCCTCATCCTGAGGAGCCATTCCCGTGGGAATGGCGTCTCGAAGGATGCTCCAGGGGGCTCCGGAACCATCTGGAGCATCCTTCGAGACGCGCCTTCGGCGCTCCTCAGGATGAGGGCTCACGGAGTCGCAGCACGCCGGCTGAGAAGGTCGTTCCCATGAGACGCAACGGCCCGCTCGCGCTCTGCTTCCACGCGCTCTTCGTCATCTTCATGCTGGCGCCCTTGCTGATCGTCTGCGTCGTCGCCTTCACGCCCGAGGGCTATCTCTCGCTGCCGACGCGCGGCCCGAGCCTGCGCTGGTTCAAGGCGATCTTCGACTATCCCGAATTCATCCGCGCCTTCCGCGATTCGCTCTGGCTCGCGGCCCTGTCCTCGACGGTCGCGATCATGCTCGCCGTGCCCGCCGCGCTCGCCATCGCCCGCCACCGCTTCCCCGGTCGCGAGGCTCTGACCACGCTGTTCATGTCGCCCCTGATGGTGCCCCATGTCGTGCTCGGCATCGCCTTCCTGCGCTTCTTCACGCAGATCGGGCTGTCCGGCACCTTCCTCGGCCTGGTGCTCAGCCACATCATCGTGGTGCTGCCCTTCGCGCTGCGGCTCGTGCTTGCCGCCTCCTACGGCATCGACCAGCGCATCGAGCATGCGGCGATCTCGCTCGGCGCCGGCCATGCCACGGTGTTCCGCAGGGTGACGCTGCCCTTGATCCTGCCCGGCGTGGTCTCGGGCTGGCTGCTGGCCGCGATCAACTCCTTCGACGAGGTGACGATGACCGTCTTCATCGCCTCGCCCGCGACCGTGACCTTGCCCGTCCGGATGTTCCTCTACATCCAGGACAATATCGATCCTCTCATCGCAGCCGTCTCGGCCTGCCTGATCGCCCTCACCGCCGGTCTCCTGATCGCGCTCGACAGGCTGTTCGGGCTCGACCGGCTGTTCGTCGGAACCGGAAAAGGCTGAACCCAGGTGTCGTCCAAGAGCAATCACACGGAACCTGACATCGTCGTCATCGGCGGCGGCGTGGTCGGCGGCGCAATCGCGCTGGGGCTCGCCCGCAGCGGCGCGCGCGTCACCATCCTCGACGAGGGCGACGCGGCGTTTCGGGCGTCGCGCGGCAATTTCGCGCTGGTCTGGGTGCAGTCGAAGGGCTTCGGCATGCCGGAATACGCGATGTGGTCGCGCCGTTCGGCCGATGACTGGCACGGGCTTGCCGACATCCTCAGTGAAGAAACCGGCATCGACGTCGCCCACAGCCAACCCGGCGGCTTCATGCTCTGCCTGTCGCAGGACGAACTCGGGAAGCGCGTCGATGCGATGCATCGCCTGCACAACCAGACGACGCTGACCGACTTCCCCTATGAAGTCCTCGACCATGCCGAGACGAAACGGCGTCTGCCCGATATCGGCAAGGACGTGGTCGGCGCGATCTATTCCCCCCTCGACGGCCATGTGAACTCGCTCAAGCTGTTCCGGGCACTGCGCGAGGCGACGACGCGTCGCGGCGTCGATTACCGGCCGAACTGCCCGGTCGAGAGCATCACGCCGCGCGATGGCGGCTTCCGCATCAAGGGCCCCTGGGGCGAGATCGCCACGGCCAAGGTCGTGCTCGCAGCCGGGCTCGGCAATGCCCGGCTCGCGCCCATGGTCGGCCTCGACGCACCGGTGAAGCCCAGCAAGGGCCAGATCATCGTCACCGAGAAGACCGCACCCTTCCTGCACAACCCGATGGTGACGGTCCGCCAGACCGATGAGGGCGGCGTCATGATCGGCGACAGCCAGGAGGATCGCGGCTTCGACACCGTCGTCGGCCAGCCGATTCTCTCGGTCATGGCCGAGCGCGCGGTCAGGATGTTCCCGCGCCTCGCCGGGCTCAACGTGGTCAGGACCTGGTCGGCGCTGCGCGTGATGAGCCCTGACGGCTTCCCGATCTACGACCAGTCGCTGAGCTGCCCGGGCGCCTTCGTCGTCACCTGCCATTCCGGCGTGACGCTGGCCGCCAACCATGTCCTGACGCTTGCCCCCGCCATTCTCTCCGGCGTGCTGCCGGATGCGGTCGCGAGCTTTTCCGCACGGAGGTTCCATGTTTAGGCAAATGCGTGACGCCGAGAGCGCCGCCACGCTCAGCTTCAGCTTCGACGGCCGCCCGCTGATTGGCCGCGCCGGCGACACGGTCGCGGCCTCCCTGCTGGCGAACGGCGTCACGATCTGCCGCGAAACCCCTGTCTCAGGCGCCCCGCGCGCGCCTTATTGCCTGATGGGTGTCTGCTTCGAATGCCTCGTGGTCATCGACGGCGTCGGCAACCGGCAAGGCTGCATGGTGCCGCTGCGCGACGGCATGACCATCGAAACCCAGCATGGCCGGCGTCAGCCCGAGGAAATGCAAGGATGAAGCCCCTCACAGACATCGGCCAGCTTGCCGAGCATTACGACCTCGCCGTTGTCGGCGCCGGCCCCGCCGGCCTCTCGGCAGCGGCACGCGCGAGCGAGATCGGCCTTTCCGTGCTGCTCGTCGACGAGAACCCGGCACCGGGCGGCCAGATCTACCGTTCGATCACGACGACGCCGGTCACGGACCGTGCCGTGCTCGGCGTGGATTATTGGCGCGGTGCGGACATCGTCGCCCGCTTTGAGCGTTCGGCCACCGCCTATGCCGCGCGCTGCACCGTCTGGTCGATTGCCCCCGACGCGGAGTCGGATGGAGCATCCTTCGAAATCGGCCTTTCGCTCGATGGCCGCGCCCGGCTGATCACTGCCGGGCAGGTCGTCCTGGCGACCGGCGCACAGGAGCGCCCCTTCCCGATTCCGGGTTGGACCCTGCCCGGCGTGATGACGGCGGGTGCGGCGCAGATCGCGCTGAAGAGCTCTGCGATCATCCCCAAGGGCCGCACCGTGATCGCCGGCTGCGGGCCGCTGCTCTATCTCCTGGCGGGTCAGCTCGCCGCCGCCGGCGCCGAGATCGTCGCCGTCTTGGACACCACGCCCCGGCGCAACTGGCCGGCCGCGCTCGCGGCGCTGCCGGACTTCCTGCGCTCGCCCTATCTCGCCAAGGGGCTCAAGCTGATGGCCAAGGCGCGCCGCAGCCTGCGCTTCCTCGGTGGCGTCACCAGCCTCGCCGTCGAAGGTTCGGGCCAGCTCTCCGCTATCCGCTTCGAGCGTGGCGGCGCCTCGCAGAGCATCGCCTGCGACACGCTCCTGCTGCATCAGGGCGTCATCCCGAGCGTCAACCTCTCCAATGCAGCCGGCTGCGCGCATGATTTCGATCCGGTGCAGCATTGCTGGGTGCCGCAAATCGACGACTGGTTCGCCTCGTCCGTGCCGGGTATCGCGATCGCCGGCGACGGGGCCGGCATCGGCGGGGCCGAGAGCGCAGCGCTGCGCGGCGAGATCGCGGCGCTCGACGCGGCCCGGCGGCTTGGCCGCATCACCATCCCGGAACGCGACAATCATGCCGCGCCAATCCGCACCGCGCTCGCGCGCACGCTGCGCGGCCGCCGCTTTCTCGACCTGCTCTACAAGCCGGCCGCGCAATTCCTCGCACCAACCGTGGATGAGACCATCATCTGCCGCTGCGAGGAGGTCACGGCCGGGCAGGTGCGCGATGCCGCCAAGCGTCTCGGCGTCACCGGCCCCAACCAGATGAAGGCTTTTCTGCGCTGCGGCATGGGCCCTTGCCAGGGGCGGCTTTGCGGGCCGACCGTGGTCGAGCTGATCGCCGAGACACGCGGCACGACTCCCGCCGAGGTCGGCTACTACCGCCTGCGCCCGCCGGTGAAGCCGGTGACGCTGGCCGAGCTCGCCTCGCTGCCGCAGAGCGAGGCGGCCGTCAAAGCGGTGGTTCGGTGAGCGCAGAGCGCCGCAGCGCGGATGTCATCGTCATCGGCGGCGGCATCCATGGCTGCTCGACCGCGCTGCACTGCGCCTTGCGTGGCCTCTCGGTCATCCTGATCGAGAAGGACCATGCCGGCCGTCATGCCTCGGGCGTCAATGCCGGTGGCGTGCGGCAGCTCGCGCGCCATGTCGCGGAAATCCCGCTCTCCAACGCCTCCATGGCGATCTGGCATGGCATCGCCGAGCTCGTCGACGATGATTGCGGCTTCACCTCCGACGGCCAGGTGCTGGTCGCGGAAAACGAGGCCGATCTCGCCGGTTGCCGCGCCCGCGTCGAAGATCTCAACCTGCGCGGCTTCCATCATGAGGAGATGATCGACGCCAGGGAGCTGCGCGAGATCGTCCCGGCCGTCTCCGAAACCTGCCCCGGCGGCGTGATCTCGCGCCGCGACGGCGCCGCCATTCCGCTGCGCGCCACCCAGGCCTTCAAGCGCAAGGCCTCCGAAAGGGGCGCGACGATCCGCGAAGGCGTCAAGGTCACGAAGGTCGAGCGCGACGGCGCAAACTGGCGCGTCGTCACCGATGCAGGCGATTTCCTCAGCCCCCGCATCGTCAACGCCGCCGGCGCCTGGGCCGACCGCATCGCGGCTGATCTCGGCGAGCCCGTGCCGCTGGAGGTGATCGCACCGATGCTGATGATTACCGCACCGATGCCGGCCTTCATCAAGCCGGTCGTCATCCTGCGCGGCCGGAAACTCTCCTTCAAGCAATTCGGCAACGGCACCGTCCTGATCGGCGGCGGCTATCTCGGCCGCGCCATCCGCGACGAGAACAGGACGATCCTCGATTGGGGCAAGCTCGCGACCAATGCGAAGACGGTCTGGGACCTGTTCCCGATCATGCGTGGAGCGCCGATCCTGCGCGCCTGGGCCGGCATCGAGGCACGCATGCCCGACGATCTGCCCTGTTTCGGGCCCAGCGCCAAGCATGAGGGCGTCTATCACCAGTTCGGCTTCTCGGCGCATGGCTTCCAGCTCGGGCCGGGTGCCGGCGCCGTGATGGCCGAGATCATCGCGACCGGCCACAGCAATGTGCCCATCGACGGGCTCGACATTGCCCGTTTCGCAGCTTCAGCCCCCCACTGACGTCCTTTCAACCTGGAGAAAAACCATGACCATCACACGTTCCATCCGCACGCCGATCCAGAATCGCGTCGTCCAGGCCGGTGGGCTGGTCTTCGTCGGCGGCACCACCGCCGATGACACGACCCAGTCGATGGGCCCGCAGACCCAGAACATCCTCACCAAGATCGAGGGCTATCTCGGCGAGGTCGGCCTCGACCGGACGGCGATCGTCGCCGCGACGATCTTCGTCACGGACCTGTCGATGAAGAAGGAGATGGACCCGGTCTGGACCGCCTTCTTCGGCGAAGGCCTGCCGACCCGCGCCACCGTCGGCGTCGCCGATCTCGGCGGCACCACGCTGATCGAGGTCGTGGTCACCGCCGCCAAGGGCTGATCGAGCATTCAAACCACGCGCCTCCGCCTTCAGGCGGAGGCGTTTTGTCTCAGGTCCCGCATTTATAGGCGGTGCCCGCCGTGCTCGGGCCCTTCCATTTGACGTCGGCGACGGAGGATTCGACATGGGTCGCGCCCAGCTCGGCGCCGCCGGCCTTCAACCGCGCCAAGGCCGCATCGCGAGCCTGATCCCTGAGCAGCACCTTGCCCAATGGCGATGCGCCTTCAAGCTCGCCGAGCTTCTGGCACTTCTCGACGACGCTCTTGGTATCGGTGACGACCACCGTATTCGAGCGCGAGTTCGGGATCACGCAGGCCGAGAGCGCGAGCAGGGGCAAAAGCAGGAGGGAACGCAGCATCGGGCCTATCCTTAGAGCGTTTTCGAGCGACGGGGACATCGGTTCGCGCCAGGAAAACGCGTTAACATAAAAAACAGCAGCAGCGCGCAACGCGCCCGCCGCCATGATCCCCGCTATTGCCGTATTTTCAAGGCCCGACTTCGGAAAGCCGAACGCTTGCCTCAGGCAGGCTCCGGCATTTTCGCCGTCGGCCCGCCGAGATGCAGCACGGCATCGAGCAGTTCGCGCGCATAGGCGGTTGCAGGCGCGCTGAACAAGGTGCGGCTTTCGCCTTGTTCGACCACACGCCCGTTCTGCAGCACGACAGTGCGCTCGCACATCATCCTGACCACGTTGAGGTCATGGCTGACGAAGAGCAGCGCCAGCCCGTCCTCGCGGCGCAAACGGTCGAGCAATTGCAGGATCACTGCCTGGACCGAGACATCGAGCGCCGCCGTCGGCTCGTCGAGCACGAGCAGGCGCGGCCGGCAGGCGATGGCGCGCGCGATGCCGACGCGGGCCTTCTGCCCGCCGGAAAGCTGGTGCGGAAAGCGCTCCAGCAATTCGCTCGGCAAGCCGGCGCGCTCAGCGCATTCGCTGACCCGCCCCGCCAGTGCCGAACCATTCGTCATGCCGAGCAGGCGGCGCAAGGGATGGGCGATGCAATCGAAGGCATTGAAGCGCGGATTGAGGCTGTCGGTCGGATCCTGAAAGACGATCTGGATATCCTTGCGGAATTCGCTGCGATGGAAATCGCGCGCCGGCAGCGAACCGATCGCGCGGCCATCGAACAGGATCTCGCCTTCGCTCGGGTCGATCAACCGGCAGATCATGCGCGAGATCGTGCTCTTGCCCGAGCCCGATTCCCCGACCAGGCCCAGACTTTCGCCGGCTGCAATGCTGAAAGAGACATCGTCGACCGCCGTGACGCCGCCATCATAGCGCTTCACCAGCTTCTGGACTTCGAGCAGCAGCGGTGTGCCGGGGGCGGGCTTGGGGCGTAAGAGTTCGACGGCAGGCACGGCACTGGCACCTTCCGGCGCGAGATCGGCGATCGTCGAGGTCGCGGTCGGCGAGGCGGCGACGAGGCGTTTGGTATAGGGGTGCTGCGGCGCGCTGAAGAGCGTCGCTGGCGCGGCCTGCTCAACGACCTGGCCTCGCTCCATCACCACCGCACGCTGGCAATAGCGCGAGGCGAGGCCGAGATCATGCGTGATCAGGATCATCGCCATGCCACGCTGCGCCGTGATGCGGGCCACGAGATCCATCACCGTCTTCTGCGTGGTGACGTCGAGCCCCGTCGTCGGCTCGTCGGCGATCAGCAGGGCCGGCTCGCAGGCGATCGCCATCGCGATCATCACGCGCTGGCACATGCCGCCCGAGAGCTCGTGCGGGTAGGCGTCGAGCCGCTTTTCCGGATCGCGGATCAGCACCGCCTTGAGCAGATCGAGCGCCCGCGCCCGCCCCTCGCTCGCCGAGATGGGCTCATGCGCCATGATCGCATCCGCGATCTGCCGGCCGACGCTGCGGATCGGGTTCAGCGCACCGCGCGGATTCTGGAAGATCATCGAGATCGCCGCGCCATGCAGGGAGCGCAATTGCTTCGACGAGGCCTTGCTGATGTCCTGCCCCTTGAAGCGGATGCTGCCTTGCGAGATGCATCCGGCCGCGTCGAGCAGTCGCGTGATCGCGAACGCCGTCACCGATTTGCCCGAGCCGCTCTCCCCGACGATGCCCAGCGTCTCGCCGGCGGCAATGGAGAGGCTGACGCCGCGCACCGCCTCGACGATTCCACGCCGGGTCGAGAAGCGCACATGCAGATCGTCGATGGCGAGCAAGGGCTCGCTGATCATGGCGTCCATCGCGTCTAGGTCCGCATGCGCGGGTCGAGGATGTCGCGCAGCCCGTCGCCCAGCAGGTTGAAACAGAGCACGGTCAGCATCAGCGCCAGGCCCGGAAACGCGACGAGCCACCATTTTCCGGTCGAGATGAAGCGTGCGCCCTCGGCGACCATGATGCCCCATTCCGGCGTCGGCGGCTTGACCCCGAGCCCGATGAAGGAAAGCCCTGCGGCGTTCAGGATCGCCCAGCCGAGATTGAGCGAGACCTGCACCGCCATCGCCGGCAGCACATTGGGCAGGAGGAAGCGCAGCACGACCGAGACATGGCTGTCGCCGCAGGCGCGCGCCGCCTCGACCCAGCCGGCATTGCGCCGGACATTCACCTCGGCGCGGGCGAAGCGGATATAGAAGGGCAGGTTGATGATCGCGGTCGCGATGACGATGTTCTCGACCCGGTTGCCCAGCGCCGCCACCATCGCCATGGCGAGTACGAACAGCGGAAACGCCATCAGCACGTCGACGAAGCGCCCGACATAGCGGTCGAGCCGCCCCCCGGCATAGCCGCAGAGCGCCCCGATGACCGCCCCGATGACGAAGGACAGCGTCACCGCCGAAGCAGCGATCGCCAGGTCCAGCCCCGCCGCCACGATCAAGCGGCTGAAGACGTCACGGCCGAGCTGGTCGGTGCCGGCCCAGTATTTCGCGCTCGGCGGCAGCAGGGCGTTGGGCACGTCGGAGGCGATCGGATCATAAGGCACGATCCACGGCCCGATGATGGCGAGCACGCAGAGCGCGAACGCCCCCGCCGCCGCGAAAGCCGTGACCGGGTTGCCGCGCAGGATCCAGACCGTGTGGCGCAACGTTGCGGAGGTCATAGGTTCGCTCCTCCGTCATTCCGGGGTGCGCCGAAGGTGCGAACCCGGAACCCATGACCGGGTAAGGCCATTCCGTCATTGCGAGCACCCGGGTCTTGCCTTCGGCAAGCCCGAGTACAGGCTCCGCGAAGCAATCTAGGGGGACGTCGAGCGCTGCCGCCCCTGGATTGCTTCGTCGCTGACGCTCCTCGCAATGACGGGGAGCTGCGGCTCACCCGGTCGTGGGTTCCGGGTTCATCGTGGAGTTTATCCTTGGGCCGACCAAAGGTCGGACCCGAGGGCGATGCCCCGGAATGACGGATGTGGGCGCAAGCCATCATTCGACCGACACCCTCGGATCGGCGATGCCGTAGAGCACGTCCACCGTCAGGTTCACCAGGACGAAGATCGACGCCATCAGCAGCACGAAGCCCTGCACCGGCGCGTAGTCCGAGGAGAGCAGCGCGTCGAGCGCATAGGACGCGACGCCCGGCCAGGAGAACACCTTCTCGACCAGCACATTCGCCCCCAGCATGGTCGAGAACACGATGCCGGCGATGGTCAGCACAGGCAGCAGCGCGTTGCGCAAGGCGTAGGTGACGATGACTTTGCGCCGCGACAGGCCGAGCGAACGCGCCGTGCGGACGAAATCGCTGCCGAGCGAGGCGAGCATCGCCGCGCGCGTGATCCGCGCCAGCGGCGCGACCACGAAAAGCGCCATGGTGAAGGCGGGCAGCACGAGCTGGCTTGCAGCCGCGCGCCAGCCCTCCCAATCGCCGGCCAGCGCGAAATCGACCAGCAGGAAGCCCGTCACCAGGGGCGGCGGCGAGGTGAAGATGTCGACCCGCCCTGTCGGATCGGGCGCGAAACCGAGCAGGTAGTAGAAAACATAGATCAGCAAGAGCCCGGAAACGAAGGTCGGCACGCAGACGCCGAGCGCGCAGATGAAGCGCACGAAATGGTCGATGCCCGAGCCCTGCCTCAGCGCGGCCGCGACGCCGAGCGGCACCGCCGTGACCAGCGCGATCAGGAGCGCTGAGAAGGTGAGTTCGAGCGAGGCCGGCAGCCGCGACTTCAGATCGCTCAGCACCGGCTGGCCGGTGGTCAGCGAGCGCCCGAGATTGCCCGTGCCGATATCGCCGAGATAGCGCAGGAGCTGCTCCGGCACCGGCTTGTCGAGGCCCATCTGCTTGCGGATCGTCTCGATCTCCTCCTTGCCCGCCGTCGGGCCCGAGGCGAAGAACACCGCCGGATCGCCCGGCAGCACCCGCATCAGCAGGAAGGTGAAGACGAGCACGCCGAACAGCGCCGGCAGTGACGAGGCGAACCGCCAGCCCGCGCGCTTGGCCGTGATGGAGAGTTGCGACATGTCAGGCCATCAACTGGGCGAGGCCGTCATTGCGAGGAGCGTCAGCGACGAAGCAATCCAGGAGCGGCGGAGCGCCACGTCCCCCCGGATTGCTTCGCGGAGCCTGTACTCGGGCTTGCCGAAGGCAAGACCCGGGTGCTCGCAATGACGGATGCCTCACTTCCGGCTCAGATCGCGGAAATCGATCTGCCGGTGGAACTGGTAGACATAGCCGTCGATCGACGACGCCATCACAGCGTCCTGCGCCGGCTGCCAGAGCGGAATCTGCGGCATCAGTTCGAAATGGCGCGTGTTCAGGTCCTTGCCATAGCTTGCGTATTTCGCCTTGTCCGCCTCGAAGCGGGCGGCCTGCGCCCATTCCGTGATCTTGGCATCGTCGAGCGAGGCATAGTTCCAGCGGATCGGGCCGATATAGAAGTTGCGGTAGAAGTAATCCATCGAGGGCAGCCAGGCGACGATGCCCTCGGTGAAGAACGGCACCTTCTTCTCGTTGATCAGCGTCGACATCTGCGCGTCCGGCAGCTTCTGGATATCGACCTTGATGCCGACCTTGCCGAGCGATTCCTTGAGCAGCGCCGCCATCGGCTCGGCCGTACTGGCCTGGCCGACATTGAAGGAGAAGGTCGTCGAGAAGCCGTCGGGGAGGCCGGCCGCCGCAAGCTGTTTCTTGGCCTCGGCGAGGTCGGTCTTCAGCGGCTGCGGGATCGGGAAGACCTCGCCGGTCGGAGCCTTGCCGTCAGGCCAGTTCGCGCCATAGAGCGGCGCCCCGCGTCCGAACAGCGCCGCCTTGAACATGTCGTCATAGGGCAGTGCCGCGGCGATGGCGCGCCGGACCTCGATCTTGTCGAAGGGCGGCATCTGGTTGTTGAACGAGACGAAGGTGATCGAATTGTACTGAGGCGTCGAGACGACCTTGAGCTTGCCCTTCTTCTCCAAGTCGGCGGCATCGGTCGCCTGCAGGTCGATGACAATGTCGGCATCGCCCTTCTCGACCAGATTGGCGCGCGTGGCGGCTTCCGGCACGGTCTGGGTGATGATGCGCTTGAAGCTCGCCGGCTTGTCGGCCGAGCCGCGATTCCAGTCCGGATTGCGGCGCAGGATCGTCGTCTCGCCCGGCTTGTAGCTTTCGATGATATAGGCGCCGGAGCCGGCCGTGTTGTCCTTGAGCCAGTTCAGGGCCCAGGGGTCCTCGGCCGTCGCATGCGACTTCGCCAGCTTCGAATTGATGATGACGGGATAGACCACGGCAAGGTTCGCCAAGGCCAACTTGTCGGGCTTTGGCAGCGTGACCTCGAAGGTGTGGGCGTCGACGATCTTGAACTGGTCCGGGCTGGTCAGCGAGCCGGTCAGCAGCTGGCCCTTGCCCAGGACATTGGCGCTGACCTCTCGGTCGAGCGACCATTTCACATCCTCGGCCGTCACCGGCGTTCCGTCGTGGAACTTCGCGTCCTTGCGCAGATTGAAGGTGATCTTCAGCCCGTCAGGGCTGACCGTGTAGCTCTCGGCCAATTCGCCGCGGATGCTGTCGAGATCGAACACCCATTTGCCGTTGAGCTGCTTCCTGCCGAAGGAGAGCAGCCGGTCATAGGTCAGGAGGCTCAGGCCGAAGGCCTCGCGGGTCGAGCCTGGAATGTTGGGGTCGAGCGTGTTGATGGCCGCGCCGGTGACATGGCGCAGCGTCTCGGCACGTGTCTGCGCCAGCGCCGGCGAGGCCAGAAGCGCAGTCGAGGTCAAGAGCGCGGCTGCAAGCCAGCTCGTCCGCACGATCGTCATGGTCGTTTCCCTCTTCATCGGCGCAGTCGTCAGGTTGGTTCCGAGAGCCGGATGATTTCAGATGGGATCATAAAATGACCCCATCTGAAATCTGAATCCGTCTCTCATCTAAAGAGTGAGAGCAGGATCAAAGCGAAAAACCGGTGCCCACTTTTCCGCATCCTGCTCTTGCGGGACCGGATGCAAGCGCGGTGCCATGCAGAGCATCATCGCCCCTCTCGTCTCAGGCGGACAGACCGGATCAGCGCAGCACGGCTTGGGGCACGTCATAGGCCTGGAACGAAGCCCAGTGCCGCTCGACATCGGCGCGGAACAGCCCGCGCGTGATGCCCGAGACGAGCTTGGGCACCGCCGTGGTCATCGCGTTGATCGAGGAACCCGACGCCCCAAAACTCATCGTCGAGGCAATGCTGAACAGATGGATGTCGCTGATCCAGGGCGTCGCGCCCGGCACGCGCTCGGTCAGCGCGTAATCATCGCCGAGATAGGGGAAGCGGCCGAGCCGCTCGTCACGCTCGGCAGCCGGCGGCGCATAGCGGTCGGCCCAGGAGGCGATGTTGCCGGCAAAGCCCGCAAGCTCCGGCCGCACGGAGAGATCGATCTCGATACCCGCGGCAGCGATGACGAAATCGACCGTGAGCGACCCTTGCGGCATCGCGATCTCCACGCCGCCCGGCCCATCGATCGCGCTCAGAGCAGGCGCGCCGAGATGCAGGGAAAAGGCGTCGTGGCGGGCGCAGCGGTCGTAGGTCGCTTGCGGAAACCCCTCCCGCAGCGCCAGGACGGCGCTCATGAAGCGCCAGCGCCAGGCATCGTCGAGATCGCTGAGATGGCGCAGGAAACCGCGAAAGGTCAGCCAGCGATAGGGCTGGATCACCTGCGCCTGCGGCCGACGGCAGAGCAGATGCACCTGCGCCGCCCCGGCCTCCAGTGCCGTCGCGGCATTGTCGAAAGCCGACGCGCCGGCCCCGATCACCGCAACGCGCTTGCCCGCAAGCGCCGCGAAATCGATCGGCTCGGCGCAATGCACGCAGCGCGAGCTCGGCAGCGCCATGAGCGGTGCCGGCACGGTCCAGTCGCCCAGGCTCTCCTGCCCGGTTGCGAGCACGATCTTGCGGGTATGCAGCGTCTCGGCCTTGCCACCGCAGCGCAGCGTTACGGCCAGCAGCCCGGCGGCGGGGGTGATATCGACCACCTCCGCCTCGTTGCGGACGGGGATGCCGACGACATGGCGAAACCAGCCAAGATAATCCGCCCAGAGTCCTTTCGGGATCAACGTCAGCTCATCCCAGCTTTCGACACCGAATTTGGCCTCGTGCCAGGATTGATAGGTCAGGCTCGGCACATCGAGATCGGGGCCGGTGAAATCCTTCGGGCTGCGCAGCGTGTGCATGCGCGCATAGGAGCGCCATGGCCCTTCCTGCCCCGCAGCCGCCTTGTCGAGCACCAGGATGTTGGTGACTTGCGAGCGCTGCAGGCCGAAGGCCGTCGCCAGCCCCGACTGGCCGCCCCCGACCACGATCACGTCATAGGCCGGTTGGCCGCCCGGCCCCGCAACCGGCTCGAGCCAGGGCGCGCTGGGATGGGCGGTGCGGGCGAGATCGCCGGCGATGCGGCTCTCGAGGACCGATAATCCGTCATGCCTCATGGCAACGTCCCATGCAGTGATCATGCCGGAAACCGGTCACGCGGCAAGCCAGCCGCCATCGACCACCAGCGTGGTCCCGGTGCTGAACGACGAGGCGTCGCTGGCAAGATAGAGCGCAGCTTCCGCCACCTCCTCGGCGCGGCCGAAGCGCTTCATCGCATGGCGGTTGCGCGAGGCCTCGCGCAGCGGCTCGGGCTCGGCATGGCGGGCAAAACTGCGCCGCAGCATCGGCGTGTCGATCGCGCCCGGAGCGATCGCGTTCACGCGGATGCCGTCGGCGGCATAGTCCAGCGCCATCGTCCGGGTCAGGCTGAGGATCGCCCCCTTGGCCGCGATATAGGCGCTGTTGCCGCGCCCACCGGCCAGAGCCAGTTGCGAGGCGAAGGTCACGATCGCCCCGCCACCCTGCCGCTGCATCGCCGGGATCGCCGCCTTGGCGAAGAGGAAGGTGCCGCCGACATTGGCGCGGAAGACGGCGTCCCAGTCCTCGGGCGCTGTCGTCGTCACCGTACCGCCGCAGGAGAAGCCTGCCGCCGTCACCAGAATATCGATACGGCCGAAGCGCGCGAGGACCTGTTCCGCGACGCCATCGGCGAAGCCCGGCAAGCCGACATCGCCGATATGAGCGCAAGCCTGCCCGCCGGCCTCGAGGATCGGCGCCACCGTCGCCTGCGCCGCCTCGGCATCGCGATCGACGACCGCGACGCGCGCGCCTTCGCGGGCAAAGAGCAGCGCGCTCGCCTGCCCGATTCCGGAGCCCGCGCCGGTCAGCAGCGCGACCTTTCCCTCAAGCTTCATCGCCCAAACCCCTTCATCTTCCGAGCCCCCGGCCGTGCATCCGCCACCAGGCGGCCAGTGCATGGGTCGACTCCGCCATGCCGGTTGCGGCCTCCCAAGCGAATTCCGCCCTCATCCGCGAAGTGGAAAGCGGTGCGCGGTCGCCCGGGCCATGCAGGTCGATCGTCGCCGCCTCGCCGGGCTCGGCCAGGCGGCAGATGAAACCGGGAAAATGGGCCGCCAGCGCCTGCCCCCACTCCAGGGCCGCGAAGCGCCGCGCCGTCGAGATGTTGTAGAGCCGATGACGCAAGGCCGGCGCGCCCGCCACGATCCGCACCGCCTCGGCGAGATCGGGCGCATAGATCCAGTCGCGCAGGCCCGGCCGGGGCAGGATCGCTGGCTCGTCCTTCCCGGCAGCCGTGAGGATCTGGCTTTGCGGGCTCAGCGTGTCGCGCACCCCCGTCGCGCGCTCCCAGGGGCCAAAGACACCGCTGAGCCGCAAGGAGACCAGATCGAGCCCCCAGAGATCGGCCAGCCGCGCACCGACGCGCTCGCTCGCCCACTTGCTGATGGCATAGAGGCTGACCGGATCGCCCGGCGTCTCCTCGTCGAGCTCCGGATAGCGCTCTCCGGCCGCCCCATAAGCGGCAGCCGAACTCAGATTGACCACGCGCCGGACGCCCGCAGCCCGCGCCGCCTCCAGGATCGGCACCTGAGCGAGCAGATTGACCTGCAGGATCGTCTCCGGGTCGCGCGCATCGCGCGCCGCTCCGGCGGTGATCGCAGCACCCATGACGATCACGTCCACGCCTGGCTGCACCACCTCGGTGATCGCCGCCTTGTCGGTGATGTCCCCCTGGACAGCGGTCAGGCGCCCCGGCAGCGGGGAAAAGGCCTTCCCGATATCCGCAGGCAACGCCATGCGGTCGAACACAACAACGTCGTCGCCTTTCGCCAGCATCGCCTCCGCGATGTTGAGCCCGACGAAACCGACCCCGCCGAAGATCAGAACTCTCAAGAAACGCCCCTTCACGCTGCTTGGTCACGCGCACGGCTTGCACGCGAAAGCCGCTGACCTAAGCGCTCAGCCATGCCGCCCACAAGCGCGACGAGCCCAGATCATGCCCGCATCTTCGGCGCCGCCGCGCAAATTTCGCCCATCCCGGCCGCGCCTTTGATGGAGCCGGGCCGGCGTGTCGCATTGCATCGGCGCGAACCATGGTCTAGGCGTCGCGCGACACCTGCAGAGGCCGCGCGCCACTCGCCGCCACGCCTGGAGCAGGATGCGAAAAATGGGAACCGGCTTTTCGCATGGATTCAGCTTTCACCTTCGGTGAGAGACGGTTTCAGACATTGGGACTTCAGCCGCCGCATCGCGCGGCCCGTCCATTTTCCGAAAGGACCCGATCATGGCCCGCAAGAAATCGAAGCCGCTCGACGCCGAATTCGTGATGTTCGACGTCGTTTATACCGATGGCTCGCGCCGCTCCAACCGGCGGGTGCCGACCGCGCTGCTCGGCGGCCTCGACGGCGACGAGCCCGCGCGCGAAGCCATCATGGAGCAGGACCGCGCCATCGCCGAGAAATCCGGGATGCCGGCTCTGGAAATCGCCACCCTCACCCGCTCGGGCAAGGTCGTCGAAAAACCTGGGCGCAAGGTCGGCTAAACAAAGGCGCAGCCAAGGCGGCGCAGTATTCCCATGACGATCGGGCGGGCTTAAACCAACAGATGCGGTTGTTCTTGACCTGCAACGGCGCGTGTATTTTAAGTCCTTTCTCCATTGGGAGGCTGAAAAGGAAAAATTGATGCGTACCCTTCTCATCGTTGGCGCCCTGGCCGCCGTAGTGGCTGGCTGCCAGACGCGACAGGAATCGCTGGTCGACGCCGAAATCACCTGCGAGTCGCAGGGTTTCCGTCCGGGCACCCGCGCCTATCAGCAGTGCCGCTCGGCCAACTACACCGAGAACCGCCGCGCCAACTCCGAAGCCAGCAGCGCTGTTGCAGCCGGCGTCGCCGCCGGCGTCGTCGGTGGCGCGCTCGTTGCCGCTGACAACCGCGCCTATTATGGCCGCGGCTACTATGGCCGCGGCTATTACGGCCGCCCCGGCTACTGGTATTGATCGCAACGACAGGCTGGAGGCAGCCCTCGCCAGCCGGCGATCTGCCACCGCCTAGAGCGTTTTCGACAAAGAGCTGGAGCAATTGAACGATCAATTGGATCGGACATTGCTCTAGACAGACAAAACCCCGCGGCCGAAAGGCTGCGGGGTTTTTCGTGGCCACAAGAGCATTGCGCGAAAAAGTGGGGACCGGTTTTTCGTGGGGAGCAATGCTCTCGGCTTTTAGAATCGATCACGTCGCATTCGAACGTTTCGCCCGAATGCGACGTGATCGAGGCAGGGCAGTCAGCGCTTCGGTGCGGCGCGCTTGCGCGCAGGAGCCGCATCATGGCTCGACGAACCCAGCAGCGATCCGAGCGCATAGACCGCCAGCCCGATCCCGAGCACCGCCGCGATCGGCTCCTTCTGAGCCCGCTGCGCGATCATCCGGCCGCCATAGCCGGCATAGTCGCGCGCATCGCCGCCATAGGCATTCAGCCATTGCTGGCTGCTCTTCAGCGCGCCCTCGCCCGACTTGGCGGCATCCTTGCCGTAATCGCCGAGCAGGCCACGCAGCCTGTCGAAATCGGGCTGGTAGCGCTCCCAGCGCGACGCGGGAGGTGAGCGCAGGCTCGCCCAGGCGATCAAGCCGATGCCCAGCGCACCCAGCCCGAATGCGATGACGGGATTGCGCTCGACCACGCGTATCACCGCCTGGCCGCCCTCGCGGGCGGTCTCGACCGGATCGATATCCGTCAAAGCGTCCCTGGCGCGAGAGTAGCCGTCCTTGACCGTCTCCGTCGCCTTGTCGGCGACATCGGCGGCCTTGGCGCGCAATCCGCTGGTCGCGTTGTCGATCTCGTCGCCGGCTTCGTCCCAGCCTTTCGGCACGTCGGGCGGAAACTTGTTCATGGTCGCCATTGCGAACCTCCTTCCACACAGATCCAAGCCCAATGAACGAGGCAGCGATGCGAGAGTTCCGCCCGGCGGCGAGAACAGGGCACACGGGCGCCGGGCTGCCCTTTTGCCCGCCCCCTTCCGCGCGGGCGCGAGCGACGCGCAAAGCCTTGCCGGCAAAGGCTTGTTTCGGACCGCACTCGGTCATGACAGCGCCAAGATTGGATGGGATTCAGCATCATCCATCCCAGTCGAGCCATCATCCAATCGAGAAGGAGACGCTCATGCAGACACAGCACCTCCAGATCGCCCGCCCTGGCGTGATGTCGGACCCGGAATGGATCGCGCTTGAGAGCATCGACGAGCAGACGACCCATTTCATCTTCGATGATGACATGCTGGTCGTGCTGAAGGATCGCGGCCTCGTCGAGCCGCTCGGCGGGCGCTGGCTCGTCACCGAGCATGGCCAGAAGGCGCTGACCGAGCGTAGTCTCTAAGGCCACTCTCCTCTGGCCCGCCCCGTCTTCACGGCCTATCCTTCCCTTCATCCCAACGCGATGGCACGCGGGGCCGCCGGAACTCCGGCCCCCCTTCGACTGCGAGTCCCATGGCCAAGCCCGTCAGCATCACGATTTCCCATGAACTCGGCCGCGAGGCCGCGCTGGCGCGCATCCGTGGCGGCGTCGACCGCATCCGCGACAAGCTCGGCATGGTGAAGATGCAGCTCACCGAGGAGGAGTGGCGCGACGACACGCTGGATTTCGGCGTGGCCGCGCTGGGCTATACCGTGCGGGGCAGCCTCACCGTCGAGGAGACACTGGTGCGCGTCGAGATGATGCTGCCCTGGATGCTGGCGACCTTCGCCGAGGCGCTGAAGCTTGGCGTCGAGAAGCAGGGTCGCGTCCTGCTGGACAAGCCGAAGGCCTGACGCCACCGACGACGTCGACAGCCGCTTGGCGGAAACACACCTCCTCCCGTCCAAAGCGCTCTGAAAAGACCGCCTCAAGGTTGAAATCGCGCGACCCAGACGCCATGCTTCGAGTGCTCTCGCGAGCCACCTTTCGCCTTCCGTGATCCTGCCGCCTTCCCTGATCCCGCCCGCCTTCTGGAGACCTGATGCATCCTGGCCCGCTGATCGCCATTCTCGTCGCGGGCCTGTGCCTCGCCTTCGTCTTCGGAGCGCTTGCTCAGAAGCTGCGCTTCTCTCCCCTGGTCGGCTATCTCCTCGCCGGCGTCGCGGTCGGGCCCTTCACGCCCGGTTTCGTCGCCGATCAAGGCCTCGCAAACGAACTGGCCGAGATCGGCGTCATTCTGCTGATGTTCGGCGTCGGCCTGCATTTCTCGCTGAAGGACCTGCTCTCGGTCAAAACCATCGCGGTCCCCGGCGCTCTCGTCCAGATCGCGGTGGCGACCTTGCTCGGCCTGGGCCTGGGGCTTTCGCTCGGCTGGGGTTGGGTCGCGGGGCTCGTCTTCGGTCTCGCGCTCTCGGTCGCCAGCACCGTCGTGCTGCTGCGCGCACTCCAGGAGCGCCGACTGGTCCAGACCGAGAAGGGCAAGATCGCGGTCGGCTGGCTCATCGTCGAAGACCTCGCCATGGTGCTGGCGCTCGTCCTGATCCCGACCATCGCCGACGCCCTGAACGGCGCCAGGCCCGGCACGCCCGTACCGCTCGCCGGGCAGTTCGATCTCGGCCTCTGGGGCGTGCTGGGGCTGACGCTCGCCAAGGTCGTGGCCTTCATTGCCTTCATGCTCATCGTCGGGCGGCGCGTCATCCCCTGGGTGCTGCATTGGGTCGCCCATACCGGCTCGCGCGAGCTCTTCAGGCTCGCGGTGCTGGCGCTGGCGCTCGGCGTCGCCTTCATGGCGGCGAGCCTGTTCGGCGTCTCCTTCGCGCTCGGTGCCTTCTTCGCCGGCATGATCTTGAACGAATCGCCATTGAGCCAGCGCGCCGCCGAGGAATCGCTGCCGCTGCGCGACGCCTTCGCGGTGCTGTTCTTCGTCTCCGTCGGCATGCTGTTCGACCCCAGCATCCTGCTGCGCGCGCCGCTGCCCTTGCTGGCGACGCTCGCCATCATCCTGTTCGGCAAATCGCTCGCCGCCTGGCTGATCGTGCGGGCCTTTGGCCGCTCGAATGCCGTCGCCCTGACCATTTCGGCGTCTCTGGCGCAGATCGGCGAATTCTCCTTCATTCTGGCGGGCCTGGGCGTCTCGCTGGCGATCCTGCCCGAACAGGGCCGCGACCTGATCCTGGCGGGCGCGATCCTCTCGATCCTGCTGAACCCGGTGCTGTTTGCGATCATCGAGCGCTTCGCCACGGAGGCGAGCCCGGTCAAGCCCAAGCCGAGCGCTGCCAAGCCGGCGCCCGAGCCGGAACCCGAGCGCGACATCGTCCCGACCAGCTTGAGCGATCACATGGTCGTCGTCGGCTATGGCCGGGTCGGCGCGCTCCTGGGAGCGGGCCTGGTGGCGCATGGCGAGACCCTGCTCGTCATCGAGGAACAGCCCGAAGCCATCGCCACAGCCAGGGACCAGGGCGCCGAGGTGCTCGTCGGCAACGCCGCCGATCCAGGCGTGCTGGCAGCCGCCGGCCTGGCGCGGGCGCGCCGGCTCTTCGTCGCCATTCCCGAGAGCTTTGAGGCCGGCCAGGTCTGCGAACAGGCGCGACGCGACAATCCCGAATTGCCGATCGTCGCGCGCGCCCATTCCGACGCGGCAGTCGAGCATCTGACCAGATGCGGCGCGAGCCTGACGATCATGGGCGAGGCGGAAATCGCCCGCGCCATGCTGGCGCTATGCGGCGCGCCTCCAGCGAATGGCGAGGCCTCTCCGGACAAACAGCCGGTCTAGCGCCTCACCCGACCCACGCCGTCGGGCAAGCGCCCGCGTTCAGCCTCGCCCGGCCGGAAAGGTCAGTGGCGAGATCTCGAGATGGTCTCGCTTGGCCCAGTCGAGACCCTTGACGTTGGGCTCGGCCCGGCGCTGCGCCTCCTCCAATTCGGCGGCGGCGCTGGCATAGTCCATGGTCAGCACCTTGCCGTTCTCGACCACCGTGACGCCGTCGATGATCACGGTGGTCACCGCCCGCTCGCCCGCCGCATAGATCAGGCTGCGGATGGGATCGCGCAGCGGACGCATCATCGGATGGGTGACGTCGACCAGCACGATGTCGGCTTTCGCGCCCTTGGCGAGCCGGCCGATATCGTCGCGGCCGAGCGCCTTGGCGCTGCCCAGCGTCGCTGCGTTGAAAGCGTCCGAGGTGCGCACGTCATAGACGTCCTCGGCCATCATGCGCGAGCCGATGCAGACGGCGCGCAACTCCTCCAGCATGTGGTGGGGATAGGTATCGGTGCCGATGCCGACATTGATGCCGGCAGCGACATATTGCCCGAAGCTCTGCATCGCGATGCCGCGGCGCTGGAACACGATCGGGCAATGCGCGACATGGGTGCCGGTTTCGACCAGCGCACCCATATCGTCGGTCGCCGGCCATTTTACCGAGGAGTGATGGTCAAGGAAGATGCCGTGGCCGATGATCGAGAACGGCCCGAGCACGTCGAGCTCTTCCAGCCACTCCACCGGCGTCATGCCATGCCGGCGCGTGATCTCATGGAATTCGACCACGCTCTGGGCCGCATGGATCTGGAAGGGGATTTTTCGCGTCTCCGCCTCCTCATAGCTCGCCTGGATCAGCTCGGGCGTGCAAGTGTCGATCTGCGAGGGCGAGACCATGCCCGAGAGCCGGCCCGTTGCGTCCGCCGCAACCTGGTCCAGCAGCTTCATCGCCTGCGCCATCGCCGTCTCGCCGGCCTTGGCGTCCCACTCATATTTCGCGAGATGGCCGTTATCGGTGTACCAGCGCGCCGAGCGGTACATCGGCGCAAACACCGCGCGAAGGCCCGAGGCCTTGAAGGTCTCGAACCAGCCGTCCCAGGCGACGGACATGTCGACCAGCGTGGTGACGCCCGACATCAGCAGTTCGGAATAGGTCACCTGCGCGCAGGGCTTGACGCCTGCGGCATCGCAGCGGAACAGCGGCATGAACTCGTAGAGCGCCGTGCCGTACATTTTCGCACTGCCGAGCTCGTCGTTCCAGCCCTTGCACATCGCCTCTGAGGAGGGGTGCGAGTGAATGTTGACGAGACCGGGCATGACCATCTTGCCACGCCCGTCGATCGTCGCATCGGCCTTGCCCTTATAGCTTCCGCCGACCTGCAGGATGCGGTCGCCCTCATAGGCGACATCGCCGTCGCGCAGATAGACATGGCCCTTGGCCTTGGCGTCATAGGCGACGATCCAGCTGGCGTTGCGGATGAGGGTGATCGGCATGGGCTGGGCTCCGGCGTGAAGGCAAGGCGTTGAGCAAATGAGGACGACGGGACGTCATGGTCGGCCTTGAGCCGACCATCTCTTGCAGCAGATTCTCGGGTCTGCGCTTCGCTTCGCCCGAGAATGACGCAGGATCAGCGAATGAACTTCAGGTCCAGCCCCTTATACAGCCCGCAACCATAGATGTTGTGGGCCTTGAAGGGGCCAAGCCTTGCCGAGGCCGCGATCTTCATCGGCTCGTGATAGAGCGGCAGCCAGACCGCCGCCTCATGCACCTTCGTCAGAACCTCGCCATAGGCGGCCGCACGGTCGGCTTCGTTCAGCGCGGTGATGCCCTTGGTCAGCAATTCGTCCGTCGCCGGGTCCTTCCAGTTCATCCGGTTGGGTGTCGGCGCATTGGTCGAGGGGAAATACAGGTTCAGCGCATCGCCGGCCGAGATGTAGGGGAAGCTCATCCCGAACATGTCGAACTCCTGCGTCGCCATCTTGCCCCAGGCGATGGTGGCATCGAAGAGCTGGACCCTGAGATCGACGCCGATCTTGCGCAGATCGCCCTGGATCGCCTCCATCAGCTTCTGCCAGGTCGAGCCGGTGAAGCCGTAGACGACCGGCGAGAGCTTCTTGCCGTCCTTCATGCGGAAGCCGTCAGGCCCCTTCACCCAACCGGCCGCATCGAGGATCCTGTTGGCCTCGGCGACATTGGTCTTGATCAGCTTCGGCGTCAGCGCCTTGTTCCAGTCCAGCGCCTCGGTCGAGATATAGCTGTAGGCCGGCTCGACCTCGCCGAAATAGAGGTTCTCAGCGATCGCCTTCTGGTCGACGGCCATCACCATCGCCTTGCGCACGGCCGGATCGCTGACGCCCTCCTTGTCGATCTTGAAACCGACGAAATAGGTCCAGAACGCCTCCTTCGACTCGACGATCCTGAGGTTCTTGTTGGCGCGCATCTGGGCCATGCCGGAATAGGGCACATATTGCGTCACCTGGGTCTGGCCGGTCATCACCGCAGCCAGGCGGGTGTTGTCCTCCGGCACGATGCGCCAGACGATCTCCTCGATCTGCGCCGGTCCGGTGTTCTGATAGATCGGCGGGCCCCATTTATAGGCGGCGTGGCGCTTCAGCCGGAACTCGTTGCGCGGCTTCCAGTCACCCCAGCAATAGGGGCCGGTGCCGTTGAAGCCCTTGACCCCGAAATCGGCGCCGAGCGCCTCGACATTGGCCTTGTCGATGATCACCGCGAAGCTCTGGGTGAGCTGGTAGAGCAATTCCGAGAACGGTGCCTTGAGCTTGTATTCGACCGTGTAATCGTCGGTTGCGACGATGTCCTCGATCTTGCCGGCGCGCCAGGCCACGGGCGAGCGCGTCGCGGGATCGATCCAGCGCTTGATCGAATAGACCACATCCTGCGCCGTCAGCTTCTTGCCGTCGCAGAAGGAGACGTCGTTGCGCAGCTTGAAGGTGTAGGTCTTGCCGTCGGGCGCCATCGTCCAGGAACTGGCGAGGCCGGGCTTGATCGTCGCCATGTCGTGGTCGAGCGAGACCAGCGTGTCGGCCATCATGAAGAGGACTTCGGAGGCCGAGCGCGCCGTCGAGCGATGCGGATCGTAGCGGTCGCTGTCGACCTCACGCACGATGGTGAGGCTGGCATTGGATCCTTGCGCGAGCGCCGGGCCGGCAAAGGCGGCGAGGCCGAGGAAGGCCCCCATGACGATGGATTTCAGCTCTCTCACGATCGTTGTCCCCTTTGTTGTGAATCGAATATCGGTGGCGCGCCTCACATGTTCCGCATGCGCGGATCGAGCAGATCGCGCAGCGCATCGCCAAGCAGGTTCACGCAGAGCACGATCGCGATGATCGTGAGGCTCGGCAGCAGCGAGATATGCGGCGCAAAGAACAAGGCGTCGCGCCCGAGCGAGGCCATCATGCCGAGCTCCGCCTCGGGCGGGCGCACGCCCAGCCCCAGGAAGGACAGCGCTGCCCCGATCAGGATGATCTGGCCGAAGCGCAGCGTCATGAAGACGAAGACCGGCGAGATGCAGTTCAGCGCCAGATAGCGCCAGATCAGCGTCCTGTCCGGCAGGCCGAGCGCACGGCCGGCCTCCATGTAATCCTGCCCCATCACCACGATCGCGGCGCTGCGGGTGATGCGCGCGACATCCGGCACGGTGGCGATCGAGAGCGCGATCACGATGGCCGTAAGGCCGGGGCCGACGACGGCGGCGAGCGCCAACCCCAGCAGGATGGCGGGGAATGACAAAAGGATGTCGGCCGAGCGCATCACGTAAGGATCGAGCCGGCGGTAGAAGGCGCCGAGCAAGCCCAGCAACGCACCGAGCCCACCGCCGAGGACGATCGAGGCCAGTCCCATCACCAGCGTCAACCGCGTCCCGTAGAGCAGGCGCGAGAGCATGTCGCGCCCCTGCCCATCGGTGCCGAGCCAGTATTGCGGCAGCGAGCCCTCGCTCCAGCGCGGCGGAATGAAGGGGCGGCGCGTCGTTTCATAGGGGTCGAAGGGCGCAAGCCAGGGCGCAAACAGCGCCGCGAGCACGATCGCCAGGAGGATGACCGCTGCCGCCAAGGCGAGCTTGTCGCCAAGGATCCGCCGCCAGATCGGCGAGAGCCAGCTCCGTTGCACCCCAACCGGCACGGCCTGGGTCGTCAGATCAGCCATGGCTCTCGACCCTCGGATCGAGCACGGCATAGAGCATGTCGACGATCAGGTTGATCACCAGGAAGGCCAGCGCCAGCACCAGGATCGCGCCTTGCGCCAGGGGAAAGTCGCTCGCCAGGATCGCCCCGACCGCGAGCCGCCCCACGCCCGGCCAGGAATAGATCGTCTCGGTGACGACCGCCCCGCCGAGCAGATAGCCGGCCTGCAGGCCGATCAGCGTTACCACCGGGATCAAGGCGTTGCGCAGCACATGCTGGAGGATGACGGTGCGCTCGGCCAATCCCTTGGCGCGGGCGGTGCGGACATGGTCGGCGCTCAGCACTTCGAGCGCGGCGGTCCGCGTCATCCGCGCGATCGGCCCGATGAAGACCAGCCCGAGCGTCAATGCCGGCAGCACGATCGAGGCGAGCCCCTCCAGGCTCCAGAGCGGCCCGCCGCGCCCGATGAACGGCAGAAGCTCCCAGTGGTAGCCGATATACTGCATCAGGATCAGCCCGATGAAGAACACCGGCGTCGAGACGCCGGCGACCGAGATCGCGATCACCAATCGGTCGAGCAGGCGTCCGCGATAGACCGCAGCGATCGTCCCCAGCGCGATGCCAAGCGGCACGGCCCAGACCAGGCAGGCGAACATCAGCTCGGCGGTCGGGCCGATCGCCTCGGCCAGCTCCGTGGTGACGCGGGTGTTCGAGATCAGCGAGACGCCGAGATCGCCCTGCAGCACGCGCGCCATATAGATCGCGAACTGAATGACGATCGGCCGGTCGAGCCCCATATCCTGCCGGATCTGCGCGACCAGTTCGGGGCTCGCCATCGGCCCGGCGATGATCGCGGCGGGATCCGCCGGGACGAGTTGCAGCAGCAGGAAACCGAAGAGCAGCACGCCGAACAGCACCGGCACCGAAAGGGCGAGGCGCTGAGCGATGTGGTTCAGCATGGGCGGTCCGCACCCGTCATTGCGAGCGCAGCGAAGCAATCTAGGGGGACGTCGAGCGAGCCCCTCCGGATTGCTTCGTCGGCTGCGCCTCCTTGCAATGACGAAACCATCACGCCTCCGCCTCGTACACCAGCTTGCCCTCGATGATCGTCAGGTCGCAGCGGGTCTCGTGCAAGAGCTGTTCCGGCGTCGCCTTGGAGAGGTCGCGCGAGAAGACGGCGACATCTGCCGCCATGCCCGGCAGCAAACGGCCGCGATGGGTCTCAGAGCGGTTCACATAGGCACCGAAATCGGTGTAGGCGGCGATCACCTCGTCGATCGTCAGGGCCTGGTCGCCGCCGATCACCGTCCCGCGCGAGCTCTTGCGGGTCAGCATGGTGTAGATGTTGGGCCAGATATTCGCGTCGCAGACCGGCGCGTCGGAGGAGGCTGCGGGTTTCAGCCCTGCCGTGATCCAGTCGCGCATCGGATAGCTCTCGCTGGCGCGCTTCTCGTCGAGCACCGAGAGATAGAGATCACCGAAATCATAGATGAAGACCGGCTGCGGCACCGGCTCGATGCCGAGCCGGGCCATGCGCGCGATCTGCTCGGGCGAGTTGAAGCCGCAATGCTCGATGCGATGGCGGCGGTCGGGATCGGGATGGTCGTTGAGCCCCGCCTCCATCGCGTTCAGCGTCTGTTCGATCGCGGCGTCGCCGATGGCATGAACCGCGAGCTGATAGCCCCTGGCGTGATAATCGCGCGTCAGCGCGTTCATCTCGGCGTCGGTCAGGCAGAAGATGCCGCTGGTCTCGGGCTCGCCGAGATAGGGCTCGCTCATCGCCGCGGTACGCCCTCCCGCCGAACCATCGGTGAAGATCTTGACCGGGCCTACGCTGAGCCAGTCGTCGCCGGCGCCCGTCACCAGCCCGTCGGCAAAGCATTGCTCGACGATGCCGTTATGGCCGCCGAGCAGGCACATATTGGTGCGCACCGGCAGGCGGCCCGTGCGCTGCGCCGTGCGATAGGCCGCGACCTCGCGGTAATAGGAACGGATGCCGACCGCCGCATCCATCACGCTGGTGATGCCGAAGGAGTTGCAATAGCGCCCGGCGCGCTCGATCGCCTCGACCAGCTCCTCATCGGTCGGGTCCGGGATCACGGCCTTGATCGGGTCGCGGCCATTCTCGGCCATCAGGCCGGTCAATGAGCCGTTGACCCGCTCGATCGCGCCGCCCGGCGGCACCGGCGTCGCCTCGGTGATGCCGGCGATCTTCAGGGCCATCGAATTGGCGACGGAGAGATGGCCGCAGGCGCGCACGATATAAACGGGGTTGTTCGGTGCGGCCTTGTCGAGCTCGGTGCGATGCGGATGGCGCTTCACGTCGAGCTCGAACTGGTCGTAGCCGCGCGCCAGGATCCATTCGCCCGGCTTCACCTCGGCGGCACGCTTCGCGATCATCTCGAGCAGGCCGTCGAGCGTGCGCACAAAGCGCGGCCGGATATCGAGCTCCATCATGGTCAGCCCGAGCGGCAGCAGATGCAGATGCGCCTCGTAGAGGCCCGGCGTCGCGGTCCGGCCGGCGAGATCGATCACCCTGGTGGCGGGGCCGATCAGCGGCGCGATCTCGGCGGGTGTGCCGGTCGCGAGCACCTTGCCGGCCCAGAGCGCCACCGCCGTAGCATATCCTTCTCTCAAACCGAGAAAGACGGGGCCGTTCTGCAGGACCATGTCGGCTTTCGGCAACGCGACCATCGATTTCGTTCCTCCCGGGACGAAATCATGGCCGCGTTAGGACAGCCGGGCAATGCGAACGCCGCGCTAATTTTGGGCGCACCTGCGCAAGATTCTGCCGCCGGTCGATCCGGTCTCTTCGGAGAAGGGCGCATGAATGAGGAACGCGCGTGAATTCGCTGGGGCGAGTTGACTGGCGTGGCCGTCGGCAGCGGACATCTGTCCGTGAGCACCGGAAGCGCAGGCGGCCGCGTCAGACGGCCGCCCCAGTGGAATTTACGCCAGCGCGAACTTGATCTCCTGCGCGCCTTCCCACAGCGTCTTGCGGCCGAGCGCGTAGAGGTTTTCCAGTCCCGAGGTCAGGGTGAGGAAGTGGTTGCCCGAGAGCACGCCCGCCTTGCTCGCGAACTGCACGCCACCATAGGCGAGCAGGATCTCGGTCTCGCTGACGCCGCCCGGATAGAGGATGATCTGGCCGGGAGCCGGATAAGCCGTATTGTTCTCGTAGCCGACGCCGAAATCGAGATCGCCGAGCGGCATCCAGACGCCCTCGCCGCTCCAGCGCACATGCACGATCTTGCTCTCGAACGGCAGGTGCCGGAGGAAGGCGGCGCAGGTCTTGGGTGCGGCTTCCAGCTCGAGCTTGCCCTCGAAGGTGAAGGGGCCGGCGGTGACGATCAGCTTGGTCATGTGAACTTCCCGATTGGTGTCGGCTCTGCAATGGCATCGGGATCGGCATTGGGCAACTCGTAGCGGGTGCATTTTCGGCCGCCCTCGCCCCGCCATTGCAAACGGAGTGCTGCTAAGAGATCGCCTCCTTGAGGTCGAGCGTGCCGGCCTTGCCGATCGCCTCGTAATTGCGCTTGATCCAGCGCTTCGCCGCCGCCCGCCCCATGTCGCGCAGGCGCAGCAGAAAGTCCCAATCCGCATTCATCCGCGAGGAAGAGGTCAGCTCAGCCAAGGGCGGCCCGCCATCGATCCGGTGCATCAGCACGCGCTTGTACTCGTCGGTGGGCAGCTTGCCCCCGTCGACGAGCTTGTTGACGAAGTCGATCGCGCGCAATTCGCGCAGGAGCGAGGCGTTGAAGGTGATCTCGTTCAGCCGATCCTGGATCGCGCGGGCATTGGTGGGCAGTTCCTTGCGCTGCAGCGGGTTGATCTGCACCAGCATGATGTCGTCGCAATGGGCCTCGTAGAACAGCGGGAACAGCGCCGGATTGCCCATATAGCCGCCGTCCCAATAGGCCTCGCCTTCGATCTCTACGGCCTGGAACAGCATAGGCAGGCAGGCCGAGGCCATCAGATGGTCGGGGCTCAATTCCGTGCCGGTGAAGACCTTGATCTTGCCGGTGCGGACATTGGTCGCGGCAATGAAGAGCTTGACGTCCTGGCAGGCGCGGACCTTCTCGAAATCGATCAGGTCGGCGATGACGCCGCGCAGCGGGTTGATGTTGAGCGGGTTGACGTCGTAGGGGCTCGCCACCTTCGAGAACAATTCGAACCAGATCATGCCGGGCGGCGTGCCGTTACGCCCCCAGGCGCCGAGCATGGTGTCGATCAGCGAGCGTTCCGAGCCGCCATATTTGCCGTCGACGCTGATCGCCCGCCAGAAGCTTTCGAGCTTGGCGCGCGCGCCTTCCGGGCCGCCTTCGAGCCAACCCTCGCTCAGCACGACGGCGTTCATCGCGCCAGCGCTCGTGCCCGACAGCGCCTCGATCGCCAGCCGCCCATCCTCCAGGATCGCGTCGAGCACGCCCCAGGTGAAGGCGCCATGCGCGCCTCCGCCCTGGAGCGCCAGCGAGACGGTCTTCTCGGCCTTCGGCCCGGCGAGCCCCTTGACCCGCGCCGAGCTGCGCGTGCGTCGACCGGTCACGCCGCGGTCCAGCCGCCATCGATCGGCAAGATCGTGCCGGTGATCGACTTTGCCGCATCCGTACACAGGAAGACCGCAAGCGCCGCGACCTGCTCGACCGTGACGAACTGCTTGGTCGGCTGCGCCGTCAGCAGCACGTCGTTGATGACCTGCTCCTTGGTCATGTTGCGTGCCTTCATCGTGTCGGGGATCTGCTTCTCGACCAGCGGCGTCCAGACATAGCCCGGCGCGATCGCGTTCACAGTGATGCCGCTGGTCGCGACTTCCAGCGCCACCGTCTTGGTCAGGCCGGCGATGCCATGCTTGGCCGAGACATAGGCGGATTTGAAGGGCGAGGCGACGAAGGCATGCGCCGAGGCGGTGTTGATGATGCGGCCCCAGCCCTTCGCCTTCATCTTCGGCAGCGCGGCGCGGATGGTATGGAAGGCCGAGGTCAGGTTGATCGCGATGATCATGTCCCATTTCTCGATCGGGAACTCCTCGATCGGCGCGACATGCTGGATGCCGGCATTGTTGACGAGGATGTCGACCGCCCCGAAGGCGGCCTCGGCCTGGGCGATCATGCCGGCGATCTGGTCGGGCTTGGTCATGTCGGCGGGCGAGAACAACACCTTGACGCCGAACTCGCTTTCAAGCCCGGAACGGAGCTTTTCGGCCTCGTCAGCGGGCAGGATGCCGTTGATGACGAGATTCGCGCCCTCCTTGGCGAGCGCATGGGCATAGGCGAGGCCGATGCCGGAGGTCGAGCCGGTGATCACGGCGCAGCGGTCTTTGAGGAACATGAACGTCAAGGCTCCTGACATTGAGGATAGAAATGCTTAGGTTCGGTGCCGAGCGGGCGATATGTCAGTGACCGGAAAAGGGTCGCGGCGCGGCGCCTGATGACCTATTGCAACGCAACATGACCAAAATGCAGCCACACGCACACGATCATGACGGCGCTGACGATGCAATCTGCCGGCATGCGCATGACCATCGCAATCATGCAGCCCAGGCCCTGGCCCGGGCCGAGCATCTCTGCCGCGAGCGCGGTCTCAGGCTGACGCCGATCCGCCGCAAGGCGCTGGAGGCGCTGCATGCCGACCACCGCCCCGTCGGGGCCTATGATCTGGCCGACCGCATCTCGCCGGCCGGCGGGCGCCGTCTCGCGCCGATCTCGATCTATCGCGCGCTCGACTTTCTGGTCGAGCAGGGCTTCGTTCACCGGCTCTCCTCGCGCAACGCCTATATCGCCTGCCTGCACGGCCACGGCGCCGACGAGGTCGTCGCCTTCCTGATCTGCGAGGCCTGCGGCGGCGTCGACGAGGATTCCTCGCCCGCCATGAAGAAGGCCGTGGCAGCGATCGCGCAGACGCGACAGTTTTCCCCCTCGCATCAGGTGGTCGAGATCGTCGGCCGCTGCGAGCATTGCCGGAGCGTTCAAGGATGAACGAGCGCGTGTCGCCTCCCTGCCTCCCCGATCAGGCCGGACCGCAGCCGCGCCGGCTGACCGTGCCGGTCCAGGTCGGCTCCGTCGCCGTCGGCGGCGGTGCGCCGATCGTCGTGCAATCGATGACCAATACCGACACCGCCGATATCGCGGGCACGATCGCGCAGGTCGCGGCGCTCGCCCGGCAGGGTTCGGAACTCGTCCGCATCACGGTCGACCGCGACGAGGCCGCCGCCGCGGTCCCGCATATTCGCGAGCGGCTCGACCGCATCGGCATCGACGTGCCGCTGGTCGGCGATTTCCACTATATCGGCCACAAGCTCCTGACCGACCATCCCGCCTGCGCCGAGGCGCTGGCGAAATACCGCATCAACCCCGGTAATGTCGGCTTCAAGGACAAGAAGGACCGGCAATTCGGCCAGATCGTCGAACTCGCGATCAAGCACGGCAAGGCCGTGCGCATCGGCGCGAACTGGGGCTCGCTCGACCAGGAATTGCTGACCGCCCTGATGGACGAGAACGCCGTCTCGGCCACCCCGCTCGATGCTCGCGCCGTGATGCGCGAAGCGATGGTGCAGTCCGCTCTCCTCTCCGCGCAGCGCGCCGAGGAGATCGGATTGGGCCGGGACCGTATCATCCTTTCGGCCAAGGTCTCGGGCGTGCAGGACCTGATCGCGGTCTACCGCATGCTGGCGAACCGGGCTGACTACGCCATCCATCTCGGCCTCACCGAAGCCGGCATGGGCTCGAAGGGCCTCGTCGCCTCCTCGGCCGCGCTCGGCATCCTGCTGCAGGAGGGCATCGGCGACACGATCCGCTTCTCGCTGACGCCTGAGCCCGGCGGCGACCGCACGCTCGAGGTCAAGGCCGCGCAGGAGCTGCTCCAGACCATGGGCTTCCGCGCCTTCGTGCCGCTGGTCGCCGCCTGCCCCGGCTGCGGCCGCACCACCTCGACGGTGTTCCAGGAGCTGGCGCGGGACATCCAGAGCTGGATCTCGAGCTCCATGCCGGAATGGAAGACGCGCTATCCCGGCGTCGAGACGCTGAACGTCGCGGTGATGGGGTGCATCGTCAACGGACCCGGCGAGTCCAAACATGCCGATATCGGTATCTCGCTGCCTGGCACGGGCGAGGCGCCTGTTGCTCCCGTTTTCGTCGACGGCCGCAAGGTCACGACCCTGCGCGGCCCCGCCATCGCCGCCGAATTCAAGACGATGGTCGATGGCTATATCGCGCGGCGTTATGGTGGGCTGAGCGATGCGGCGCAGTGAGATCGAACCGGCACGCCTTTGCGCGCTGGCCTGCTTGTGTTAGACGCCCCGGCCTTTCGCTGCACCGCAGCGCTCGCGGAGATCCCTGATGGGGCATGATCAGCCGAATCCACCGACCACACGGCCGGAGGATTCCCGTTTCGGCCTCGATGATGGTCATGGCAGCGCAAGCAAGCACGGCCATTCGACCAACAGCTTCGCGGTCCTGGCGCTGGGCGCGCTTGGCGTCGTCTACGGCGACATCGGCACGAGCCCGCTCTACGCCCTGCGCGAGACGGTTCTGGCCGCGACCGCGGCCCATGGCGCGCTGACCAATGCCGCAGCCGACACGCCGGTGCCGCGCGACATCGTCATCGGCGTGCTGTCGCTGATCCTGTGGTCGCTCGTCGTCGTGGTAACGCTGAAATACGTGCTGCTGCTGATGCGGGCCGACAATAATGGCGAAGGCGGCATCCTGACGCTGGTCGCCCTGGCCCAGCGCGGCCTGGGCCGCATGCGCGGCGGCTTCGTATTGTTTTTGGGAATGGCGGGCGCGGCGCTGTTCTATGGCGACGCGGTCATCACGCCGGCGATCTCGGTGCTCTCGGCTGTCGAGGGCATCAAGCTGGTGACGCCGGTGCTTGACGACTATGTGATCTGGATCGCCTCGATCATCCTGATCGTCCTGTTCATGGTGCAGAGCGGCGGCACCGAAAAGGTCGCGAATTTCTTCGGCCCCGTCATGCTGGTCTGGTTCGTGGCGCTGGCGGGCCTGGGCATCTATCACATCGCTGACGAACTGACCGTGCTCGCCTCGGTCAACCCCTATTACGGCCTGCGCTTCTTCGTCGACCATCCCACCGTGTCGCTGGCCGTGCTCGGCTCGGTCTGCCTGGCCGTCACGGGCGCCGAGGCGCTCTATGCCGATATGGGCCATTTCGGCCGTGGGCCAATTCAGGGCGCCTGGATCTGGCTGGTGTTTCCCTCGCTCTGGCTGAACTATCTCGGCCAAGGCGCGCTCATCCTGTCGGACCCGTCCGCGATCGACAATCCGTTCTACAAGCTCGCGCCCGACTTCCTGATCCTGCCGCTCGTCATCCTGGCGACGATCGCGACCATCATCGCGAGCCAGGCCGTGATCACCGGCGCCTTCTCCCTGACGCGGCAGGCGATCCAGCTCGGCCTGCTGCCGCGGCTCGAGATCAGGCACACCTCCGAGCACACCTCCGGGCAGATCTACATCCCGCGCATCAACTGGATGCTGCTCGTCGTCGTGCTGATCCTGGTCTTCGCCTTCCGGACCTCGTCCAACCTCTCGCACGCCTACGGCATCGCCGTGTTCGGCACCATGGTGGTGAGCTCCCTGCTCGCCTTTATCGTCATCCGCCGCGGCTGGGGTTGGAGCCTGCCGGCGACGGTGGCGCTGATCCTGCCCTTCCTGGTCATCGACGTCGCCTTCTTCGCCGCCAACATGCTGAAGCTGTTCAGCGGCGGCTATATGCCGGTGCTGCTGGCGATCTTCCTCGTCGTGCTGATGTGGACCTGGGTGCGCGGCACCAAGATCCTGTTCGACAAGACGCGCAAGACCGACGTGCCGCTGCTCGAACTCGTCGGCATGCTGTCCAAAAGCCCGCCCGTGCGCGTCAAGGGCATGGCGGTGTTCCTGACCAGCGACCCCGAGACGGCGCCCGCCTCGCTGCTGCACAACCTCAAGCACAACAAGGTGCTGCATGAGCGCAATGTGATCCTGACCGTGCGCTCGGCCGACACGCCGCGCGTCGCCGAGGAGGAGCGCGTCAGGCTCTCGCGGATCACTGACGATTTCTGGCGGGTCGAGATGGTCTACGGCTATATGGAAAGCCCCAACATCCCAAAGGGGCTCGCCGTGCTGCGCAAGCAGGGCTTCAAGTTCGACATCATGTCGACCTCGTTCTTCCTGTCGCGCCGCTCGATCAAGGCCTCCCCGCAATCGGGCATGCCGATCTGGCAGGACAAGCTCTTCATCAGCCTGACCAAGAGCGCGACCGACGCCACGAGCTTCTTCCAGATCCCGACCGGTCGCGTCGTCGAGGTCGGCACGCAGGTCTCGGTCTGAGGACTGCGCATCTCCACCTCTCAGCCCTCGCCCTGAGGAGCGGCCATCGGGCCGCGTCTCGAAGCATGCGCCAGTGCCCTCTGAAACATCCGTCGAGACGCCGCTTTCGCGGCTCCTCAGGATGAGGGCTGAGGATTGGAGGGTCGGGAGCTGGCAGGCTTCAATCCAGCCGCGCCGAGCCCTCGGGCACATGCCTGACCCGCTCCCGGTAGAGCAGGTAGAGCCCGGAGGCGATGACGATGCTCGCGCCGACGAAGGTCCAGCGGTCCGGCCACTGGCCGAAGGCGAACCAGCCGAGCGCAATCATCCAGACGATCTGCGAATAGATGAAGGGTGCAAGTACCGTCGCGGGCGCCAGCCGATGCGCCAGGATCAGGAGCCAGTGGCCGAAGCCGCCGAGCACCCCGGTCGCGAACATCAGCAGCCAGACCAGCGGGCTTTGCGGCATCGTCCAGAAGAACGGGATCAATGGCAGCATGGCCAGCGTGCCGGCGACGCCCGAATAGACCATCGTCGTCTCCGGCGGATCGAAGGCGGCAAGCTTGCGCGTCGCCAGCGAATAGAACGAGTAGCAGACGCAGCCGAGCACGCTGAGCAGGGCGGCGGGATGCATCCCGCCGAAGCCCGGCCGCGTGATCACCAGCACGCCGAGAAAACCGACGCCGATCGCGACAAGCCGGCGCGGGCCCGGCCATTCCCCCAGAAGCGGGCCGGAGACCAGCGCCACCAGGAGTGGCCCCGCGAACATGATCGAGACGGTCTCGGCAAGCTGGAGATATTTGACCGCGATGAAGTTCAGCATCGTCGAGCCCAGCAGCAGCAGTGAGCGAACCGCCTGGAGCCAGGGTCGTTGCGTCCGCAGGATGCCGGGATGGCTCCACGGATTGAGCAGCAGGCAGACCAGCGCCATGCTGCCGGCGTAGCGGGCGAACACCACCTGCACCGGATCCATCGAGGCCGACAGCCATTTCGCGCTGGCATCGAGCATGGCGAAGCACAGCACGGCCCCACACATCAGCGCGATCGCAGCCAGCCGCGTGCGGCTGGTTTCCGGAGTATGGGGATGAGCCGCCAAGAAAGGTTCCGTCATGCGCTGGCAGAATGCCAGAGGCAGATTTAACCGTTTTACGGCCTCAGGCCAGTCGATGGCTGCATGCAATCCATGCGCGTATCAGCCGTCGCTGTCGGCCTCGTCGCCATCGACATCGCTATCCTCGATCTCGACGCCGGCTTTCGACAATCCTTTGGCGGCTTTGCGGAGAAGCTTGCGCAGCTGCTTGCGCTCCTTCGCGTCGAGCCGTTCGAGCAGCTCGTCCTCGACCTGGTTCCAGACCGCATCGAGCGTCGCGGCGGTCTTCTGGCCAAGCTCGGTCAGCGCGACCTGGACGAGACGCCCGTCGCGGCTGCCGCCCTCGCGGGTGACGAGCCCCTGCAGGGAAAGCCGGCCGATCGTCTTGGAAACCGTCGGCGGCTTGACCCGGAGCAGGGTCGCAAGCTCGCCCATCGTCATCGGTGCGGGCTGCAGCGCCTTCAGCGCCTGCTCCTGGCCCGGGAACAGGCCAAGCGCATTGAGCCGCTCGCCCATCCGCGCGCGATGCAGCCGCGCCGTCACCAGCAGGGCACGGCCGACGCTTTTCTCCAGCGACTTGGTCATGAGCCGGTCCTTGCTAATGGTTTAGGCGATCGTTCGCCGGCTCTCAGATCGCCCGCGATCATGACACGCTGATGACGTCGGTGAGACAGATGCTTCACAGCCGGCCCATATTAGCACGAACCCGCTCGAAAAATGCTTGGCGGGTCTCCGGCGTCGCGCGGTTCATGTCGTAATGCGCCAGATAGAGCGGCCGCGCACCGGGATGGCAGACCGCGCGCAGCACCCGCTTGACCAGCTTGCGCGGCGGATCGCCCATCAGCAGCGCGCGCCAGCGCGACCCGCCATAGGTCGTTACCGCCGCAAGCTTGCGGATGTTCCAGAGATTGGGCCTGACCTTGCCGTCGACCAGCTTGAACGAGACGCCGGGCAGGAAGACCCTGTCGAAGAACCCCTTCAGGATCGCCGGATAGCCGAAATTCCAGACCGGAAAGCACAGCACCAGAGCCTCGGCCTTTTGCAGCCGCTCGACATAGCCGGCAACGGGACGCGTATTGCCGGCGAGGTCGTGATAGCCCACGCGCTCGGCCCGGCTCAGCACGGCGTCAAAGCCTTCGGCATAGAGATCGCAATCATCGACCTCGTGCCCGGCCGCACGCAAGCTCGCCACCACCGCCTCGTGCAGCGCCGCGCCATAGCTTTGCGGATCGGGATGGGCGTAGAGCACGAGCACCCGCATTGTCAGCCCACCCCGGCTTCGGACAGGCTGCGGAACAGGAAGGTCTTGCCTGAAGCGTAATCATAGGCAGGATCTTCCCAGGCGATCATCTTGCCGGGGTTGAGCAGCCCCTGCGGATCGGCCTGCCGCTTGAAGGCGAGCTGGGCTTCATCGGTCTGCTTCATGCCGCCCTCCTCCAGCGTGTAGCGATGCGGGTTGAAGATCGGCGCGCCCATCGCCTCATGGATCGCCATGATCTCCTCCAGCCGCTCTTCCGTGGTGAAGCGCACCAAAGGCAGCCCGAAGCAGGTGATCTTGCCGTCGAAGCGGACGAATTCGAGATGGCAGAGCACTTCATCGCCGAAGCGCGCATGGATCGCCTCGACCAGCTCGACCTGATCAGGGAACGGGTAGAGCACCTGGAGATAGGTGATGGCGGGGTCGACGCGCAGCGCCCTGAGCGTGGTGTGGTTCCAGCCGAGCTCATAGGCGGGCGGCAGGCCCTTCGCCTCCTCCGGGGAGAGCCTGTCCGAGCGCATCAGCAGTTCGGCGCCTCTGAAACGCCTCGCATAGGCCAGCAGCGAGTCGACCGCGAAATCCGCCGCCATGACGATGACGAGATGGCTGTCGCGCGGCAGGAATTTCCTGTGCCGCAGGAAATAATCATGAGGAGCCGGCGCAGCGACGACGGCAAGATTCTTCAGCGCCAGCCCGTCCTGCTCGCCCAGCCCATTGGCGAACTCCGTCGCGGCCCGCAAACTGCCGAAGCCGAGGATGATATCGACCCAGTCGTAAGCCGGCGCCAAGGGCATCTCGACCTCGGTGATGATGCCGTTGGTGCCATAGGCATGGGCGACCTTGTGCAGATCCTCGCCGCTCAACTCCAGAATGCGCGGAGAGGCCTCCATCGTCGCAACCTTGAGCGCGATGATGTTGCCCCAGTCGCGCAATCCGCCCCATTTGATCGAGCCGACGCCGCCCGAGCCGCCGGCGATGAAGCCGCCGATCGAGGCGGTCTGATAGGTCGAGGGGTGGAGCCTGAGCTCCTGGCGCGAATGCCGGCGCGTCTCGTCGTCGATCCGCGCCATGATCGCACCGGGCTCGGCGACATAGCGGCCGGGCGCGATCGCCTTGACCTTGTTGAAGCCGGAGAGATCGAGCAGCACGCCGCCCGAGAGCGGCATGGCCTGGCCGTAATTGCCCGTGCCGGTGCCGCGCGGCGTCACCGGAATGCCCAGCGCATGCGCCGCAGCGAGCACTTCCAGCACCTCTGCCTCGCTCGTCGGCGACACCACGATGTCGGCCGTGACATGGTCGAGCTGGCGCTTCAGCACCGGAGAGTACCAGAAGAAATCGCGGCTCTTCTGCTTCACCAGTGCCGGGTTGTCCTCGCTGCGGATGCCGCCGAGGCGCGCCTTCAACGCGGCGATGTCGTAGCGGGTGGTCATGCTCTGCCGCCCATCAGATGATCGAGCTCGCGATGGTCCGGCAGCGTCGTGTCGATCGCGCGGCCATTGACCAGCACGGTCCGGTCGGTCTGCGGACGGGCAAAGAACTCGGTCCAGTCGCGGGCACGGGTCAGGATCAGGTCGGCCGCTCCGCCCGGCGAGAGCACGCCGGCGCCCGCAGTGCCCATGAGCTCCGCCGGCGTCCGCGCCACCGCATTCGCCCAATCGGTTCCGGAATGATCGAACTGGAGGATGCGCGTGCCCTCCCGCAGCACCTCGATCAGGTCGAGGTCGCCATAGGCATAGAACGGGTCGCGGGTGTTGTCGGAGGCGATCATCACCGGCACGCCCGCAGCCTTCAGTTCATGCAGCGCCGTGACCCCGCGCCAGCGCGGCGTGCGGCCGGCCGCGCGATCCTGCAGATACATGTTGCACATCGGCAGCGAGACCACGCTGATCCCCGCCTCCCTGACCTTGGCGATGATGCGCGCCTCGTCATCGGGCTGCTGCACGGCAAGCGAGCAGCAATGCCCGCACAAGATCTTACCCGCGAAGCCATGGCGGATCGCGGCATCCGCGATGTTCTCCAGCGAACGCGCTTCAGGGTCATTGGTCTCGTCGACATGGAAATCGAGGTCGAAGCCGTTCTCGATCGCCGTGCGGAAGACGATGTCGAGCGCCGCATCGAGCTCCGGGATCATATAGCTGACGCAGCCGAAAATGCCGTCGCCATGCGCCTTCACGGCGGCCGTCACCGCCCGCATATGCTCGGGCTCGAGTGCGAACTGGATGCCGAACAGCGGCGATGCCTGCAGCGCGATACGGCCCGCCCATTCCGCCCTGAGCTCGGCGAAGACCGGCCAGGAAATGCCGATCTGCTTGCCGAGCGAATCGAGATGCGTCCGCATCGCCGCCGTGCCGTGGCTGAACGCACAACGCAGGCCGAACTCCATCCGGGTCCGCACGTCCTCCGCAGACCAGTTCGCCTCGCGGTCGATCAGGACATTGTTCAGCGCGCCCATGAAGCTGCCGTCCGGATTGCGCCGGCGCGGCCAGATATGGCCCTTGTCGAGATGGACATGGCAGTCGACGAGGCGTGGCAGCACGATGCCGCCGTCGAGATCGAAGCTGGCGCTTGCCTCCAGCGGTTCGGTTCCCGCCGGCAGGATCGAGACGATACGGCCATGCTCGACGCCGATATCGACCTTCGCCAGCCCATCCCGATCGGCGGCGAGCGAAGCGCCGTCGACCAGGCAGAGCGGCGCGCGGGCATTGGTCAGGCGAAAGGAGGTTGTGCCGGGCAGGGAAGCAAAACCGCTGGTCACGTCGTCATCTCTCCCGCTCGGCCTTGTATCCCTCTAAGCAGCGATCGATACCGGCCCGCAATGACGCGTGCAACCAAGACGGCGTCGCATCCGGGCTTGTCGCCGCCGGGCCGATCGCGCATGAGGACGGCTCGCGGACGAGACGAGGATTGTCAGACCATGCCGGATCAGGCGCGCATCATCGATGGCAAGGCGGCGGCGGCCGCACTACGGGCCGAGATCGGCCGCGAGGTCGCGGCGATCAAGGCGGAGCGCGGCCTCGTGCCCGGCCTGCATGTCGTGCTCGTCGGCGAGGATCCGGCAAGCCGTGTCTATGTCGCCTCGAAGGAGAAGCTCGCCGCCGAGATCGGCATGAACTCGGTCGCGCATCGGCTGCCGGCCGAGACCAGCGAGGCCGAGCTCCTGGCCAAGATCGCCAGCCTCAACGCCGACGACACCGTCGACGGCATCCTGGTGCAATTGCCGCTGCCCAGGCATATCGACACCGGCACGATCATCGACGCCATCGACCCCGCCAAGGATGTCGACGGCCTGCATCCGATCAATGCCGGCAAGCTCGCCGGCGGCAAGAACGGCCTCGTGCCCTGCACGCCGCTCGGCTGCATGCTGCTGCTGCGGCAGGCGCTGCCGGCGCTGTCGGGGCTGGAGGCCGTGGTGATCGGCCGCTCCGAGCTCGTCGGCCGCCCCGTGGCGCAATTGCTGCTGCAGGCCGACTGCACGGTGACGATCGCCCATTCCCGCACGCGCGACCTCGCCGCCGTGGTGCGCCGCGCCGATATCGTCGTGGCCGCGGTCGGCCGGCCGCATTTCGTCAGGGGCGACTGGATCAAGCCTGGCGCGGCCGTGATCGATGTCGGCATCAACCGCACGCCCGACGGCAAGCTGGTCGGCGATGTCGATTTCGCTGAGGCGATCCATGTCGCCGGCGCGATCACCCCTGTGCCCGGCGGCGTCGGCCCGATGACGATCGCCTGCCTGCTGCGCAACACGCTGACGGCGTTCAGGGCAAGGCGGGGATAAGCTCAGGCGCGTGAGCGCCGGAGCAGGTCTTCAATCGCACTCCGCAACGGCGGCAGATCATCGGTGACCATCGTCCAGACGATGTCGGGATCGACACGCCAGTACTCGTGGCGGATCAGATTGCCGATGGCTCTGACGTCCACCCAAGCGATCTCGGGACGCAAGGCGAGCAAGTCGTCAGGGACGTGCCGCACCGCCTCGGAGATGATTTCGAGTGATCGCTCGATCCCTCGCTGCACAAACAGAGCTCGGCCGAAGCCCGCGCTGTCATACGCCGAGGCGGCTTCCTCGATCAGCCGGATCGCCTCGAGGATGTCTTCGAGAACGACATCCACCCGCCTCGCCATCAGAAGACCCGGATGGCCTCGCTCTCGATCTGCGCTCTCAGCTTGGGGTGCAGACTCTTGCGTGTGGTGAGATCGATCTCGACCCCGAGTTCCCCGACGAGGAAGTTCCGCATCCCGGCGAGATCGATCAGCGAGAATTTTCGACCCGGCGCGACATCGATGAAGAGATCGATGTCGCTGTTGGCGGTTGCCGCGTTACGCACCGTCGAGCCGAAGAGATAGGCTGCCTGCGCGCCGCGGGCGCGCAGGGCGTCGGCGCGACGCGCGAGTTCGAAAGCAGCCTCTTCTCGTGTCATGGCGCCGATCCTACATCAGACCGGCTCGCGAACCAAAACCGACGCCGCGATCGAAAGAGCGCCGCCGCTCACATATGGATCGGGAGCTTGTCCACGGCGAGCGCAGCTTCCTTGACCGCCTCGGCGAGCGTCGGATGCGCATGGCAGGTGCGGGCGAGGTCCTCGGCCGAGCCGCCGAACTCCATCAGCACCGTGACCTCGGCGATCAGGTCGCCGGCATGGGGACCGATGATGTGGCAGCCGAGCACGCGGTCGCTCGCGGCATCCGCCAGGAACTTCACGAAGCCTTCGGTATGGCGCATGGCACGCGCCCGGCCATTGGCCGTGAAGGGGAACTTGCCGACCTTGTAGGCGACGCCTGCGGCCTTGAGCTCTTCCTCGGTCTTGCCGATCGCGGCGACCTCGGGAGCCGTGTAGACGATGCCGGGAATCGCGTCGTAATTCACATGGCCCGCCTTGCCGGCGATGATCTCGGCGACCGCCATGCCCTCATCCTCGGCCTTATGGGCGAGCATCGGGCCACGCACCACGTCGCCGATGGCATAGATGCCGGCGACATTGGTCTTGAAATGATCGTCGATGATGACACGGCCGCGCTCGGTCGCGACGCCGGCTGCTTCCAGGCCGAGCCCGTCGGTGTTCGGGCGACGGCCGATCGCGACCAGCACGATATCGGCTGACAGCGTCTTGGCCTCGCCCCCGGCGGCGGGCTCGACGGTGACGGTCGCGCCCTTCTTGGCCGTCTCGACCTTGGTGACCTTGGCGCCGAGCTGGAAGGTGAAGCCCTGCTTCTCCAGGATGCGCTGGAACTGCTTGGCGATCTCGCCATCCATGCCGGGCAGGATGCGGTCGAGATACTCGACCACGGTGACCTTGGCGCCGAGACGGCTCCAGACCGAACCGATCTCGAGCCCGATCACGCCGGCGCCGACCACGACCAGCTCCTTGGGCACGGCGGTCAGCTCGAGCGCGCCGGTCGAGGTCACGACGACCTTCTCATCGACGGTCACGCCCGGGAGGTTGGTGGATTCGGAGCCCGTCGCGATGACGATCGCCTTGGCCTCGAGCTCCTGCGTCTTGCCGTCCTCGGCGGTGACGACGACCTTGCCGGCCGCCGGGATCGAGGCCGTACCGTGGAAGGGCTCGATCTTGTTCTTCTTCAGCAGGAAGGCGACGCCGTTGACGTTGGCGTCGACCGTCTCCTGCTTGTGGACCAGCATCTGCTTGAGATCGAGCTTGGGCGTGCCGACCGTGATGCCGAGGCTCGGGAAGGTATGGCTCGCCTCCTCGAACATCTCGGAGGCATGCAGCAGCGCCTTGGACGGGATGCAACCGACATTCAGGCAGGTGCCGCCATGGGTCTTGCGCTTCTCCACCACGGCAACCTTGAGGCCGAGCTGGGCAGCGCGGATGGCGCAGACATAGCCGCCGGGGCCGGTTCCGATGACGACGAGATCGTAGGACATGGTCTCTCTTTCGGTCTGACTTATGGGTGTTGCGCCAGCGGCGCATTGAAGGACCAGATATGGCCGAACGGGTCGCGGATGCGGGCATAGCGCGCGCCCCAGAAGACGTCGCCCGCCGGCATGACGACATGGGCGCCGGCAGCCTCGGCGCGTGCCACCGCCGCATCGATATCGGCGGGTGCCGGCAGGTTGATGTTGATGGCCATGCTCGCGCCGCCCCGGCTCGGTGGCGCGAGCAGATCGCCGCCGAATTCGGGAAACTCGTCATGCAGCATGACCTCGCTGCCGAAGAGCGCGAGGTTGGCGTGCATCACGCGCGCGCCATCGTCGGCCATGGCCTTGAATGTGCACTGCGCGCCGAAGGCCCTCTCGTAGAAGGCAATCGCCTCGATGCCGCCCTTGACGCAGAGATGCGGCTGGATCGGAGGGGGATTGGATCCGAAGGCCATGTTCGATCTCCCTGCGGCTCAGATCAGCAGGCGCGCCGCCATCAGTGCCAGCCCCGCCGTGGCGACGAGCCAGACCAGGCTGCGCCAATATCGGATGCCGGCCAGATAGAGCGGCAGATAGACGATGCGGGCCGCGACCCAGACCGCGCTTCCCACAAGGCCTACCCCGTCCCCACGTCCGCTCGCGACCAGGGTCGCCGCCAGGATCGCGAAAGCCGCATAGGTCTCGACATAGTTGCGCAGCGCCCGCTCGGCCCGCCCGGCGATGACGCCTTGCGGCCTTACCCCTTCATCGCGCGGCCCGGCATTCCAGTCCGAGCCGAGCTCGCTTGTCGCCGCGATCGCCTGCGCTCCGATATGGACGAAGAGGAGCGCGACGCTCGCGACGATCAGGAAGAGCATGGGCTCGCTGTCTCAGAGGTCGAGCACGAGGCGCGCCGGATCCTCCAGCGCTTCCTTGATGCGGACGAGGAAGGTCACGGCCTCCTTGCCGTCGATGATGCGGTGATCGTAGGAGACCGCCAGATACATCATCGGCCGGATCACGATCTGGCCGCCGACGACCATCGGGCGCTCCTGGATCTTGTGCATGCCCAGGATCGCCGATTGCGGCGCGTTCAGGATCGGCGTCGACATCAGCGAACCGTAGACGCCGCCATTCGAGATGGTGAAGGTGCCGCCCTGCATGTCCTCGATCTTGAGGGCGCCGTCGCGCGCCTTCTTGCCGAGCACGCCGATCGCCTTCTCGACACCCGCAATCGAGAGCTGGTCGGCGTCGCGCACCACCGGCACGACCAGGCCCTTATCGGTGCCGACCGCAACCGCGATGTGATAATAGTTCTTGTAGACGATGTCGGTGCCGTCGATCTCGGCATTGACGGAGGGGATCTCCTTCAGCGCCTGCACGCAGGCCTTCACGAAGAAGCCCATGAAGCCGAGCTTCACACCATGCTTCTTCTCGAAGACATCCTTGTACTGGTTGCGCAACGCCATCACCGCCGACATGTCCACCTCGTTGAAGGTGGTCAGCATCGCAGCTGTCGCCTGGGCTTCCTTGAGGCGGCGCGCGATGGTCTGGCGCAGCTTGGTCATCTTGACGCGCTCTTCGCGCGAGGCGTCGTCGGGAGCCGACGGGGCGCGAAGCTGGATCGGCGCAGCCGGGGCGGCGGGCGCCGGAGCCGCGGAACCGGCGGCGATCGCGGCCAGCATGTCGCCCTTGGTGACGCGGCCATCCTTGCCCGAAGCGCTGACGCTCGCCGGGTCGACGCCGCTTTCGGCTGCGAGACGGCTGACGGCGGGGCCGGAATCGGCCGCCTTCGTCGCGGGCTTGATCGTCGTGTCGCCGGCGACCTCGCCGGACTTCTTCTCGGCAGCGGCGGAAGTCGCCTCGCCGGCCTTGCCAGCGGCCTGCGCCACAGCAGCGTCGGCCGTCTTCGCTTCGGCCTTGGCAGGAGCTGCGGCCTTGCCGTCGCCAGCCGTGATCATGCCGAGCAGCGCGCTGACGCCGACCGTGTCGCCTTCCTTGGCGACGATCTCGCCGAGCACGCCGGCGGCCGGCGCGTTGACCTCGAGCGTGACCTTGTCGGTCTCCAGCTCGACCAAAGGCTCGTCGGCCTTCACCGCGTCGCCCGGCTTCTTGAACCACTTGCCGATTGTGGCCTCGGAGACGGATTCGCCGAGGGTGGGTACGCGGATTTCGGTCGCCATGTCAGGCCTCTGTTGGTGTCTTTGTCTGGCGTGTCGTGAAGGGCGCTACTGGGGTCAGGCCGCGAAGGCTTCGTCCAGGAACGCGTTGAGCTGTGCGAGGTGCTTGGACATCAGGCCGGTCGCCGTCGCGGCCGATGCCGGGCGTCCGACATAACGCGGCCGCTTCGACTTCACTCCGGCATGGCCCAGCACCCATTCGAGATAGGGTTCGACGAAGGTCCAGGAGCCCATGTTCTTCGGCTCCTCCTGGCACCAGACCACGTCGGCGCCCTTGAAGCGCGCCAGCTCCTGCGCCAGCGACTTCAGCGGGAACGGATAGAGCTGCTCGACGCGCATCAGATAGACGTCGTCGATGCCGCGCTTCTCGCGCTCTTCCAGCAGGTCGAAATAGACCTTGCCGGTGCACAGCACGACGCGACGGATCTTGGCGTCCTTGACCAGCTTGGTGGTCGAGCGGCCGCGCTCGGCATCGTCATGCAGCACGCGATGGAAGGTCGAGCCCTCGGCGAGCTCGGCGAGGTCGGAGACGCAGCGCTTGTGGCGCAGCAGCGACTTCGGCGTCATCAGGATCAGCGGCTTGCGGAAGTCGCGCTTCAGCTGGCGGCGCAGGATGTGGAAATAGCTCGCCGGCGTCGAGCAGTTCGCCACCTGCATGTTGTCTTCCGCGCACATCTGCAGGAAGCGCTCCAGGCGTGCCGAGGAATGCTCCGGCCCCTGGCCCTCATAGCCATGCGGCAGCAGGCAGACGAGGCCCGACATGCGCAGCCATTTGCGCTCGCCGGACGAGATGAACTGGTCGAACAGCACCTGCGCGCCATTGGCGAAGTCGCCGAACTGCGCTTCCCAGCAGGTCAGGGCGTTCGGCTCCGACAGCGTGTAGCCGTATTCGAAGCCGAGCACCGCCTCTTCCGAGAGCATCGAATTGATGACCTCGTAGCGCGACTGGCCCTCGCGGATATGGTTCAGCGAGGTGTGGCGCGCCTCGGTCTCCTGGTCGATCAGCACGGAATGGCGCTGGCTGAAGGTGCCGCGCTCGCAATCCTGGCCCGAGAGCCGGACCGGGTTGCCGTCGAGCAGGAGCGAGCCGAAGGCCAGCGCTTCGGCCGTCGCCCAGTCGATGCCCTGCCCGGTCTCGACCGCCTTGCGACGGTTGTCGAGGAAGCGCTGGATCGTCTTGTGGACGTTGAAGCCGGGCGGGGTCGCGGTGATCTTCTCGGTGATCTCCTGGAGAACCGCAGCGGGAACGCCGGTCGCACCGCGACGCGGATCGTCCTCATCGGCGCGGATCGCCTTCATGCCGGCCCAGCGGCCGTCGAGCCAATCCGCCTTGTTCGGCTTGAAGGCCTGGCCGGCCTCGAACTCGATCTCGAGCTTGGCCTTCCAGGCGGCGCGCGCCTCGTCGACCTCGCCGGGCTGGATCACGCCCTCGGCCTCGAGCTTGGCGGAATAGAGCTCCAGCGTCGTCTTGTGGCCGCGGATCTTGCGGTACATCAGCGGCTGGGTGAAGCCGGGCTCGTCGCCCTCGTTATGGCCGAAGCGGCGATAGCAGAACATGTCGACCACCACCGGCTTGTGGAACTTCTGCCGGAATTCGATCGCGATCTTGGCGGCGAAGACCACCGCCTCCGGATCGTCGCCATTCACATGGAAGACCGGAGCCTCGACCATCTTGGCCACATCGGACGGATAGGGCGAGGAGCGCGAATAGCGCGGATAGGTGGTGAAACCGATCTGGTTGTTGATGATGAAATGCACGGAGCCGCCGGTGCGGTGGCCCTTCAGGCCGGACAGGCCCAGGCATTCCGCCACCACGCCCTGGCCGGCGAAGGCGGCATCGCCATGCAGCAGGAGCGGCAGCACCTTGGAGCGCTCGACGACATCGCCGAACTGGTCCTGCTTGGCGCGGACCTTGCCGAGCACGACGGGGTCGACGATCTCGAGATGCGACGGATTGGCGGTCAGCGAAACATGGACGTTGTTGCCGTCGAACTCGCGGTCAGACGAAGCGCCCAGATGGTACTTGACGTCGCCCGAGCCCTCGACGTCGTCGGGATGGAACGACCCGCCCTTGAACTCGTGGAACAGTGCGCGGTGCGGCTTGCCCAGAACCTGGGTCAGCACGTTGAGGCGGCCGCGATGGGCCATGCCGAAGACGATGTCGCGCACGCCGAGCGCGCCGCCGCGCTTGATGATCTGCTCCAGCGCCGGGATCAGCGCCTCCGCGCCATCGAGGCCGAAGCGCTTGGTGCCGGTATATTTAAGGTCGATGAACTTCTCGAAGCCCTCGGCCTCGACGAGCTTGTTCAGGATCGCCTTCTTGCCTTCGCGGGTGAAGGCGATCTCCTTGTCGGGGCCCTCGATCCGCTCCTGCAGCCAAGCCTTCTGCTCCGGATCGGAGATGTGCATGAACTCGATGCCGACCGTGCTGCAATAGGTCCGCTGCAGGATCGCGGTCATCTCGCGGATCGTGGCGAACTCCATGCCGAGCACGTTGTCGATGAAGATCTTGCGGTCGAGATCGGCCTCGGTGAAACCGAAGGCGGCCGGCGAGAACTCCTCGGGATCCCGGGCCTGCTCGATGCCGAGCGGATCGAGCTTGGCGTGGAGATGGCCGCGCATGCGGTAGGCGCGGATCAGCATGATGGCGCGCACGGAATCGCGCGTCGCCTGCTGCACGTCGGACGCGCTCAGGGCGGTGCCGGCGGCCTTGGCCTTGGCGCCGAGCTTGTCGGAGACGACCTTCTCGACCACGGCCCAGTTGCCGTCGAACGCCGAGACGAGCTCGCCATTGGCGGGAACCGGCCAGTTCGGCTTCTTCCAGGAGGCGCCCTTGGCGTTCTGGATGATGGCCGAGCCTTCGTCCTTCAACCCCGCGAAGAAACCCTGCCACTGCTCGTCGACCGATTTCGGATCGGCCTGATAGCGGGCGTAGAGATCCTCGATATAGGCTGCGTTGCCGCCATAGAGGAAACCCGTCTGGGCGAGAGCCTCGTTGATGTCCTGGCGAGCCATGGTCTGTCCTGCCTTTTCCTGCCTGCAGCGTCATGGTCGGCCTTGAGCCGACCATCTTTTCGGTAGTCCGGCGCGTCACGAGATGGTCGGGCCAGGCCCGACCATGACGCGCGCGACCCTCAGCCCTTCAACACGTCGACCAAGGTCTTTCCAAGGCGCGCCGGCGAGGGCGAGACCCGGATACCGGCCGCTTCCATGGCCGCGATCTTGTCTTCCGCGCCGCCCTTGCCGCCCGAGATGATCGCGCCGGCATGGCCCATGCGACGTCCGGGAGGCGCCGTGCGACCGGCGATGAAGCCGACCATCGGCTTCTTGCGGCCGCGCTTGGCTTCGTCCTTGATGAACTGCGCCGCGTCCTCTTCCGCCGAGCCGCCGATCTCGCCGATCATGACGATCGACTTGGTGTGCTCGTCGGCCAGGAACATCTCGAGCATGTCGATGAACTCGGTGCCCTTGACCGGATCGCCGCCGATGCCGACGGCCGTGGTCTGGCCCAGGCCCTCGCGGGTGGTCTGGAACACCGCCTCATAGGTCAGCGTGCCCGAGCGCGAGACGATGCCGACAGAGCCCGGCTTGAAGATGTTGGCCGGCATGATGCCGATCTTGCTCTCGCCCGCCGTGACGACGCCGGGGCAGTTGGGCCCGATCAGGCGCGACTTGGAGCCCGAGAGCGAGCGCTTGACGCGCACCATGTCGAGCACCGGGATGCCCTCGGTGATGCAGATGATCAGCGGGATCTCGGCGTCGATCGCCTCGCAGATCGCGTCGGCTGCACCCGGAGGCGGGACATAGACGACGGAGGCCGTGGCGCCGGTCTTCTGCTTGGCCTCGAAGACGGTGTCGAAGACGGGCAGGCCGAGATGGAGCGAACCGCCCTTGCCCGGCGAGGTGCCGCCGACCATCTGCGTGCCATAGGCGATCGCCTGCTCGGAATGGAAGGTGCCGTTCTTGCCGGTGAAGCCCTGGCAGATGACCTTGGTGTTCTTGTCGATCAGGATGGACATGGTTTCTCCTCAGGCCTTCTTGATCGCAGCCACGATCTTCTGGGCGGCATCGTCGAGATCATCGGCGGAAATGACGTTCAGTCCGGAGGACGAGATGATGTCCTTGCCTTCCTGCACATTGGTGCCCTCGAGGCGCACCACCAGCGGAACCTGAAGCCCGACCGCCTTCACCGCGGCGATGACGCCGCGCGCGATGACGTCGCACTTCATGATACCGCCGAAGATGTTGACCAGGATGCCCTTCACCTGCGGATCGGCGGTGATGATCTTGAAAGCCGCCGTGACCTTCTCTTCCGTGGCGCCGCCGCCGACATCGAGGAAGTTCGCCGGCTCCTCGCCATAGAGCTTGATGATGTCGAGCGTCGCCATGGCGAGGCCCGCGCCGTTGACCATGCAGCCGATCGTGCCGTCGAGCGCGATATAGGCAAGGTCATATTTCGAGGCCTCGATCTCCTTGTCGTCCTCCTCGGTCGTGTCGCGCAGCGCCACGATCTCGGGGTGACGGTAGAGCGAGTTCGAGTCGAAGGAGATCTTGGCGTCCAGGCACTTGATCTGACCCTGCGTCGTCACGATCAGCGGGTTGATCTCCAGCATGTCCATGTCCTTGGACACGAACGCCGTGTAGATCTGGCTCAGCACCGTGCCGGCCTGCTTGGCGAGATCGCCGGAGAGGCCGAGGATCCGCGCCATGGTGCGGCCGTGATGAGGCATGATGCCGGTGGCGGGATCGACCGAGAAGGTCTCGATCTTCTCCGGCGTGTCATGGGCGACGGCCTCGATGTCCATGCCGCCCTCGGTCGAGATCACGAAGGCGACGCGCGAGGTCTCGCGATCGACCAGGGCCGAGAGGTAGAACTCCTTCTCGATGTCCGAGCCGTCCTCGATATAGAGGCGGTTGACCTGCTTGCCGGCTTCGCCGGTCTGCGCGGTCACCAGCGTGTTGCCGAGCATTTCCTTGGCGTGGCTCTCGACCTCGGCGACCGACTTGGCCAGCCGCACGCCGCCCTTGGCGTCAGGGCCGAGTTCCTTGAACTTGCCCTTGCCGCGGCCGCCGGCGTGGATCTGGCTCTTCACCACATAAAGCGGTCCGGGCAGCTTCTTGGCGGCCTCGACGGCCTCGGCGACCGTCAGCGCCGGGAAACCGGCGGAGACCGGCGCGCCGAACTCCTTGAGAACCGCCTTGCCCTGATATTCGTGGATGTTCATGTGCTCGGTTTCCCTGAAGCGAAGGTTATTTTGGCAGTCGGCAATAGGCAGTCGGCAGTAGAGAAGCGAGCTGGCGCCATTTGCACGACTGCCGACGGCCTATTGCCGACTGCCCTTATGTCACGCCAATGACGGATCGATAGCCTTGCAGGCGTCGATGAGGGTCTGGACCGAAGCCACCGACTTCTCCAGCATCGCCTTCTCGGCGCCGTTGAGGCGGATCTTGACGACCTTCTCCACGCCCTTGGCGCCGATCACCACCGGCACGCCGACGAACATGTCCTTGACGCCGTACTGGCCCTTGAGCGCGGCCGCCGCCGGCAGGACGCGCTTCTGGTCCTTGAGATAGCTCTCGGCCATCGCGATCGCGGAAGCCGCGGGCGCATAAAAGGCCGAACCGGTCTTGAGCAGGTTGACGATCTCGCCGCCGCCCTTGCGGGTACGCTCGACGATGGCGTCGAGGCGCTCCTGGGTGGTCCACTTCATCTTGACGAGATCAGGCAGCGGGATGCCGGCGACGCCCGAGTAGCGGACGAGCGGCACCATGTCGTCGCCATGGCCGCCGAGCACGAAGGCCGAGACGTCCTTGACCGAGACCTTGAACTCGTCGGCGAGGAAGTGGCGGAAGCGGGCGCTGTCGAGCACGCCGGCCATGCCGCAGATCATGTTGGGCTTGAGGCCGGAGAATTTCTGCAGCGCCCAGACCATGGCGTCGAGCGGATTGGTGATGCAGATGACGAAGGCCTTGGGGGCGTATTGCTTGATGCCCTCGCCGACCGACTTCATCACCTTGAGGTTGATGCCGATCAGGTCGTCGCGGCTCATGCCGGGCTTGCGCGGCACGCCGGCGGTGACGATGATCACATCGGCGCCCTTGATGTCCTCATAGGACTGCGTGCCGGTATAGCTCGCATCGAAGCCATCGACCGGCGCGGATTCGGCGATGTCGAGGCCCTTGCCTTGCGGGATGCCCTCGGCGATGTCGAACATGACGACGTCGCCCAGTTCCTTCAGACCGGCCAGGTGCGCGAGCGTTCCGCCGATCTGGCCGGCGCCGATGAGGGCAATCTTCTTGCGGGCCATATCCTAGTCCTTGTCCTTAGGTGCTGCGGGAGGCCGGTGGCCGGCCGAAACCGTGGGTTTCTTTGGCCCAAACGGGGCTTTTGCCGCAACCCTGTCCTTTGCGGGGATGAAGACCGGTCTCGATGCGCGCCAGTTTGGAGCCCAACCGACCAATCGGCCTGATTTCAAGCACTTGCACCGGGCGAAAATGCGGCCGCCTTGTCCAAGGTCGAGAAAACCGACAATGACAATTTACAGAATTTGTAATTTGTCACAAGATTTTTCAGATGATCCCGGTCTCCAGCACGCGCAGTGCGACGCGGATCAGGGTGGCCAGGCGCATATCGACGGAGGCCTGGGGCACATCCGCCTCGAGCGCCAGCGCGGCCGGATGAATGAAGCGATGCGTGGCATCGATGACGAAGGCGATGGCGCGGTCGCGGTCGCGCGGCTCGAAGGCGCCCGACGCAATGCCCTCGTCGATGACCCGCTCGAACAGCGCCCGCACGCGGGTACGGTTGCGCCGGCTGATCGCGTGGCGCTTGGCGACCGCCTGCGAGAGCGCGGCGAAGAGATGCGGATCCTCGCTCAGCAGATCGCGATTGCCCTTGGCCAGCGCCAGGATCAACCGTTCGAGCTTGTCGGCGGCGGGGTCGGGTCCATCGGCGATGTCGGCGAGGCGCCGCTCGGTCGTCTTCAGCCAGACATCGACGACCGCATCGACCAGCGCCCCCCGCGACGGGAAGTAGCGATAGACATTGGCATGCGTCATGCCTGCCTCCGCCGCCACCGCCACGACGGTGAAGCGCTTCAGCCCGAACTGGCGCAGATGCTCGCTGGCGACCGAGAGGATGCGGGTCTCGCTCGGCTCGCGCATCGGCATGATCGGGAACTCAGCCTTGTTCGATCTGGGAAAGGAGCACCTTCGTCATCAAGATGACGCGTTCGGCTCCGTGGAATTCATCGCGAAGATGCACGAAACCCAGCTTCGCATAAAATCCTTCGGCATTGACCGATGACGGCACCGTGACTTGGCCGAGCCCCTGCTCGGCGGCGATTGCCAGAACGCTCTCCATCAATCGCGCGCCGATGCCTTGGCCTTGCCGATCCGGCCTGACGAAGACGCTGCGCACCCAGTTTCCATGCAGGCTGGCCGTGCCGGCGATATCGCGCTCCGTCATCGCGATCAAAACACTGCGATCGCCCATGCGCAGGGCAACCTTGTCGCTGGAAAAGTTGGCTATGACCGTCTCCAAAATGTCTGGAGAATAGTACCGCGCATTCGTTTCGCGCAGCGTGCGTATAATGAGATCGCTGATGATTTGCGCGTCGGCAGACGTTGCCCGCCTGATCTCCAGGACGTGTTTGCCTGCCATCTCTCAGGTTTCCACCAATCCGCCGCTGTCGCCGCTCGCGGCGGAATCGGCGCGACCATGCGGCAAGGCGAGATAGTCGTCGGAGCGCATCTCGATCAATCGCGAGACCGTGCGGTCGAACTCGAAGGCCTCGCGGCCATTGCCGTCCTTGTAGAGTTCCTGCGGCTCGGCCGCCGCCGAAGCGACGAGCTTGACGTGGTGCTCATAGAGCGTGTCGATCAGGATGATGAAACGCTTGGCCTCGTTGCGCCGGTCTCGCGCCAGCGCCGGGATGTCGTCGAGCACCAGCGTGTGGAAGCGCTGCGCCAGCGCGATATAGTCGGAGGCGCCATAGGCTTGGCTGCAGAGGTCGGAAAAGCTCGCCCGCGCCACGCCGCCGGCCGCCTGCGGAATCCGCATCTCATGGCCCTTGACCGACAGGGTCACCCGCACCCCATGCGCCGCACCGGAGACGCGCCGGAACGCCTCATCGAGCGCAGCCCGCGCCGTCGCATCGGCCGGAACGTGATAGGTCGGAGCACCGCCGAGCTTCTCCAGGCGGAAATCGGTGCGTGCATCGAGCCTGAGCACCTCGACCCTCTCGGTCAGCAGCGCGATGAAAGGCAGGAACAGCGCCCGGTTGAGCCCGCCCTCGTAGAGCCGCGACGGCTCGACATTCGAGGTCGCGACGACGACGACGCCGGCCGTGAACAGCGCCGTGAACAGCCGGCCGAGGATCATCGCATCGGCGATGTCGGTGACCGTGAACTCGTCGAAGCAGAGCAGGTTGGCCTCGGCCGCCAACTCGGCCGCGATGGGTGCGATCGGATCGGGCTCCTTGACCTCGCCGGCCTTGAGCTTCTGCCGGTAGGCAAAGATGCGCGAATGCACGTCGGCCAGGAACTCGTGGAAATGCACGCGTCGGCGCTTCGGCACCGGTGCGGCGTCATAGAACAAGTCCATCAGCATGGTCTTGCCGCGCCCGACCGAGCCCCAGATGTAGAGCCCCTTGGGAGCCTCGGATGAGCTCTGCTTGCCGCCCAGCAGCCAGCCGAGCGCACTGCTCTTCCGACCCAGGCGGCGCGCGCCCAGGGCCTCGGCCAGCGCCGCAAGGCGCCTGACCACGGCAACCTGCGCCGGATCGCGCTCGATGGCGCCCGCCTCGACCAAGGCGAAGTAACGGTCTGAAATCGAGGCGGACATGGCTCGGGATCGTCGGCGGAAGGGAATTTCCGGTTACGGCAGGCGCGGCCCAGCCGCAAGGCCGGTCACGGCATGGCAGGGCCTCGAAACGAGGCCGCCCTCCCTTGGGCGGCGCACCGTCCTCGCGCAATCCGGCGCGCCGCATGGCAGCCCTTCCCGGCTCCGCTTTCCGTCCGCGCCGCAACGGCCTAGCCTGGCCGTCCGGTAAGGTAATCTTCCAGCGAAAGGCGGCCAGTGATGAAGAAGGGCTCCGACCTCTTGGTTGAAGCGCTCGAGAACGAGGGCGTCGACCGCATTTTCGGTGTGCCGGGCGAGGAGAATCTCGATGTCGTCGAGTCGCTTCGCACCTCCGGCATCAAGCTGATCCTGACGCGGCATGAGCAGGCAGCGGCCTTCATGGCCGCGACCCATGGCCGCTTGACCGGCAAGCCCGGCGTCTGCATCGCGACGCTGGGACCTGGCGCGCTCAACTTCTCCACCGGCGCGGCCTATGCCCATCTCGGCGCCATGCCGATGATCCTGATCACCGGCCAAAAGGCGATCATGACCGCCAAGCAGGCGCGCTTCCAGATCGTCGATGTCGTCGCCTCGATGAAGCCGTTGACCAAGATGACCCGGCAGATCGTCAGCGTCGCCAGCATCCCATCCGTGGTGCGCGACGCCTTCCGCGTCGCGATGGAGGAGCGGCCGGGTCCGGTTCATCTCGAATTGCCCGAAGATGTCGCAGCCGAGGAGATTGCGGACGTCGCGGTCATTCCGGTCCATCCGCTGGAGCGCCCGGTCGCGCAGGCCACAGCGCTCGATCGCGCAGCCGCAATGATCCTGGCCGCCAGGCACCCGCTCGTCATGATCGGCGCGGCGGGCAACCGACCGCGCCTCGTCGAGGCCTTGTCGGCCTTCGTCCGGCGCACGCGCCTGCCCTTCTTCAACACGCAGATGGGCAAGGGTGCCGTCACCGGCGGCTCGAACCTCTATATGGGCACCGCCGCCCTGTCCGAGCGCGACTATGTCCATCTCGCCGTCGACAAGGCGGATCTGATCATCTCGATCGGACATGACACGGTCGAGAAGCCGCCCTTCCTGATGAAGAGCGCCGGCGGCTCGAAGGTCGTCCATATCGGCTACCAATCGGCCAATGTCGAACAGGTCTACCATCCCGACGCCGAGGTCATCGGCGACATCGGCGCGACCGTGACCGCGCTTGCCGACCGGCTCGAAGGCAAGCTCGCTGCCGATCCCTCGATGCTTGAGCTGCGCCAGACGATCCTCGCCCGGATCAATGATCGCGCCGAGGAGGACCGCTTCCCGGTCACGCCGCAGCGCATCGTCCACGACATCCGCCAGGTCATGCCGGAGGACGGCATCGTTTGTCTCGACAACGGCATGTACAAGATCTGGTTCGCCCGGAACTATCGCACCCATGTCGCCAACACGCTGCTGCTCGACAATGCGCTGGCAACGATGGGCGCGGGGCTGCCCTCGGCGATGATGGCAGCGCTGCTCTATCCCGAACGACGCGTCATGGCGGTGTGCGGCGATGGCGGCTTCATGATGAATTCGCAGGAGATGGAGACGGCGGTCCGGCTCGGCCTGAACCTCGTCGTCGTCATCCTCAGCGACAACGCCTATGGCATGATCCGCTGGAAGCAGGCGGTCGACAGCTTCCCGGATTTCGGGATGACCTTCGGCAACCCGGACTTCGTCCGCTATGCGCGGGCCTATGGCGCGAAGGGCTCGCGGGTGACGGCGGTCGAGGAGCTCGTGCCGACGCTGGAGGCCGCCTTCGCTGGCGGCGGCGTCCATCTCGTCGAGGTGCCGATCGACTATTCCGAAAACACCCGCGTGCTCGTCGAGGAGCTGCGCAACCGCAGCCCCGACATCCAGCTCGCCTGACCGGGAGAAAACCCATGTTGCAGGTCCTACAGGCCTTCGACCGCGCGCCGATCACCGAGATCGCGACCGACGACGCCGCCGCGCTGGAAGCCAAGCTCCAGGCGGCCGAGCGCGTCTTCCGCAACCGCGACGGCTGGCTCAAGCCCCATGAACGGATGGCAATCCTGCGCCGGCTGGCCGGATTGATCGCGGGCAAGCGCGACCATCTCGCTTTGCAGATCGCGCGCGAAGGCGGCAAGCCGCTGCCGGACGCGATCGTGGAGGTCACCCGCGCCATTGACGGCGTGCACAACGCCGCCGACGAATTGCGCAATCTCAGTGGCCGTGAGATCCCGATGGGGCTGTCGCCGGCCGCAGCCGATCGCTGGGCCTTCACCACCAAGGAACCGATCGGCATCGTCGCCGCGATCTCGGCCTTCAACCACCCGCTGAACCTGATCGTGCATCAGGTCGCGCCCGCGATCGCCACCGGCTGCCCGGTCATCGTCAAGCCGGCGGGTACGACGCCGCTCTCCTGTCTCGACTTCGTCGCGCTCGTGCATGAGGCCGGTTTGCCGCAGGCCTGGTGCCAGAGCTTCGTCCCCGAGACGACCGAGCTTGCCGAAAAGCTCGCGACCGACCGGCGCATCGCCTTCCTCAGCTTCATCGGCTCGGCCAAGGTCGGCTGGTATCTCCACAGCAAGCTGGCGCATGGCGCGCGCTCGGCGCTGGAGCATGGCGGCGTCGCGCCTGCGATCGTCGACAAGAGCGCCAATCTCGAAGCGATCATCGAGCCGATCGTAAAAGGCGGCTATTACCATGCCGGCCAGGTCTGCGTCTCGACGCAGCGCATCTATGTCCATGATGCCATCGTCAACGATTTCACCGAGCGTCTCGTCGCGCGGGTGAAGACGCTACACACCGGCGATCCCGTGCTGAAGGACACGGAAGTCGGCCCGCTGATCACGCCGAAGGAAGCCGACCGCGTTGCCTCCTGGATCGACGAGGCGGTGAAAGGCGGCGCCAAGCTGCTGACCGGCGGCAAGCGGCTCTCCGAGACGACGCTGGAGCCCGCCGTGCTCGTCGATCCTGCTCCCGACGCACGCATCTCGCGGGAGGAGATCTTCGGCCCGGCCGTCGCGATCTACCGCTATCGCGATCTCGACGATGCGATCGCCCGGGCCAATTCCCTGCCGGTCGCCTTCCAGGCCAGCATCTTCGCGCAGGATATCGACATCGCCTTACGCGCTGCCAACCGGCTCGATGCCTCGGCCGTCATGATCAATGATCCGACGACCTTCCGCACCGACTGGATGCCCTTCGCCGGCCGCCGCGAATCCGGCTACGCCACCGGCGGCATCCCCTTCACCATGCGCGACATGACGCAGGAGAAGATGATCCTGATGCGCAGGAGCTAGCATATCGGCCCGAAAAACGCGGGGAACCCCTCTCCTGTAAGGAGAGGGCAGCGGCGAGGTGTCGGCCCCTGGACCAGTTACGTGGAAACCTTGCCGTCATTGCGAGCGCAGCGAAGCAATCCAGGAGGGCTCGCTCTACGTCCTCTGGATTGCTTCGCTGCGCTCGCAATGACGATGGAGCAGCCATCAGGGCGCATGATTTGTCCTGTCCTCGGACGGAAGCAGCCGGACAATCTCCGACGCGCGCCCGCCTGCATCGAGAGTGCTTCGGAACAGGCCTCCAGATCGGCAATTCTTGCCTAGTGCTGGGAAAATTATTCCTAGTTAAGTATCTGAAATTTATGATCTTTTTTTGATTTTTCCGCGCCTGGTTTCCGCCGCTGCTCCGTTTCACTGGAAGGGACAAGCCACAACTCCATCGATTTGTGCGCGATCTCTCCCTGGGAAATGCCGCTATGACCTGTCCGCCGTCTCAACTAGATATCGCGACATTCGCCGTTCCCATGCCGCCGATCGGGGCTCTGGAGGCGCGCACGGAGCTGCTGCCGAAATTGGGGGACCTCTCAATCCGCAGGCCATTGGATCGCGATGACGAGCTCCTGCGGCTGATCGCGCTCAGCGACGAGGCGGCTTTTCGCCAATTGGTCGAACGCCATGTCGACCGGGCCTATGCGCTGGCCCTGCGCATCCTGCGCAACGGGGCCGATGCCGAAGATGTGGTCCAGGACACGCTGCTCAAGATCTGGACGCATCGGGGCAGCTGGGAAACCGGACGGGCGAAATTCACGACCTGGCTCTACCGTGTCGTGACCAATCGCTGCCTCGACATGCGCCGGCGGCCGCAGGCCGAGGGCATGGAGAACCTGCCCGACATCGTCGATGAGCAGCCCGACGCCCTGACCGCGCTGCACCGCCACGAGGTCAACGACCTGCTGACCCGGGAAATGGGGCGCCTGCCCGACCAGCAGCGCGTCGCCCTCATCCTGTCCTATTACGACGATTTCAGTAATGCGCAGATCGCGGAGATCATGGAGACGACGGTATCGGCCGTCGAGGCCCTGCTGAAGCGCGGCCGCCAGCATCTGCGCAAGCATCTGCGCCGTTCGGAACGCGATATCCGGCAGTCATTTACAGACGATTAGCCATAGTCCGCTTCTCCCGCAGAAACCGCGCCCGCCTGGCTCTGCCGCCCCGTTGAACTGGCAGACACGGGAGCACCGCGTCCTCGCCCTCCTGAACTGGAAGGCGGATTCCCAGCCGCGCAAGGAGAAGCCGTCATGGCTGTGATCTCGACCAATATCGCCGCCAATTCGGCGGTCCGATACCTCAACATGAACTCCGTCGACCAGTCGTCCTCGCTGTCCAAGCTGGCCAGCGGTTCGCGCATCACCAAGGCCTCGGACGATGCCGCGGGCCTCGCCATCTCGACCCGGATCTCGTCCGACGTGACGGCGCTGACCCAGGCGGCCACGAACGCCTCGCACGGCACCTCGATCCTGCAGACCGCCGATGGCGGCGCCTCCAACATCAGCGACATGCTGCAGCGCATGAAGGCGCTGGCCTCGCAATCGGTCTCCGGCACCGTCACCGATTCCGAGCGTGCCTATATCGACGCGGAATTCTCGCAGCTCGCCGAGGAAATCGACGGCATCAGCGAGAGCACGCGCTATAACGGTGCCAGCCTTCTCGATGGCACCAGCGATTTCGCCAACGGCATGGTCGTCGTCGTCGGCTCGAACGCCACCAGCGATACCATCAAGGTGACGATCGACGCCCTGACCACCTCGGCGCTCGACATTACCGCCGCGACGGATGAGGCTCCCGCCAGCCTCATCGGCAGCGCCAGCGGCTATGACGCCAGCGGCGGCGACGTCTCCTTCACCGTCAACGGCACCTCGGTGACGCTGTCGACAACCGGCGGCACGGCCTCGGACGGCGTCTATACGGCCGACGACATCGCAACCGCGATCAATACGGCGTTGGGCACCAGCACGGTGTCTGCTTCCGTCGATGCGACCACGGGCAAGCTGACCCTGTCGAACACCGCGACGGGATCTGCCGCCGGGATCACCATCGCGGGTACCGGCAGCTTCGATGTCGCCGATCTCGGCTTCGACGACACCAGCAGCACGGGCCGCGATGCCGGCACCACCCTCTCGGTCGCGACGCAGGACGGCGCCCAGGCGGCCATCGATGTGATCGACGCCGCGATCGACAAGGTCTCGAGCGCCCGCGCCAATATCGGCGCGCTCGAATCACGCTTCGAGTTCCGCTCGAACACGATCGCCACCAGCATCGAAAACCTCGATGCCGCCAATTCGGCGATCAAGGATGTCGACGTGGCCTCCGAATCCGCCACCCTGGCCGCAGCCAAGGTCAAGACCCAGGCCTCCGTCGCCGCTGCCGCCCAGGCGAACCAGATGCCGCAGGAACTGCTCAAGCTGCTGCAGTGAATCGATGACCGAAGCGGGCCGGTCTCCTCCGGCCCGCCCTTCCACCGGGGTGCGATGAGATGGCGTCAGTCAGCAGTACGAGTTCGAGCACGTCGGATCTGTTGTCCTCGGCCTATAGCACCTCGACGACATCGAGCTCGAGCAGCACGTCGAGCACCTCGGCCACCACCGATCCGTCCGACATCGATTGGAGCGCGCTTGTCGAGGCCTCGGTCCAGGCCAAGCTCAGCAAGGCCGACACGATCGATCTCAAGATCACCGCCAACCAGGCCAAGATCTCCGCCTATGAACAGCTGCAATCCCTGCTCGACGATCTCTCGGACGCCGCCGATGCGCTGCGCGCCGTCTCCGGAACCTCGAACAGCTCCACCGACGTTTTTCTGAACCGGGCCGCCTATCTCTCCGCCAATGGCGACGTCGACGCCGCCTCATCGCTATCCGCGACGGTCGAGGACGGAACCGATGTCGGCAGCTACGACATCCAGGTTCTGCAACTCGCCAAAGCCCACAAGATCGCGAGCAGCGTCGTCGCCAGCAGCTCGGAGGATCTCGGCTATTCCGGCGTGATCTCGCTTGGCACCGAAAGCGGCAGCTCGGTCGAGTTGACGGTCACCGAGAGCATGTCGCTCGCCGATCTCGCCGAGGCGATCAATGACCAGTCGGGCACCACCGGCGTGCAGGCCACCGTGCTGAAGGTGTCGTCTTCGCAATACCAGCTCATCCTGTCCACGAGCGAGACCGGCGAGACGATCAGTGCGAGCACCGTCTCCGGCGACGATGTGCTCACCTCGCTCGGCATCACGGACAGCACCGGCGCTCTGGCCAACGTCCTGCAGGAATCGCAGGACGCCATCGTCACGCTCGACGGCATCACCGCCACCCGCTCCACCAACGACATCGACGACCTGCTCGACGGCGTGACGCTGCATCTCTACCAGACCACCCAGAGCGACCCGGACACCGAGAGCGACGTCTCGATCACGATCGAGATCGGCGCCGATGTCAGCTCCGCCAAGACGGCGATCCAGGCGCTGGTCGACGCCTATAATGCCTTCCGCGATTTCGTCACGACGCAGCAGACGCTGTCCAGCGACGGCACGGCCTCCGACGACGCCGTGCTGTTCGGCGACGGGACGATGCGCAGCACGACTCTCTCGGTCTACAGCGCGCTCACGCGCACGGTCGGCGAGAATTCGATGGCGCTGATCGGCCTCTCCTTCGACAGCGACGGCACGCTCGTCCTCGACGAGGACACGCTCGACGACGCGCTTCTGGACGATCTCGACTCGGTCAAGGCGCTGCTCAGCTTCCAGATGGGTGCCTCGTCCAGCGATCTGATGCTGCTGGCGCGCGGCACCAATGTGCCCAATCCCTTCACCCTCGATGTGACGGTCGACGCCAGCGGGGCGCTGAGCTCGGCTTCGGTGAACGGCGATTCCTCGCTCTTCACGGTCAAGGGCACCCGGATCGTCGGTGCCGCCGGGACCGCCTATGAGGGCTACAGCTTCGTCTATACGGGCTCGAGCTCGAAATCGATCGACGTCTCGCTGAGCACCGGCATCGCCGAGCTGCTCTACAACACGTCGAGCGACGCCTCCGACAGCTCGGACGGCACGCTGCAGACGCTCATCGACAATCTCGAGGCGACCGACACGACGCTCCAGACCAAGAGCGATGCGATCCGCTCCGCCGCCGAAACCTACCGGACCAATCTCACCAACCGCTACGCCCGCTACCAGGCCGCGATTTCCGCGGCGGAATCGACGCAGGACTACCTGACTGCGCTTCTCGATCAATGAATGGACCCGAGAGACATGAACCAGAGTGCAAGCCGAGCCATCGCCACCTACCGGATGGTCGCGGCGCAAGTCCATCCGCTCGTCGCCGTCGTGAAGCTTTACGATGAGGCCATCCGCCAGCTCCACCTCGCTGTCCGCGCCATCGAAGCCAGGAAGCACGAGGAGAGCTATATCTGCATCTCCAAGTCATCCACGATTCTGCGGGGCTTGTGCCACAATTTGCGCTTCGACAAGGGAGAAGACATCTCCCAGCAGCTGATGAAGGCCTATACCTATAACATCGTGGCGATCCATACCGCTTATGGAAAGCCGGACGCGCCGGTTCGCTACATGAAGATCATCAAGCATCTCGGCGAACTACGCGATTCCTGGGCGATCGTCGCCGGCATGAGCCCGAAGCTCGAGGAAGTCCCCGCGCCGCGGCATCCGCAGGCTGCCATCCGCCCGGCAAGGGTCGGCTGAACCTCCAAAGCGCCGGGCCGGGCGGCAGCCCAACCGCGCACCAGCTCGTCCCGCCTCCATCCGCCGCTCGGCCCAGCCGGGCCGGGCGCGAGTTCGCTCGGCGATTTTTGCCTATTTCCCTGATTTGCGAAACAGTTTATCAACAAAGGAGATACGCTCAGAAACGAGACCGCAATGAAGCTCGGCGAATTTCAGGACGCGATTGATCGGCATGGCGACGATCTGGCGACCTGGCCGGCTGGACTGCGGCAACCGGGACTGGCCCTGCTTCTTGCCTCTCCAGCCGCGCGCAGAATCCTCGATGAGGCCAGAAGCCTGCGCTCCGCGTTCAAATCGGCCTCTCCCGTCAGGGCGCCCAAAAGCCTGATCGATCGCATCATCGTGGCAGCTGTCGGCGCGGATTCGCAGCCCCCGGCCGCCGCCACGCAGTCCAATCGGCAGCCCGGCGCTCCAATCAACGCCAAGACCGCCAGCTTCATCTAGGCACGCTCCGCCGGATTGGCCCCGTCAGTTGCAGCGTCGTCATCGTTTGCGTGATGAGCGGCGCGGTGGGCTGCCGCGCCTTGCCCGGCTGGAAACCGGTCACGGACAGCGCTTCGAAATCGCAAGCCGGATGTTTCGCCGCTTCGCTCTCCAGCGCGCCAGCTTGTAATGATTTGTTTCCCTCGGGAGGCGCCAAGACCCTGGGAGACGCCAGGATAAGGTGCGCCTGCGCCGCCACTGCCCGCCCCAGCGCATCCGCCTGATCGGCTGGCAGGTGAGCCGATGCCGTCTCGCCGCGGCTGCGGCGCACGGCACGGCACGGCATGTGCCAAATCTTACTCAGAAGCTAATAAATAGAGTTAATACTTGTTTAATCGAGTTCAAAGCGCCCGCCGTTTGCGCGAATTGCGATGGCGCCAATAAATCGCGCCTGAAAATCCTCCTCCGCCCGTATCAATACTGAAGGCGGCTCAGACCGCGCTTCCAGAGGCCAGATCGCAACACAGGCTTCCCGGACAGTACGCGTCCGGGCTGTCGATGGAGGTTTGTCATGAGCGTCAGCTCGGTTTCATCGGTTGCATCAACAGCGTCGACCACGTCGACGAGTTCGTCGTCGTCGTCTTCCTCGCTCACGGAAACGGACTTCATGCAGTTGATCGTCAGTCAATTGCAGAACCAGGATCCGTCGAATCCGACAAGTGCCAGCGATATGAATTCGCAACTGATGTCCTACGCCAGCTACAGCCAGCAAGTCGCGATGAACGACACGCTGTCTTCTTTGTCGGAATCGATGACAGCTTTGTCATCTACGGTTTCAGAGCTCTATTCGAGCGTCAATACGATCTCGTCGCAGCTCAACATCTCGGCCTGATTCTATCCAACCTGAAATAGAGTTGAGTAATCGCCATGAGTCTCACCGGCGCATTGAATTCGGCTGTCTCGGCCCTGTCGGCACAAAGCGCGGCCCTGGCCATGGTCAGCCAAAACCTCGCAAATTCCAGCACATACGGCTACAAGACGACGACCGCGAGTTTCGAAAGCCTGATCGCGGATTCCTCGTCATCGGCTTATTCCGCCGGCGGAGTCGCCGCCTCCGGCGTGTCCAACATCGCCGCTCAGGGCTCGCTGACCGCTTCGGCGACAGCCACCAACATGGCGATCGAAGGCAACGGCTTCTTCGTCGTCGGATCGAGCGTGACCAATGGCGACATCTACTATACGCGCAATGGCGAGTTCACGATCGACAAGACCGGCTATCTGGCAAGCAACGGCTATTACCTGCAGGGCTGGCCGACCGACGCCGACGGCAATATCACCGGATCCACCAGTTCCAGCGCGCTGAAGACCATCGACACCACCTCGGTCTCGAGCATCGCCGCGGCGACGACCAGCCTCTCCCTGCAAGCCAATTTGCCGGCGGATGCCGCTGTCGGCGACACCTTCGAGAGCGATGTCGAGATCTTCGACTCGCTGGGAACGGCGGCGAAGACGACGGTCACCTGGACGAAGACGGCTGAAAACAGCTGGACCGCCGCCTTCTCCGACGTGACCGATTCGAGCGGCAGCGCCACGCTCGCCACCTCCGCGACCAGCAACACGATCAGTATCAGCTTCAACAGCGACGGGACGCTGGCCAGCACCACGCCCAACCCGCCGACGCTCTCCTTCACCGGCTGGACGACCGGAGCCGCCGACAGCACGATCACGCTCGACATGGGCACCGCCAACAGCTCGAGCGGCCTCAGTCAGCTCTCCTCCGGGGACGACACACTCAGCGTCTCCCTCGAATATGATCAGGACGGCATCAGCTATGGCACGCTGACCGGCATCGAGATCGGCGACGACGGCACCGTCTACGCGAACTACGACAATGATCAGCGCCGGGCGATCTACAAGGTGGCGGTGGCGACCTTCAGCAACGCCAACGGCCTGACCTCGATGAGCAGCGGCGTCTATGCCGCCAACTCGGTCTCGGGCGCCAGCTCGATGCATATCGCGGGAACCGCCGGAGCCGGCACGATCTCGGGCGGGATGCTGGAAACCAGCACCACCGATACGAGCCAGGAATTCAGCAACATGATGGCGGCCCAGCAGGCTTATTCGTCCGCCGCGCAGATCATGTCCACGGTCAGCAGCATGTACGACACGCTGCTGAGTGCGATCCGATGAAACGGGCGCGGGTTGCGCGCGCGGCGCAGCCGGACGTGCTGGCGGAGGATCCGCTGCTCGCCCGCCTGGCGCGCATCGACAAGGAAGCGAAAGGCCATATCGAGGCCAGGCAACGCAGCGGCGGGCGCATCCCGCCGCGGCAGCGCAACGAGGTCCTCGTCACGCTGGCGGATCTCGATCTCGCCCTGGAAGCGCTTCGCGGCGCCCGCGACGAGATGAGCATCGCCCTCGACAAGCGCCTCAATACCCATCGCGCCATGACCGCCTATCAGCGCGCCGATGAGCTCTCCATGACGCCGCAGAAGCGATCATGACCGAACCGAAGGATCGACCCATGCCTGATGCATCCGCGCCCGGCACCCCGCGGCAATCGGCGAATGCCGCCGCCGCCGCCGTGATCGCTCTCGTCGAAGAGCTGATCGTCGTCATCGACGAGGAAAATCACCATCTCGCCACCGGCGCGCCGGCATCGACCTCCCACCTCGTCCAGCGCAAGCGCGAGCTGGCGGAAAAATTCACCCATTGGGTCGCCGGCGTTCGCCGCCGGGATATCGACTTCCACGACGCCGACCCGGCCGTGCACAAGCGCCTGGTCGAAAGCAGCAAGACCCTGCGCAAGCATATGAACGACAATGTCGACAGCCTGCGCGCGTCGATCGCGGCGACGCGCCGCCGTGTCGACGCGATCATGCGTGCGATCCGCGAACAGGCCGCCCCGCCGCCGAACCAGTATGGCGCGAATGCCCGCCTCGCGGCCGCGCGCGCGCCGTCCCCGGCGGGCTCGGGCCGCTATCTCTAGAGCATTGTGCGAAAAAGTGGGTACCGGTTTTCCCATGAGAAATGCTCTAAGCTTTTAGAATCGATCACGTTTTTCGCATTCGGACGGAACCGTCCGAATGCGGCGTGACCGAGCGCCGGCGGCTCAGGGAGGATAAGTCATGTCGTTCACAGCCATCCGCAGCATCGCCTATAGCTCGCTGGCGACTACGCAGCTGCAGATGGCGCTGACCTCCTCCAATGTCGCCAATGCCGATACGGAGGGCTATTCGCGCAAGGTCGCGGTCCAGACCTCGGCCTCCACGGGCACCATTGGAGCCGGGGTCTCGGTCACCGCCATCAAGAGCAATGTCGACAAATACCTGCTCAAGGATCTCGTGGCCGCGACCAGCACGCTGGGGGCCACGACCGCGACCGACAGCTTTGCGAGCAAGCTGCAGAACCTGCTCGGCTCGACGACCGGCAGCGACAGCGGCGGCACCTCGCTCGCCAACAGCATCGCCAATCTCGAAACGGCGCTGTCCTCGCTCGCCGGCACGCCCGAGAGCCAGACGCTGCAGGCGCAGGTCGTCGATGCGCTCGACACGCTTGCGAGCCAGTTGCGCGAGACATCCGCCGGCATCCAGGGCCTGCGCGCCGATGCCGATGACGGGATCGAGGACTCCGTCGACAGCATCAACGCATCCCTGAACAGCATCGCGACCCTGAACAGCCAGATCGCGGCGGCCCAGGCACGGGGCGATGCCACGGGCGATCTGGAAGACCAGCGCAACACGGCACTGCAGACCCTCTCCGGGCAGATGGACGTCAAATACTATGTGACATCCGACAACCAGATGCGGATCTCCACATCCACCGGCACGACCCTGCTCGACAGCAATGTCCACGAACTCTCCTATTCCAGCGCGGCGGCGGTCACCAGCGCGACGGTGTTCGACGGCATCACCGTCGACGGCAAGGACATCACCGCCGAGATCACCTCGGGCACGGTCGGGGCGCTGATCGCGCAGCGCGACACCGAGCTCCCTGCCGCCCAGGCCGAGCTCGACGCGCTGGCCACAGGGCTGATCGAGACGCTCAACAGCGTCCATAATGCCGGCAGCTCATCGCCGCCGCCCACGACGCTGACCGGCACCAGCACGGTTTCCGCCAGCGACGCCCTGTCCGGCAGCGGCACCGTCCGCTTCGCCGTGACCGATGCCGATGGCGCGCTCGTCAGCTATCAGGACCTCGACCTCTCCGCCTACACGACCGTCGGCGATCTCGCCTCGGCGATCGACGCGATCGATGGCCTCTCGGCCTCGCTCAACAGCGCCGGCAAGCTCGTCGTCACGGCCGATGCTTCGGATACCGGCGTCGCGATCGTCGATATCGACAGTGCCATCGGCAGCGACGACCAGGGGCTTTCCGACTATTTCGGCCTGAACGACCTGTTGACCGGCAGCAGCGCGGCGACGATCTCGGTGCGCTCCGACCTGCTCGCGACGCCCGGCCTGCTCGCGACCTCGGCCTTGTCGACGGCAGCCACGCTGACGGTCGGGGCCAGCGTCGTCAGCGTCGGCGAGAGCAGCGTCGCTGAGGCGATGAACGATGCCTTGAGCGGCAATCACAGCTTCACGGCTGCCGGCAAGCTCAAGGCGAGCACGACATCCTTCGCCGATTATGCGACCAGCATCGTCTCGACCATCGCCACGGCCGCCTCGAACGCCTCGACCGCCCTCGACAACGGTACCTCCGCCCGCCAGTCGCTCGCTGATTCGCTGTCCTCCCAATCGGGCGTGAATCTGGACGAGGAAACCGCGCGGTTGTCTGAGCTCGAGCAGCAATACGCGATGGCGAGCCAGCTCCTCGAAGCCTTGAACAACATGTTCGACACGCTGCTCCAGGCCGTGCAGTCGAGCTGACGAGCCAAGCGGAGGCAAAGACCATGGTCACGCGCATCGCGACTTTCGCCTTGAACGACAGGATGCTTGCCGCCTCGCTGCGCACCCAGGCGAAGATGGGCGAAGTCCAGGTGCAGGAAGCCTCGGGCTCGGTATCGACGGATTATGGCGGCCTCGGCGGCTCGGCGAAAACCCTCGTCAGCCTCGAGGTCTCGCTCGCCCGTTCCAAGGCCTATGCCAACGCCGCCGACGAAGCCGGCAGCCGCATCGACGTCATGTACGATGCCCTCACTTCGATGACCGACATGTTGTCGAGCTTCAGGGCGAGCCTGTCCGGCGCCATCAGCGCCAGCACGACCGACGCCTCGGACACCACCTTGATCAGCACGGCACAGAACTATCTCACGGAGTTCGCTTCGCTGCTCAATACGCAGTTCGAGGGTCGCTATCTGTTTGCCGGCAGCGACACCACGCAGCCGGCGGTCGATCTCACCAACTACGCCGCCACCGACGTCGATACCGCCGACACCTCCTATTACCAGGGCAATGCGACGACGGCCTCCGTGCGGGTCTCCTCCGAGCGCACGGTGAACTATGGCGTGACCGGCGACGATACCGCCTTCGAACAGGCGTTGCGTGCCCTCAGCGCCGTAGCGAACGCCACGACGACGCCGGATTCCGACACATTGCAGGCCATATCGGACCTCGTCGTCTCCGCGGTCGATGCGGTCTCGGCCGTGCAGGGGCGCCTCTCGGTCAATGCCGCAACGCTCGAACGCGCTTCGGCGACGCAGGCCGATTACCAGGACTTCACCTCCGGGCTGATCAGCGACGTAAGGGATGTCGACATCACCGCCGTCGCCGCCCAGCTCTCGTCCTACGAGACCCAGCTGCAGGCATCCTATGCGGCCTTGGCCAAGATCCAGTCGCTCAACCTGCTCGATTATCTGAAGTGAACGACGGGCCGAGGCCGGGCTCGCCGAGCCGCCACCCGGGCGCTCCAGGCATTCCCGGCGATGCAAGGCCTTGAGCCGCCATCGGATCGCGATCGAGCCGGCACTCCCGGATCAGGTTCTTCACCTTCGCACGGCATCGCTAGAAGGTAAAAACATGATCGATCTTAAAGGCTTGGAGCACCGCTTCTGTGAAGGACCGGCGCCCGCCTTTTCGCGCAATGCACGGGTCTCTCCACTTGCTCTTCACTCTCGCTTCGGGCAGGTTTCGCAGTGTTGCTGCCGTAAGTTCCAAGCGAAAATTCAGCCCAGCCCGACTACGGAGATTGCGTCCCCAGACCTGGAATGCCGTGGCATTTTGAGAGTTCGTAACCCGACCGATGGACACGACACTTCAAAACGGCCTGATGGTTCTTGAAGCCTTGGCCAAGAGCGCTCGGCCGAGGAGCGTCGAAGATTTGGCGGCGCAGACGGAATTGAACGAAAGCAACGTTCAAAGCGCGCTCGAAGCCTTCGAATTTGCAGGATATCTCGCGCGCGAGCCGGCCACCGGCCGCTATGGGCTGTCCTTGAAGCTATGGGGATTGGGGGTCGGCCTGTTGTCCCGGCTCGACCTGAAGCGGGAGGCGCAGCGCCACCTCTCGGAGCTCGCCTTGCGGACGCGCGAAACCGTGCACCTCTCGGTCCTGACCGGAGCGGACGTGATCTATATCGACAAGATCGACAGTCCCGAGCTTCTCCACGCCAGTTCGGAGATCGGCGGCAAGGCCCCGGCCCATGCGGTTGCGATCGGGAAGGCGATTCTTGCGTTTCAGCCCGCTCATATCATCGAAGCGATCGGGCGGAATCTTGCCGTCTTTACGCCGAAGCCCGTCAACAGCCTCGAGGCTCTCCAGCACGAGCTGTCGACGATCCGCTCGCTGGGCTATGCCGTCAATCTCGGGGAATGGCGTGGCGCCGTCTATGGGCTGGCGGCACCGATCAGACGCGCCGATGGCGTGGTCGAGGCGGCTGTCGGAATCTCGGGGCCGTCCACCCGCCTGACCTCGGACATGATTGCTTTGGTTGCCGAGCAAGTCGTCGAGGCTGCAGACGACATATCGCGCGGGCTCGGCTATCGCGGAGGCTGGGGATAGCTGCTTTCCGTCTCCGATAGCCCCGTCAGCGCCCGGTTTTTCACGCCTCCTCCTGGCCGGGACTGCGTTTCCAGATCATCTCGCCTAGAGCAGGATGCGAGAAAATGGGCACCGGTTTTTCGCATTGATCCTGCTCTCACTCCTGGATGAGAGACGGATTCAGATTTCAGATGGGATCACTTGTTGATCCCCTCTGAAATCATCCGGCTCTGGGCCACCTCCATGCGCTTACACGCTTGACGGGGGCTTGCTGGTGCAAGCACAGGCTATCCAGTAACAAAAAAACGGGACGGGAAACGCATTGGCGACGGGACAGCCGGGAATGACGGACACGAAGGTCTTCAGGCGCCGAGTCTATCATATTGGTGGCTACGACCATGCGCGCCCGGAGATTGTGCATGGCCGCTTCGTCAGGGAGCTGCGGCGCTTCGAGCGGGTCTGGGCGGCGTCCGCCACAGCGTCCGAACCCAGCATCGCCGAGGATCTGGCGACCTGGCAGGTGCAGACGAGCGGCGCCAATTGGCAAAGCGAGACGGAATTCTGCCTGGTCCGCTGGGATGACGTGATCGCGACGACGGGCGCCGCCCCGATGTGGCGGCGCCTTCCCGGCGGGCTGTTGTCGTTTTTCGACTTCATCCTGGCCGGAGCCTTCTGGGGATATCTGCGCGCCAGCTGGCGCTATGCGATGTTCTTTCTCTATCCCTTCCTGATCCTGGCGGTCCTGACCTTGCTCGCCTTGGCTGGCGGACTGGCGCTGGCGCGCGCGACCGGCTCCGGCCTGACCGGAATCGGGGCCGGTATCGGCATGTTCCTGCTGCTGTTTCATGCGGCGCAGCGCTGGCTGTATCTCGGACTGCTCCTTGACGACTGGATCTTCTCGCGCCGCTACATCCGCCGTGGCGATGCCGTACTCGACGATCGCTTGCAGCGCGTGGCGGCCGACATCATCCGGGCGGCGCAGGATGACGCGGTCGATGAAATCCTCATCATCGGGCACAGCCTCGGAGCCGTGCTTGCCATCGATCTGATCGATCGCGCGATCACGGCTGGGTTGCTGCCGCGCGATGGCGGCCCCCGCATCACGTTTCTCTCCGCCGGCTCCTCGGTGCTCAAGATCGGGCTCCACCGCGGAGCAAGCCGGCTTCGCGCCGCCGTTGCGCGCTTGAGCGCCGTCCACAGACTGTTCTGGGCCGACTACCAGGCGCGCTCGGACGTGATGAACTTCTATCGCAGCGATCCGCTGCCCTTGATGGGCCTCGCCAAGACGGACTCGCCGCTCATCCGCAGCGTCAGCATCAGGCGCATGCTCGACCCGGCGCGCTACCCCCGCATTCGCAGGAACTGGTACCGGATGCATTGCCAGTTCGTCCGGGGCAACGACCGGCGCGCGCCATACGACTATTTCATGTTCACCTGCGGCCCGCTCGATGCGGAACGGCAAGCACGATCAAAGGACGGCGCCATGCACGCATTCGATACCGAGGGCAGAGTGCTCGACACAGCCTCATCGACTCGGGCTGGCGCAAATCCAGTAGAGGCCCCCCAGCAATGACCCTGACCATCGCGAAGGCGATCTACGTCCTGCTTGCCGTCGGCTGGTATGTCATCCGGATTCCGCATGAACGGCGCTCGCGGCGCACGCCGATCTCCCGCAGCGCCCGCGGAATGCGGGAGATCGTGTTGCTGACGATCTCGTTCACCGGGCTCGGGCTCCTGCCCTTCATTTATGTCGCAACCGGGTTTCCGCGCTTTGCGAATTATCAGTTCCAGCCGCTGCTGGCCTGGATCGGTGCCGCGATCGCGGTTGCGTCCCTGGTCCTGTTTCGTCTCACGCACCGCGCGCTCGGCCGCAACTGGTCGGTGTCGCTGGATCTGCGCGAGAGCCATCGCCTCGTCACCGAAGGCGTCTATCGCTATGTCCGGCATCCCATGTATTCGGCCTTCTGGCTCTGGGCGATCGCGCAGGCCTTGCTGCTGCCGAACCTCGTCGCCGGCCTGTCGGGCCTGGTCGGTTTCGGCATTCTGTATTCCTTTCGCGTTGCACAAGAGGAACGCCTGATGCTCGACGCCTTCGGAGCGGAATACGCCGACTACATGGCGCGCACGGGCCGCGTCATACCGAGGGTCAGCTAGGGAACATAAACGCTGTCACCACGTTTTGAAGCGTATGCAGCCATCGCTGCAGAGGTAGCCTGTTATAGGCTCATCGGAAACCATAAATCAGAGCACTTCAGTCTCATCCGGCTTAGGTGATTGAAAACGCAGGCGATATCTGGAATACTCTGCCCTGTGCCTCACGACCGTTGTTCGGCACGGGAAATGGGCATGGTGTTGCGCATCCGCACTAGTAGTCGAACTTCTACCATCCATAGTTAGACTGTTCTCAACGAGGGCGAATCAATGAAAAAGCTTCTGGTGTTGACCGTGTCTGTTGCGCTGATGGGCGTCGGAGGATGTGCATCCATAGGCAAGGGCAAAGGCAAAGCCCCCCCGCCATCTTCTGCGCCGATCGTGACGAAGGGCTAGCCCTAGCTAGATTGAAAACGGCCGGTCCAACCGGCCGTTTTCTTACTCTGGGTTAGAGATCGCTCCAGTCATTCGACGATACGGCGACAGCGATCGCTGTGCCGGTATACGTTCCTCGCGAAAGCAGGAGTTATGCGGTGTGGCTTGATCTGAACCGACAAACGCGCGCTTGGGCCTCTATAGCCTGCGCTGCGGGCATGTTCTGCGGCCTCGGGCCGACCCAGGCGCAGGATCGCTTTGCGCCCCCCGACGACAATCAGATGACCATCACGCAGGACGCTCCGGCCGTCCGCGGGACCCGGCATCGCGCCCCGCGACGGGAAGCGAGCCAGCGGACCGACCAATATTACGTGGAATTCCGGTCGCGCTACGCTCTCAGCTATGGCCACACCTTTCTCGTTTATGGCCGGCTGAACGCCAAGGGCGAGATCGGCCAGGTCACGGCCGATCAGGTCGCCGGGCTGCACCCGGCAGGCGAAGGACCGCAGCTTTGGTCCGTCGGGCATGTTCTGCCTGTTCCGGCCGAGACCGGCCCCAGCGATGGCGATCTCGAGGACGAATACATCTCGGCGCGCTTCAGGGTCCCCCTGAACGAGGCCCAGTACCGCCGCGTTGCGGCCTATATCAGGAACAAGCAGAAGACCTCTCCGGCCTGGCATGCGGTGCTCTATAACTGCAACAGGTGGGTCGGCGAGGTCGCGACATTCATGGGATTGCAGGCGCCCAGCAACACCCTGCTTTATCCGGCCGACTACATCGCCAGCCTGCGGTCGCTCAACAGAGGCAGGGTTACCGAGTCGGCCTTTTCGGCCCACCGCGTTCAATAAGCGGCAGCGTTTCCGGTCTTCCCGCGATAGAGCAAGGATCCAACTGGATCTTTGCTCTATGGTTTTGTTTTATCGCATTTTCTTCACGCGAACCGGTGTCCGCTTCGCTGGAAAACGCTCTGGCGATCAGCGCAGGACCAGAACCGGGGTTCCGACCGAGACGCGGTCGAACAGGTCGACGATATCGTCGTTGAACATCCGGAAGCAGCCATAGGACGCAAAGGTGCCGATCGAATCCGGCCGATTGGTGCCATGGATCGCATATTGGCCGCCCCCGGACAGCGTCAGCGCGCGTGCGCCCATCGGGTTTCGCGGCGAGCCCCCCGGGATGACGTCGGGCAGCTTCGGGTTGTCGCGCTTGATTTCGTCGGGCGGCGACCAGGCGGGCTCGACATGCTTGCCCTCGACCAGCACCTCGCCAAGCCATTGCTTGGAGGCCTTCCCGACCGCGACCTGGTAGCGGATGGCCGTGCCATCGCCCTGCACCAGATACAAACGCCGTTCCTTGGTCTTGATGACGATCGCGCCCGGTGCCGCCTCGCCCCTATAGGCAACGATTTCACGTGCGCCAGCCGGCATGGCAACCGCCAATGCGAGCAATACGATACCTGTCCGCAGCATCACGTCTGAGCCCCAGCCATTGTCGAGAGACAAGATTACCATAACTCAGTAACCCATGGATACCTAACCGGAAATTGGCCGCCCAAGCGACTGGCCAAGCCCTCCATCTCGGGATCGTGCAGCTAAAGGTCGGTGCTTTGCGGCAGGATCACGAGATCGCGGATCGTCACGTTGCGCGGCCGGCTGAGCATGAAGAAGACGGCTTCCGCCACCTCTTCGGCTTCGATCAGGCCGCCGGCAGCACGCTCGGCTTCGAGCTTTTCGCGCGGCCAGTCCGCGATCAGCGCCGTCACGACCGGGCCGGGCAGGACCGCGCCGACACGCAGGCCGTGCGGAATGACCTGACGGCGGACGGCATGAACGAAGGCCTGCACCGCGTGCTTGGAGGCGGTGTAGATCGGCTCCCACACCACCGGGACGATGCCGGCGACCGAACTCGTGACGAGGATATCGCCGGTCTTGCGCGCGATCATATGCGGCAGCACGGCGTGGATGCTGCGGAAGGTGGCGTTGACGTTGAGATTCAGCATCCGGTCCCAGGCATCGGGATCGCCGTCGCTGACCGGCCCGCCGACATAGGAGCCGGCATTGGCATGGAAGATGTCCAGCTGGCCGGTCCTGGCGAGAATCTGCGGCATCATGCCGGCGACCGAAGCGGCATCGGTCAGATCGACGACGAGTGGAATCGCCGCCGCGCCGAGAGGGCCGCATATGCGAGCCAGCGCTGCTTCGTCGCGATCGACCAGAACGACGCAGGCTCCGGCGGCGAGCAGGCGCTTTGCGCAGGCAAGCCCGATCCCCGAGGCGGCGCCCGTGATCGCGGCGGTTTTTCCGGCCATTTGCTGCGTCACGGCGTCGACTCCGGTGCTGTGTGGTCTTCGGTTGCCTGCATCAGGTCGCGCGCCACACGCGCGGCGTCCTGCAGATGATCGAAGGCGGCAAAGCGCCTGTCATGCAGCGCGGCGATAGCGCCCCCAGTTGGTGTGAAGGCGCTCGCAGCCGGGGCCATCGCGGTCATGGCCTGGGCGAGATCCGGGAAAGCGCCGGCCGCGGCCGCACCGAGCATCGCCGCGCCCAGCAGGACGGGGTCGACATCGTCGGGCACGAGCACGGGCAGACCGGCGCAGTCGGCCAGCATTTGCCGGATCAGCGGATGGCGGCCCGCGCCGCCGCTGAGCACGATCGCCTCGATCGCGGCGCCGCGCGCGCGGCTGGCTCTGAGAATCTGCCGCAGCCCGTAGCCGATACCTGTGAGCCCCGCGACATAGAGCGCGACGAGATGGTCGAGGTCGCGCTCCATGCCGAGACCGGCGATCAGGGCGCGCGCCTGCGGATCGGCATGGGGCGAGCGATTGCCGAGGACATCGGGCACGACGACGAGGCCATCAGCCAATCGCACCGCATCGGAGAGGTCCTCGCTGCGTCCAGCCGCGCGGTCTGCCAGCCAGCTCGGCAGCGAAAGACCCTCTTGCGCAGCCAGGCGCTGCGCCTCCGGCGTCGCCGGATGGAAGCCGATCAACTGCTCGATCGCCGCGCCGGCGGCGGATTGGCCGCCTTCGCTGAGCCAGAGTCCCGGCGCCATCGCCGCGAAATAAGGCCCCCAGACGCCCGGGATGAAGATCGGTTCGCGGCTGCTCGCCATGGTGCAGGCCGAGGTGCCGAAGACATAGGCCATGCGGGTCAGCGCCGTGCCGTGTTGGGAGCGGACGCCGACCGAGCCGAGACCGCCGGCATGCGCGTCGATCAGCCCGGCCGCGACGGCCGTGCCCGGCTTCAAACCGAGATCGGCCGCGGCCTGCACCGTCAGGCCCTGGCCGAGCGCCGTGCCGCCGGGAACGATCTCGCTGCCGATGCGCGCAAAACCCTGCTCGGCCAGATCGCCGAGCCCGATCTGGTGGAAGTAGCCGGCATCCCAGCGCGCCTCATGCGCCAGATAGGTCCATTTGCAGGTGACCGTGCAGACCGAGCGCGCCAGTGAGCCGCTCGCCCGCCAGGTCAGGAAGTCGGTCAGGTCGAAGAACTGCCAGGCCGCATCATAACTCTGCGGCAGATGCTGCTTGAGCCAGAGCAGCTTCGGCGTTTCCATCTCGGGCGAGATCGTGCCGCCGACATAGGCGAGCACGGGATGACCGGTGCGGTTGATGCGCTCGGTCTGCGCAAGCGCGCGGTGGTCCATCCAGACGATGATGTCGCGGCTCACATCGCCATGGGCGCCCACAGGCAGCGGCGCCCCGTTCTCGCCGAGCACGACCAGCGAGCATGTCGCATCGAAGCCGATGCCGGCGATGGCGTCGGGCGCGAGCTTCGCCTGCGCCATCGCCGCGCGCACGCTGGCGCAGACGGCGCGCCAGATATCCGCGCTCGATTGTTCCCAGATATCGGGCCCGTCCTGATAGAGCGCGATGTCGCGCTTGGCCGTCGCGAGCATGCGCCCGTTGCGGTCGAAGATCCCGGCCCGGGCACTACCGGTGCCGACGTCGATGCCAATGAAGTGGGTGCTCATGGATTGACGATCCCGTCAGCGGTGCAATGCGGGCCACTCGCGTTGGATGAAGCGTCATGCCGATGGAACCACGCCGTCATTCCGGGGCAGGCCGCAGGCCTGAGCCCGGAACCCAGAACCGATGCGGTAGCTCCAGGAGACGTGCCGCTCCCATGAGCTTGGGATGGCAAGGGCATCGGTTCTGGGTTCCGGGCTCTTCGCTGACGCGAAGCCCCGGAATGACGCTGAGGTTCCGCCGCCATCGGTACCTTCCCGATCATCAGGCCGCGGCCCGGTTCGGCGGTCCGGCGCGGCTGCCGTCGGGGTTGCGCAGGTAGACGCCATGGTCGAGCTGCTGGCGGCGCAGCTCTTCGATGTCGATATCGGCCGGTGAGCGGTTGCCGCGCACCGAAATCTTGGCGGCGCGCCCGGCGGCCTCGCCCATCGCCATGCAGGTCGCCATGACGCGGATCGCGCCCATCGCCTCATGCGTGGCCGAGATGCTGCGGCCGGCGACCAGGAGATTGCCGATCTTCTGGGGAACCAGCGACCGGTACGGGATATCGTAGCAATCGCCGCACCAGATCAGGGTGCAGCCGTCATCGGAAGGACGGTGGATGTCGATCGGATAGCTGGCGACAGCGATCGCATCGTCGAAATGCTTGCAGGCCAGCACATCCTCCTGCGTCATCACATACTGGCCGAGGATGCGGCGGGTCTCGCGGATGCCGAGGAAGGGCGCCGTCTTGGTGAAATAGGCCTTCTCGAAGCCCGGCACGTAATTGACGAGATAGGTCACGATGTCGTCGATCTGGGCGCGGCCCTCGATCTCGCCCTTGGTCAGGCTGCGGGCATTGGTGCCGTCGGTGCCCTTGACCCGGGTCATGTTGATCCAGACCTCGCCCTTCTTCAGGCCGGTGATGATGATCGTGCGCTCATTGGGAATCTCCAGGCCGCGCTCGGCCTTGGCCTTGGCGATGAGTTCGCGCATGCCGACGACGATGAACTGCCGGTTCTGGCCGAAATACTCGGCGGGAATGAAGTCGGTGAGATAGGTGCGCGCCTCCGGCGGCGCATTCGCGATGCTCATGCGCAGCGCGTCGGTGTCGACGCCGGCAAGGCAGAACATCAGCGTCGGCGGCTGCATGCCGCCATCGGCATTGCCCTTTTCTGTCGGCACGCCGGCGCTGTAGGCGACGTCCGCGTCGCCGCTGCAGTCGATCACGACCTTGGCGAGGATGGCGGTGCGGCCGGTCTTGCTCTCGGTGACGACGCCACGGATGATGTCGTTCTCGACCAGTGCGCCGGCAAAGAAGGTGTAGAACAGCACATCGACGCCGGCCTCGATCAGCATCTCCAGCGCCACGGTCTTGACCGCTTCGGGCTCGACCAGCGTGATGCCCATATGCAGCGGACAGGGCCGGTGCTCGCTCGCCCCATCGCGCTCCCGGCGCAGGCGTTCGATGAATTTCTGCGGCAGCCCGTCGATGATCTGGTTGCCCTTCTGGCCGAGGAAACCCAGTACCGGCAGGCCGATCGTCATATTGCCGCCGACGAAGCTGCGGCTCTCGATCAGCCCGACGCGCAGGCCGTCTTCGGCGGCGGCGAGCGCGGCGGTGAGGCCCGATGGCCCGCCGCCGACGACCAGCACGTCATATTCGGCCGAGACGGGGATGGAGCGCGCCGGCTCCTCGATGAAGCGAACCCCGGTCATGGACATGAGGCGATTTCCTTCCACTGGCATTAGGTCGATTGGCTGGTGAGTCGATTGATTGAACAGGGGCCGGCGCCGCAGCGCCGGCCGTTATCCGTCGGTCAGGCCGGCATCATCGGCTTGACGCGCTCGATGATGGCGGAGACCGCGTCCTTGACGGGCTTGCGCCCGAGAACGGCCAGCTGAACCTCCTCGAGGAAGGTCGCCTGGGCGCGCGCCGCCTCGGGAAATGGCGGGAAGGCGCCGCGCGCCGTCGCCAGGACCTTGGCCTCGACGGCGGCGAGCGCGTTCTTCGCCTTCAGCCCCGCATCGGCATAGGTCGAGACGCGCACCGGGCCATTGCCGTTGATCGCCATGCCCAGCGTCACGCGCTTGCTCGAAACCTCCTTGATGAAGCTCCAGGCCAGCGCCTTATCCCTAGCGTTCCGGGGGATCGCCATCGCCCAGGCCTCGACGACGGAGGCCATCGCCACCTTGCCCTTGATCGCGGCCGAACCGGGGAATTCGACCGCCTTGATCTTGCCCGGATACTTGCTCTGCTCCGGATTGTTGAGCTGCGCGCCACGGGCGAAGGGCAGGATGGTGAAGGCCGCCCGCCCTTGTTGCAGCCATGTGACCTGGTCGTCGTTCTTGGTCGTCGCATAGCTGCGCGGCAGGCTGCCGGCTTCGAACATGCCACGCAGCGCCGCGAGCCCGCTTTCCATCGCCTCGCGATTGGGGACGAGCTTGAAATCGGAGCTGACGAAATCCCCGCCATAGGCGCGCGCGAACATCACCGGGAAGACCGCCAGATCGCTCGCCAGCACCATGCCGGTGACCGGCGTGCCGGCCTTGGAGGTGAAGCTCGTCTTCTTGGCCTGCGCGATCAGCTCTTCCAACGTGGTCGGCGGCGCCGAGATGCCGGCCTCCTCCAGCAGCGCCTCATTGTAGAACAGGCCCTGCGTGGCATGGCGGACGGGAATGCCGATCAGCTTGCCATCGACCGTCATGCCCTGGACGAGTCCGGGCGCGATGTCTGCGAAGTCCTCGATGGGATCCTGCTTCTGATAGGGCTCCAGCGGCTCGAACAGCGCCGCGATCTGCGAGGTCGGACGGTTGTCGATGAGATAGCCAACGCCGTATTCGGTCTCCTTCAGGCTGGCCTCGCGGAAGAGCCGGTCCTGCAACGGGTTGGAATCGAAGGTCGTGAAGGCGATCTCCACGTCCTTGGCCTTGAGCCAGTCCTTCAGCAGGTCGCCGTCGCCGGAGCCCAGCACGGTCTGGTGGACCTTGTGGCTGAGCACGTTCAGCGTCTTGCCGGCGGCAAGCACCGGCCGCGCCGAGAACGCGGCTGCCGCGCCGATGGTGCCGGCGACGAAGGTTCTGCGGGTCAGTTTCGTTTCAGGCTTCTTCGACATTGTTTCCTCCCTTTTATGGTTGGCTACCCCTTCGTCGAACCGGCGGTGAGGCCGGCCACGAGGTAGCGGTTCATGAAGACGACGAAGAGCAGGACGGGCACGAGCTGCACGGTCGAGGCCGCGAAGAGGATTCCCCAATCCACGCCATCGATGGAGCCGATCATCTCGGAGATGACGAGCGGCGCCGTCTTGGCGCGCGTGGCCGTGAAGACGAAGGCGAAGAGGAACTCGTTCCAGGAAAACACGATCACGAAGACCGCGACCGCCAGCACGCCCGGCATCGCCAGCGGCACGATCACCTTGCGCAGGATCGTCAGGCGGCTGGCGCCGTCGATGGCGGCCGCCTCGTCGAGCTCGCGTGGGATCTGGTCCATGAAGGTGCGCATCAGCACCGTGCCGAGCGACACGAAGAAGGTCGCATAGAGCAGGATCAGCACAAGATGCGTGTCGTTGAGGCCGAGCGCGTTGACGATCGGGAACAGCGGCAGCGTCACCACGATCGGCGGGATCAGGCGCACGATGATCAGCCCGGCGATGCTGGCGCCGAACCAGCGCCCGGAATGACGGGAATAGACATAGCCCGCGCAGGTGCTGGCGACGATTGCGAGCAGCGTCGCCCCGACCGTGATCAGCAGGCTGTTCAGCAAGGCCTCGAAGAAGACGCCCCAGGACCGCCAGAGCTCGGCATAATGCTTCAGCGTCGGGGTGAAGAGCCATTTCGGCGGCACCGCGAAGATGTCCTGCCCCGGCTTCAGCGAGGAGACGGCGATGAACAGGATCGGGAACAGCGACCAGAGCAGGATCGCCGCGACCGCAGCCGCCTTGCCCAGCCCGATGAGCCAGCGCTCAATGCGCATGAGCGAGCCCTCCCCGCCTGAGCAGCAGGACATAGGCCCCCGCCAGCAGGAGCGAGATCACCACCATGATCCAGGCGGTCGCGGCGGCCGGGCCGAAGGCGTTGAAGCTGAAGGCTTCCTGATAGAGGTAGATCGCCACGACCTCGGTCGAGCGCGCCGGCCCGCCTTTCGTCAGCAGCCAGGCCTCCGAGAACAGGCGGAAGGCGAAGATGTAGCGGAACAGCAGCGCGATCAGCATCGCCGGCGCAAGCAGCGGCAGCGTCACGCGCCGGAAGGCCTGCCAGCGCGTCGCGCCGTCGATCCTGGCGGCTTCATAGAGCTCGGCGGGGATGGCGAGGCGCGCCGCGTAGACGATGACGAAGGTGAAGGGCAGGTGCAGCCAGATCGTCAGGAGCCCGATCAGGGTCATCGCATGCGACGGCTCGAACGACCAATCCAGCGTCGGCAGGTTGAGCGCGCGCAGCGCCAGCGTGATCGGCCCGGCATCGGGATCGAACAGGAAGCGCCACATCACCACGGCGGTGACCTCGCTCACCGCATAGGGCGCCAGCACCGCGACGAGCAGGAAGCGTCGGAACGGCAGGCCGCTGGCGAACAGCAGCGCCATGCCGAGTCCAACAGCGAGTTCGAGATGGACCGCGACGACGACGAGCACGACCGTGTTCAGCAAGGCGCGGTGAAAGGCCGGATCGGCCAGGACGCGAACATAGTTCTGCAGCCCGACGAAGCTCGGCGCCTGGCCGAAGCTCGACATGTTCAGGCTGAGCCAGACCACATAAAGCGACGGCAGCACGATCACGCTCAGGATGAGCAGATGCACCGGCGCTAGCAGCGGCAGGAGCCGTGCTGTTGTTGGAAGCTGCACTCTTTCCTCCGGAACTCTCTTGATCCGGGCTCTGTCGGCCCGGTGATCAGGTCGCAATCGTCTTTCAGATCAGGTTTCCTTCATTCGGACGCTTCCGTCAGAATGCAGGAAACCTGATTGATTCTAAAAGCTTAGAGCATTGCTTCTGCGAAAAACCGGTACCCACTTTTTCGCGCAAGGCTCTAGTGGACGGCGTTCGCCGCCGTCTTCGTCTCCTGGTCCTGCAACAGATCGTGGCTTTGGGCGTCGTCCCTGGCGGCAGGCGAAAGCTCGCGCACGGAATCGCGCACCTGCAGGCTGGTCTGCAGAACGGTGCCGAGTGGCGGCGAGGCATCGCCGGACATGCGCCGGCGCAGCCGTTCCCAGGCCGCGGCGGCGATCTCGGCGATCGGCTGGCGGATCGCGGTGAGGCCGGTCTTGCGCGCGCTCATCCAGGGATAGTCGTCGAAGCCGACGACGGAGACCGGATCGGGGATGTCGATGCGCAGCCGCGCAAGCGCCGACAAGGTGCTGAGCGTGGTGACATTGGTCAGGGCGATGACCGCGCTCGGCCGCTTATGCCGTTCGAGCCAGTGCAGGAAGGCCTCCGTGCCGCGCTCCGCATTCGATCCGAGTTCGATCACGGTCGGGTCGGCCCCCGCTGTCGCGCGGATCAGCGCGGAGGCGCCGCGGACGCGCTCCCGGATCGGGGAGATCGCCACGTTTGAGGCCGCGACGACGATGTCGCGATGGCCGAGCTCCAGGAGATGGCGGGCGGCGATCTCGCCAGCCTCGCAATTGTCGATCGCGACCGTGTCGACGATGGATCCCCCAGGCGGCACGCGATCGGCAAAAACCATCGGCAGGCGCGCGAACTCGTTGTCCAGCCCGGCGGGGACAGCGTCCGAACAGGGGATGACGATCAGGCCCGAGGGACGCCAGGCCAGCAGCGTCCGCAGGCGCGACTGCTCCAGCCCGATATCGTCGCGCGAGCTGGCGACGATGATGTCGTAGCCGTCCTTCTGCGCCATGACCTCGAGCTGCGAGACGAGCGAGGTGAAGAACACGTCGTCGAGATCCGGCACGAGCACGCCGACGACCTTGGCCTGGCCCGAACGCAGCTGCGAGGCCGCGCGGTCGACCTGATAGGACAAGTCGCGCGCCGCCTTCTGCACGCGCTCCTGCAGATCGGCATTCACCGGCTTGTTGCCACTGAAGACGTTCGACACGGTGGCGATCGAAACGCCCGCGCGCGCCGCAACATCCTTGATCGTGACGCGCCTCTCCGACATGCGGTCCACAGCCTGTTAAACGTTTTACAGTAAAACGTTTAACAGGCTGATCGCGGCTTTGCAAATGTTGTGTTCACGGGTGCGGACGGTGGCGTCGGCTTTCACTCGGCAAGCGAGCTCCCGACCTTGTCGAAGGCTGTCTCCAGCTCTCGCCTGCGGAGTTGGCAGGATGCGAAAAAGCGGTTCCCGCTTTTCGCATCCTGCACAGCTAGCCGCGCCTGACGTTGTAGAACAGCGGGAAGCCCTTGAGGACACCGGTCAGGTTGTTCCTGTAGGCGGTCGGCTGGTAGAATACGCCGAGCGGGATATAGGGCAGGTCCTGGAATGCCTGGACCTGCATGCGCTTGCTGATGTCGAGGCGTGCGCCCTCGTCAGGGGCAGAAAACCAGTCGCTGCGCATCTGTTCGAGCTCGAGGCTCGTCGGCCAGCCGAAAGTGCCGGTGCGCCCGACGCCACGCAGATAGGTGTGTGCAGCCGGATTTACCGCGCTGACGCCGGTGGAGTAGTTGCACCAGATGTTCCAGCCGCCCTTGTCGATCGGTTGCTGCGAGGCCACGCGCTGCAGCACCGTTCCCCAGTCCAGCGCCTGATAATCAAGATTGATGCCGGCGCGCCGCAGCATATCGCCGGAGACCTCGCTCATCGCATTCAGCGCCGGAAAGTCGGTGGGCACCGGCATGACGATGCGCTCTCCCGCATAGCCGGCCGCCTTCAGCGCCTCCCTGACACGGCCGATATCGGGCGTCTTCGGCAGGGCCTCCATGCCGGCGCTGTTGGCCATCGGCGACCCCGGCGCGAAGAAGCCGACGCTGTCGGCCCAATAGCTGCGGTCCTCCCCCGCCACCGCGATCATGTAGTCTTCCTGCTTGATCGCAGCGAGCAGCGCCCTGCGCATCTCCGGCCTGTCGAAGGGCGGCTGAAGATGGTTGAAGCGGATCATCGCGACGGCGCCGAAGCGATCCAGGACCTCGACCTTGAGGGATCGATTGGCCTTGAGCGTCGGGATCAGATCGGAAATGGGCTGCTCCCACCAGTCGATCTCGCCGGTCTGGAGTGCGGCAGCTGCCGTCGCCGCATCAGGGATGGTGCGCCACTCCACCCGGTCGAAATGCACGACTTTGGGACCGGCCATGAAGCTAGGCTCGCCACCGGGGCGCGGGACATAGCCGGAAAACTTCTCATAGGTATTGAGTGATCCCGGAACACGCTCGTTCGCCAGATAGCGGAACGGTCCGCTCCCGACCATTTCGGTGACCCGCTGCATCGGGTCGGTCTGCGCCAGCCGCTCCGGCATCATGACGCAGACATTCGTCCCCGGCTTGCCCAGAACATCCGCCAGCAGCGGGAAGGGGCGTTTCAGGCGGAAGCGGATCTCCGTATCAGAGGGAGCCGTGATCTCGTCGACCACGGCCATCAGCGACAGGCCATAGGTGTCGCGGGCGCCCCAGCGCTTGATGCTGGCGACGCAGTCGCGCGCAAGCACCCGCTCGCCATCATGGAACCGCAGCCCGTCGCGCAAGCTGATGCGCCAGACGAGCCCGCCATTCTCCACAACATGGCCCTGCGCCATCTGCGGCTGCGGGCGCAGTTGCTCGTCGACGCCATAGAGCGTGTCGAAGACGAGCAGGGCGTGGTGCCGGATGACGAGCCCGGTCGACTGGATCGGGTCCAGCAAGGCGAGATCCGCCTGCGGGACGAATTTGAGGACGCGTGCGGACTGGCTCGCCGCCAGCCGCGGCGCGGCGATCGCTGCGGCAACCGTGGCAGCCGTTTGGCCGATCAGGCTTCGACGTGTGATCATGCGGCACCCCTCTGTTCGTTGCCGCCCGCGAATTGCGGCCGGTGTTGCTGCCACGGGCGCACCGTCTCAAAACCTGCCGAGGCCTGAAGGACGCCGAGATCATCAAAGCGCGGACCGACGAGCTGCAGGCCGACAGGCAAGCCGTCGGTCGTGAAGCCGCAGGGAATGCTGGCCGCGGGATTGCCGGAGAGATTGAAGGGATAGGAAAACTCCGCCCACATCAGCCAGTCCCAGGGATGCTGCGGCCAGGACGGCGGCTGCAGCAGATCGGCCGGAAAGGCCGGGGTGCTGACGGCCGGCGTCAGCAGCAGGTCCCAGCCCTGGAAGAAGCGGTGAATCCGCTCGACATAGTCGAGCTTGCGAAGCCGCATCAGGTGGTATTCCTCACCCGTGATGCCTTGCGCCTCGTCGAGCATCGCGACGAGGCCCGGGTCCATCTTGTCCCGCCATTGCGGCAGATAGGCCGCGCCGCGGGCGAGATAACCCGCCTTCCAGAAAAAGCGCGCCAGCTCCGGGCCGAGCGGCCCCCAATCCGGTGTCACGAGCTCGACGGTTGCGCCGAGCCCCTCGAAGGCCTTCACGGCCTTCGCAGTCAGTTCCGCGACCTCGGGATCAACCCGCGCATGGCCTAGATCGGGACTGAAGGCGATCCGTTTGCCCTTCAGATCGGCGCCGAGCTTCTGTGCATAGGGCTCCGGCGGGGCTTCGCAGCTGGTATGGTCCCAGGGGTGTGGCCCGGCCATCGCTTGCAGCATGAGGGCGCTGTCCGCCACGGTGCGGGTCAGCGGCCCCATATGGGTGGCATAGTCGTTGTTGGGCACTGGCCAGTAAGGGATGCGGCCATAGGTCGGCTTGAGGCCGTAGACGCCGCAGAAATGCGCGGGCATCCGGACCGAGCCGCCGCCATCGGAACCCAGATGAAGTGGTCCAAAACCAGACGCAGCCGCGACCGCTGCGCCCGCCGAGGAGGCGCCCGCATTATAGCCGTGCCGCCAGGGATTATGCGTGATGCCGCTGAGCGGGCTCTGGCTCACGCCTTTCCAGCCGAACTCCGGAACGGTGGTCTTGCCGACGGTCACCCCGCCGGCCTCGTAGAGGCGCGAGATCACCGGCGCATCGGTGTCGGGCACCCAGTCGACCGTCGCCCAGGAGCCCTGGGACGTCCGCAATCCCGCTGTCGGATGCATGTCCTTGAGGGTGAGCGGAATGCCTTCCAGCAGCCGCGGCGGCCGTTTGCCGGCATAGGCCTCTTCGGCGGCCCTGGCGGCGTTCAGAGCAATTTCGGGCGTGATCATCGTCATGGCGTTCAGCGACGGGTCGACCGCGTCGATCCGTTCCAGGACGGCGTTCGCGACCTCGACGGGCGAGAGTTCGCGTCGCGTGAACAGGCGCTTCAGATCCATTGCGCTGAGAAAGCCGAGATCGGTCTGGGGCATGGACACACCTGATCGTTCGCGACCACAGTGATGCGGCCACGGGGAGGAATCGTTGAGCCTGCGAGCGAGGCGCTGTAAGAGGGCTTCCCTAATGCAAGATATTTCAATACGGAGCGTAGCGTATGTCAATAGACAATCACGCCGGCAGCTCCTCGCCACCGGGCGCGGGAAGAGCCGGCCGCCCCCGCGATCCCGCGGTCCAGCGGCAAATCCTGGAGGCGGCATACGAGATCGTGCGGGAGGGCGGATATGCCGCGCTCTCGATGGAGGGCGTGGCCGGGCGCGCCGGCGTCTCCAAGCAGTCGGTCTACCGGCGCTGGTCGTCGCGGGGGGATCTGCTGGTCGATCTCTATATGGGGACGGCCGAACAGCAGGATGCGCCGCCCGAGGGCCAGACGTTCAAGGCTCGCTTCGAAAGCTATCTGCAGTGGAGCGTACACCGCCTCTTCGATCCGTCGCGCGCCAACATGCTGAGGGCGCTCGCCACGGAAGGACAGGCCGATCCCGCCGTGAGACAGGCGCTGCTCTCGCGTATCGTCGAACCCCGCCTTGCTCTGGGCCGTGACATCATCCTGCGCGGTCAGCAGACCGGCGAGGTCCGCGCTGATCTCGATGTCGACATCGCGCTCGATTTTCTGTTCGGCTCGGTCTGGTTCAGCCTGCTCGTCACGGGGAGGCCGCTCAACGAAGCCTGGCAGGAACGCAGCTTGAGCGCCTTCTTTCTGCTGACAACCTAGTTGGGCGGTAACTGGACCCTGCGAGCCATCAATCTCTATGCAACCGCCTTCACAGGCCCTGCCCACCCCGGCGCATTGCCTAGCCAAGCGGGCATGGCTCACTGGAGCCAGAGGCTGGCCGAAGGCTGGTTTCCCGCACGGCTCTCGCTGACACCGGCCAGCAGCGACCGACCAACCCGCCCTCCCCCCAGACGGCGCAAAGACCTCAGGCCACCGTCGCTGCCTCCGGCTTCGACTCCTCGACCGTCGGAATGCGGCCCACCAGCCAGTAGGCTGCGGCGGCGCGCGACATCGCCGCCCCGTCATGGCCGATACCGGTGGCGATCGAAACGCCCGCGTGCACCGCAACACCCTTGATCGCGACGCGCTTCTCCGACATGCGGTCCAAATGTTGTGTTCACGGCTCCGATCAGGCCTGCGCGCGGTTCACTCCGCGACGGTCTCGTCGGGCCTGCGGACCTCCCGTGCCGCCCGCATATCCGCTGCGCCGAGTGCAGCCGCCTCCTCGATGCCTTCGAACAGCAGGGCGACCTCCTCGAACACGCTCAGGTCTGGCTCATCCATCGGGAGTTCGTCGAGTTCGCGGGCGAGATCAAGCAGTGCGCCGATGCGCTCCGTCTGGTGGCGGGCGTCGAGGATGAGGCGCCGGAGCTGACGCCGATCCTCCAACGCCTCGAACCTCTGCAGGGCGCTGTCGAGTTTGCTCCGGCACTCGCAATCGAGCTCCAATCCCCGAACGATTCCGCGCACGCGCTGGATCACGCCTGCCGCTGCGGCTGGCGCCTCCAGGCCCTCCGAGGAAGCGGACGTCACCTCACTCATCACAATCTCCCCATGCCGGGCGCCCGGAAGCGGAACCGGGGGCCTCGCGGCGCACGGCTTGTCCGCGGATTGAAGGGAGAAGCGCGGTCATGGGGCGCGATCCACCACTGCGACCACGCAAGCGCGAGGCTGCCGCAACGGGAGCAGCAGCGCGAGGGCGAAGCCGAAGAGGGCCAGCGCGGTCAGGGAGCGGCGCCCGGATTACGAGACGGCTGTGCAGGCGTCTTGCCGCCAGATCAGGCCGCGCGGGTGATGCGGATACGCCAGACATCTGGCCCCTCCTCCTCGTAGCGCCACATGAACGCCCCGGGATGGCGGACGTTGAACTGGTAGAGCAGCGGCCAGGGATCGTGATCATTGACCAGGACCAGGGCGTCGCTCGGCTCGAGCTCCCCGAAGGTTGCGAAGATCAGCGGGTGACGGCGCATGCGCGGCAGGATCTGGCGCACGTCGATGACGGTTTCGGACGCAGTGCGGACGCTCATCAGGCAGCTTCCTTCGGTGGACGTCCCAGCAGCTTGCAGCCTCGCTCGGTGATCCGGTCCGGGCTCCAGCTTGGATGCCAGACCAGATCGAGTGCGATGCGCACGGCCGCGCGATGGACCAGCCCGAGATCGACCACGCTCAGACCGATCTCGGGGATCCATGCCTCCGAGAAGGCGTTCCAGCAGATCTGGATCGAGGGGCGGCGTCGCTGTTGGGCTCATGGCTGGTCTGCATCCGGGCGGGCGGCCTGGACAATGCCCGCAGCTTCGCCATCCCTCTTTGCGGTCGCGCAAACAAAACGACCGAACCCTTGCAGAGCCGCCGGCCTCACCCTTGGCGGATTTGTGCCGGCGCAACGATCGCCGGGGCCCAAGGGCGCAGCCTCGGCCATGCCGGATTTACGCAAGGAGGCCGCCATGCCCATCGAGTTCACGACGCTCGTCGACGCGGTCATGCGGCGATGGCCGGCAACCATCCGGATCTTCCTCGATCACAGGATGCATTGCGTCGGCTGCCCGATCGCCTGTTTTCACACCGTCGATGACGCCTGCCGGGAGCACGGCGCAGACCGCGGCAAAGTCCTGGCCGATCTCCGGGCGGTCGCTGCGCGGCGGTGACGTCCGTCGGCCGCCGACGGCGCGGCGGCAGGACGTCACGAGGCCTATGGCAGGCCGCCCTCGGCCAGTACGAACAGCCGGTGCGGTTCGAGAATGGTGATCTTCTGACGCCCGCCTGCGACGAAGCCGCGGTCCTCCCACGCGCTCAGGACGCGGCTGACCGTATGCAAGGTGGTGCCCGTCATCTCGGCGACGTCCTGACGCGAGATCGGAAAATCGATCTCCACCCCAGCCTCCACCTTGCGTCCGGACTGCTGGGCCAAGCGCAGCAAGGCATGTGCGATCCGCCGCTCGACCTGCTCGGTCGACATCTCGACGACGCGCGCATGCGCATCCTGCAACCGGCTGCCCACGGTCTGGAGCGTGTTGACGGCGAGGGTCGGATGCTTGGCGATGAGGCGGGGCCAGGCGACGGACGGCCACACCAGCGCGATGCTGTCGACGACCGCGACGGCGGTGGCGGGATAGGTCGTCCGCCCGATGGCCATCGCGACCCCGAACACTTCGCCCGCGGACACGAACCGCACCACCACCTGCTGCCCGTCCGGCGTGAGTTTGTAGACGCGCAGATGTCCGTGCAGCAGCACGAAAAACGAGTGCGCCTCGGCGTCCTGCTGAAAGACGGTCATTCCCTTCGGATAGCGCACGGACTGCGCCTCACGCAGCAATTCGTCGAGTTGCTCCGGCGCGAGACCGGCAAACAGCGGCAGGTCCGCAACGAGGGTCCGGTCGACGCTGGCCATGACGAGCACTCCGAAGCAGGGTGTAGGCTAACGTCTTCACGGATCTGGACGGACGCCAGCGCCAAGTCTCGCCGATACGGGCTCGGGCCGGCAAGGCGGAGTGGCCGGGCAACAGTGACAATAGCGGGGACTGCCGCTGTCGCAAACGGCGGCCGGGCTCGTCCTGACGCGACCGAAGCGGATTTGCCTGGCTTGTTGCCGCGCAAGCAGGATGCGACCGGCCCCTCCCACAAAAGCGGCGCTCTTTGCGCCGCATCAAACAGCAGCCGGAGGGCCGGGCGTATCACCTCCCCCAAGAGCCTCGATGCGGTTCGCGATTTTTGCATCGCAACTGGAGACGACCATGCGCAAGGCGATGATGCTCGGGACCGTCGCGGCGAAGTAGGCGGCCACCGCAGACACCGTGCCGCCGCGACGGCGGCCTGTCTGCCCTGGGCGCCCTCGCATTTGTCCTCGTCTATGAAGGAGGCCAGTGATGGCTCCGATTCCGCGCCTGCGGGACTATGTCGGCCCTGCGGTGCTCTCTTACGGCTTCCGCCCGTTCTTCCTCCTGGGCTCGATCTATGCCGGCCTGGCCATTCTGGCATGGCTGCCGATGCTCTATGGCGAGCTTGAAATCGCGACCCTCTTTTCCCCGCGCGACTGGCACATCCACGAGATGCTCTACGGCTTTCTTCCGGCCGTGGTGACGGGCTTCCTCCTGACCGCGATCCCCAACTGGACAGGGCGGTTGCCCCTGCTAGGCAAGCCGCTGCTGGTGCTCGTCGTCGCCTGGATTCTTGGCCGTGTCGCCGTGACCGGCTCGGCCTGGATCGGCTGGCTTCCCGCCGCCGCGATCGACCTGTCCTTCCTGCTCCTTGTCGCCGGAGCGGCCGGGCGCGAGATCGTCGTCGGACGAAACTGGCGCAACCTGAAGGTGCTGGTTGCGCTGGGCCTGCTGTTGGGCGGCAACGCGATCTTCCACCTGGAGGCTCATCTCTACGGCGCCTCCGATTATGGCGTCCGGCTCGGCATCGCTGCGACCATCCTGCTGGTGATGCTGGTCGGCGGCCGAATCGTGCCGAGCTTCACGCGCAACTGGCTGGCCCGGGAGAACCCCGGACGCTTGCCTGCATCCTTCGGGCGCTTCGATATCGCCGCGATGATCTGCGCCGGAGCGGCTCTCCTCGCCTGGATCGCGGTTCCGGAGGCGCGCGCGACGGGGGCTGCCCTGCTTGCGGCGGGCCTCCTCCAGGTCGTGCGGCTTGCGCGCTGGGCCGGATACCGGACCTGGCGGGACCCGCTGGTGCTCATCCTCCACGTCGCCTATGCGTTCGTGCCGCTGGGCTTCATGCTGCTCGGCCTGGCGGCGCTCGGCTTCGGATCGGCGACTGCGGGCATCCATGCCTGGACCGGTGGCGCCGTCGGCACCATGACGCTCGCAGTCATGTCGCGGGCGAGCCTCGCGCACACCGGGCGGCCCCTTGCCGCGAGCCGCGCGGTCCAGGCCTTCTATGCCCTGGTCGTTCTTGCCGCGCTCGCCCGGATCTGCGCTTCGCTCCATCCCGCCTGGAGCCTGGGCCTTCTGAATGTCGCCGGCCTTGCCTGGGCGGGGGCATTTCTGGGCTTCGCGCTGGCCTATTGGCGCGTCCTGACCCAGCCCCGCCTGGGGCATTAGAGGCTGTCCCAGCGAAGGGGCCACAGGCTCGCGTGAAGAAAACGCGTTAAAGCAGAGAGCCAGAGCGTCCCGCAGTTTGCGCTGGCGCAATGCGAAATGCGCGTTGCTCTGCATCATTGTCGCCGCAACCCAGGCCCCGGAGGCGTCGGCCTGTCACGGAACCGGGGTCGTGCCTGGCAGGGCCGTGTCGACCAAGGCACTCAATGCGAAGGATGCGAACATGCGGGGATGGTTGAGAGGTCGGGTCGCGCGGCGGGCGCGCCTGATGGACGCGATGATGGCGCGTATCGGCGTCGATCCCGGGCTTGCCGCTCTCAGAGGCCGGGCCTTCGCTGCGGCCGGCCGCCGCTGCCTCTGGTGCGCCGCCTCGCAGCAATGCGAACGCTGGCTCGAGGAGACCCGCTCTGCGGCCCATGGCCCGTCATTCTGTCCGAACACGCCGTTCTTCGAGGACATCCGTTCCGTCCCCAGCGCGGCGACGCGTTCGGGTGCGGGGACAGTCCCGGGATAGGCCTGCCCGCGACAGCAAAACCTCAGGCCACCGCCGAAGCCTCCGGCTTCAGCTCCTCGACCGTCGGCATCCGGCCCTCGAACCACCAGGCTGCGGCGGCGCGCGACATCGCCGCCCCGTCATGGCCGATGCCGGGCACGGTGATCAGCGACCAGTTGCAGGCCAAGCCGCGCCGCGCCGCCTCAGCCTTGGCGAAGTCGAGGGCGAAATGCGCCCGCGCATAGCGCATCGGCCCCTGCGCCAGGGCCTCGGCCTGCGCCGGCAGGTTGGGATCGCTGGTGACGATGTCCTGGTCGCCGGCGAAGATCACCATCGGCCAGGCCAGCCAGCGCGCCAGCTCCGCCTCGCCGAGGCCAAGCCCGTCGAGTCCCTCCGGGAAGCGTCGCTCCAGCGTCGGCAGCGTGTACCAGCCCGAATTGGCGGCAAAGGCTGTCTCGAACGGCGTCTGCGTTTGCGTCGCCAGCAGGCGGTGGACGAACTGGCCGCCGGCGGAATGGCCGAACAGCCTGACCGTGTCGCGTTTGGTCACGCCGGCCCGGCGCAGCGCCGCCAGCACGCGGGCGGGCACGGCATAGAGCCAGTCCTCCTCGGCGGCGATCGCGCCGCCCTCGCCGACGACGAGACCGTTATTGTAGCCCTCCGCCCTCGGGAAATGGTCGTTGCCGAAGGTCGGGGCGACGATCAGCAGATTGTGCTTTTCGGCGGCCTCGATCCAGAAATCGCGATAGTCGTCGCCATTGCGCAGCATGCCATGCTGGACGAAAACGACCTCGTCCTGCGGGCGATGGCGCGCCGGCCGGTAGAAGTTGATCTCCAACGGCCGCTGCGGGTGACGGGCGTCGATGAAGGGCAGGCTGCTGCGCCCCATCGGGGGATCGAGAACGAGCGTGGTCATGCGGCTTTCCCTGTCATGTGCAGGTGGCAGGCGGCGCTGCGGCCGGGCGCGATCTCGACGAGGTCCGGGCGGACCTCGCGGCAGACCGCCATGGCGTGCTCGCAGCGTGGGTGGAAGGGGCAGCCCGGCGGCGGGGCGAGCGGCGAGGGCAATTCGCCCTTCAGCGGCTGGAAGCTGCTCTTGCGCCGTGCCGCCGAGGGGATCGCCTTGATCAGCGCCGCGCTATAGGGATGCGCCGGCTCGGCGAAGATCGCGGTTGCGCTGCCGATCTCGACGATGCGGCCGAGATACATGATCGCGACGCGGTCGCTGATATGGCGGACCAGGCCGAGATCGTGGCTGACGAAAAGATAGGTCAGCCCGTGCCGCGCGCGCACATCCATGAACAGGTTGATCACCTGCGCCTGGATCGAGACGTCGAGTGCCGAGACCGGCTCGTCGCAGACCAGGAAATCGGGCTTCACCGCCAGCGCCCGGGCGATGCCGATGCGCTGGCGCTGGCCGCCGGAGAACTGGTGGGGGTAGCGCTCGCGATAGGCGAGATCGAGCCCGACTTCGGTGAGCGCCTGGTCGACCGCGCCATCGAGCTCGGCCTTCGGCACGAGCTTGTGGACCGCAAGCGCCTCGCCGACGATGCGGCTCACCCGCATCCGCGGATCGAGCGAGGCGTAGGGGTCCTGGAAGATCATCTGCACCTTGAGCAGATAATCGAGCCGCTCCTTGCCCTTCAGCGCCGCAGCCGAGCGGCCCTTATAGACCACCTCGCCCTCGCTCGGCGGCAGGATGCCGGTGGCGATGCGCGCCAGGGTCGACTTGCCGCAGCCGGATTCGCCGACAAGGCCGAGCACCTCGCCCTTCCCAATGCTGAGATCGACACCATCGACCGCCTTGAGGGTCGCGGGCGGCGCGTGCCGGCCGAGCCCGGTCAGGATGCGCTCGGCGAGATTGGCCTTGCCGCGGAAGTATTTCCGGACGCCGCGCAGTTCGAACAGGGGCTCGCTCATGCCGCCACCTGCTCCGCCGCGGGGTTGTGGCAGCGCAGGCTGCGGCCGTCATAGGCCTGCGGCTGCGGGTCGCTCTCGGCGCAAACAGGCAGGGCCCGCTCGCAGCGTGGCCGGAACGGGCAGCCGGAGGGGCGCGAATCGATCCGCGGCGCGACGCCGTCGATCTGGTGCAGCGGCTCGCCCGGCTCGACCATGCTGGCCGAGGAGTTGAGCAGGCCGAGCGTATAGGGGTGGCGCGGCCGGTCGAGCACGGTCTCGACATCGCCGATCTCGACGATGCGCCCGGCATACATCACCGCCACCCGGTCGGCGAGCTCGGCGACCACGGCGAGGTCATGCGTGATCCAGATCACCGCGCAGCCGGTCTCGCGCGAGAGCTTCTGCACCTCGTAGAGGATCTGCGCCTGGATGGTGACGTCGAGCGCGGTGGTCGGCTCGTCCGCGATGATCAGGTCGGGGTCGTTGAGGAGCGCGGTCGCGATCGCCACGCGCTGGCGCATGCCGCCGGAGAATTCATGCGGGAACTGCTTCAGCCGGGTTTCCGGCGAGGAGATGCCGACCCGCGCCAGCGCCTGTGCCGCCTTGGCGAGCGCCTCGCTGCGGCTGCAGTCGCGATGCTCGAGGATCGCCTCGCTCATCTGCTCGCCGATGCTGAGCACCGGGTTCAGCGTCATCAGCGGGTCCTGGAAGATCATCGCGATCCGGTCGCCGCGCAATTGGCGCAGGCGCTCCTGCGAGGCGGCGCGCAGATCCTCGCCCTCGAACAGGATCTCACCGGCGACGACCTCGCCCGGCGGGTCGATCAATTGCACCAGCGAGAAGCCGGTCACCGATTTGCCCGAGCCGGATTCGCCGACGAGGCCGAGCACCTCGCCCTTGGCGACGTGGAAATCGACGCCGTCCACCGCCGCCCAGGCGCCGTCCTGCGCATGGAACACGGTCTTGAGGCCGCGCACGGAAAGGAGGGGCGTTTCGCTCATGTCCAGGTCGAAGCTCATGCGCGCACGTTGAAGCTGCGGCGCAGGCGGTCGCCGACGAGATTGAGCGACATGATCAAGAGCACCAGCGCGATGCCGGGGAAGACGGCGATCCAGTATTCGCCGGAGAGCAGGAACTCGAAGCCATTGGCGATGAGCAGGCCGAGCGAGGGCTGAGTCACCGGCACGCCGACGCCGAGGAAGGACAGGGTCGCCTCCAGGGTGATCGCCGAGGCGATGCTGATGCTGGCGACGACGAGCACGGCGCCGACCGAGTTCGGCAGCAGATGCGCCAGCATGATGTGACGCGTCGGCAGGCCGAAATTGACCGCGGCCTCGATATACTCCTTGCGCCGCTCGACCAGCGCCGCCGCCCGCATCAGGCGGGCATATTGCGCCCATTGCACCAGCACGATGGCGAGGATGACCTTGTCGACGCCGCGGCCGATCGAGGCCAGCAGCACAAGCGCGACCAGGATCGAGGGAAAGCCGAGCATGAAATCGACGACGCGCATGATCACGGCATCGACCGCGCCGCCGAACTGCGCCGCAGTGAGCCCCGCGAGGATGCCGATCGAGAGCGCGCCGATCGTCGAGGCCAGCCCGACCAGCAGGCTGGTGCGCAGGCCGTAGAGGATGGCGCTGAACATGTCGCGGCCCTGGGCATCGCTGCCGAGCCAGTAGGTGAAGCCGGCCATGCCCTGCTCGCCCGGCGCCAATCGGTTGTCCATCACGCTGAGCGCGCCGAGATCATGCGGGTTCTGCGGCGCGATCACCGGCGCGAGCAAGGCGAGCGCCACCATGATGCCGAGCAGGATCACGGCGCCGCGCGTCGTCGGCCGGTTGCGCAGGCGGGCCAGCACCTTTTCGCGCAGGGGCGTATCGGCCTGCGCCGGGCCGGCGAGGCGGGGCAGGTCCCGGCGAGGCAAGTCCGGACGGGGCAAGTCGAGGCTCATGCCTGCTCTCCCGCAAGCTTCACCCGCGGGTCGAGCGCGGCATAGAGCACGTCGACCAGGAAGTTGACGGTGACGAAGAGCAGCGTCGCCAGCAGCACATAGGCGACGACCACGGGCCGGTCGAGCTGGTAGACCGAATCGATCAGGAGCTTGCCCATGCCCGGCCAGGCGAAGACGGTCTCGGTGATGGTCGAGAAGGCGACGAGGCTGCCGAACTCGACGCCGACCACGGTGACGACCGGGATCAGGATGTTGCGCAGCACATGCCGGTTGACGATGCGCCGGGGCCGCACGCCCTTGGCGCGGGCGTATTTCACATAGTCCTGCGTCATCGTCTCCGCGGTCCCGGCCGCAACCAGGCGCACGATCAGCGCGAGGTTCGGGATCGCCAGGTTGAGCGCGGGCAAGGCGATATGCTTCAGCCCGTCCAGCGTCAGCAGGCTGGTCTTGAGCCCGAGCAGCGAGGCCGTCTCGCCGCGCCCGGCCGTCGGCAGCCAGCCGAGCAGCACGGCGAAGAGCAGGATCAGCATCATGCCCTTCCAGAAGCTCGGCAGGGAGAAGCCGAGCACGGTGCCGGCCATGACGATGCGGGCGCGCCGGCTGTCGGGGTTGAGGCCGACCATCAGCCCGAGCGGGATGCCGGCGGTCAGCGCCAGCGTCATCGCCAGCAGCACCAGCTCGAAGGTCGCCGGCAAGCGCGCCAGGATCAGTTGCAGCGCCGGCACGCCATGGACGAAGGAGCTGCCGAGATCGCCCTTCACGGCGTTGCCCATGAAGGTGAGGTATTGCAGCCAGACCGGCAGATCGAGCCCGAGCCGGCGGATCAGCGCCTGGCGCTCGGCATCGCTGACCTGCGGCGAGACCAGGAGCTCGATCGGGTCGCCGATGCCGTAGACGGCGAAGAAGACCACGACCGAGACCGCGAGCAGCACGAGCACGCTCTGGATCAGCCGCTGCAGGACATAGGCGGTCATGCCGAACCTTGAAGAGTTGGAAACCTCGAGGAGAGGACCGCCGGCTTTATTTCGCCGGCTTCACCGACATGGCGAGCATGTACTGGTCGGCGCGGCCGGCGACCGCCAGTTCGGACTTGAAGGCCCAGATGCCGCTTTCGAAATGCAGCGGGATGAAGGCGCCGTCGGCGAGGACGAGCGTCATCGCCCGCTGCAGCAGCTCAGCGCGCTTCTTATCGTCGAGCGTCGTGACCGCGGCGCGGATAACCTTGTCGAACTCCTCGTTCTTGTAGCCGCCATAATTCGAGCCGCCGAGCGTCTTGGCCTCGTTGGGGGTGGGCGGCCACTGGCGCAGGAAGGAGGCGGCCTCGCCGGTGCCCGAGCCCCAGCCGCCGAGCGCGACGCTGAATTCCTTCTTGGCGCGGCGCGGGAAATAGATCGCCCGCGTCATCGCGTCGACCTCGGTCTTGATGCCGATCTGGGTCAGGTATTGCGCCACCGCCTGGGTGATCTGGCTGTCATTGATGTAGCGGTCATTGGTCGAGGACAGCGTCAGCTGGAAGCCATTGGGGTAGCCGGCCTCGGCCAGCAGCTTCTTGGCCGCAGCCGGGTCATAGGCAAGCTTGGGCGGGTTCGCCAGCGTGCCGGACATGCCGGTCGGCAGGTACTGATAGGCCGGCTCGGCGGCGCCATCCATGATGCGCTTGACGATCGCGTCGCGGTCGATGGCAAGCGACATCGCCTTGCGGACGCGCACGTCCTTGAGCGGGTTCTTGCCGTCCGGCGCCTTGACGAAGGGGCTCTCGTCGCGGGCGACGTCGAGCTGGAAATAGATCACCCGGGTCGAGGGCGTGATGACATGGCCGAAGCGCTTGTCGCCCTTGAGCCGGGCAAGGTCGCGCGCGGCGGGGTTCTCGATCACGTCGTAATCGCCGGCGAGCAGGCCGGCCAGGCGCGGGCCGGCATTGGTCACCGGCAGGAAGCGCACATTGGCCCAGGGCTCGGCAGGGCCCCAATAGCTCGGGTTGCGCTCCAGCTCGATCGCCGAGCCGCGCACATAGCTCTTCAGCTTGTAGGGCCCGGTGCCGATCGCGGCCGTGCCGTCGTTGAAATTATTGACCGTCGGCCAGGGCCCGGTGACGCCGCAATTCTTGGCGACGTCGTAGCTGATCGGGCCATGCTCGACGATGGAGGCGGTGAGGATCGGCAGGCCCGAGAGCAGGGTCGGCAGCAGCGGCTCGGGCTCGGTCGTGTTGATGACCAGCGTATGCGCATCCGGTGTCTCGACCGAGGCGAAATTGCCGGTGATGTCGGCGAAGGAACCGGAGACCTTGGTCTCGTTCTTCAGCGTGCGGCAGAAGGTGAAGACCACATCCTCGGCGGTGAAGGGCTTGCCGTTGGTGAAGGTCACGCCCTGGCGCAGCTTGAAGGTCCAGCGATTCTTGCCGTCATTCTCCCAGGAGGCGGCGAGGCCGGGCTTGAGCGCCTGCTTCTCATCCTGCAGCACGAGCCCGTCGAAGATATGCATCGCGAGCGCGTTGTTGGGGGTGAGGTCGTGATAATGCGGGTCGACGGCGGTCGGCTCGGAGGCGAGCGCGATGCGCAGCGTCTGCGCCATGGCCGGCGCGCTGAGCAAGCTGGCGCCGAGCAGGATGGTGATGAGCGCAGGCTGACGCATTGTCTGGTCTCCGTTCCCGTAGCTGGTCGTTGCTTTGACAGCTTTATTTTCACGAGTTACGAAACATGAAAATGATCCGACGTCAATCAGTGGAAATGCCATGTCACGCGCCCTGAAGCCGACGACGGATCTCGCCAACCGCATCGCCCAGATCTACCCCTCGCTCAGCGAGGGTCATCGCAAGGCGGCCGATTTCGTGCTGCAGAGCCCGCTCGATTCCGCAACCGTCACCATCGAGGGGCTGGCCGAGAAGAGCGGCACCTCGACCGCGACCGTGACCCGCTTCGTCCGGGCCCTGGGCTATCGCAATTACGGCGATTTCCGCGCCGCCCTGTCGGCGGCGCTCAAGGTCGCGATGGCGCCGGTGGAAGGCCTCGCCGATGCCCGCGCCACGGCGGGCTCGGTCTTTGCCACCATGGCGACGACCCTGAAGCGCGAGGCCGCCAATCTCGACGAGGCGATCGCGACGCTGGAGGAAGCGACGGTCAACCGCGCCATCGCCCTGCTCTTGAAGGCGCGCCGCCTCTTCATCGTCGGCTCCGGCGCGAGCTATTATGTCGGCGCCTTCCTGGAGGACGGGCTGGCGCTCTATCTCGACGCCGACGTCGTCTTCGCCTCCTCGCGCGGCGGGCCCGAACGCGCCGTCCGCCACATGCTCTCGGCCGGGCCCGACGACGTCGTCATCGCGATCTCGCTGCCGCGCTATTCGCGCAACACGCTCGAGCTCGCCCGATTCGCCAAGAAGCGCGGCGCCGTCCTGATCGCTTTGACCGACGGACCGTCATCGCCCTTGGTGCCGCTGGCCGACATGACCTTCTTCGCCCCGGCCCGCAACAGCTTCCTGCCGAACTCGCCGACCGCCGCCTTCGCCGTCGCCGACGCGCTGATCACCACGCTCGCCCGCGAGCGCCCGGATGCGGTCGAGGCGCTGAAGGGACTGAGCGAGAGCCTGCTTTGGACGTTTCATTATTAGGCGGAATGGCTGGTTTTGAGGGGCCGGCATGCGGGTTTCTTTGCGGCGCCGGTCCTACCGCTTGGGGCGGCGGCTTTTCGAGCTCTAAAAAGTCGTGCTCGCAGCGCTGATTTGGGCGCGCAAGGATGCTGGCGTCACGGGGGCGCAGTTGGCAGCGCGCATCGGGGTAGCGGCAGTGTTAGTGTCGAAATATGAGACCAAGGAGCGGCGGCTCGATGTGGCGGAGCACATCGCGATCGCGTGGGCCATTGAGGCGGAGCCTGCATAAACTCTTGCGAAACGCAGAAAATGCTTGCTGAAGAAAAGCGGGAGTGTGGATGATCGAGCCCACAGGTCACCAAACGAACAAATGCCCAAGGCGATCAAGGTGTCTCACCCGGCTTTCATAACCGGGCATGATCGTTTCCAGCGATCGCCAAAAGCGTTTTGAGTGATTGTGTTCAAGTACATGGCAGGCCTCGTGTGCGATCACATAGTCCACAAGCGTCATCGGGGCCATGATCAGGCGCCAGTTGAGCCGGATGTGCCCACGCGCATCACAACTGCCCCACCGCTTCGATTGATCCACGACATGAACTGTTGGGCGCGTAATCCCGAGCAGATCCGCCATCGCCTTCGAGCGCACCCTGAAGTGAACTTTCGCGTGGTCACGATACCAATGTCGCAGCGCGCTTCGAACCGCAGCGCGACGGACTAGCGTTCCCGCTTCGGGTAACACTGGCGCTACCAGTGTCGAGCCGCGCGCTGTAATCCGAGTAATCACCGCCGAAGTGTCAGGTACCACCTTCAGCCGATATTGGCGGCCCAAGTAGTGAAACGTCTCTCCGCTAACGAACTCGCGCGTGATCGGCGCGCCTCCCAGCTCCCTGTATCCAGCCTGTTTGCGGAGGAGCCATCGCCCCTTCTTCCGAACGATGCTGATGACGCGCTCATCGTCCAGATCAGATGGGGCAAGGACCCTGACCCCATCGTAGCCAACGGAAATTGCGACCGTCTTCCGTCTGGAAGTTCGCTCAATTGAAAAGCTCACCACCTCGCCGCCGAAATCGAGACTGTGAGCGAGTGCCGTCATCGCGCCAACCTTGCGCGGGCAACATCCATCACCTTCGCCGTGGCTGCTTCGATTGTTGTCGCGTTCATCCCAAGCGTACGCAGTCGCTCCTTGATCGCGCGGCGCATCTGCCTCTGCACGTCTTCCTTGTGCTGCCAGTCCACGACGACGGCGTAACCTTCCAAAGCCTTGGCTACGTCTGAGGCCGCACCTGATCGCGCTTCGGCATCGATGGCTTCATCGAGGAATGGCAGAATGGCTCCCGCCGTTCCCGAGAGCTTGCTGCCCGAGGTGCTGCCTCCCGCCCTGACTGCCGAAACGTCGGCTGACATTTCTTCAAGTCGCGCCAACGCGCTGGCAGCCGATACCCGGGCCTCACGGCGTTCGTTGACGATCTTTTCTAGCTGTTCCCAGAGAGAGGCATAGGCAGTCGGGTTCTCATCTCGGTGGACGTGAATTTCATGGCGTATGGCGTGCTCGATTTCAGCAGCTTTCGCCTCGGCTGAATTCAGGCTGTCGAGATGCTGCTTGAATGCCGGATCAAGGATGTCCCGCATCGCCAGCAGCTGTTCAACGCCTTCCACGGACAGATGCTTGGTGATGATCTCGCCAACCTTGTTGCCGTAATCCTTGGGATCAAACGGCTCTTCGTAGTGCGCGCGACGGGCGATCACTCTCAGCCGGGACAGCCATTTCAGGTCTGACACATAGGGCTCTTCGAGAGCTTTTGGATCGGGCAAGACCATATCCATGGCTTCGGCGAACCGCAGGAAGTCGAGTTCGAATTTCGCCCGCACATCATCAAGCTCAAGTAGCCGAAGGCAAAGCGCCTCATCTGCGCGATCGATGCCTTCGAACAGGCGCATAGCCGCTCGGTGGCGGCTTTCGAGAAGCTGGATCTTGTCAGAGAGCGGGCGCAGTGCGTTCAGCACGCCGTCCTCTTCCGAGAACAGGTCCAGCGCGTCGCTGATGCGTTTGTTGTCACCCCAATAGTCGACCACAAGCCCGTATGTTTTGCCGTCTGCAGTCCGGTTCACGCGGGCAATAGCCTGCAACAATGTGTGCTCGCGCAGCGGGGCGTCGAGATAGAGGACCTGCTCAACAGGGGCATCGAAGCCGGTCAGGAGCATGTCACAAACAACCAATATCTTGAGCGGATCGCCCGGCTTCTTGAAGCGCGAGATGAGATCATCGCGCTCCCGCTTTGACAGGTGATGCGCTTGCAGCCGGACCGTATCGTTGTTCGACGCTGACATGATCAGGGCACATTCCGGCGCGCCCAACTCCCGTAGCTTATCGACATAGCTGACGGCGACGTCACGGCTGACAGCTACGATTTGCGCCTTGAAGCCATTCGGTTCGATCGTGGCGCGATAATGCTCAAGAATGTCCTTGGCGATCGCTTCAATCCGCACATCGGCTCCGGCAAGCTTCTCCTGAAGACGCATTCCGCGCTTCAGCTTCTCAATCTCGTCATCGGAGAGTTCGGGAAAGGCTGAGCGAATATCGCGTTCAATGTCGCGCCCGTCGATCCTCAGCCGCGCATCGCGCATCTCGTAGAAGATCGGCACAGTTGCGCCGTCCTTCACAGCCTGGTCGATCAGGTAGCGGTGCAGGTAATCGCCAAACACCTCACGGGTGCTGCGGTCCTTCTTGTCGATTGGCGTTCCGGTGAAGGCGAGCATGCAGGCGTTGGGAAGTCCGGCACGCATTCGGGCCGCGAGTGCGCCGTATTGGGTCCGGTGGGCCTCATCGACCATGACGAAGACGTTGCGCGCATCGGAGATGACCGAGGAGCGCGTTGGCACAGCGCTGTGGAACTTGTGAACAGTCGTCATGACCGTGGTGCCCGCACCACCGGAAAGCGCTTCGCGCAATGCTTGGCCGCTTTCGGCCTGAATGGGATTGGCGAAGCCCGAGCGTTGGAACTGACTGGCGATCTGGTCATCAAGATCATTGCGATCTGTCACAATGACGAGCGTCGGGTTTTCCGCCTCTGCCAAGCGGCGCAACTTGGTCGCCAGAAAGACCATAGTCAGCGACTTGCCCGAACCTTGCGTGTGGTGGATCACCCCACCACGGCGCTGCGGATTGACCGCGGTTCGGATGCGCTCAATCGCCTTGCCGACGGCCACGAACTGCTGATAGCGGGCGAGCTTCTTGATGCGTCGCCCGTCGATCGTCTCGAACATCACGAAATTGCGGATGAGGTCGAGCAGGTTGGCGGGAGCGAGCAGCCCGGCCAACAAGATGTCCTGCCCCGTCGGCGTTCGCCCGAGTTGCGCGGTCAGCGTGTCGAGCGTCAGGGGATAAGGGTCCTTCCACTCCGCCCATTGGCGCGCAGGGGTCAACGTCGTGCCGTACTTCGCAACATCGCGGGCAAGCGCAATTGATATCTGTGCCGTCTCGAAGAGGCGTGGTGCGCCGAGCCCGGAGAACTCATCGCGACTTTCATAGCGACGGAACTGACGAATGGCCTCGCCCATTGGGTCCGCAAGTGCAGGAGACTTGCATTCGATGACTGCGAGCGGAAGCCCGTTCACATAGATGATGATGTCAGGGATGATATCTTGACGCGAGCCTTTGATAGCGACCTGCCGGGCAAACTCGAAGCTGTTGGCAGAGGGGTCATCGAAATCGAAAAACCGCACGTTGCGGTCCTGCCGACGTCCGTTCTTAGTGTGGGCTGCCGTCACGCCATAGGTGAGCGCAGTATAGGCGTTCTCGTTGGCTTCCATCACATCGACGGCGGCAACGCGCGTGACCAAGGCTATGGCGCGACGAACGCCATCCTCACCAAGCCATGGATTGAGCCGCTTGAGACATTCGGCAAGGCGTACCGTCAGAACGGGCTCGGTCGCCAGCCCTTCACGCAAGCGTCGTACATCGTCCGTTGATAGGGGCTTGAAGTCGAACAACACTCGCAGCAGATCGGCTGCAGGGTCCTCAACCCAATCACGTTCGATTTGGTCGCTCGCCACGCTCATGCGGCTTTGCCTGCCTTGTTGCTATGTCGGGCAATGATCGCTTCGGGAAGCCGAAGACGCCCGGACAAGAGCTCTTGAGCGAGCGCGTTGCGGTTCTCGATCAAGACGGCCAGCGTCTCGCGCTCCTGCTCAATGCGAAGATCATAGGCGACGCCAACCTCACCAATCTTCTTTTGTTCCGAAAGCGGCGGAAGCAGAATTTGAAGAGCCTTGAAGGTGCCCATGTAGATGTCAGGCAGAACACTCCCTGCGACTAAACGAAGCCACTCGCGCGACATATGACGGAATACCTGTTGCAGATAGTGAGGATCAAGCTTCGGTCCGCACACCCAGTTGGCAAAATGCTGACTAGTACACATTGATCGCGACATCACCGATGCAAGCCCCACGTTGGCTGTCCGTTGAAGCACGACCGTACCGACAGGCAGCATCCTCGCAGAGGAATTGGATAATCCCTCTGGGCCAATTGTTTCCGCAGTCTCTGAGATCGTCACTTGACCCAGCGCATCAGCGTCTTGAAGCGAAATCCATGGAATATCACCATCCCAATAGGTCGGCTCCTTACGATCAGGCGTGTGGCCGCTTTCGAGCTTGGCAACCTTCGTTAGTGTCGCGAGGTCCCAGTCCGCCGGAATATGCGTCACGCCTTCGGCAACCCGCCCGAGCACCCAGCGCGCCGGGATCGGCTTCATCGGCGCTTTGTCGCGTCGAATGCCGCGCGTCAGCAATTCCCGCATAGTGGCATGCTTGACGTCCGCGATCGCCTCGATCAGCGCTTCCGTCTTGGCGATAGCCCCCTCCACTGTGCCCAAGACATCGGCAATCGCGCGCTGTTCAGCGGGAACGGGCACAGGTATAGGCAACGTAAGAAAATCTGTAGGGTTCAGACGCGTTCGATCAGTTGATCCTGAACTCCACGCTTCTGCGCGCAACCAAAAGCGCTGCTGCGACAGCACACGAAAAATGAACTCTGAGCTATTATCTCCGGAGGGACGAAAAGCCGGATATTCAGACGTACTGAAGCAGGGTCCGAATTCTGCTGAAATCAGAGCAAATGTCCCTTTTGACGCCCACATCTTGTTGTAAATGATGTCGCCGCACTCAACTCGATTGAGCGAGGGAGCTTGAAGTGTTGCGCCTTCGAAGGCTCCTTGTATGCGAGCGCCGCCAGCATAAAGTCGGACCCCGACTAGGTTGTATGTAGCGTTCGGGTGTGGCTTTTCAGGCCTTCGGACTTGATGGACGACGTCTTTCAGTCGCTTAACCGGGTGATCACTGCCCCACATAACCCATCTCCTTGAGAAGGGCGTTCATGCGCGCGGCAGCTTCATCGCGGGCCTTCTCAGCAGCCCAAAGCTTGCCAAGCTCGGCTTTCACATCGATCGGCTTTTCCGGCTCCAGCGTGTCGATGTAGCGGGAGATGTTGAGGTTGAAGTCGTTCTCCTCAATCTCCTTCATGTCGACGATGCGGCAGAAGCGGTCCTCATCGGTCCATGCCTTGAAGGCATCGACGATGCGCGTGATGTTGCCTTCGCCCAGGATGTTCTTTTTGGGCCGCTCCTCAAATTCCTTCGCGCCGTGAATGAAGAGCACTTTGCCCTTGCGCTCGGGCGCTTTTGCCTTGTTGAGGATCAGTACTGTCGCGGGGATGCCGGTGCCAGCGAACAGATTTTCCGGCAGGCCTATGATCGCCTCGAACAGATCGGCCTTCAGCATCGCTTCGCGAATGCGCCCGTCACCCGAGCCGCGAAAGAGCACGCCATGCGGCATCACGACGCCGCAAACGCCCTTGGCATTCAGCGTCGCCACCATGTGCTGAACGAAGGCCAGATCGCCCATATTCTTGGGCGGAATGCCGTAGATGAAGCGGTTGTGACCCTTCTTCTCCGTATCACCCGAGACATCGTCCGCCCCCCAGCTATCAAGTGAGAAGGGCGGGTTGGCGATGACCCGGTCATAGAGGAAGAGGTTGCCCTCCTGATCAAGTAAACGCGGGTTGCGGATGGTATCACCCTTTTCAATCCGCGCATCGCGAAGCCCGTGCAACAGCAGGTTCATCTTGGCGATGGCCCACGTGCCAAGGTTCTTCTCCTGCCCGTGGAGCGTGATGTTGATCGGCTCGCCGAGGCGCTTGCCCTCAAGCTGCGCCACATGATCTGCGACCTGAACCAACATGCCGCCCGACCCGCAGGTGGGATCGCTGACACGCATCCCGGGCTTCGGGTCCAGCAATTCGACGATGAGCCGCACGACGTGATGGGGCGTGTAGAACTCTCCACCCTTCTTGCCCGCGTCATCCGCGAATTTGTCGATGAGATATTCATAGGCGCGCCCAAGCATGTCCGGCTCAGACAGCGAGGCATTTGACAGATCGATTCGTGAGAAATGGTCGATCAGGCGCGACAGCACCCCCTCCCGGTTCTTGGCGTCGCCAAGGCGCGATTCGGAGTTGAAATCGATGTTGGCGAGCACGCCCTCAATCGAGGGGTTGTCGTCTTCAATCGCTTCACATGCCTTGTTGAGCTGATCACCGATGCCCGTCGTCAACTTCTTGATCGATGACCAGCGCGCTCGCTCGGTAAGGAAGAACTCGTGTTCGTCCGCGTCGTTGTAGGCGACATCCTCCGCCAAGCCGTTGCGGACGGCTTCCTTGGCCTCCTCCTCAAAGCGATCCGACAGTCGTTTCAGGAACAGGAAGCCGAAGATGTAAATCTTGTAGTCGGAACTATCGATGGAGCCGCGCAGGATATCGGCGGATTTCCAAAGATGGTTTTCCAGTTCGACGCGCGTGAGTTTGGCCATATTCCCCTCAATGGTTCTGGTTGTCGCCGAAAAGGCGCGCGTCGATCAGGCGTCGCGCGAGTGCGCGGCGGATTTCTGCAGCCTCAAGGGCGGTGCGGTAAGCGATCTGCGCGTCCTTGACGAGGGCGGCTATGCGCTCTTGTTCGTCGATCGGCGGCAGATTGATTTCGAGCTTGGCGAGATCCTTCGGGGACAGCGACAATAGCGTGGTCGCACCCCGACGCAGCACTTCGATCTTCGGGCGAAACACGTCGCTGGACAGGATCGCGAACAGCGCGCCTCCCTTCACTTCCGCATTTGGTCGCACAACGATTATGTTGCCGCTGGCGATGGCTCCAGCCGTTTCCTCGCCCACTAGACCGAACTTAAGGAGCGTTCCGCGCCCGGTGAGAAGAACATCATCGGGCCGAACCGCATAGGTTGCGGCTCTTGTTGGAAATGGAAAGCCAACCGTATCGAGCTCATCATTTGCAGCAACAGTGCCGTCCTGAAGATCGCGAACGCCTATCACCGGCAGCTTTTCGCCTGGGCGCTCCACGGTCTCTTCGCGCGAGACGCCGATGCCTGCAAATACATTCGCGACCTGCCCCAACCGGGCAGCATGCAGCGCTGCAGCTTTGATTTTGAGTTTGGTCCGCATGACGCTTTGATGTCTCATATACAGCTACGGGTCAACGGCATTTCAATTTCGTAGCGGGCTACGTTAATTTATTATCAGATTATGCCTTGATTTCGGCAAACTCTGCCTTCATGCTGCGGTCGTCGGGAAGTTCCCCGACAAACTCACATCCAGAATGGAGGTTTCACATGAGTACAAGAGCCGAGCCCAGCGGGCTCGCGCTGACGAAACAAGATGCCGCCCTTATCCGGGGAATGATTTTCCGGGGCGATCGCCATCACGATATCGCTGCCTTTTTCGGCGTGAATCAGGGGCGCATTGCTGAGATCAAGGACGGCTCACGGTTTCCAGGCGTACTGCCCGCCAAGGCCGAAGATCTTCCGCCAATGGGTCCTTATCTGACTCCAAAGGTGGCATGGCAGGAAAACCGGCTGCGCTAACAGCCGGTTTCCAATGAGGGGCCGAAGCTCCGCTAGACGTGCCTTGAACGCCACGAACCTAGCTGGCCCCTCCTCAAAAATCAACGGCCCGGCGCTTCGGACGGGTCTCTTTCTGAGCCCGAGGAGGGCTAAAACTCATGTTCGAAATCTTTAAGGCGAGCTCCGGCGGCTATTTTTGGCATCTTAAGGCCAACAACGGCGAGAAGCTGTGCCACTCGGAAGTCTACACGACCAAACAGGCCGCCCAGAACGGAATCGACGCAGTGAAACGTGTCGCCCCCGCGGCGCCTGTTTATGATCGAACGTGATTTGGCAGATCGACCTCGCAGCGAAAGCTGCGAGGTTTGATCCAGCAAGCGCTCGGTGAACCGATTCCTGGGGGCTGGGGCAAGCAGGCTCGGTAACCGAGATGTAACCGCGGTCCTTAGACGCCCTTTGGATAGCCCCTCGGATCTCACAACCCCAGAAACGCAAAAAGCGCCGGAAAATCCGGCGCCTTTGGCAGTCTGCAGTGCTAAGATGTCCTGGAGCGGGAGAAGGGATTCGAACCCTCGACCCCAACCTTGGCAAGGTTGTGCTCTACCCCTGAGCTACTCCCGCGTCCGGACATGGTCGCGTCGTTTCCGGCGCGAGGCCGGCTCTCAATGTCCCAATCGGCGAGTGAAGGGCATGGTCCAGCGAGGTCTCAGCAGTCGCACCGCACGGCCGAGGCGAATTGCGGGTCTGTGATTTGCGCCAGGTCATAGTGAAGCACCAGGCCGTACGACGCGATGGGGTATGCGGCTTCCTCATTGTCCGTGCTTATCACTCGGAGTTGCCTGGCGCCCTCGCTTCCCACGTGCTTTCGGTCGGAAGACCCATATCAGGCGGCGGCTAGTCCGCCATTCCTCCCTGGCAAATGCCTCAATCTGCTTCGTTCTCGCCAGAACTGCCGCTTCGTCCCAGGCCGTCCCGCCTTCGATCGCCTCGCCGGCTGCTCAGTCCACCAAAGCATCTTGGAATTCACTCGCTGGCTCCTCGACATCGATCTTAGCCATGCACCGCTCAAACCTCGAGATCATTTGGCTGATTTCAAGATCCCCAACGCGTTCTTCTGCGGTCTTGAGAAGGCCAAGCGCTTCGATGAACGTCGTTTGATCGCCATTCATTCTGGCAATCTCTATGCCGACCTCGCGGTAAGCCCCAGGTCCGCTCTCGAGTCCTTGTAGCGAGGCCGCGAAGCAGCTGCCGCTGCCGTCTCCCGGGCCTTGCCAACGAGCACGAGGAATATTTGCTTGCCGGCCAGGTCCGGATGTCCGCTGCTGGCGCCTCACTGCTACGGACAGCCTGGAGCTTCGCGGCGCAGCACTGCATTGGAGTGCCCGCGCTCAGCCGCTGCGGCGGACGTTCCAGAAGATCGGCGTGGGCCACGGAACGAAGCCCGTCAGGTCGGCACGCGCCGCCGTCGCGAAATAATACTGGCCGAGCGGAATGAACGGCACGTTTTCGAAGGCGAGAGCCTGCATCCTGCGGGCGATCTGCTTCTGGGCGGCAAGGTCCGGCGCATCGATCCAGCTGTCGCGCAGCTTCTCCATGTCAGGATCGGTCGGCCAGCCGAACCAGCCGGCCTTGCCGGTGCCGCGCAGTGGCAGGTGCACGGCGGGGTCCATCACCGAAAGCCCGGTATAGGAGGTACAGAACATCGACCAGCCGCCCTTCTCGACGGGCTCCTGGCTGGAGCGGCGCTGCACCAGCGTCCCCCAATCCGTCGTGACATGGTCGACATTGATGCCGATGCGCTCCAGCGTCGCCGCCATCACCGGCGCGAAGGCCCCGAGCACAGCCTGATCGCCCGGCGCCATCAACACGGCGCGCTCGCCCTTGTAGCCGCTTTCGGCCACCATCTTCTTCGCCAACGCGACGTCCGCCTTGAGGATGCCGATGCCCTCGTCATTGTCCATCGGCAGGCCCTTTGTGAAGACCCCGACGCCGGTGGCGAAGAGCTCGGGCTCGTTGTTGAAGGCGGCCTGCATGAATTCCTTCTGGTCGACGGCAGTCAGCACCGCCTGCAGCAGCTTGCGGTTGTTGAAGGGCGGATGCAGGTGGTTGATCGCCGCCATGCCGATGGCGCCGATACGGTCGTTGCGCAAGACGCGGGTCGCAGGGTTGCCGCGCAGGATCGGCAGCAGGTCCGGCAGCGGGCTCTCCAGCCAGTCGGCCTCGCCGGTCTGGAGCGCTGCGGCTGCCGAGGCCGGATCGGGCATGACGAGCCATTCGATCCGGTCGAAATGGGCGATACGCGCTCCGGCCAGCAGGCTCGTCTCGTCCTGGCGCGGCAGGTAGCGCTCGTGCCGGGCATAGGCCGCGCCCGCCCCGGGCTTCCATTCGTCGCGCAGGAAGCGGTAGGGGCCGGAGCCGACATAGTCCGAGATCTGCTTGAACGGATCGGTCCTGGCGATGCGCTCGGGCATGATGAAGCAGTAATCGGCGAGCGCGTTCAGCATCAGCCCGAAGGGCTTCTTCAGTCGGATCGTGAAGACCTTGTCGCCCTCGGTGGTCAGTTCGGCGCCAAAGCTCATCATGAGCTGGCCGAGCGGCCGGCGCTTGGCCCAGCGCAGGATCGAGGTGACAAGGTCGATCGAGCGCACCGGCTCGCCATCATGGAAGACGAGGCCGTCGCGCAGGGTGAAGCGCCAGGTCAGCTTGTCGTCGGACAGTTCATGGCCCGCCACCATCTGCGGCCTGGGCAGGTAGTTTGCATCGAGCGCATAAGGCGTGTCCCAAACCATGAAGCCGTGGTTGTAGGCGACGGTCGTGGTCGTCCAGATCGGATCGGGATTGGCGAGGTCGGCCTGGGGAATGAACCTCAGGACCCGCTGGCGGCTTTGTGAGAGCGCCGGACGAGCGATTGCGGTCGCGGCAGCGGCGGCGAGGAAATCACGGCGTCTCATCACGAAGCCTCCCTGATACGGAGCGGATAGAGGGTGGGCGGGGCCAGGCGGAACGGAAAGCGGTTGATATCGAGCGCAGCGGGACCGGGCGCGTCGATGTCGATCATGGTCGGGCAGATCGCGGTGAAGGCGGCGCGGAAATGGTTCTTGGCCTTGGCGCAGAGCAGCGCGACCTGGGCGAAGTCGACGCCGTGCAGCGTATAGAAGGCCGGGTCATGCGCCGAGCCGCAGGCCGTGGTGACGATCACCCTGATCTGCCCGATGCCGATCACGGCAGTGGGGCCGAGCGACATCGGCAGGCCGCGCATCATCGGGCCGCTGTTGGCGTAGTGGCCGTCCGTGAGTTTGAGCACAGTCCCCGAGAACGGCACAGGCGAGCCGAAATCGCTGCTGATCCGCCCGCCGAGCGTGCCGCTGATCGCAGCGCCTTCGCCTGCCGCGACACATCGCTCGACCAGCGCGGGATCGGCGAAGAAGGCGAAGACGGTCGGCACCTGGGGGGCGGCATCCAGCAGCGCGCGCAGCATCTCCGGCGTATCGCCGATGCCGCCCGAGAGCGGGTTGTCGCCTGAATCGATCACCGCTACGGGTTGCGCCTCCGGCCCGAGCCGGAGCGCCTGGGCGATGCCGGCCGCCGCATCGGGCAGCGCGATATAGAAGCGGTCGAGCCGCTTGCGGGTCTCTTCGACGATGCGCTCGGCGGCGCGCTTCGCCAGCTCCCGGTCGCCATCGGCATAAACCAGCGCGCCGGCGCCCGCGACAACCGTGTCGCCATAGGAGAAGCCGCCGAAGGGCGAGGCATCGAGGATGCGCGGATCGAATTCGAGGCCGCGCGCGAAGGCTTCGAGCTCCGCCATCGGCCCCTCCGCCGTGCGCATGTTGATGCTGGGCAGGATCGCGTCGAGCTTGGCGATGTGGCCGACGGGTCGGACCTCGCCCTTCACCGTGCGGTCGAGCACGTCGAGCACCCGCTCGGCGGTCTCCTTCATGTCGATATGCGGATGTTCCTTGAACCCGGCGGCGAAGGTGACGAGATCGGCGATGCGCGTGTCGAGATTGGCGTGCAGGTCGAAGCTGACGCCGAAAGGCATCTCAGGCCCGATCGCCTCGCGCACGCGCCGGACGATCTCGTAATCGGCGAGGTCCATGCCCTCGACCACCATTGCCCCATGCAGCGAGAGGAAGACCGCATCCCATTCGCCCTGCGTGAGGTCGGCGACGATCTCGTCGATGATCGTGTCGTAGGCCTCGCGGGTCACGGGGCCGGCGGGCGTCGCGCCCGTCATGCGCAGGAACGTGCCGCGCCATTCGGGATGGGCGTCGAGGAACGCGACGGCGCCGCCGCCCTCGGTCGTGGTGCCGCGGTAGACAGCCTCGGCCTCCTGGCCCTGATACCATTCACGCCGGAACTCGTTGAGCCCGGTCATCACCGGCGAGAAGGAATTGCCTTCATGCGAGAACCGGGCAACGGCGAGGCGGGGCATCAGCGACAACCTTCAGGAAGCAAGAGCCAGATCGACCGCTTCGCCGAGGATCTCGACGATTCGGTCGATCTCTTCGGCCGTGACGATGTAGGGCGGAGCGAGCAGCACATGGTCGCCGCGGACGCCGTCGACAGTGCCGCCGGAGGGGTAGCAGGCAAGGCCGAGATCGAAGGCGGCCTGCTTGACCCGCTCGTTGAGCCTGAGCGCCGGGTCGAAGGGTTCCTTGGCCGCGCGGTCGGACACGAGCTCGATCGCCTGGATCAGGCCGCGGCCGCGGATGTCGCCGACATGGGGATGGTTGCCGAAGCGAGCGTTGAGCCGCTGCGAGAGCCGCTCGCCCATCGCCTGGACCCGGTCGAGCAACCCTTCCGACGCGATGGTCCGCTGCACCGCGAGCGCCGCCGCGCAGGCGACCGGGTGGTTCATATAGGTGTGGCCGTGCCAGAGACGGCCGCTGCCGGCGCGGATCGCGGCGAAGATCGGCTCGCGCATCAGCACGGCGGCTATCGGCTGGTAGCCGCCTCCCAGCCCCTTGGCGATGGTCTGGAGGTCCGGACTCGCGCCGTCCTGCTCCCAGGCATGCGTCGTCCCGGTCCGGCCCATGCCGCACATCACCTCGTCGAGGATGAGCAGGGCGCCGTGTCGGTCGCAGAGGCGACGGGCCATGGCGAGATAGCCGGCTGGCGCGGGCATCGCACCCGCGGTCGCTCCGATCACCGTCTCGGCGACGAAGCCGGCGACGCTGGCGGGGCCGAGGCGCTGGAACTCGGCTTCGAGCTCGGCCTCCAGCACATCGACGAAATCGGCTTCGCTGGTTCCGGCCGGGCGGCGATAGGCGTTGGGCGCCGAGACATGGCTGAAGCTCTCGGGCAGCAGCGGCGCATAGGGTGCCCGGCGGCCCGCATTGCCGCCCGCCGCCAAGGCGCCGAGCGTATTGCCGTGGTAGCTCTGGCGCCGCGCGATGAAGTGCGTCCGGCCCGGCTGGCCGACCTCCAGAAAATACTGCCGCGCCAGCTTGAAGGCGCCCTCGCAGGCCTCGGAGCCCGAGGAGACGAAATAGGCATGGCTCAGCCCACCAGGTTCGTGGCCGACGAGACACTCCGCCAGCTCCTCCGCCGGCGCGCTGCTGAAGGCGCCGCTATGGACATAGGCGAGCTTGCCGACCTGTTCCCGGATCGCCGCGATGACCGCAGGATGGCCATGGCCCAGGCAGGAGACCGCTGCGCCGCCGGCGGCGTCGATGATCGCGCGCCCGTCGGCTGTGCGAATGAGGATGCCGCTGCTTTCGGCGGCGACTGGCGGCGGAAAGGCCGGTGAACGGTGCAGCAGTCGTGTCATCGCCGACGTGGCCCGGTTTCGAGATAGGGCGTATGGGCGGCGATGCGCGCCTCGGTGCGGCGCAACTGCTCGCGCCCCGCATCCCCCGCGCGGGAATAGAGCGTCGCGGCGAGCGCCTGCACCAGCGCGATGCAGCCCGTGAGCGAAGGAAAGAAGCCGCTCGAATCCGTGCCGAAGGTGAGCACCGCCGCGGCGCCCTCGGCCACCGGCGCGTCGGGGCGGTCGACGATAGCGACGACCTTCGCGCCGGCATCGGCCGCAGCCTCCGCGCAGAGCAGGCCATCGCGCGAATAGGGATCGAAGCCGAAGAGCACGAGCGCGTCGCCGGACTTGAGGCCGCCGAGCTCGACATCGAGCACGCCGCCGACGCCCCCTATCAGCGTGGTGTCCGGACGGAACAGCCGATACTGGTAATGAAACAGAAGCGCCGGGGCGTGGCAGCTGCGGAAGCCAGCGACGATAACGCGCGGCGCGGCCTCCAGCAGCGTCGCCGCCTGCTCGATACGGGCTGCGTCGAGATTGTCGAGGATGGCCCGATCGGCCGCGATCATCGCGCCTGCGAGCGGCTCGGGTCCTCCCTCCGGCAAGGGCCGGACCGAGAAGGGCCGCCGCGCACCGAGGTCGTCGCGCGCATCGGCGATCAAACCAGCGCGCAATTCCTCCCAACCGGGGAGGCCCAGAGACTGGGCCAGCCGGGTGAACGTCGCAGGTGGAAGGCCCGCGGCCCGCGCCAGCCCGCGCATCGGCATTGTCGCCGCCTCGAAGCTGCGCCCGATCACGAACCGCGCCGCATCGGCCTGCTGCGGCGGCAGGCGGCGCAGCGCGGCGGTGAGAAGGGCAACGGTGTCTTGAGTGATGGAACGCATGACTTCTCGTTCGAGGTTGAACGAAACGAATGTTTCATAGCAGAGCGTCCCGAGTCAATGGGGGCCGTCGGCCGCGAACGCGGTACGCCGAACCCGACCACGGGCCCGCCGATTGAGGCGCCGAGAGTTAAGCTGCCGACCCATGCAGGCGGACACGACCAGCGTCCGCTTCCTGCAGAGGGCTCAATCTCCGCTCCTGGCGCGTCTTTCCCGCTTTAAGTGAAGAGATGTGACTGCGTTTCCTGTTGCCAAGCGGCGCTATTTTTGGGCGCGCCGGGCAACTCATCTGCACACGCCCTGGAGCATCTCCGCGTTTCTCCGAATCGCGGCAATGCTCTAACTATTTGTTTTATCGCATTGTCTTCACGCGAACCGGTGCCCACTTCGCTCGAAAATGCTCTAGTCGCGGTGTATCGTCATCGCGCGACACGGCGTGATGACATGCCGGTTGCGGGTCGAATTCTACGCATTCGGGAAGACGTCCAGGGCGAGGAATTTGATCTCACCAGCAGTGACCCAGGTAACTGGCTTCCGGCCGATGCGCTCGACCAGGCGCGGACAATACTTCACCTCGCCGCCTCGCCTCTCGTCGCTGGCGGCGGCGGCGAACGTCTTCCCAGCTATGCGGCCTCCGAAGCTGCGGCGAGTCAGGGGACCAGGCCCGGATCGTCTGGACTGACTTTCAAAGAACGGGGCCTGGACCGTGTCCGGTCCAGGCCCCTGGATCTCGTCTTGCGTAGGACGGAGAGGCGTGGCTCAGAACTCTTCCCAGCCCGCGTCGCTGGCGCGGGAGTTGGCAACCTTCTTGGCGAGCGCCGCCGGTGCTGGGTGGGGCGCCGGGGCGGCGGCCCGAGGTGCCTGTGTCCGAGGCGCAGGGACTTTGGTCTTCCCAAAGGCAGCCTCCGCCAGATGGCGCAGGCGCGCGGGTTCCGAGACCGGCGCGCTGGTCAGCGCGGGCGCTGCGTAAGCGGCGTCCGGCCCGGTCTTGAACGCCGCGACGAGGTCGTTGAGCTGTCCGATGCGGGCGGAGAGGGATGCGGCGGATGCGGCGCTCTGTTCGGAGAGGGCTGCGTTCTGCTGGGTCATCTCGTCGAGATGGGCGACGGCCTGGCTCATCTCGTCGATGCCGTTGGCCTGTTCCCCCGAGGCCGACGAGATGTCGGCGATGGTCGCGGCGACCTTTTGCGAAGACACCAGGATCTGGCTGAGCTGGGCGCCGGCCTGGCGCACGAGCTTGACGCCCTCGCCGACCTCGGCATTGGACGAGGAGATCAGGGTCGAGATGTCCTTGGCGGCAGCGCCCGAGCGCTGCGCCAGCGTGCGCACCTCCGAGGCGACCACGGCAAAACCCTTGCCGGCATCGCCGGCACGCGCGGCTTCCACCGCCGCGTTCAGCGCCAGGAGGTTGGTCTGGAAGGCGATGTCGTCGATCACCCGGATGATGTCGGAGATCTTCTGCGAGGCGCTCTCGATGCGCGCCATGGCGTCGACGGCCTGGCCGGCGATCTCGCCGCCCGACTGCGCCGCCTGCATCGCATCGTTGGCGATGGCCGCTGCGTCCTTCGAGGCCTGGGCCGAGGCCTTGACGCTGGCTGCCAGCTCCTCGGTCGTGGCGGCGGTCTCCTCCAGGCTGGAGGCCTGCTCCTCGGTGCGCTTCGACAGGTCGTCGGCGCCCATGTTGATCTCGCGGGCGGCGAGGCCGACATCGGCCGAGGTCGCCTGGATCGTGCGCACCGTCGAGGACAGCCGGTCGACCGTGTCGTTGATCGCGCCCTTGAGCTCGGCGAACTTGCCGCGATAGGCCGAATCCACCCGCACCGTAAGGTCGCCGCCGGCGACCGCCGAAAGCGCCCTGGCGAACTCGCTGGTGGCCGAATCCACCACGGCGTTGATCTCGTTGATGCCGGCGACGAGCTTCTGCATCTGCTCGTCCGACTGGTCGATCTGCAGACGCGCCGAGAAATCACCGGCTGCCGCAGCCGCAACCACCTCGCCGACATCGGAGACCACCGCTTCCATCGACTGGGCGCGGGCGAGACGGGCTGCGGCCGCCGACTGTTCCTGTGCCTCCAGCGCTCGGACGCGCTGAATGTTGGCCTGGAAATCGCCCAGCGCATGACTGATCGCGTCGATCTCGACCATGTTGACCTTGGCCGGGATTCTGGCGTCGTCGGCGCCCGACAGCATCAGCCCGACTGAGTCAGCCAATTGCCCGAGCGGCCGAACCACGCCGCGATGGAACAACAGAACAATTCCGACCACGAGGCCGGTGACGACGAGGATCGCCAGGAGCGAGAGTGCCAGGCGCCAGCCTGCGCTCGACAGATCGGCATCGATCTCGACTTTCGCCTGCTCGAAGGCGGCGTCGCGCATCTGCAGGATGGTCGCCAGCGATTTCTGCGTCCAGCTGCGCCAGTCGGCGAGGGCGATCGCGACCGGCTTCCCGTCGCGGGCCGCCTCATACATCGTCCCATAGGTCTTGGATTCTTCGTCGCGGAAACCGGTCTTGACGATCTCGAGCGCAGTCTTGAGCTGCGGGGTGGTCTGCATCTGCGTCACGGCCTGGTCGATCAGCAGCCAGAGCTGCTCGATGCGGCCGCTCAAGCGATCGACTTGGGACACGGCAGCGGGCGTCAGTTTGATGCCGCTGCCGACATACTGCGTAAAATGGACCGACCGGCTGCCGGCTGCCTCACGCACCGTCGTCGCGAGTTCGCCCAGAGAAACCGTGTTGCTGACCTCTGGGTTGAGATCGCCAATGCGGGCTCCGAGCTGGCGCTGGAGCGCGGATTGCTGGTTCAGCAGTTCGAGGACGGTGCCGCTGAAGACCTGCGCCGCCTTTGGATCGCGCTGCTGCAGTGGCTTGGCCCCCTCCGCTGTGGCGAGCTTGCGTGCGTCGGCGAGGCGTTGGCCGATCTGGGACACGGGGCCCGCGAACTCCGGACGCTTGGCGTAGGCGGTGTCTGCGAAACTGGCTTGCATCTGCGTGATGCGGGCGTCGGTGGCGCGTGCCGCCTGGTTGGCCGATGCGGCGATCTTTCCGTCGGGGTCCGCGGCCAGGACCACCTGCGTGATCACGCCCCGTTCGATCGCCGCGCTCTCGATGACGCGGCTGACAGCCTCGGACGCGACGACGAGACTGCGTGTCTCGCGAGCCGTCGAGAGTGAGTGCATCTGCTGATAGGCGACATAGCCGCTGGCCAGGATCGCTGCGGCGCCGGCCGCGATGGTGCAGATCAGAAAATGCGTTACGCGCATGATGTCGGGTCCCCGCCGCGGCTGACCCGGCCATCTCGCGGGCCGCGATGGCGCGGCAGACCGACACGATTGCGGGAGCTACGGGCACATCCATAGCGAAGGCGGCGTTAACGCCACCTTTCGAGAGGCCGGTAAGGCGAATGTCTGCTGCCGGGTAACACCCCAATGTCAGCCAGTGGTGCAAGGGAGACGATGAGGGAGTCGTTCCTCCGCGCGCTCGGCGTCGCGCCTCAGGACTACAGGCAACGCTTCCATGCAGATACCGGAAGCCGGGTCTAGCAGGGCCGCCGCAAGTCGGCGCCATCCGTCGTGAAGTCATCCGTCGGCTTGCTGCGCGTCCTCCACCGGACGGAAAAGGCGATCCCCGCCGGATGACGATGGATCGGGATGCGGCGCGCGTCTCAGATCATCCCGAGCAAGCGGCGGCAGTCCTGGTCGATCTTGCGTTCGTGCACGTTGGCAACGGCGAGAAGCAGACCCGACTGGGAGCGTGAAGCGGCGGCGAACCAAGGCGACAGCGGAGTAGGCCCCAGGTCGGCGGCTCGCGCATCGAGCGCAAGGCGCTGGTCGTCGTACCCGGTGGGCAACGGCAGGAGAACTGACAATCCGGCAGGCCTCGCGGCGCTCGCCCCGAGCCTCTCCAAGGTCTCAAGCAGACAGCGCCTCCTCTGCCCGTAGAGGCGCCGCATCCTCCGCAGATGACGCAGATAATGCCCGTCACGCAGGAAGGCCGTCAATGCGAGCTGCAAGGCGGCGTTGGGAGGGGCGCTCAGCCAGGTGGCGACCTCGATCAGCCGGCGCGCGAGAGGAAGTGGCGCGATGACGAAGCCTATTCCGACCATCGGTGCGATCGTCTTGCTGAAGGTGCCGATATGGACGACGCGATCGGCGCCGGGCCCAGAGGCCAGGGCGCTCGGAGACCGGCCGGACAGGTGCAGCTCGGCGAGGTAGTCATCTTCGATGATCCATGCGCCGCGGGCACTGGCCCATCGGAGCAACTGCTCCCTGCGATGCTCTGCAAGAGCGACGCCGCTCGGGGCCTGCTGGCCGGGCGTGACGACGGCGAGCGCGGCCCGCGGCCCCAATTCGCAACCGCGCTCGACGACGAGGCCGTCGCTGTCCACGGGCACGGCGACCGGGTGCACCCCCGACAGCTCGAGCGCATATCGGGTCGCCGGATAGCCGGGATCCTCGACCCAGGCCTGCCTTCCCACGGCGTCGATGGCGCGCAGCGCGATCCCGAGCCCGCCGCGGAACCCCGTGGTCACGATCACCTGCTCGGGAGAGCATTCGATTCCTCGCGCGAGGGCGACGTGCGATGCGATCGCGGAGCGCAGCTCGGAAAGCCCGCGAGGGTCGCTGTAGCCGGTTCGCAGCGACGTCGACTGCACCCATTGGCGGTAAAGGCGCGCCCATAGCGTGGCGGGAAAGGCGTCGTGCGCCGGAACGCCCATCTGAAAGACCAATGGTTGCGGCGGGCGGTAATGGAAGTCTTCCGGAAACAGCGCTTCGGCTTCCGGCCCGAGCGACGTCACCGCGGGCGGAAGATGACCGGCGACCCGGGTTCCCGCGGACCCGGCCGCGACGAGCAGTCCGCGATCGATCAGCTTTTCATAGGCAGCCCTCACCGTGCCGCGAGCGACGCCGAGCTGCGCCGCGAGGTCGCGCCAGGAAGGCACGCGCGCGCCCGATCGCAGCGCCCCTTCCGCGATCGCCACCTCGACATGGCGCGCGATCTGATCGACGAGCGTCGACGGACCGACGCGATCCAGCGTCAGCTGCGTCGTCTTCCAAAGGGCGTCGCTCTCCATGCGCTATGTCTGCCCGGCGAGGCGGAAGTCGGGATTCCAACCCAATTCGCCGAGAGCCTTGTCTATCACAAGCGCGCCGCCCGGCTCCGCAATGTTGTAGACTCCGGACCTGCCGCGATCCACAGCGAGGAATGCGGCATATGCGGCGGCCTCGACATGCAGTGGCGCCGTGCCGCTCGGCTCGGCCGACCAGGTGCCGGGCCCGTAAAGCTGGCCATAGCGGAGCACCAGGCCCTCGAACGCGTCCTGATCGAGTACGGCGCTTTCCAGCGGGATGACGCCTCCGGTCACGGAAATGGCCCGCGTGCCCGTGGCGGCGACGTCCAGCGGATCGGTCTCAAGGAACGGAGGCGTCTGGGGAGCGTAGGCCCAGCCGATGCTCTGGGCGACGAACCGCCTGACCCCTGAAATGCGCGCCGCCCGCACGAGATTGGCGGTCCCTTCCCGGCGGATGCGCGCGTTGCGCCGGACGCCCTCTTCGCGCACGCCGGCACCTGCGCCGGTCGAGAGGTCGGTGAGTTGATGGACGAGAACATCCGGCGCGGCCGCCGCGACAGCCTTCTCCAGCGCGACCTCGTCGAACGCGTCGGCGATCGCGGCAGAAGCGCCCAACGCCTCCAGCTCCGCAGCACGCTCCGGCGTCCTCGTCATGCCCACGACCGTGTGACCGGCATCCCGCAGCAGACGCAGGAGAGATCGCCCGATCACTCCGGTGGCACCGGCCACGAACACTGTCAGCGCCATCGCTTCACTCCATAGGATTTGGCGGCCGTGCACTGAATCACCCGCCGCTTGCACAAATCATGAGGCGCGCCGGCTGAAGGCAGGCGCGCCTGTCGCTTGCAACCCGGCTCACCGCAACCTGTCGATGACGCTGAGGTCGATGGCCGCCAGCGCAGCTTCCCGTGCCGAACTGGTCTGGTCGTGATCGAGAAAGGCCGTCGCCTGCACGGGAAGGAATTGCAGCGTCGTCAGGCCGACGCAGCCCAGGGCGGCCGACAGGTAAGGGGTCAGGAAATCGGGTTGGTTCGCCTTGTCGCCGGTGAAGACGCCGCCGGACGCGATCCCCACGAAGACAGGCCGGTCACGCAGCATTCCCACCTTGCCGGCCGGAGTCGGCATGATGGTTCGGCCGACGCGCAGCAGCTGATCGATCCACGCCTTCAGCACCGAGGGCACGGTGAAATTGTTCATGGGTGTACCGATGACGATCACGTCAGCGGCCTCGACTTCCCGGATCACGGTTTCGGACAAGTCCAGCGCGCCGCTCGCCCCTGCCGCTGCCATGGCGGCTGCGGACGACAGGGCGACGGCATAATCCGAGGCAGGGTGCGGCAACGGCTCGGCTCCAAGGTCGCGCCGATGGACGCTGGCACGCGGCAGATGCGTCAGGAGCGTTTCGACGATCGCGGCCGAGAGCTGGCGGCTCTGCGAGGTCGCGCGCGGGCTGCAGTCGATGTGAAGGATCTTCATGCCGGCTGCCTCAGCGGCTTGATGAATCCGACGATGGCGTCCACCAGCCCTTCCTGCTTGTAGAAGCGCCGCGCGTTCTCGTTCGTCGCCGCGGTATCGAGGACAAGGCGCCCGCAATATTCGTCGACGCCGATCGCGGACAGCTCCGCCAGCAGCGCCGCGGCGAGCCCCTTGCGCCGTTCGCCTTCCGCCGTCACGAGGTCGTCGACATAGAGGAAATGGCCGTGGATCAGATTCTCCATGACCCGATACCCGGCCAGCGCCACCACCCTGCTTCCCTGCCAGGCGGCCAGGACGCGGTAGCCGTCGGTGGCCATCTCGGAAGCGCGCTCGACCCACTCCTCGACCCCTTTGAGCCGCGGGCGCAGTCCGAATATCACGGGAAAGCATGCCGTCAATTCGGCAGGGCCGTGCGCATGGCGCAGGACGATCCCGTTCGGCAAGGCGACCGAGGCATCGATTGGATCTGACATTGGCTCCTCACGGACTTGGCTGGGTCAGGGCTTGGCTGGGTCAGGGCTTGGCTGGGTCAGGAGGAATTAACGTCGCGATGGCCGCGCGATCAGTACCAGGAACTTCGAATTCGAATGGACCAAGACACCGGTCGCCGTCGCTTCATGGTCCATCGCGACCGCGCGATCCTGGTTCTGTCGATCAGGCCGAACCGCCTTCATATTCGGCCGGCAGCTGAACGGCGCTTCCTTGACCTGACAATGCCGTCCACAGGCCCAACCCGTACCGAGCCGCCGGATTTCCCTCATGTCTTCCGGCGACCGTGACATCCCCTTTGCGGATCCAGGAGCACTTCGTGAGCATTCGAATTGACTACGAAAAGGTGGCGCCCGCCGGCTACAGGGCGCTCGGCGGCGTCTATGCATACGTCAAGCAGGCCGGACTCGGCGGCGTGCTCGTCGAACTCGTCTTTCTGCGCATTTCGCAAATTAACGGCTGTGCCTATTGCCTCGATCTCCACACGCGCGATCTCGTCGGCAACGGCGTCGCGCCGGAGAAGCTGGCGCTTGTGCAGGTTTGGCGGGAAGCGGGCCTCGTCTTCGACGACCGAGAACGCGCCGCGTTGCGCTGGGCTGAGACCGTCACCCGCGTCGCCGAGACCGCCATTCCGGACCACGAATTCGAAGCCGTCTCCGCCGTGTTCGGCGAGAAGGAGATCGTCGACCTGACCATTGCGATCGGCTTGATGAACACCTTCAACCGTATTGCGATCGGCTTTCGTCGTCCCCCGTCGATTGCAGAGGGTCGGTCGAATCGAGCCGTCGCGCGGGCAACGATGCCGCGCGTTGGTTAGCCTCGTCATCAATGCCTAGCCTGGAGGGTGGATCGCAGCGCGGCTCGTCGCGAGATCAGCGCCTATCCAACTACCGTGCTTGCTAATGTCCGCAGCGAGTCCGTTCGGGCTCTGCTGCGGTCGCGCAGCGGACGTCCGCTTCCGGGCGTTGCCCCAAGGTGCGCTCCTGGCGCGAAGCAATCCACGTCACCATACGGCAACCACGGATTTTCGAGGCATCACGGAAAGGCGGCGTTCGCCCACAGCCCCAAACGCAAAAAGCGCCGGAAAATCCGGCGCCTTTGGCAGCCTTCAGTACTAAGATGTCCTGGAGCGGGAGAAGGGATTCGAACCCTCGCGCCAAGCAGGCTGGGTTCGTCACCGTGCTTCCAGCCACGCCTTCCAATCGAACGGCTCGAACCCCTCGGGAGCTTCCCCCGCCGCGCGCGCGATTTCGCCGCCTCGCCAACTCGCCGCGGTGGGCGACGTGGCGACATGCTCCCAATCGTGCTCGAACAACGCCGAGAAGTAAGCGGCGAGGCCGACGTCGTCGAACAGCAGGCTGGCGTCGCGGTTCGTGGTCGCCCCCATGTTGGTCAGGTTGTGGCTGCCGAGCAGGACATGCCGGCCGTCGATCACCATTCCCTTCGTGTGGCAACCCGGCTGGATCTTTATGCGCTTCGCGTCGAGGCCGAAGTCCTTCAACGCCTCGAACATCTCGCGGCTGCCTGCCTTGTCGCGATCTTGTATCCGAAAGATCAGTCGCACGTCGAACCCGCGCTTCTGCTTGGCCAGGATCGTCTCCCATAGCTCGCGATAGCGCGGGTCGGCCTTCTCCGTGGGAGTGGCCAGGCTTTGGTTCTGGATGAGCAACGCGCTCGACACGCCGCGCACCGCATCGAGCACGACATCGATGTAATTGTCCGGAGTCAGGATCGGCCGGACGCTGAACTCGCGGCGCTCGTCGAAGGGTGCGAAATACCGGACCGGTTCGCGGGCCTCCTCCGCCGGCGGCAGCGGGCGGGACTCGACGTACAGTTCAGGCAAGCCGAGCTCTTCGGGCCGCGTGTCGCGGTTCGCCTCGAAGTCGCCGAGGATGGCGGTGCGGTAAGTCTTTGCCAGGCCGGGGTGCTCGATCACGGCGTGCCATTCCCTATTCGTCTTGCGCAGCATCGTGCGCAACGCGTCCTCGTCGCCCGCCGGATCGCGCGTCGGCTGCCCGGAGTCCTTCCAGTTTCCGCTCGAAAGCCAGAGCGCCTCGCCGTCGCGGACGAGCACCTTGATATGATAGTCGTGGTTCACCCAGCCGTTGACCGAGCCGAGCTTTACCCAAGCCGTTTCCAGCTTCGTGTCGATGGTCTCGCGCATCTTGCGAACCATCGCCTCGCTGTCGGGCGTCAAAGGATTGTTTCCGGCGCTCCCTCGCGTAGAATCTAGGACCAAGGTGAGCTTCTTGAAGCCAGGTTTGGAAGCGGCCGTGACGAGGGCGTCCCGGATGTGGGAGGCCGTGAATTCGTACATCGCACCGACAAGCTGTTCGCGAGCGTCGGCGATGAAGGCGCTCAGCACGGGCCAACCCGCATCCGGGCTGACATGCGCGACGACGCGCATGGTGCCGCGCACAGGCTTCAGCGACAGTCCCTCGGGCGGATGGTACTTTATCTCCTCCGGGGAGACGCTCCCGGGAAGCAAGCTCTCCGTACGCTGGGGGCCGAGCTCCATGCGCAGAACATCCTCGACGGACGGTCCCATCACGTCGACCGGGTAGCCTTCGAAGGTCCTCGGCAGTTCGGTGATGGCGGCTCGGGCGAGTTCGGCCGGCGACCGCTTGCGCTTCACGACGACGACCAGCGCGCGCTTGTCCGTCACGCCGTTCTCGTCGAACTGCCACCCTGCCCTTATCCTCAAGATGTCGTCACGGCCGGCCGCGAGCACCTCGTTGGCGCGGCGCAACACGGTCGCCAAGTCCGGCGCCGGAGCCGGTGCCGGGGTGGGGGCTGGGGCAACGGCGGGAAGCTCAGATACGACGGGCGCGGTGCTCGACGAAGTCACTCCAGGCAAATTCCCAAGGGAGACGGAGATGCGCAGCGGGATGTTCCACGTCGCGACGCCATCGACGATTTCGGGTCCATCGCTCGCGCCTTGCGGCTTCGGATGGGCGAGCGCGCCGGGTGTCGCCGCGACGCCTTGGGACAGGTGCGCGCCCTCCGCTTTCATCCGTTCGGTGACTGCGGGAACGCCGGGCGCGAAAACCGCTTCTAGGAGTTCACGGCCGCGAAGGGATGACGGCTGCTCGCGCCAGCGCGCGAGGAGTGCGGGAATTCGTACGCCTTCGTTGGACAGCCACTTGATACGGTCCTCACCTATGCTTTCGCGCCAGACCGTGTTATCGACGGCGAGGATTTGACCGGCCGCGTTCGTAGCCCAAACGCCGGCGCGATGCAGCGCCACGACTTGCCATTGATCGTTGAACACCGGCGCCCCCGAGGAGCCGGGTGCGGTATCCGTTCGGTAGTGGAGGAAGTTCGCTGGTTTCTCGAGCACCTCGTTTTGCCGGAATGCCAACTGCTTGGGCTGGCCGGAGGGATGCTGAATGATGTTGGCGAACTGACCTTTGACGATCAGGTCGACGTCGTCGTCGACGAGTTTGTTAAAACCGTATGCGTCGAGCGACTGGCCTGCCGTGCCGGTCTGCTCGACCGCCACTAGGGCGAAATCGAGGTCCTGCTGCGAGAGGAAGAACTGGTCCGGGCGCAGCCTGAAGATGGACCCATCGCGAGCCGCGCCGTCGCCCAGCCGGGTCTCGTAGCCGAATTCCGCGGTGGCGATCGCGGCCACCGTTTCCGTCTTTAGGACATGCCAGTTGGTCAGCAGCAATCGGGGGGACACGAGAAAGCCGGTGCCGTAGCCGAGCAGCGAGCCGGTGGTCCCGTTCACGCGAATTCGGGCGACCGTCCTCGCCACCGCGAGCGCTGCCTCGAGGAAGACGACTTCCAGCAGGTCGCTCGTCCCCAGGACGCGCTCAGCACGTCGATCCACTGGCAGTCCCAAGCCCTCGATCAAGAGGCTTTCGGTGGGCGGGATTGTCCTGAACGCGGTACCGTCAGGCGACGGAGCGAGCGCACGGCGCTTCCAGAACTCGACCGTGGCATCGGCCGGCCTCGCAGCGGTATTGCCTATGGAGGCCAGATCGCGAGCGTCGCGGACGTCCCCTCCATAGGATTTCCAACGCTTCTTCACCTCCTCGACGATCGATGGATCCAACAGCATCGGTGCTCCCCCCGAACCACGCGCCTCGGCCACTTCGATTTTTCCCGAGGTTTTCGCGGATTGATTTTGGGCGGACAACGTGACGAGTCAATAACATCAGCTACACCGGAGGCTCTGAAGACTGAATTGGCTCCCGGCTTAATTGCCTAATATGGCGATGACGCTACGAACGCCGACGCTTGCGATGCGCTCAGATCTGGTAGTGGTGTCCCGCATAGCGACGAAAACATGGAGACTTCGTACCGGACCAGGCACCGCCAGAGCCAGATCGAATCCTTAGAAACCCCGATGCTCCTTGACCAGGGCTGACGCCTGGTCAACCTTAGGTTGCTGGCCTGGTAGCTAGCCTCCGGGGGGGCACGTGATGGCGGTCAAGTATAGCGCGCGCCAGATCCGCGCGATGTTCGCAAAGATTCAGAAACGCGATCTCCCATTCGCGGCCGAACGCGTTTCGGCCGACGCAGCCGCCAACGAGAGGGGCGCTTGCACGGTTACTCGACCAGGTCGCAATCCCAAGGCGATCTGCTGCCAGGCGACTCGCCAGCAGTGTGATGATCTGGACACTCAGTTGTCGATTGAGGGAGCAGGCCACGCCCATTTTCAGGTAGGCAGGCCATGCGTGTCGTAACTCCTCGGACTGAGCCGAAGAGTCCAGCACTTGTGTGCTTGCTACTTGCATCGCTGGCCGGCGGCTGCAGTGTCCCGGCGTTCGACATCCCGGAAAAGGAAGGTGGTCCGACGGTAAACTCGATAACAAGCCGCGTGACTTGCGAGTTGGTGGACCTTGTGCGCGAGGGGGGACCGTATGGGGGCTATAGGACAGTATTGTTGACGGGTAACTACGAGGTGGCGGCTTCCCTCTCGCTTCAGGTTACCGACTCGGGACAGCTGACGCCAAGCTTGAGTTTCCCCTATCCGCCACTTTTCGAGTTAGGTTTCGGAGCGAGGCTTGGTCGATCGCGCGAACAAAATTACACTCAGAATCTGTATTTCTCGATGGCTAATCTAGCAAGACGTGTAGACAAATTTCCAGAGTATGGGCGCTGCCCCGAAGCAGATACTAATCTCGCTGGTGATCTTGGAATAAGGAACACCGTATTCCTCGCCATGACCGCCGGCGGTCGCAAAGTAGAGGGAGCGAAGCTGGATAGCGGCGGGGAATTCGGTGGTCACGTAAACTTTGTCGTGACGCGCAATGTGAATGCGCTCGGACCGACCTGGACGCTTACTCATTTCAAAGGGCCGGGAGGCTTAGGCGAGGCTTCGCGCATCAATTCGGATAAAATTACATTCGCATTCGCCTCTGGCCCGCCTGCGCCGAGCGCAAATGCAGCCATCCCGGCTGCGACGGCTCCGGGCCTATCCAAACAGTTCCTCAATCAGCTTCTGATAAATCAGATCAACTCTATCCGATAGAGATCGGAGCGGCGGCTGGCGTCTTGGCTAGTGCCTCATGGCGTTCACCGGACTTGGCGACGCCGTGGGAGCCCATCCGCGCTCGCCCCCAACCAAGGCAAACCTGGATGTCACCGCAAGAGATCAAGGCGAAGATCACCGGAGCCTTTCGGAAGGCGCTGGCGGATAGGCACATCTACCGTTCCCGTGTGGGCAAGGGCTCGACGACGTCCTTCGTGGCGCCAGGCTGTATGGCCGGGATGCTGAAGTTGATTTCGTGCGGGCGGCCGGTCAGCGGCAGACAGCTGTGAAGCCGCCAGCGTCCTCGAAGACTTAAGTCGATTGTTTCGCGTGCTGCCAATATCCGCTTCCAGGCTGGCAGCCAAAGTCAACTCTTGGCGCTACCGAAGCAGGTTATCGGATCGGTCTCGCCAACTCTGAATGTCGCGCTATAAGGTGTTCATGGCCTTCGGCGTCTTCATCCACCGTCACGATTCGATCTACGACGACAGCCCTGCCGAACGCTATCAGTTCCCGCGCCAATATCTTGGCCGCGTGCAGGCCTGTGTTGGCGGCTGGATCATCTATTACGAGCCGCGCAAGGTCACCGAGACGCGCGGCTATTTCGCCGTAGCAAAGGTTCAGCAGGTGATCGCGGACCCTGCCGCGCCTGACATGTTCATCGCGATCATCGAACCCGACAGCTATCTCGACTTCGCCCGTCCTGTCCCGTTCACCGATGCCAATGGCGTCGTCGAGCGCGGCGTCCTGAACGAGCAGGGGCGGATATCGGGCCGAGCCCAGGCAGCCGTGCGACCGATTTCACCAGTCGACTTCGACCGTATCCTGGCTCTCGGCCTCGACGAGCACGAGACATTGCTACCGCGCGTCGATCAGCCCCTGTCCGGCTTTGCCGAGGAGCAGGCGCCTTTCGCGTTCGACCAGGAGCGCGAGCGGCTGACGCTGATCACATCGCGGCTGGTCCGGGATCGTGTGTTCCGGCGTGTCGTCCTGCGCGCTTATGACGAGCGCTGCGCGGTGACCGGGCTGAAGCTCATCAATGGCGGCGGGCGTGCCGAGGTCGCGGCCGCCCATATTCGACCCGTTGCAGCACATGGTCCCGACATCGTCAGCAACGGTATCGCCCTCTCGGGCACGGCCCATTGGATGTTCGACCGTGGCCTCATCAGCCTGTCGGACGATCTCGACATCCTGGTGTCGCGGCAAGCCAACGACCCGGATGGCATTCGCAGTTTCATCAACAAAACGGGACGCGCCGTCGCGCCGATGAGGACGCATGAGCGCCCGCACCCACCTTTCCTGAAATGGCACCGCGAGAACTGCTTCAAGCAGTGAGGTCTTGCGATAGCATCTGGGCGCGGCATCTCCGCCGGAAACGATGATTGGCGACGATCATTACGCGGTAATTGCCTCTGAATTGGAGGCAGTATTCAAAGTCTAATTTTACGATTCAACGCGGGGCGTTCACTTTCTTGACGCCGGAATCGAACGTCGTGGGTGCGGTACGTCGCTCGCGTCATGAGAAGGATTGCTGCGTTCGCGGCCGATTGTTATCCTTTTAAATTGGAGCCCTCGCAGATTGGGCCCAGGGCGCCTGTTTGGCGCAACGGGAGGTCGGAATGGTTACTCAATCAAACAAGTCAATCGCGAAGGCGTTTCGATTGATCGAGATTGTGTGCTCAGAAAGCGGGCCGATTTCGCTGCGGCATATCGCGTCCAAGGCCAACCTGTCGCTGCCGACAACTCATCGCCTGCTCGGCACGCTCAAGGCGGTAGGCGCGCTGCAAGCGACCGGGGACGGAACCTTCAAGCTCGGCGAGAAGCTTGTCGGGATCCACGCGTCGATCTCCGACAATATTCATCAAGTCCGCAAGATTGTGGAATTGCAGCTCAAGGATCTGCTCAGCAAGGCTGGGATCAGCGCGCGATTGAGCATGCTCGACGATGGCGAGTTGGTCATCATGGCTGGGAATGACAGCGGTGTGCACCAGAAGATGCGCAGCACGATCGGCTATCGCTACGAGGCCTATTGCACTGCGCCTGGAAAGTTGCTCCTGGCTGCGCTGAGTATCGACCAGCTGAACGCGTATCTGAATGAAGCGCCGCTGGTAAGGATAACTCACAATACGATCTGTGAACCTCGGCGCCTCCTGGACGAGATCGCGCACATCCGCACTGTGGAATATGCGCTGGACGATCAGGAATTCATTGAAGGCGTCCGCTGTATCGCAGTACCCTTGAAGGACAAGTCTGAACGCACTGTTGCGGCGCTCAGCATTGCTGGAGAACAGCTCGGATTGCGCGATCTGTCCGCTTTGATCCCGCAATTGCGCCAGAAAGCGAGCCTCTTGTCGGCACAGCTACGCGAACTCCCGCGCGGAATGAGCACTTTGCTGGATATCGAGAATCTCGAGGTCGCCTAATCCGCCGCCAGCTGTCGGCATGGCGTCTTCGCCCGCCGACAGCTGTACTGCTGGCATCGCGTCGCGAGGCCCTATTTCGCGGATTTGTCGATTTCGCCAGGCATCGCCAGAATGATCAGGCCTGCGACGAGCGGGCCGATCGAGAGACACAGCAGCGCGGTGTTGAAGCTGCCGGTCAGATCGCGCAACCAGCCGACCAGAAAGGGGCCGATAAACCCTCCTAGATTACCGATCGAGTTGATCAGCGCGATGCCGCTGGCGGCCGCAAGTCCTATGAGATAATTGCCGGGGATGCACCAGAACACGGGCAAAGCCGCATAGACGCCCATCAGTGCAACGCATAGTGGCAGGATAGCCAGCCAATGCGTGCCGATCGACGCCGCGACCGCCAGGCCTCCCGCTCCCGCAAAGCAGGCCAATGCGAGATGCCAGCGCCGCTCGCGCTTGCGGTCGGAACGTCGCGGCCAGAGGATGCAGGCGGCGGCGGCAAGTCCATAGGGAATCGCGATCACGAAGCCAACAGCAAGATTGCCGAGACCGAAGGTGCGAATGATCTGCGGCAGGAAGAAAGCGACGCCCAATGTCCCGATCACGAGCATCAGATAGCAGATGGTCAGCGTCATGACCTTGAGTGAACGCAGCCCGTCCCACAGGCTATCAGAACCGTGCTGCGCCACCACCTTCTCTTCCGCTGCGATGGTGTCCTCGAGCCATGTTCGCTCCTGGGCTGTCAGCCATTGTGCATTTGCCGGCCGATCGGTGAGGTACGATAGCGTGACGAATGCGAGCACAATGGCCGGCAGGCCTTCGAGGATGAACATCCATTGCCAACCACGCAGGCCTAGAAGTCCGTCCATTTCCAGCAGCAGCGTCGAGATCGGACCCGCCAGAACTGGAGTTGCGGGCGCGGCGATGATGAAAAGACCAAGCGCCTTGCCGCGATAGGCCTTGGGAATCCAGTAGGTCAGATAGAGGAACATGCCTGGGACGAACCCGGCTTCGGCAAAGCCGAGCAAAAATCGCATGACATAGAACGCCTGCGGCGAGTTGACCCAAGCCATCGCGACGGAGACTGCGCCCCAGGTCAGCATGATCCGGAAGATCCAGAGCCTTGCACCAAAGCGGTGCAAGAGCAGATTGCTCGGGATTTCGAAGATGAAATAGCCGACGAAGAAGATGCCCGCACCGAAGCCGTACATCTGGGCGGTAAAGCCGAGATCCTGGTTCATGGTCAGCGCAGCGAAGGATATGTTCACTCGATCGAGCTGGTTGACGAAGTACAGCAGCGCCATGAAGGGCAGCAGCCGCCAGATCACCTTGCCGACAATGCGGTCGGCGGTCGCGCTGGCCGCGGGCTCCGCGACGGCGTCCGTGTCGATGTGGCTCGCAATCGAACTCATGTCTTCCCCCTAATCGCGGATCATGGCGGCCGCTGTCATGGCGCCCCTCTCCGCGTCTGCCTGGCGGCAGACAAGGCGGAAGATGCGTCTAGGTTGGATCGACGCATGTGGCCGTGGCATCTGCAATCGGGATGTTTGCCTGTCTCACTTGTTAAGACTGCCGCGTAGAAGGCTTGCCCGATCGGCGATGTTGGAAATCATCGGAGAGGAAAGCGTCGCGAGCCCGGCTCGACAGACCCGCCAGCTGCCGCACGCCGATATGCCTCGAGAATGGAAGCCGAACGGGAAGCGCCATGATCATCAGCAAGCCCGTCGGCGGGAAAGCCGAGCTTCCACGCCTGATCACACCGAGCCTTCTCTGGGCCGGCGGCTGCATGGAACTAGAGCTCGACGGCGAGCTCGTGCATTCGCATTTTGGCATGTATGCAATCAAGGGCTCGCGCAAATCGATCCTCATCGACACCGGGCACCCCAGCCACGCCGATCTGATCGACAAGGCCCTCGATGAATTCGTCGGGGAGGCCGGGATCGACTATATCTTTCCGACCCACGGCGAGTTCCCACATTTCGGGCTGATGCCGAAATGGCTGGTCAAATATCCCAATGCCAAGATCGTCGGCGACGTTCGTGACTACGATCTGTACTATCCTGAATTCGCCAATCGACTGGTTCAGATCGAGGCCGGGGGAGCGATCGACCTTGGCGATCGCAAGGTCGTTCTGGTGCCGGCAATCTGGAACGACCTGAAGGATACGCTCTGGGCCTTCGACACCGGCGACCGGGCGCTCTTCGTGGCCGACGGCTTCTCCGTCACCCACCACCACATGCCGGGAGCCTGCGGGCTGACCGCGGGCGAACAGCCGATCCCCGATCGCAAGATGGTTCGGCTCCTCTCTGAGCTCGCCTTGCAATGGACACGCTATATGAACCCGTCCGAGACCTTCGCAGCGCTGGACGGGTTGATCGACATCGTGCGACCGCGCTTCATCTGTCCTGCGCACGGCTCCGTCATCGAAGCGCCGGCGCAGATGCTGCCACTGATCAAGCAGGGCATGGCACTTCCGAGCGTGACCAATCCGATTTCGCCTTCCCGGCTCCCGTAACGGCTCGGGCATTTCTTGGAGACTGATGCGGCAATGACCATGGCCATCTCCCTCCCGTCGCGGCCGCAGCCGCCCGTGCGCCCGAGCGCTGTCACGGACATCTGCGATGGCCGGATCTTCGCGGTCAGCGGTTATGTTCCGGCGGCGCGGCCCGCCACCTGGATACTGTCCGGGCTGGAGGGCCACCTCGCCGTGTCCTGCTATGTCCTGATTGATGGCGGACACGCCATGATTATCGATACTGGCCTCGCGGCGCATCGCGACGAGGTCGGCCGCAGTATCAGCTGGCTTCTGGCTGACTGCCGCAGGCGCGAGCTGATCATGACGCGGCGGGAACCGGATGCGATCATCAATCTCCCGTTCCTGGTAAAGGAAGTTGAGCTGGATGCCGTCTTCTGCGGAGGAGTGCTCAACCCGCTCGACTTCTTCGAGCGAGTTGATCAAAAGAGCCTCGAATCGCACGTCAGCGCGATTGCTCACGCTAGTGTCGAGTGGGCGAAACCTGGCAGCGCGCTCCCGATCGGAGCCCTGAGCCTGGAGATCCTTCGCACCACCGTCGTCGTGCTGCCGAAGACCCATCTCTACGAACAGCGCACCGGCACGCTGTTCGGGTCGGACACTTGGGGCTTCTTGTCCCAGCTCGGCACCAGCTCGCTGGATATTGTGACAGCCTGGGACGAACGGCTGTCGCGGGGGTCAATCGCCCGCTATCTCCGACACAAGTTTGACTGGCTTTGCGGCATCGATACCTCTGTGATCGAGGCTGATCTCGCGCTTTTGAAGCAATATGATATCCGGCGCATCTGCTCGACATATGGCGGGGTCATCGAGGGTGCTTTGCTCGCGAGCCGCGTGATCGACGAAACAATCGAGGCTGTACAGCTGCTCTCGCGCGAGCCCATTGTAGACCGCCTCAAGGGCTTCGACAGGACCATCTTCGAGGCTGCGCTGTAAAGGGGTGAGCCGCCCCCTCGAACGGGTCAGGTTTCGTCGCTGTCAGCGATCACGACGCTGCGGGCAGCCAGGATATGGCTCTGCATGACGGCGCTAGCCCACGCGCCGTTGCGAGCCCTGAAGGCGGAGACCAGCTCGCTGTGATGCGACATGCTGCGCGCCAGATCGCCCGGACCATAGTTACGGAACGTCATGCCAATGAGATGCGTCTCGACGACCATTGAGATCATCGCGGCCAGGCGCTGATTCATCGAGCCATCGACGATGATGCGATGAAACCGGCTATTGGCCGTGGCTATCGCATCGATGAAGCCAGTTGCCTTGCCCGCAGCGAGATTTCTCATCTGGACGTCTAACTGGTCGAGCTCATCGATAGCCTCTTCCGAAAGGGTGGTTGCGCCCAACTCGGCGGCGTAACTCTCGAGCCGGACGCGGATACCGAAGACCTCTTCCATTGCGCGTCGGCTCCAACCGGTGACGCGCGCGCCCTGATTGGCCACGATGCGGACCAGGCCCTCGGCGTCGAGCCGTCGGAACGCCTCGCGTACGGGCGTGCGGCTTACGCCGAGCTGGATCGCCAAGCCTTCGGCGCGAAGCGGCGTACCGGAAGGGTACGTGCCATCGATGATGCCTGATCGGATGGCCACATAGACGCGTTCGACTGCTTCTGCCATGTCGCCTCTGGCAAGGAACTCGTGTGCCGCTGAAAGATCGCAGTATCGTGCAAGAGAGGGTTCGGCTCAATCCTCGCTGTACAAAGTCAGGATGTCGCCAAACTTGGCCGAACGGGCGAGGGTCTGTTCGATGGCACGTGCGGTTTCTTTGAGACGACCGACGATCTCAAGCGTGGCACGCTGCGGCAACCTGCTGGCGCTGTCACTGACGCTGAGGGCGCCGATCGATGCACAAGCGCGATCCCGAAGCCCCACTGCAACGCCCCTGGTTCCCTCGCGATACTCCTCATTGTCGGTGGCATAACCGCAACGGCGGATCTGCCTGATCTCGCTGGCGAGTTGCGCCGGAGCGACGATTGTCCCGGGCGTCAACGCGGCGAATGGCGCTTCGGCGATGTATTCCGACAAGAGGTTCGACGACAGGCCTGCGAGCAGCATTTTCCCCGGAGCACTAAAATAGGGCTCGTAGCTGTTTCCGATCTCCGAGACGCCACAGGCGCCGCTCTCTGCCACGGTTAACATGAACGTCGACCGGTTGAGTGCCGCAAGCGTAACCTTGCTGCCCAGATCCCTATGCAGTTCGTTGATCTCGTGCTGGATTTCGGCGCGCATGTCCTGCTGGCACTGGAGATCGCGCTTGCGTAGCGATGCGATCATCGCGCCAAGCTCATAGCCACCGTTGCGCGTCAGCCTAACAGCGCCAACCGATTTGAGCGTGCCGAGGATGCGATGCGTCGAAGCCAGCGAAAGGTCGGCTTCGGCCGCGAGCTCGCGCAGCGAGCGCGACTGCGCCGAGGCGCAGACGATGGCGATGATGTCGAAGGCCTTGACAATTGACTGATTGGTCGGCGTCGCCATGGCAGATCAGGCTCCGCTCGGCGCAAGCAGATCGCCTCGAGCCCTGGCGGCGTCCATTTCGGCAGGCTGCTTTGGCGGCAGCGGGCTCGCCGAAACCACGCCGAGTCGGAATAGCCGGCCGAGCTCGGCTTCGTCGAGCCCAAGCAAGCCGCCCAGGATCGCTTGGTTGTGCTCGCCGAGCTCAGGGCCGAGTGAGTGGACAGATCCTGGTGTCTCGGAAAGCCGGGGAAAGACGTTCTGCATTGCGAGATCGCCGAGAATCGGGTGGGTCAGCCGGATGATCGCCTCCCGCGCGGCGAAATGCGGATCGGCAAGCATTTCCGGAGCCCGGTAAATCCGTCCAGCGGGCACGCTGTGCGTCTCGAGCAGGGCCTCCAGATCGCCGGCGGCGAGCGTCGCTGTCCATTCCGCTAGAAGGCTGTCGAGCTCGACCTGGTTGGCCCCGCGTGCCCCATGTGTAGCGTAGCGTTCGTTCTGCGCCAGCTCCGGACGGTCCATCGCCGTGCAGAGGCGAGCGAACACCGTATCCTGATTTGCGGCGATGAGGATGTCGATGCCGTCGCGCGTCGGATAGACGTTGGAGGGAGCTATGTTGGGCAGCATTGAACCGGTGCGTTCCCGCACATAGCCGGCGCTGGCATATTCGGTGACCAGATTCTCTGTGATGGCGAGCACGGACTCGTAGATCGCGCTGTCGACGATCTGGCCCCGGCCGGTGGTCTTGCGTGCATGCAGCGCGACCAGGGCACCCAGGCAGCCGAAAGTCGCGGCGAGGGTGTCGCCAATCGAGAAGCCGACACGGCTGGGCGGCGACTTCGGATCGCCGACCACGTAACGCAATCCGCCCATGGCCTCGCCGATGGCGCCGTAGCCGGCCCGCTTCGCGTAGGGTCCGGTTTGTCCATATCCGGAGACCCGCACCATTATCAGACCGGGATTGACGGCCGAGAGTTCGTCATAACCCAGATTCCAGCGCTCCATGGTTCCCGGCCGGAAGTTTTCCACCAGCACATCTGCGCCAGCGATGAGCTCCCTTGCCAGTCGCTGGCCTTCCGGCTGGCGCAGGTCGAGCGTTACCGATTGCTTGCCCCGCGCAAGCACAGGGAACCACAAAGATTTCCCATGCGGTTTTTCTCGCCCCCACACCCGCATCGGATCGCCGCCGGCCGGGGGCTCGATTTTGATTACTTGCGCCCCGAAATCGGCGAGGAGCTGCCCGCAGAATGGGCCTGCGATGAGCTGTCCCATCTCGATGACGCGCAAGTTTGAAAGTGGGCCGGATCTCGGATTTGTCGTCACTGGCGGCTCCATAGTCGGACCAAGCTTCCCAATATTGGATGCAATAAATAGCGCGTCAAAGTGAAACCTGTTGCGTCTCACATTCTGAGAATAAGTATTTTGTTGTTTTTACAAATAGTTATGGCATTTACGGTGTCCTTGCCCTGCCCGGAAAGAAAACTCAGCAGCCACCATTGCATGCAAAATTGAGATTCGAGATGCAGAACATCGATATTGTCGAGGTTGCGCCCAGAGATGGGTTGCAGAACGAGGGCCGCACCTTTGCAACCGATGACAAGGTTCGGCTTTGTGAACTCCTGCTCAGGGCGGGCGTCCGCCGCATGGAGGTCTCCAGCTTCGTGAATCCGCGCCTGGTGCCGCAGATGGCAGATGCCGAAGCGCTTTTTGCGCGCATCCCGCAACGTCTGGATGCCGAGCTCATCGGGCTGGTTCTCAACCGGCGGGGCTTTGAGCGCGCGCTTCTCGCCGGCGTGCGCAGCATCAACGTCGTCGTGCTGGCTTCCGAGAGTTTCAGCCGTCGAAACCAGGGCAGCACGATCGCTGACTCACTGGCCGTGTCGCGCGAATTGTCTGATGAAGCCCGTCGCGCCGGCATCCGCTACTCTGTTACGATCGGCGCTGCGTTTGGTTGCCCGTTTGAGGGATTGGTCCCGCAAGGCCGTGTACTGGAGATTGCCGGCCGGCTCGCCGCCGACGGACTCGATGAACTCACCCTTGCTGATACGATTGGTGTTGCCGACCCTGGGGCAGTAGAGGCCTTCGCTGTCGCGCTGGAACGGGAAGCGCCGGGCGTCAGACTAAGGGGCCATTTCCACAACACCCGCAATATCGGACTCGCCAATGCCTACGCCGCCGTCCGTAGCGGCTTTTCCGGGCTGGACAGCAGCCTTGGCGGGATCGGTGGATGCCCATTTGCTCCTGCGGCGACCGGCAATATCCCTACTGAGGATCTCTGGTACATGCTTGAGCGGATGGGCATCGCAACCGGGCTCGACGGCGAAGCGCTGATCGCGGCCTCATCATGGTTGGCCGATCGGCTGGGCAAGCCAGTGCCCGCCATGTTGGGGCGGGCCGGACTCTTCCCTCCGAAGCCCGGCGTTCCGCCCGGGCTGGTCTGATGCGACAGTCACGCCTCATCGGCTGAGGAAGCCCGTGGAAATCCAGGGCACGGCGGCGACAATCGTCACCCCCAGGATGAGGACACCGAGATAGGGCCAGATACGCAGCATGCCCGCGCTGGGATCGATCCGGCTGATGGCGCAAGCGGTATAATACCCCACCCCGAAGGGCGGCATGTAAAGCCCTACCCCCATCGCGAGCACCGCCACCATCGCATATTGAACCTCGTGGATGCCCATCGAACGTGCGATTGGGAAGAGCAGCGGCCCAAAGATCACGAGCGCGGGGATGCCCTCAAGCAAGCTGCCGAAAACCACGAAAAGCAGAATCGACATCGCCATGAAGCCGGCGGCTCCGCCCGGCATCGAGGTGATGCGGCTTGCGAGGTCCTGCGAAAAACCGGTCTGGGTCAACGCCCAGGATACGGCATTGGCAGCGCCGAGAATGATCATGATCGCGCCGGAAAGAGTAGCCGACTCCTTGAGCACTTCGTAGAAGCGGGCAAGATCAAAGCGGCGATAAACGACAAGCGCAGCGACAAGGATGTAGACGACGCCGATCGTTGCGACCTCGGTGGCAGTGGCGACGCCCTCAACGACTGCGGTGCGAATGACGATCGGCAGGATCAGGCCCGGAATTGCCGCGAAGAAAGCTTGCGACGTCGTCGCCCAGGTAGCGCGGACCGGCATGCTGAGATTATCACGGCCCGCATTGTAACGCGCGACTACGCACATGAGCAGGGCCAGAGCCAGCGCGGGCAGGAGCCCAGCGGCGAAGAGCGAACCGATCGAGACGCCGGTCACGACGCCGACAGTGATCAGCACTAGGCTTGGCGGAATGGTCTCGGACATGGCGCTGGCTCCGGCCAGCAACGATACGAGCTCGCTGTCAGGCACGCCGCGTCTCCGCATTTCTGGGACCATGGCAGGAGCTATCGCTGCCATGTCGGCCGCCTTGGCGCCCGAGATGCCAGAGACGAGATACATTGCCCCCAGCATGACAAAGGACAGACCGCCACGCAGGTGGCCGACGAGAGAGGCCAGAAAGGCGATCATCGAGCGGGCCATGCCGGTCATCTCGAACATAAGGCCCAGCACGATGAACATCGGCACCGACAGCAGGATCAGATGCGACATGCCGGCCTCGAAGCGGCCAACGACGATGCTCATCGGGATCGAGGTGGTCCAGTTTAGGAACGCAAGCGCGGCGAGTCCGAAAGCAAAGGCGATCGGCATGCCGATGAGGACGCAGGCGCTGCCGGCCACGAGAAAGAACAAGACCAGGTCGTAGCGTCCGCCTGTCGCAAGGCTCAACCCATAGAGTGCCGCGGCCGCCGCGGTGACGCTGGCTAGTGCTATCAGCAATTCCGCCGCGTTGCCCCGCGCTCCGATTACGACCTGCGCGAAGGACACGACCGCAAGCAAGGCCAGGCCAACATTCATGGCGCCCGAACGCCACGCGTCCGAAATGTGCAGCATCGGGTTGATCGAATAGTAAGCGTCCTCAAGATGCTCACCGGAGGCCATCAGCATCCAGCCGAGCATGACGAAGATGAGTAGACCGGACGCAAGTTTAAGCACGGTCTTCGTGCGCGGGCCCGCACGCCGTTCCATCGCTGTTAGGCGCAGATGTCCGTTGCGGGCAAGCGCGATGATCGAACCCAGCATCGTCAGCCAGACGAATAGGAAGGAGGCGACCTCGTCGGACCAGTGTAACGGCTGGTTGAAGACATAGCGGGACGTCACGCCCGCGAGCAAGATGCATGCAATGGCCAAGGCAATGCATGCAGCCAGATGCTCAGCGAAGAAGGTGATTGCGCGCGAGAGTTTCGCCAGCACGTCGAAGCCGACGGGAACGGACCCGGAGGGCAGCCTTGGCGGGAGTTTCGGCTCTGCCTCAGGCCGGTCGATTGGAGTGGAGGGGAGCTTTCCTGCTGTCCCGACGGACACATCGTCCTGCATGATCGCTCATCCTCCCCCAATGGGCAGCGTCGAGCCGCACCATGGCGGCCAGCCTGCCTGTTTGCGTTCAGGCAATCGGTGGGGGAGGCGTGCGGCAAGGCCGAAACCCGCGGCGTCTCGCTGCGTGAGACGAGCCGCGATTGCCGGTTGCGCGCCGTGGCACGAGGGCGATGCTTCAAGACAGAACGGCGAACCTGGCGTCGGCCGATGCGGCGCAGTCGGGAGTTACGCCGCGCATCGTGATCTCGGGAGGTCGAAAGTGAAACATTCAAGACGTCTGTTCGTCGCCGGCTCGGCGGCGACCATCTTCGCGGGATTGTCGGTCGGGCGCCTTCGCGCCGCCGAATTCACCTACAAGTTAGCGACCGACCTGGCGCCCGACGATCCGATGAATGTCCGCTTTGGCGCGGCGATCCGCGCAATCGAGCAAGACACAGGCGGGCGACTGCAGATTCGGCTCTTCCCAAGCAGCCAACTCGGCACCATCACGGAGGAGTTGAACCAGGTGCGCAACGGCGCGCTCGAGTTCTATTGCTGCGGCTACGGTAATCAGATGCCGATCGCACCGCTGGCGGGCATCAATTCGCTCGCTTTCGCTTGGAGCGATTACAACAAGATCTGGCCTGCCATGGACGGAGAGCTCGGCGCGTTTCTAGCCGCCGAGGTCGCCAAGGTTGGCACGATCCAGCACGTCGGGCGGGCGTTCAACGTTGGGTTTCGTCAGATCACGTCGGGAAATCGCGTCATCCGCGAACCTGGCGATCTCAAGGGCTTCAAGATTCGCGTTCCACCTGCGCCGATCCTTTCCAGCTTGTTTTCCGCACTCGGCGCCTCGCCGACGAGCCTGAGTTTCGGTGAACTATATCCCGCGCTGCAGACAGGGCTCGTTGACGGTTCGGACAATCCGCTCTGGACCCTGAACTCGATGCGGATCCACGAAGTCCAGAAGAACATCACCATCACCAACCACAGCTGGGATGCCTTCATCCCGGTGGCCAATCGGCGCGCGTGGAGCCGCCTTCCCGACGACGTGAAGGAGGTCGTCGTCAAGCGGTTCAGCGAAGCGGCGCTCGGTCAGCGCGAAGATATAGCCAAGGCCGAGGCGAATGCGGAAAAGGCTCTCGCCGGCAACGGCGTGGCCATTCACCGGCCGGCACCCGGCATGTTCCGCGAGGCGCTCGGCAAGACCGATTACTACAAGAGTTGGCGCGAGAAGATCGGGCCTCAGGGCTGGGCTGTGCTGGAGAAGACCGCCGGCGTCTGAGTGTTCCGCTTTGCGAGACGGGCGGGTCTTCCCGATTGACGTCAGCATTGGAAACGGCACACTCTGTAATACAATTACAATAATTCGAATAGAGAGGGACTCTTCATGTACGACGATTATTTCATCTTCGACAATGTCGTTCACATGTTCGACAACCGAACCTCCAATAAACTGGGGGAACCTGGCCGGAAGATGATCGATTCTATCTGGGGAGCCGCGAAATTATACTCGAAAGGCCCCTATATCGCCCACCCTGATTTCGGGGAAGGGCATATTGAGCCGGCGGAGGCGCATCGAATCCTGTTCGAGGAGTCCGACACCGACATGGCTGTCGCCCAGACCGTGCCGCTGATGGGCTGGTTCAAGGAAGGGTTCTCGCCTGCCCGCGCCAATCACGCGCTGGCATCCGCTTATCCGGATCGCGTCGTCTTCTGCGGCGGCGTCGACCCGCTCTATCACGGCAGCCGCGGCGCGCTCGACGAGATGCGCCGACAGAAGGAAGAATGGAACGCGATAAGCTTCAAGTTCTATCAGTCGCAACTCAACGGTTCCGCCTGGCGAGCCGATGACCGGCACGTGGCTTATCCGCTCTGGGAACAGGCGCTCAAGCTCGGCATCACCAGCGTCCAGTTTCACAAAGGCTTCCCGTTCGGCCGCCAGTTGCTGGAACATCAGCGGCCGAACGATCTCGAGCAGGCCTCGATCGACTTTCCCGAGCTGACATTCATCATTCACCACCTGGGCATGCCTTTCGTGGACGATACGATCAACATCGCGTCGCGGCACGAGAACATTTGGGTGGCGCTGTCGGCCTGGATCAACATCTATCCGATCCAGCCACGGGTCGCGATGGACATGTTGGGCAAAGCGCTGATGTTCGTTGGCGCGGACCGCCTGCTTTACGGCTCGGAAGCGTTCGTCTGGCCGTCGCTGCAGCCCTATATCAAGCTTTTCGCGGACATGCAGATGCCCGAGGATCTACAGGACGGCTACGGCTATCCCGAGATCACGCGCGAGATGAAGCGAAAAATGTTCGGCGAAAATCAGGCGCGTCTTTTCGGAATCGACGTCGAGAAGAAGAAGCTCGAACTCAGGGCCAAGAAGGCCGCGGCAGGGACGGCGGCAGCTGCTGCAGCGTACTGATGTCGCGGCTTTCGGGAGAGCCGGTCCGGTCGCTGGAGAATGCTGTCGACGAGGCATTGGCTGGGATCCGGGCCAAGCTGCGCGCCCATGCAGGTGATGTCGAAGTGGTTTCGATATCACCTGAGGGCGACGTCTCGCTCGCTTTCACAGGGACCTGCATATCTTGCCCGGCGCAGGCACTAACCTTTGGTTCAGCGGTTCTGCCTGTCGTCGAATCCGTCGCGGGCATCGGCGCTATCAGGGTCGAAGGGATGAACGTGTCCCCCGCCGCGATGCGGCGCATTCGGGCGATGGCCGGCTGACGCCGGCCTGCCACGTTTCTGATCTTCGCATATCCGTTATCGAGGGAAGGGTGTCTCATGAGTAGCATTGTCATGCGCGCGATCGACAGCGCGACCGCCATCAAGGCCGCGCAGGGCGCGGCAGAGAAGGCCAAGGAAATCGGCGTGGCCGTGTGTATCGCGATCTATGACAGCTCGTCGCAGCTCAAGGCCTTCGTTCGCATGGACAATGCGCCGATGCTCGCGGCGCAGATAGCCGAAGACAAGGCCCATACCTCGGCGAGCTTTCGCAGCCCGACACATTCGCTCTTCGAGTGGATTCAGAAAGATCCTCCGTTGCTGCACGGCATCACCCAATACCCGCGCTTCATCGTCTTTGGAGGGGGCTATCCGATCATGGAGGGCGAAGAACTGATTGGCTCAATTGGCATAAGCGGTGGTCACTATTTGCAGGACATGGAGTGCTGCAAGGCCGGACTCGCCGCGATCGGGGCTTCTGCGCCCTGACGAGACGCAAAGCCACTCGCGTAGCAACCAATGAGGACTGCCAATGGCGTGCCCCTCCTGCGACCGGCCGACCGGTCGCTTCCCACGCAGGCTGAGCGACACTCTGCTCTGGACGGGAGGCTGCTTGAACATCGATTATCACGGACGCAACGTGCACTCGCATGTGTGCACATATCTCGTTCTGGGCTCGGAGAAGACCATGTTGGTCGATACGGGCAACGCCTACGATGCCCGGCGCCTGGAGAGCGACATATCTCGTTTCCTCAACGGCCGGCCGCTCGATTACATCTTTCCGACCCATGGGGAGCTGCCCCATTGTGGGCTCCTGACCAACTGGATGGATCTCTATCCCGAAGCTCTCGCGGTAGGCGCCTTGCGGGATTTCGCCCTCTTCTATCCAGAGCATGCGCACCGCATGCGACATGTTTCGGCCGGCGAGGCGCTCGATCTCGGAGATCGCCGGATCGTTTTCATTCCCCCTATTTGGCGGGATCTGCGCGACACACTATGGGCGTTCGACACGCTGGAGCGGACGTTGTTTGTCTCGGACGCCTTTGCCTACCTGCACTATCATGAGGAAAGCCAGTGCGACTTGCTCACCAGCGAGCAGCCGTTGCCCGATGTGCGCATGATCCAGTTCTTCAACGAGCGCGCAATGTACTGGACCCGGCACACAGACCCGCAACATAGCTTCGATGATATCGACGAGATGATCAAAGTGCTTGAGCCGGCGATCATCGCCACCGCACATGGTGGTGTCGTCGATGAGCGTGAGGCGATGCTGCCGCTGGTCAAGCTCGGCATGACGGTTCGTCCCCGTGTCGAGGCCGTGCCATGATCACGACCGGCGGCACAGCAGCGCGTCGGCCGGAGCCCGGTGCCGGATTCACGATGCCCGCCTCGGTCGTGGAGATCGCGACAGGGCTCTATGCCGTCGGCGGCGGCATTCCCGCGGAAACTTCGATAAGCTGGATTTCTGAGGGGCTGCGTGGCTGGGTGCCCTTCCAGTGCTACGTGTTTCTCGGCGAGCGGGAAGCCTTAGTGTTGGATAGTGGACTTGGCCTTCACCGGCAGTGCATCGCGGAAGGGCTGGACCGCCTGTTGGCGGGCCGGGGAGCGCCACGGTTACTGGTTAGCCGTTGGGAGCCCGATGCCATGGTCAACCTGCCCTGGCTGGTGGACCGCTATCGCATTCGAGAGGTGCTCTCGCTCGGCGGCATCAATCCGCTGGACTTTTTCGATGGTTTCGACGCCGCGGCCGTACAGTCCAATGCCCGGACTCAGGCCGCACCGGCCGACCTGGTCACGATCGCGCCTGGTGATCGCCTAACCGTCGAGGACTTCGAACTCGAGGTCATCAATCCGAGCTTGCGACTGCTGCTCACGACCTGGTTCTATGAGAGACGTAGCCGCAGCCTGTTCACAGCGGATTCTTTTGGCTTCCTGCCCAATCCGTTCTCGCCCTGGCCTTGGGTGGCTCGCCCGCAAGCACAAGACGTTACTCCGCAGGTCGTCGAGCACGCCTTGGTTCAAAAATTTGATTGGCTCTGCGGTGCCTATTGCGACTCGTTGATCGAGGACCTGCAGCAACTGGCAACGAAGTTCGACATCGAGCGTCTCTGCCCAACATTCGGCGCAACCATTGAAGGTCGGGCAGCGGTCGAGCAGGTTTTTTCGTCTACGGTCGAAGCCTTGCAATGCCTCTCCGGCCAGTCGCGCAGACGCGCATTGGCGGACTTTGACTGGGCTACCGCATTGAGCCCCCAAGCCGTGTTACGACCCGCGGACCTGAGGCCCATTGTTATTCCAAGAATTGCGGTCTGAACCGTTCCTGGTTTGCAGAAGGGTCAGATTCCTGCAACGAGGCGGCAATGACGAGCAAGGCGACGAACGCGGTTGCGGCAGCGGCGCCGGCAAGTGGTGCTGATCCGGCTGAGAGACCTGGATACCGATGACGCGATCCACTTCTCGGTCCGCTCGAACTCACAATTACGGCCTGGTAGCCTTCGCGATCGCACAAGCCTGTCCGACGACCTTGATATCCTGATTTCCCGACAGGCCAAAGACTCCGACGGAGTACACTGTTTTGTCGACAAGACAGCCAGAGCCCTGCCGCCGCTCAAAGCTCACGATCGTCCACATCCGCATTTCCTGCGGCGGCACTTGGAAAACTGCTTCAAACATTAGGAGTTGGCAGGCTGGCCTGGGCGGTCCGATCTGAGATCGGGCCGTAGTTGGAACCGAGATGTAACCGCGGACTTTCGCGGCATTTCAGAAAGGCCCCCGAGGTCCAAGCCCCAAACGCAAAAAGCGCCGGAAAATCCGGCGCCTTTGGCAGTCTTCAGTACTAAGATGTCCTGGAGCGGGAGAAGGGATTCGAACCCTCGACCCCAACCTTGGCAAGGTTGTGCTCTACCCCTGAGCTACTCCCGCGTCCGGACATGGTCGCGTCGTTTCCGGCGCGAGGCCGGCTTA
>NZ_PQFZ01000006.1:256563-334299 GCF_002917105.1 Allobosea psychrotolerans
TCGAACCCTCGACCCCAACCTTGGCAAGGTTGTGCTCTACCCCTGAGCTACTCCCGCGTCCGGACATGGTCGCGTCGTTTCCGGCGCGAGGCCGGCTTATTGCCCCAATCCGGAGCGCAGCGCAAGCGCCTAAATTCAACAAATTTCGCAAGCGCGGTTTTTCGCAGGCCTGACCGCTCCGGCATGAGCTTGCCGCTGGGCTCAGGCCATGGTTAGGCATCGCTTCGAACCGCTTAAGCCCGATATGAGCCGCAATGCCCGCTCCCCTGACGCCAGACGAACTCTGCGCCCATCTCTCCGCCCAGGGCCTGTCCTTCCACCGGCTCGAGCATCAGGCCGTGTTCACGGTCGAGGAATCGGCCTTGCTGCGCGGCAAGGTTCCCGGCCTGCACTCCAAGAACCTGTTCCTGAAGGACAAGAAGGGCCGGCTCTTCCTGGTCTCGGCGCGCGAGAACGCCCGCATCGACCTGAAGCGCCTGCATGAGGTGATCGGCGCGAGCGGGCGGCTCTCCTTCGGCTCGGCGCAATTGCTGCTGGAGAAGCTCGGCGTCACCCCGGGCTCGGTCACCGCCTTCGCCGTGATCAACGACCGCGCCAACGAGGTCACCATGGTGCTCGACGCCAATCTGATGACCGGCGAGGAGATGAATTTCCACCCGCTGATCAACACCGCGACGCTGCGCATCGGCCGCGACGACATGCTCGCCTTCCTGCGCGGCACCGGCCATGAGCCGATGATCGTCGATTTGCCGGTGCCCGATGATGTCGGCTCGAACCAGGCCGTCATTCCGGGGCAGGCCACTGGCCTGAGCCCGGAACCCAGAACCGATGCGCGCGACGTTTGAGGTTCGCCATGCGGGCGCATTATGGAGAACCCGCATCGGCTCTGGGTTCCGGGCTCGATCCTTCGGATTGCCCCGGAATGACGGCGTGGTTCCCACTCAGACACCGTTTGGAAAATCCCTCAGCCCTCATCCTGAGGAGCCATTCCTCTGGGAATGGCGTCTCGAAGGATGCTCCAGGAGGCTCCGGAACCATCTGGAGCATCCTTCGAGACGCCGCTTACGCGGCTCCTCAGGATGAGGGCTGGAGGTTCCAAACGGGCGCAAAAACCATCCGGCGCTCGAGCCCGCTGATCTCAGATGGAATCGAACGCGTGAAAGCAGGATCAATCCGAAAACCGGTGCCCACTTTTTCGCATCCTGCTCCTGCCCTCCCGATGGACAGAACGGCTCATCCTCCCCATCTATGGGCGGGATTGCGGCGATGGCCCGGTCCACCTAGAGGCTGAAAATTCGAGAGCCTTGCGCTTACGCAAAACCGGCACCCGGTTTTGCGCGCAATGTTCTAATTCCGACGATCTGATAGCGACGAAGGACGACCCATGCTGGTCAATGGCGATGCGACCGAAAAAGCCGGTCTGATCAAGGACACCACGACGCAAGCGTTCCGCCAGGATGTCGTGACCGAATCGATGACGCAGCCCGTGCTCGTCGATTTCTGGGCGCCCTGGTGCGGCCCCTGCAAGCAATTGACCCCGATCATCGAGAAGGCGGTCAAGGAGGCCAAGGGCAAGGTCAAGCTCGTCAAGATGAACATCGACGAGCATCCGCAGATCCCCGGCCAGCTCGGCATCCAGTCGATTCCCGCGGTGATCGCCTTCAAGCAGGGCCAGCCGATCGACGGCTTCATGGGCGCGCAGCCGGAAAGCCAGGTCAAGGCCTTCATCGAGAAGCTGGTCGGGCCGGTGGGGCCGGGCGAAGCCGAGGAGCTGATCGCGGCCGCCCAGGCCGCCGCCGAGGCCGGCGACCCCGCCGGCGCGAGCGAGCTCTATGCCGGGGTCCTCGAACTCGAACCCGAAAATCTCGCCGCCATCGCCGGGCTTTCCCGCCTGCATCTCGAGACGGGCGATCTCGACGGCGCCAAGGGCATCCTGGCGATGACGCCGGAGGCCAAGGCGGCCGACCCTGCGATCGCCGCGGTGCGGGCCGCGATCGAGCTCGCCGAACAGGCCGCCTCGCTCGGCGACACCGCCGAGCTGGAAGCCAAGGTCGCGGCCAATCCCAAGGACCACCAGGCCCGCTTCGACCTCGCCGTGGCGCTGAACGCCCGCGACCGGCGCGAGGAGGCGGTCGATCATCTCATCGCCATCATCAAGGCCGATAGAGCCTGGAACGATGACGGCGCGCGCAAGCAGCTGCTGCAGTTCTTCGAGGCCTGGGGCCCGATGGACGAGAACAGCCAGGCCGGCCGCCGCAAGCTCTCGACCCTGCTGTTCGCTTAAAACCCCAAGGAGCCACCGCAGATGGGCATGAATGCCGTCTACAACGGAGCCGAGGATTGCCCGCTGGTGATCCCTGTCTTCCCGCTGGCCGGCGCCCTGCTCCTGCCGCGCGGGCAGATGCCGCTCAACATCTTCGAGCCGCGCTATCTCGCCATGGTCGACGACGCGATCCGCACGCATCGCCTCATCGGCATGATCCAGCCCGAGCCCGAGGACGGCCGCCAGAGCGGCGAGCCCGAGCTGCTCAAGGTCGGCTGCCTCGGGCGGATCACCCAGTTCGCCGAGACCGGCGACGACCGCTATGTGCTGACGCTGACCGGCATCAGCCGCTTCCGGCTCGTCGAGGAGCTTTCGGTCAGCACGCCCTATCGCCAGGCTCGGGTTTCCTATGACGATTTCCTGATCGACTTCACCGCAAGGGCCGGCGAGGACGAGGTCGATCGCAACAGCCTGCTCAAGGCGCTGCGCGCCTTCGCCAAGGCCAATGAGCTCAAGATCGACTGGAAGGGCGTCAACGAGGCGCCCAACGAAGCCCTGGTCAACGCGCTCTCGATGATGTGCCCCTTCGGCCCGCGCGAAAAACAGGCGCTGCTGGAGGCGCCCAGCCTGAAGAACCGCGCCGAGGTTCTGGTCGCGATCACCGAGATCGAGATCGCGCGCGGCGGCGGCGCCCCGGAGACCACGCTGCAGTGAATCTGGCCGTCGCGAGCGCGGATGCGCAAACCATCAGCTATCCGCCCCGCCGCGCCGTCACGGCCTGGCTGTTCTTCGATTGGGCGGCCCAACCCTTCTTCACCCTGATCACCACCTTCGTCTTCGCGCCCTTCTTCGCCGCGGCGCTGGCCTCGGACCCGATCGCGGGCCAGGCGCTCTGGGGCTATGCGACCGGCTTCGCCGGCTTCTGCATCGCCCTGCTCTCGCCTTTGCTCGGCGGCATCGCCGACCGCACCGGCCCGCGCAAACCCTGGATCGCGACCTTCGGGGCGCTGCTGGTGCTGGGCTCCGGCATGCTCTGGTTCGCGGTGCCGGGCTCTAGCTCGGCGGTGCCGATCGCGCTCGCCGGTTTCGTCATCGCCACCATCGGCGCCGAATTCGCCACCACCTTCAACAATGCGATGATGACGCGGCTCGTCCCGCCGGAGCGATTGGGCTGGCTCTCGGGCACCGGCTGGGCGATCGGCTATCTCGGCGGCCTGCTCTCGCTGGCGATCACGCTCGCCCTGCTCGCCGCCGACCCGCAGACCGGCAAGACGCTCGCAGGGCTGACGCCGATCCTGGGTCTCGACGCCGCCGCCCGCGAGGGCGACCGCTTCTCCGGCCCGCTCACCGCGCTCTGGTTCATCGTCTTCGTCGCGCCGATGTTCTGGCTGACGCCGGATTCGGCCCGGACCGGCATGCGGCTCGGCGAAGCGGCCAAGGGTGGCGTCGGCCGGCTGAAGGCGACGCTTGCCGAATTGCCGCGCCTGCCCTCGCTCGGCCGCTTCCTGCTCGCCAACATGATCTACCAGGATGCGCTGGTGGCGCTCTTCGCCTTCGGCGGCATCTATGCCGCCGGCGTCTTCGGCTGGCAGACCATAGAGCTCGGCATCTTCGGCATCCTGCTCACCGTCACCGGCACGCTCGGCGCCTGGCTCGGCGGCAAGCTCGACGATGCGATCGGCGGCAAATCCGTGGTGCTGGGCGCGATCGCCTGCCTGCTGCTCGCCTGTTTCGGCATCCTCTCGCTCGGGCCCGACCATATCCTCTTCGTCATCCCCGCCGCCCCCGCCACGGCGGGCGACGGCCTCTTCGCCTCATTGCCGGAGCGGGTCTATCTCGGCCTCGGCCTGCTGATCGGCCTCGTCGCCGGGCCCTTGCAGGCCTCCTCGCGCAGCCTGATGGCGCGGATCGCGCCCGAGGGCCGCATCGGCGAGTTCTTCGGGCTGTTCGCGCTCTCGGGCAAGGTCACATCCTTCCTGGGCCCGACCCTGGTGGCGCTGGCGACGACGATCTTCGACAGCCAGCGCGCGGGGCTGGCGGTGCTGATCGCCTTCTTCCTGGCCGGCGGGGTGCTGCTGGCCGGCGTCAACGTGAAACGCGGGATGTAGCCGCATGTCATTCCGGGGCGGCCCGAAGGGCCGAACCCGGAGCCCATGACGGGGTACGATGTCGACCGGCCTCGCCCTCGATCGCGAGCCCGGTCGTGGGTTCCGGGTTCAGGCGCTGCGCGCCTGCCCCGGAATGACAGCCCTCACCGCACCAGGATGCTCCGGAGCTGCCGGGAATCGCCCCCCCGATCAATCGCCCTGAGCGAAGAAGGCGTCGTCGTTGGGGAAGACCGGCGCCGGTGCGTGACGGCCGAGATAGGACTTGAAGGTCGCCTCGAAGAACATCGACGGCTTCATCTCGCCCGCAAGATCGTTGATGCGCTTCTGCAGATCCGCGACGATCTGGGGGTTCTCTGCGACAAGGTTCTTCGCCTCGCCAGGATCCTGCGGCACGTTGAAGAGTTCGAGCTTGGCTGGCAGCGTCGTGCGCCAGACAAGCTTCCAGTCGCCCTGTCGAACGGCGCCGCGGAACATCTCGACATTATAGACGATCTCCTTGCGCGGCGAGGGCGCGCCCTCGCTGATCGTCTTCCAGATATCGGTGCCGTCGAGCGGTTTGGTGCCGGCCGTGCTGGCGCCCGCACGGGCGGCGAGCGTCGGCAACATGTCGACGACGTGCAGCGGCTCGTTGACCTTCTGCGGCTTGATGCGTCCCGGCCAGTTGGCCAGAGCGACGGCGCGAGTGCCGCCCTCATAGAGCGAGCCTTTGCCCTCGCGGAAGGGGCCGTTATTGGCCGGCAGCGCGCCCTTGGTTTCGATCTGCCCGGCGAAGGCGGCGGATTTCACGCCGCCATTGTCGCTGTGGAAGATCACCAGCGTGTTGTCGCGCATGCCCTTTTTCTGAAGGGCGGCCAGGACTGCGGCGATCTGGTCATCCATCGCATTGACCATGGCGGCATAGGTGCGCCGGTTCGGATCGGCGATCGACTTGAAGCGGTCGAGATATTCCTTCGGTGCCTGGAACGGCGTGTGCGGCGCGGTGAAGGCGAGATACATGAACATCGGCTTGGCCGGGTCATGCGCCTCGATATAGCGCACGGCATCCTTGCCAAGAAGCGAGGTCACGTAACCTGGCTCTTCGAGCTTCTTGTTGTTGCGGTACCAATCGGTGACGCCATGCACCTTATGGGTGAAGTGGTCGACCTCACCGATCAGCGCGCCGTACTGGTAATCGAAACCGCGCTGCTTCGGCCAGAGCTTTTGGTCGGCATGGCCGAGATGCCATTTACCGATGATGGCCGTGCTGTATCCGGCCTCCTTGAGAACCTGCGACAGCAGCTTCTCGTCGAGCGGGATGCCGAAGCTCTGCTCGGGCAGGATGACGAAGCTCTGCAGCCCGTAGCGCAGCGGGTAGCGGCCGGTCATCAGGGCCGCGCGCGTGGGCGTGCACATCGGCTGGACGTAGAACTGGTCGAGCGTCGCCCCCTCATTGGCGAGCTGGTCGATCGTCGGCGTCTTGATCTCGGCGCCGTGGAAGCCGACATCGGCCCAGCCGAGATCGTCGGCAACGATGTAGAGGATATTGGGCTTCGTCGCCCCCTGGGCCATGGCGGCGGCGGGCGCGAACAGAGCAAGCGCAAGGCAGCTTGAACGAAGCAAGTGCGAAATCATCGAGATCTCCCTTCGAAGCGAACGAACTGTCAGAAGCGCGAGGTGAAGCCCAGCACCGGTCCTTGCTGCAACGCGTTGAAGACGAAGGCACCGTTGCGATAGTCGACGTTCATCGCGCGATATCCAGCGAAGGCCGACCATGTCTCGCTGAAGGCCTAGCCAAGACCGCCGAAGACGTCCCATTCGTAGCGAGAGCCCCCTTGCCGATAATTGTGGTCTGGCAGAGGCGACTAACGTAGCGTCATGACGCAGTAATTCCAATAGCTGTAGTCTTGCCGGACTCGAACCGGAATCTGCACAGCTCCGGCGAAGGGGCCTTGGGCTTGGGCACGCCCTGCATCAGCGACAAGCGCCATCAATTTCCGCCAGCGATCATTGCTCACACGGTGTGGCTGTGCTTCCCCCTGCGCCTGATGGAGGAGATGCTGCTGGAGCGCGGCATTGCCGTTTCCTACGAGACGGTGCGGCGCCGGGCGTTGAAATTCGGGCAGGACTACGCCCGCGGCCTGATGGCGCGGATCGCGCCCGAGGGCCGCGTCGGCGAGTTCTTCGGCCTGTTCGCGCGCTCGGGGAAGGTCACGTCCTTCCTGGGGCCGACGCTGGTGGCGCTGGCGACGACGATCTTCGACAGCCAGCGCGCGGGCCCGGCCGTGCTGATCGCCTTCTTCCTGGCCGGCGGGGCGCTGCTGGCGGGGGTGAAGATCGAGCGGGCGAGGTGAAGAGTGTCATCCCGCACGCGCTGCGGCACGAAGTGCCGCCGCGCAGATGCGGGACCGCCATCAGGAAAGGGAGCTTTCCCGCGCCTCGCCGAAGGGGCGCCTTGCTCGCACGCGGTCCCGTGTCTGCGCCGCAGCATTGCATGCCGCAGCGCGCACGGAATGACAGCCCTCACCGCACCAGGATGTTGCGGAACTGCCAGGGATCGCTCTCGTCGATATCCTCGGGGAAGAAGCCCGGGCGGCCGTCGAGCGGCGTCCAGTCGGTATAGGCGCCGGTGACCGGCCCGAGATAGGGCAGCTGCACTTCGAGGCAGCGGCGGAAATCCATCTCGTCGGCCTCGACGATGCCGGCCTTGGGGTTCTCCAGCGCCCAGACCATGCCGGCGAGCACGGCCGAGGTCACCTGCATGCCGGTGGCGTTCTGATAGGGCGCGATCCGGCGGGTCTCCTCGACGGAGAGCTGCGAGCCGTACCAATAGGCATTCTTGCCATGGCCGTAGAGCAGCACGCCGAGCTCGTCGATGCCGTCGACGATCTCGTCCTCCTCGAGGATGTGGTGCTCCTCCTGCACCTGGCCGGCATTGCCGAACATCTCGTGCAGCGAGAGCACGGCGTCATTGGCCGGGTGGTAGGCGTAATGGCAGGTCGGCCGGTAGACCGGCTTGCCGGTCTCGTCGCGCACGGTGAAATAATCTGCGATCGAGATCGACTCGTTATGCGTCACCAGGAAGCCGTATTGCGGCCCCGGCGTCGGGCACCAGCTCCGGACGCGGGTGTTGGCGCCGGGCTGGAGCAGGTAGATCGCGGCCTTGCAGCCGGCCTCGTGCTCGCGGCCGTTCTCCGGCATCCAGGTCTCATGCGTGCCCCAGCCGAGCTCGGCCGGCTGCATGCCCTCGGAGACGAAGCCCTCAACCGACCAGGTGTTGACGAAGACGCCGCGGGGCTTGGGGTGCTTGGCGCGCTGCGTGTCGCGCTCGGCGATGTGGATGCCCTTGACGCCGACCTGCTGGGCGAGCTTGCCCCACTCCTCGCGCGTCTTGGGCTCGGGCGTCTGCAGGCCGAGATCGGCGGCGATGTTGAGCAGGCCCTGCTTGACGAACCAGGAGACCATGCCGGGATTGGCCCCGCAGCAGGAGACGGCCGTGGTCGTGCCGGCCGGGCGGGCATGCTTGGCGCCGATCGTCGCCTCGCGCAGCGCATAGTTGGAGCGCTCGGCCGCGCCCTTGCTGTGGTCGAAATAGAAGCCGAGCCAGGGCTCGTTGACGGTGTCGATATAGAGCGCGCCGAGATCGGAGCAGAACTGCATGATGTCGAGCGAGCCGGTATCGACCGACAGGTTGACGCAGAAGCCCTGGCCGCCGCCGATCGTGAGCAGCGGCTCCAGCAGCGTCTTGTAGTTCTCCCGCGTCACCGCCTCCTTGATGAAGCGGATGCCACGCTCGTCGAGCAGGTCACGATCGGCATCATCGGGCGCGATCACCACGAAGCGCGACCGGTCGTACTCGAAATGCCGTTCGATCAGCGGCAGCGTGCCGCGGCCGATGGAGCCGAAGCCGATCATCACGATCGGGCCGGTGATCTTTCCGTGTACGGGCCAGTTGCTCATTCTCTGGTTGTCTCCTTCGCGGTTGCGCGTCGTTGGTGGGAATGGCCTTGCATGGCCATCGCCGGCTCGTAGGGGGGAAGCGCGCCCTGAGTCAAATCATGGCCGGCCGGCTTTGCGAGAGCCGGATGATTTCAGATGGAATCACAGAGTGATTCCATCTGAAATCTGAATCCGTCTCTCATCCCGGGAGTGAGAGCAGGATCGATGCGCAAAACCGGTTCCCACTTTTTCGCATCCTGCTCTAGTGAGCTCCGGGATAATCGGCATCGAGCACGAAGGGATAGGGCCCGGCGAAACGCTCGACATAGGCCGTGTGACTGACGAAACCCGCGCCCTCGCGCCAGCTATGCAGCAGATAGGCCGCCGGCTCCATATGGAAGGTCGCGGCACCGTCATCGCTCAGATCGAGCGTCACCTGATGCGTCACGCTGGGCGCGATCTGCGCGATGGTGCCGGCGAAGCGCGTCACGACCGGCCGATGGTGATGGCCGCAGACGACGCGCTCGATATTGGGATGGCGCGCGACGATGGCGGCGAAATCCGCCGCGCCCTCGAGCAGGCGAATCGCATCCATATGCGCAATGCCGCAATCGAAGGGCGGGTGGTGCATGAAGATCGCCACCGGCTTGCCATTCGCCTCGGCCAGCGCCCGCTCGAGCACGGCAAGCCGCGCCGGGCAGAGCCCGCCGAAGCTCTGCCCCGGCACCAGCGTGTCCAAGCCGATCAGGCGCATCGGCCCGAGATCGGCGACGAACTGGATGAAGCCGCCATCGCGCAGGGTCCGCGGATCGAGCTTCAGCCCGGCGACCAATGTCTCGCGGCGGTCGTGATTGCCCGGCAATAGCAGAACCGGGATGTCGAGCCGGCTCAGCAAGCTCTGCAGCAGCTCATATTCCTCGGCCAGCCCGCAATCGGTCAGGTCCCCGGTGATGACGAGGACATCGGGACGCGGCCGCAGGCTTGCGACCGCATCGAGCGCGCGCTCGGTCAGCGCATTGGTCTCGGAGACGCGATAGGCCGGCTTGCCGCGCGGGCGGACATGCAGGTCGGTGATATGGGCGATGAGCATGGCTGATCCGGTCTTGAAGGGCGTCATGGCCGGGTTCGACCCGGCCATCTCAGGAAGGAAAGGCGACGCGGAGATGCCCGGGTCGAAGCCCGGGCATGACCTTCGTCGCAGGCGGCCGACCTCAATTCGTCGGCAGCTTCAGCGCGGTCTGCTCGACATAGGGCCGCATGACCTCGTCGGCGGTCTTCTGCGCGGCAACGAGCGCCTCCTTCGGCGCCTTCTTGCCGGAGAGCACGGCCTGCAACTCGTCCTCGATCGCCTTGCGGACGGGGACGGTCTTGTAGGTCGCGAACCACGGCTTGGCGAAGGCGAGCTGCTTCACCGCGATGCCGGCGTCCGGATTCTTGGCCAGGAACTCCTTCATCTCGGGCAGGTCATAGGCGGCCATGTTCGGCGCGAAATAGCCGGTGGCGCGGCTCCACCAGCCGGACTTCTCGGGCGCAGTCAGCCAGTTGATCAGCGTCCAGGCGGCCTGCCGGCGCGCGCCCTCGACGCCGGTCGGGATGACGAGCGAGGCGCCGCCGATCGGCACCTCGTTCTTCACGTTCTTGGGCACGAAGGCGACCTTGTAGGGGAATTTCGCATTGCTGCGGATATGCGTCAGCGAACCGGTCGAGAGCAGCACCATCGAGGACTGGCCCGAGAGGAAGGCGCTGGAGACCGCGCCGCCCGCCTGCACGCCGGCGGGATGAACCTTGGCCTTGGCGACGAGGTCGGACCAGAAGGTCAGCGCGCCGAGCATGGACGGGGTGTCGTAATAGACCTCGCCGCCGTAATCGACATTGAACCACTGCCCGCCATTGGACTGGGTCAGCGCCTGCAGGATCCAGCCGCCGTAATCGTAATTGGAAGGCATCGTGATGCCCCAGCGGGTGACGCGGTCGCCCTCGCGCTTGGTCAGCTTCTTGGCGGCGGCGGCGAACTCTTCCCAGGTGGCCGGCAGCTTGTCGGGGTCGAGGCCGGCTTCCTTGAAATGGTCGGCATTGATGTAGAGCAGCGGCGTCGAATTGTGGAAGGGCACGCCATAGACCGAGCGGTCGAGCACGGCATTGCCATAGAGCGCCGGGAAGAACTGGCCCATGAACTGGTCGTTGCTCTTGCCGTCGGCCTTGATCAGCCCGTCGAGCGGCTGAATCTCGCCCTCGATCTTGAGGTCGAGCAGGAAGTTCGCCGACATGATCGCTGCCGCCGGCGGCTTGCCGGCCTTCATCGCGGCGCGGGTCTTGATCAGCGTCTCGTCATAGCTGCCGGTATAGACCGGCGTCGCCTTGATCGCGGGATGGGTCTCGTTGAACTCCTTGATCATGGTGGCCATGTCGCGGGCGAGCTGCCCGTCGACCGGAACCGGGAAGAACAGTTCGATTTCGGTGGGAGCCTGCGCGAAGGCCGGGGAGAGCGCAAAGCTCGCGGCAAGGGCCGCGCCTGCGAGGACGGAGCGACGGGTGGTCGTCATGTTGGCTGCCTTTTACTTGATGCCGGATGAGACGAAGGAGTTGACGAAGGCGCGCTGGAACAGCGCAAAGGCGATCAGCAGCGGCGCGCTGACCATGAGCGTGCCCGCCGCGATGACGCCCCAGGCCTGCGCGCCCTCGGCGCCGCGCGTGAAGGTCGCGAGCCCGACGGTGAGCGGGCGCAGATCGGGCGAATTGATCACCATCAGCGGCCAGAGGAACTCGTTCCAATGCGCGGTGACGGAGACGATCGAGAAGGCGATCAGCGAGGGCTTCGCCAGGGGCAGATAGATGAAGCGAATGCGCTGCCAGATATTGGCGCCGTCGATCAGCGCCGCATCCTCGAGCTCGCGCGGGATCACCTTGAAGGCCTGGCGCATCAGGAAGGTGCCGAAGGCCGAGGCGAAATAGGGCGCCATCACGCCGAGCAGCGTGTCGTAGAGCCCGAGCTGGGCGACCATCACCAGATTGGGCACCATCAGCACGACCGGCGCGAGCATGAGCTGGAGCAGGAAGAGATAGAAGCAGAGCGTGCGGCCGGGAAACTCGATCCGCGCGAAGACATAGCCGGCTAACGTCACCGTGACGAGCTGGACGGCGAGGATGCCGAAGCTGATGATCGTCGTGTTCAGCGTGTAGCGCGGGAAATCGGCCGAGCCCCAGGCCTCGGCGAAATTGCCGAGCGTCGGGATGTAGCGCGGCACCAGCGAGGCCATGCCGGCGCCCATGCTCTCGGGGTTGAAGGCCGCGACCAGCATCCAGATGAATGGCACCATCCACAGCGCCGCAATAGTGAGCGTGGCGCCATAGCCGAGCTTGGGCGAGATTTCGCGATTGGCGACGCTCATGCCTCGCGCTCCCCGAAGGAGCGCTCGAGCGTGCGCAGCGAGGAGGCGGTGATGGCAAGCAGCAGCGCCAGCATCACCAGCGTGCCCGCCGCGGCGCGGCCCGCATCATAGCTCTCGACCGCCTGCTGATAGACATAGAACAGCAGGAGATTGGTCGAATCCGAGGGCCCGCCCTTGGTCAGCACGAAAACATGGTCGACCTGCGTCACCACATTGAGCAGGCCGATGACCAGCACGAAGCCGATCGTCGGCTTGAGATAGGGCAGCGTGATGTGGCGCAGGCGCTGCCAGGGGCCGGCGCCGTCGAGGATCGCCGCCTCATAAGCGTCCGCCGGCACGGCCTGGAGGCCCGCCAGGAAGAACAGCATGTAGTAGCCGGCATTCTTCCAGATCGTCAGGCCCATGATCGAGTAGAGCGCGACATCGGGATCGCCGAGCCAGTTCGGCCCGCTCAGGGCGAGCTTGGCGAGGTGGTAGTCGAGCAGGCCGACATTGGGCAGGAACAGGAACAGGAAGATCGAGGCCGCAGCGACCAGCGGAATCAGCACCGGCAGGAAGAACAGCGCCCGCAGCAGCGTATTGACCCGGTTCGACTTGGCCAGCGCCATGGCGAAGCCGAGCGCCAGGACGAGGCTGGGGACCACCGTGCCGAAGGCATAGACCAGGTTGTTGACGAGCGCCTTGCGGAAGGCCGGGTCGGCGAAGAGCTTGAGGAAGTTGTCGAGCCCGACATAGACCTGCGGCCCACCGATCTTGCGCTGGTTGTGCAGCGCCTGCCAGGCGACCTCGACCACCGGCCAATAGGTGAACAGCGCCAGGAACAGGAGCGAGGGCGACAGCATCGCGAAGGCGAGCAGGGTCGTGCGCCGCGGCCGCCATTTCGCGACCCGCCACTGCGCTGCCATTCCCGTCACCAGTACCGCGTCAGCCATCATCCCACCTTTGGCGGGGGTCATGGCGGCGATGGGCGACGAAGCCGCTACAGATCAGTGACGAAACCATGACAGACCCGGCCAATGGCCGGGTCCGGGTGGCTTATTTTCAGGCAGCGCGCCGGATCGGCTCCGCGAAGACCGGTGTGGCGTCCAGACGCCCTGTCGCCGCCAGCATGCCGCTGGCGCCCGCGAGCGCGCCGTCGCGCAATTCGAGCGCGAGGAAGCGCTCGCGCTCAACCGGGCCCGGCATGGCGAGATCGCGCGTCAATGCGCCGGAGAAGCCGAAGCGCTCGTAATAGGGCGCATCGCCGACGAGCAGGATCGCGCCATGTCCACGGCAGGCCGCGCGCCAGATCACTTCCCGCATCATCGCCTTGCCGACGCCCTCGCCCTGGAGCTCAGGCGCGACGGCCAGCGGGCCGAGCAGCAGCGCCGGGACGCCGCTGGCCTCGACATGCCAGAGCCGCACGGTTGCGACGACGACGCCGTCGCGCTCGGCGGTCAGGGCGAGACCCTGGGCCGGCAGCCGGCCCTCGCGCAGGCGCTCGCTCGACTTCGCCGCCCGGCGCTCGCCGAGGCAGAGATCGAGCAGGGCCTCGCGGGCCGCGACATCGGACGGGATTTCCTCGCGGATCGTGATCATGACGCACCTCCGGCCGGACCGCCCAAGACAGCCAAGGCTGCGCAGACCTTCCCGGCGCCGCGCGAGCGCGGCCACAAGACTAAAGGGATGTGTGGAAGAGGGTCCGGCGGGAGCCACGGCCGCGGCGCTCCCTTCTGGAGGCGCGGACGCTCCACCCGACATCGCTGGGCGGCCTGCCGCTCATGGCAGGGCGCTTCGCCGGACCCGATTGGTGAGGGGCGCGGGTTAGACGCGCTCCGTTTCGTCAGATGACGTATTGCCTCAGCGGCGGGAAGCCGTTGAAGGCGACGGCCGAATAGGTCGTCGTATAGGCGCCCGTGCCCTCGATCAGCACGCGATCGCCGATCTCCAGGCTGAACGGCAGCATGTACGGGGTCTTCTCGTACATGACGTCGACCGAATCGCAGGTCGGGCCGGCGAGCACGCATGGCACCGTCGCATCGCCGTCGCGGGCGGTGCGGATCGGGTAGCGGATCGCCTCGTCCATGGTCTCGGCGAGACCGTTGAACTTGCCGATGTCGAGATAGACCCAGCGCACATCGTCGCTCTCGGCCTTCTTCGAGATCAGCACGACCTCCGCCTCGATCAGCCCGGCCTCGCCGACCATGCCGCGGCCCGGCTCGATGATCGTCTCGGGCAGCTGGTTGCCGAAATGCTTCGACAGCGCCCGGAAGATCGCGTCGCCATAGGAGGGCACGCCCGGAATCGGCTTCAGGTAGCGCGCCGGGAAGCCGCCGCCGAGATTGACCATCGACAGCGAGAGACCGCGGGTGGCGCATTCCTTGAAGACCGCCGAGGCCGAGGCCAGGGCGGAATCCCAGGCGTTCACATTCGCCTGCTGCGAGCCGACATGGAACGAGATGCCATACGCGGTCAGGCCCAGGCGATGGCCGTGCTCTAGCACGTCCGCGGCCATTTCGGGCACGCAGCCGAACTTGCGCGAGAGCGGCCAGTCGGCGCCGGCGCCGTCGCAGAGGATGCGGCAGAAGATGCGCGCATCCGCCACGCCGACCTTCTCGGCCGAACGGGAGACCTTGTCGACTTCGGCCGTGCAGTCGACGGCGAAGAGGCGCACGCCGAGCTCCATGGCGCGCACGACGTCGCGCTCCTTCTTGATCGTGTTGCCGAAGGAGATGCGGTCGGCGGTCGCGCCGGCCGCAAGCGCGAGCTCGATCTCGACAACCGAGGCGCAATCGAAGCAGGAGCCGAGCTTGGCCAGGAGCCCGAGCACTTCCGGCGCGGGATTCGCCTTCACGGCGTAGAACACGCGCGTGTCGGGGAGAGCCCGCGAGAAGGCATGATAGTTCTCGCGCACGACATCGAGGTCGATGACGACGCAAGGCCCATCCTCACGGCGGGTGCGAAGGAATTCACGGATGCGCTCGGTCATGAGACGCTGCTCCTCCGGCGCAAGCGGCGCCGATGCGACATGAAGCCGGCTGAGCCGTCGGCGATTCAAGGCGCGATGGAGACGCCAAGAACAGCCGAACAACTAAGTTCGGACTCTGATAACCGTCGCTTGGGGAGACCCCGCACGCCCGGCAATGAAGGACAAGCCTCTTCGGTGCTGGTCTTTGGAGGACCAGCGAGACCAAAAAAAGCCCGTTCCGTCGTTGCTTTAAGCTGCGTCCCCCGTGGAGATTCGGGGTTCGCCGGTTTCGCCTCCGGCTGCCAGTCGCTGTTCGGTGACAGTTCCCTTGGGAGGAACCGGGAGCGTGATTTGAGGGGATATCCATCCCCCTCCATCCGTCTCCAACACCTGGCGGCTGTCCGGCCTCTTGTCCGGATGCCCACCGACTGACACGCGGCCACAGGCACGTGCGAATTGGGTGAACGCGATATACGGATTGCCGACCGCGACTACAAGTTTTTTTTGCCCCCCGCCGTGGATTTTTTGACGAACGCGGCCAGCGGGCCGTGTTCGTTCTTGCAGTGCAGGACTCAAGCCCGCCTTTCGCAGAAACGGATGCGGTTTCCGAACGGGTTCAGCTTCTGACCGGAGCGCGAGACCGGCATCGAGATCGGGAAAGTCGGTCTGCGCGATTGTCAACGGCGCGCGCCGCCGCAAGCTGCGGCGCCCGTGCCCTAGACCGGCCCCAATTCATCGCCTAAGTCACTGTCTCGACACGCCTTCACCGGCAATCGCGATAGGGTTTCCGCGTCACATGATCCAGACCGACCGCCGCCAGGTCCTGGCAGGCCTCGCCGCCGTTTTGAGCCTTTCAGCAGCGCCTTCCGCCCTGCTGGCCCAGCAGCCTGAGCCGCAGCAGCCCGCCCCTTCGCCGCCGCAGCCGCGCTTCGGTTTCGAGGAGGTGGTGCGCCGCGCCCGCGAGATCGCCGGCGTTCCCTACGAGCCCGGCCCGACGCTGCCGGAACCGCTCTCGAGGCTCGACTTCGATTCATGGCGCGATATCCGCTTCCGGCCCGAGCGGGCGCTGCTGGCGCAGAACGGCTCGCCGTTCCGGATGCAGATGTTCCATCCCGGCTTCCTGTTCACCCGGCCGGTTGTGGTCAACGTCGTGCGCGACGGCGTGCCGACGCCGGTGCCCTACTCCGCCAGCCTGTTCGACTACGGCAAGGTCAAGTTCGAGAAGCCGCTGCCGGTCAATCTCGGCTTCGCCGGCTTCCGGCTGCACTACCCGCTGAACGATCCGCGCGTCCTGGACGAATTGATCTCCTTCATCGGCGCGAGCTATTTCCGGGTGCTCGGCCGCGAGCAGCGCTATGGCCTGTCCGCGCGCGGGCTGACCATCGGGGCGGGCGTGCCCGGCGGCGAGGAGTTCCCGATGTTCCGGGAGTTCTGGGTCGAGGCGCCCGCCGCCAATGCCGACCGTGTCACGGTCTACGCCCTGCTCGATTCGGCCTCCGTCACCGGCGCCTATCGCTTCCATATCTATCCTGACGTCGACAGCGTGGTCGACATCGCCGTCACCCTGTTCCCGCGCAAGCCCATCGAGAAGCTCGGCCTCGCGCCTTTGACCTCGATGTTCTTCACCGGCGAGAACGACCGCCGCTTCCATGACGATTTCCGCACTGAATTGCATGATTCCGACGGGCTGATGATCCATTCCGGCACCGGTGAATGGATCTGGCGCCCGCTGCGCAACCCCCGCCAGCAGGCGGTCTCCTCCTTCGTCGAGCGCAATGTGCGCGGCTTCGGCCTGATGCAGCGCGACCGCGTCTTCGAGCACTATCAGGATCTCGACCTGAGCTATGAGCTGCGGCCGTCCTACTGGATCGAGCCGCTGGGCGATTGGGGCGAGGGCGTCGTCGAACTGATCGAGCTGCCGACGACTGACGAGACCAACGACAATATCGTCGCGCTCTGGGCCCCGAAGTCGCCGCTCGAACCCGGCCGCGAATTCTCCTTCGGCTACAAGCTCACCGCGATGCTCGACTCGGCCGATCTGCATCCGGGCGGGCGCATCATCAACACCTATCAGGCCAAGCCCAAGGCGCTCGGCTCGGGCGAACCGGTCACCGAGGGCGCTCGCCGCTTCATCGTCGATTTCGCCGGCGGCGACCTCGAATACCATCTGCGCCAGCCCGACAAGGTCGAGATCGTGCCCTCGATCGCCTATGGCCGCATCGACCGCGCCTTCATCGTGCCCAACCCCAAGACGCAAGGCTTCCGCGCCTTCATCGACATCGTCGTCGAGCCCGGCCAGCTCGCGGAGATGCGCGCCTTCCTCAGGAGCGGCGAGAAGACCCTGACCGAGACCTGGAGCTATCCCTGGCGGGCGGAAAGCTGAGGTCCGCCATCAGGTCAGCAGCTTGACCAGCCAGTCCGGATGCAGACCCCAGCCGAGGAAGCCCGCCAGCCCCATCACGATGCCGGTGCCGCCCGACAGCCAGGCCAGGCACAGCAGCATCCAGCTCTCGGTCAGCGCCGCAACCGCCGCGGCCGCGATGGCGATCGAGATCAGTGCATCGGAGATGTCGAACTGGTCGTCCTGGAAGTTGAGCTTTTCGATCGAGGCTTCCAGCCGCTTCGCCTTTTCGAACAGCGTCTTGGACGAGGCGTCGTAGCCGGCGATCGCCTCGTCGTTGCGCTTGCGCTCCGTCGCGACGGCCTGAGCATCCAGACCAGGCAGGTTCGCCGTGAGGCGGATCGTCTGATTGGCCGCCTCGACGATGCGCAGCTTCATCCGCGCTGCCTGGTATTCGTTCCAGCTATCGACCGAATCGGCCTTGGCCGTCTGGATGGCCTGGACGATGTTGTCGTCCTTGATCTTGGAGACGGCGGTGAACACCGACAGGATGACCACCGTCACCGCGACGAGGCTGTTCATGCGCTTATTGGCGCTGTCGCTCTTGGTCTCGATATCCATGATGCCCCGCTTGTTCCGTTCACTCCGGCAATAGCTGATTCCCGGCGCGTGCGGGCATCGCACCCCGGAATCTCTCGACCGCGCCCCGCACGGCCGCTCTCAGCCGTCCGAAGCTGCCGCAACGACCTCGATCTCGACCTTGAAGGCCGGCAGCGTGAAACCCGAGACGATCATCAGCGTGGAGGCCGGCGGCGGCGAACCGACATGAGCGTCGCGCGATTCCATATAGCCCTTCATATGGGCGCGGTCGGTGACATAGGCGTTGATGCGCACGATATCGGCCAGCGTCATGCCGGCTTCACCCAGGATCGCCGCGATATTGGCGAAGCAGAGATCGGCCTGGGCGCGGACATCCTCCGGAACCGTGCCGTCCTGGGCGACGCCGAGCTGGCCCGAGCAGAAGACGAGTCGCTGGCCGGCCGGCAATTCGACGCCATGGCTGTAGCGGGCGAAGGGTTTGGCGATCGTGGTCGGTGCGAGCGGCTTCATGGCAAAGGTCTCCAGGCAGGCGGCAGGACTATGCCTTGCGAGAGGGCCTGGAACCAGAGCGCGCGTCGCGGGTTCGCAAGCAGTCGGGCCTGCTCCGGATCATCGGCCCGGACAGCGGAAACCGGTCTTCGGGTCAAGCCGATGCATGATCACAGTTTTACAGCATCGGACCGAATACGATATTCGGTCCGATGCTGTAAAAGCAGCGCAGCAATGTCCTGCTCATGCCATGTTCAGCCGGCGTGGCCATGATCGGAGACGAGACGTGCAGAATGATGATCGAACGGAACGCCGCATGACCACCAAGATCGCAGGCAGGCCTCGCACCGCAGGCGCGGCCATGCTCCTCAAGGCCGCCGGCCTCGTGCCCCTGCTCGCCTTGACCGCCTGCGCGGGCTCGCAGCGTTTCAGCTTCGACAGCCCTGGTCGATCAGGCATGCCGAGCTACGACCCGCCGCCGCTGCAATCGGCGCCGCCGATCAGTTCCGCGCCCGTGACCTCGGAGCCGCTGCCCCCGCCGGGCGGCTATCCCGTCGCCTCCGCGCCGGCCTCGCCCGGCGCCTTACCGCCGCCGCAGGACCCCTACTACAACCCCAATGCCGGCGCTCCCGTCAGCGCGACCCCGCCCCCCGCCCAGCCCGCCGAGGTGCCGGCCTTGCGTGGCGGCGGCGGCCAGGTCGCCACACTGGGCGGCGGAGCCGGCCCGGCGCGCGGCGCGGTTTCGTCGCGCGATGGCATCGTCGGCAACTGGACGGCGCGCGAAGCCACCGGCGGCTCCTGCAAGGTCCAGCTCTCCAGCGCGCCTGCGCTTGACCTCTACCGCGCCAACGCGGCCGGCTGCGCCAACCGCGACCTGCAGAAGGTCACCGCCTGGGACTACCGTGACGGCGAGGTCTATCTCTATCAGCAAGGCGGCTCGGTGGTCGCGCGCCTGCGCGCCAGCGATGGCGGCGCGATGAACGGCGCCGTGACGAAATCGGGCGCCGCGCTCTCGCTCAACCGCTAGAGTGTTTTCGAGCGAAGTGGATACCGGTTCCCTCGCGACAAACGCGAAGCGTTTGCGCGGAGAAAACGCGTTAAAACAATAGCCTAGAGCAATTGAACGATCCATTTGGATCGGAAATGGCTCTAGGTCTGATCAGCATTCGAGCTTCGCCTTGAGCCGTCATTGCGAGCGCAAGCGAAGCAATCCAAGGGGCCGTCGAGCGAGACCTCCTGGATTGCTTCGTCGCTGACGCCCCTCGCAATGACGATTCAAGCCAAAGCGAAAATGCGCTGGCGGCGCGCGCCGGTCAGGCGCGCGAGGAGCGTCCGAACAGGGCCTGCGGCCAGAATCTGCGCTGCAGCGACAGCGCCAGCGTGGCGAAGCCCTTGGCGTTGTCGAAGGCCTCGTCGAGGATGGTGAAGGGCGTCGGCCCGCCGGTCGCGATCGAGCCCTCGACATCGTTGTAGCCGCCGACGAGATCGGCCTCGAACTTGCGCGCGAGACGGCGCATCGCCGCATTCTCCGGCAGGCAGGTCATGTAGAGCGTGCGGATGCCGCGATTGCGCCCGGCCGTGATCAGGCGGCTGAACAATTGCTCGCCGAGCCCGCGCCGGCGCCAGGCCTTCTCGACGCTGAAGGCGGCCTCGCCGGTCTGGGTGACGATGTCCTCCAGCCCGCGCAACTCGCCTGCACCGCGAACCTCGCCGTCCTCGATATAGGCATAGACCAGCCCGCCGACGCCGAAGGTCGTCGCGGCGTAGTTGACGAGGAAATCATCGTTCACGGCCGTGCCGAAGCGCTCGCGCCGCGTCACCGCGTCGAGCCGGAGCAGATGGGCGGTGAAGAGGTCGCGTTCCGTGGGCCAAAGCCGACGGATTTCACCATGGCCGGTCACAGCGCCGGCCTTTTTGGAACTTGCCAATGTCATCTCCTGTAACAGCGCGAAATCGCTGCGCTACCGACCAGGAGGCGTGTCTTCCCTAACTTGTGCATCAGATCGTATGTTGCAGCGCACAATACAAGAGGCGCGCCGCCGAATTCAACGCCCGATCGTGATCACCTCGTCGGCCGTCGCCGCCAGCAGGGCCCGGTCATGCCCGATCAGCACGAGTCCGACCTCCTCGCCCGCAACGACCTCCCGCAAGAGCGCGATCGTCTCGCGCTGGACCAGCGGATCGAGCCGCGAGGTCGGCTCGTCCGCCACGATCAGCTCCGGCTTCATCAGCAGGATGCGCGCCAGCGCCAGTCTTTGCGCCTCGCCGCCCGAGACTTCTCCCGGCCGGCGCCGCAGCAATCGCGGATCAAGCCGCAGCCGCTCGAGCAGGGGCGGCAGATCGCGGACGAGATCGAGCTCGGGCGAGACCTCCTTGAGGTCGGCGAGCTGCAGGCCGAGGCTGCGGCCGGGCAGGAAGACGCTGGCGGGGTCCTGATGCAGCTTCTGGTAGCGGCGACGCAGGCGCTTCAGCGCCGTGCGATCGCGATAGGGGTCGCAGCCGGCCCAGCTCACCTCGCCGGCATCGGGCGCCTGCAAGCCGAGCAGGATATTGCCGAGCGTGGTCTTGCCGCAGCCGCTGGGGCCGGTGAGCGCGAGCACGCCACCGCGCGGGACATGGATGTCGAGCCCCTCGAACAGCGCCGCCCGGCCCCGGAAACCGAAACGCAGGCCATGACCGGCAAGCACCGGAGCATCGACCGCGCAGCAGCGCAGGCTCGGCCGCCAGCGCGAGGGATCGGCCTCGATCCAGGCGCGGGTATAGGCCTGGCGCGGCGTCGCGAAGACGGCCGCGCTCTCGCCCTGCTCGACGATACGGCCTTCGCACAGGACTGCGAGCCGCCCGCCGAGCGCGCGCGCCAGCGCGATGTCATGCGTGATCACCAGGAGCGCGCGCCCGGCCTGCCCGAGCGACAGCAGGAGATCGCGCGTCTGGTCGAGCCTTTCGGGATCGAGCCCCTTGGTCGGCTCGTCGGCGATCAGCAGCGGCGCGCGCCCCACCAGGACGGAGGCGACGAGCACGCGCTGCGCCATGCCGCCCGACAGCGTCAGCGGATAGGCCTGTGCGATCTCCGGCGCGAGCCCGACGGCCTGCAGCACTGCGGCGGCATCGGTCGGCCCAGCCCGCTCGAAGAGCTGGCGGCCGATGCGCATCGTCGGGTCGAGCGCGGCGCGCGGCTCCTGCGGCAGCAGCATGGTCTCGCGCGACCAGAACAGCCGCAGGAGCCCGGCCTGCCCGGCATCGACCGGCGCATGGCCGTTGATCGCGATCGTCCCACTCGCAGCGAAGCCTTGCGGCAAGAGGCCCATCACCGCCTGGGCGATCAGGCTCTTGCCGCTGCCGGTCTCACCGATCAGGACCAGCGTCCCGCCGGCCTCGACCGCGAGATCGACGCCGGCAACGACCAGCGCGCCATGGCCGTCGCGAATGGCGAGACCGCGGATGACGAGGGCGGGCGGGCTCATCGTTCAGTCTCCTGGCCCGAATCGGGTTCCGACAAGGCCTGCCCGAGCAGGGTCGCGCCGAGCACGGAGATGAAGATCGCCAGGCAAGGCGCCGCCATCTGCACCGGCGCCTCGGCGAGGTAAGGCAGGAGTTCGCCGATCATCGCGCCCCATTCCGGCGTCGGCGGCTGCAAGCCCAGGCCCAGGAAGCCGAGCGCCGAGATCGACATGATCGCGGCCCCCAGCCCCAGCGTCGCCAGCGTCGTGGTCTGGCGCAGCACGGCGGGCAGGACGTGTCGGACGAGCAGGGTGCGCACTGGGAAGCCCGCCAGCCGTGCCGCCTCGACATGCGGCTCCTTGAGCTCGCCCAGCGCGATGGCGCGCGCCATCCGGGCGAATTGCGGCCACAGCGTCAATTTGATGCCGATCAGCATGGGCAGCACGCCGCCGCCGAGAAAGCCGGAGATCACCAGCGCCAGCAGGATGCCGGGAAAAGCCAGCATCAGATCGGCGAGACGCATGATCGCCATCTCGCTCCAGCGCCCGGCATAGGCGGCGATCAGGCCGAGCCCGAGGCCAAGCCCCGTGGCGGCGCCGACGCAGGCGAGCGCGATCCCCAGCGAGCGACCCGCCCCATGCGCCAGCCGCGCGAACACGTCGCGCCCGACATGGTCCGTTCCGAGCGGATGCGCGAGCGAGGGTCCTTCGAGCACATGCAGCAGGTCCTGCACTGTGGGATCATGCGGCGACAGCAAGGGCCCAAACAGCGCGAGCCCAGCCACGACGGCCAGCAGGACCAGCGGCAAGGCGAGACCGGCCTTTGGCCGATATCCGCCCTCAGCCCTCATCCCGAGGAGCATTCGGAACGGCTCGTCGGGACGAGGTTTGATGAGGTCGGAAACCGCCTGCCCGCTCATGCCGGAAACCTCGCGGCCTGGCGCGGATCCAGAGCGAGGCAGGCAAGATCGGCCAGGAGGTTGACGCCGGCATAGACCAGCCCGATCACCAGCCCCGCGCCCATCACCACCGGCAGGTCGCGGGCGAGCAGCGCCTTGACCAGCAATTCACCCAGCCCCGGATAGTTGAACAGCATCTCGACCACGACGAAGCCGTCGACCATGTAGGCGAATTGCAGGGCGGCGAACGTCGCGACCGGGATCGCCGCATTCCGCAGGCCGTGATGGCGGAAGGCCGATGCGGCCGAGCGCCCCCTGATCCGCGCGAAGGTCATGTAGAAGGCGCCACGCACCTCGACCACCGCATTGCGGATGATCCTGACCGAGAAGGCCGCCAGGCCCAGCGCCAGCGTCAAGGCCGGCAGGACCATATGGGCGCCTGTCCGGTAGCCCGCGGGCGGCAGCCAGCGCAGGCTGAGCGCAAAGACCGAGATCAGGCCGATGCCGACGAGGAAGCTCGGCAGCGAGGCGAGCGCCACGGCGATGCCTGTCGTCACGCGATCGAGCCAGCCTCCCGGCGCAAAACCGCAGGCAATGCCGAGCGGCAGGGCGATGAGATAGGAGACCAGCCAGCCGAGCGCGCCCAGGCCGAGCGTGAAGCGGCCGTGATAGGCGATCTCCTGCCGCACCGGCTGGCGCGAGACCAGCGATTGGCCGAGATCGCCGGTCGCGATGCGGCCGAGCCAGGCGGCGTATTGCACGGCCAAGGGCCGGTCGAGCCCTTCCTCGCGGCGAATGCGTTCGGTCGTCTCGATCGTCACCCGCTCGTCGCCGACACGGGCCGCCGCGATGCGCAGCGCCATGTCGCCGGGCAAGGCATGGATGAAGGCGAAGCACAGCGTCGCCAAGAGCCAGGCCGTCAGCGCGGCCTGCGCGGCGCGCGTCCCGAGCAGCATGAGCGCCGGCCTCACTTCCAGGCCATCCGTTCGACGAGGTAGCGCATCTCATAGGGGTCGATCGCGACGTTCCTGATCCGCCCGGACACCGCGACGCTGTGTTCGCTCCAGGAGACGGGGACGACGGGCATCTGGTCGTGCAGCAAGGCGATGATCTGCCCCCGCAACGCGTCCTTGCTCGCCTCGTCGAAGCTCGCGAGATAGGCGTCCGTCAGGGCCTTGACCCGATCCCGACCGTCCCAGCGCACCGTCCCCCAGACCGAGCGCTCGCGCGTGAAGTCGGGGATGATCGTCGCGATCGGTTCGGGCACATTGACGTAGGTGCGCGAGACCAGCGTGAACTGCATGGTGCCGTCCTTGATCGCGGCGGGGACGCTGTTGCCGGGACCGACCTCGATCACGACCTCCATGCCGATCCCACGCAATTGCGCCTGGATGGCTGACGCCATGACCGGCAGCTCCGGTCGGTTGACCAGCGTCAGGAGCTTGGCTGAGAGGCGGACGCCGTCCTTGACGCGGATGCCGTCGCCGGCCGCGATCCACCCGGCCTCGTCGAGCAGCTTGCGCGCCGCCGCGGGATCATGGGCGATGGCCGGCAGACCCTGGCGATGCCAGCCCGTCATGATCGGCGGCAGGAGCTGTGAGGCGCTCGAATCCGGATGGCGCAGGATCGCCCTGGCGATGCCGTCGCGATCGACGGTCATGGCGATGGCGCGGCGGACGCGAAGATCGGAGAATTGCGGCAACCCGCTGTCGAAGAACAGCGCGCGGACCCGCGGAATGGTCAGGCTCTCGACCTTCATCTGGCCGGCAGCGTTGATCCGGGCCGTCGCGGTGGGGCTGAGCGTATAGACGAGGTCGGCGTCGCCGGCGATCGCGATATTGGCGCGGGTATCGCCATTGACCACCGCCATATAGCGCAGCCTGGCGATGGCGGGCCTGGTCCGCGCATAGCCTTCGAAGCGGTCGAGCTCCAGCGTCGTCCTGCCGTCGACCGAGCTGAGCTTGTAGGGCCCGGTCGCCACGATCTTCGTGACCTTGCCCTCAGTGCCGTAAGCGGAGGGCGCGAGCACGATCGAGGCGTAGTCGCACAGGAAAGCCGGCAGTACGCTGAAGGGCGTCCTGGTGCGGATCACGACATCGGCGCCATCGACGGACACGCTGTCGAGCGGCACGGCCGAAAGGCTCTCGCCGATGAAGGACTGCTTCAGGCTGGCCGCCACGGCTTCCGCCGTCACGGGGCTGCCGTCATGGAAGCTCAGCCCCGCGCGCAGCTTGAAGCGCCAGCTCAGCTTGTCCTCGGAAATCGACCAGCTTTCGGCGATGCCGCCAACGAGCTGGCCTTCCGGCTCGACCTGCACCAGCGTCTCCGCGACCCCGAGGCGGGTCAGGATATAGCCGGTGTCGGCCGGGTCGTTCGAGGTGTACTCCCAGGGCGCGACCACGCGCAGCACAGGCTCGCCCTGCTGGGCCAGTGATGGCACGGCCGAGCCGAGCAGGGCTATGGCCGGCAGGGCCGAGGCCAGCCCGATCAGGGCGCGGCGCGATATCGTCGTCAGATTCATGGCGGCAATCTCCGATGGATCAAAGGATCAGCCCGGCTCGCGGGCGCAGGGGATGAAGGATCGGCCTTGAGCCGCACGCAGCGCGCGCGGTCTCGCCGCGGCCCGGCGCGATCATTCGCGCCCAGGCTTCCAGCTCCGCGTCGGAGCGGATCCTGTGATCTCGGGAGAGAGCGACGATCGCGGCAAGTCTCGTCCAATAGGCGCGGATTTCGTCCTTCAGGCCGAAATTCACGCCTCCGGAAGCGACCGCCTCGATGCCTAGGGGGGCAGCATTCGACATCCGTCACCGGCTTCCCTTGGATGGGAGGCGGCCGGTGCTTCGGCGCCGTTCGAACCCGGTTGCGCGACCAGAACGCGCAAGTGAGCGACCGTCATCAGAGCTCCTTCCGGGGCACCCCGCCCGGTTGCATGGCTTCACGACGTCGGCAGGTCTCCTGGCTCGCGGGTCCAAGCTTCGTTCGGCCTTCCCGGGGCAAGCCCAGTGGCATGATCGAACGTCGCTCGCCGCTGACAGTTGCGGGGGCAGCTCCGGAATCGCGTACTTGCGCGCGCTCACCGGATTCCCTTTTGATCTCTCTCGAGAACCGACCCGGCCAAGGAAGCACACCGCCTTGCGTCGCACAAGACGCGATCCGGAGCTCGCCACTAGAGCAATCTCCAATCCGAAAAGCTCAGGCCGCCTGCCGGTCCCAGGCGGGGAACGGGTCATCGAGCGCGAGCAGGGCTTTCGAGAGGCCTGTCGTGGAACTTCCGGTCAGGCAGGCGTCGAGCGCGGCACGGATCGCGGCCTCGTCCATCTCCGGTCCGCCGATGAAGACCAGCTCCTGCCGGCGGTCGCCCCAGATTTCCGACCAGTGTCGGCGCATCAATGAGGCGAACTCCTCCGAACGCGGCCAGCGTTCCTTCGGCACCGCCGCCCACCAGCTGCCCAGCCCTTCGGTCCGCGTGATCCGTCCGGCGAGCGAGTATTCGCCGACCCAATGCGGCCGCGTCGCCAGCCAGAAATGCCCCTTGGCGCGGATCACGCCGGGAAAACGGCGGTTCATCAGCGCGTGCAGCTGGCGCGGATGGAACGGCCGCCGCGCCCGGTAGACGAAGGAGCGGATGCCGTATTCCTCGGTTTCCGGCACATGGTCGCGGAAGCCGAACAGCTCCTTGTGCCAGAGCGGATGCGTTTCCGCCTTCTCCTCGTTGAAGAGCCGCGTGTTCAGCACCTGGTCGAGCGCCACCCGGCCGAAATCCGCCTCGACGATCCGGGCATCGGCATTGAGCCCGCGCACGACGCGGCGCACCTTGTCGCGCTCCCCGGCCGAGACCTCGCCGGCCTTGTTGATCACCACGACATCGGCGAATTCGATCTGTTCGACCAGGAGATCGACCAGCGTGCGCGCATCGCCCTCCCCGGCGGTCTCGCCGCGATCGCCGAGGAAGTCGCGGCTATCGTAATCGGCGAGCAGGTTGATCGCGTCGACCACGGTCACCATCGTGTCGAGCCGCGCGACATCGTCGAGCGAGCGGTCCTCCTCGTCACGGAAGGCGAAGGTCGCGGCGATCGGCAATGGCTCCGCGATGCCGGTGCCTTCGATCAGCAGGTAGTCGAAGCGGTTCTCGGCCGCAAGCCGGCGCACCTCGCTCAGGAGATCGTCGCGCAAGGTGCAGCAGATGCAGCCATTGCTCATCTCGACCAGCTTTTCGTCTGTTTTGGACAGGTCCGCCCCGCCCTCGCGCACGAGATCGGCGTCGATATTGACCTCGCTCATGTCGTTGACGATGACCGCGACGCGCTTGCCCTCGCGATTGCTCAGGATGTGGTTGAGCAAGGTGGTCTTGCCGGCCCCGAGGAAGCCGGAGAGCACGGTCACCGGCAGGCGGCGGTCGGTCAGAAGCGGGGCTGGAAGCATGACGGGCTCGGGTGATTGCGGAGTATTTCTGTTACATTATAACATACCTCTTCTGTCAACCCGCGAAACCGCAACTCCGTCCAAGCCCCGGGAAAGCGCCCGGGAAAACCATCCAAGAAAAAGGCCCGCATTGGATGATGCGGGCCTTGCTATCCTCATTGCTCCGACTGCCTCAGCGGAACAGCGCCAGCGATTTGGAGAGGGTGATCCAGACGCCCCAGGCCAGCGGAATGCCGACCACAGCCCAGGCGAGCAGCGCCGTGCCGTCGAAGCCGCCCTTGCCGATGCCGAAGGAGCCATGCGGGCCGCTCGCCGCGGCGCTGGCGGTCCTGGCCTGGAGGGCTGCGACGTCCGCATCCCTCATGAACCATTTCTGCACCACCGGCCGGACAAGCAGATTGGCGAGGAAGCCCGCCACCAGCATGCCGGCGAGGATATACATCGTCCGGTCATAGACCTGAGCGCGCGGCACGCCGGCGCTGATCTGCGCCTCGCGGATATAATTGACCACGACCGGCCCGATGATGCCCGCCGTCGACCACGCCGTCAGCAGACGGCCATGGATCGCGCCGACGAACTGGGTGCCGAACATGTCGGCGAGATAGGCCGGCACGGTGGCGAAGCCCCCGCCATACATCGACAGGATGATGCAGAAGAAGGCGATGAACAGAGCCAGCGACCCGGCATGGGCGGCCCAGGGCGAGAGCCCGTAGAGCACGATGCCGAGGCCGAAGAAGGTCGCATAGGTCAGTTTGCGGCCGAGCTTGTCCGAGAGTGAGGCCCAGAAGAAGCGCCCGGCGATATTGAACAGCGAGAGCAGGCCGACGAAGGCCGCGGCGATCGTGGCGATCTGCTTCTTCTGCTCGGCGTCGAGCGCGGCGAACCCGATCTCGGGCTTGCCGATCAGCGAGCCGGCGAAGATCTCCTGCAGCATCGGCGAAGCCATGCCGAGCACGCCGATGCCGGCCGAGACGTTGAGGCAGAGCACGGCCCAGATCAGCCAGAACTGCGGCGTCTTATGCGCGTCGTTGAGATGGACATGACCCGAGGTGATCATCGCGTTCTGGGTCGCCGGCGGGGTCCAGCCGTCCGGGCGCCAGCCCGAAGGCGGGATGCGGTAACCGAAGGCGCCCGCCATCATGAAGACGAAATAGATCGCCGCCATCACCACGAAGGTCTGCCAGACGCCGACCGAGCTCGGGGTCTTGAACGCGTTCATCAGGATGTCGGCGAGGGGCGAGCCGATCATCGCGCCGCCGCCGAAGCCCATGATCGCCATGCCGGTCGCCATGCCGCGACGGTCGGGAAACCATTTCACCAGGGTCGAGACCGGCGAGATGTAGCCCAGGCCCAACCCGATGCCGCCGATGACGCCCGAGCCCAGCCACATCAGCCAGAGCTGGTGGGTGTAGACGCCGAGCGCCGAGATCAGGAGGCCACCGCACCAGCACAGAGCCGAGACGAAGCCCGCCCGGCGCGGGCCGACGCGCTCGAGCCAGCCGCCCCAGAGCGCAGCCGAGGAACCGAGCAGCACGAAGAACAGCGTGTACATCCAGCCGAGATCGGCGACCTTCCAGTCGCAGGCGGTGGTGAAGAGCGAGCCGATCAGCCCGACATCGGCCGCACAAGTGACCGGCTTGGTGACGCCGATGGCCTGGCTGAGCGGCAGCCAGAACACGCTGAAGCCATAGGCCATGCCGATGCAGAGATGGATGCAAAGCGCCGCCGGCGGCACCAGCCAGCGGTTGAAGCCGGCCTTCGCGATGATCCTCTCCCGGTCCAGCAGACCCGGGGCAGGCGAAACCTGCCCGATATCCTGTGCGATGCTCATGTCAGTTCCCTTTCCCCAAGATTCTCTCGACCACGTCGCATTCGGACGGCTTCGTCCGAATGCAAAAAACGTGATCGATTCCAAAGATTTAGAGCATTGCTCGCGCGAGAAACCGGTGCCCACTTTTTCGCGCAATGCTCTAATCGGGCCGGGTTGCTCCCGGCTCGTTGAAATCGCCTTGTGCACGCCTTTTTCAGGCGCGCTCTGCTCCGCTATCCACCCCGCGCCGGCCTGATCAGCGCCAGGGCGCGCCGCACAAGGGGGTGGAGCTCCTGGGAATCGCCGTTGAAGGCGGCGAGGAAATCCTCGCGCATGCGCCGGCTCCAGAACTGGTTGATGTGATCGGCGATGGCGGGCACCGCCTGCGCGTCGGGATAGGATTTGAAGAAATCGGCGATCTGCCCGGCCATGCGCGCCAGCTTCTCGCGCTGCTCGGCCTTGTGGGCGGCCTGTACCTCGTTCGTCGGCAGCACAGCCTCACTCATCGTGCCTGCGTCTCCAGTTCCGGTGCCAGCGCCCCGGCGAAGACGATGCAGCCATCGTCACGGGCGACGCAGACGAGATTCAAGCCGAGCCGCTTCGCCCGCTCGATCGCGAGCGAAGTCGGCGCCGAGATCGAGACCAGCGTGCCGGCCCCGAAGATCGCAGCCTTCTCGACCATCTCGAAGGAGGCGCGGCTGGTGACGAGCACGAAACCACTGCTGGCGTCATGGCCGGCGCGCAGACGCGCGCCGATCAATTTGTCGAGCGCGTTGTGCCGGCCGACATCCTCGCGCGCCGCCAGGACCGCACCCGTGGCATCACACCAGACGGCGGCATGGACGGCATGGGTGAGCCGGTTCAAGGGCTGGTGCCGCTCCAGGCTCGCCAGGGCCGCATGGATGGCGCTACGCGCGATCGGTTGGCCATCCCGCGCTCCCGCCCGCGCCATCGGCAGTTCGCTCAGCGTCTCGACGCCGCAGAGCCCGCATGAAGTCCGGCCCGAGAGATTGCGCCGCCGCGCCAGGTGCTCGCGGAAACGTCCGGGCGCGAGATCGACCGTGGCGACGATGCCGTCCGGCTGTGGCTGGACCGCGATGCCCCTGATCTCGTCGATACCGGTGACGATGCCCTCGGTCAGGCTGAAGCCGGCGACGAAATCCTCGAGATCGGACGGCGTCGCCATCATCACAGCGTAGGGCAGGTTGCCATAGACGATGCTGACCGGCGCCTCGACGGCGACCTCGGCGCTGACTGCCAGGCCCCGGCCGCCATCGAAGCGGACCGGCTCGGCCGGCACGGCACAGGACGCCGGCGGCTGGGCGGGCGGGCTACTCCGCGGCATCGGGCAAACGCCCCGTGATCCGGCGCAGCGAGATGTCTTCCTCGCGGTTGCGCTCCTGCCATTGCGAATAATAATTCGTCCGCCTGACCTCGACCGCCGTCACCTTGTATTCCGGGCAGTTGGTCGCCCAATCCGAGAAATCCGTGGTGATGACGTTGGCGCCGGTCTCGGCATGGTGGAAGGTCGTGTAGACCACGCCCGGCTGCATCCGCTCCGAGACCTCTGCGCGCAGCGAGATGTCGCCGGAGCGGCTGGCGAGCGCGACGAGATCGCCGGATTTGATGCCGCGATTCTCGGCGTCGAAGGGGTGGATCTCCAGCACGTCCTCGTCATGCCAGGCCGAATTGGCAGTGCGCCGCGTCTGCGCGCCGACATTGTATTGCGAGAGGATGCGCCCCGTTGTCAGGATCAGCGGGAAGCGCGCCCCGGTGCGCTCCTCGGTGGGCACGTATTCGGTGATCATGAACTTGCCCTTGCCGCGCACGAAGCGGTCGACATGCATCACGGGCGTGCCGGTCGGGGCCTTGTCATTGCAGGGCCATTGCACCGAGCCGAGCTTGTCGAGCTTGTCATAGCTCACCCCGGCGAAGCTCGGCGTCAGCCGCGCGATCTCGTCCATGATCTCGCTGGGATGGGCATAGGCCATCTCGTAGCCGAGCGCCCGGGCGAAATCGATCGTGACCTGCCATTCGGCCTTGCCCGAGAGCGGCGCCATCACTTGCCGGACGCGGTTGATGCGGCGCTCGGCATTGGTGAAGGTGCCGTCCTTCTCCAGGAAGGAGGAGCCCGGCAGGAAGACATGGGCGTATTTCGCCGTCTCGTTCAGGAAGAGATCCTGCACCACGACGCATTCCATCGCAGACAGGCCGGCGGTGACATGCTGCGTGTTGGGGTCGGACTGGGCGATGTCTTCGCCCTGGACATAGAGCGCCTTGAAGCTGCCGCCGACCGCCTCGTCCAGCATGTTGGGGATGCGCAGGCCCGGCTCCACATCGAGCGGCACGCCCCACATCATCTCGAAGATCTGGCGCGTCGCATCGTCCGAGACATGGCGGTAGCCGGTGAACTCATGCGGAAACGAGCCCATGTCGCAGGCGCCCTGGACATTGTTCTGGCCGCGCAGCGGATTGATGCCGACGCCGTCGCGCCCAATATTGCCGGTCGCCATGGCGAGATTGGCCATGCCCATAACCATGGTCGAGCCCTGGCTGTGCTCGGTGACGCCGAGCCCATAGAAGATCGCACCATTATCGGCGGTAGCGTAGAGCCGCGCTGCGGCGCGGACATCGGCGGCCGGCACGCCGGTGAACTCCTCGCTCGCCTCGGGCGAATTATGCGCCTGCGCGATGAAGCGGGCCCAGATCTCGAAATCGGCGAGGTCGCAGCGCTCGCGGACATAATCCTCGGCGACCAGCCCTTCGGTGACGACGACATGGGCAATGGCGTTGATCAGCGCCACATTGGTGCCGGGCAGGAGCTGAAGATGGTGTTCCGCCTTGATATGGGGCGACTTCACCATGTCGATCCGGCGCGGATCGGCGACGATGAGCTTGGCGCCCTGGCGCAGGCGCTTCTTCATGCGCGAGGCGAAGACGGGATGGCCGTCCGTCGGATTGGCGCCGATCACCAGGATGACGTCGGCCTTGGCGACCGATTTGAAATCCTGCGTGCCCGCCGAGGTGCCCAGCGTCGTCTTCAGGCCGTAGCCGGTCGGCGAATGGCAGACACGGGCGCAGGTATCGACATTGTTGTTGCGGAAGCCGGCGCGCACCAGCTTCTGCATGAGGAAGACCTCCTCATTGGTGCAGCGCGACGAGGTGATGGCGCCAAGCGATTCCCGGCCATAGCGCGACTGGATGCGCTTGAACTCGGACGCCGCGTGGTTGATCGCCTCCTCCCATGACACCTCGCGCCAGGGATCGGTGATCTTCTCCCGGGTCATCGGCTTGGTGATGCGGTCCTTATGGGTCGCATAGCCCCAGGCGAAGCGGCCCTTGACGCAGGAATGGCCCTCATTGGCCTTGCCGTCCTTGTAGGGCACCATGCGGACGACCTTGTCGCCCTGCATCTCGGCCTTGAACGAGCAGCCGACCCCGCAATAGGCGCAGGTCGTGACCTTGGAATGCTCGGGCTGGCCCATCTGGATGACGCTGTTCTCCATCAGCGTCGCCGTCGGGCAGGCCTGCACGCAGGCGCCGCAGGAGACGCATTCGGAGCCCAGGAAGTCGGTCGGCCCCGGCGCGACGCGCGAATCGAAGCCGCGGCCCGTGATCGTCAATGCGAAGGTGCCTTGCACCTCCTCGCAGGCGCGTACGCAGCGATTGCAGACGATGCATTTCGTCGGGTCATAGGTGAAATAGGGGTTGGAGGTATCCTTGGCCAACCAGTTCTCATTGGCGAGGCCGTCCGCGGTTTTGGCGAAGACGTGGTTCTCGCCCTCATAGCCATAGCGCACCTCGCGCAGGCCGACCGCGCCCGCCATGTCCTGCAATTCGCAATCGCCATTGGCCGAGCAGGTCAGGCAATCCAGCGGATGGTCGGAGATGTAGAGCTCCATCACGCCCTTGCGCAGCGTCGAGAGCTGCTCGGTCTGCGTGCGGACGACCATGCCCTCCTCGGCCGGGGTGGTGCAGGAGGAGGGCGTGCCGCGCCGGCCCTCGATCTCGACCAGGCAGAGCCGGCAGGAGCCGAAGGGTTCGAGCATGTCGGTGGCGCAGAGCTTCGGGATCTTGGTGCCGACGCTCATCGCAGCCGCCATCACCGAGGTGCCGGCCGGGACCGTAACGCTCTGCCCGTCGATCGTCAGCGTGACCTGCTTTTCGGAAACGCGGATCGGCGTGCCGAAATCGATCTCCTTGATCAGGCTCATGACAGGCTCCTCATTCGGCGGCCAGGGCAGCGACCGGCCGGTCGAAATCCTCGGAAAAATGGTTCAGCGCGCTCATCACCGGCATCGGGGTCAAGCCGCCCATGGCGCAGAGCGAGGCCTCGGTCATCAGGCGGTTGAGATCGCGCAGGACCGCGATGTTCTTCGGGCGTTCGGTGCCGGCGATGATGCGGTCCATCACCTCGACGCCGCGCACCGCGCCGATGCGACAGGGCGTGCACTTGCCGCAGGATTCCTTGGCGCAGAATGCGAAGGCGAAGCGGGCTTGCCTGGCCATGTCGACCGTGTCGTCGAAGACGACGATGCCGCCATGGCCGAGCATCGCCTTGATCGCAGCCAGCGCCTCGTAATCCATGGCGACGTCGAGCTGGGCAGCCGTGAGGTAGGCGCCGAGCGGCCCGCCGACCTGCACGGCGCGGATCGGCCGGCCCGACAATGTGCCGCCGCCCATATCCTCGATGATCTCGCGCAGCGAGATGCCGAAGGCGAGCTCGATCAACCCGCCGCGCCGGACATTGCCGCCGAGCTGCACCGGCAGCGTGCCGCGCGAGCGGCCCATGCCGTAATCGGCATAAGCCTTTGCGCCATGCTGGAGAATCCAGGGCACGGCCGCGAAGGAGAGCACATTGTTGACGACGGTCGGCTTGCCGAAGAGCCCTTGCAGGGCCGGCAGCGGCGGCTTGGCCCGCACCAGCGCGCGCTTGCCCTCCAGGCTTTCGAGCAGCGAGGTCTCCTCGCCGCAGATATAGGCGCCGGCCCCCAATCGCACTTCGACATGGAAGGCATGGCCCGAACCCAGCACGGAATCGCCCAGGATGCCGGCATTCTCCGCCTTCAGGATGGCGCGCCGCAGGCTGCGATGCGCATGCGGATATTCCGAGCGCAGATAGATGAAGCCCTTGGTCGCACCGACCGCGACGGCGGCGATCGCCATGCCCTCGATCAGCAGGAAGGGGTCGCCCTCCATCAGCATCCGGTCGGCGAAGGTGCCGCTGTCGCCCTCATCGGCATTGCAGACGATGTATTTCTGCTCCGCTTGTGCGTCGTGCACCGTCCTCCATTTGATGCCGGTCGGGAAGCCCGCGCCGCCGCGCCCGCGCAGGCCTGAGGCCTTCACCGTCTCGACGATCGCCCCTCCGGTCATCGCCAGCGCAGCTTTGAGCCCGGCAAGGCCGCCATGGGTGCGATAATCGGCAAGCGAGAGCGGGTCGATGACGCCGATACGCGCAAAAGTCAGGCGCTGCTGGCGCTTCATCCAGTCGAGTTCTTCGGTGACGCCCAATCGCAGCGCATGGGCGCCGCCGGAGAGGAACCCCGCCTCGAACAGCCCCGCGACATCCCTGGCCGCCACCGGGCCATAGGCGATACGTCCCTCCCCGGTCGCGACCTCGACCAGGGGCTCCAGCCAGAGCATGCCGCGCGAGCCGTTGCGGACGAGCTCGATCGCGACGCCGCGCGCCTGCGCCTCGCGAAGGATCGCCTGCGCGACGCCCTCGGCCCCGACCGACAGGGCGGCGGCATCGATCGGCACGAAGATCTTGACCGGGGCGAGGATTTTGACAGGAGACTGGCTCATGCGCGCACTCCCGCCTGGGAGCCGCAGAGCGCGGCAAGTCGGTCCGCATCGACACGGCCGATCAGTTCGCCATCGACCAGCGCGGCGGGTCCCAGCGCGCAATTGCCAAGGCAATAGACCGTCTCGACCGCGACATCCGCCTTGGCCTGATGATCATCGACCGCGATGCCGTGCTCGCGCGCCAGCTCCGCGACCAGCGCTTCGCAGCCCAGAGCCTGGCAGGCCTCGGCGCGGCAGAGCTTGATCACGCGCCGGGGCGGCGGAGTGGTCCGGAAGTCGTGATAGAACGAGATCGTCCCATGGATTTCGGCGCGCGACAGGTTCAGAGCCTCGGCGATCAAGGGCACCGCCTGCGGGTCGACATGGCCGAACTCATCCTGCAGCGCGTGCAGGATCGGCAGCGTCGCGCCTTCGAGATGCGCAAGGCCCGCAATGATCGAGCGCGCGCTATCCTGGTCCCAGGCGGGGTATGCGGCCATCATTCCTCCATTCGACGCGGTTCACCCGACGATCGCTTTTGATGAATGGTGCTCCATACTGGAATGATTTCAAATCGTTTGTTCCAACTGAATGATAGTCTGTGACTATCATGATGTGCCGATCGACGCAGGCTTGCGCCCATAACGCCTGAGAGACCGCAATAATCTTCGCTTATCGCGGCGTTTCGCGCTGCAGCATGATCTTGGTCCGAAAAATCGATAGACCTCGACTATCGGACGATCGGCCGTCGTGGCAGCGCCGCTTCGGCGACGGCGCGCGACATCATCAGAAGGTTCCTGGTCAGCGGCGCGAAGGGCTGTCTGTCGGCCACGATCAGGCCGATCGTGCGCTGCGTCTCGGGCTCGACCAGCGGCAGGGCCTTGGTGCCCAGGGGCACGCCGAAGAATTCCAGCAACTGCAGCGAGACGATGCTGGAAACACCCTGAATGCCGGCATGCGAGCACAGATTGAAGATCGAATTGGTCTCGATCGCCGGCCTCGGCGCAAGCCCGACCGAGCGGAAGATGCCGTCGATGATGCGCCTGTTCTGCATGTCGGAGGTCAGCAGGCAGAGCTTGAGTTCGCCGGCCTCGGCCCAGGAGATCGTCTCATAGCCGCCGAGCGGGCCATCCTCTCGCGTCAGCAGGACATAGGATTCCTGGTAGATCGGCTTCGAGATCACCCGGTCGAGTGGCTCGTTGTCGAGATAGGTCAGGCCGACATCGAGCTCGAAATTGTCGATGCGATCCTGGATCTCGTTCGACGTCAGCGACAACACCGTCAGGGAGACCGCCGGATAGCGCGAGGAGAATGGCGCGGTGATATGGGCGATCATCGGCAGGGCGGTCGGGATCGCACCCAGCCTGATACGGCCGCTGACGCCCTCCTTCAGTTCCGCGATCGATTCCTTCATCAGATCGGCTTCGGCGAGGATGCGCCTGGCATGGGCGAGCACGACCTCGCCCTCCTTGGTCAGCCCCTGGAAGCGCCGCCCGCGCTCGACGATCAGCACGCCGAGCTCCTCCTCGAGCTGGACGATGGCCGCCGACAAGGTCGGCTGCGAGACATGGCAGGCCTCGGCCGCCCGGCGGAAATGCTTCTCGCGGGCCAGCGCATCGAGATAGATCAACTGACGGATGATCATGGCGGCGGACGAGCCCGAACGGGTTGGCGGCGCGGAAACAAGCGCAGTCAAGAGCTACTGCGCCGGCGCATGGACAGGCAAGCGCGCCGCGTGGGCCGGGGCAGGCCGGAGCCGCAGCCCTTCAAAACAAAACGCCGCGCGAAGAGCGCGGCGTCCATATGCGACAACAGGCTTTCGCGGGCTTCCGCAAAAGCGACCGATCAGGCCGGGACCTTCTTGCTGCGACGGGCCGGCTGGGCGGAACGCGCAGCGGCGGCCTTGCGGCCGAGGCCCATCGTCTTGGCCAGAGCGGAGCGCGCCTCGGCATAGTTCGGCGCGACCATCGGATAATCCGCCGGCAGGCCCCATTTCGTGCGGTACTCGGCCGGCGTCATGCCGTAGGAGACGCCGAGATGCCGCTTCATCGACTTGAACGCCTTGCCATCCTCCAGGCAGATGATGGCGTCGGGCGTCACCGACTTCTTGATCGGCACCGCCGGCACGAGCGGCCCTGCGGGAGCTGCAGCCGGCTCCTCGCCAAGACCGGCGAGCGCGGCATGGGTGCTGGCGATCAAGCCGGGCAGATCGGCGCGCGGAACATTGTTATGCGCGACATAGGCCGCGACGACCATCGCCGAGAGGCCAATAAGCGCTTCGCTATCGTCGGACATTCTTCGACCCTAGACTTGAGAAAACATGCGCTAATATTGCTCTACATCAAGGCAGAAGCAAGGCCTTATAGAGAAGCTGGCAGCTTTAGCTGCCCGAAAACTCTAGCCGCAAATGCAGATCGCCCAAGGAGGGAGCAACCTGCTTGCACAAAATGCCGTTACCCGCCGCGACACCAGCGGCGAGCCGGAAATACAACGCCATTCGCGTGCGCTGACAATGAAACGGGGATGAGCCAAAGCATTGGGCGAGAGGCTGGCCGACGCGGCACGGCCTGCCGCCTTGCGCCGCTGCCTGGACATCCACCAGGCCTTTCAACGATCTACGAGAAAAGCCTGGCGGAGCTGAGGGGACGAGAACTGACGGAAATATATAAGCAATATCAATTATTTATGGCACGTCGAGCAGCGGAATGGCACCATAGTTGTGTACCAGCTATTTATAGCGTCTTTTCACGTGCACACTCTCCACAGCAAGAGCGGTGATACCCTCCGCCACGGCTGCAGCTTCCTTTTCCTTAGTGATGTTCCCCGCCCGCCCGATGCTTCGTAGCGAGGCGGCGCGCTCTGTCGTCCCTCGGTCACCGGGCCTTGTTGTTCGAGCCATATTGCAACACCTGAACCTTTTCGAGCGTGACGAGCCCGCTTCCCATCATCGCATCCAGGACGGGTAGGAATTCATCGATCTTGTCCTGGCTCTCGACGATTTCGACTACGATCGGCAAGTCCTCGGAGAGGCGCAGGATCTTTGCGGTGTGGAGGCGGCTCGAATGGCCGAACCCCATCGGTCCGCGCAGGATCGTTGCACCGGCCAGGTGCATCTCGCGGGCTTTCAGCACGATCGCCTCATAGAGTGGCTGGCCCTGCCAGCGGTCGCTTTCGCCAATGAAGACCCTGAGCAGCATTGCATCGTGCGGCAGTTCCATCATCAGGCTCCTTTCAATCCGCTAACGGTGGCCGCAATCAGGTGGCCGATCCAGACAGCGAGAAGGCAGAGCAGGAGCGACAAGCCGATATTGGCGCCTGCTCGTAACATCTCTCCGTCACGCACGAGGTTGAGGGTTTGCAGGCTGAACGACGAAAAGGTCGTATAGCCGCCGCACAGCCCGACCATCACGAACTGGCGAACATCGCTGCTGACTAGGAAGCGGCTATCGGTGCCGGTGAAGGTCGCGAAGAAGCCGATGATTAAGCAGCCGAGGACGTTCACCAGGATCGTGCCCCATGGAAACGTCTCGCCGAAATGATTGGCGATAAAACCCGAGCACCAGTAGCGGGCGGCGCCGCCGAGTGCACTGCCAGCCATGATCCAGAGATAGATCATTGCTCGGCGCCTTTGAGGATGCGTTCACGATTACAGGCATCGCGGGACGCGCGAGCCTCGAACAGAGGCACGCTCATGGGCCAACTACTCTCCATCACACATCCTCCTTCCGGCTCCGGGGCCGGCGATGAAAGGGCGGCGGGAGGTAACAAAAAACCCGCCGGCGGCGGGTTTCGGACGCACCCCTACCGCGCTTTCGCTTGGTAGGAGTCATCAGCCCAAAGGGCGGTTACAGGGGAACTCCATCCCCTCAGAATGTCCACAAAACCTAAGCACTCAGCCGGGCACCGTCAACGTGATGCAGCATGCAGAGGTGGCGTGGTTCGTGCTATGCTGTCCACAACCACGCGTGCCCTTGCTGAGGCGCAGTTCAGAGAGCTGATCGCGCAGGAAGGCGGGAATGTCCGAGGAGCGAGACATGGCTTCTCTGTCGACCTGGAGCCTCTACGGTCTGACGCATCGGCGAGAGGTCCGATGCCTGGCCTCGGCATTCATCGGCGAAATCGCAGCCATTCTGCGCGTGATCGAAACACACGATATCGTTTCGACACTCGAACTGGCGGCGGCCGATGCTAACGGGGCACACGCCCTCCCGAGCCTCCAATTGCCACCATTCACGATTTACACCTCGGATGCGGCCGGGCTCGACAAACTGCCTTTGCCGGCGCCGCGCCAGATCGCCTATTTCTATACGCAGATGGCGTCCTTCCAGAACGACCTCACTGCGTTCTTGGCCGAAGCCCACCACGGCAATGGCAGCGGGCGCACAGGCGAAATGCGACGCATGCTCTCCGAGCTGGAGGAGGCGCTTGCCCTTGGTAACGACATTCTCCGTCGCTTGCGCCCGCTCGTCTCGCGCGGGCAGCCTATGTCTCTGATGCGGGCCTGAGCGTCAAATGCACCGCCGCGTTCGACGCAGCGGATGGTCGTCATGGTGACGGCCGCCCCCTGGAACACATTGGCGTAGCCGAACCTCACGGGGCTTCTTTCAGGCGGTGCCGTATGAGGAAGAGCCCGACGAGAGCCACGGTGGTGAAGCCCGCGCCGGCAAGAAACGTCGCAGCCGGGCCATAGCTGTCCCAGAGCCCGCCTGCGATGACACTGGCCATGAGCATCGAGATGCCACCTGCCAGATTGAACACACCGTAAGCCGTACCCCTTAGGTCGGCCGGGGCGGTATCTGCGACCAGTGTGGCGAGCAGACCTTGCGTAAATCCCATGTGCAGGCCCCAGACGGCGACACCCAGCATCATCATCGGGATGCCTGAGCCAAGAGCGAGAACAAGATCGGCAACGATGAGGAGCGCGGCCCCAACCAGCAGGACGCCGCCACGTCCCACTTTGTCGGACAGCACTCCGGCAGGATAGGCCGCAAGCGCGTAGACCACGTTCATCACCACCAGAACGGCAGGCACCAATGCCACTGGCATACCGACATTCTGGGCCCGCAGCACCAGGAAGGCCTCGGAAAAGCGGGCCAGAGTCAGGACCGTCGCAACAGCGACCACCGCCCAGAACGCGCCGGTCAGCCGCTTGGCGTCGCTGAGTTTGAGAGGCGGCTTCGCCGATCGAGCCTGACTGCTCGGCTCCTCGACCCCGAAGACGATCAGCGCAAAGGCAATGAAGCCGGGGATCACTGCGATCCAGAACACAAAGCGAAAGTTGTCCGAGGTGAGAGCCATCAGACCTATGGCCAGCAGCGGGCCGATGAACGCCCCGGTCGTATCCAGCGACTGGCGCAAGCCAATGCTCGCTCCCCGGAGGTCCGGTGGGGCGAGATCGGCCACGAGTGCATCGCGGGGCGCGCCTCGGATACCTTTACCGATCCGATCGACAAAGCGAGCCGCAACGAGCCAGCCGACCGAGCCGGCCAAGGGGAACGCTGGTTTGGTGAAAGCCGCTAGGCCATAACCGATTGCAGCCAGAAGCTTGCGCTTGCCGAGCCAGTCCGAAAGCGCCCCTGAAAATATCTTAGTGATGTTGGCGGTCGCCTCGGCAATGCCCTCGATGAGACCGACCGTCAGGGTCGAAGCGCCGAGTACTGTCACCAGATAGACCGGCAGGAGCGCGTGGATCATTTCGGATGAGATGTCCATGAACATGCTCACCAAGCCGAGTGCCCAGACTCCTCGCGGGATTTGGGACAACTTCGTTCCAGGACGTTCGTTCATCCGCAAGGAGGCCTCTTCTTGATCGAAGGTGGCGGAAGGGATCGGCGCAGCTTGACCGAGTCCGACGAGGAAGGTCGACGCCGCAGATCATGGCGCAGGTAATCGCCTGCGCGGCGGTGAAGGCAGCTGCGGCGCTCTGTCGCTCCAGGGTCGTCGAACTCGGCTTCGACTTTGATGCGTTCGATGCGAACCCGGCGCTTGGCCTCCGCCCCGTCGGAGGTTTTTAGCGATCCTGATCTCCCCTTGCGGATGCCGGGCCTCAGCGCGTCCGGCACACGGACCCGGAGGCACCAGGCATTTCCGCGCTGGAGGAGGCGTCCAGGGCGGCGCGCCATCAGCGTTCGCTATGCGTTATGGACCAGAAATGTGGACCACACAGCACGCCAACGCGCTGCAATCAAACAGTTTTCGGGGAGATCAACGACTTACGTCGGGCCTGGTGGAGCTGAGGGGAATCGAACCCCTGACCTCTGCAGTGCGATTGCAGCGCTCTCCCATCTGAGCTACAGCCCCAAGGCGCTGGCCTTCTAGGCCGTGCGTCGCGTGGATGTCAATCACCCGCATCACGACTTCGCCCATGACGTCGTCGCGGGGTCGGCGGAAGCATCGCGCTGCCGGTCAACACTGATTCTCAAGAGGAATGCCGATGCGTGCCGTTCTCGATGTGGTGATGCTCGCCTTGAACATCTACACATGGCTCCTGATCGCATCGGCCGTGCTGAGCTGGCTGATCGCCTTCAATGTCGTCAACACGCGCAACCAGTTCGTCGCGACAGTCTGGGATTCGCTCTACAAGATCACCGAGCCGGCGCTGCGGCCGATCCGCGAACGCCTGCCCAATCTCGGCGGCATCGACATCTCGCCGATCATCCTGCTGCTGCTGATCTTCTTCATCCAGAGCATTATCGTCCGCTACATCTACCCGGCCGTCTTCTAGAGCCGGGGTTTGCGTGCCGGCCTGGCGCGCATCGCAAGGCGGCCTCGTCCTCTCCGTCAGGCTGACGCCGCGCGGCGGGCGCGATGGGCTCGACGGCATCGAGACCCTGGCCGATGGGCGCGAGGTCGTGAAGATCAGGGTCCGCGCCGCCCCCACCGAGGGGCAGGCCAATGCGGCGCTGATCGCCTTCCTGGCCAAGCTCATGGGCCTGCCGCGCTCGCGGGTGACGCTGGTCGCGGGCGCCTCGGCCCGCTTGAAGACAGTCCTCCTGGAGGGCGATGTGACGACGCTTCTGGCGCGGCTGGAGACATGTCTCGCAACCGGATGACCGGTTTCCGCCCGACGCTGCGACGCAACATGCGCTTGACGAATGCCTCCGCATCCTGTTCGAGAAGGGCATGGACAAGCCAGCGGCCCCATTCCCAGAACGCCTGACCGAAGGCTATCGCAATTTTCTCGACGACCGCTTCGATCGTGAGAGAAGCCGCTACGAGGAACTCGCCGATAGCGGGCAGACGCCGAAGATCATGCTGATCGGCTGCTGCGATTCGCGCGTCTCGCCCGAAGTGATTTTCGATGCACGCCCAGGCGAGATGTTCGTCGCCCGCAACATCGCCAACCTCGTGCCGCCCTTTCAGCCGGACGACCAGCTCCACGGCACCTCGGCTGCGCTCGAATATGGCGTGCAGGCGCTCCGGGTCGAGCATATCGTTATTCTCGGCCATGGCCGCTGCGGCGGCATCCGCGCCTTCGCCGACGACCAGCAGGGGCCGTTGTCCTCCGGCGATTTCATCGGCAAATGGATCACGCTGATCGGCCCCGCCGCGCAACGCACCGGCGGACGCGGCCGCAACGAGACCTTGGAAGACTATGTCGAGAGGCTCGCCCTCGCCTCGATCCAGCAGTCGATCAACAATCTGCGCACCTTCCCTTGCGTGAAAATTCTCGAGGAGAAGGGCAAGTTGCATCTGCACGGCGCCTATTTCGCGGTCGCGACCGGCGTGCTGATGCTGCTCGATCCGGCGACCGGGCAATTCGTCCCGGCTGTCGGGGAGATGCCGAAGAAGGTTCAGATGATCCGCTGCGACGAGCCGGGCTGAGAGCCTCGCGCGGGTGAAAGGTTGAGAGCCCCGTGCGGGTGTGAGGGATGCAACTTTGGGCGCGATAAATTCCTCTCGCGCCCCCGATGACGGCCGGGCTGGCTTGCGCTAGATTGCTGCCTTCCGATCACCGCATTCTTGAAGCTCCATGTTCGACCGTCGCAAGCCTCCCGCTGCCCAGCCTTTCGTCACCCACGAGAATATCGAAGCCAAGGTCAAATGGTTCGACCCCGAAAAGGGGTTCGGCTTTGCCTCGCCGGCCGACGGCTCCGGCGACGTCTTCCTGCATGTTTCGGCCCTCGGCCCGCTCGACCAGCAGGATCTTCAGCCCGGCGCAACGATCATCGCCGATCTCGGCGAGGGCCGGCGCGGCCTCCAGGTCGTCGCCGTTCACGAGATCGACGCCTCGACCGCGCAACCGGCAGCGCCCCGCTCCGACCGCGCGCCCCGTCCCTTCTCGCCGCGCCCGCCGCGTGACGATTTCGGCGGCGGAGGATATGGCGGTGGCTACAATGATCGCGGTGGCGATCGTGGCGGCTATGGCGGCGGCTACAATGACCGCGGCGGCGATCGCGGCGGCTTTGCCAGCCGCGACAGCGGCCCGATGGAAGGCCCGTTCGACGGCGCCGTGAAGTTCTTCAACTCGGATCGCGGGTTTGGCTTCATCGCCCCCGACAAGGGCGGGCCGGACGTGTTCCTGCACGTCTCATCGCTCGGCCGCAGCGGCCTGCAGCCGCCGATGGACGGGCAGCGCGTGCGCTTCTCGATCCGCGCCGGCAAGAAGGGCCCCGAAGCGGCCAATGTCAGCTTCATCTGAGGCGACGTCACGATAGAGCTCCAAGCCCGCTGGGTCGCACCGGCGGGCTTTTTTTGGTCACAGGCTCGAGCTTGCTCGGAACCACGTCGTCATCCCGGGACAACCTCCGGCCGCCCGGGATGACGGCGTGTTTCAGAGCTGTGTGGCAGTCCCTAGAGTTGCTGCGGCGCTCAGACCCGCTCCAGCGCCCGATGCGGCTGCGCCGGCAATGTGACGCTCACCGCGTCGCCTGGGCGGATCTCGCCGCCTGCCAGCACGATCCCCATGATGCCGGCCTTGCGGATGAGCTTGCCGTTTTTGTCGCGGCCGAGCACGGCGGCGAGAAGCTTTGGTCGGAATGCCTCGATCTGCGCGCAGGGATTACGCAAGCCGGTGATCTCGACCAGCGCGTCAGGCCCCAGCCGCAGTCGCGTCCCGTAGGGCAGGCCGAGCAGATCAAGCCCGCGCGTCAGCAGGTTCTCGCCCATCTGCCCGGGCGCGACGTCGAAGCCCGCCGCGTTCAATTCGTCGAGCAGTTCGGCCTGGAGCAGATGGACCTGGCGCAGATTGGGCTGCGTCGGATCGACCGCGACGCGCGAGCGGTGCTTCACCGTCTCGCCGCAATGGGCGTCGCCCTCGACGCCGAGGCCGGCAAGCAGACGGATCGAAGGCAGGTTCGGCTTGCTGAAGGCATGCCCCGAAGCAGCGCTTACCGCGATGACCTTCGCCGCCAAAACCTGCGCCGCCAGAATTCGCGCCGCCATGACCAGACCTCCGCTTGCCCCGCAATGGCCGCCTTCTGCCACGGCGCCCGGGCGCTGGCGAGCCCGCAGGCGAGCTCAGCAATGCACCGGGACGATCTCGCGCCCTCGCCCATCAACGCGACGTGTCCGGGATGCCGGCCCGGACAAGATGAACGCCAGCCCGCGGGACCGCTCCCTCCCCTGGAGGGCCGGATCAAGAGCGCCCACTCCAAACGCAGGAGCGCCGGACCCGCATGGCGGATCCGGCGCGGGATCGCGTAACTGGAAAGAATGAAGGCTCAGTGGCCCTCGTCGAGCCCGCCGACATGCTTCTGGGTGTAGAGCTCCAGCCCGATGCGCCCGATCAGTTCGAGCTGCGTCTCCAGGAAGTCGATATGGCCTTCCTCATCCTTCATCAACGCCTTGAACAGCTCCTCGGAGGGGTAATCGCCGACCTCGCGGCAATACTTCGCCGCTTCCTGATAGAGCGCGCGCGCCTCGATCTCGGCCTTGAGATCGCACTCGATCACTTCGGGGACGGTCTCGCCGATCCGCAGCGCATCAAGCGTCTGCATGTTCGGGAAGCCTTCGAGGAAGAGAATCCGGTCGACGAAGCGGTCGGCATGGACCATCTCCTCGATCGACTCCTTCTTCCAAGTCTTAGCCATCTCCTTCAGACCCCAATTATCGAGAATCCGGTAATGCAGCCAATACTGGTTGATAGCCGTGAGCTCCGAGCGAAGCCCCTTATTGAGATATTCGATGACCTTCTTGTCACCCTTCATGGCGGAGTTCCTTGGCGTTACATTAGAGAGAGCCTAATGTAGCTGGAGCTCTTATGGAAGGAAAGGCCGTAAGTTACGCGAAAGCGCTTTTCTGCTTTGGCGATTCAGGCCGCGGCACGGTCGCTGGCGATCTCCAGCCCATCCATCATCTGGCCGATGGAGACATGCACGGCGCATTCGATGTCGCGGCTGGCGCAGGAGCCGCACTGGCTCATGCAGGCGGCGCGCGCCTCGGCCAGGATCGCGCGGACCTGCCGGGCGCAGCCGCCGCAGCTGGCGCTGCAACCAAGGCAGTCATAAGCCTGGTTCGCCGTCGCCGGGCCACTGCCATCAGGAGCGATCGTGCCCTTGATCTGCCGGCACGACAGGACGTTGCAGGAGCAGACGATCACGCGTGACGGCCCCCAGTCATGCGCGTCTCGATCTCCGCGCCATCGGCGCGGCGCAGCCGCACGATGACCTCGACCGAGGCGATCTCCATGCCTTCCGGCGCCTGCGGCAGGCCGGCGACCTGGATCGTCGAACCCGGGATGTCGACGACCGTCTCGTCGTCCTCGTTGTAGAAATGGTGGTGCTCGGAGACATTGGTGTCGAAGAAGGTCTTCGGCCCCGAGACCGAGACCTGGCGCAGCAGCCCGGCTTCCGAGAATTGGCGCAGCGTGTTGTAGACGGTGGCAAGCGAAAGCGGCTCGCGGGCGCGGATCGCCTCCTCATAGAGCATCTCGGCGCTGACATGGCGGTCGCCCTTGGCGAAAAGCAGCCAGCCCAGGGCCATGCGCTGGCGCGTCGGGCGCAGGCCCGCCGTGCGCAGGCGCGCCTTCACCGCGCTGATCGGGCAGGAGGCCGGGCTTTTCTGCGGCCACGGAATATGGTCCGCGGCAATGCGGGGCTGACCCAGGTCCTTCGCAGGCAAAACACTCATGAATAACGCCTTCCGACAAGGCCGGCTGACCGGCTTCGCAGTTTAGAAAACGTCTAAACTACTGATATTGTTGTTATATTTGTCGGATCGACAGGGAAATGTCAATCTGAGCAGATGCGACATGACGCATCAGGCAGCGACGGTCCGCGCGATCTCCGCCGTCATTCCGGGGCGGTCCGAAGGGCCGACCCCGGAATCACTGCGTGGTCTCAATGCCCGCCGCCGGCCGGCGCGGCCTTGGGCGGCTTGCTCATGAACAGCGCCATCAGCACGAGCACGCCAAAGATCAGGGTCAGCCCGAGGAAGACGTCGCCGAAGGCCATGATCAGCGCCTGCTTATGGGCGCGCTGGTTGATCAGGGCCAAGGCCATCGACTGGGCGGCGTCGCCGAAATCGGAGAAACGCTGCGTCAGCGCCGCGATGTTCTCCTCGGCGATCTGGCGACCCGCCGCGACCATTTCATGCAGCCGCGTGATGTGCAGGTCGGTGCGCGTGTTCAACACCGTGTTGATCAGGGCCAGCCCGACGGCGCCGCCGAGATTGCGGGTCAGGTTGTACAGGCCCGAGGCGTTCTTGAGCTGATGTGGCGACAAGGTGCCGAGCGCGAGATTGTTGATCGGCACCATGCACAGCATCAGCGAGCAGCCGCGCAGGATCTGCGGGACCAGCAACTCGTAGAAATCCCAATCCGCCGTGATCCCGGACGCGATATAGGTTCCCAGGGCAAAGCCGCCGAAGCCGATCATCATCATCACGCGCGGGTCGAGCTTGGTCGAGAGCCGCCCGGCAATCGGCGCGGTCAGGAACATGCACAGGCCGGTGACGAACATCGTCTCGCCGATCATCAGCGCGTCATAGCCGCGGATGCGCCCGAGATAGACCGGGTAGAGATAGGTCAGCCCGTACAGCCCGATCCCCATGCAGAAGGAGAACAGCGAGCCGAAGGCGAAGTTGCGGTTGGTGAAGGCGTAGAGATCGACCAGCGGGTCGTCCCGCGTCAGTGCCCGCCAGAAGAACAGGATCGCGCCGGCGACCATCACGCAGGAGAAGAACACGATCTCATGGCTCTCGAACCAGTCGAGCCGCGTGCCTTCCTCCAGCACATATTCGAGGCTGCCGAGGAAGGAGGCCATGCCGATCAGGCCGAGCCAGTCGAAGCGCTTCAGCAGCCCGGCCTGCGGCTTGTCGAAATCGATCAGCGTCCAGGCGGCGATCGAGACGCAGATGCCCGGCACGACATTGACCAGGAACAGCCAGTGCCAGGAGAAGGCATGGCTGAGATAGCCGCCGACGGTCGGCCCGATCGTCGGGGCGAGCGTCGCCACGAGCCCGATGATCGGCGAGACGATCGGCCGCTTGGAGGCCGGGAAGATGGTGAAGGCTGCGGCGAACACGCCGGGGATCATGCCGCCGCCGATGAAGCCCTGGATGGCGCGCCACAGGATCATCTCGTTGATCGAGGACGACGTCGCGCAGAGCACGCTCGAAATGGTAAAGCCGGCGGCCGCGATCGAGAAGAACACCCGCGTCGAGAAGGCGCGGCTCAGATAGCCCGAGAGCGGGATCATGATCACTTCGGCGATCAGATAGGCGGTCTGGACCCAGGCGATCTCGTCCGAGGAGGCGGACAAACCGGCCTGGATCTCGGCGAGCGAGGCCGAGACGATCTGGATGTCCAGGATTGCCATGAACATGCCGAAGACCATCGCGATGAAGGCGAAGATCCGCCGCCTCGGAATGGCGTCCTCCCTCGCAGGGGCGCCGGCTGGACTGGTCAGCGTCGCGGTGGCCATGGCGGGCCGCCTTTCAATGTGCTCGGCGAGAGGACTTGGGAACCCGAGCCCTCATCCTGAGGAGCGCCAGAGGCGCGTCTCGCGCGATGGTCCAGGGGGCGCTGAACCATCCCTTGAGACACCATTTCCAGTGAAATGGCTCCTCAGGATGAGGGCTCGGGCTATCTCGAAGCGATGCCTCAGCGCTGCGAAGCAGGCCGCGGATCGATGCTCACCACGACCGACATGCCCGGGCGCAGCACATGCTTGCCGGCCGATTCCGGCGCGAGCGCGATGCGCACCGGCACGCGCTGGACGATCTTGGTGAAATTGCCCGTCGCATTGTCGGGCGGCAGCAGCGTGAAGACCGAGCCCGTGCCGCCGGCGATGCCGCTGACCTTGCCCTCGAAGACCTGGCCGGGCAGCGCATCGACCGTGATCGAGGCCTTGTCGCCGATCTTCAGGGGGCCGACCTGCGTCTCCTTGAAATTCGCATCGACATAGACCTGGTCGAGCGGGACGATCGACATCAGGCGCTTGCCGGCGCTGACGAGGTCGCCGAGCTGGACGTTGGTGTTGGCGACGAGCCCGTCGATCGGCGCGGTGATCTTGGTGAATGTGAGGTCACGTGCGGCTTTCTGCTCGGCCACCTTGAGCTCGTCGGCCTGGCGAGCCGCCTCGACGCGCTGCGCCTTCAGCACCTCGACATTGGCGTCGGCCTGCACGACGCCGGCCTTGGCGCTCGCCAGAGAGGCGACAGCCTGGTCGCGCGCCGCCCTGGCGGCGTCGAGCGTGGCCTGCGACCCGTAGGATTTGGCGGCAAGGCTGTTGGCACGATCGAAATCGGCAGCCGTGCGGGTGACGGCCGCCTCGGCCGAAGTCTGCTGGGCCCGCGCCTGCACCAGTGCGGCACGGCCGGCCTCGATCTGGCTGTCGATGCGCAGCAGCGTCGCGGTGGCCGTCGCGCTCTTGGCCCTGGCGCTGTCGAGCGCGAGGCGCCAGTCGCCGTCGTCGAGCGCCACCAGCGGCTGGCCGGCCTTGACCTCCTGGTTCTGCACCACGGAAACCGTCGCGATATTGGCCGCGAGCTTGGCCGAGATCGTCGCCATCTCGGCGCCGACATAGGCGTCGTCGGTCGAGACGATGAAGCGGCCATTCTTCAACCAATCGACGCCGTACCAGGCGCCGACGCCCACGGCCGCCGTCGCCAGCAGCATCAGGCCGGCCCGGCGCAAGCCGCCGCGCTTCGCCTTCGGCGCCACAGCCGTCTCGGCCGCGGCCGGGGGCGCAGCCTCGCCGGGCTGGCGGGCATGGGCGGGCTGCGTGGTATCCATGGCGGGGTCGACCAGCTTCAGCCGGTCGCGACGCTGGTCGGTGATGGTCTCGGCGGACATGGCAGCATCCTGGCGAAAATCAATTCGAACCAACAGGTTCGATTTCGGTTGAAATAACGCCATCGATGGCGCATATCAAGAGAAATCGAACCAGTCGGTTCGATTCTTTTTCAGGGGCGGCCGAGAGGCGCCGGATGGACAGTATGAGTGAAACACTTGAGCGGGCGGTTAAGCCGACATCGCGAAATCGGCGCATCGCAGGGGCGGACCCCGACAAGCGCCGCCAGATTCTCGATGGCGCGCATGAAGTCTTCACGGCGCGCGGCTTCGATGCGGCGAGCGTGAGCGACATCGCCGCCGCCGCGAACGTCTCCAAGAGCACGCTCTATGTCTATTTCGAGGATAAGGAACATCTCTTCGTCGCTTTGATCGAGCGGGAGCGCGAGGCGCAGAAGCGCGGCCTTTACGAGATCTTGAACAGCGATCTCGATTTCGCCGAGGGGCTCGCGGGCTTCGGCGAGGGGCTGGCGCGCATGCTGACCAGCGATTTCGCCGTCAGCGCCCACCGCATCGTGCTCGGCGTGGCCGAGCGCATGCCCGATCTCGGCAAGGAGTTCTACGAGCGCGGCCCTGGATACGGCACCCAATGCCTCGCGGGTTACCTTGCCCGCCAGGTCGAGAAGGGCGTGCTCGACATCGACGACACCGAGCTCGCAGCCATGCAGTTCCTCGATCTCTGCCAGTCGACCCTGGTGCGCCCGCGCCTGTTCAACGCCAAGCGCAGCCCCGCCCCCGAGGCCGAGATCAAGCGTGTCGTCGCCTCGGCCGTCACGATGTTTCTCGCCCGCTATGCGCGGAAGCCGGCGAAAGCGGGTTCCTGAACCGCGGATTTGCCGGGCCTGGCCACTCAAATCAAAACGCGCGGTCATCCTGGGCGACCGCAGGTCGTCCCGGGATCCATCGGAGGGCGTCATTCTCGGGCTTGCCCTGAGAATCTCATGACCAGAGCGCTCTGGCTTCAGAGATGGCCGGGTCAAGCCCGACCATGACGCGCTTGGGATCCGGGGCCGCTCCGCGGAGTTTATCCTTGGGCCGATCAAAGATCGGACGCGGGGGCTTCGGCCAGGATGGCGGCGCGGCTGAATGATCGCTCGGCGCTTGGATGCCGTTCAATCCATTGCCCGTCAGGCTCGCAATATCCGACGATCCCGCTTGACCCCGCAGGCCTGCGCGATTTTAAGCGGTTGCAAGCCTTGCGTTCACCAGCCTGCGCTCCAGCGAAAGACCCCCGATGAGCGATTCCCGCGTTCTGTCAGATGCGTTCATTCCGGAACTGCCGAACCGCTACAACGGCAAGGTCCGCGAGAATTACGATCTGCCCGATGGCCGCCGCATCATCATCGCGACCGACCGCCTGAGCGCCTTCGACCGGATCCTGACCGCTATCCCGTTCAAGGGTCAGGTGCTGACCCAGACGGCGCGCTACTGGTTCGAGGAAACCGCCGATATCTGCCCCAACCATGTGCTCGCCTATCCCGACCCCAACGTCGTGATCGGCACCAGGCTCGATATCCTCCCGGTCGAGATCGTCGTGCGCGGCTATCTCGCCGGCACAACCAGCACCTCGATCCTGACCAAGTACAGGAACGGCGAGCGCGAGATGTACGGCTTACGCCTGCCCGACGGTCTGCGCGACAACGAAAAGCTGCCCGAAGCGATCATCACCCCGACCAGCAAGGCCTTCGACGGTGGCCATGACGAGCCCTTGTCGGGCGCCGAGATTCTGTCGCAGGGGCTGTTGAGCCAGGAACAATGGGACACGGTCTCGCGCTATGCGCTGGCGCTGTTCGCGCGCGGCCAGGCCCGCGCCGCCGAGCGCGGCCTGATCCTCGTCGACACGAAATACGAGTTCGGCACCGACAAGACCGGCGCCATCATCCTCGCCGACGAGATCCACACTCCCGACAGCAGCCGCTACTGGGTCGCCGACAGCTATGAGAAGAGCCTGACTGAGGGAACCCGCCCGGTCAGCTTCGACAAGGACTTCGTCCGCGCCTGGGTCGCGGCGCGCTGCGACCCCTACAAGGACCCGATCCCGGCGATTCCCGCCGCGCTCGTCGAACAGACCTCGCGCGTCTATATTCAGGCCTATGAGATGATCACGGGCAAGAGCTTCGTACCCGATCTCTCCGGCGCGACGGTTCTCGCCCGCATCCGGGCGAATCTCGCACCCTATTTCACCTGACCGATCGACGGCCGCTATCCGCCGCCCAGCCGCTTCGACGGCTCGTATTGATCCTCGAGCCGGTTGGCGTGCCGGTGCAGCAGGCGCCAGCCGCCATCCTCGAACCGGAACACATGGGTGACCCGGTTCGACCATTGCGTCGGCTGCTCCATGCCGAGCATCGTCACGCTGAAGGTCTCGATATCGGTCGTAAAGGCGAGATCGGCGCCCACCACGGTGGTGATGTTCCTGTGGCTGACCGTTCCGCCCTTGAAGCGTTCCGCCGCCCAGTCCCAGCGCCGCGAGACCTCGTCCCAGCCCTTTTCATATCCGCCCCAGCCATAGAAACTGGTCGCATCGTCGCGATGCGAATAGAACGCCTTGATCGGTCCGACATCGCCATTGGCGACATGGGCGAGCGCCGTTTTCAGCGTGCCAAGGGCAGCCTCGAAAGCCTCTCTCGCCGATTGTGATGCGCTGTCCATTCCGCCCTCCCGCAAGCCCGGAAGGCTAGCATGACCGGCAGGGCGTCAGGCAAGCTCCAGCCGCCGTGAAGCCGCATCGACAAATCGAAACGGCAGTCTTTCTGAGAATGCCGGTGCCGCAGAGAATGTCGCGCTTGCATGATCATAAATATCCATTAATCTGGATATATGGAAACCAAAACAGCCATCACCGCGCTCGGCGCCTTGGCGCAGGCGACTCGCCTCGACAGCTTCCGCCTGCTGGTTCGCCATGAGCCCGCAGGCCTGGCCGCCGGCGAGATCGCCCGCCTCCTCGACGTGCCGCAGAACACCATGTCGGCGCATCTGGCGATCCTTGCGCGCGCAGGCCTGGTCAGATCGGAACGGCGCAGCCGCTCGATCGTCTACCGCGCCGATCTCGATGGGCTGCGCGCGCTGACCCTTTTCCTGGTCAAGGATTGCTGCGCCGGAAAGCCCGAGCTTTGCGCGCCGTTGATCGCCGAACTGACCCCGTGCTGCTGAGTGGGACCCGCATGAGCACCGACATCGTCATCTATCACAACCCGGCCTGCGGCACCTCGCGCAACACGCTGGCGATGATCCGCAATGCCGGAATCGAGCCGCATGTCGTCGAATATCTGAAGACGCCGCCGGCGCGGGCGCTGCTGGTCCAGCTGATCGCGCGTGCCGGCATGGCGCCGCGCGACCTGCTGCGCGAGAAGGGCACGCCCTATGCCGAACTCGGCCTCGGCGACATGTCCCTGCCCGACGATGCGCTGATCGACGCGATGATGGCCCATCCCATCCTGATCAACCGGCCGCTGGTGGTCTCCCCCCTCGGCGTCAGGCTCTGCCGGCCCTCCGAGGCCGTGCTGGATCTGCTGCCCGCGCCCCAGAAGGGTGCTTTCACCAAGGAGGATGGCGAGCGCGTCATCGACGAGACCGGAGCGAGGATTTCGGCATGACGACCGCGCCCGCTCCCGAAAGGCTCTCCTTCCTCGATCGCTACCTCACCCTCTGGATTTTTGCGGCGATGGCGCTCGGCATCGCGCTTGGCACGACCTTCGCCGGCCTGCCCGCCGCACTTGAGAGCCTCTCGATCGGCACCACCAACGTCCCGATCGCGATCGGCCTGATCCTGATGATGTACCCGCCGCTGGCGCGCGTCCGCTATGAGGAATTGCCCGCCGTCTTCGCCGACAAGCGCGTCTTGGCGCTGTCGCTGGTCCAGAACTGGCTGATCGGCCCCGTCCTGATGTTCGCGCTGGCGGTGATCTTCCTGCGCGACCAGCCGCATTACATGACCGGGCTGATCCTGATCGGGCTCGCGCGCTGCATCGCCATGGTGCTGGTCTGGAACCACCTCGCCAAGGGCGACAACCAATATGTCGCCGGTCTCGTCGCCTTCAACTCGCTCTTCCAGATCCTGTTCTTCAGTATCTATGCCTGGTTCTTCCTCAGCGTCCTGCCGCCGCTGTTCGGGCTGGAGGGCAGCGTCGTCGCGGTGAGCTTCTGGACGATCGCGCAGGCGGTTGCGATCTATCTCGGCATCCCCTTCCTGGCCGGCTATCTGACGCGCCGCATCCTGACCGCGCGCCGAGGCCGGGAATGGTACGAGGAAAGCTTCCTGCCGCGCATCGGGCCCATCACGCTGGCCGCGCTGCTCTTCACCATCGTCGCGATGTTCAGCCTGAAGGGCGGCGATCTAGTGCGCCTGCCTTTCGATGCGGTGCGGATCGCGATCCCGCTGGCGCTCTATTTCGTGGTGCAGTTCCTGATCAGCTTCGCCATGGGCAGATGGATCGAGGCCGACTATCCCCGCACCACGGCCGTCGCCTTCACCGCCTCGGGCAATAATTTCGAGCTTGCCATCGCGGTTGCGATCTCCAGCTTCGGCCTCGCCTCGCCGGTTGCTTTTGCCGCCGTGATCGGCCCGCTGGTCGAGGTGCCAGTCCTCGTCCTGCTCGTCCATGTCGCGCTCTGGCTCGGCCGCCGCTGGTTTTCCGCACCAGCGCCGGCAACCGACCTCCCGACGATCGCCGGGCGGGCAGCGCCCTGACGACGGCCATGGCGGGCGAAGCTATGTCTTGGGCCTGGCCTTGGCGGGCACCGACAGAAGCCGATTCGACGTCGTCGCCTCCAGGATGACCATCGTTGAGGTCTCGGCGACGCAGGGGATGGACTGCAGCGCCTCGGTGATGAAACTCCGCAAGGCCTCGATATCCTTGACCCAGACCCGAAGCAGATAATCGACATTGCCGGTCACCAGCAGGCATTCCGTGATCTCGGGCCGCCCCTGGATCGCGGTCAGGAACTGGCTCGCCGCATCCGGGCTCTGCTTGGCGAGCCGCACGCTCACCATCACGCAGATGCCGAAGCCGAGCGCCGCGGGGCTGATCCGCGCCGCATAGCCCTCGATCACGCCGGTTTCCTCGAGGCGCTTGATGCGCCGGCTGCACGGCGTGGGCGACAGGCCGACCTGCTCGGCAAGCTCCAGATTCGAGATCCGCCCATTGGCTTGCAGGGCGGCCAGGATTCGGCGGTCGATCTGATCCAACTCGACCATGAAGCTTTTTCACTCCCATTGGCCGGAATGAGAGCGATTAACGCTCCATCGCCCGGCACTCGCGCGAAACATTGCACGGACTCGCTCCGATCACGAGCGCTATTGTCCTTTGAGCGGGAGGACCAGGACATGACGATCTCGAAAAGCCCGGCGGCCGGAAATCGTCCGGGCTGCGCGCAATGGCTCAAGACGAGCAACAGCATCTCCCAGCAATTTCTCGCCTTTGGCGGTCGCCCCGATGTGGTGAGCCTCGCCGGCGGCCTGCCCGCGGCGGAGCTCTATCCCCTCGCGGCGATCCAATCCGCGACGCAGCGCGCGCTCGAACGGCACGGGCCGGCGGTCCTGGAATATGGTGCGATCGAGGGCTTTCCCGCCCTGCGCCGGCTGATCGCGGCGCGCATCTCCGCCGAGACAGGCGGGCACTTCACGCCTGAGAACGTGTTGCTGACCAGCGGCTCGATGCAGGGCCTCGACCTGATCGGCAAGGTGCTGGTCGATCCCGGCGATCTGATCGTTGCGCAATCGCCGACCTATCTCGGCGCGCTCGACGCCTGGCGACCGCGCGCGCCGCTCTACAGCAAGCTCGACTGGGATCTGCGGGAGCCCGGCTTCGAGGATGCCCTCGCGCGGGCCAAATTCGTCTACTCCGTGCCGAACTATTCCAACCCGACCGGAGTGCTGGTTTCGCAGGAGCGGCGCGCCGCCTTGCTCGACAAGGTGCTGACTGCCGGCACATGGCTCGTCGAGGACGATCCCTACAGGACGATCCAATTGGACGGGCCGCCCGGCCACAGCATCCTTGGCCATTATGTCGCGCGGCATTCGCGCGCCTATGACGGCCCGGTGATCTATCTCGGCACCGTCTCGAAGAGCCTGGTTCCGGGCCTGCGTGTCGGCTGGATCGTCGCCGAGCCCGGCATGATCCAGGCGCTGACGCTGGCGAAGCAGGCGACCGATCTGAGCAGCAGCATGCTGACCCAGGCGATCACGCTCGAACTGCTCGAGCAGGATTTCGACAGCGAGCACGCCAAGACGATCGTTCCGCTCTACCGGGAGCGGCGCGACGCCTTGTGCGATGAGGCGGCCCTGCGCCTGGGCGAATGGTTCGAATGGGAGGTGCCGGTCGGCGGCATGTTCGTCTGGATGCGGGCCAGGAACCAGGCGATCGACACCGACGAACTCTACCGCTTCGCGGTCGAGGAGAAAGTCGCCTTCGTGCCCAGCAGCGTCTTCGACTTCACTGGCCAGGACCGCTTCGCGATGCGGGTCAATTTCACCCGCAGCTCCCCGGAGGTCATCACCGAGGGCGTGCGGCGCCTGGAGCGCGCCATCGCCACTTACGTCTCGTCGCGCGCCCAACTCCAGGGCTCGAATCGTCCACGCGACAGCCTCAGCCCTGCAGCAGCCGCGCCTTGATGCGCTCGCGATGCGCGGTGTAGAGGCCCGACCCCGCGATGATCATCGCGCCGACCAGCGTCCAGGCGTCGGGCAGAACCGCGAATAGGAAAAAGCCGAAGATCGCGGCCCAGAGCAATTGCATGTAGGAGAACGGCGCCAGCAGCGAAGCGTCGGCATAGCGGAACGCCTGCACCACCAGCCAATGGCCGATCGTCGAGGAGGCGCCGATGAAGACGCCGAGCCACACCATCTCCGCGGTGAGAGGCTGCCAGGCGAAGGGCATGACCGCGCTGACGATCGCAAAGCCGATCATCGCAGAATAGGCCAAGGTCGTCAGCGGGCTCTCGGTCCGGCTCATCATGCGGGTCACGATCAGCGCGAAGGCCCAGGTCGAGGCCGAGACGACCGGCAGCAGCGAGGCGAGCTGGAAGCCAGCCCCGCCCGGCCGCACCACGATCAGCACGCCGAGCAGCCCGACCAGCGTCGCGGTCCAGCGCCGCCAGCCGATGGTCTCTCCCAGGATCGGGATCGACAAGGCCGTGACGAACAAGGGAGCGACGAAGCTCGTCGCCGTGGCGTCGGCGATCGGCAGATATTTCAGCCCGATCACGAACAGGATCGAGGAGCCGGTGACGCCGAGGCCGCGCAGGAATTGCAGCATCGGCTTGCGCGTCCGCAGGCGCTCTAGGCCGCCGCTGCGCGCCACGATGGCGAGCATGATCAGGGTGAAGACGCCGTAGCGCAGCCAGGTGATCTGCAGGGGCGGAACCGTGGTGGTGAGCAGCTTCGAGACCACGTCCGACGCGTTCAGGAAGACGGTCGACAGCAGGATCAGCCCGATGCCGCGAAAGGCATTGTCGCGACGCGGCGGCAACGCCGCCGTCACAGGCGGCAAGGGTGTCGGTTCTGGATGGGGAGCGTTTGGCAAATCATCGACGCGCAGGATTGAAACCCGACGCTAATCGATTTGATCCATCCCGCGTTGCGCAAAGATCGAACGGCGACCATGCATGGCCGCGCCCGTCAAGACAAAGGCGGGCCTAAGGCCCGCCTCGATCAGCAGATGGCTGCGCCTCGCTTCACGCCGCCTTCTTGCGCGGCTGGATCAGCTTGCGGTTGATCAGCACCTCGGCGATCTGCACCGCGTTCAGCGCGGCGCCCTTGCGCAGATTGTCGGAGACGCACCAGAAGGCGAGACCGTTCTCGACCGTGTTGTCCTCGCGGATGCGCGAGATATAGGTCGCGTCCTCGCCGGCCGCCTCATGCGGGGTGATGTAGCCGCCGGGCTCGTGCTTATCGATGACGAGGATGCCGGGGGCGGTGCGCAGCACCTCGCGCGCCTCATCGGCCGTGACCGGCTTCTCGCACTCGATGTTGACGCTCTCGGAATGGCTGATGAAGACCGGCACGCGCACGCAGGTCGCGGTCAGCTTGATCTTCGGATCGAGGATCTTCTTGGTCTCCGCCATCATCTTCCACTCTTCCTTGGTGAAGCCGTCCTCCATGAAGACGTCGATCTGCGGGATGAGGTTGAAGGCGATGCGCTTGGGGAACTTCTTCGTGGTCATCTCGCCGGCGGAGAAGATCGAGCGCGTCTGGTTGAAGAGCTCGTCCATCGCCTCCTTGCCGGCGCCGGAGACCGACTGATAGGTCGAGACGACGACGCGCTTGATGCCATACTTGTCGTGCAGCGGCTTCAGGGCGACGACGAGCTGGGCGGTCGAGCAGTTCGGATTGGCGATGATGTTCATCTTGGTGAAGCCTGCGGCAGCAGCGGCGTTCACCTCCGGCACGATCAGCGGCACGTCGGGATGCATGCGCCAGGCCGAGGAGTTGTCGATGACGACGCAGCCCTGCGCGCCGATCTTGGGCGACCATTCCTTGGAGACCTCGCCGCCGGCCGACATCAGGCAGATATCGGTGTCGGAGAAGTCGTAATGCTCCAGCGCCTTAACCTTCAGCGTCTTGTCACCGAAGGAGACCTCGGTGCCGATGGACCGGGAAGAGGCGAGCGCTACGACCTCGCTGACCGGGAAAGCCCGCTCGGCCAGGATATCGAGCATCTCATGGCCCACATTACCCGTGGCGCCGACAATCGCGACCTTGAAGCTCATTGTGATAGTCCTTTTGGATGAAACCGGTTTGGTCTCCCCCGGGGTTGCCGGCCCGCTCGATGCTATGAAGCAGGTTCGGCGATTATCCCCGCCGGGGGGAGAGAACCCGGAACCGAGGCGAAGGTCAGCGCGACGTAACCGTTTTACCGGTCGTCGTTTTGGTCGTGCGTTTCGTCGTCTGACGGACGGTCACAGGGCCAATCCCGAAGGGCTGAAGGCTTCGCGTCGGCGCAAGGCAGGTTTCCCCGCGCGCCTTACCGCAAGTCAAAACACCCAAGGCAGCCAAAAGTCAACGTCCCCCGCTGTTAACCCTGCTCCTTGACCTCGGATTTACGCTGTTCGCGGATAGCCCGCCGGCGGTAACCCGGCGCTGACTCACGCCCGGCCAGTCTCCGCGCGGGTGAAGACGAGCCGCGCACACGACGCGGCCACTAACCATTAAGGTGAGTTCCGGTCGTGTCGCGTCATCTCGCATCGCTCTTGCTCGGCAGGCTCCGCTCGCATTGGCCGGCGATCACTGCCGCCGCCAAGGCCACCGGTCGGGCCGCCTCCGCAGCGGTCGATCGCAGCAGGCCTCGTCTTGTGCGCTTCGATCTTGCGCGCTTCGACGGGGTCGCCGCGCTGATCCGCTGCGCCGACGCGATCGAAACCGGCTTTGCCGTGCTGCTGCGCGGCGCCCTCGCCATTTTCGGCCGTCGCGGCCTGGGGCTGACCGGCGGACTGGTCTGGCGCGGGCTTGCCGCCCTGACCGGCATCGGCCTGACGGCGAGCCTCGTCACCGCCTTGTCCGCCGCCGGCGACAGCGAGCCACGCCTCGCCAGCCTGACGATTCCCGCTGCCAGCGAGAGCCGCCCGATCCGCGATGTGCTCCTGGAGCCGCGCCAGCAGGCGCTCACTGGCGACAACTGGCTCAAGATCACCCGGCCGATCGCGATGTTCGGCCTGGAATCGCCCGAGCTCGACCGCCAGCAGGCGGCCTATGAGGCGATGCGCAGCCAGGACGGGGCCCGCCGCCAGGACACGCTGAGCTTCGGCGCTTTTGATGCCGACAAGCCGCATCTGCGATTGCGCCTGCTCGTCACTCATAACAGCGAGGCGCGGCCGCAGCCTTTCATCATCGCGTTGGTGCGCGAGGCCTCCGAGCGCGGCATGTCGATCCAGCGCAGCGGCGTTCCGACCTCGATCGAGACCCGCTTCGGCACGGTGGAGACCGCCGATACGACGCTGAGCAACGGCGACGCCAGCCGCCCCTGCATCGCCTTCCGCAAGAGTCCCGGTGACATGAAGAGCGCAGGCGACCTGCCGCTCGGCCTCAGCGGCTGGTGGTGCGGCGCGCCCGGGCGCCCGGCCGACCGCCAGCAGCTCGTTTGCCTGATCGACCGGATCGACCTGCTCGCCGCCGGCGAGGACAAGGCTCTGCGCTCAGCCTTCGCCCGCACAGAGCTCGCCCGCCAGCCGGCCTGCGCGCCGCCGCGCCTCTCTGCCACCGGCCGCAAGGCCTCCTGGCTCGACGCCGACGGCTCGGCTCCCGCGCTGAAAACGGCAGCAAGGCGCTGACCATCGACTTCAAGACGCGCGAAGCCCTCATCCTGGCGAGCCAACGAATTCCAGCGCCCTTCGAGACGCCCTGGAGCCGGAGCGACGCGAAAGACCGGTTCCGACTTTTTCGCGCCTTGTTCTAGCGCGGCCCCCCCAAGACGGGACAGTGTTTCCTGAACTGGCGCTTGAAATCTCTGGAGACGCAAAATCTCACTTTCGCGTGCGTTGCCTCTGGCGAAGGCGAACAAAACCGTTAACTACGAGGGAGTATCGTCGCGTCATCCCGCATCGTGACAGATGCCCCGCTGCCCGTCGTCTCAGGAGACCTTTCGTCATGCGTTCCTTCCAGCGTTTCGCCGCCGGCTTCGGCCTTTCGCTCGTGGCGCTGACCGTCGCGACGACGATTGCCGAGGCGCAGAATCGCCGCGGCCCGCTGCGCATCACCGTGCAGAAGCGCAGCTATTTCGACCTCGGCAATGTCGTGCCGGTCGGCTCGATGAACAATTACGCCAGCCAGCATTTCGCCGCCACGCCGGTCTATGCCAGCACTGGCGAATTCTATGGCGAGGGCACCTTGCCGGGCCGCATCGGATCCGGCGTCAACCCCTTCGCCAACAGCTTCTCGACCCCGCGCTTCTGAGGCGGATGTCATCCCGCACGCGCTGCAGCACGAAGTGTTGCTGCGCAGATGCGGGACCGCGCGACGCGAAGGCGCCTCTTTCTGCTGACGGTCCCGTGTCTGCGCGGCGGCATGAATGCCGCAGCGCGCACGGGATGACAGGGCCCTACGGCAGCGCCTTCAGATAGCGCACCGGCCGGCCCGGAGCCGCCGCTTGCGCGGCATGCACGATCGCGTTCGCATCGATGCCGAAATGGCGGTAGAGGTCGGCGACCGTGCCGGTCTGGCCGAAATGCTCGACGCCGAGCGCCTTCTGCTTGTGGCCATGCACGCTGCCGAGCCAGGCCAGCGTCGCCGGATGCCCGTCCAGCACCGAGACGATGCCGCAATCGCGGGACAGCTCGCCCAGCAAACGCTCGATATGGCTCGTCGCCTGCTGGTTGCCGCGCTGGCGCGCCCGCTCGGCCGCCTGCCAGCCGGCGTTGAGCCGGTCGGCCGAGGTGATCGCGAGCAGGCCGACATCGCGCCGGTCCTCACCGAGCAGCCCGACGGCCTCGATCGCCTCCGCCGCGACAGCGCCGGTATAGGCGACCACCACCGAGGCATTGGGGCCGGGCTTGCGCAGCCAATAGGCGCCGTCGATGATCGCGTGCTCGAGCTCCGGCGTCATCGCCCGCTTCGGCTGCTCGAGCTGCAGCGTCGAGAGCCTCAGATAGACCGAGCCGCCGGTCTCGTCGCGCAGCCAGGTCCGCTCATTGGGATCGCCCTCGCCATCCCTCTGCAGATAGTCGAAGGACCAGCGCATCATCACCGCAAGCTCGTCGACGAAAGCCGGCTCGAAGGCGCAAAGCCCATCCTGGCTCATTCCGATCAGGGGCGTGGCGATCGACTGATGCGCGCCGCCCTCGGGCGCGAGCGTGACGCCAGACGGCGTCGCCACCACCATGAAGCGGGCATCCTGGTAGCAGGCATAGTTCAGCGCATCCAGGCCGCGCGAGATGAACGGGTCGTAGAGCGTGCCGATCGGGATCAGGCGCTCGCCGAAGATCGAATGCGACAGGCCCAGCGCCGAGAGGTTGATGAACAGGTTCATCTCGGCGATGCCCAGCTCGATATGCTGGCCCTTGGGCGAGAACTCCCATTTCTGCATCGAGGGGATGCGCTCATCCTTGAAGGTATCGGCCATCTCCGCCCTGGCGAACAGGCCGCGCCGGTTGACCCAGGGCCCGAGATTGGTCGACACGGTGACGTCGGGCGCGGTCGTGACGATGCGGTCGGCCAAGGGCCCGCCGCGCTTGGCGAGATCGTCCAGGATCTTGCCGAAGCCCATCTGGGTCGACATCACCGCCTGGATGCCGGCCTCCAGCCTCTCGGGCACCGGCAGTTTCGGCGCGCTCTTGCGGCGCCGGCCCTCCGAGAAGAAGGGCACCTTGTCGAGGAAGGCGCGAAGCTCGCTCTGCGGCAGTGACAGCCCCTCGAACAGATCCCATTCATGGCCGGGCCGGACCGCATTGGCGGTCTTGAAGCCCTCCATCTGGTCCTTGGTCATCAGCCCGGCATGGTTGTCCTTGTGCCCGGCGAGCGGCAGCCCGAAACCCTTGACGGTATAGGCCAGGAAACAGACCGGGCGATCATGATCGACGGCCTCGAAGGCTTCGAGGATCGAGGGCAGGTCATGGCCGCCGAGATTGCACATCAACCTGGATAGCTCGGTGTCGGAGCGGCTCTCGATCAGCTTGGTGACCGGCCCCTGATCGCCGAGATCGTCCATCAGCCGCTTGCGCCAGGCCGCCCCGCCCTGGAAGGTCAGGGCCGAATAAAGCTGGTTCGGGCAGGAATCGATCCAGGCCTTCAGCCGCTCGCCGCCTTTCTCCTTGAAGGCCGCCTGCTGCAGCGAGCCGTATTTCAGCGTCACGACGTCCCAGCCGAAATTCCTGAACATCTGCTCGAAGCGGTCATAGAGCCCTTCGCGGATGACGGCGTCGAGCGACTGGCGGTTATAGTCGATCACCCACCAGGTGTTGCGCAGGCCGTGCTTCCAGCCCTCCATCAGGGCTTCGAAGATGTTGCCTTCGTCGAGCTCGGCATCGCCGATCAGCGCGACCATGCGGCCGTCCTGGCGCTTCTCGCCCCAGCCATGCGCCTTGACGTAATCCTGCACCAGCGAGGAAAACAGCGTCTGCGCCACGCCGAGGCCGACCGAGCCGGTCGAGAAATCGACATCGTCGATATCCTTGGTGCGCGAGGGATAGCTTTGCGCGCCCTTGTAGCCGCGGAAATTCTCCAGCTTCTCGCGCGTCTGCAGCCCCATCAGATAGTTGATGGCGTGGAAGATCGGCGAGGCATGCGGCTTCACCGCGACCCGGTCCTGCGGCCGGAGCACGCCGAGATAAAGCGCCGTCATGATCGTCGCGAGCGAGGCCGAGGAGGCCTGATGCCCGCCGACCTTCATGCCGTCCTCGCTGGCGCGGAGATGATTGGCGTTGTGGATCGTCCAGGAGGCGAGCCAGAGGATCTTCTTTTCCAGCTCGGCCAAGATCGGCAACCGGGAATCTTTGGGCAGGCGCGGGTTGGACATAGCAGGCTCTCGCGAGGATGGAGGGCGCAACCCTTCGGGATCCAAGCGCGGGGAACTCCTCTCCTGTAAGGAGAGGGGCAGGGGTGAGGTGTAGGCCCGAAATCATCGAGCCTGAACGCCGACGGCGGCGACGTTTCGGGCCGCTGGTTGGACGGCCTACCCCTCACCCTGCCCTCTCCCTATGGGAGAGGGTTCCCCGCGCCCTTCATCGAACGTGTCGCGTGTGACAAAAAGCTGGACTGCGATCATGCATGGTTTCCGCAGCGTTGGCAGCTAAAGACATGAGCCGCGGCTTCCCCAATTGGCGGTTTCCGCTAATCCTGGGCCTGAAAGCGAGAGACCATGCCAGAACACAGACTAGACGACATCGACCGCCGCATCGTCCAGGCTCTCCAGGCCGACGGGCGCATGAGCATTCAGGATCTCGCCGGCAAGGTCGGACTCTCGCCAAGCCCCTGCGCGCGGCGGGTCCGGCTGCTGGAGGAGGCCGGCGTGATCAAGGGCTATGTCGCGGTCGTCGACCAGGACAAGCTCGGCCTGCCGGTCTCGGTCTTCGCCTCGATCAAGCTCGAGCGCCAGCGCGAGGAGGAGCTCGATCGCTTCGCCGCGATCGTGGCCCGTTGGCCCGAGGTCGCCGATTGCTATCTGATGACCGGCCCGCGCGACTACCTGCTGCGCATCATCGTCAGCGACCTCGCGGCCTATGAGCGCTTCCTCAAGGACAAGTTGACCCGGCTCGACAATGTCGCCTCGATCGAATCGAGCTTCGCGCTCGGACAGGTAAAGCGTTCCTTCTCGGTGCCGGTCGAGCTGGGCAAGGGCGTCTGAGGCAAGGACGCCTTGGGGAGGAAGCGGCCTCCGGCAATGAAGTGATGCATAGGTGGCATGGCGACGCAATTATATGACGTCAGACATGCGTTGAGCGCATTGATTGCAAATCGGCTTTCCGCTATGGCCGCCAGCTCCCCGAGTTCGATCACCGAAAGCTGTCCCGTGTCGTCCCCCGTTGCCGCTTCTGCCGCCAATTCGCCGGCCCGCATTCTCTTCGCCAGCCTCATCGGTACGACGATCGAGTTCTTCGACTTCTATATCTACGCCACCGCCGCCGTGCTGGTGTTCCCAAAGCTGTTCTTCCCTGGCGGGGACGCGACCTCGGCGATGCTGCAATCGCTGGCGACCTTCGCCATCGCCTTCTTCGCGCGGCCGATCGGCGCAGCGATCTTCGGGCATTTCGGCGACAGGATCGGGCGCAAGGCCACGCTGGTTGCTGCCCTGATGACGATGGGCCTGTCGACCGTCGTGATCGGCCTGTTGCCGACCTATGCCAGCGTCGGCGTCCTGGCTCCGCTGCTGCTGGCGCTGTGCCGCCTCGGCCAGGGCCTCGGGCTCGGCGGCGAATGGGGCGGAGCCGTGCTGCTCGCCACCGAGAACGCCCCTCCCGGCAAGCAGGCCTGGTACGGCATGTTTCCGCAGCTCGGTGCCCCGATCGGCTTCATCTGCGCCACCGGCAGCTTCCTCTTGCTGACCGACCTGCTCAGCGACGCGCAGTTCTATGCCTTCGGCTGGCGCATTCCTTTCCTGGCCAGCGCGCTTCTGGTCTTCGTCGGGCTCTATGTCCGGCTGCGCCTGACCGAGACCCCCGAATTCCAGAAGGCGATCGACAAGCATGAGCGCGTCCGCATGCCGATCGTCGCGGTGGTGTCGCAGCACAAGGCCCATCTCCTGCTCGGCACCATCGCGGCGCTGGCGACCTTCGTGCTGTTCTACCTGATGACGGTGTTCTCGCTGAGCTGGGGCACCACGGCGCTGGGCTATGCGCGCGGGCAGTTCCTGCCGGTGCAGATGGTCGGCGTCGTCTTCTTCGGGCTGGCGATCCCGCTCTCGGCGCTGCTCGCCGACCGTTTCGGCAATCGCCGGGTGCTGTTCTGGACCACGCTGGCGATCGCGGCCTACGGCTTCCTGTTCACGCCGCTGTTCGTTCCCGGCGACCTCACCGCGATCACGCTGTTCTTCGTGCTCGGCTTCGGCTTGATGGGCTTCACCTATGGCCCGCTCGGCACCGCGCTGGCGGAGCTCTTCCCCACCGCCGTGCGCTATACCGGCGCCTCGCTGACCTTCAATCTCGGCGGCATCGTCGGCGCGTCGCTGGCGCCCTATATCGCGACCTGGCTCGCCAGCCATTACGGCATCGCCGCCGTCGGCTGGTATCTCACGCTCGGCGCGCTGTTCACCGCCGCGGCGCTGGCGGCGATCGGCACCGTGGTGCGCGCCCGCCTGCCCGCGGCTGGCAAACTCGCCTGAGGGCTGTTCCGGGAGAGCACGCTGTCGAGCGCGGAACCGCCGCGTCATGGTCGGGCTTGACCCGACCCTCTCGTAAACCAGAATGCTCTGGTCATGAGATTCTTGAGGCGCACAAGCCCGAGAATGACGTTCTACCGCCGCTCGAAATCCCTGTGCACGTCATGCGCCACGATTCCGGCGCCGTCGGGCGGGATCCTCAGCCAGTCCTTGCGGGTCAGCGTCTGCCTGGTGTCCTCATAGCCTGATTTCCAGTGTTCCTGCATCGAGGTGCGCGAGAACTCGTAATCCTTGGCATGGCCCTCATAGGATTTCTGCTGATAAATCAGTTGCAGGATGGTGTGCTCGGGCATCAGCGCGAGCTCGTCGCGCAGCGTCCGCTCCTCCTCGCTCAGGCTGCCCTCAGGCACCTTCGTGAGCGCCTGATGCGTCTTCTTCTTCCAGTTCTGGATCAGCGCGAACAGATCCGTCGTCAGGCGTGTGCGCGAGGAATAGGTGATGTCCTTCTGCCGGCCCATCACGTCCTGCATCGTGCGTGGCAACGCGCCGCGCGCCGAAAACAGATCGACCTGGAAGATCAGCGAGTTCAGCGTGTCGTCCTGAGCCAGGAGATGCTGCAGCGGCGTATTGGAGACGAGGCCGCCGTCCCAGTACTGCTCGGTGCCGATCTGCACGGTCGGGAAGGCCGGCGGCAGCGCCCCTGACGCCATCACATGCTCGGGCCCGATCGCCTCCTGCGCGTTGTCGAAATAGACGAAATTGCCCGAAGCCGCATTGACCGCCCCGACCGAGAACCGGACCTCCTTGCGGTTGATCAGGTCGAAATCGACCAGCTCCAGCAGGGTCTCACGCAAGGGTTTCGTGTCGTAGAAGCTGGTGGCGTCGGTTGCACCGGCGGCTGCCAGGAGCGGGCTCGTCCGGCGTGGCTCGAAGAAGCCGGGCTGGCCCAGCAGGGTGGTGAAGAAGGACGAGGTCGCGTTGCGCGCCTGGCGGTAGAGGTCGCCCTCCGGCGTGAACCACCAGACCTTGCGGTCGGTGATGCGATCCCAGAAAGCCTTGAGTCGCTCCAGCCGGCGCTCACGCGGATTGCCGGCGATCAAGGCCGAATTGATCGCGCCGATCGAGACGCCCGAGATCCAGTCGGGCTCGATATCGGCCTCGTGCAGCGCCTGATAGACCCCCGCCTGATAGGCGCCGAGCGCGCCGCCGCCCTGGAGCACGAGCGCGACGCGGTCGCAGCGCTCGGGCCGCCAGCCGAGATAGCGGCTTTCCGAAAGGGAGACGGAGGGAGGAGCGTTCATGGCGCGGATGTCCTCAGGCTGATCGCACTGCAACAATAATAGTGCCAACTTTTGGATGAGAGACAGCCATATCAAGTGACAGCGATATGACGCCAGGACGCTGTCATCGTCCCGTCAGGCAAGCTTCATCGCCGCGTCAGCTTCCCCCATCACGCCTCGGGCACAGATTTTGCGGCACAGCATGCGCCGGCAAACCGGTCCGGGCTTTGGAGGGAGAGAGCAGCATGTTGAAGGGCAAGACCGCCGTCGTCACCGGCTCGACCTCTGGAATCGGCCTCGCCATCGCCCGCGCCTATGCGGCCGAGGGCGCCAATGTCGTCATCAACGGTTTCGGCGCGCCAGACGCCATCGAGAAAGAACGCGCCGGCATCGAGGCCGATTTCGGCGTAGCCGCGCGCTATTCCCCCGCCGACATGGCCCATGGCGGCGCCATCGCCGCGATGATCACCGACGGCGAAAGCGAGTTCGGCGCGGTCGACATCCTGGTCAACAATGCCGGCATCCAGTTCGTCTCGCCGATCGAGGACTTCCCCGTCGAGAAATGGGACGCGATCATCGCGATCAACCTCTCGGCCGCCTTCCACGCCATCCGCGCCGCGCTTCCGGGCATGAAGGCGCGCAAATGGGGCCGCATCATCAACACGGCCTCGGCCCATGCGCTCGTCGCCTCGCCGTTCAAATCGGCCTATGTCGCCGCCAAGCACGGCATCGCCGGCCTGACCAAGACGGTCGCGCTCGAAGCCGCGACCTTCGGCATTACGGCGAACGCGATCTGCCCCGGCTATGTCTGGACGCCGCTGGTCGAGAAGCAGATACCCGAGACCATGGCGGCGCGCGGCCTCACCAAGGAACAGGTCATCAACGACGTGCTGCTGCACGCCCAGCCGACCAAGCAGTTCGTCACCAGCGAGGAGGTTGCAGCGCTTGCGGTCTTCCTCGCCTCGGACGCCGCGAAATCGATCACCGGCGTCATCCTCCCGATCGATGGCGGCTGGACCGCCGAATAGGCCAGAGCGTCGCGCGAAAACTGGCTACCGGTTTTTCGCGTGAGCAAGGCTTTCAACTCTTGGAATCGATCACGTTTCGCCTTCGGCCAGTTCCGTCCGAAGGCGACGTGATCCAGAGGGCGACACCGTCATGAACCGCAAGGACATCCTCGATCTGCCCTCGATGCCACTGGCGGGGCCGAGTTACCCGGCCGGCCCGTACCGCTTCATCGACCGTGAATACATGATCATCAGCTACGAGACCGATCCGGAGCTGATCCGCCACCATTTGCCCGAGCCGCTGGTCCCGCTCGACTCACCCATCGTGCATTACGAATGGATCAAGATGCCGGATTCCTCCGGCTTCGGGACCTATACCGAGAGCGGCATCGTCATCCCCTGCAAGTTCGGCGAGGAGGAGGTCTCCTTCGTCTCGCAGATGTATCTCGACCTTGAGCCGCCGATCTCGGCCGGCCGCGAGATCTGGGGCTTTCCCAAGAAATATGCCCATCCCAAGCTGGAAGTGGTCAAGGACACGCTCACCGGCACGCTCGAATATGCCGGCCAGCAGGTCGCCATGGGCACGATGGGCTACAAGCATGAGAGCCTGGCCGGCAATGGCGTCAGGACGACGGCGATGCTGACCAAGACGCAGGTCAACCTCAAGATCATCCCCGGCGTCGACGGCGAGCCCGAGATCTGCCAGCTCGTGGCGCTGAAGCTCACCGACATCACGGTGAAGGGTTCCTGGATCGGCCCCGGCCGTCTCCATTTGATCCCGCATGTCAACGCGCCGGTTGCCGACCTCCCGGTGCGAAAGGTCATCGGCGCGCACCATTTCATCGCCGACCTGACCTTGCCTTTCGGCCGGAAGATCCATGACTACATGAAGGGATGAGTAGGCAGGCCTCCGGAGCGACCCCTTTGTGCCTGGAAGCACGCCGTCATCCCGGCCGTAGCCCTCGGGTCTGATCTTCGATCGGCCCAAGGATCAACTCCGCGAAGTGCCGGGATTAAAAGCGCGTCATGGGTCGGGCTTGCCCCGGCCATCTCGACATCAGAGTGCTCTGGTCATCGCGGCCGGCGGCCCGGCGGGAAAGCCGCGCTCGACCTTGGCCGGAATCGCGATCTCACGCCCAGCCCCCTCGCGAACAGCAGCCGCATGCGCGCTACGCGGCGCCGCCACCATCGTGGCTGGGCCAGCGAGCACCAGGCGGCGGTCAGGATGCCCCATGGCGATGCTCCTGGGATGGCGACTGGGCGCAGCGGTTCGGCTTCACATCGAGCAGGGGCGTGCCGTCGAGGCAGTCGAGCCCGCGCACGATCAGCGCGCCCTCCTCGACGCGCAGCAGCCGCGCCCGTGACAGCGCGATCGGATTGGGCCGTACCGGCGAGCGCAGGGCGAAGGTACCAAGCGGCTCCGCCCCGCGCGGCGTCTGGGTCACGAGATCGCGCCGTGCCTGATGCATCCAGTAGAGCAGGTCGAGATGGGTGAAGGCCGCGATCCCCATCAAGGCCGCATGCCATGGCGCGTCGATCTCGACGCGGCATTCCGGACCGTTCTCGCTGTCGCCCTGGCGCGGGCACTGGTCGCGCGTCACGAAAGGCGTAGCGATCCGGCCGATGAAGACGAGATGCGCATCCTGCCTCTCGGGCAGGGGCGCGGATGTCTCGCCCGGTCGCGTCGCCTGCCAGTCCATCCGCGCTTGCTCCGTTCAGTTCGTGTCGCGCGGCAGGGTCGGTGCGGCGAAGCCATGCTTCGCCAGGATCTCCTGCCCGGCCCGCGAGAGGATGAACATGGCGAGCCGCCCGGCATTTGGCGAGGCCTTCGCCATCACGGTCAGGCCGTAATCGGCTCTCACCGACAACGCGGCCGGCAAGCGCACCAGCTGGAGGCCGGGCTGTTCCCGCGTGATCGCCTCGGCATTGGTGCGATAGGCCAGGAACAGATCGGCCTCCCCCGTCGCCAGCTTGTGCCCGTAGACATTGGCGCCGGAGGGCGCCGCGATGCTCGCCCACCCGCCGGTCAATTGCAGCGCCTTGGCTTCCAGCGCCGCCTTCGCCCCGGCTTGCAAGGCCTCGGCCCGGGCGAAAACCTGGAAGGCGTAGTCGCCGGAAGGGTCGGCCTTCGGCGTCGAGGTGCCGAGCTTGATCGCGGGATCGAGCATGAGCGCGAGCAGGGTCTCAGGAGAAACCGCAACCTCCGGCCGTGCGAAGGCGCAAAGCTCGTTGCGCGCAAACAGCACGACCGGCCCCGCCAGCCCCGCTTCTGCCAGCGCTTCGGGATTGCCGAGATCGGCCGAGGCGAAGAGATCGGCCGCCTCGCCCTGGGCGATCCGCTGCTTCAGCAGGCCCGATGCGCCGCAGACCAGTTCGACCGTGTGGCCGGTCCTGGCTTCGAACGCCGCCGCGACCTCGCCCAGCGCCGCGCGCAAACTGCCAGCGGCCAGGAGCCGGATCGGCGGAAGGGCCACTGCCATCGCCGTCAACTGCCCTCGCGCGGCGCGGCCGGAGCAGTGAAGCCGTGCCTGGCGAGGATGCGCTGGCCCTCCGGCGACAGGATGAACATCGCCAGGCGATAGGCATTGATCGAGGCGCCGTTCATCACGGTCATCCCGTAATCGGCGCCCACGGCCAGCGCCGGCGGCAGCCTGACCATGCGCTGGCCCGGCTGTTCGCGCGCGATCGGCAAGGCATTGGTGCAATAGCCCAGGAACAGATCGGCCGCCCCCGTCGCCAGCAGATGGCCCGTGCCGTTCCTGTCGGCCGGGGTCGGCGCGCTGTTGGGGCTGCCGACGAGCTGGAGCGCCTTGGCCTCCAGGGCCGCCCTGGCGCCGGGCTGCAGCGCCTCGGCCTTGGCGAAGATCTGCCAGGCATAATCACCGGACGGGTCCGCCTTCGGCGTCGAGGTACCGAGCTTGACCGCGGGATCGAGCATGCGCGCCAGCAGCGTCTGCGTCGTCACCTCGAGCCCGGCGCGGGCAAAGGCGCAGGTCTCGTTGCGGGCGAAGAGCACGACGGGCCCGGCCTTGCCCTCCTGGGTCAGGGCGAGCGGATGGCTCATATTGGCGGAAGCGAAGACCTCGGCCGCCTCGCCCCTGGACAGGTTCTCGCGCAACAGGCCGGAGGGTCCGAAGCTGGTCTTGACCGGCAGTTTGGCCGCCGCCTCGAAGGCCTGGGCGACTTCGGTCAGCGCATTGCGCAGGCTGCCGGCGGCGTGGAGCAGCACCGGCTGCTCGGCCCGCGCGACGGAGCAGGAGAGCCCGAACAGAGCGGCGAGGATCAGGCGACGCATCGGTTCAGGCTCCCGCCTGCGTCGCATTCGGGAAGAACAGTTGCTGCCCGTCGATCTTGTACTCGGCGATCGCCTTCTGGCCTTCCGGGCTGATGAGCCAGTTCACGAAGGCCTGGCCGTCACTGACCTTCACATGCGGATGCTTGGCCGGGTTCACCGCCATGACGCCATATTGGTTGAACAGGCGCCGGTCGCCCTCGACCGCAATCGTGAGATCGCCGCGGTTCTTGAACGCGATCCAGGTGCCGCGATCGGAGAGCACATAGGCACCCATGCCGCCGGCCGTGTTGAGCGCAGCGCCCATGCCCTGGCCGATATCGCGATACCAGGAGCCCTTCTTCTGATCGAGATCGATGCCAGCGATCTTCCAGAGCGCGAGTTCGGCGGAGTGGGTGCCGGATTTGTCGCCGCGCGAGACGAAGGGAGCGCTTTTCTCCTGGATCGCCTTCAGCGCAGCGACGATGTCCTTGGTGCCGGCGACGCCGGCCGGGTCGCTCTTCGGGCCGATCAGGACGAAGTCGTTATACATCACCGGCTTGCGCTCGAGCGCGAAACCCTCAGCCAGGAACTTCTCCTCCTGCGCCTTGGCATGGACGAAGACGACATCGGCATCGCCACGCCGCCCGGTATCGAGCGCCTGACCGGTGCCTTGCGACACCACCCGCACCTCGATGCCGGTCCTGGCCTGGAACAAGGGCAGGATATGCCCGAACAACCCGGAATCCTGCGTCGAGGTCGTCGAGGAGACGGTGATGAAGCGCGTGCCCGCCGCGGCCGGGGTCGATGCCGCCGGCGGCGCGACTGTGGCGGTCTGGGCGAGCGCAAGGCCGGCAAGAGCGGCCGAGAAGCCAGCAATGAGCAAGAGGCGTCTGGGCGCGATCATGGTCGTCTCCTCATTATGGTCGTCTCCTGGGTTTCTGGTTTTGGCAGCAATCGGCTTCTCGGGACGAGCGCCTCACCAGATCAAATCTCCGGCGAGGAAGGCGCTGGCCTCCATCGTCTGCGGCTCGGCGAAGAAGTACTCGGCGAGGGAATCCTCGATCAGCCGGCCCCGGTGCAGGAACAGCACGCGATCGGCCAGCCGCTTCGCCTGGCCGAGATCATGCGTCGACATCAAGACCGTGATGCCCTCCGCCACGAGACCGGTCAGCAGCTCCTCGATCTGCCGTGTCGCGGCGGGATCGAGCTGCGAGGTCGGCTCGTCCAGGAAGAGCAGTTCGGGCCTCAAGCTCCAGGCGCGAGCGATGGCGAGGCGCTGCTGCTCGCCGCCCGAGAGCAACCGCGCAGGCTGCGTCGCACGCTCGGACAGGCCGAAGCGCCCCAGCGCAGCCTGGGCGCGCTCGCGCCGCTCCATGCGCGCGACGCCCGCGGCCGCCAGCGCATGATCGATATTGGCCTCGACCGAGCGGCGCAGCATGATTGGCTTCTGGAACACCATGGCGTGGCGTTTCGCGCGCCCGGTCGCACTCGCCGCCCAGCGCACGCGGCCCTCGCTCGGTGTCAGCAGGCCGTGGCAGAGCCTGAGCATCAGCGATTTGCCGGCGCCATTGGGCCCGAGCAGCACGGTGACCCCGCCCGCAGGCACGACGAGGCTGACCGCATCGACCAATTTGCGCCCTTCCCCACGGAAGGAGATGCTCTCGAGGCTGAGCGGCAGGATCGAGGTCACGTCACGCATCATGGTCATCCGGCATAGCGGGCGCCGATGCGACTCGCCCCGAAGGCGACCGCATTGATCGCCAGCGTCAGCGCGATCAGCACGAGCCCGAGCCCCAGCGCCAGCGGCAGGTCACCCTTGGAGGTCTCCAGCGTGATCGTCGTCGTCATGGTGCGGGTGTAACCGGCGATATTGCCGCCGACGATCAGCACCGCGCCGACCTCGGCGCTCGCCCGGCCGAAGCCGGCGAGCAGCGCGGTCGCCAGCGCAAAGCGCCCGTCGAACAGCAGCGTCGGGATGGCGCGCATCCCCTCCAGCCCGACCGAACGCAGATGGTCGCGATACTCGCTCCAGAGGTCCTCGACCGTCTGGCGTGTCAGCGCGATCACGATCGGCAGGACCAGGATGACCTGAGCCGCGATCATCGCGGTCGGCGTGAACAACAGCCCGAGCGGACCGAGCGGGCCCGAGCGCGAGAGCAGCAGGAAGACGAAAAGCCCGGCCACGACCGGCGGCAGGCCCATCAGCGCATTCAAGCAGACGATGACGACCGAGCGGCCGGGAAAACGCGCAAGCGCCAGCGCCGCCCCAAGCGGCAGGCCGATCAGCCCTGCGATCAGCACGGCGCTCAGCGTCACCCTGAGCGACAGGCCCACGATCGCCAGGAAACCGGGATCGAGCCCGACCACCAGCGCGAAGGCCGCCTTGAAGATCGCCGCGAAGTCCACCTGCCCGACCCCACTCTGCGTCAGCTTGCTCGCGCAGCCCTCATCCTCAGGAGCGCTTCCGAAGGAATCGCGTCTCGAAGGATGGTCCAGGGGACGCCGCTGACGCGGCATCCTCAGGATGAGGGCTTGAGAGTAACGCACACACACACCCTGCAAACACTTGTGATTTCTAGCGTTCAATGCGACCAATTGCCAATCTCGGAATAAGAACAGCTCAGCACATTCCAATGCAGGACCGGATCTATCTGACCACCGAGGAGGCCGCCGCCTATCTGCGGCTCAAGGAGCGTAAGCTCTACGAACTCGTTGCCCATGGTGCCGTGCCCTGTACCAAGGTCAGCGGCAAATGGCTGTTCCCGCGTGCGGCGCTCGACCGCTGGCTCGAGTCCGGGCTGGCGCGGCCCGAGGGCATGCAGCCCACGAGCCCGCCGCCGATCATCGGCGGCAGCCAGGACTCGCTGCTCGAGGTCGCCGTGCGCGATTCCGCCTGCGGGCTGGCGCTGTTGGCGGAAGGCTCGCAGGCCGGGCTCGACCGGCTGACGCGCGGCGAGGTCGCCATCGCCGCGATCCATCTCCATGCGACGCCCGATGACGACGCGGCCAACCTGGCCGCGATCCGGGCGGAGCCCGGCCTGTTCGACGCGGTGGTGATCGGTTTCGCCCGGCGCGAGCAGGGCCTGCTGACCGCGCCCGGCAATCCGCTCGGCCTTGCCGGCATCGCCTCGGCGGTCGAGAGGCGTGCCCGCTTCGCCCGCCGCCAGCAGGGCGCCGGCGCGCAATTGCTGCTGACGAGCCTGATGGCGCGCGACGGCGTCCCCGACGGCCGCATGGTCATGGCCGGGGGCGTCTGCGCCACGGGCCAGGACCTTGCCCTGGCGATCCGCACCGGCCGCGCCGATTGCGGCATCGCCTCGCGCGCCGTCGCCGCCGCCTTCGGCCTCGATTTCCTGCCGCTGGTCTGGGAGCATGTCGACCTGGTGATGCGCCGCCGGACCTATTTCGAACCGGCGACGCAAACCCTGCTCGCCTGGATGCGGGGACCCGACATGGCGGCAAGGGCGCGCGAACTCGGCGGCTATGATCTGGCGCAGAGCGGCGAAGTCAGGCTGAATCGCTGAGAGGGCAGACGGGGCTTTCGGTCTGGGCACTACTTCCCTTCCCCCCTCGCGGGGGAAGGTGGCAGCGCGAAGCGCTGACGGATGAGGGGGCGCTGTGAGTTTTCCACTTAGCCGAACACGACGCCAACCGGAAAAGGCACGGCGCCCCCTCATCCGCCCCTCCGGGGCACCTTCTCCCGCCGGGGGAGAAGGGAAGTCGGCCGCGCGGAGCCAGCTCCCTCCCCGAGAGGGTACTCCGCGTTAGCCAATTCTCACGCAGGACCACCAAAATCTCGCCAGGCGCCGACCCGGTGCACCGCCTCCCGGTCCCGCCCGGTCTCCCCGAACGGCGAGACCGGCCAGTCCCAGCTCTCATCCGGCTCGGGGAGCGCGACGCCGCGCATCAGGTCGAGCCGCTCGATCAGCGCCCCGGCCCTGTCGCGCTCGACCATCTCGACATCGCTGAGCAGGACGACTTGCCCCTGAAAGCGCGCGAGATCGTCGAGATGCCAGGCGATGCAGCGCGCCGGCAGATCGACCGGGAAGGCGGCAGCCCGCCCCGGATTCTCCTCCAGCCAATCCTCCACCGGCCAGGCGAGCTGCGAGAGCAGATTGGCCGAGATGACGAGATCGATGCCCGCATCCGTGACGAGATCAGCAACGGGGTCGAACCGACCCTCGCTCTCCCCCGCAAGCCAGCCCATCACGCCGCTGAGATCGCGCGTCAGGAGCGTGACCTTGCGGCGAAAGGCCATGCGCAGCCTGACCGGCGGCAGATGCACGGCGTCGACCAGCAGCACGCGCGCAAAGCTGGCGCAGAGCAGGTCGAGCGGCACGTCACGCACCAGCCCCGAGCCGAGCACGACGACGCAGCGCCGGGATGGCAGCGCCACGACCACATCCGCCACCACGGCGCGGCAGCGCCCATGATGCGCAGCCCAGGCCTTGCGATGGCGCAAGCCGCGCGCCCACAGCGCAGTGCTCTCCGACAAGAGCCCCAGCCGCCGCGTCATCCGCCCGGCCGGAGTGATCAGCCTGAGCGCGAATTCGGCGAGCATCGCATGCTCCGGGATGCGTTCAGGTCAAGGCGCCGCGCGCCGCCACCGGCCAGAGCGCCTCGACATGGGCGTCGGGCCCGTGCATCCCGCGCACGCAGACATACCAGTCGTGCAGGTTCACCGTCGGGTCGCAATGGCCCGGCACGAGCAGGATATGTTCGCCGCGATGCGGCAGCGCGATCGGGTCGCCTGTCAGCACGCCATGCTCGTCGGAGGGTTTCGTGTAGACCGCGCCCTCGCGCCGGAACGGCATCGGCATGCCGGAATCGATCGCCGCCGCCTTGTGCCCGGCATCGACGATGGCGCGGTCGGGCACCGGCTTGCTCATCACCCCGGTGAGGATGAAGAGCGCATGCTCGAAGGCGCGGAACGGCGTGCCGTCCGCCTGCCGGTTGCGGGCGTAGTCGGCGTCCATGAAGATGTAGGAGCCGGCCTGGATTTCGTTCCAGATGCCTGAGCCGGTCTCGATCTCATAAGTGCCGGTGCCGGCCCCGCTGACGACGCCGCAGCTCAGGCCGGCCTGGGCCAGGCGCTCGACCGTGTTGCGCGCCGAGAGGCCGGCGCGCTCGATCGCCTCGCGCCGCTCGTCGATCGAGCGCATATGCTGGGCCGTGCCGTGATAGGCCTGCAGGCCGCCGAAGCGCAAAGTGTTGCTGCGCGAAACCGCCTCGGCGATCCTGACCGCCGCCTCGCCGGGCGCGACGCCGCAGCGCCGCCCGCCGACATCGATCTCGACCAGGACATCGAGCACGACATCATGGCGCGCGGCAGCTTCGGCCGCTTCGCGCACCCCGTCGAGATGGTCGACACACAGGCTGATCTTGGCGCTGCGGGCGAGCTGCGCCAGCCGGTCGAGCTTGGCGGCACCCGCGACCTCGTTCGAGACCAGCACGTCCTGCACGCCGCCCGCGACCAGGATCTCGGCCTCCGAGACCTTCTGGCAGCATTGCCCGACGGCGCCATGGGCGATCTGGCGCAAGGCGATCTCGGGGCTCTTATGCGTCTTGGCATGCGGCCTCAGGCGAACGCCATGGGCCTGCGTATAGGCCGCCATGGCGACGAGGTTGCGTTCGAAGGCATCGAGGTCGAGCACCAAAGCGGGGGTGTCGATCTCGCTGAATCTCTGGCCGGCTTGGGCCGGCGGATGCAAGGGCATGGGCTGTCGCAATCTCCTGAATCGGTTGTGGCTATCGGACGCCAGCTTCGTGTCTGGAGCAAGACCTCGCTGCGCGTGCCTGCCTTGCGAGGCTCGAATCCTTCGGAAACACGAAGCCCGGTAGCGCTTGCGCCAGCGTCGTGATAGGCCCCGCGCCATGAAGATCGGCCGCGTTACCGACGACACTTTCGCGCTTTTCGCCCGCGTCTGGCGCGAGCAGGGCAAGACCTACCTGCCGCAGATGGCGATGATCATGGGCCTCGTGGTCGTGATCGCCGCGACGACGAGCTTCTATCCACTGCTGATCAAGGCGGCGTTCGACGCCTTCGCCGACCCGCTCAGCGCCGAGGCGACCGGCTTCGTGCGCCGGATGGAGCGCCTCGTCTCGAAATCGATCGACTTCGAGATCGGCGTCGTCAACGCCGTCGCGATCGTCGTTGTCATCGTCACCGCGATCAAGGGCTTCTCCCTGCTGACGCAGACGGTGATGACCAACAGCGTCGTCAGCCGCATCGAGGCCGACATGCAGACGCAGCTCTATGCGCATCTGATCGATGCCGACCTCGCCCAGCTTCAAAAAGAGAATCCCGCCTCCCTCACGCAGCGCTTCACCACCGACTTCACCTTCGTCAAGGAGGCGCTGACGCGGCTCGTCAACATCGCGGTGCGCGACGTGCTGACCGCGATCGCGCTCGTCGGCGCCCTGCTCTGGATCGACTGGCAGATGACCCTGGTCGTGCTGCTGATCGCGCCGATCGTGGCGCGGCCGATCGGCCGCATCGGCAAGAAGCTGCGCCGCATGGCGGTGTCTCAGCAGGAACAGACCGGCGTGATGGCGAGCCTCGTCACCGAGAGCCTGCAGGGTGCGCGCGCCGCCAAGACCGATTCGCTCGAGCCCTATCTCAAGGCGCGCGCGGCGGCCGCCTTCGAATCGATCCGCGCCGTCAAGATGAAGTCGGCCAATGCGCGCGGCCGGCTCGATCCGCTGCTCGAGGTCGCGGGCGGCATGGCGGTCGCGGGCGTGCTCGCCGCGATCGGCGTGCGCATCACTTCGGGCGGCTCCACGGTCGGCGATTTCACCGGCTATGTCTCGGCGCTGCTGCTGGCGGCGCAGCCGATGCGCTCGCTCGGCAACCTCAACGCCATCGTCCAGGAGGCCGGCGCCTCGCTGAAGCGCTATTACTCCCTGATCGACGAAAAGCCGGTGATCACGCAGCGCCCCGACGCCAAACCGCTTGCGGTCGGGGCCGGCGAGATCGCCTTCAAGGGCCTGCGCTTCCGCTATCGCGACGACGCCCGCGCGCTGGAGGGCATCGACCTCGTCGTCCAGGGCGGCAAGATGACGGCGCTGGTCGGCCGCTCCGGCTCCGGCAAATCGACCTTGCTCGCCTTGGTGCCGCGGCTCTACGACCCCAGCGAGGGCCGCATCGAAATCGACGGGCAGGATCTGCGCGACCTCTCGCTCGCCAGCCTGCGCAGCCAGATCGGCGTGGTCAGCCAGGATGTCGTGCTGTTCGACGATACGGTGCGTGCCAATATCAGCTTCGGCCGGCCCGACGCGACCGAAGACGAGATCATCGCCGCAGCCAGGGGCGCCGCCGCGCATGACTTCATCATGGCGATGCCGGAGGGCTATGACAGCCAGGTCGGCGAGCGCGGCTCGAAGCTTTCGGGCGGCGAGCGCCAGCGCATCGCGATCGCCCGCGCCATCCTGAAGGACGCGCCGATCCTGCTCCTCGACGAGGCGACCAGCGCGCTCGACACCGAATCCGAGCGGCTCGTCCAGCAGGCGCTGGCCCGCTTGATGCAGAATCGCACCACGCTGGTGATCGCTCACCGTCTCTCGACCGTGCGCGAGGCCGACCTCATCGTCGTGCTGGACGAAGGCAAGATCGTCGAGACCGGCAGCCACGACGCCCTGCTGGCGCGCGACGGCAGCTATGCCCGGCTGCACCGGCTGCAATTCGTCGAGAGCTGAGGTGTTCAGTCCCGGCATTTGATGGATTGGATCGAGCCTGAATCGTTCTGGCTCTGAAGTCCAGCATTTGCAGATGAACTCGTAGGGTGTGAGC
>NZ_PQFZ01000007.1:0-137663 GCF_002917105.1 Allobosea psychrotolerans
GGGCTGCCGACGAAGGCGATCTGGATCACCATCGACAAGGATGTGCTCGGCCGCAGCGACGCCGTGACCAACTGGGACCAGGGCGACATGCCGCTCAGCCAGCTGCTGTCGGCTGTCGAGCGGCTGGCCGCGCAGTGCGAGGTGCTCGGGATCGATATCTGCGGCGACTATTCCCGCGCCGTCTTTTCCGACCCGTTGCGGGCGACATTGGCCTATTTCGACCATCCGCCGCGCTTCCAGCCGTCGGCGGATGATCTGGCGATCAATGCGCAGGTCAACGCCGCCCTGCTGGATTGTTTCGAACGGGTGCTGCCATGAGCCTGTCCCTGATCCTCTGGTTCGCATTCTCCGTGATCTGCGACGTTGAAGGCACTCCCCACATCGCCCGACCGGAGATCATCTGGTGACAACCGCCGACTATAGTTTGCGCTATTCGGGGGACGGCACCGGCTTCCTCCTGATCCATGGCCTGGGCGGCACTCCCGTCGAGCTCAGGCTGGTTGGCCGCGCCTTGCTCCGAGCCGGCCACACCGTGCATTGTCCACAACTCGCGGGCCATTGCGGCAGCGAAGCCGATCTGCTGGCGACGCAGTGGCGGGACTGGGCGGACAGCGTTTTCGCCGAGCTCGATCGCATGCGTGCAAATTGCGATCGCATCATCGTCGGTGGGCTCTCGATGGGCGCCGTGCTGGCGATGCATGTGGCCGCACGACGCCAGGCGGATGTCGATGGCCTTGCGCTCTATGCGCCCACTTTGCGCTATGACGGCTGGTCGATCCCACGCTACGCCTTCCTGCTGAAGTGGTTGATCAATACGCCGATGGGGCGCCATTACAGCTTTGCCGAGCGCGAGCCCTACGGCATCAAGCACAAGCGCACCCGGCAGGCGATCGGCGAGGCAATGGCTTCGGGGGATTCCTCAGAAGCTGGTTTGCAGGGCACGCCTTCGCGGGCCCTGCAGCAGATGTGGCAGCTTGTCGACGAGACGCGCAGGCAGATGCCAACGATCACCTGTCCAACGCTTCTGGTCCATGCGCGCGAGGATGATATCGCCGGCCTCTCCAACGCCTTCGAGATACAGCGTCGGCTCGGTGGCCTCGTCGATGTGGTGATCCTCGACGACAGCTACCATCTCGTCACCATCGACCAGCAGCGTGAGATTCTGATCGAGCGCTCGCTGGCGCTGGCGAAGCGGCTCGCGAAGGGCCGCACCACCAAGAGGCTGGTGCCGCTGCGCACTGCCGTGGCGGAATGACTGGCTTTTCCGGCCGTATCGCTGCGCGCGTCGCCGAGATCGCCGCCTGGGACACCTGCCTGCCCGGCGAAGTCGAAAGCCATGACTACTACCGCGCCTGCGACGACGCTGCGGCGACGTCCGGCATCGGCCTGCGCTGCGCCGCCGTCGTCGTCGAGGATGCGTCTGGGATCGCTGCCGTTGCGCCGTTCTTCAGGCTCGACTACCGGCTCGACACGCCCCTGCAGGGACGGTTGCGGCAGATCGCTGACGCGCTGTTCAGTCGCTTTCCTGGCCTCGTCACGCTCAAGGTGATCTGCGTCGGCTCTCCCTATGCCGAGCGCTGCCATCTCGGCTTCGCGCCGCGGCTCGGCGCGGCCGCACGTCAGGAGGCGACGCGGGCCATGCTTGCCGCCCTTGAACAACAGGCGGCAAGGGAGGGCGCGCATCTGCTTGCTTTCAAGGACCTGGCGCCGGCCGAGGATGCCCTGCTCGCCCCGCTGCTCGACGGCGAGGGCTTCGCCCTTCTCGGCAGCCTGCCGGTGGCCGTACTAGACCTGCCCTATCCCGACGAGGATGGCTATCTCGCCTCGCTTTCGGCTGCGACGCGCAAGGACATCCGCCGCAAGCTCGCCAAGGCTAAGGCAGTTCGTATCGAGCATCGCAGCGACATGACAGGGTTGGAAGACGCGATCGGCAACCTCTACGAATCGACCCGCGGCCAGAGTGTGCTCGACTATGGGGAGCTTGAAGTGCTGCCGCCTGGATATTTTGCAGCGGTCAGCAAAGCGCTCGGCGACCGCGCCCTCTTCGTGCTCTACTGGATCGGAGAGGAGCTCGCCGCCTTCAACCTGCTGCTGATCGAACCCGACCGCGTCATCGACAAGTTTCTGGGCATGAGCTATCCGCTGGCCCGCGATCACAATCTCTATGCGGTGAGCTGGATGGCGAATGTGCGCTTCTGCCTGGAACGCGGCATCCGCGAGCTTCAGACCGGGCAGACCGCCTACGCGTCGAAGCTGCGCTTCGGCAGCCGTCTCGTGCCCTCCACCATCCGCTTCCGGCACCGCAACCTGCCGCTGCAGTGGCTACTGGGCCACCTCAGCCCACGGCTCTCCTTCGGGCGGTTCGATCCGAACCTCGCAACGGTCACACCGTAAGGGCGCATATCCGTTGACCCAAAGCGGCTGGGAAGAAATCGTCACGAAGCCGCGACAGGTCAATGGGTTGGTCTCGCAGTGGCAATCCATGAATCCATCCTGCGCGACGCCGATGAGCGCTCGGAGTCGCTGGAACTGCGTCTCAAATACGTCGCGCGGCTGACCACATGATGAGTGGTCGCGCGGACTGAGCGGAGACAGTTCGAAGCTTTGCCTGTGAAATGGCGCGCCATTCAGGATAAAACTGCGAACACCTATGTTATTGAAATCGCGATAAGATTTTAAGTGAAACTCAATCCTGGTGCCACCTCCGCGTTCGCAACTTCCACTTCTCCGCGTCGGAGGCAGCGCTAGACAGCGGATTCGAGGCACTAGTGGCCGGTGGAATCTCGGTTCATTTCCTCCAAAAGCTCGCGCATTGCATCGAACTGTGTACCAAAGCCTTTCCAATCTCCGGACTTCAATCGCTCCACTGCTTGATTGTAGCGATCAAGCGCCTCCCGTGCTTGACTTGCCGCTGGGCCTGTCACGGGCATCCCCTCTGTCGTGCGTGAAGCTGCCGGCGCAGCGCCGGGCTCTATGAACAACGCTGACAAGGCCTCGGCGAGCGTTTCCTTCATTACCACATGTTCACCGTAGGCTGCGATCACACGTTTCAACTCCGGCAGATGTCCGTGCTCCGCTCGCAAATAGAGCGGCGATACATAAAGGATCGAGTTCTCGATCGGGATTGCAAGCAAGTTCGCTCCGCGGATCACCCGTGAACCCATCTGGTTCCACAGGGTGATTTGTTGGGAGATCTCGGTACTTTGATTGATCCGCGCTTCGATCTGGAACGGCCCATAGACAAGCTTTTCCTTGGGAAATTCGTAAACGATCAGCTTGCCGTAGCCGGGCTCATCGCAGCGCGCGGCGAGCCACGCGATCATGTTGTCGCGGCGGCTCGGCACCATCGGGAGCATGAGGAAAAACTCGGCATGCGACTCCCCGGGCAGCCGCATGATGATGTAATAGGGCGCCATCATTGCGGTGCCACCGCCACCTGGTTGGCGAGGAAATTGCCAAAGATCTTCGCGGTTATAGAAAACGTCGGCCGCCTCCATATGGTAGGTTTGATAGAGTTGCGCCTGAATCAAGAACAGGTCCTCCGGATAGCGAATGTGCTTCTGCAGGTCTGAAGGCATGGCCGCGAACGGCTTGAACACGCTCGGAAAGATGCGCCGGTAGGTCGCGGCAATCGGATCGCCGGGATCCATCAGGTAGAAGTCGACGGCCCCGTTATAAGCATCGACGACAACCTTCACCGAATTGCGGATGTAGTTGAGATCGATATCTTGCGCGGGCTGCGCATAGGGGAAGTAGGAGCTCGTCGTGTAGGCATCCTGCATCCAGAACATCCGCCCATTGCTGATGACCAGATAGGGATCGTGATCGAGCAAGAGAAACGGAGCGATCGTGTGTACCCGTTCCCGGATATTGCGGCGGATCATGATCCGGCTGTCGGCCGTGATGTAGCTTGAGAGAAGCAGGTTCGGGTCGTTGAAGTAGTAGGCGAACAGCATTCTTCTCGCCATCGCTCCGATCGGAACGCCGCCGGTACCATCATAGGCCGCATAGACGTTGTCTTTGCCCTTTGGATAATCGAACTCGGGCGCGCTTCCTTTGACGATGACGTAGCTGTCGCTCTCTTCGCCGTAGTAGATGCGCGGCTCGTGGATTTTGGGACCTCCGTCTGCAACGGGAGGAATATCCCGCAAATAGAGGAGAGGCAGTCCTTCAGGACTCTTTCGGGTAACCGGGCTCATCACCGCGCCGTTGCCGTGAGTAAACAGCACGTGGCGGTTGACCCATGTCTGGGCATTTGGCGGCAGCAAGGAGGGGCGTAGTTCGCGAGCCGAGATCATCACGCTTTGGTAGGAACCATCGAGCCAGTAGCGATCAACGTCAGGAGCAAGGAATTTGTAGTAGGTACGAATCTCCTGCAGCTGCGCGTAGGTATCCAACAACGGCTGCCGGTCCCACAGCCTGATATTTTCGATCGTCGCCTTGTTGGCCTCCAGCGTGACGAGAGAGAGCTTCTGTTCGGCGGCAAACGGCTTGGTTGCGATCTGATCGAGATTATAGGCCTGACGGGTGAGCGCGATGTTGCGTTCGATGTACGGCTTCTCCAGCTGTAACTCGCTTGGCCTGACGAAGAACTTCCGGAACAGCACAGGGGCTGCACCGGACAGCACGAAAGAGCCGAGGGCGACGAGGAGGAGCGCGGCCGCAGGAAGCCAGTAAGTGCGCACCCAGAGATTTGCCCACGCGGCGAACGCCGCGATGACCGAAAATCCGATCAATAGCCACAGGCCCGGTAGCCCCATATGGATATCGGTGTAACTGGCGCCGACGACCACACCGTTGTCGCCATAGAGCAGCAGATAGCGGTCAAGACCATAGGACCAAGCCTTCACCGCGAAGAGAAGACCGAGCACTGCCGAGCCGTGAGCGATCACGGTCGGCGAGATTGATCGGTGCTGCACGTCGTATTCGATGTCGCCGTGCACCCAGTAGATCGCTCCGGCGAAAAGCGCGCTCAAGACAAGCGTGAGCAACATCCAGTTCTTGATGAGGATATAGGCGGGCAGCGAGAAGAGGTAGAAGCCGATGTCCTTGTTGAAGAGCGGATCGTCTGCGCCATATGGCACCTGATAGAGATACCGCAGGACGATGCCCCAGTTGCCGACCTCTGCCGCGGCGACGAGCAGCGCGAGCAAACCTGCACCGCCTGCGATAACCGGGGGCCAGGACAGTTGATCGCGCGCGAGCGCAAGCAAATCGGGCGGCGGCATATTGCCGGTAGCTTGCCACGTGAAGCCGGCAACAGATTGTAATGGCTGCCGCCCGGCAAAACGCACTGCGAGCCATCCGTTCAGCCAGAGAGCGGCGGCAGTCGCCGTCCAGACAGCAGAAAAGACGACGGCTTCAGCGCCGAATGTTGTCCAAAAAACCTGCAGATAGCCAATCGAGGAAAACCACAGCCAATCGACCAGCAAGTCACTCGCGTGGCTGAGCAGGATCAGACAAACCCCGACGGCAGCGGCCGCAATGAGGAGCCTGACCACGGCGCTATGCCGTGGTGCCTTCCGTCCGGATCCGGCGATCCCGATCGTCATGGTCTGATTATAGCGGAAATCCGGGACGCCTGCCGATTGCTTCGCGAGCGGGACTGCGCGTCAAGGCGGGGCGACGCGGGTGCTCAAAGCTCCGTCGCCGGGACCACGGAACGAGTGAAGCTGTTTCGAACTCTTGGAGGCAGAGCCGGACCAGCCGATCGCTTCCTCGCCAAGTCAGCCTGGCTCGCATAAAGGAAGCATATCGAGCAAGAGCGCGGCTCTTCCCAGCATGGCCCCAACGGGTGGCACATGCGCACGTTGGAACGTCAGCGCGTGTTCTATGCCAGCGTATGCACCGTCAGATACCGCGGCACTTAAAGTTGATGCCTTGGCCATGTCGGAAACCCACCGACACTAATGCCGCCCGTGCAGTCATGGGTTCGCAGTTTTGTTCGGAGTGGTGGCAATTTGGCGCGACCTACGGGAGTCGAACCCGTCTCCCCAGCGTGAAAGGCTGGTGTCCTAACCGATAGACGAAGGTCGCGAGCCTCTGAATCGACGGCTGCCCGTCGAGAAGCGGGGCGAGGTATAGTGGCAGGGCGCGCCCTCTGCAAGCGCCAGTTTGACGATATCCGGGGAAAGTCTGGACGGGCCCACCGCCACCGGCCTTGTCCGCTAAACCACGACGATCAGCCCGGGCGCGCCATGTCGAGGACGCGCAGCTCGGCGCTCTCGCGACCGCCCCAGCGGTTCAGCGTCAGCGTCGCGGCGAGATGGACGCTCTCGCCGCGCGCCGCCAGCAAGGCGCGCCCCAGCGGCTCCTGCGCCACGCGGAAGGCGATGCCGCCCACGGTCGCGCCGTCGCCGCTCTTGAGCTTGATGCGGACATGGCCGCCGCTGCCGATCTCGACCGCCTCGACCAGGCGATGCGCGGGGAAGACGAAGACCGGCTCGGGACTGCCCGCGCCGAAAGGCCCGGCCTTGTCGATCTCGGCGAGCAGGCGCGGAGTGGCGCCGCCCGCGCTCAGCGCCGCATCGACCAGCAGCGCCTCGGCCTCATCTGCCGCCGCGACCTGCGCCGCCAGCCGCTCGGCCAGGAACGCCTGGAAGGCGGAAGCCTGCCCGGCAGCCAGCGTCACGCCGGCCGCCATGGCGTGGCCGCCGCCCTTGACCGCGAGCCCGGCCTCGACCGCCTCGCGCACGGCCCGGCCGAGATCGACGCCCGCGACCGATCGGCCCGACCCCGTCGCACCGCCCTCCCCGTTCAGGGCGAGCGCGAAGGCCGGGCGCCGGAAGCGCTCCTTCAGGCGTGCCGCGACGAGGCCGACGATGCCGGGATGCCAATCGGCGGAGGCCGCCATCAGCACCGGCTGGTCGGGCAGGCTCATCAGCGCATGGTCCGCCTGCGCGGTCGCTTCCAGAACCGCCTGCCGCTCGATCTCCTGACGCTCCTGATTCAGCCGGTTGAGCTCGGCTGCGATGCTGCGCGCCTCGATCTCATCTTCGGTCAGCAGGAGCCTCGCGCCCAGCGCCGCATCGCCGATGCGCCCGCCGGCATTGATGCGCGGGCCGAGCAGGAAGCCGAGATGCCAAGGCTGCACCGGACCATCGAGCCCCGCGACATCCATCAGCGCAGCCAGTCCCGGCCGCGTCCGCCCCCGCAATATGGCGATGCCCTGGCGCACGAAGGCGCGGTTCAGGCCCTTGAGCGGCACGACATCGGCCACCGTCGCCAGCGCCACGAGATCGAGCGCCGCCAGCAGATCGGGCTCGCCCTCCGCCCTGCCCGCCCAAAAACCTTGCCGCCGCAGCGTGCGGCTGAGGGCGACGAGCGTCAGGAAGACGACACCTGCCGCGCAGAGATGGCCGAGCCCGGAGAGATCGTCCTGCCGGTTGGGATTGACCAATGCTGCGACGGGCGGAAGCAATTCGGGCGCCTGATGGTGATCGAGGACGACGACGTCGAGCCCGAGCCTTTGCGCCTCGGCCAATGGCTCATGGCTGGTGGTGCCGCAATCGACCGTGACCAAGAGCGTCGCGCCTTCGCCCGCCAGCATGCGGATCGCGTCGCTATTGGGGCCATAGCCCTCGATCAGGCGGTCGGGGATATGGATGCGCGGCTGCGCGCCGGCCTGGCGCAGGAAGCCCGCGAGCAGGGCCGCCGAGCAGGCGCCGTCGACATCGTAATCGCCGAAGATCGCAACCTTCTCGCGCCGCTGCGCCGCTGCGGCAAGGCGGGTGGCGGCGGCCTCCATATCGGTCAAGACAGCGGGATCGGGCAGGAGGTCGCGCAGGCGGGGTTCGAGGAAGCGCAAGGCCTCACTGGGCTCGACGCCGCGCCCGGCGAGCAGGCGCGACAAGGTGTCGGGAATGCCTTCGAGCTGCGCCAGGACCTCGGCGCGACCGAGCCCCGCAGCATCCAGCCTGTCGCGCCAGGGCCGGCCGAGCACGGAATGGGACACGCCGAGGAAAAGGCGCTGGGGAATGAGACTCATGGCCTAAGGGCGTCGCGCAGGCGGGCGCATTCGTCAACCGCTACCTGAACAGCAAAAACGCCTTTGGATTTTTGAGCCCTCATCCTGAGGAGCCGCGGAGCGGCGTCTCGAAGGATGCTCCAGTTTGCTCCGGAAACGCTTTCTGGAGCATCCTTCGAGACGCACTTCCTGCGGAAGCGCTCCTCAGGATGAGGGCTGTAGGGTCACATGCGATAGCCCTGACATGACCGCTGCCTGCCTTGCCGGAGCTTGGGCGATCGCCATACTGCGCGGCAAGCAGCCGGGAAAGGGCAGCAGGCGTGGGGCAGGATGCGGACGTCATCATCATCGGAGCCGGCCTCGCCGGGCTCGTGGCCGCGACCGAGCTCGCTGACGCCGGCCGGAAGGTCATCCTGCTCGACCAGGAGCCCGAGCAATCGCTCGGCGGGCAGGCCTTCTGGTCGCTCGGCGGATTGTTCATGGTCGACACGCCCGAGCAGCGCCGCCTGCGCATTCGCGATTCCCACGAACTCGCGGCACAGGACTGGTTCGGCTCGGCCGGGTTCGACCGACCCGAGGACGACTGGCCGCGCGCCTGGGCGCAGGCCTATCTCGACTTCGCCACTGGGGAGAAACGCGCCTGGCTGCATGGGATGGGGATGCGCTGGTTCCCGGTCGTCGGCTGGGCCGAGCGGGGCGGTTCTCTCGCCAGCGGCCACGGCAATAGCGTGCCGCGCTTCCATGTCACCTGGGGCACGGGTCCCGGCGTGCTGGAGCCGTTCCTGCGCCGGCTCAAGGAGGCGCAGGCGCGTGGCCTGGTCGAGCTGCGCTGTCGCCACCGTGTCACCGCGCTGTCCCGCAGCACTGGTGCGGTCGACGGCGTCGCGGGCGAAATCCTGGAGGCGAGCACGGTCGCGCGCGGGGCGAAGAGCTCGCGCGGCGCGGTCGGGGCTTTCGCGCTCAAGGCGCAGGCGGTGATCGTCACCTCCGGCGGCATCGGCGGCAATCATGATCTCGTCCGGGCGAGCTGGCCGCAGCGCCTGGGCGCACCGCCCCGGCGCCTGCTCTCAGGCGTGCCCGACCATGTCGACGGCGCGATGCTGGCGATCGCGGAGGCGGCGGGCGGCCGGCTGATCAATGGCGACCGGATGTGGCACTATGTCGAGGGCATCGCCAATTGGGCGCCGATCTGGCCGCGACACGGCATCCGCATCCTGCCCGGCCCCTCCTCGCTCTGGTTCGACGCGCGCGGCAACCGCCTGCCGGTGCCCTTGTTTCCCGGTTTCGACACGCTCGGCACGCTCGAGCACATCATGAAGACGGGCTACGATTATTCCTGGTTCGTGCTGAACCGCAGCATCATCGCCAAGGAATTCGCGCTCTCGGGCTCCGAGCAGAATCCCGATTTGACCGGGAAGAGCTGGCGCCAGGTGCTGGGACGGGCCGGCGGCGGCGTGCCCGCCCCCGTCCAGGCCTTCATGGACAAGGGCGAGGATTTCATCGTCGAGAACGATGTGTCCCGGCTGGTCGCGCGCATGAACGCGCTTGCCGGCGAGGCGCTGATCGACGAGATCAGGCTCAGGGCCGAGATCGAGGCGCGCGACCGCACGCTCGACAACCCTTTCGGCAAGGATCTGCAGGTCACGGCGCTGCGCGGCGCCCGCGCCTATCTCGGCGACCGCCTGATCCGGACCGCAAAACCGCATCGCATCCTCGACCCTGCGCATGGTCCTCTGATCGCCGTCAGGCTCAATATCCTGACCCGCAAATCATTGGGCGGCCTGATGACGGATTTGTCCGCGCGCGTGCTGGATGGGACGGGCGAGCCGGTGCCCGGGCTCTACGCGGCCGGAGAAGCCGCCGGCTTCGGCGGCGGCGGCCTGCATGGCTATCGCGCGCTCGAAGGCACCTTCCTTGGCGGCTGCCTGTTCTCCGGCCGAACCGCCGGGCGCGCCGCGGCAAAGGCGGTGGGATAAGATACGCCGCTTACACTCGGAACCACGCCGTCATTCCGGGGCGATCCAAAGGATCGAGCCCGGAACCCAGAACCGCAGGTGGTGACGACATGAGCGCTGCCGATGACGGAGCCTGCTTCCCCGCTCCGTCGGTTCTGGGTTCCGGGCTCTACGCTTCGCGTAGCCCCGGAATGACGCAGTGGTTCCGAGCCCAAACAGGCATTCCTGGCTGCCGCTCCGCCCGGCTCACTTGCCCTGCCAGTGCGGCGCGCGCTTGCCGAGGAAGGCTTCCATGCCCTCGCGGAAATCGGCGCTCATATAGCACATCAGGACAAGGTCATCGCCCTGCGGGTGGCCATTGGCCCTGGCGATGCGGCGCAGCGCCTCCTTGGTCGCGCGCATCGTGAGGGGCGCATGGCCTGCGATCGTGGTCGCCAGTTCGCGCATCCGGACGAGGAGCGCGGCATGGTCGGCGACGAGCTCGTTATAGAGCCCGATGCGCTGCCCCTCCTCAGCCTCGATCAAGCGCGCGGTGAAGACGATGTCCTTGACGCGGGCCGGGCCGAGCAGGGTCGCAAGCCGGGCGTAGTTGCTCATCGACAAGCAATTGCCGAGCGTGCGCGCCACCGGAAAGCCGAAACGGGCGGATTGCGTCGCGATCCGGATGTCGCAGGCGCAGGCGATGCTGGCGCCGCCACCCGTCACCGCGCCCGAGATCGCGGCGATGGTCGGAATCGGGCAGCTTTCGATCGCCGTGATGATGCGGTCGATCCGGCTCTCATAGGCCAGCGCATCCTCTGGCGTATTGAAGGCGCGAAACTGCGTGATGTCGGTGCCGGCGGCAAAAGCCTTCTCGCCCGCGCCGGTGAGGACGAGCACTTTCGGGTCGCCATGGCCGGGAAGATCGCCGCAGATCGCGGCGAGCCGCTCATACATCGCGAAGGTCAGCGCGTTGCGAGCCTGGGGGCGGTTGAGCGTGATCGTGCCGATGCCGTCCGCAACGGTATAGAGAATCTCGTCGTCCATGCTCTCTTGCCTCCTTCAGATCGCGCCGCTTTCCCTCAAACGCGTGATCGCGGCCTCGTCATAGCCGAGCTCGCCCAGGATCTCGGCATTGTGCTCGCCCGCCTCGGGCGTCGGCGTCGCCACCGAAGCCGGCGTACGCGACAAGCCGACCGGCTCGCCGACGACACGGATATCGCCGAGCACCGGATGCGAAACCGGCTGCGCAATGCCCAGATGCTGGACCTGGGGATCGTCGAACATCGCGTCGACCGCATAGATCGGCCCGGCCGGCACCGCCGCCGCTTCGAAGGCAGCCAGCCAATGGGCGCTGTCCTGCGTGCTCAGAATCGCCTCGATCAGCACGCGCAATTCGGGCCGCGCCTTGAGCCGCTTCGCCATATTGTCGTAGCGTGGATCGGCCGCGAGGTCGGGGCGGTCGATCGCGCCGCAGAAGGAGCGCCAATGTCCTTCCGCCCCGACGCCGATATTGATGTGGCCGTCGCGCGTCGCATAGACGCCCATCGGCGTCGAATAGGGATGGTCGTTGCCGGCCTGCGGCGGCACCTGGCCCTCGACCAGGAAGCGCGCCGCCTGGAAATCCATCATCGCGATCTGGGCCTCGAGCAGCGAAGTCTGGACCCATTGGCCCTTGCCGGAGACCGCACGCTCCTGCAGCGCCACCAATGCGCCGATCGCGCCATAAAGCCCGGCAGCGGAATCGGCGACCGCGATGCCGGCGCGCACCGGGCCCTGGCCGGGCAGGCCCGTCACCGACATCATTCCGCCCATGCCCTGGGCGATCTGGTCGAAGCCGGCGCGCGTCCGGTAAGGCCCGCTCTGGCCGAAGCCCGAGATCGAGACCAGGATCAGGCGCGGGTTGAGCGCGTGCAGCGTCTCGAAATCGAGGCCGAGCCGCTCCTTCACATCGGGACGGAAGTTCTCGACCAGGAGGTCGGCGCTCTCGATCAGCTTGCGCAGGACCGCCGCGCCGCCTTCCGTCTTCAGGTTGAGCGTCAGCGAGCGCTTGTTGCGATGCAGGTTCTGCATGTCGTAGCCATGCCGTGGCCCGCTCATGTTCTCGTTGGGGTCGAAGCCCGGCGGGCTCTCGACCTTGATCACATCGGCGCCGAAATCCGCGAAGACCCGCACGCAGGTCGGCCCCGCACGCACGCGCGAGAGATCGAGCACGCGGAGACGGTTGAGCGCTGAAGACGGCGTCGGGCGCGGCATGGCTCTCTACAGCAATTCAACGCGCGTTCTTGACGCGAGCCGGTGTCCATTTCGCTCGAAGAACGCGCTAGAGCGGTTTCCGATCCAATTGGATCGTTCAACAGCTCTAGCTCTATGTTTTAACGCGTTTTCTTCACGCGAACCGGTACCCACTTCGCTCGAAAACGCTCCAAGGTTCGAGGAGGCTCTCGCCCCTCGGGCTCAATCCAGCTTGAACTTTCCGAATTCGCGGTGCTCGCCATAGATCCGGCGCACGGTGCCGGTGATCGAGCGATAGACGATCGTCTCGGTCTCGATGACCTCCTTGCCGAACTTGACGCCCTTCAGCATGCCGCCATTGGTGACGCCGGTGGCGCAGACGATGGTATCGCCCGAGGCCATCTCCTCCATGCTGTATTTCCGGTTCGGATCGGTGATGCCCATGGTGAGGGCACGGGCGCGCTTCTCCTCGGTGTCGAGGATGAGGCGGCCCTGCATCTGGCCGCCGACGCAGCGCAGCGCGGCTGCCGCCAGCACGCCCTCAGGCGCGCCGCCGATGCCGAGATAGAGGTCGATGCCGGTCTTCTCCGGCTCGGTGCAGTAGATCACGCCGGCGACGTCGCCATCGGTGATCAGGCGGATCGAGCATCCGGTCTTGCGGACCTCCTCGATCAGCTTGGCATGGCGCGGGCGGTCCATGATCAGGGTCGAGATCTCGCTCGGCTTGACGCCCTTGGCCTTGGCCAGCGCATGGATGTTGTCGGTCGCGGAGGCGTCGAGATCGACCACGCCGCGGGCATAACCCGGGCCGATCGCGATCTTGTCCATGTAGACGTCGGGCGCGTTGAGCAGCTTGCCGGCCTCGGCCATCGCCATCACGGCGATGGAATCGGGCATGTCCTTGGCGCAGAGCGTCGTGCCCTCGAGCGGATCGACGGCGATGTGGACCTTGGGGCCCTGCCTGGTGCCGACCTTCTCGCCGATGAAGAGCATCGGCGCCTCGTCGCGCTCGCCCTCGCCGATGACGATCTCACCGTCGATCGGCAGGCGGTTGAGCTCGCGGCGCATCGCGTCGACCGCCGCCTGGTCCGCCGCCTTCTCGTTGCCGTGGCCGCGCAGGCGCGCGGCCGAAACCGCGGCGCGCTCGGTGACGCGGACCAGCTCCATCGAAAGATAGCGCTCGATGATCTGGTTCGGGGAAATACGGAGGTCTTCGGACATGGATGGCTCCCTTGGGGGCGAATGGCGAGTAGCGAGTGGCGAATGGAACTCCACTCGCCACTCGCCATTCGCTACTCGCGCTCTATACGGATGACTTGCGGCGGTTCCGCGATATGGCCGTCGGCAGAAACCTTCTCCAGCGCCGCCCGGATCGCGGATTCGCTGGTGGCGTAAGTGATGAGCACGACCGGGACCGGCGCTCCGGAACGCCCGGAGGGGTCGCGCGCGGCGGCGCTCTCCGAACGGCGCTGGACGATGCTTTCGAGCGAGATGTCGGCTTGCGCCATGCGGGTCGCGATTGCGGCGGCGGCTCCGGGATGGTCGAGCACGGCAAGCCGGACGTAGTAGCCGCCCTCATGCCGCTGCATCGGCGCACGCGTCGGCGTTTCCAGCCGCGCCACAGGCAGGCCGAAAGGCAGGCCCGCCGTGCCGCGCGCGACATCGGCGATATCGGCGACGACGGCCGAGGCCGTCGGGTCGCCGCCCGCACCGGGGCCGACCAGGGTGATCTCGCGGACCGCATCGGCGTCGATGGTGACGGCGTTGGTCACGCCCATCACCTGCGCGATGGCAGAGGATTTCGGCACCATGGTCGGGTGCACGCGCTGTTCGATGCCGGTCTTGGTACGTTCGGCGACGCCGAGCAGCTTGATCCGGTAGCCGAGCTCGTCGGCCATCTTCAGGTCGAGCGGAGCGATCGAGGAAATGCCTTCGACATGAATTGCTTCGGCATCGATCTTCGTCCCGAATGCCAGGCTGGTCAGGATGGCGAGCTTATGGGCGGTATCGTAGCCCTCGACGTCGAAGGTCGGGTCGGCCTCGGCATAGCCCAGGCGCTGGGCGTCGGCGAGGCAGGCCTCGAAGGTCAGCCCCTCCATCTCCATGCGCGAGAGGATGTAGTTGCAGGTGCCGTTCAGGATGCCATAGAGCCGCGTAACATTGTTGCCCGACAAAGCCTCGCGCAGCGTCTTCACCACCGGGATGCCGCCGGCCGACGACGCCTCGAAGGCCAGCGCCACGCCCTTCTCCTCGGCAAGCGTCGCCAGCGCAACGCCATGATGGGCGAGCAGCGCCTTGTTGGCGGTGACGACGGATTTACCGGAGGCGAGCGCAGCCTCGACCGCAGCCTTGGCCGGGCCGTCCGAGCCGCCGACAAGCTCGACCAGGCAGTCGATCTCCGATGATTTCGCCAGCGCGACGGGGTCGTCGAACCAGGTCAGGCCGGCAAGATCGACGCCGCGATCCCGGGTCCTGTCGCGCGCCGAGACGGCGGTGACGCGAATGGCGCGACCGCAGCGGGCGGCGAGCGCATTCTCCTGCCGGCGCAGGATGCGCAGCACGGAGGCTCCAACGGTGCCAAGCCCGGCAAGGCCGATGCGAAGCGGCGAGGATTGTGGCGAGGGAGGCGCGAGGGTCATGTGGCGCGGGGTCGCATGAGGGGAGGCGCGAGTCAACGGCGCAGCTCGGGATGACCTGCCATTCACGCCGGCTCGAGCGATTTGACCATGAAGATGCTCAACGGGTCGTTGGCATAGGAGCCGAACGGTCCGCACTCCTTGAAACCGATACGCCGGTAGAGCCCCAGGGCCTCATCCGACTTGATGCCCGTCTCCAGGAACATCTGCCGGACACCGTCCCGAGCAGCGGCAGCCTCGATTGCCTGGACGAGCCGGAGGCCGACGCCCTGCCCTCTCGCAGCGGGATCGACGAACAGGCGCTTGATTTCGGCCGAGCCGTCCGGGAAGACGGCATAGCCGCCGCAGCCCAGCGCCTTGCCATCCGCCCTTGCGACGAAGAACCGAATATTATCCGCCAGCAGCGCCGCCAGGGGCGATCCGACCCTGTGCTCAGATGGATAGAGCGCCGAGGAGCGCTCATCCGCCTGCCTGAGGAAATCAACGACGCTCGGCTGATCCGGGCTTTCCCGCTGAACCACGATCGTCACAGAACCTTCTCCGCACGCAGTGCTCAGTCGAAGCGGCAGACCACCTCGGCTGCAACCCGCTTCACCTTCTTCTCGGCGAAGCTCAGATGGATCCGCAGCAGGTTGTTGCCGAAGGCCGTGGCCTTGATCGTCCGCAGCGCCTCCAGCGAAGCGCCGTCCCAGGCCGTCGAATTCTCGATCACGGGGCGCCAGAACCAGGGCTTCGGCGGCACGATGGTCACGCTCTCCAGCACCTGCTCGGCCTGCGCCTGTTCAGTGCCCAGCGGGATATAGCGGGTGACGATCTCGGTCGCGTCCCGGCCGCAATCGCGCGCCGTCGTCGCGGCCAGCACATCGGCGACCAGTGGCGAATCCGTCTGGGGCAGTCGCCCGCGCGAATAATCATAGGTGGCGACAAGGCTGATCAACGCGAACAGGCCGAAGCCGATGCCGATCAGACGGCCTTTTGAGAACATCTCACGCGCCTTGAGCCCCGAGTCGGACGGGCGTGTCCGTGACCAAGGGGTTCCCATGTTTCGCAGGCGCGGTCCAGTGCTTACGGCCCTTCTGACACCCTCCCGGTCATCCCGGACGCAGCCCCCGGGTCCGATCTTCGATCGGCCCAAGGATAAACTCAGCGGAGATCCGGGATCCATCGTAGAGTTCAGCGGCCTTCGATGGATCCCGGGCAAGCCCGGGATGACGCGGTGGTTGGTCCAGGCGTCGTGCCCGGACTGGCTTACGCCCTCACCCGGCCTTCGGCATCTGGATAACGTTGTGCAGGGTCTGGTCCGCCGTCTTGAGGAAGCGGCCGATATTGCGGGCCGCCTGGCGGATGCGCTGTTCGTTCTCGACGATCGCGATGCGGACGAAATCGTCGCCATGCTCGCCGAAACCGATGCCCGGTGCGACCGCGACCTCGGCCTTCTCGATCAAGAGCTTCGAGAACTCCAGCGAGCCGAGATGGCGGAACTTCTCCGGAATCGGCACCCAGGCGAACATCGAGGCCTGCGGCACGGGCACCTCCCAGCCGGCCTTGCCGAAACTCTCGACCAGCGCGTCGCGGCGCTTGCGATAGATCTCGCGCATCTCGCGGATGCAATCGTCGGGACCGTTCAGGGCCGCCGCCGCCGCGACCTGGATCGGCGTGTAGGCGCCGTAGTCGAGATAGGACTTCACCCGCGCCAAAGCGGCGAGAAGCCGCTCATTGCCGACGGCGAAGCCCATGCGCCAGCCCGCCATCGAGAAGGTCTTGGACATCGAGGTGAACTCGACCGCCACATCGATCGCACCCGGAACCTGCAGCATCGAGGGCGGCGGATTGCTGTCGTCGAAATAGACCTCGGCATAGGCGAGGTCGGAGAGCAGGATCAGCTCGTGCTTCTTCGCGAAGGCGACGAGATCACGGTAGAAGTCGAGCGAGGCAGTGAAGGCCGTCGGGTTCGCCGGATAGCAGGTGACGAGCGCGATCGGCTTCGGCACGGAATGGATGATCGCCCGCTCCAGCGCCGGGAAGAATGCCGGCGTCGGCTCGGCCGGAACCGAGCGGATGACACCGCCCGCCATCAGGAAGCCGAAGGCGTGGATCGGATAGCTCGGATTGGGCACCAGCACGACATCGCCCGGGCCGGTGATGGCCTGCGCCATATTGGCGAAGCCTTCCTTGGAGCCGAGCGTCGCCACGACCTGCGTCTCCGGATTCAGCTTCACGCCGAAGCGCCGCTCGTAATAATGCGCCTGGGCGCGGCGCAGGCCGCCGATGCCCTTGGAGGCCGAATAACGGTCGGTGCGCGGCTTGCCGGCGGTCTCGACCAGCTTCTCGATGACATGCCTTGGGGCCGGCAAGTCGGGATTGCCCATGCCGAGATCGACGATGTCGACGCCCTTGGCGCGTTCGGCTGCCTTGATCTTGTTGACCTGTTCGAAGACGTAGGGCGGCAAGCGCTTGATGCGGTGAAAATCGGCCATATCGAACAGATCCCTCGCCAGGACGGCGGACTTGTGATGCACGCAAGTCAGATCCTTGCGCCAAGGGTGCTTAGCACCGCATCTTCGGTCTTGGCAGCCCTAAAAACGCAAGAATCGATCGAACGCTCCAAAAGAGCCGGTTTCCCCGGCCGATACGGGTTCAGTTCGTCGGCTGCGCCGCAGCGGGCGCCGGCGCCGGCAAGGCCTTGCCGAGCGAGACGGCCTGGGCCCCTGCCGCATCATTGGCAATTCGCCTGGCCTCGAGCTGGCTCTCGATCTGCTTGAACTCGGCGCGCCGCTTGCAGGGGTCGGTCGGCTTCTGATCAGGCACCGGAGCCGCGAAACGGGCGGCCTGCCCCGTCGGCGTATAGGCCGGCGGCGGCGTCGGGCCGGCGCATAGGGGATTGACGGCGATCGTCTTGTTGATCGGGATATAGGCCGGATCGACAGGGCGGGTCTGCTGCACGAAGCTCTTGGCCTCCTGCGGGGTCGTGGCGATTCCGGCGACTTCGGCAACCGTCTTGACCGGTCCTTCGCCCGCGCAGCCTGCCAGCGACAGGGCAAGCATGGCCGGCCCCAGCAGCATGGTCATCGATTTCATCATGGGCGGATCGAAGAGCATGAGCGGTTCCGGCGCATTGTCGATTTTTGTTTGTCAATCATATCGGCTACGTCCTTAATGGGACCAAAATGGGGAGTGTTAAGCTGCCCCGCAGAATAAAGCGACGGGAGAAGAGGCGCCATGAATCGGCCAAAGGACGACAAGCCGAGACTGGACGCCGGTTCACCCGATGCCGCGCCGGAGACCCTAGCGCCCGACTTCGATCAATTCACGCAGAATATGGGCCGCCTGGTCGAGGAATACGGCAAGGTCACCGCAGCCTATCTGAAGCCGATCGAGCGCGGCGAGGCCAAACCGGCTGCGACCGAAGAGGTCAGCGAGATGGTCAAGACGCTCGGCCGGGTCGCCGAGCGCTGGGTCAGCGATCCCCGCAAGATCATCGAGGCGCAGGCCTCGATCACCGCCGATTTCCTCAGCCTGTGGAGCGCTACGCTGAAGCGCGTCAGCGGCGAGGCGACCGAGCCCGTGGCCCAGCCCGACAAGCGCGACGCGCGCTTCAACGACCCCGACTGGTCGGCGCATCCGATGTTCGACTTCGTCAAGCAGGCCTATCTCATCGGCTCGCGCTGGGCCGAGGACATGGTCGAGCGCACCGAGGACATCGACCCGCATACGCGCGAGAAGGCGCGATTCTACGTCAAGCAGATCGCCGGCGCGCTCTCGCCCTCGAACTTCGTCGCGACCAACCCCGAATTGCTGCGCGAGACGCTGCGGCAGAACGGCGAGAATCTCGTGCGCGGCATGAAGATGCTGGCCGAGGACATCGAGGCCGGCAAGGGCGAGCTCAAGATCCGCCAGTCGGACGCGCATGCCTTCGAGGTCGGCGTCAACATCGCCACCACGCCGGGCAAGGTGATCTTCCGCAACGAGATCATGGAGCTGATCCAGTACGCGCCGGCAACCGAGCAGGTGTTGAAGCGCCCGCTCCTGATCGTGCCGCCCTGGATCAACAAATTCTACATCCTCGACCTCAACGCCGAGAAGAGCTTCATCCGCTGGTGCGTATCGCAGGGTCTCACCGTCTTCTGCATCTCCTGGGTCAACCCCGACGAGCGCCACGCCAACAAGGATTTCGAGAGCTATATGCGCGAGGGCATCTTTGCTGCGCTCGACGCCATCGAACAGGCAACGGGCGAGAAGCGCGTCACCGCGATCGGCTATTGCGTCGGCGGCACGCTGCTCGGCGTCGCCCTGGCCTATATGGCGGCAACAAAAGACAAGCGCATCGACAGCGCCACCTTCTTCACGACGCAGGTGGATTTCTCCAAGGCCGGCGAACTGTCCGTCTTCGTCGACGAGAACCAGATTCGCGCGGTCGAGGAGAAGATGGCCAAGAGCGGCTATCTCGACGGCTCGCGCATGGCCGGCGCCTTCAACATGCTGCGGCCCAACGACCTGATCTGGTCCTATGCGATCAACAACTACCTCAAGGGCAAGGCCCCGACCGCCTTCGACCTGCTCTACTGGAACGCCGATTCGACCCGGATGCCGGCCGCCAACCACTCCTTCTACCTGCGCAACTGCTATCTTGAGAACAAGCTCTCAAAGGGCGAGATGCGCATCGGGGGCGAGACGCTCGACCTGAAGAAGGTGACGATCCCGATCTATAATCTGGCCGCGCGTGAGGACCATATCGCCCCGGCGCCGTCGGTCTTCCTCGGCTCGCAATGCTTCGGCGGCCCTGTCGATTACGTCGTGGCGGGCTCGGGCCATATCGCCGGCGTGGTCAACCCGCCCACCAAGGTCAAATATCAGTACTGGACCGGCGGCAAGGCGGAAGGGCGCTACGAGGACTGGATCGCGGCGGCGACCGAGCATCCCGGCTCCTGGTGGCCGCATTGGTTCGCCTGGATCGAGGCGCAGGCGACAAAGCGCGTCCCGGCGCGCCAGCCCGGAGACGGCAAGCTGCCGGCGCTGGAGGATGCGCCGGGGAGCTATGTGAAGATGAAGGCCTAGACGGAAAACGGGGGCGAGTCGGACGGCTCTCGCCCCTGAACCGACCTAGGTCATGAACTTCACCGGCTGACGCAGGATCGTTTTGAGCTTGGCCGGTTCGGTCCTGCGCGGATCGCTCAGATAGATCTCGTGATGTGGACCGTTGAAGGCCAATCCCTTGCTGGGCATCACCTCGCCATGGAGCCGGGCCAGGACCGGCCCCTCCTCATCATAGCTGCCCAGATGCAGGGTCTGGAGCGATAGCCCTTCGTCATAGGGTTCGAGGCGCAGGCTCCGTGGGGGCTCGCCGAGCTTCCCGCCTGTCTTGGCCAGCGCGCTCTCGAATATGTCACGGGTCACGAAATCGGGGACCATGATCATCATCGTCCAGCGCCACCGGTCCTTTTCGCGCCGGATGAAGCTCTTGGGATCGTCGGCCCACCACAATCCTTCCAGCGGCGGCACCACATAGTCCCTGCCGAGACCCGCCTTCGCGGAGAACTTCATGGCGTAGCTGAGCCCGTAGAGCCATTCGATCGCCGAACGGTAAGCCGGAGCGCTGTTGGGATCGCCTTCGCCGTCCGCCTTCACGAACCGCATCTGCGGCACTTCGACCGGAACGAACTCCCCGACTGGGGGGCTATAGAGCGGCCTCAGGCTCTTTCTGAAATCGATCTTCGCCATCCTCGGCCCTTTCCCGCCGCGCCGCCCTTCTCGTTCGTGCCTTTCCAGCCGTCGCGAGCATTGCCCACCCCGCGCTCCCCCAAGCTAGCAACAAAAAAGCCGGCCCGAAGGCCGGCTTTTCCCTTGTGTGGAGGCTCCGCTCAGTTCTTGCGGACGACCGGGCGCAACGGGACCGTCTCGGCCGGGTTGTCCCAGCGATAGGTCAGGCCGACCGAAGCGATGTGGATATAGGGTTTGGCCTCGGCGGTGTAGAACACGGCGGCCTGCTGAGGATGGCTGCCAGTGTAGTTCACGCTCGCCTTCTTCACATCGATATAGGTGTAGCCGAGATCGAGCTTCAGCTTGTCGGTAACCTGATAGCTCAAGCCGGCCGAGAGCCAGAGACGATCATTGTCGGCAATGAAGATCGTCCGGTTGCGGTCGTTCACGGCCGAGAGCTCGTAGCCGACACCGGCACGCAGCGTCAGCGCGCTGCTGTACTTGTATTCCGCGCCCAGCGAGAAATACCAGGCATCGTCATATTGGAAGTTCAGGCTCGTGACCGGCGCGCCATTCAGCTGGCTGACGATCGGAATGTTGCGGAAGCGGCTCCAATTCGTCCATTCCACGCCGGCATGGACCTGCCACTGATCATTGATCACCTGCGACACGCCCAACACCACCGAATCGGGCAGGTTGAGGTTGGCCTTGACCGGAATGACTGCTGCCGGGGTGCGGAACGTACCCTCAAGCGTCTGGCGCACCTCGGAGCGATAGGCCAGGCCGATCGAGGTTCCCTGGAACGGCGTCAAGGTGATACCGAAGCGATAGCCGAAGTCGATCGTATCGCCTTCGAGGATGACCGGTGCCGCCGTCGGGCCGACGCCCGAGGCCTGCTTCAGCGCGGCATTGAAATACTGGACCTGTAGCGCAGCGCCGACCGAGAGCCAGTCGTTCACCTGGTAGCCGACGGTCGGCGAGACGTTGATCGTCTGCACCTTGGCCGAGCGGCCATAGACCTGTCCGGCATTGACCTGCTGGTCGGGCTTCGAGCGCAGGCCGTACGGCGCGCCGGTGGTCACGCCGAGCCAGAAGCGGTCGGTGAGCTGCCAGGCGCTATAGGAGGCGGGGATGAAGGCGCCGTCGCCGCCGAGATTGCCGGTGCCGTTCTGGATCGGGCTCAGCGGGCCTAGCGGCGAGCCCAGGCGCGTGGCCGCGGTCGGCTGATAATCGGCATTCGCGTTGAGATAGGTGAAGTTCCAGTTGCTGTTGCGGCCTGGGAACATGGTGATCGTGGCCGGGTTCCAGGCCATCGCACCCATGCCGATGCCGCCCGAGGCGGCGCCGGCATAGGCCATGCCGAGCCCTTCGGCGCTCTGGCCGCTGCGGATGGCGAAGGAGCTGGCGGAGGCTGAGCCGGCCGCGAGAAGAGCAGCTGCCGAAACGGTTGCCGCGGCGATGAGGCGAACGGTGCTCTTCATCCTAATCCATCCCTTTGATTGCATTTTTCGAGGTCGAAGTGCCTCGCTGACGCCACCATGACGTGAGGCCGGTTTGGCCGCAATCCCGCCGCAAGCGCCCTAAAAACGCCGCAACTTCGCTTGTTTCCGAAGCGGCATGCCGGAAAACCGCCAAAAACATGCCGATTTCCAGCGTCGCCGCAAAGCCCTGCGGCCAAAACGATCGTTTACATACGAACTATCGCCGATTTCGACACAACCGGCTAAAAGCCGTGCAAGGTCGCTCGATTGCCAGGCATGTTGCTTTCGCGGGATACGTTGCATCGGCGCAACAATCTCAGGGCTATCCAGACGCAGCCGCGTCATGCGCGCGAACTCACTTGTCATTGTGCGCCCCATCCGCTCAGGTGCGCGCCACCCGAATTAGATCGATTGAAACAGGGGGAAACACCATGAAACTGCTGCGATACGGCCCTTTTGGCGAGGAGAAGCCGGGTCTTCTCGACGCGAAGGGCGGCTTGCGCGACCTCTCCGGCGTCATTCCGGATCTGGCCGGCAAGACGCTCGGCTCGGCCTCGCTCGCCAAGCTCAAGGCGCTCGACCCCGAATCGCTGCCGCTCGTCCAGGGCTCGCCGCGGATCGGCGCCTGCGTCGGCGACGTGCATAATTTCATCGCCGTCGGCCTCAACTTCGCCGATCACGCCGCCGAGACCGGCGCCGCGATCCCCAAGGAGCCGATCCTGTTCAACAAGGCGCCGAACTGCATCGTCGGCCCCTATGACGACGTGATGATCCCGAAGGCCTCGGTGAAGACCGACTGGGAGGTCGAGCTCGCCATCGTGATCGGCGACGGCGGCTCCTATATCGACGAGAAAGACGCCATGGCCGCGATCGCCGGCTTCTGCGTCTGCAACGACGTCTCGGAGCGCGAGTTCCAGGCCGAGCGCGGCGGGCAATGGGCCAAAGGCAAGGGCTGCCCGACCTTCGGGCCGCTCGGCCCCTGGCTGGTGACCCCCGACGAGATCGCCGACGTGCAGAATCTCGGCATGTGGCTCGAGGTCGATGGCGAGCGCGTCCAGAACGGCTCGACCAAGACGATGATCTTCGGCGCCGCCTATCTGGTGCATTACATCAGCCAGTTCATGCGGCTGGATGCCGGCGACGTCATCACCACCGGTACGCCCCCCGGCGTCGGCCTCGGTTTCAAGCCGCCGCGCTTCCTGAAGGGCGGCGAGGTCGTCACGCTCGGCATCGAGGGGCTGGGGACGCAGAAGCAGAACTTCGTGCCGTACAAGGCTGCCTGAGGGCTTAAAAAAAGCGCCACCATGACCGCTTGACCCGGTCATGGTGGCGAAGATCCAACCGGCCAACAGCCCTCATCTGCCATGAGCGCGTGCCGGAGGCGGTCCGCCGGAGTGACGACGCCCCGAACAGCAGCCAACCGGCCGCATGTGTTTCTGAAGATTTCACGCCGGCGCGATCCGCGCACCCCCCAAATGGGGGCATTCCGAGAGCTGTTTCTCCTCAAACTCGATCGTTCAACGGCTCCAGCTCGTTGTTTTGAGCGTCGTTCTCACGCGAAGCGGTCTCTGCTTCGCTCGCAAACGCTCTGGCATGTGACCGCAGAACCAGGCGCAGAGGGATTGATCCTGCCGCCTCAGGCTATCAGCCGAGCTTGGCCGCGCCCTGAAGCATGCCGACGAGGTCCGACTGGCGGTGAACTCCCGTCTTGGCGAGGACGCGCTTGAGCGTCGTGCGGGCGGTTCCCTCCGTCACGCCCAGTCGCTGCGCCGCCTGTCGGGGCGCGTGCCCGGCGGCGATCATCGCTGCCAGCTTCGCTTCCGCCGGCGTCAAGTCGAACAGGCCCTCGATGAGATCGGCGCCCAGAATGCGATGGGGCAGCACCGGCGTCGCGACCAGGATCGCGCTGGCCAGCGTGAACACGTCGCGCGCCCGGCCTGTCACCGGCGAGAGATGCACGACGATGGGCGGGTGCCCCTGCCCTGCCGGGATCGCGATCGAACGCACCGCCGCATCATGAGCCTGATGAGCGAGCGCCGCCATGGCGGTCTCCAGCATGCGGTCGGCGGCAGCGTCGACGATCCCGAGCCGCGCCGGCCGGTCGCGGAAGACCGCTGGCATCAGCGCGCTCAGCAGGCTGTTGCAGCTGAGAATGCGACCGCCCGGTCCGAGCACGGCGCCTGGCAAACCCATCATTTCGAGGGCCTGGGCGGCAGCCCTCGCCCGCTCCAGCCCGAGACGCCGCGCCAGCAGGCCGGCGCGGGCGAAATGCGGCCGCAGGCGGTTGAGCGAGGCGACCGCCTCGGGTTCCACAGTGCCTTCCTCGAAGCCGCGCTCGCAATGGACGACGATGACATCGCCGGAGGGGCAAGCAATGGCAGTTGCCGTAGCCGAGCCATAGCCGGAAGGAATCAGCATCTCCTGATAGAGTGGCTCGGTGGCGATCTCGTCGGGTGTGAACACATCCGCATCGGTGATGAAGCCGGCATGCCGACAGGCGAGAAGCCGCAAACTGCGCTGGTTCACCGGCACGGGCAGGCGCAGCATGATGTCGTTATAGGTCGTCTCGAAGGCCGCGCTCGACGCCGTCAGGCGCGCCTCCCCGTCCAGTATCGTGCCGAACAGCGCCTCGCGGCAGCCGGCAACCTCGGCCGTCGCCCGCAACACCTCCGGCCATCCCTCGGAGACGATGGCCGCCTCGTAGATGCGGTCGATCAGTTGGTTTTCCGGGGGCGCGGCCGTCGGCAAGAACCTCATCCTTTCGCCGCGCCTTTGCGGCGCGCATCTATCACTATGATACGATGCGCGCCTGAAACGGACTTGCGCTGGAACAAGCGCCTCTTCACGTTTCCGTGAAGGCCTGAGGTCAGCCCTCGGCCAGCCCCAGCATCAGCCGGATATTCTGCACCGCCGCACCCGACGCGCCCTTGCCGAGGTTGTCGAGCTTGGCGACCAGCACCGCCTGCCCCAGCGCGTCATCGCCGAAGACGCGCAGTTCGAGCCGGTTGGTGTCGTTGAGCGATTCCGGCTCCAGCTTGCCGCCGGCCTGAGCGCTCGGCACGACGCTGACATAGGTCGAACCGGCATAGTGCGCGGTCAGCGCGGCCTCGAGCGCGGCGGTCGTCGGCTTGCCCGGCAGCATGTCGAGATGCAGCGGAATCGAGACCAGCATGCCCTGCCGGAAATTCCCGACCGAGGGCACGAAGATCGGCCGCCGCGTCAGGCGCGAATAGAGCTGCAATTCCGGCAGATGCTTGTGGTGGAGGCCAAGCCCGTAGAGCTCGAAGGCCGGGGCAGCGCCGGCCTCATGGGCCTCGATCATGCTCTTGCCGCCGCCGGAATAGCCCGACACCGCATTGACGGTAATGGGGTGGTCCTGCGCCAGCAGGCCGGCATCGACCAGCGGCCGCAGCAGCGCGATCGCGCCAGTCGGATAGCAGCCGGGGTTGGAGACGCGGTTGGCATTGGCGATCTTCTCGGCATGGCCCGGCGCCATCTCGGCAAAGCCATAGACCCAGTCCGGCGCGACGCGATGGGCCGTCGCCGCATCGACGATCTTGGGCGCATCGCCACCCAGCTCATCGGCGAGCGCGACCGATTCCCTGGCCGCATCATCGGGCAGGCAGAGCACGACGAGATCGACACCCGCCATCATCTCCTTGCGCGCGGCTGGGTCCTTGCGCTTGTCGGCAGCGATGCTCTTGACCACGACCTCTGGCACGGCCGCGAGCCTGTCGCGGATGCCGAGCCCGGTGGTGCCGGCCTCGCCGTCGATGAAGATGGATTTCAGGTTCTGGCTCATCTGGACCCCCGATGGGTGCGAAAGCAGGTTGCTTCGTCGGCTTCAGACATAAAAAAACCGCGCTCATGGCGCGGTCGCGGACAATCGGACTAGCAGCCGAGCGTCATCGCGGTCGCGCAGAGGCGGCCATGGTCGGGCGACGTCGGATCAGGTTCGTGATCATAGGGAGGGATATGATGGAGGGAGGCTGCGCTGTCAATCTCGACACGTCGCCTCCGTCATTCTCGGGCGAAGCACAGCGAAGACCCGAGAATCTCTTGCAGGAGATGCTCGGGTCGAGCCCGAGCATGACGGTGCCAGGTCTCTGAGGCATTTGAATCGGTTGCGCCGCAGCGCTGCCAGACCGATGCAACCCGCATCACCCCATCTTCTTCAGCGCCAGCGCCTGGATGTAATGCTGCGCCACGGCCGCGCCGGCGATCGCGGTCGCGTCGGCATGGTCATAGGGCGGCGAGACCTCGACCACGTCCATGCCGCAGAAATCGAGGTCGCGGATGCCCCAGACCATGCCCAGCCCCTGCGCCGAGGAGAGCCCGCCCGCCACCGGCGTGCCGGTGCCCGGCGCGAAGGCGGGGTCGAGCCCGTCAATGTCGAAGGTCAGATAGGCCGACCCCTGCCCGACCCGCTCCTTGATGCGCGCAACGACGCCGTCCACGCCCAGCGCCTGCGCCTCATAGCCGTCGATGATCGCGATGCCGCAATCGCGCGGGGCGACCGTGCGGATGCCGATCTGGATCGAACGCTCGACATCGAGCAGCCCCTCGCGCACCGCCTCCAGCACGAAAGTGCCGTGGCTGATCGCGCCGACGCCGTCATCCCAGGTGTCCTGATGCGCATCGAACTGCACCAAAGCGAGCTTGCCATGGCGGGCGACATGGGCGCGCAGCAGCGGCAAGGTGATGAAATGGTCGCCGCCGAGCGTGACGAGATGGGCGCCGCTGGCGATGATCTTCGCGGCCCCGTCCTCGATCGCCTTGGCGCAGCCCTGGAGATCGCTGCGCGGCAGCAGGCAATCGCCGTAATCGACAGCCGAGAGATGCTCGAACGGGTCGATGCGCGAGGGATATTGCGCGTCGCCGTCGAAGATCGCGCTGACGCGGCGCAGGGCTTGCGGGCCGAAGCGCGTGCCAGGCCGGTTCGAGACGGCAAGGTCGAAGGGCACGCCCCAGATCACAAGGTCGCAGCCGGTGACGTCCTTGCTGTAGCGGCGGCGCATGAAGGAGAGCGCGCCCGCATAGGTCGGGTCATGCGCGGCGCCGTGCCTGTCGCCGGTGAAGGCGTGGTCGATCGTCGGGGTGTCGGCGGGTTCGGTCATGTCAGCGATCTCAAAAGGGCTCAGCGGCGCGGGCCGGCAAGCCAGACATAGAGGCACCAGGGCAGGATCAGCGCGAGCGCGGAAAGCACCAGCCGCAGCGTCGTCCAGGCGATCGGATAGTCCAGCGCCCGGCCGTCGAGTTCCGGCACGCCGTGGATCATCCCGAGCGCGATGGCCGGCGCCAGAAAGATCACCAATGCGCTGCCGATGCGCCGGCCACGGGATGCATCCTCGCGCGACAGCGCAAGCAGCGAAGGCACGGCGATCATGGCGAAAGCGATCAGGACGAGCAGGACGCGCATGGAGTTCCGGAGCGGCGGGTCGAATTCTAGAGCCGGATGCGAAAAACCGGTTCCCACCTTTTCGCATCCGGCTCTGAGATTTAGCACGGCACGCCCGCTGCTCCAGCCGCCGCGGCAGGGCTGCACAGCCGAATCTGTCGTTTCCAGCGGATTTTTCGCTGGGCCCGCCGCGCGCGCTTCGAGATCGACGCTCCGCCGGCGCAGGTGTAGAACCGCGCTTGCCCTCTCGCCGGATCAGCTTCATGCCTCACGATGCCTACCCCGACAGCCTGATCCGCGACATCCTCAAGAGCGTGAAGCGCATTGCGCTGGTCGGAGCCTCCAGCAACGAGGCACGGCCGAGCTGGATCGTGACGAAATACCTGCTCGATCGCGGTTATGACGTCATTCCCGTCAATCCCGGGCTCGCCGGACAGACCCTGCTTGGCAAAACCGTCTATGGCTCGCTCAGGGATATCCCCGGCGCGATCGACATGGTCGAGATCTTCCGCAATTCCGAAGCCGCCGGACCGATCACCGATGAGGCGCTGACGCTCGATCCTCTGCCCAAGGTGATCTGGATGCAGCTTTCGGTGCGCAATGACGAGGCCGCCGCGCGGGCCGAGGCGAAAGGCGTCACGGTCATCATGAATCGCTGCCCCAAGATCGAATATGGCCGGCTCTCCGGCGAGATCGGCTGGCAGGGCATCAATTCACGGATACTCTCCTCGAAGAAGCCGGTGCTCGCCGGCAAGGGTTTTCAGAAGCTGACGATCCACCGGCCGGGGACGTAAACCCGCATCATAGTCGGGCTTGTCCCGGCCATCTCGTCAACCAGCTGGCTGGTCATGAGATTGTCGGGGCACAAGCCCGAGAATGACGCGCAGTGGAGAAGCGCGCATGGCAAACCTCTCCACCACCTGCTGCATCGCCGGAGGCGGCCCGGCCGGGATGATGCTCGGCTTCCTGCTGGCGCGGGCCGGCGTTGACGTCATCGTGCTGGAAAAGCATGCCGATTTCCTGCGCGATTTCCGCGGCGACACCATCCATCCCTCGACCCTGCAATTGATGCACGAGCTCGGCCTGCTCGAGGATTTCCTCAAGCTGCCGCACACCAAGACCCGCGAGCTCGCCATCCGCTTCGGTAGCGAGACCATCCAGTTCGTCGATTTCTCGCATCTGCCGGTCGCGGCTCCCTATGTCGCGATGATGCCGCAATGGGATTTCCTCGACTTCCTGGCCGATAGGGGCCGCGAGCAGGCGCGCTTCACCTTGCTGATGAGTGCGAAGGCCGAGGGGCTGATCGAGGAGGACGGCCGGATCACCGGCCTCACCGGCACGGCCGATGACGGCCCGCTCAGCATCCGCGCCGATCTCGTCGTCGCGGTCGATGGGCGCCGCTCCGACATCCGGGCGGCGTCCGGCCTGAAAAGCCTCGACATCGGCGCTCCCATGGACGTGCTCTGGTTCAGGCTGCCGCGCGAGGCCGGCGACCCCGGCCAGACCGGCGGCCAGGTCGCCAATGGCCGCCTGCTCGTCACGCTCGACCGGGGCGATTACTGGCAATGCGCCTTCGTCATTCCCAAGGGCCGGTTCGACGCACTGCGAGCAGCCGGGCTCCAGGCCTTCCGCGAGGGCATCGTCAAACTCGCACCCTGGTTCGCCAACCGGATCGACGTCATCGCGGACTGGGACGAGATCAAGCTGCTGACCGTCGCGGTCGACCGGCTCGAGCGCTGGTGGCGCCCAGGTTTGCTCTGCATCGGCGACGCGGCGCATGCGATGTCACCGATCGGCGGCGTCGGGGTCAATCTCGCGGTCCAGGACGCGGTCGCGGCAGCCAATCGCCTCGCCGCGCCCTTGCGCGAGAAGCGGCTCACCGATGCCGATCTCGCAGCCGTGCAGGAGCGCCGGGAGTTCCCGACCAGGGCGACGCAACGCATCCAGGTCCTGGCCCAGAACCGCATCATCTCGCCGCTGCTGGCGCGCGCCGACAGCGGCGCCCCGCTCGGCCCGCCTTTCCTGCTCAGGCTGTTCGGTTGGTTCCCGATCCTGCGCCGCATCCCGGCGCGCATCGTCGGCCTCGGCATCAGGCCCGAGCATATCGGGCCACAGCTCGCAGCCCGCCCTTGAACACCCGGCCCCTGAATTGACGCCGTCGCGACCGTTCTTTAAAACGAACGCACCGTCTCGAATTCAGAAGTCTTCAGGGAGCACGCCATGACCGACCGCGCACCGGGTTTCCACACGCTTGCGATCCATGCGGGCGCGGCCCCTGACGCAGCCACCGGCGCGCGCGCCACGCCGATCTACCAGACCACCAGCTTCGTCTTCGACGATGTCGACCACGCCGCCTCGCTCTTCGGCCTGCAGGCCTTCGGCAATATCTACAGCCGCATCGGCAACCCGACCAATGCGGTGCTGGAAGAGCGCGTGGCTGCGCTCGAAGGCGGCACGGCGGCCCTCGCCGTCGCCTCGGGCCACGCCGCCGAATTCCTGACCTTCCACGCGCTGCTGCAGCCGGGCGATGAGTTCGTCGCCGCCAAGAAGCTCTATGGCGGCTCGATCAACCAGTTCAACCACTCCTACAAGAACTTCGGCTGGGGCGTGATCTGGGCTGATTCCGACGATCTCGAGAGCTTCGCCGCCGCAGTCACGCCCAAGACCAAGGCGATCTTCATCGAATCGATCGCCAATCCCGGTGGCGTCGTCGTCGACATCGCCGGCATCGCCAAGATCGCCAAGCAGCACAACATCCCGCTCATCGTCGACAACACGATGGCGAGCCCCTATCTGATCCGCCCCTTCGAGCATGGCGCCGACATCGTCGTGCACTCCGCCACCAAGTTCCTGGGCGGGCACGGCAATTCCGTCGGCGGCATCATCGTCGATGGCGGCTCGTTCAACTGGGTCGGCGACGACCGCTACCCGATGCTGTCGAAGCCGCGGCCGGAGTATAACGGCATGGTGCTGGGCGAGACCTTCGGCAATTTCGCCTTCGCCATCGCGACCCGCGTGCTCGGCCTGCGCGACATGGGTCCGGCGCTCTCGCCCTTCAACGCCTTCCTGATCCTGACCGGCATCGAAACCCTGCCGCTGCGCATGCAGCGCCATTGCGAGAATGCGCTGGCCGTCGCCACGCATCTGTCGAGCCACCCGGCAGTGGAATGGGTCAGCTATGCCAGCCTGCCCGGCAACAAGTATTACGAGCTCGCCCAGCGCTATTCGCCCAAGGGCGGCGGCGCGGTCATGACCATCGGCCTCAAGGGCGGCTACGAGGCCGGCGTCAAGCTGGTCACGGACCTCAAGCTGTTCTCCCATCTCGCCAATATCGGCGACACCCGCTCGCTGGTGATCCACCCGGCCTCGACCACCCATCGCCAGCTCACGGACGCGCAGAAGACGGCCTCGGGCGCCGGACCGGAGGTGGTGCGGCTCTCGATCGGGCTGGAGGATGTTGCAGACCTGATCGACGATCTCGACCAGGCGCTGGGCTGAGCCTCAGACGTCATGCTCGGGCTGCGCTTGGCGCGGACCCGAGCACCTCTCGCAAGCGAGCCTCGTCTTCACGAGCTGCTCGGGTCAAGCCCGAGCATGACGCGCCGCCCCTTCCGTCCGCGTCAGATGCACCACGCCCATGGCGAGCACGGTGAAGCCGAGCGCCTGATGCGCCAGCCCCGCCCAGAGCGGCACGACCAGCAGCAAGGTCACGATGCCGAGCGCCGATTGCGCCAGGACGAGACCTGAGATTGCGGTGGCGCGCTTGGCCGCGCCCGAGCCCGGCATGATGCGGCGCAGCCAGAACATGTGCCAGAGCGCGACCGCGAGCAGGAGATAGGCGCCGAGGCGGTGGTTGAACTGCACCAGGGCGACATTGTCGACGAAGTTCTCCCAGAACGGGTTTTGCGCAAACAGCATCGAGGCCGGCGGCACGAGCGCACCGTCCATCAGCGGCCAGGTGTTGAGGGTGAAGCCAGCCCGCGCCCCCGCCACGAGCCCGCCGAGCGCGATCTGCAGGAAGAGCAGCGCCAGGAGCAGCCAGGCGACGGCTCGCCCCCGCGCCGGCTCGACGCGCCGCAGCGGTGTCAGCGAGGTCGCGAAGGCGACGACCGAGGCGAAGAACAGCCCGGCGAAGGTGAGATGCAACGTCAGTTTCACCGGCGCGACGGCGACCATGCCGGGCTCCAACCCCGAAGCCACCATGATCCAGCCGATCGCCCCTTGCAGGCCCAGCAGCAGGCCCATGCCGAAGAGGGTGAGCGTCCGCCGCCAGGGCAGCAGGCGGCGCAGCGCCACGACCAGGAAACCGGCGAGATAGACCAGGCCGATGAAGCGGCCGAGCTGGCGGTGGCCCCATTCCCACCAATAGATGAACTTGAACTCGCCGATCGCCATGCCGGCATTGAGGAGCTGGTATTGCGGGCTGGCGCGGTATTTCTCGAACTCGGCCGCCCAGGCAGCCTCCGAGAGCGGCGGCAGCGCACCGGTGATCGGCTTCCATTCGGTGATCGAGAGACCCGAGCCCGTCAATCGCGTCGCGCCGCCGACGATGACCATGACGAAGACGAGCGCGGCGACGATCCAGAGCCAGCGGCGGATGCCGGCATGGCTGGTATCGCTGCGGGTCTGGGAAACGGGCTGGTCCAGGGCGATCGTCACGGAAGCTGCGCCTTCGCTCGTCAATGCCGCGCTTCACAATCAGACGCGCGGGTGACAGATAGACCCGCAAGATAGACCCGACAACGCCCGCATTGCCGCAGCCGACGGCCTGCAGGGCCGGAGACGAAGCATGACCCAGAGCCACCGCAAGCTGATCGGCACCGTCGCAATCCTCGTCTTCGTCTGCGTCTACGCGCTCGTCGCCATGGCGCTGGCCCAGGGCCGCATCACCGAGGCGCCCAAGCTGGTGCAGACGATCGCCTATATCGCGCTCGGCCTCGCCTGGGTGCTGCCGCTCCTGCCGCTGATCCGCTGGATGGAGCGCAAGGACGAGAGGTGAAGGGCAGCGCGACGCCTCTTCCCTTCTCCCACCCATCCCGGGCTTGCCCGAGATGGGCAACCCAAAGTGTCAAAGTCGGCAACAGCCGACTTTGATGCGGGAGAAGGTGGCTCGGCGAAGCCGAGACGGATGAGGGGGCGCTGTGAGCTATCCGACTAGGCAAATATGACACCAACCGGACAGGGCACGGCGCCCCCTCATCCGGCGCTGCGTGCCACCTTCTTCCGCGAGGGGAGAAGGGAAGCGAGCTAACCCACATTCACCCGCCGCCCCCGGTTCCAGAGCAGGAAGGGCAGGCCCGAGAGCAGCGCCCGCACCGCCTCCTCGCTCTGGTGATGACCGTTGAGCGAGACGCGCGGCAAGGCGTGGAGATGGCGCGCATGCGCGTCGAAGAGATGGCCCGGCCGCGTCGTCACGGCGCTGGCGAACCCCGCCTTCGCCGCCATCTTGAACTCGCGGGGCCCGGCCGAACCGGGATCGCCGACCGGATAGGCGAAATGGCGGATGGGGATGCCGAGTTCCGCCTCCAGCCGCGCCTTGCTCTCGACGATCTCGCCGCGGGCGATCTCGGCCTCGTGTTTCGCCAGTATCGGGTGACTGAGCGTATGGGCGCCGATCGTCACGCCGGGCGCCCCGGAGACGGCGCGCAGCGTCTCCCAGGGCAGGCAATCGCGCTCGGTCAACGCAGCGGAATCGACGTCGGCCTGCTGCGCCAGGGCGGAAATCGCAGCGAGCAGAATCGCTTCCGGCTGTTTGCGCAGACGCCAGTAGAGCGTGGTGAAGGCGTGCAGCTTCTCGGCATCGGTTTCGGTACGGGCGGCAAAGCCGCCATCGGGCAGCTCCAGCGCGATGCGCGGCAGGACGCGGATCGCCTCCTCCAGCTCCAGCCACCACAGCCTTGCGCTGCGGTCGGCGAAGCCCGGCGTCACGAACAGCGTCCAGGGCGCCTCATGCTTCGCCAGCACCGGCCAGGCATGGTCGAGATTGTCGCGATAGCCGTCGTCGAAGGTCAGCGCGACGAAGAAGCGGCTCTGCCTGTTGCTGGTCAGGCGCGCGACCGCCTCGTCGAGCGAGACGATGTCATAACCCTGCGCCCTGATCAGCGTCAGGGTCAGGTCGAGAAATTCCGGCGTGATCTCCAGCAGGCGGTTGGGCTGGAAGCCGGCAGGCGAAGCCGGCCGGACATGGTGCAATGTCAGGATCACGCCCGCGCCTTGCGCAGATCCCCTGCCCCAGCGATCGGCGCGCGTCAGCGCGATCGCCTTGAACACGGCCGAGAAGGCTTTGTGGCGCAGAGTCATCGCTTATCCCTGGAACACTGCCGCGTGTCTCCGAATCGCGGACATGCTCTACCTCCTTGTTTTATCGCATTGTCTTCACGCGAACCGGTGTCCACTCCGCGCGAAAATGCTCTGGCAACCGCTCGGTAACGCTGTTCACCGATCTCGCGGCCGGCTCACGCGAGCTTGACCGGTCTGTTCACAATAGCGGGTTAAAAGGGCGCATCATTTGCCCGCAGAGGCCGCCTGAGCATGTCCGCACTCGCCGAACGCCCTTCGGCCCTGTCTCTCACCGAGGACCGCAGCGCGCTTGGCGCCCTGCCCTGGCGTTCGCTCGCAATCTCCTCCGACATCACCGCGATCGAAGCCGATTGGCGCGCGCTGGAGGCGCATGCGCTGGTGACGCCCTATCAGGCCTATGGCTGGGTGCAGCCCTTCACCGATACGGTCGGTACGGCCCATGGCATGGATTTCCGCTATGCCGTGCTGCGCGACGCGCTGGCCCAGGCCATCGCGATCCTGCCGCTGGTCATCACGCGCCGCAACGGCATCCGCTTCGCCGAATTCATCGGCGGCAAGCACGCCAATTATCATATGGGCCTCTACGCGCCCGATTTCGCCGCCGCGCTCGATGCCGAGACGACGAGCCGGATGCTCGAGGAGATCGGGGCGGCGATCGGCGGGCTCGACGCCTTCGTCTTCGTCAACCAGCCGACGCTGTGGCAGGGCGTGGCGAACCCGACGGCCCTGCTCGCGGCCGGGCCGAGCCCGAGCGGCGCCTATAAGCTCGCGCTCACGCCGGGCGATTCCGACGGAGCGCTGCGGCGCGCCATGAGCAGCCATGCGCATAAGAAGCTCAAGAACAAGCGCAACCGCTTCGCCAGCTTCGGCGCGTCACGCCTCGTCAAGGCGGAGAGCCAGGCCGAGATCGCCAGCGTGATCGACGCCTTCCTGATCCAGAAGGCCGCACGCTTCAAGGCCATGGGCGTGCCCGATCCTTTCGCCGATCCGGCAATGCGCTCCTTCCTGCAGCGGGCTGCAGCGACGGGGGGCGCGGTCCAGCCTGCGCTCGAACTCTACTCGCTCGAGGTCGAGGGCCGTTCGGTCGCGACCTATGTCGGCGCGGTACAGGGCCAGCGCTTCTCCGGGATGGCGACGTCGTTCGACATGGACAGCGAGATCGCCAAGACCAGCCCCGGCGAGATCCTGCTGGTCGATCTGATCAAGCTGAAAGGCAAAGCCGGCATCAGCGTCTTCGATCTGGGCGTCGGCGAGGCGCGCTACAAGACGACGATCTGCGACGATCGCGACGAACTGGTCGACACCTTCCTGCCGCTCACGGTGAAGGGACGCGCCTTTGCCGGCCTGGCCCGGGCCAAGCGCGCGCTCAAGCGCCGGGTCAAGAGTTCGCCTGTGCTGCTGAAACTGGCGCAACGCGCCTCGGGCTGGCTGAATCGGGGCCGCAGCGCGAGCGAGGAATAGGCCTCAGGCCGGCTCCTCGTCATGCTGGCGCATCGTCGCCACCGCGCCGGCGAAGTTGACGGTCGGCGCATCGAGCACGAGCGCGACCGGCGCCTTCGTCAGATCCGAGAGGCGATAGGCCGCCTCGACCGCATGGCCGTTGCCGACCTGGCCGGCCATGACCAGGCCGCCCTGGGCGCGCCCGGCGATCGGCGCCAGAACGGCGCTGTCATCGCTCGAGGCTGCCGCCACCAGCACCCAGTCATAGGTCTCGCAGAGCGCGTCGAGCGCGACCTCGACGAGGTCGGGTGCCGCCAGCACCGCGTCGCGGCCGGCATGGCCGGGCCCGATGCGATGCAGCCGCGAACCCTCGGCACGCGTGATGATATCGGAGAACAGCGCCTCGCCGGCGAGCAGTTCCGAGAAGCCGGGCTGGCTGAGATCCCCGTCGACGACGAGATCGACGATGATGCAGCGGCAGCGCTGGGACAAAAGTTCGGCCAGGTCGCGCGCCGTCGTCGCGCCGTCGCCGCCGCCATCCAGCACCACGACCATCGGAGCCATGCCGCGCGGCGGCTCGTCGATCCGCTCGGCGAGATCGGCCAGCGTCTCTTCCGGCCGCTCGAGGTCGAGCGTGATCTGTCCGAGCCGGCCGCCATGGGTGAGCAGCCCCGCGACGCGCTCGCGGCGCGGATCGGTGCGAGCGGTCGTGCCGCCGCCGACCCAACCCGGAGTGCGCTGCGGCTTGCCGGACGGCGCACCGGCCTGCCCGTTGAGCAATTCGCGCGAGGCGACTGCGGCCAGTGCGATCATGAAGGTCGCCAGCGTCGCCACGACCATGGTCGGGATCTTCTTGGGGAAGGACGGCTCGGTCGGCTCCACGGCGCGCGAGATGATGCGGGCATCGGCCGGCGCAGCGTTCTGGGTGTCGCGCGCCATCGCCTCGCGGTAGCGCTGCATATACTGCTCGAGCTGGTCGCGCAGCGTCCGGGCCTCGCGCTCCAGGGCGCGCAGCTGCACCTCGCTGTCATTGGCGCTGGAGACGTTCTTCTTCTGGCCGTCGAGGGCGGCGGTGAAGCTCTCGACACGCTGGCCGGCGATCTTGGCCTCGTTCTCCAGAGTGCGCACCGCACGCTCGGAGGCAGCGCGGAGCTGACCCTCGAGATCGGCGAGCTGGGCGTTCAACTCCTTGATCCGCGGATGCTCGGAGAGAAGGTTGCGCGATTCCAGCGCGATCTGGGCGCGCAGGTTGACGCGCTGCTCGATCAGGCGACGCACGAGTTCGTTATTGGCGACATCGGGAATTTCGAAGGTACGGCCCTGCTTGATCGCGTCGCGGATCAGGCCGGCCTTGGCCTGCGCTTCGGCCTGCTGGCTACGGGCGGCAGAAAGCTGAGCCGAGAGATCGGTGAGCTGCTGGGAGGTGATCGTGGTGTTGTTGGCGCCAACCAGCAGGCCATTGCGGGAGCGGTATTCCTCGACCTTGGCCTCGGCCTCGGCAAGGCGTTTGCGCAAGGGCTCGATCGTGGTCGAGAGCCAGGAGGAGGCGCTGCGCGCCGTGTCCTGCTTCGCCGCCTCCTGCGCCTCCAGATAGGTGCTGGCGATGGTATTGGCGCCCTTGGCCGCGAGCTCAGGATCATGCGAGGTGAACTCGACCGAGACGATGCGCGAGCGACCGACGGGATAGACCAGCAAGCGGTCGTAATATTTCTCGAGGACGCGCTCCTCCGGCGACCGATCGGCCGGATGGCCGCCAATTCCGATCATCACGCCGATCTTCTTCAGTGCGCTCAGCGCGCCTGCACCCGCATCGAACTCGGAATTGCCGACAAGGCCGATGCGCTTGATCGCCTCGCGCGCCAGGTCACGCGACATGATGACCTGGACCTGGCTCTGCACGCCTTCGCTGTCGAATTGCTGGCCCGAACTCTCGCCGGTGCTCTGTCCCGGCCGCGTATAGAAGCTGTCGCGGTTCTCCAGAAGGATGCGCGCCTCCCCGGTGTAGCGGGCGGGGATGAGGTTGACCGCAACGAAGGACAGGCCGAGCGCCGCCACCGTGGGGGTGATGATCCAGAGCTTGCGATGCTTGATCGCCGCCCACAGCGCCGCCAGATCAAGCATGTCGCCGCGCGCCTCGCCGGCATCACGCCCATGGTTTTCGGCTCGCGCTTGGCTCTCGGTCTGAGCGGTCATGACGCTTCCCTTCACGGACACTTCGCGGCGCCCTGGAGAGAACGCGACCATCATCAAAGCTCAGTAAGGTTAGTGCCGGGTTAAAGCCGGAAACAGGCAGACAGACCTTGTTCATCATCAGGTTTTCTTAACCATATCGGCCTAGTCCTGACCTCAGTTTCCGCATGGGTACCGCACGCGATGAGTCGCCATCTCGTCCCTCTCGTTCTGGCCGTCGCCATGACCGCGACTGCTTGCACACCACGCTATGTCGACGCCGACTACGCCGTCGCCCAGCCGAGCGGCCCCTATCGGCTCGCCAGCGGCGACCGCCTGCGCATCATCGTCTTCGGGCAGGACAATCTCTCGAACATCTACGCGGTCGACGGCGCAGGCCGCATCTCGATGCCGCTCATCGATACGATCGAGGCGCAAGGGCACACCACCCAGCAGCTCGAGAAGGCGATCGAGGGGCGGCTGCGACGCGGCTATCTGCGCGAGCCCAAGGTTTCGGTCGAGATCGACACCTACCGCCCATTCTTCGTCCTTGGCGAAGTCACCAATTCCGGCCAGTTTCCTTACGTCAACGGCATGACCGTGCAGACGGCCGTGGCAATCGCCGGCGGCTTCACGCCGCGCGGGCAACGCTCCTCGGCTGAAGTGACGCGGCAGGTCGACGGCCAATTGGTCACCGCGACGGTGCCGATCACCTATGCCGTCCAACCCGGCGATACGATCGTCATCAAGGAACGCTGGTTCTGATCCGTCCGGAGCGCTTCCGATGACGGACAGCCCGCAGGCGCAACCGCTGCGCATTCTCCACGTCTTCCGTGCGCCACTCGGCGGCCTGTTCCGGCATGTGCTCGACCTCGCGCGCGGCCAGGTCGAGCGCGGCCACCATGTCGGCATCTTCTGCGACGCCACCACGGGCGGAGCCCGCGCCGACGAGGTCTTCCGCGAGCTCTCGCCCCAGCTTTCGCTCGGCGTGACCCGCGTGCCGATGTCGCGCTATCCGAGTCTGACCGACGCGAAGGCGCAGATGAGCGAGATCTCGCTCCGCAAGGCGCTGAGGCCCGATATCGTCCATTGCCACGGCTCGAAGGGCGGCGTGTACGGGCGCATTCCCGCCCTGTTCAGCCTGGGCCGGAGCTATGCCACGGCCTACACGCCCCATGGCGGCAGCTTCAACTACAAGCCCGGCGGAGCCGAGCATAAGATCTACATGGCCGTCGAGCGATGGCTCGAAAGCGCAACCGACATGTTCCTGTTCGAGAGCCGTTTCATCGCCGGGCGCTTCGAGGCTTATGTCGGGCACCCGCCGCGAACCGACCACCGCATCGTGCTGAACGGCATTTCCGAGGCCGAGTTCGAGCCGATCGACCACTCCCAGGCGGCGTTCGACCTCCTCTATCTCGGTGAACTGCGCTCGGCCAAGGGCGTCGACACACTGATCGACGCGCTTGCTTTGCTGAAGCGCCAGCACGCGCTGACGCCGCGCATCCTGATCGTCGGCTCAGGGCCCGACGAGGCCGAGCTGCGCAAGATGACAATCGATCGCGGCATCGCAGAGCAATGCGTCTTCGAGCCGCCGGGACCGATCCGCAGGGCGCTTTCGAAGGCCCGCGTGATGGTGATCCCGTCGCGGGCGGAATCGCTGCCCTATGTCATCCTGGAGGCGGCAGCCGCAGCCCAGCCCCTGATCTCGACCGATGTCGGCGGCATCAACGAGATCTACGGCCCGCGCCACAGGCACCGGCTGATCGCCGCCAACGATCCAGTCGTCCTCGCCGAGGCGATCAAGGCGACGCTCGCCACCCCCGATGCCGAGCGACAGGCGCAAGCCGCGGATCTCGCCGGGCATGTGCACGACAATTTCTCCCTCGACGCGATGATCGACGGCGTCATCGCCGCCTATCGCGACGCGCTGGCCGCCCGCGTCACAGCAGCTTGAGCGCCACGACGCCGGCGATGACGAGCGCGATCCCGGCCCAGCCGGAGGGGCGGATGCGCTGGCCGAAGGCGAGCATGCCGACGATCGCAGTGATCACCAACCCGGCGCCACCCCAGACGGCATAGGCGACGGACAGGTCCATGCCCTTGATCGCCTGAGCCAAGGCAGCGAAGGCGCCGACCACCAGCAGGATGCCGACGCCGCCGGCGAGCCAGCGCTTCATGCCGTCGGAGAGCTTGAGCAGATAGGTGCCGGAGACTTCGAGCAGAACCGCCAGCATCAGCCAGGCGATGGCGAAGCCTTGCGGCAGAAGGGGGGCGGTCACGCGAGCCTCCCCTCATATTCCTCCGCCTCATGCTCCTCCGCCTCGCCGCCGACGCCGCGCTCGAGCAGTACGATGCCGGCGATGATGGCGCAGAGCGCCACGATCCGCGTCGGCGTGAGATGCTCGCCGAAGAGCAGATGCCCGGCGGCAGCGATGCCGACGATGCCGAGCCCCTCCCAGACCGCATAGGCGACGGCCAGCGGAATGACGCGCAGCGCCACGCTGAGCAGGGTGAAGGACAGGCCGATCAGGATGAGCGGCAGGAGCGTGACCATGAACGGCGCCGAGACGACCGACTTCAACGCGGCCGTCGCGACGATCTCGACGGCGATGGCCGCGAGCAGAACCAACCAATGAAAAGACATGTTGCACACGGGCGAAGCCGGCGCTGGACGTCGCGGGTGCGACGCTAGGCAGCTAGGCAAAAGTTCGAGTTTTGAAAGACGGCATCCGGATTGAAAGCCTTCGGCGGGAACACCGCGAAAGCAGCACAGCGGCATCGCGACAACGGCCAAAAGCCGTTCTCATAATCCGCTCAGAAATGTGCTTCTCAGACACTCATCGCAGTCAGATATGCCTGCAACGTTGCTTTTTGTCAACTTGAAACAACTTTTTAAAGACAAAAACCATTGAAAACAGCAGCCCAAACCCCGGATTAATACCTTGATCGGCCAAGCGAAAATCGCCCTTTTCGATGTCGCGTTTTTGTAGGGCTCAAAACCGCCGGAACGGAGCTTGCCGATGCGGCGTTTCCGGCCGATTTCCTTCCGAATCCGCGGCAAGAGCGACGGGTCCGATTAAGCCTTCCGTGAACATTTTCGGCTAGACGCAAGGCAAGAAGACCGGAAGCCTCGGCTTGCCGGCCGGACCGGGATGGCTTGCCATGGGCGCTTTTGATGTTCGCGATCTGATCAAGGTCGACGCGGCCGCGGCTGCGACATCCGAGATGTTCGGTCCCTCCAAGAGCGGCGCGACGCGCGCCTTCCACCCGCTGGCCGAGCGCATCGCCGCGATGCCGGTCAAGCCGACACTCTCACCCGTGATGATCGAAGGCTTCGTCCGGCTCTTCGACGTGCTGGCCGTCGTCGGCGTGGGCGGGCTGGTCTACTGGCTTTATGTGGCGGGCAATATCGACAACGCCCTGCCCTACCAGATCACGATTCCGGCGCTGGCGATCGGGACGCTTGCCTCCTTTCAGGCGCTGCAGCTCTACCATGTCGGCGCGCTCAGAAATTTCGTCGCCATGGCGGTCAGGCTGGTGACCGGCTGGACGACCTTGTTCATGATCGCGCTGGCGGCCTTCTTCTTCCTCAAGATCGGCGACCAGGTCTCACGCATCTGGCTGGCAGGGTTCTATGCCGGCGGCCTTGCCGCGCTGCTCGGGGAGCGGCTGGTCGTGACGCTGAGCGTGCGCCAGCTCACGCGTTCGGGCCGGCTGGAGCGGCGCACGGCGATCGTCGGCGGCGGCGAAGCGGGCGAGGCATTGATCCGCGCGCTGGAAGCGCAGCGCGACACCGGCTTGCGCGTCTGCGGCGTCTTCGACGACCGCAATGACGACCGTTCGCCTGATCTCGTCGCCGGCTATCCCAAGCTCGGCACGATCGACGATCTCGTCGAGTTCGCGCGCCGCACCAAGCTCGACCTGGTGATCTTCACCCTGCCGATCTCGGCCGAGGCGCGGCTGCTCACCATGCTGCGCAAGCTCTGGGTGCTGCCGATCGACATCCGCCTCTCCGCGCATATGTCGAAGCTCCGTTTCCGGCCGCGCTCCTATTCCTATATCGGCGCCGTACCCGTGCTCGACGTGTTCGACCGGCCGATCGCCGACTGGGATATCGTCGTCAAATTCGTCTTCGACAAGATCGTCGGCACGCTCGCCTTGATCGCGCTCTCGCCGGTGATGCTCGCGACGGCAATCGCGGTCAAGCTCGATTCGAAGGGGCCGATCCTGTTCAGGCAGAAGCGCTACGGCTTCAATAACGAGCTGATCGAAGTCCTCAAATTCCGCTCGCTCTACCATGAGATGAGCGATTTCGCCGCCGCCAAGCAGGTCACCAAGGACGATCCGCGCGTCACCCGCGTCGGTCGCTTCATCCGCAAGACCTCGATCGACGAGTTGCCGCAGCTCCTCAACGTCGTCCTGAAGGGCGATCTCTCGCTGGTGGGGCCGCGCCCGCATGCGATCCACGCCACCGCCTCGAACCGCGCCTATGAGCAGGTCGTCGACGGCTACTTCGCCCGCCACAAGGTCAAGCCCGGCATTACCGGCTGGGCCCAGGTCAATGGCTGGCGCGGCGAGACCGACACCGAGGACAAGATCCAACGCCGCGTCGAGCACGACCTCTATTACATCGAGAACTGGTCGGTGCTGCTCGACCTCTACATCCTGGTGAAGACGCCGCTCTCGCTGCTGACCAAGAACGAGAACGCCTATTGAGTGCGCTCGCCGATCGCGCCGGGACTGCGGCTGGCCGTAGCGGCGGCCTGCGGATTTCCTATGCCGCGATCAAGCGCGGCGCGCTCTGGCTTTTGACCGCGTCGAGCGGCTTCGCATTGATCGAGCCCTCGCCCTACGAAGTGATCTTCCTGCTGGCGGTCTTCGCCTTCACGCTGACGGGCATCCGCTTCTCGCAGAAGCTGGTACCTCTCCTGAGCCTGCTGCTGCTCTATAATATCGGCGGCGCCTTCTCGCTCATTCCCTGGATGGACGAACCGACCTCGGTCCGCTTCACCGCAGTCTCGGTCTATCTGATGATCACGGCGATCTTCCTGGCCGCGATCATGGCCGACGATACCATCGCCCGGCTGGAGACGCTGCGGCGCGGCTATCTCTTCGCCGCCTGGTGCGCCGGGCTTGCCGGCACTCTCGGCTATTTCGACATCGCGGGCCTTGGCGGCGTCTTCACGCTCTATGGCCGCGCCTCGGGCACGTTCAAGGACCCGAACGTGCTCGGCCCCTTCCTGGTGCTGCCGATCATCTTCGCCCTGCAGCATGTCCTGATCGGCCGGCTCGGGCTGATGCGCGGCTTCCTGGTCATGAGCGTGCCGCTTCTCGCCTTGTTCCTGTCGTTCTCGCGTGGTGCCTGGGGCAATCTCGCCGCCTCGGCTGTGCTGATGGTGCTGTTGACCTTCCTGACCTCGCCCAGCGCCTCACGGCGCATGCGCATTGTCCTCCTGACGGCGGCCGCACTGGGCCTGGTGGTGGCGGCGCTGCTCATCGCGCTGTCCTTCGAGAACATCCGTAGCGTGTTCGAGGTCCGCGCCAGCCTGGACCAGAGCTACGACCAGGGTGTCACCGGGCGCTTCGGCAGCCAATTGCGCTCGATCCCGTTGCTGCTCGGCGAGCCCAACGGCTTCGGGCCGCTGCGGTTCCGCTGGATCTTCCCGGAGGATCCGCACAACGTCTACATCAACGCCTTCGCCTCCTATGGCTGGCTCGGCGGCTGCGCCTGGCTCGCCCTGATGGTGGCGACCTGCTATGTCGGCTGGGCGCTCGTGTTCAGGCGGACGCCTTGGCAGAACCACGCCATCGCGCTCTGGTCAGTGCTGTTCATCACGATCCTGCAAGGCGTGCAGATCGACACAGACCACTGGCGCCATCTCTATCTCATGCTCGGGCTGATCTGGGGGCTGGCGGCGCTGCCGACGCCGAGCCTTGATGCGTCGCGCGCGCGCGCCGCTCAGACCCTGTCCTTGCGCACCACGACGTAGGCGTAGGTCGTCACGAAATCCCAGCCGGTCTTCGCCGCCAGCGCGTTGAAGACATGGTCGGCCTGCTTCAGCCCGGGCATGCGGTCGAAATAGCCATGCCCCCAGAAGCGCTGGATATGGATGTCGTTGAAGCCGGCGCGGTTCAGCATCGGCCCGAGCTGACGCTTGCTGCCCCGGCACCAGTCGTAGAAGGCCGGGAATTTCGGATCGCCGCCGCCATCCCGCCGCGCCGGATAGAGCGCATGCACGATCGCACGCGACAGCTTCTCGGGCAGGATGTGGTTGATCGCGAAGACCGGCGCCCACAGCGTCGGGAAGAAGGCGAGCGCGACGCCGCCCGGCGCCAGCAGGTCGTGAATGTTGGTCCAGGCCCGCTCGACGTCATGGACATGCTCGAAGACCATGCGCGAGACCATGAGGTCATAGCTGCCGCGCGTGACATCCGGCTCGGAGAGATCGCCTGCGATGTCGAATCGCGCCGTCCTGAGGCCGGCCGGCGTCAGCGCCAGCTCGCCCGCATCGATGTCGTTGACGATGAGGTCGATGCCGTGGCGCGCTGCCTGGACGGTCGAGAACAGCGGATCGCGCCCGCCGCCGATCTCGCAGACACGGCGCAGGCCGAACTGACGGGACAGATCGAGAATCGTCGATTCGTAGTGCTCCCAGGCCCATTGCGAATGCCAGTCCGGGGCGAGATCGCGGAAGAAGGTTTCGATCGAGCCCAGCGGCTTCGCAGGGGCCGGTACGGTGATCTTGCTCCGCTCAACCGTGGCTGTCGCCAGTGACATCGTCATCTCCGCCTGAAGGACCCCCGTCCCACAGATACGATGCGGAAACACGCCCCGGCCCGCAACCAAAGCCTTAATCAAGGGTTAACGGCACCTGACCCGCCATGTGCCGCTTCGGGGCGTTCGAATGCTCCTTTCACGGAGTCACCGACAATGTGTCGAAGCGCATTGCATCCGCGAGAACCCGCTACTATAAGCCGAGCCGTCGGAGCGTAGCGCAGCCCGGTTAGCGCACTTGTCTGGGGGACAAGGGGTCGGAGGTTCGAATCCTCTCGCTCCGACCATTTTTCTCTATTGTCGATGAAATCTCAGCCGACAGCCGCCATGCGCGCCATCGGCCAGATCGCCTCCCCGGCGGCCAATTCCCAAGCTTCCTGACAGAGAGACCGCAGGATTGCGCTGGGCGCGTCTGCTCCCCCCAGCTCGCTCCATCTTGTCTCTGAAACGCACCCTCGTTCCGGACAAGCCGCATAACCGGTGATTCCAAGAACATCGAGCATCGCCTGAGCGCCGCGATGCCGCAGGCCAGGCGGCAACGCCCAGCCGCGATCGCGCCCTACGGCATAATCACATTGACCTTGCGCTCGGCCTGGGCGCTCAGGGAGGCCGGCGTGCTGGCGAACTCGGGCACGATCTTGAACTTCGGCATCGCCCTGCCGGAGAATTCGGTCAGGAGCTTGATGCGTTCGCGATCCCGGCTCGACACCAGCCGCGTTCCCTGCAGATCGTCGAAATCCGCCAACCGCCGCGAGGTCCTGCCGCCGGCATAGACGAGCACCTTGTTCGGCAGGACGACGATGTCGCCCCGGCGCAAGGTCGGATCGGTGAGATACCAGTCGGGATTGCTGACGGGATCGATCGAGACCTGCAGATAGCGCTTGGAATCACCCTCATCGTCCATCGAGACGCGCGGGATCTTCGCTTTCGATGTCGGCTTCTTCGTCGGCCGGATCGTCATCTCCAACGGCGCGATCTCATGCCGCTGTGGAACAGGGGCGCCGAACAGCATTTCTAGCAAGCCGGCCTGCGCCTGCGACGCCGTGAGCGCGGACAAGGCCGAGACCAGGCCAATCAACAGAGACCGAGCACGCAACTGCATTGAACGGACACCGAGGTTGCTTGAATCTGAAATGTTTTACCTGGCGCCTGCTTGCCGCGGCCAGGTAATCACTCATACCGAACTTGATCAGCCAACGCCAGCCATCTCGGCGTGATTGGTTAAACTAAATGCATATTTCACGATACGTCTTGAGCAAATGCTCTCAGAATAGACAAAGGCCGAGCCTTCAACCGCAGACGTCCACCCCCGCCATGCATAATCCGCCTCCCGTGGCCTGAGGCGCGCCGATCGACTATGGCTCCCTTTCAGCGGCTTCCAACGGCAAATCAGCTAAGCTGGGGGCCATGGCCGGCAAGTTATCCACAAGCCCGGCTAATCTTCCTTGCATTCGCCCCAGCTCTACCCCAACGTCAGCTTTGTCGCGGAGCCGGTGATGTACCCATGCATGCTTTCTCGCGTTCGGTGGAAAATCAGGTCTCGAGCCAGAGCGCCATCCTGCTGCGGGCGCTTGTCGTGATCGTCGTCGCCACGATCATCATCCTGCCCTTGCTCGATTGATCGCGCGGCGGCTTATCGCCCGGTGCCTTGGCCGAGCAGGCGGATAATCCCGGCTCGTATCCGCCCCATTTCACGCGTAGGCTGCTGTGACGGACGCGACGTGACATAGGGGAAGAAGCAATGGCAGGGGAAGATCGCGGACCACGCGCCTGGCACGACGTGCACAGCGTTCAGGAAGCGCCACGCGAAAAGCAGAAATCGAGCGGGCGGATCGCGGCCGAGGAGGCTGCCTCCCGCAAGAAGATCGAGGCGCTGCGCGCGCTCAGGCTGGCGAAGCAGGCGGCCGAGCCGCCGGCTCCTCCCGCTGTGAAGGCCAAGCCCGCCAAGCGCAAGGCCGTCGCCGAGGCGTGAGCACCCACTCTGGATCAGGCGAGAGGCCAGCAGCGCCTCCTGAACTTCAGGCCTGATCCAGCCAGCCGCGCAGCAGGCCGACATCGCCTTGCGACAGGCCGTGGCCTGTCGGCAGGATACGATGGTCGACGAGCGCTCCGTCTGCAGACAGGGTTTGCGCCAGGCGCTCCGCATCCTGCGCTGGAATGATCGGATCGAGCGCGCCCGACAGGATCAGAACCCGCTTGCCGGCGAGATCGGCTTTGGGCGGCTTCCGGAAGGGCGACATGGCGCGTACCAGCGCAGCTCCGGCCAGAACCTCCGGGCGCAGCAGCAACAGGCTGGCTGCGATATTGGCGCCATTCGAGAAGCCGAGCGCGACCGGCGCCGGCAGATCGTAGCGCTTGCGGGATTCCGCGACGAAATCCGCCAGCTCATGCGTGCGTCGGGTGAGATCGGCCTCGTCGAAGACGCCCTCCGCCAAGCGCCGGAAGAAGCGTGGCATCGCCCCTTCCAGAACCTTGCCGCGCGGCGAGAGCAGGCTCGCGCCGGGCGCGACCATGCGCCCGAGCGGCAGCAGGTCGCGTTCGTCGCCACCTGTGCCGTGGAGCAGCAGCAGCGGCGGTCGCGATGCCTCAGTGCCCGGCTCGAAGACGTGAATGAAATCCGTGGTCGCGACAGCGTCCATCATGGTTCTCCTGTTCATAGGCGACATGGTTCGGGCAGCATGGCCCGCCCTGCCCGGCTCGAAAGCCTGGCAGGGCGGTGCGATCTCAGCCAAGTTCCGGCAGCAGCGCCTCGATGCGCGCCCGCTGCGCCTCGAGCCCGGCGGGGAGCTTCAGCGCCTGGCCGAGCGTCGCCGCCGGCTCGTCGACGGCAAAGCCTGGGGCATCGGTCGCGATCTCGAAGAGAACGCGACCGGGCTCGCGGAAGTAGACGGAGCGGAAATAGTTCCGATCCCTCTGCTCGGTCGCGCGGATGCCATGGTTCTCCGCGAGACGGCGCACCATTTCCGCCTGCGCCGCATCGTCTGCAGCGCGGAAGGCGACATGGTGGACCGAGCCTGCCCCCTGCCTGGCCGGCAGGAAGCCGCCGGCGACCCTCAGATCGACGATGTTACCAAGGGCCGCGCCCTCCGCCCGGTAGCGGATCAGCGTGTCCTCGCGCCCGATCTCCTTGAACCCGAGCACGTCGCCCAGGATCGCGGCAGTGGGCGCGGCGTCTTCGAGCAGCAGGCTGACGCTATGGAAACCGCGGATCGCATGCTCGGCTGGAACATCGCCGCCCTCCCAGGCCGCTTCACGCTCGATACCGGGCAGACCGACCAGCGCCAGCCGCATCCCGTCGGGATCGCGGAAGGCCAGCACGCTCTCGCCGAAGCGCTTCACCGGCACGTCATGGGGCACACCGTGTTCAATGAAGCGATGCGCCCAATAGCCGATCGCGCCTTCGGGAACCCGGAACACCGTCTCCTGCGTCTCGCCGACGCCAAGCCGGCCGGGCGCGGCATGCTCCCAGGGGAAGAAGGTCAGGATCGTGCCAGGTACACCCGCTGCATCACCGTAGTAGAGGTGATAGGTGCCGGGATCGTCGAAATTGACGGTCTTCTTGACCAGACGCAGGCCGAGCACCCGACCATAGAAGTCGAGATTGCGGCGCGCCGGGCCGGAAATCGCGGTGACGTGGTGGATGCCGTTGATCTGCATGATGACAACTCCTCCCAAAACGGGCCGGGGAGCGGGTGCTCCGTTGGCTGCAAAGATTGGTCGGGCGAGCTCAAAGCGCCAGAGCGAATAGATTGCGCTGCTGCAATGTCGATTTTGGCATCTCACAATTTGCATTGCACGTTGGTCGGATCAATCTTTTGGGCAGAGGCCAGCCCGGCCCCATCGGAGATTGCCCCCATGATCGACAACCGCTTCGCTCCCTATGGCGCTCTCGGCCTGCGCATCGCGCTCGGCCTGATGTTCATCGCTCACGCCTATCTCAAGCTCGTGATCTTCACTCCGGCAGGCTTCGCCGGCTTCCTTGGCCAGGTCGGCCTGCCCGCCGTTCTCGCCTGGCCGATCATGCTGGCCGAGCTTCTCGGCGGCCTCGCCATCCTGACCGGCTTCTATGGCCGCTATGTCTCGATCCTGCTGCTGCCCGTCCTGCTCGGCGCCCTGATGGTCCATGCCCCCAATGGCTGGGTCTTCAACGCCCCCAATGGCGGCTGGGAATATCCTGCCTTCCTGGCGCTGGCCGCGCTGGCCCATGGCCTGATCGGCGATGGCGCGCTGGCCCTGAAGCCGGCCCGCCCGAGCTGGAACGGCGCGCCCGTCTCGGCCTGAGCGACGCTCAAGGCTTCTGCCTCACGCTCCTTCGCCGTCATCTTGGCCACAGCGCCTTGATGGCGGCGAAGCCATGCCCGAGAGTGCGCGCATGAACACGACCGCCAAGAATACGACCGCGAAGAATACGACCGCGAAGACCCTGGCCTGGGACGACTTTCGATTGATCAAGGCGATCGCGGACACGCGCGCGCTACCAGCCGCCGCCACGGTGCTCGGATTGAACCATTCGACGGTGTTTCGCCGGCTCGGGCAGATCGAGGAGGCCCTCGGCCTCAAGCTGTTCGAGCGTCATCGCAGCGGTTATGTCGCGACGCCCGCCGGTGACGAGATGGCGACGCTCGCCGAGCGTGTCGACGAGGACATCACCGCCTTTGCCCGCCGACTCGCCGGGCAGGAGATCAAGCCCGCCGGCGAATTGCGCGTCACCACCAACGACACGCTGCTGGTGGATCTGCTGACGCCGGTCTTCGCCGCCTTCCTCGGGCAGTGCCCCGATATCCGGCTCGATATCCTGCTCGGCAACCAGGCGCTGAACCTGTCCAAGCGCGACGCGGATGTCGCGATCCGCGCGACCGACAACCCGCCCGAGACCCTCGTTGGCCGTCGCGCCGCCCGCATCGTCTGGGCGCTCTATGGTCGCCTCGCCGATTTCCCGGAAGCCGCCGACGTCGCGATCGAGACGTTGTGGGCCCGCAACTGGATCTCGCTCGGCGACCAGTTCACGGCGCTCAAGGCCGTGCGCTATCTGAACCAGCATGTCGCGCCGGAGCGCATCGTCTACAAGGTCAACACCGTTCTGGGCTTGGCTGAGGCGGTCGAGGCGGGCATCGGCATCGGCTTCCTGCCCTGCTTCATCGCCGATACGAGACCGGGGCTGACGCGACTGGCGGCGCCCGATCCAGGCTTTGCCGCAGATCTCTGGCTCCTGACCCATCCCGACCTGCGGCATTCGCCCAGGGTCAGGCTGTTCATGGACTTCATCGCCGGCGAGCTCGGCCGGATGAAACCGCTGATCGAGGGCGACAAGGCGATCTCGCCCCGGCAGGGCTGAGGAAACAGGCTCGAGGCGAAATGCCGGTCTCGGCCGGCTTGCCGCGACATTCCTGGAAAATCACGCGCCCGCGGCGGCATCCCGTCGCGGGCCTTCCGAATAGCTGACGAATCGGTACGCGATCAGGCCGCAGCCCTGCGATTCACGCCGCCCTCGGCAAGCATGGAGAGTTTGCCGTCGGCGGCGAACTCCTCGTCGAGGTTCTGCTGCAGCAAAGCCGCGCAATCCTCGCGGCCGAGCTGCTTCGCCCACGCCGTCAGCGTGCCGTAGCGCGCGATCTCGTAGTGTTCCACGGCCTGGGCGGCGGCGATGATCGCGGCGTCGAGCACCGCGCTGTTTTCGACATCGCCGGTGAGATCCTCGGCTTCCTCGATGATGCCGTCGATGGCGGGGCAGTTGACGGCCTTGGCCTCCGCCCCGTGCTGCTTGAAGACCTGCTCCAGCCGCGCGATATGCCCCTCGGTTTCCCTGCGATGGGTCTCCAGACCCAGCTTGAGCGCCGGATCAGTCGCCTTAGAGATCATTTTCGGCAGGGACTTATAGATCGTCTTTTCAGCATAGTAGATATCCTGGAGCTGATGGACAAAAAGATCATCCATCGTTTTGATATCCTTGGAAAACAGGCCCATTGAACTCTCCTGTCGCTGGATGTTGCTGTGACAGGCCGGCAACGCCTGGAGCGGGATGCGAAAAACTGGGAACCGGTTTTCCGCTTCGATCCTGCTCTTACTTTTGGATGAGAGACGGATTGAGATTTCAGCCGGGATCACTTGGTGATTCCGGCCGAAATCATCCGGCTCTCGCGGCGATGCGCTTCCCCGGTCTTGGAACGTGCCTGGACCGTGAGTGTTCCAACCGAAATGATGCCTGTTGCATGGTGCATGGGCGCGCCAGCCGGGCTAGAGTCTCGCCATGGACATGATCATCCCTCTCCTGATCGGCATGACCTTGATCTGGCTGATCGGTCGCGGCACGCCCTGGAACGCCAAGCTCGTGACCTTGGCCGTGACGCTCCTCATCATCGTGCTGATCGTCGCGCTGGAGCGTGGCGGCTATTGGCCCCAGGCCTTCCACAGGCGCTGATCGTTCCACAGGCGCTGATGCGGCCATCAACGCCTGTAGGCTCGCCGGCCCGGGCCGCGCCCGCTCAGGAGACGAGCTTCAGGCCGACGATGCCCGCGACGATCAGGCCGATGCAGACAAGACGCAGCGCGCCTGCCGGTTCGCCGAGGAGGACGATGCCGAGCACGGCCGTGCCGATCGTACCGACGCCGGTCCAGATCGCATAGGCCGTGCCGAGCGGCAGGCTCTTCAGGGCAAACCCGAGCAGGCCCAGGCTCACCACCATGCTGGCAAGCGTCAGCACGCTGGGAACCAGCCGCGTGAAGCCCTGCGTGTATTTGAGACCAATCGCCCAGCCGACTTCGAACAGGCCCGCGACGAAGAGATAGAGCCAAGCCACAACGGCGCTCCTTTGCAGAAGGGGCGAGGTCGTCCGCGCCTGGTGATGGGAGAGGCTTTCGCCGAGGTCGTCCTCGGCACCGATCTATAACGCGACTTCGGAATATCAAGCCAACGCCGCGGCATGGCCTCATGCGCGACAAACACAGCTTCTTTGCACGGAGAGGTTGCTGCCCGGCAGTAATGACGTTACGCCAGCCCGCATTACTGGCTGGGGGCTAAGACATTGAATTTCCGAATTTTCGTGGTGGCCGCGGTCGCGGGCGCCCTGGGTGGTTGCGCGACCGTGACGCGCGGCACGACAGACCAGATCACCGTCAACAGCATACCGCCCGAAGCCGAGGCCCGGACGTCGCTCGGTCATGCCTGCCCGGCGACGCCGTGCACCTGGGAGGTCAGCCGCAAAGCCGAGTTCACCGTCAGCTTCAGCAAGCCCGGCTATGAAGACATGCAGATCCCGGTTGCCACACGCATCGCAGGCGCCGGCGCAGCCGGTTTTGCCGGCAATGTCCTGATCGGCGGGCTCGTCGGAATGGGCGTCGATGCGGCGACAGGCTCGACGCTGGAACACTATCCCAGCCCGGTCCTCGCCACATTGGTTCCGTTGCGCAAATCCGGCGCTACGGGTCGCTCCGACAAGCGACGCGGCGCCTCCTCACATCGCCGCGAAGTCGACAGGCCGCGCCCGAAGGACGAGCCGCCCGTCACCTGATCGACGCTGGAGCCACCCGAGCGAGGTGGCCACCGGTTCGCGTGAAGACAACGCGTTGAAACAACGAGCTGGAGCTGTTGAACGATCCAATTGGATCGGAAACCGCTCCAGCTGCGTCAGGCGCCGTCGGGAACAGGCTGAGGCGCCAGGGCGCTGCGCAGGATGCGCTTGCATTCGCCGAGCTCGGCCAGGACCGCGGAGAGCAGCGTCAGATCGTCGAGACCTTCGGGCGGGATCGGACGCGAATGCTGCGGCGCGAACTCCTGATGCGGCTCGCCCTCCTGCGGGTAGGCGGCCTTGGCATGAACCGCCCCGGTATCCTCCCGTACCGCCGTGGCTGTCGCGGATGCCCGCTCCGGGCCTGGTGGGCCGACCGGCGCGCCTCGGCCGATCGCCTGGACATGGCGCGGCCCCTGCTCCTTGAGGATGCGCTGCAGACCCTTGATGGTGTAACCCTCGCCGTAGAGCAGTCGGCGAATGCCCTTCAGCAGCGCGACGTCGTCGGGACGATAATAGCGCCGCCCGCCGCCGCGCTTGAGCGGCTTGATCTGCGTGAAGCGCGTTTCCCAGAAACGCAGCACATGTTGAGGAATGTCGAGGTCTTCTGCGACCTCGCTGATCGTCCGGAAGGCATCTGCGCTCTTGGTGTCCATGTCGGCCTCATCGCCGGTGTGGAACTCCAGGCTCACTCGTCTTCGCCCTCACTCAACTGTCCGTTGATGCGCGCCTTCATCACATTCGAAGGCTTGAACACCATAACACGACGCGGCTCGATCGGGACTTCGACTCCCGTCTTCGGATTACGCCCGATTCGCTCGCCTTTGTCTCGCACGACGAAGGATCCGAAAGAGGATAACTTGACGTTCTCGCCGCGCGCAACCGCGTCACAGATTTCGTCCAGCACCGCCTCGACGAGCTTCGACGACTCTGTCCGCGACAGACCGATCTTCTGATAGACAGCCTCGCACAGATCGGCGCGAGTAACCGTTTGCCCCGCCATTCATATCCTCCAAGGCGTTATGTCGGCCAGCGGGCATGCCGCCTGCCCTTCGCCAATATGGACGGCGGACGCTAGGCGTCCCGGCTGCGCCGGTCAATCCTCGAACACCCGCCAACTCACCCAAATTTTGGAAATTCGTTAGAAAAACCAAGTAAATCCGTCATAAACCGACGGCTTTCCTGCGCCGTGCGTCACCACCGGATCAAGGCAGACCCCCAGGTGAAACCGCCGCCCATGGCCTCGATCAGGACGAGCTGTCCGCGCTTGATGCGGCCGTCGTGATGCGCCTCGGCAAGCGCCAGCGGAATCGAGGCCGCCGAGGTGTTGCCATGCCGGTCAACGGTGACGACGACGCGCTCATGGCCGATGCCGAGCTTGTGGGCGGTGGCGTCGATGATGCGACGATTGGCCTGATGCGGCACGAACCAGTCAATGTCGGCGCCGGTCAGCCCCGTCTCCTCGAAGGTATGCCGGACCGTCTCCGCCAGATTGACGACGGCGTGGCGGAAGACCTCCTTGCCCTCCATGCGCAGGACGCCGACGGTCTTGGTCGAACCCGCACCGCCATCGACATAGAGCTTGTCCTTGTAGCGGCCATCCGAGCGGATATGGGTCGCCAGCACGCCGCGATCGGCGAGCGTGCCCTCGCCGGGACCCGCCTTCAGGACGACCGCGCCGGCGCCGTCGCCGAAGAGGACGCAAGTGGTGCGGTCCTCCCAGTCGAGGATACGCGAGAAGGTCTCCGCACCGATGACGAGCGCGGCCTTGGCGGCGCCCGTGCTCAGGAACTTGTCGGCCGTCGCAAGCGCGAAGACGAAGCCCGAGCAGACGGCCTGGAGATCGAAGGCTGCGCCGCCATTGATGCCGAGCGCAGCCTGGATCTGCGTCGCGGTCGCGGGAAAGGTGTGATCGGGCGTCGCGGTCGCGACGATGATCAGATCGATCTCGGAGGCGTCCATGCCGGCGTCGGCAAGCGCTGCCTGCGCCGCCTTCAGGCCCAGCATCGAGGTCGTCTCGTCATCGGCCGCGACATGGCGCTGGCGGATGCCGGTGCGCTGCACGATCCACTCGTCGGTCGTGTCGACGCGCTGTGCCAGATCGGCATTGGTGACGATGCGTTGCGGCAGATAGGAGCCGCAGCCGCATAGAATGGAGCGCAGAATGGACAAGAAAGCTGTTCCCTATTCGGCGGTGGCGGCCTGCTGCGCCGCCGCCTCCGACCGCGCAGTCGCGGCCACCATCTCGCGGACCTTCGACATCAGGTTCTCGCGAGCCATTTCATAGCCCAGTTCCGCGGCGCTGGCGAAGCCGATGGCGTCGGTGCCGCCATGGCTCTTGATGACGATGCCCTCGAGCCCCAGGAAAACGCCGCCATTGACCTTGCGCGGATCCATCTTGTCCCTGAGCGCGGCGAAGGCGCTGCGCGCGAAGAGATAGCCGATCTTGGCCATCAGCGAATGGCTCATCGCCGCGCGCAGATAGGAGGCGATCTGGCGTGCGGTGCCCTCGGCCGTCTTCAGGGCGATATTGCCGGTGAAACCCTCGGTCACCACGACATCGACCGTACCCTTGCCGAGGTCGTCGCCCTCGACGAAGCCGTGATAGGCCAGATGCGGCAGGTTGCTCTCGCGCAGGATGCGGCCGGCTTCCTTCACCGCCTCGACGCCCTTGATCTCCTCGACGCCGACATTGAGCAGGCCGACCGTCGGGCGGTCGATATCGAAGACGACCCGGGCCATGGCCGCGCCCATGACCGCGAGATCGACGAGGTGGCGGGCATCGGCACCGATCGTGGCGCCGACATCGAGCACGACGCTCTCGCCGCGCACTGTCGGCCACAGGCATGCGATCGCCGGCCGGTCGACCTGCGGCATCGACTTCAGGCAGAATTTCGACATCGCCATGAGCGCGCCGGTGTTCCCGGCCGAGATCGTGACATCGGCCTCACCGGTCTTGGTCGCATCGATGGCACGCCACATCGAAGACTTGTAGCGGCCATAGCGCAGCGCCTGGCTCGGCTTGTCGTCCATCTTCACCGACACATCGGTGTGGTGGAAGGTGGTGACCGCCTTGAGCCTGGGATGCGCATCGAGCAACGGCATGACCTGCGTCTCGTCGCCGAAGATCACGAAGCGCGCATCGGGACGCCGCTCCAGCGTCAGGGCAGCGCCGGGAATGACCACGGATGGGCCGTGGTCTCCGCCCATCGCATCGAGCGCGATTGTAACCGGACGTGTCATGAGGTGATGGTGGATCCTGGGAGCGGCCGCCCTTCTTGTGGAGGCAGCGCGTTGCGGGCCGGACAATAGCGACTTGAGCCGCCGCTGCAAGCCGCGGCGAAGGCTGCTGCCCGCCTCATTGTTCGCGCTTCAGCTTGGCCAGCACAGCAAAGGGCGATTCGATGCCGGGCTCGGCCGGCGCCGCATCGAAACTCACGCCGGGCTTGCGCGGATAGGGATCGAGCGCCAGCGCCAGGAACTCCAGCGTGACCGCCCCCAGATCGATGACGCCGTCGACGATGGGCTCCGGGGGGTCGGCCTCGTTCAGCCGGACCTCGATGTCGATCTCGTCCTTGTCGCCGGCATCGCCGCGCCTTGCCGCGATCCGCGCCTCGTCCTCGGGAGCGAAATCGAGCTTCATCGGAACCTTGATCTCGACCGGGAAGGATTCGAGGGTCACCACGCAGATCTGGTGCATCTTCGCCTGGATCGCACCCTCGAGCTTGACCTTCTCGCCATTGCGCGAAAGCGTGTAATGCGCCTCCAGCGCCTCCAGCGAAGCCAGGCCGAGTTCGGCGGCGATGCGCGGCAGCGCCTGCGCCGGTGCGGAGACGGTGACGTTGCCGGGGCGCAGCTTGATGCCCTCGACACGGATGGGATGGCTCAGGGGCAAAATCTTCTCCGGATCAGGCGACATGGCTACGCTCCATCTGCGCCAGGGCTGGGAACAGCTCCGGCTCGTTCAGGATCGCTTCAAGCGTGCGGGCCGCCAGCCCGGCCTGCGCCTGCCTCATATAGTCCGCCAGAATCGCGGCACCATCCCCCTGGCTCGCATTGCGACGCAGCGCCTCGGTCAGCGCCTCCGGCTCCGTCGAGACGAGCGCGGCCTCATAGGCCTTGATCCGGCCGAAGAAGCTCTGGGCGATCTTCTTCATCCGCTTGGGCACCGCGATATCGCTGACGCCGCCATTGCGGAAGCCGAGTTCGAGATAGGAAAAGCAGGCATCGACGAAGTCCTGCGCCAGATCGGCGGCCGGCGCCGGCAATTCGCGCAGGCGGTGCAGCACCAGGAAGGTGTGCAGCGTCAGCGATTCGAAGCGCCCCTCGAAAGTGTCGGGAATGCCGCCTTCGATATAGAAAGCCGGCCGCCGCGACGCCTCGGCGACGCGCGCGAACAAGGCGTTCACCGGTGCGAGCCGGGCTTGACGCTTGCCGAATAGGCCGAACATTACGCAGCCATCTCCTTGCGAAGGTCCCAAGCGGGTCCTTGCCTTGCCAAAGCCATGCTCGGGCGTTACGCCAAGCCTTACCCATTTGACAAGCGGCTTGGGCCCTTCGCCCTTGACGCCACGGCCTGGATTTGAGTCCCAATGACCCTCACCAACCGCCGCGCCGCCCTGCTCGGCATCCTCGCGACATCGTCCCTGGCGTTGGCGGGCTGCGGCCCGGATGCCGGCGGCTTCAGGCTCCCGACCTCTGCGGGCCTCAATGAGGAATATAGCCGCGGCTTCGTCATGGACGACGCACTCATCGCCCAGATCAAACCGGGCATGGACGTGCAGGCCGTGCTGACGACCCTCGGAACGCCCTCGACCACCTCCACGGTCGGCAATCGGACCTTCTACTACATCAGCCAGACGGTGCGCCGGCGCTTCCAGTTCCAGGATCTGAGCGTGATCGACCAGAAGGTGCTGGCGATCTATTTCAACAAGGCGTTCAAGGTCGAGCGCGTCGCCAATTACGGTCTCCAGGACGGCGTGCCCTTCGACTTCATCAGCCGCACCACCCCGACCGGCGGCGAGGAGCAGAGCTTCCTGCGCAACCTCTTCAAGGGCGTCACCAAGTTCACGCCATTTGGTGCATGACCGTCCAGCACGGTCTGGCGAAACACAAAACCCGCGGCCCTCGCCGCGGGTTTTTCTTTGAGCGAGGGCTCGCTGTGCTCAGGCCCGCGCCGCCGGCTTTCGCTCGGGCAGAGTCATCGCGGCGACGCCGAGCACGACCAAAGCGAGCCCGGCCCAGGCTGTCGGGCTCAGGCTCTCGCCGAGGAACAGGATGCCGATGGCGACCCCGATCGGCACGCGCAGATAGGACACGGCCGTGGTCCCGACCGCGCCGAGCGTGCGGATCAGGCGGAAATAGATCGCGAAAGCGAGCGCCGTCGAGAATACCGCAAGCGCAAGCAATGCCATCAGCGAGTCCCGGGAGGGCGCCAGCGTCCAGGGCCGGTCGATGACAAGCGCGAATGGCAGCAGCACGGCAGCGCCCATCAGCATCGAGCCGGCGGCGGGCAGGAGCGGGTCCATGCCGCCGAAATTCCGGCCAAACAGCGCAGCGCAGGCGTAACACACTGTCGCCAGCACGATCGCCAATTGCGGCACGACGGCGCTGCCCAGCCCGGCAAAGGCCTGGACGCCGACGATCAGGCTGATCCCGGCCACGCCTGCCAGAACGCCGAGCGCCTTGCGCGCATCAGGGCGCTTGCCCGGCGCCAGCGCCAAGCCGATCAGGAAAACGAAGACGGGCGTGGTTCCGTTCAGGATCGAGGCGAGGCCGGCATCGACACTGCGCTCGGCCCAGGCGATCAGCGTGAAGGGCACGACGCTGTTGAGGCAGGCCTGCACCAGGAAACGCCGCCAGCTCGCGATATCGCGCGGCAGCGTCACGCCGCGCCAGCGGATGATGACGAGCAGGATCGCACCCGCAATCAGCGTGCGCGCCGCGATCAGGGTCAGGGGTGGGATCGTCTCCACGCCGATCTTGATGAAGCTGTAGGAGCCACCCCAGAGCGTGGCGAGAACCAGCAGCAAAGCGAGCTCGGTGGCGCGGTTCGCCTCGGCAGCAGGGGTGGTCAGGGCTTGTGTCGTCATGGCGCTCTCCTTGGTTGGAGGGACCATGTCACAGCCGGCATCCCAGAACTTGCAGGAACACTACGGTTGCGGCCGTAGCCTCGCAGGTCGATTCAAGGGATCCGCATCTTGATTCAACCGATGGCTGCAAGCCTTTGCCGGACAATGAAAAACCCCGCGGATCGGTCCGCGGGGTCGATCTCATTGCGTAACATGCAGCCGCTCAGGAATGCGCCAGGATCGCCAGCAGCAGCAATGCGATGATGTTGGTGATCTTGATCGCCGGGTTCACGGCGGGGCCCGCCGTGTCCTTGTAGGGGTCGCCGACGGTGTCGCCGGTCACCGAGGCCTTGTGCGCCTCGGAGCCCTTCATGTGACGCACGCCGTCCTTGTCGACGAAGCCGTCCTCGAAGGACTTCTTGGCGTTGTCCCAGGCGCCGCCGCCCGAGGTCATCGAGATGGCCACAAAAATGCCGGTGACGATGACGCCCATCAGCATGGCGCCGACGGAGGCAAACGCCTGGTTCTTTCCGGCGATGGCGTTGATGACGAAATAGGTCACGATCGGCGCCAGCACCGGCAGCAGCGAGGGCACGATCATTTCCTTGATCGCGGCCTTGGTCAGCATGTCGACGGCCCGGCCGTAATCGGGCCGCTCGGTGCCGTCCATGATGCCGGGCTTCTCCTTGAACTGACGCCTGACCTCCTCGACCACCGAGCCGGCGGCGCGGCCGACCGCGGTCATGCCCATGCCGGCGAAGAGGAAGGGAATCAGGCCGCCGAGCAGCAGGCCGACGACCACATAGGGGTTCGACAGCGAGAAATCGACGGTGACGCCTTTGAAGTACTGGAATGTCGTCGAGCCCGCCTTGTTGGCCTCGCCGATGAAGAAGTTGAGGTCGGAGGTGTAGGCGGCAAACAGCACCAGGGCGCCGAGGCCGGCGGAGCCGATCGCATAGCCCTTGGTGATCGCTTTGGTGGTGTTGCCGACAGCATCGAGCGCGTCGGTGGAGTGGCGCACCTCCTTGGGCAGGCCCGCCATTTCGGCGATGCCGCCGGCATTGTCGGTGACCGGGCCGAAGGCATCGAGCGCCACGACCACGCCCGCCAGGGCGAGCATGGCCGTGGTGGCGATGGCGATGCCGAACAAGCCGGCCAGGCCATAGGCGACGATGATGCCGGCGATGATCACGATGGTCGGCAGCGCGGTCGATTCCAGCGAGACCGCAAGGCCCTGGATGACGTTGGTGCCGTGGCCGGTCACCGAGGCCTGGGCGATCGAGACGACCGGGCGCTTGCCGGTGCCGGTGTAGTATTCGGTGATGACGACGATGAGCAGCGTCACCGCGAGGCCGACCAGCGCGCAGGCGAAGAGGCCGCCGGAGGTGAAGGTGACGCCCTGCACCGTGGTGAAGGAGGCCGAGAAGCCACCGAACATCAGATAGTTGACCGCCGCAATCGCGCCGATCGAGAGCACGCCGGCGGCGATGAAGCCCTTGTAGAGCGCGCCCATGATCGACTGGTTGGCGCCGAGCTTGACGAAGAAGGTGCCGATGATCGAGGTGACGATGCAGGCGGCGCCGATCGCCATCGGGTAGAGCATCATCGTGCCGAGCGTGGCCTGGCCGGCGAAGAAGATGGCGGCGAGAACCATGGTGGCGACCAGCGTCACCGCATAGGTCTCGAACAGGTCTGCCGCCATGCCGGCGCAGTCCCCGACATTGTCGCCGACATTGTCGGCAATGGTGGCGGGGTTGCGCGGATCGTCCTCGGGGATTCCAGCCTCGACCTTGCCGACGAGATCGGCGCCGACATCGGCGCCCTTGGTGAAGATGCCGCCGCCGAGACGAGCGAAGATCGAAATCAGCGAGGCGCCGAAACCGAGCGCGACGAGCGAGTCGATGACGGTGCGGCTGGATGGGGTGAAGCCAAGGAACGAGGTCAGGACGCCGTAATAGACCGCGACGCCGAGCAGCGCGAGGCCCGCCACCAGCATGCCGGTGACGGCGCCCGCCTTGAAGGCGACATCGAGACCGTCGCCCAGCGACTGCATCGCCGCCTGCGCCGTGCGGACATTGGCCCGGACGGAGACGTTCATGCCGATGAAGCCGGCGAGGCCCGAAAGCACCGCGCCGATCAGGAAGCCGATCGCGACCCATTGTCCGAGCAGATAGGCGAGCGCCGCGAAGAGCACGGCGCCGACGAGCGCGATGGTCATGTATTGGCGCTTGAGATAGGCCTGCGCGCCCTCGGCCACCGCAGCGGAAATCTCCTGCATGCGCTGGTTGCCGGCGTCGCGCTTCATCACGTCGCCATAGGCCCAGACGCCATATGCGATCGACAGCGCACTTAAGACTATGATTGTAAGCAGAGCTGACATTGGTTTCCTGACCTTGAGCTTCTCGACCCGCGGAGAGGCTTTGCGCTCCCCTTAACGTTCTTGGACGCCTGACTCATGAAAATGCGGGCCCGCGAAAATCGCGCCCGCATGCGCCTCGTCAGTGTCAGCCAAATTTGTGCCAAGTTTCGAACAGAATCGCAAACACGGCGATAGGACTTTGGTCAGGTTCGACCGTGACGAAGCAAAGATAGGGAACGGCCATGCTTCGACGGCCTTTCCCTCACAGCGCGACGTCGCGGTTGACGTTCTTGTAGAGCAGGTAGCAGGCGTCGCCGAAGCCGGCCGGGTAGAATTGCTGCGGGCAGTAACCGCCCATCCAGATGAAGTCCTGCGCCCAGATCTCGTGCCACTCCGTGCCGAGGAAATAGAGCCCCTGCCCTTCCAGCATGTAGAGCCCGTGTTCCATCACATGGGTCTCGACATCGGGGAAGCATGTGCCCGGCTTGAACCACATCAGGTTCATCTCGAAGTCGAAGCGCATGTCGCCATAGGGCAGCAGGAACTGGAAGCCGCGCCCCTCGAGCCCGGTATGGTTGGTGACCGGCACGGCGTCGTGATGCGAGATGATCGGCTCCGGCGCCGGCAGGTCGATCGCTTCATAGCGCTTGCGCAAGGCCAGCACGCGCGCCGGCTCCGGCCCCTCATTCCGCAACGAGAAGGCCGTGCCGGCCGGGACATAGGCGAAGCCGCCTAGTGTCAGCGCCTGGGCGGGCCCGCTCTCGACCGCAAACCGCGCCTGCCCGGACAGGACATAGTAGAAATGCTGGATACCGTCCTCGCGGAAGGGCTGGCGCGTGCCGCCGCCGGGCTCGATCTCCAGCACATATTGCGCGAAGCGCGCACCCATGACGGGGGCGGTCAGGATGCGGCCGATGGTGCGCTCGAATTGCGGCAGGCGGCTGACCAGCACGCCCTCGGGCGGCATGAAGGCATAGTTCGGACGGACCACACCGCGATTTTGGCCGATCGCTCCGGGAGGAATATGACCGGCGGCGACGGGAAACTGGTGGGGGCGCATCATTCTTCTCCAAATCGACAGCTGTCGCGCAACTGCGAGGATCTGACGGGCAAGGATCTGACCGGCAAGGATCAGACCCGCATGGATCAGGCCGGCACAGCCCGGCGCGACAGCCCCTGCCAGGTGACCAGCACCAGCGCGATCGCGACCGGCGGGAAGACGAGCCAGTTGACGCTGTCCCAACCACCGGCGTTGAGCAGGCCGCCCGACGAGAAGGAGGCGATCGCGACTGAGCCGAAGACCAGGAAGTCGTTGGCAGCCTGGACCTTCACCCGTTCCTCCGGCCGGTAGCAGTCGGTGACCAGCGCAGTCGCGCCGATGAAGCCGAAATTCCAGCCGAGACCAAGCAGGATCAGCGCGAGCCAGAAATGCGCGACGCTCAGGCCGGTCAGCCCGACGATCGCGGCCAGCGCCGTCAGCAGGAGCCCGATCGCGGTGATCTTCTCCTTGCCGAAGCGCGCGATCAGCCGGCCGGTAAAGAAGCTCGGCCCGAACATCGAGAGCACATGCCACTGGATGCCGAGTGCGGCATCGCCGACCGAGTGGCCGCAGGCGACCATGGCGAGCGGCGCCGCCGTCATCACGAAGCTCATCAGGCCGTAGGCGACGAGCGCGGCCGTGACCGAGGCGATGAAGCGCGGCTGGCGCATGATCTCACCGAGCGGGCGGCCGCCGGTCCTGGCGGCGGCGACGACAGGCGGTGCGCGCAGCCGCATCACCACCAGCATGGCGAGCAGCGCCAGACAGCCCTGCGCCAGGAAACTCGCGGCGAATGGTGCTGATGGCGTCAGGTCGCGCGTCCAATAGACCGATTGCGGGCCGATGACGCCCGCCGCGATACCGCCGACCATCACCCAGGAGATGGCGCGCGGCTTGAAGCTGTCGCTCGCCGTGTCGGCGGCGGCGAAGCGGTAGCTCTGGACGAAGGAGCCGTAGAGACCGCAGGTGAAGGTGCCCAAGCAGAACAGCCAGAACAGGCGTTCGGTCGCCCCTGCAGCCGCAAGGCTTCCACCCGTCGCGCCGATCAGCGTGCCGATGAGGTAGCCGCCGCGCCGGCCGAGCCGGCGCATCAGCATGGCGGCTGGAATGACGCCGGTTGCGATGCCGAGCTGCAACAGGCTGACCGGCACGGTGGCGAAGGTCTTGTCGGCGACGAGGCTTGCCCCGACGATGCCGCCCAGCGAGACCACGATCGCCGGATTGGCGCCACCGAGCGCCTGCGCGCAGGCCAGCACCAGGGTATTGCGCTTGGCGAGAGCATCGCCGTCGCTGAGGGGAACGTGCTGGTTCATCGATGCGCCGCCCTGACCGAGGCGGCGCTTGCAACGGCCGCCCTTAAAAATGAACGAAGGAGCCCTGCGCGAAGCTTCGCGCCCTGCCCTTTTCGCGATAGTTCACCGCGCCTTCGTCCGTCACCCGGCCGATCGCGACGAGCGCGACGCCCGCAGCCTCAGCCGCAACGATCAGGGAAAGATATTCTCTTTCAGAAGCAGTGCAGAGAATTTCGTAATCGTCCCCGCCCGTCCACGCCAGTTCCACCAGAGCGGGATCGGCCATGATCGCGGCGCGGGCCGCAGCCGAGAGCGGGATCGTGTCGAGATCGATCTCGGCGCCTGCTTTCGAGGCTTTGAGCAGCTTGGCGAGGTCGCCGACGAGCCCATCGGACACATCCATCGCGGCCGAAGCATGGCGCTGCAGCGCTGCAGCCAGCGCCAGCCGCGGTTGCGGATGCAGATAGCGGTCCGCGAGAAAATGGCGATCCTGCTCGCTGAGGCGGGCAACCCAGGCAGGCTTGCCTGGACCATGAACCTTTAGCCCGAGCGCCCCGTCACCGATCGTGCCGGAGACCAGGATGACGTCTCCAGGCCTGGCGCCCGAGCGCGGCACCATCCGGCCGGCGGGAACGCTGCCGAAGGCGGTGATCGAGAGGATCAAGGGACCAGGCGTCGAGACCGTATCGCCGCCGATGAGCGGGCAAGCCCCCTCTCCCGCGATCAGGGCGAGCCCCTGCGCGAAGTCCGCGAGCCAGGCCTCGGTCCAGCCATGCGGCAAAACCAGGCTCAGCACGAAGCCTTCGGGCCTGGCGCCCTTGGCTGCGAGGTCGGACAGGTTCACGGCGAGTGCCTTGCGCGCGATCGAGGCCGCGCGGTCGTCGGCGAAGAAATGCACGCCGGCGACCAACGCGTCGGTCGTCACCACCGTCTCATAGCCGCGCGCCGGCCTGAGCAATCCGGCATCGTCGACGAGGCCGAGCCCGCCCGCCCCCGCGATGGGCGCGAAATAGCGGGCGATCAATTCGAATTCGCCGGGGCGTTCGGGTGCGCCGGCCATTGCGGGCTCAGGCCGTCGCCGTGTCGAATTCGTCGGCGCGGAAGTCGCGGGCCATCTTGTCGAGCACGGCGTTGATCATGCCGATCTCCTCGCCCTCATAGAAGGCGCGCGCGACAGCGACATATTCCGAGATCACGGCGCGCGCCGGCACATCCTTGCGGAAGGCGAGCTCATAGGCGCCGGCGCGCAGCACGGCGCGCACCACCGCCTCGACGCGCTTCAGCGGCCAGCCGGCGGCAAGCACATCGTCGACCGAGCGATCGACCAGCCGCTGCTCGCGGACCACGCCGCCGAGCAGATCGCGGAAGAAGGCGAGCTCGGCCTTGGGCAATTCGATCTCCTCGACCTCCTTGCCGATCCAGAAGGCCTCGAACTCGGCCATGGCCTCGATCACGCCGCGCCCGCCAATCTCCATCTCGTAGAGCGCCTGCACGACGGAAAGCCGCGCGCCGCGTCGCATCTCGGCCCGGCTCATTTGGATTGCTCCGCCAGGGAGCGCTTGTAGCGCAGCACGGCAAGCGCGGCTTCCGCCGCTCCGCCGCCCTTGTCCATCTCGGAGCGGTTGGCGCGCGCCCAGGCCTGCGCCTCGTTCTCGACGGTCAGGATGCCGTTGCCGAGCGGCAGGGCGAAGGCCACGGAGATGTCCATCAAGGCACGCGAGCTTTCGCCGGCGACGATGTCGTAATGGCCGGTCTCGCCGCGAATGACGGTGCCCAGCGCCACGACCGCCTCATAGGGGTCGACGGCTTCATCGGCTGCGCGCAGGCCGATGATGATGGCGGAGGGAATTTCGAGCGCGCCCGGCACGGTGACGACATCGACGCGGCAATCGGCCTTGTCGAGCACGGCAAGGGCGCCTTCGAGCAATTCGTCTGCGAGCTTGTCGTAGAAGCGCGCCTCGATCACGAGCACGCGCGCACCGTCCAGCGAGACGGCAGGAGTTGCGGCCTTGTCGGCCGAGATTTGCCGGGGTCCGGCCATGGTTCTTGATCCTCTTGAAGGCGAAGAGCGCCTGGCGCGAAACGCCCGAAGCACTCACAGCCCCCAACCTGAGGAGCCGTTTCGTCAGAAAGGGCGTCTCGAAGGATGGTCCAGTACGCTCTGGAACATCCTGCGAGACGCCGCTGCGCGGCTCCTCAGGATGAGGGCTGTATTGAGACCGGCTCTTAGCCCTGCGGGCGCGCCTCTGCAAGCCGCGCGGCATAGCGCGCCATCAGATCGACCTCGAGATGGATGGGGTCGCCCGCCTTGCGCTGCCCCCAGGTGGTGACGCTGAAGGAGTGGGGAATCAGCAGCACGGTGAAGACATCGTCCTCGACGCTGTTGACGGTGAGCGAGGTGCCGTCGAGGCAGATCGAGCCCTTGGTCGCGATGAAGGGCGCGAGCCCCTGCGGCGCGCGGATATGGAAACGCGCGGTCGCGCCCCATTGTTCGTCGGGATCGGCCTCGATCGGGTCGATCTTCAGGATCGTGGCGACGCCATCGACATGGCCGGTGACGAGGTGGCCGCCGAGCTCGTCGCCGACCTTGAGCGAGCGCTCGAGATTGATCCGCGTGCCCGGCGCCCAGTTGCCGACCAGCGTCTTGGAGAGCGTCTCCGCCGCAGCCTCGACCTGGAAGATGCAGCCGGGCTCGCCGTCGCTGCGCGGCCGCAGGCCCGTGACCGTCAGGCAGACGCCGGCGCAGGCGATCGAAGCACCGATCTCGATGCCTCCAGCATCATAGGGGCAGGCGATGGCAAGCCGTTTCAGGCTGGGGCCCTTGGCCTCGGCTTCCACGACGGTGCCGATGGCGGTGACGATGCCGGTGAACATCAGAAAACCCTCGCGAAATGCTCGAAATGGTCGTGGCCGATCAGGCCGCTATCGACAAGGCGATAGAGATCGGGATTTGCCAGCATTGCCGCAAGGGCCGGGCGCACGGCGACAATGCCGGGGTGGCCCAGCGATTTCGGAGAGGTCGAAACGATGACCTCATCGGCAAAACCGGCAAGGGCGAGTTTCTCGCCGATGGTCGGCCCACCCTCGGAAAAGACGCGGTTGATGCCGCGCGCTCCCAGCAGCTGGAGCATCTCAGCCAGATCGAGATGGCCGTCAGCACTGGCCGAGACGCGCATGACCTCGACCCCGGCCGCGACCAGCGCCTGCTCACGCTCGACGGGGGCGGCCTCCGTCGCCACGACCCAGACCGGCACCTCGCCCACTGTGGCGACGAGCTGGGAGGACAGCGGCAGCCGAAGCTGCGAATCCAGCACGACCCTGATCGGCGAGCGTCCGGCCATGCCGGGCAGGCGCACGGTCAGCAGCGGATCGTCGATGAGCACCGAGCCGATGCCGAGCATGATCGCGTCGTAATGCGCCCGCTGGAGATGAACCCAGGCCGACGCCGCAGGACAGGACACAGCGATGCGCGTGCCCGCCGCCCCGCCGGCATAGCCATCCCTGGTGCGGGCGACCTTGAACGTCACCATGGGGCGTCCCTGCGTCACCCGCAGCACATAGCCGCGATGGGTCCGTTGAGCCTCGGCCTCCAGCACGTCCGTGGTGACGCTGATGCCCGCTGTCCGCAGCAATGCGAAACCAAGCCCGCGAAAACGCGGATTGGGATCGGCCATGGCTGCCACGACGCGCTTTACGCCGGCCAGGATCGTACGCTCGACGCAAGGCGTCGCGGCGCGGATGGTGCGATGCGAACAGGGTTCGAGCGTGACATAGAGCGTGCCGCCCGCCGCGGCGTTCGGCCCGGCGCGGTCGAAGGCATTCGCCTCGCCATGCGGCCGGCCGCCGGGCTGGGTGTGGCCGCGGGCCACGATCACGGGACCATCCGCGGTATCCTGCGTGACGATGGCGCCGACGCAAGGATTGGTCGCTGTCGTGCCCTGCCCGCGCGCGCCGAAATCCAGCGCCTGACGCATGAAGGCGCGGTCGATCGCAGCCTGGTCAGTCATCGTTGCGGGCAGGCGGCGGCGCGCTCGCGCCGTCCTCGTCATCGGCGCTGAGCTGGCCCAGGATTTCCTCGAAATCGCGGGCCTCACGGAAATTGCGATAGACCGAGGCGAAGCGGACATAGGCGACGTCGTCGAGCGATTTCAGTCCTTCCATCACCAGTTCGCCGACGGTCGAGCTCGGGATTTCGCCCTCGCCGGAGCTTTCGAGCTGGCGCACGATGCCGTTGACCATGCGCTCGATCCGCTCCGGCGCGACCGGACGCTTGCGCAGCGCGACCTCGATCGAGGTCTGCAATTTGTCACGGTCGAAGGCGGTGCGCCGGCCCGAACGCTTGACCACGACGAGCTCGCGCAGTTGCACGCGCTCGAAGGTGGTGAAGCGCCCGCCGCAATCGGGGCAGACGCGACGACGGCGAATCGAGGCGTGATCGTCGGTGGGACGGGAGTCCTTCACCTGCGTGTCGAGAGAGCCGCAATAGGGACAGCGCATGGCGTGCTTTCAAATCGGTTGAGCGTCGGAGGCGGTCGCCTCTTCGCTCAGGGCTACGGCGAGATTGGCGCTCGACCATGAAGGCCAACCCGTACCGGCGAAATCGCGGTCATGCGACCAGATATCGGCATCATAGGTCCAGGCCAGCGCGAGGACATGAGCGTCGTTCACCCCGCCATTCCGCGAGGCGACAGCTTGTCGAAGGCTCTGCTCAGCCGGTGCCAAACTATCGTCATAGCGAACCGTCTCGACCACCTCGATTGATTCGAGAACCTCATCCGCGATCTCAATCAGGACGGGCGCGTGGGGGTCGAGCCGCGACAACACATGCCTGACTTCCAGCGAGGCCTCCGAGGATATGATCAGCGCGCGCTGGGCACTGACGCGCTCGAATAACGGCCGCGACTGGAAGCCCAGCACCGCGCTCAAGATGATGTTCGCGTCAACGACGAGCGTTTCCGAGGGCCCGCGAAGTCGCATCAATCGTCACGTTCGCCGAGAAAGCGCTCGAGCCGCAGCTTTGTCTCGGGAGAAAGCGCCGCATGATAGTCGTCGCTGCGCTTCAACGCTGCGGCGATCCGCGTTGTATCCGGCTTTCTGACCGGCACCAGAAGTCCGACCGTAGCCGAGCCGCTCTTGATCGAAACCGGATACGGCAAGGCCTGGATGGCCCCCGCCGACATCTTCTGAAGCTCGCGCATCGTCACGCTCTGACGGCTCATATCGGACTCCTTGCCGACATGTATGTAACCCCGTAGGGCGGCAATATCAAACCGCTCGACGAGACGCGATCTTCAATAGATCGGGAAGCGCGCCGTCAGCTCGTGCGCCTTTGCCTTGACGGCCTCTTCGACCGCGCCGTTGCCGGCTTCGCCGTTGACGGCCAGACCGTCCAGCACCTCGGCGATCAGCTCGCCGACGCGCTGGAATTCGGCAACGCCGAAGCCGCGCGAGGTCGCAGCCGGCGTGCCCAGGCGGATGCCCGAAGTCACCATCGGCTTCTCCGGATCGAAGGGGATGCCGTTCTTGTTGCAGGTGATGTGGGCGCGGCCGAGAGCGGCCTCGGCCGCCTTGCCGGTGATCTTCTTGGAGCGCAGATCGACCAGCATCAGATGGTTGTCGGTGCCGCCGGTGACGAGGTCGAAGCCCTTGCTCTTCAGCGTCTCGGCCAGCGCCTTGGCGTTGGCGACGACGGCGCGGGCGTAGATCTTGAACTCGGGCTGCAGCGCCTCCTGGAAGGAGACCGCCTTGGCGGCGATGACATGCATCAAGGGGCCGCCCTGGATGCCGGGGAAGACGGCCGAGTTGATCTTTTTGGCGATCGCCTCGTCATTGGTCAGCACCATGCCGCCGCGCGGGCCGCGCAGGGTCTTGTGCGTGGTGGTGGTGACGACATGGGCGTGCGGGAATGGCGAGGGATGTGCGCCACCCGCCACCAGCCCGGCGAAATGCGCGATATCGACCATGAAATAGGCGCCGACCTTGTCGGCGATCTCGCGGAAGCGGGCGAAGTCCCAGTGCCGGGCATAGGCCGAGCCGCCGGCGATGATCAGCTTCGGCTTGTTCTCGACGGCGAGGCGCTCCATCGCATCGTAATCGATGGTCTGGTCGACGACGCAGACGCCATAGGGCACGACCTTGAACCACTTGCCGGACTGGTTGACCGGGGCGCCATGGGTCAGGTGACCGCCGGCAGCGAGGTCGAGCCCCATGAAGGTGTCGCCGGGCTGCATCAGCGCCATGAACACGGCCTGGTTGGCCTGGCTGCCGGAGTTGGGCTGGACATTGGCGAACCCGCAGTCGAACAGCCGGCAGGCGCGCTCGATCGCGAGCTTCTCGGCGATGTCGACGAACTGGCAGCCGCCGTAATAGCGCCGGCCGACATAGCCCTCGGCGTATTTGTTGGTCATCACCGAGCCCTGCGCTTCCAGCACGGCGCGCGAGACGATGTTCTCGGAGGCGATGAGCTCGATCTCGTCGCGCTGGCGACCGAGTTCGAGCTCGATGGCGCGGGCGATCTCGGGGTCGCTATCGGCAAGCGAGGCAGCGAAGAAGGAGTTCGAGAGATGCTTGTCGCTCGCGGCTTCGGTCATATCCGGCTCCTGCTGTAAAAGGTGGCCGCTCACGGCCCGGTCCCGTTGCGGCGTCCCGTATCATGGGGTGGAACTCTGTCCAAGCGATAGATGGTGCGGCCAGCATGATGGGCGATCGCCGTGCGCGCCCGCGATGTCAGCGCCGCCGCGACCGCTTCCCCCCTGTCCTGGCCGCCTCGACGGAAGGGTGGGTGACGAGCGTTCCCCGCGAGGCCGATTTCAGGAGCCCACGGAAGGTCGGGCATTCCAGATGCGTCGGCGCCGGGCAATCAGCGATATGGCGCAGCATGTCGCGCAGAGCGCCGAGATCGGCGATCTGGCGCTGCAATTCGTCCGCCTTTGCATGAAACCGGGCCCGGGGGAGATCGGGCCGGCCATTCTGTCCGAACATGCCCGCGATCTCGACCAGCGAGAAGCCCGCCGCCTTGCCGAGGCCGATGAGCGACAACTTCAGGAGCACGTCGGCATCGAATTGCCGGCGCAATCCGCGCCGCCCGAGCGAACCGATCAGGCCGATCTCTTCGTAATAGCGCAGCGTCGAGGCCGGCACGCCCGAACGTTGCGCCACCTCCCCGATATCCAGAATCGGCATGCTTGACCTCAAGTTGACTTGAACTTGTAGGCTCTCCCGAACGCAGGATTTCAACAAGAGGAAAAAGCCATGCAGGATTTTCGTGCCACGCCGTCGAACCCGATATGGCGGGACCGGCGCACTGTTGCGCTGCTGATGGCGGCATCGCTCACCACGATGGCCAATGCCACGATCAGCCCGGCCCTGCCCGGGCTCGAGCGGCTGTTCTCGGGCGATCCGAACGCCGCGATACTGACGCGGCTGCTGGTGCCGGCGCCGTCGCTCAGCGTCGCCCTCTGCGCGCCGCTCGCCGGGCTGGTGGCCGACCGGTTCGGACGGCGCGCGATGCTGCTCTGCGGCACGATCCTGTTCGTGATCGCCGGATGCGCCGGCCTCGTCCTGCCCGATCTCCCGACGATCTTCGCCAGCCGCCTCGTGCTCGGCGTCGCGGTCGCCCTGATCATGACGGCGCAAACCGCCCTGGTCGGAGACTATTTCACGGGAAAGGACCGCAACGCGCTGACGGGCCTGCAGATTTCGGCGCGCAATTTCGGCGGCCTGATCTTCATCTCGCTTGCGGGCTGGGTAGCAGTGCTCTCGCCGCGCCTGCCTTTCGCCATCTATGGCCTCGCCGCCGCCTTCCTGCCGCTGATGTGGATCGCGATCGTCGATCCGCCGCGACCAGCGCAGTCCCCCAGCACCAAGCCGGCGGATGGCGCGGCGGGGCATGCGCCCTGGCGTGCGCGCCTGGCCTTGCTGGTTCTCTTGCAGGCGCTGACCAACATGATCTTCTTCGTCATGCCGACCCAATTGTCGTTCTTCCTGGAAGAGCGAGGCTACAACAGCGCGGCCATGACCGGCGCGGCGCTGGGCGTCCTGATGCTGTCGGGCGGCGGTTTTGCGCTGCTCTACCCGCGGATTCAGCACGCAATCGGCCATCTCGGCATATTCGCCATGGGCTACGCCGCGATGGCGCTCGGCTTCCTGCTGCTGCCCTTCGCCACGACAGCCTCCCCTTCCTTCGCGGCGACCGCGGCGATCGGCGCGGGCTACGCTCTGGTCTCGCCCGGCTTCATCGCGCTGGCGCTGGGTCTCGCGCCACTCCGGCGCAGAGGGCTGGCAGGCGGGCTGCTGACCGCCTCCGTCTTCATCGGCCAGTTCTGTTCGCCGCTCCTGAGCACGCCGCTGATCGCGCGCTACGGCTTTGACGGGCTGCTCCACGGCGCCGCCTGGCTCCTCCTGGCAATGACGGTCGCGGCCGGAGCGGCAGGCGTGCTGAGCCGGCTGCGCCTGCGGTCGGCTCTCACATCGCAGCGGATGCCGGTTTCGCCGCGATCCTTGCCGTGAGGAGCGCGGTCGACGATCGGCCGGCGCGCGGCGGACCTGTACCGTGGCGGAGACGCGATTGAACCGCGGTGTGGGGTGACATGAGCGCGCCCACCCTTCAGAAAGGCTGACGCCGCAGCTGAGGAGCCGCCCGACCGTGCCCCCTGATACAGCCCACAACCCTTCCGCGCCCGCTCGGCGCTCCCCGCTGAGCGCCTTTCTGGCGAGCGAAGCGGCAGGCGGCGTCCTGCTGATGGTGGTGGCCGCGCTTGCCGTCGTCATCGCGAATTCCCCGGCCGCGCCGGCTTATTTCGGCGTGCTCTCCGCCTATGTCGGGGGCTTGAGCGTGCTGCACTGGGTCAATGACGCGCTGATGGCCGTGTTCTTCCTGCTCGTCGGGCTGGAGATCAAGCGCGAGTTCCTGGAGGGGCAGCTCTCCTCCTGGTCGCGCAGGGCCCTGCCCGGCATCGCGGCGCTGGGCGGCATGGTCGTCCCGGCTCTGATCTATCTCGCTTTGACGCGCGGCGATGCGGTCGCGATGCGCGGCTGGGCCATTCCCGCCGCGACCGACATCGCCTTTGCGCTCGGCGTCCTGGCCCTGCTCGGCTCGCGCGTGCCGGTCTCGCTCAAGGTCTTCCTCACGGCGCTGGCGATCCTCGATGATCTCGGCGCGGTCGCGATCATCGCACTGTTCTACACCAGCGGCCTGTCGCTGCCGATGCTGGGGCTGGCGGCCCTCTGCATCGCCGGGCTCATCGTCCTCAACCGCCTGAACGTGACGCGCCTGCCGGTCTATCTCACTATTGGCGCCCTGCTCTGGTTCTTCGTGCTGAAATCGGGCATCCACGCCACGCTGGCCGGCGTCGCCCTGGCGCTCACGATCCCGATCGGCGACGGCTCCGACAGCGACGAGCCCGAGCATTCGCCGCTGCATAGGCTCGAGCACGGCCTGCACCCCTGGGTGTCCTATCTGATCGTGCCGATCTTCGGCTTCACCAATGCCGGGGTCTCGTTCGCGGGGATGACGCCGGCGAGCGCGCTGGCCCCGGTGCCGCTGGGCATCGCGCTCGGCCTGTTCCTCGGCAAGCAGATCGGCGTCTTCGGCTTCGCCTGGGCGGCCGTGAAGGCCGGGCTCGGCGCGATGCCGGCCAAGGCGAATTTCGCGCAGCTCTACGGCGTCGCCCTGCTCTGCGGGATCGGCTTCACGATGAGCCTGTTCATCGGGGCGCTGGCCTTCCCCGGCAATCCCGGACTCGGCGACGCCACCAAGATCGGCGTGCTGCTCGGCTCGGTCATCTCGGCGCTGGCGGGAGCCGTCGTGCTCAAGCTCGCGGGGCCGGGTAAGGCAGCCAGCTAAACGACCGCTCGAGCCTCACACAGCCCTCATCCTGAGGAGCCATTCCGTTGGGAATGGCGTCTCGAAGGATGCTCCAGGAGGCTCCCGAACCATCTGGAACATCCTTCGAGACGCCGCTGCGCGGCTCCTCAGGATGAGGGCTGGAGTTTCAAGAGGGCTCTAAGATCACGCACGGAACACGTCGTCATTCCGGTGCTCCACTCGCAGCAGCGAGCCCGGAATGACAGACGAAAAAGCCCCGGACTGTTCGGTCCGGGGCTTTTCAGATCAGGAAAGGCGATCACTCAGGCGCTGTGACCTTCGGATATCCTGGCCTCAGATGTCCTTGTCGCCGCTAAGCTGCGCCACCGGGGCCGGTGCGAGACCATCCTTGTTGTAGATGTCGTCGCGGAACTGCACGCCGCCATCGGGCGTCGCCCAGGCGGTGACATAGACCCAGTAGCACGGCACCGGGTTGCTGATCCGCGCATTGATGCGCTCGCCGGACTGAATCACCTGATCGATCTTGGCGCGATCCCAGCCGGGGGTGTCCTTGAGCAGCCAGGCAACATAGTCGCGCACGTTCTGGACGCGCATGCAGCCGGATGAGACGAAGCGGAAATCGTCGCCGAAGATGCCCTTCGCCGGCGTGTCATGCATATAGACGCCGTAGGGGCTTGGAATGTTGATGCGGACGACTCCGAGCGAATTGAAGTCGCCGCCTGGGTCCTGCCGGAAGGTGTAGCGCGTCGCCTCGTCGGAGTTCCAGTTGACCTGCGAGGGCTGGATCTCGCCATTGGGGCCGATGATGCGGATCTTGTTCTCGGTCAGATAGCCCGGCTCCTTGCGCATCTTCGGGATCAGGTCCTTGCGGATGATCGAAGCCGGCACGGTCCAGGTCGGGTTGAAGTTGACCTCGGGGATCTTGGTCTGGAGCAAAGGCGACTGCCGGTCGATCTTGCCGACGCCGGCGGCATGGCGGGTCGCAACGACGCCGTTCTCGACCGTCTCGACCAGCGCGGCAGGGATATTGGCCACGACATAGCGGTTGCCCAGATTGCCCGACCAGGTACGCAGCCGGACCACATTGGTCTCGAGCTGGCGGATGCGCCGGTCGATCGGCACGTTGAGCGCCGCCACCGTGGCGCGGTTGAGGGCGCCGGTGGTGGAAAGACCGACCCGCGACTGGAAGTTGCGCACGCCGGCCTCGACATAGGAATCATAGACGTTGCTGGTGCCCGCATTTGCGTCGAGATCGCCGGTGACCACCAGGCGCTGCCGCAGCGCGACGACGCCGGGACCGCTCGAGCCGACGCTCATCTTGTCGCCGATCTGGAGCGTCGGCCAGCCGCCGCGGGATGCGAGATCGCGATAGGCGACGATCGCAGCTTCAGTCGCCTGCAGCGATTCCGGCGAGAGCATCGGGGTATGGGAACGGGCGACCGCATTGCGCGCCCCGGAATCATAGCTCTGACGCCATTCAGCCTGCTGGGCGAAGGCTGGCAAGGCTGCGGTCGTCGCAGCGCCCGAAAGCAACGCGAGCACGGTCTCGCGGCGGGTCAGGCTCAAATTCGACATCGTATCCCTCATCCTCATCACGGTCCGGACCAAACGCTGGACACAGCGCGAGCGCAACACAGAAGCCGCCCGCCATCAGCGAGCGCCGGTTCCATGAACTACGCTCTCTTACCACGGTTAACGTCTTGTGATGAGCGAGGCATTTTTAGGGCATGGCCACGTTCCGCGGCATGCATGACCAGTATTCGGCGAAGAGGATCAAACGCCGTGTCTCTGGCGCAACAGATTGGGCGCAACGGATCGGGTTGCGCCGGGACGCTCCGGCGCGGTCGAGGCCGGAGCGATCGAGGCGATCAGCTGCGGAAACGGCCCCGGAAGGGCCGTCTGGCCGCGTTTTTCAGAGCTTGTAGCGGATCTGGTCGGTCCAGAACCGCTCCAGCCGGAGCAGCGCGTTGTTCATGCGCTCGAAGTCGTCAGAGGCGATGCCGCCGATCTGCTCGACCGTCTGAACATGCTTGTCGTAGACGCCCTTCACGAGATTGTGCACTTCCGTGCCCTTCTCGGTGAGGCTGATCCGGACCGAGCGTCGGTCGATCCGCGAGCGGGCATGGTGCAGATAGCCCAGCTCGACCAGCTTCTTGACGTTGTAGGAGACGTTCGAACCGAGATAGTAGCCGCGCGTCCTGAGCTCGCTGGCGCTCAGCTCGGCATCGCCGATATTGTAGAGCAGCAGTGCCTGGACGCTGTTGACGTCGTCACGGTTGCGGCGCTCGAACTCATCCTTGATGACGTCGAGCAGGCGGCGATGCAGCCGCTCCACCAGGGTGAGGGACTCAAGGTAGAGAGGCTTCACCTTGAGATCAACATCGCCAGCCGCGGCAACAGCCGCAGTCTTTACGCTCGCTTTCATGGTATATCTCGCCTGTTGTCTATCGGCCGAGATTTTTCTCCCGGTCCGCTTCTGAAGAACACCATAGGCGGCGCGAATGAAAACGAGTTTAAATATCAGGATGAATCAGAGATTTAGCCGTTTCGGTGAATCCAAAGTGAAGCCAGAAACGCTTAAGCTAAAGCGTTTGTTACCATGACTCGACGGAGTCGATCGGTTGGCCCGACCTCGCCCCGAAAAGTTGGAGCCGGTTTTCAGGGCAAGCCGATGCGGGATCAAAGCGGTGTCAGGAGTTCTCGCTCTCGGCGAGCCAGGTCGCCAGGAAATAGGCCAGGACCAGCGCGACATAGGTGCCGATCATCGGCGTCGTCATCGGCAGGAGCCGAGGGAAGACGAAGCCGAGCAGCAGTTGGCTGATGGCTGCCAACAGCCAGAGCACGCCCCCCCATGTGCTGGTCAGCCAGAGGCCGACGGCAGCGACGAGGTCGATCACCGCGAAATAGACGATGATCGCCTGGAAGCTGAGCAGTCTCGCTTCGAACGGCACCTCCTCGATGCCCACGCCGAAGATCACGGCCCAGGCGAGCAACCCCTTGGCCATCCAGGCGACCGAAAGCAGGCGCAGGAGCCAGACCAGCACGAGGCGCCAGCGCGTAGGCCGGGCGCGCACGCCCGACACCGACGTCGCTTGCGCGCCGAGCATCGGCTCGCCATCGCCGCCCAAACCCATCCTCAGGATTCCAGCACGAGTTCGTCCGCGCCGAGCGGCGCGAAATAGGCCTCGATCGCAGATGGCGAGACCGCCTCCAGCGAAGCCGGCTCCCAGACCGGCGCATGGTCCTTGTCGACCACGACCGCGCGCACGCCTTCATAGAAGTCATGGCCGCGCACGATCCGCGAGACGATGCGGAACTCGGTCTGCATCGCCTGGGCGAAATCGAGATCAGCCCCGCGCCGCATCTGCTCGAAGGCGAGCGCGATGCTGGTCGGCGATTTGGTGGCGAGCGTCTGCTGGACCTTGGCGGCGAATGCGCTGCCGCCCGCGGCGGCGGCAGACAGCTTCGCGCGGATCGCGGCGAGGTCCGGGGCGCCGAAGCAGTCGGCGATGACCGCCCGGTCAGCAGCGAGCCTGGCGGGCCCCGGATCGGAGGCGAAGCCGGCGAGGATCTCATCGAGCGCGCCGGGCTTGGTCAGCGCATCCGCCAATTCGGCCATCCCCGCGCTCGGCACGGCGTGGGTGGCGAGGCCGAGCGCCAGCGCATCGGCCGCGCCAACGCGATCTCCCGTCAGCGCCAGATAGATGCCGCTCGCGCCCGGCAGTCGCGGCAGCGCATAGGTCGCTCCGACATCGGGGAAGAAGCCGATGCCGACCTCCGGCATGGCGAAGAGATAGCGTTCGCCGGCGATGCGGTGGCTGCCATGCAGCGAGATGCCGACACCGCCGCCCATGACGATACCGTCGATCAGGGAGACATAGGCCTTCGGATAGCTCTTGATGCGGGCGTTGAGGATGTATTCCTCGCGCCAGAAGGTCAGCATCTCGGCATGGCGCCCTTCACGGCCGAGGTCGTGCAGATGCCTGATATCGCCGCCGGCGGAGAAGGCCTTCTCGCTGACGCTCGTCACCACGACGCGCGTCACCTGCGGATCGCGCTCCCAGGCATCCAGCGCATGAGCAAGCTTGCGCACCATGCCGAGGCTCAGCGCGTTCAGCGCCTTGGGGCGATTGAGGACAACGACGCCGGCCGCGCCGCGCACCTCGCAGATGATCTCGGCGTCCTGCGACATGCGGCAGTCATCCCTTGCGCGTTTCGCGGCGGTTCTGGGCTGTGCCGGGCGGGCTTGTCAACGCGCAGCCGCGCCCGGCGCATCCAGGTCTTGCGGCCACCACTCTGTTTTGGAACCGTTCCGATGTGCTAAAGTGGATTGAAATAGAATATCCCGTGATCGGCGGGACGGAGAGAATTTCCATGGCATTCCGGGTTGTGCAGCCGTTTCCCGCTCCCCAGGCACGGCAGGACGAGGCGTCCGTGCAAAGGGCCGACTCGCTTGGGCTGACACGGCGCATGCGGCGCAATCGCAAGGCGGATTGGTCGCGCCGGCTGGTGCGCGAAACCGTGCTCACCACCAACGACCTGATCTGGCCGCTGTTCCTGATCGATTCGTCGCAGGCGCGCAGCGCGATCGCCTGGATGCCGGGTGTCGACCGGCTCAACATCGAGGAGGCGGTGCGCCAGGCCGCTCACGCGGCAAGCCTCGGCATTCCCGCAATCGCGCCCTTCCCCTTCGTCGAGAAGAGCCTGCGCGACGCGACCGCGACCGAGGCGCTGAACACACGCAACCTGATGTGCCGCGCCGTGCGCGCGATCAAGGCGGAGGTGCCGCAGATCGGCATCATCTGCGATGCGGCGCTGGACCCCTACACCTCCCACGGCCATGACGGCGTGATGGAGGGCGAGAGGATCCTGAACGACGCCAGCGTCCATATCCTGACGCAGCAGGCGCTGGCGCTGGCCGATGCCGGCGCCGATGTGATCGCCCCCTCCGACATGATGGATGGACGCGTCGCCGCGATCCGCGCCGCACTCGACGCCTCCGGCCATGAGGAGGTGCAGATCATGGCCTATGCGGCGAAATACGCCTCGGCCTATTACGGGCCCTTCCGCGACGCGATCGGCACCAACGCCACGCTGATCGGCGACAAGCGCACCTATCAGATGGACCCGGCCAATTCCGACGAGGCGATCGCCGAAGTCGCGCTCGATCTCGAAGAGGGCGCCGACATGGTGATGATCAAGCCGGGCCTGCCCTATCTCGACATCATCGCAAGGGTGAAGGACCATTTCCGCGTACCGACCTTCGCCTATCAGGTGTCGGGCGAGTACGCGATGATCATGGCCGCCTCGCTTAATGGCTGGCTCGACGGCGACAAGGCGATGCTGGAGAGCCTGACGGCCTTCAAGCGCGCAGGGGCCGATGGGGTGCTGACCTATTTCGCGCCGCGGGTGGCGGAGATCCTGAGGGCCGGCGCCTGAGCGGGCGCAGGGTGTCATCCCGCACGCGCTGCGGCACGCAGTGCTGCTGCGCAGATGCGGGACCGCGTGGCGGGAAGGTGCCCGGTTCTGCTGGCGGTCCCGTGTCTGCATCGCGGCACTTCGCGCCGCAATGCGCACGGGATGACATCGGCAGTTGGCCCGCTTACACCTTTGTTTTGATGCGTTTTCTTCACGCGAACCGGTTTCCACTTCACTTGAAAACGCTCTAGCGTGGCGCGACATGCGCCCTTTCCTCCTGCCGATTCTGCTCGTCCCGATTCTGCTCGTTCTGGCCCTCGGCGGCTGCAGCGAGAGCTTCGACACCGACCAGCAGCGCCTCTGCCGTGAGGCGATCCCGCCGCTGAACCCGCCGGGCACGGAGATCGCGATCGACGGCACTGCCGCAGGCCCGCGCCCCAACGCGCTACGCATCCTCTACCGGGCTCAGACCGGGAGCGGCGCCGCGCGGCGCCGCAGCATCGACTGTCTCTTCGCCGGCGAAGGCGCGGGCCTCCGGCGCGGCGCCCTGATCGGCATCGCCTCCGACGGCCGGCCGATGAGCGACGCCAGCTTCTATCTGCTGCGGCGCTTCTATCTCGAGGACCGGGCCGAGCCGCCTATCGACCCCGGAGCGCCGCGCGCGGAGGATCTGCCGCAGGTCGCGCCCGCTTTGGCCTATGGCCTGCAGCAGGGCCTGAGCGCCCTGCCCTCGGCCGCGATCTACACGCTGCTCGCTTCGGCCTATGCGCTGATCTACGGGCTGACCGGGCGCATCATCCTGAGCTTCGGCGAATTCGCGGCGCTGGGGGCATTGGCGAGCGTGGTCGGGGTCGCGCTGATCCTGTCATTGTCGGTGTCGACGCCGGCCTCGGGGCTCGCCATCGCCTTTGCGGTCGCGATCGCCGTCTGCGCCTTTCATGGCTTCGCGATGGGGCGTTTCATCCTGCGCCCGCTCGCACGCGCCACGGGTCAGCAGATGCTGATCGCCACGATCGGGCTCGCCATCGCGCTGTCGGAATATCTGCGGCTTGCGCAGGGGCCGGAACTGCGCTGGCTGCCACCGGTCTTCAACGAACCCTGGTCGCTGGCCAGGGCGGGCAGCTTCATCGTCACGGTGACGCCGCTGGGACTCGTCCTGGCCGTGATCGGCTTGGCGGCCGCGCTGGGCCTCGTGCTGCTGATCAGGCTCTCGGCCTATGGCCGGGCCTGGCGGGCGGTCTCGGACGACGCGCGCACGGCTGCCCTGTTCGGGGTCGATGCGCGCGCCGTCCACGACAAGGCCCTGATCCTGGCCTGCGCCGCTTGCGGCATCGCCGGCGTGACGGTGACCGCCGTCTATGGCGGCATGGGTTTTGCCGGCGGTTTCACCCTGGGGCTCAAGGCGCTGGTCGCGGCTATTCTCGGCGGCATCGGCTCCGTCGCGGGCGCGGCGCTTGGCGGAATTTGCATCGCGATCTTCGAGGTGGTCTGGTCCTCGACCATGCCGCTCGAACAACGCGACATCGCCGTCTACGCCCTGCTCGCCGTCGTGCTGATCCTGCGGCCCGGCGGCTTTTTCGGCGATGGCGCGCTGGCGCCACGAGATGTCTGAACGGAGCACGCGCATGACCCAGCAGGCAAAGCCGAACGAGCCCTTCGCGATCACGCCCGAGGATATAGAGGCGGCGGCAAGGCGCATCGAGGGGCATGTCCTGCGCACGCCGCTGGTGCCGGCGCCGCGCCTCTCCGAGCTCACCGGCGCGACCATCCTGGTCAAGCACGAGAACATGCAGGCGACGGCCTCCTTCAAGGAGCGCGGCGCGGTCAACAAGCTGCTCAGCCTCGACGAGGACGAGACTACGCGCGGCGTCATCGCCATGTCGGCGGGCAACCACGCCCAGGCGGTGGCCTATCATGCCCGCCGCTTCGGCATCCCGGCGACGATCGTGATGCCCGAGACGACGCCTCTGGTGAAGGTCGAGAACACACGCTCGCATGGCGCGCGCGTCGTGCTCTTCGGCGAGACGCTCTACGAATCCGCGCAAAGGGCGCGCGAACTGGCAAATGCCGAGGGCCTCGTCTTCGTCCACCCCTATGACGACCCCGCGGTGATGGCAGGCCAGGGCACGATCGCCCAGGAGATGCTCGACGACGACCCTGATCTCGACGTGCTGATCATCCCGCTCGGCGGCGGCGGGCTGATGGCGGGCAATGCGGTGGCCGCCAAGGCGCTCAAGCCCGAGATCGAACTGATCGGCGTGGAAGCGGCGCTCTACCCCTCCTTCTTCAACGCCGTGAACGCCGAGGATCTGGCAATCGGCGGCGCGACATTGGCCGAGGGCATCGCGGTCAAGACGGTGGGCGTGCAGACGCTGCCGATCGTCTCCAGCCTGGTTTCCGACATCGTCCTGGTCGGCGAGGACCTGATCGAGCGTGCCGTCAATGCCTATGCCTGCCTCCAGCACACGCTGGCCGAGGGTGCAGGCGCAGCCGGCCTCGCCGCCATGCTGAAGGAGCCGCAGCGCTATGCCGGCCGCAAGGTCGGGCTCGTGCTCTGCGGCGGCAATATCGACACCCGCCTGCTGGCGGCGATCATGGTGCGCGAACTGGAGCGCGAGGACCGCATCGTCGCCTTCCGCCTCACCACCAGCGACCGGCCGGGCCTGCTCGGCAGGGTCGCGAGCCTGCTCGGCGACCAGGGCGCCAATATCCTGGAGGTCAGCCATGGCCGGCTCTTCCTCGACGTTCCCGCCAAAGGCGTGACACTCGACGTCACCGTGGAGACGCGCGGACCCGCACATTCGCAGGCGATCGAAGCGATGCTGCGCGCCAACGGCTTCGCGCCGCATCGGGTTTTGCCGCGTGGTCTTGCGGAACCAGGACGCTGATCAAACATTGTGGGGAACGGCGCGGCTTTTTCGGCTTCCCTCCGCGCCGAAGCAGGACGACCCTTTTCGATGAGCGACCCGCGCTACGGCCAATCCCCGATCACGCCGATCGATCCGCGCCCGTTCCAGGACGTCAGCGGCGTGCTGAGTTCGCGGCTCTTCGCCTGGATCGGCGATATCATCATCCTGTTCTTCCTGGGCTGGCTGATCATCGTGCTGCTCGGGATCCTGGGCATCGTCACCTTCGGCGCAACCTGGCTCCTGATCCCGATCGCGACCGTCGCAACCGCGCTCGGCTACGCCGCGCTGACGATCGGCGGCCCACGCCAGGCGACCTGGGGCATGCGCATGGCGGGCCTCAAGGTCGAGACCGTCAATGGTGGGCGCCCCGATGGGGTGGCCGCAGCGGTGCATGCGCTGCTGTTTTATGTCGCGGCCGGAACGGTCGCGCTGTGGCTGCTCGATATCGGCTGCGGCTTCGTGCGCGCCGACCGGCGCTTCGGGCATGACCTGCTGACGGGGCTGGTCGTGGTACGCGGCTGAGCGCGCTTCACAGCGTTTTCGAGCGAAGTGGGCACCGGTTCGCGTGAAGAAAACGCGCTAAAACAAAGATCTGGAGCAATTGAACGATCCAACCGGGTCGGAAATTGCTCTAGAAGCGGTGGTCAGAAGCGGTAGCGCACGAGCCGGCCCAGTCTCGCCAGGGGCGCAATCGCGGCGAAGACGCTGACCGCCAGGCGTGCCGGCCATGACATCCGCGCGACCTGCTTTGGATCGTAGCCGTCTGGATCATAGGCCATCAAGTCAGTCATCAGCCTCAGGCGGGGAACCTGCGTCTCGAGTGCTTGGGGGTTGTCGAGCGTCCAATGCAGCGTCGCGCCGGTCGCCCGGACCGAAGGCTGGTTCCTGATGAACCAGAGACCAAGCCAGCTATAGCCGTCGAAGGCCAGTTCGCCGCTTGCGACATGCTCCGTCAGCCTGCGGAGCAGACGCGGCACCTCGTCCTCGGCGATATAGGGTAGAAGCCCTTCGGCGAGGATCAGCGCCGGGCGGTCCGTCGGCACCTCGCCGAGCCAAGCCGGGTCCGTCACCGAGGCGCCGATCAGGCTGTAGCCGTCGCGCTCCGGATAGAGGCGCCGGCGCAATGCGACGACCTCGGGATAATCGACATCGAACCAGCCGATGCCCGGCGGCGGATCGATCCGGAAGATCCGGCTGTCCAGCCCGCAGCCGAGATGCAGCACGGTGGCGTCGGGATGGTGCGCGATGAATTCTCGGGTCCAGCCGTCGAGGATATGGGCGCGCATCGCCACGCCGATCATCAGGTCGCGGTCGATCTGCAGCTTCGCGAAGTCATAATCGATCTTGCTGACGGCCTCGGCGGCGAAACGGTCCTGCAGCAGGGAATCCGGCAGAAGGCTCTCTCCGGCCTTGCAGTAGAGCGTGATGAGGAGGGTTTCCCTTTCCTCGGTCAGCGTGACTTTTTCGATTGGCATCGCGATCACCTCGCGGTCGGGGCGGCCCGCATGGGGCCGAGGGCGAAGATGACCCTCTGCCAGGCGCGACGCAACCGTGACGCGAGCAGAACAGACGGCCTCCGAGCGGGCTCGAACCAAGTTCGGCCCAAGCTTTTAAGCGAAAACGCCCCGCGCTTGGCGAACGGCCCGGCCAGGCGCCTTGTTCACCCGACGTTCCCATTTCCATAGGGAGGGAACATGATCTAGAGTTTGCAGGCAGCAGCAGGTTCGAAGGTTCGAGACGTGACGCGCCCGTTGCGGGATGCCCCGCAATTTTACCTGACGTCGCCGACCACGTGCCCCTATTTGCCAGGGCGCGAGGAGCGCAAGGTGTTCACGCATCTCGTGGGCGCGCGCGCGCGCGACCTCAACGACGTGCTGAGCCAGGGCGGCTTCCGGCGCTCGCAGAGCATCGCCTATCGCCCGGCTTGCGAAACCTGCCGGGCCTGCGTCTCCGTGCGGGTCTGCGTCGACGACTTCCGTCCGTCGCGCGGCTTCCGCAAGGTGGCCTCGCGCAACAGCGACCTGGTCGGCCAGGTGCTGCCGCCGCAGCCGCGCTCCGAGCACTATTCCCTGTTCCGCTCCTATCTCGACGAACGCCACCCCGAAGGCGGCATGGCGACGATGTCGGCGCTCGACTTCGCGATGATGGTCGAGGACAGCCATGTCGAGACCTCGCTGATCGAGTACCGTCGGCGTGGTCCCGATAGCGGCTTCACCGGCCGCGGCCAGGGCGACCTCTTCGCGATGGCGCTGACCGACACGCTGAGCGACGGGCTCTCGATGGTCTATTCGGTGTTCGACCCCAATCTGGAGGCGCGTTCGCTCGGCACCTTCATGGTGCTCGACCATATCGAGCGCGCCCGCAAGCTCGGCCTGCCTTATGTCTATCTCGGCTACTGGGTCGAGGGCTCGCCCAAGATGGCCTACAAGGCCCGCTTCCTGCCACAGGAGCGACTGACGCCCTTGGGCTGGGAACGCGTCGGCTAGCTAGAGCGTTTTGAGCGAAGTGGGCACCGCTTCGCGTGAAGAAAACGCGTCGAAACAAATAGCCCCAATCCTGATTAAACCGATTGAAACGCATTCGCGTCGCGCAAAAAACGCGCTTGCGGCAGCCCTGCCCTGCCCGCACTCTGACGCCAACCGGTCCGGGCGACGCCAACGTCGCATCCAGAGACCAGCGCGGAGGAAACATGAGCGAAGACCTGACCCAGCGGCTCGAGCGCTGCTATACCGGCATCATCCATGACGTGATGCGCGCCGTGGGACTGACCGACTTCACCTTGCCGCCGGAACTGCGCCCGCTCCTGCCCGGAACCAAGCTGGCGGGGCCCGCCTTCACCGTGGAGGGCAAGACCGGCGAGTTCGACGCGCATGAGACCCTGCTCGGCTGGACCGGCCTGCTCTCGGCCGCCAGGCCCGGCCATGTCTGGGTCTGCCAGCCCAATACCGAGGAGGTTGCGCTGATGGGCGAGCTCTCGGCCGAGACGCTGAAGAACAAGGGCGTGCGCGGCTGCGTCATCGACGGCCTCTCGCGCGACACCGAATTCATGATCGAGATGGGCTTCCAGGCCTATTTCAAGGCCTATACGCCGCGCGACATCGTCGGTGTCTGGCTGCCCAAGACGATCGACGAACCGATCAAGATCGGCGCAGTCTGGATCCGGCCGGGCGACTATGTCCTCGGCGACCGCGACGGCGTGGTGCGGATTCCCATCGAGGTGATCGAGGAGGTTCTGGACAAGGCCGAAGCCGCGATCTCGACCGAGAACAAGGTCCGCACCGCGATCCTGGCCGGCACCGACCCGCAAGCCGCCTATCTGCAGTTTGGCAAATTCTGATGAGCGCGCCAGTTCCAGCGAGCACCCATGATCCGCGCCTGATCCTGCTCGACCCGCGCGACAACGTCTTCGTCGCGCGGATGCGGCTGCCCGCTGGCGAGGCGATCGAGACCGGCGCCGGCAAGGCCGCCCTCGACCGCGACATCCCGCTCGCCCACAAGATCGCGCGGCGGGCGATCGCGCCCGGCGAGAAGATCCTGAAATATGGCGCGCCGATCGGCGTCGCCACGGTCGCGATCGCAGCGGGTTGCCATGTCCATGTCCAGAACATGAAGAGCGACTACACGCCGACCTATCATCTGGAAGACGAGCGCAAGGAAGACGAACGCAAGACGGGGATGAACGCATGACCGAGCTTGCCGGCTATCTGCGCTCCGACGGGCGCAAGGGCATCCGCAACATCGTCGCGGTCGCCTATCTCGTCGAATGCGCCCACCATGTCGCCCGCGAGATCGCCCAGCCCTGGCGCGAGAACGACGTCCACGTCATCGGCTTTCCCGGCTGCTATCCCAACGCCTATGCCGAAAAGATGATGGAGCGGCTCTGCACCCACCCCAATGTCGGGGCGGTGCTGATGGTCTCGCTCGGCTGCGAGAGCTTCAACAAATATGCGCTGGAGCGTATCGTCGCGGCCTCGGGCCGGCCCGTGAAGACGATCGTCATCCAGGGCACCGGCGGCACCCGCGCCTCGATCAAGGAGGGGCGCGCCTGGGTCGAGACGCAGCGCGCCGGGCTCGACCGGCAGGAAACGGTGCCGATGGCAGTCTCCGAGCTCATTGTCGGCACGGTCTGCGGCGGTTCCGACGGCACCTCCGGCATCACCGGAAACCCGGCTGCGGGGCGCGCCTTCGATCAGCTCATCAGCGAGGGCGCTGCCTGTATTTTTGAGGAAACCGGCGAATTGATCGGCTGCGAGCACATCATGGCGGCGCGCGCGATCACGCCCGAGCTCGGCCGGATCCTGGAGCAGTCCGTCGCCAAGGCGGCGCGCTATTACGCCACGCTGGGTTATGGCTCCTTCGCCGCCGGCAATGCCGAGGGCGGGCTTTCGACCATCGAAGAGAAATCGATGGGCGCCTATGCCAAATCCGGAGCCTCCGCCATTTCCGGCCTGCTCAAGCCCGGCGACATCCCGCCGCGCGGCGGACTCTATCTGCTCGATGTCGTTCCCGATGGCGAGGTGCGCTTCGGCTTCCCCAACATCAACGACAATGCCGAGATCGCGGAGCTGATCGCCTGCGGCGCGCATTGCGTGCTGTTCGTGACGGGACGCGGCTCGGTCGTCGGCTCGGCGATTTCGCCGGTGGTGAAGATCTGCGCCAATCCCGAGACCTATCGGCGCATGGCAGAGGACATGGATGTCGATGCCGGGCGCATTCTCGAGGGGCGAGCCGGGCTCGATCAGGTCGGCACGGAAATCCGCGACCTCGTGGTCTCATTGGGCCAGGGCGCGCGGACCAAGTCCGAGGAACTCGGGCATCAGGAATTCATCCTGACCTATAAGAGCTTCGAGCCGCTCGGTCCGTCCTGCCTGCCGGCCGGCTGACAGCGGCTGCCTTTGATTTTAACGCGTTTTCTTCACGCGAACCGGAGTCCACTTCGCTCGAAAACGCTCGGACCGCCGGCCCGACAGGTTTTGTTCACGCCAATATCGGGCAATTGTTGCACGGCGGACGCCCTGAGCCACAATGAGGCAAGCTTCGCGCAAGCTTGGCATGCTCTGGTAACGGCTTGGGGGCGTCATGCTGGACACCTTGTACAAACTTGCTGGCGAGACCTCGGCGGAGTCGCGCCGTCGCCTGCTCCACGTGGTCACGAAGCTGTTTTTCTACGATCCCGACCCGACGGTGACGTCGAAATATCACTATGGCGAGATCGCGCTCTCGTCGCTGGGGCATATCGACAGGCGAGCACGCCAGACCTATGCGGACGAGGTCGCGGCGGAGCCGAACCTGCCGCGCAGCGTCGCCAACGCCCTGGCAGGCGACCCCGACAGCGAGGTTGCGCGCCTCGTCCTGCGGCTTTCGCCGGCCCTGACCGATCGCGACCTTGCCGCCATCGCCCTGAATCAATCGCAGGAGCATCTCACCGCGATCGCCGAACGCGCGCGCCTGTCGGAGAAGGTGACCGATATCCTGGTCGAGCGGGGCGACAACGGCGTGCTTAAGACGGTCGGCGGCAATGAAGGTGCGCAATTCTCCGACAACGGCTTCAATCATCTGCTGGAGCGCGGCCGCGAGGAGCCGGAGATCCACCGGACGGTCGCGGTCCGCTCGGATCTCACGCAGGAACGGGCCGAGCGCGTGATGCGCATTCTCGCCGAGCTCGGCGGTGAAGACGCGGGCGGCGCCAATGCTGATGACGAGGCCGGCGCCATCGCGCAGCAGGCTCGCCAGCAGCGGCTCGAAGTGACCGGCCTGCTGACGGATCTGGCGGCGAAGACGCGCCTTCTGGACGACGTGCTGTTCATGCTCGCGGAGGAAGACCGCGCCTATCATCTTGCCCAGGTCATCGCCCGGGAATCCGAGATCGCGGTCGAGCACGCGCTTCGAACTCTGTTGCGCCGGGACGCCAACGGCATCGCCCTGGCCTGCCGTGCCCTGGATGTCGGCTATCCCGCCTTTGCGGCGATCCTGGCCCTGCGGGCGAGACGGTTGATGTTCGCCAACAAGCGCGTCGAGGACGATCTGCGCAACTACGCCCAGATCGATTCGGCTGCGGCCGAGCGCGGCATGCGCTTCACCCGCATGAAGGCCAAGCTCTCGGGGGACGCGCCGGGCAAGGCGATCGAGCTTCAAGCCGATCCCCGGCGGCGGCCCTGAAGCGGGTCATGGTCGGGCTTGACTGACCATCTCGCAAACCAGAGCACTCCGTCATGGGATTCTCAGGGCGCAAGCCCCGGAATGGCGCTCAACGATGGATCCCTGAGCGTCGCCGCCGATGCGGGGAATGATAGCGCGAATGATGGCAGGCGGTCGCCCGGATTGGCGATTGACCGGGGCGGCGCCCCGCCTTAGCCGGTGAATATGGGCGAGATGATCGACAGGATCAGGCTGGGACGCGGCGCGGTTGCGCTGGTCCTGGCCTATGCGCTCATCCTGCAAGGCGTGCTCTATGCGATCGGGGCGGGCCTCGCCGCTTCGCCCGCGAACCGGTTGACCCACGTGCTCTGCACGCCAGGCGTCACGGTCACGCAGGACATCCCGGGCAACCCGGTCCCGACGCCCGATTGCTGCGTCATGGGTTGCGCCTCGATCGCGGGTGCACTGCCTGCGCCCGATGCTATCACCCTGCCCGCACGCACCAGCCGCTTGGCTGCGGTGGAAACGGCAGAGCGCCACCAGAGCGCGCCGTTGCGCGCAACGCTCTTCTACCCCCTGGGCGCACGCGCCCCGCCCGTCCCGAGCTGAACCCGCCCGTTCTTCTCCAGCTCAGGACCCTTGCCATGACCACCGTTTCCACGGCGGAGGCCGCGCCCATGCGCGCCGCCGACCGCGCCATATCCTTCTATCGTGCCGTCTGGCGCTGGCATTTCTATGCCGGGCTGATGACGCTGCCCTTCCTCATCCTGCTCGCGGTGACCGGCGGGCTCTATCTCTTCCACCATGATCTCGACCGGCTGATCCATCGCGATCTGAAGCAGGTCGAGCGCCGCGCGGAGGCGCCGCGCAAACCGAGCGAGATCGTCGCCAGCGCCGTAGCGAGCGTTCCGGGCCGGGCGGTCAAATACGTTCCCCCTGAGTCTTCCTCCGCCTCGGCCGAGGTGACGATCCGCGATGCGGCCGGCGCGCGGCAGGTCGTCTATGTCGACCCCTACGACGCCCGCGTGCTCGGCACATTCAGCGACCGGGGAACCGCGATGTGGGTGGTGCGACAGCTGCACAGCCTGGCCTATTTCGGGCCGGTCGCGAATGGCGCGATCGAGATCGTCGGCGGCTGGTCGATCCTGCTGGTCGCGACCGGCATCTATCTGTGGTGGCCGCGCAGAGGCGGCGGAGGCGTGGTCACGGTAAGGGGACAGCCGCGCCAGCGCGTGTTCTGGCGCGATCTCCACGCCGTCACCGGCATCTTCGCCGGGGTCTTCATCCTCTTTCTCGCGATCTCAGGCATGCCCTGGTCGGTGTTCTGGGGCGCCAAGGTCAATGAATGGGCCAATGGCAACAATTTCGGTTATCCGGCCGGCGTACGCGTCGCGGTGCCGATGTCGGAGGATCCCCTGCATCTGCATGGCCCGACGGCCTGGTCGCTCGAACAGGCGAAGATGCCGGAATCGAATGCAAATCCCGGGCAGGCGATTGGCCTCGACGCTGCCATCGCGCGCTTCGATGCGCTTCGCCTCACACCCGGATATGCCGTGAACCTGCCCGCCGGCCCCAAGGGCGTCTATACCGGCTCGGTTTATCCCAACGATCTCGCGCGCCAGCGCGTGGTCCATCTCGACCAGTATAGCGGCGAGCCGTTGATCGATATGGGCTATGCCGATTACGGCACCTTCGGCAAGGCATTGGAATGGGGCATCAATGTCCATATGGGCCAGGAATTCGGGCTGGCGAACCAGCTCCTGATGCTCGCGGCTTGCGTCGCGATCATCCTGCTGTCGGTCTCGGCCGGTGTGATGTGGTGGAAGCGCCGCCCTGCGGGGCGCCTCGGCGTGCCGCCGCTGCCGGCCCGGCCGGGAACGCTCTACGGCGTCTTCGCAATCCTGGCGATCGGCGGCGCGATCTTCCCGCTCGTCGGCGCATCGCTGATCGCGATGCTGCTTCTCGACCGCCTGATTTCAAGAAGAACAACAACCTGAAGTTGCATTCCCGCTCTTCTCGCGACGTTTTCGCGAGAAGAGCTTTGCAGACGCACGGAGAGCGCATCGAATTCTCGGCAATACTCGGGAAAAGTGTGATCCATTTTAAGAGTGCAGCAAGTGCTGGTGCAGCATTTTGCGAAAACATCCATTGCCCCGAGGCTCCGATGCTGCGTGCCCTGACCCAGATGCCGGCCGACATGTCGTCGGATTCGCGCCGGCAACTGCTGAACGCCGTCACCGACCTCTTCCTCCTCGACAACGAGCCGACCGAGCTCGCCAAGGAGCATTACGGCAAGATCGCATTGCACGCGCTGCCCCGGCTCGAAGACGATCACCGCAGGGACTATGCCGAGCAGGTCGCGGAGATGGAGACCTTGCCGCGCGAGGTCGCGACCTCGCTGGCCGGCGACCCCGACAGCGAGGTTGCGCGCCTCGTACTGAAGCTCTCGCCGGTGCTGACCGACGCCGACCTCGCCGCCATCGCCGTCAGCCAGTCGCAGCGCCATCTCGCCGCCATCGCCGAACGCAGCCGGCTGTCGGAGAGCGTGACAGACATCCTGGTTGAACGCGGCGACCGGATCGTGCTCGAGACCGTCAGCGGTAATGAAGGCGCCGACCTCTCCGATCACGGCTTCGAGCGCCTGATCGAACGCAGCGTCGGCGATGCCGGCATCGGCCTTGCCCTCTCGACGCGCTCCAATCTCACCCCGGGCCGGGCTGACCGTGTGATGCGCATCGTCGAGGAGCTCAGCGGCGAGAACGGGCTCTGGTCCAAGCCCAATGACGAGGCCGTGACGCTTGCGCGGCAGGCGCGCCAGCACCGGCTGGAGGTGAAGCTGCTGCTGGTCGATCTCGCCGCCAACAAGCGCACGCTCGACGATGTCGTTACCATGCTCGCCGAGGAGGACCGCGCCTATCACCTGGCACAGGTCTTCGCGCAGATCGGCGAGATCAGCATCGAGCAGGCCTTGCGAATCCTGATGCAGCGCGACGTCAGCGGTATCGCCGTGCTGAGCCGCGCCCTGAACCTCGGCGCGGCCGCCTTCGAGGCGATCCTGACCCTGCGCGCGCAGCGCCTGCTCTTCGCCAGGAAATCCGCCGAAGACGATCTGAAGAGCTATATGCAGCTCGATTTGGCGACGGCGGAACGCACGCTGCGCTTCCTCAAGATGAAGCTGAAACTGGCCTGAGCGCGGCCGGCAGGCGACCCGCCACAAAACCGCGACAATCGCCACCCTTTCTGCTAGCTGTTGCACGGTTGGTCGCAAGGATGCCTTCGACGTGAGATGTTCGCTTCTCTCCGGCGCGTTATGCGCGGTCACCTTGAGCGCGGCGAACGCCCAGGCGCAGGTCTTCCTGCCCTACAGCACGTTCGACTCCCTGCCCTCCTTCGCCTGGTCGGAGCCGACGCTCGCGCCCGGCGGCGTGAAGTGGGAGGGCAACTATGCCCGCATCTCCAGCGGCTTCCAGGTAACGAGCTCTAAGCGGCTTGGCACCTCCGCCGGCCCGACCTTCGGACTCGAAGCCGGGACGATGCGGCGCGAGGGCAATTTCGTCTATGGCATCGTCGGTGCGCTGCAATACATGCCCGCGATCGGCGGCTACGGCACGCCCAGCTTCGGCAATGTCGCCTATACCCGCGACTTCGCCGGCGCCTTCCAGATCAAGGCCGGCGTGCTCGCGACGCCCGACGTCCTGCTCTACACCAAGGTCGGCATGTCGGCGGCCAACGAGACGCTGCGCTTCGGAGGCTCGCCCTGGTCGGCACCGTTCTCGCGCTCGGATATCGCCCTCAGGCCCGAGGCCTATGTCGGCGCCGAATGGGCGGTGACGAACAATCTGACACTGGGGCTCGAAGTCGGCGTCGTCGGACAGGCGATCCGCTGAGGTTTTGATTCAAGCGGTTGCGGAGCTGATTCCGCAGACGACTGTAAACGCTTGAAAGATTTGAGATCTCCAAAAAGGGCGCGGGGAACCCCTCTCCTGCATCGAAGTCGGGTATACCCGACTTCGACACTCTGAGTACTGAACCCGGGTATACCCGGGTTCAGTGAGAGGGGCAGGGGTGAGGTGTAGGCCCCTGGACCAGTAAGGCGCCCGCCTCACAGCGAGACAGCGGTGAGGTCGCAGTCAAAACGTCAAACGGCCGACCCCTCACCCTGCTCTCTCCCTACGGGAGAGGCTCCCCGCGGTTCCTCGCGTCGTCTTCTACCCCCCGAACTTGTTGTTCTTGGCGAAGCCTTTCGGCGGCAGGCGGCCGGATTCCCCGCGGTGGCCGAGCCACTCCATCAGCTCGCTCTGCGCCACCGTCCAGGTCCGGCCCGAGGTGTCGCGCCAGGTCAGACCGTCCGCCAGCTTGAAGACCTTGGCGTCGGAGACGCCGCCGTCCTTGTAGCGCTGCAGGCGCACGCCCTTGCCGCGCGCCATCTCGGCCACTTCCGAAATCGGGAAGCAGTTGAGCTTGCGGTTCTCGCCGATGATCGCGACATGGTCGCCCTCCGCCGGCACGGCAAGCAAGGCGGAAACCGGCGCCTCGACATTGAGCACCTGCCGACCCTTGCGGGTGTTGGCCACGACATCGTCGGTCGAGGCGACGAAGCCGCGCCCATCCGTCGTCACCATCAGGAGCTTCAGCCCCGGCCGATACGGGAAGGCCGAGACGATCTCGGCGGTCTCCTCAAGCTCGATCATCAGGCGGATCGGATCACCGAAGCCGCGCCCTCCGGGCAGCTTGGATGCCTCCAGCGTGAAGACCTTGCCGTTCGAGGCCAGCACCAGGAGCTTGGCCGTCGTCTCCGTGAAGAAGGCCGTCTTCAGCCCGTCATCACCCTTGAAGGTCAGCGTCGACTGGTCCTGGACATGGCCCTTCAGCGCCCGGATCCAGCCCTTCTTCGAAATCACCACCGTCACCGGCTCGCGCTCGACCATGGCCTGGGTCAGGTCGACATCGGTCGTGTCGGGCATGTCGGCGAAAGAGGTGCGGCGCTTTCCGATCGCGGTTTCGGGGCCGAAGAGCTTCTTCACCTCGCGGATGTCGTGCTGGATGAGTTTCCACTGGACCGGCTCGGATTCCAGCAGCTCCTCGATCTGGCCCTTCTCCTTGGTCAATTCGTCGAGCTCGGTCTTGAGCTGCATCTCCTCCAGCTTGCGCAGCGAACGCAGCCGGGTGTCGAGAATAGCGTTGGCCTGAAGCTCGGTGAGCTCGAAGAAACGCATCAGCTCGACCTTCGGCTCATCCTCCTCGCGGATGATCTTGATGACGCGATCGAGGTCGAGATAGACGATCAGGAGGCCGCGCAGGATCTCCAGCCGCTTGTCGATCTGACCGAGCCGGAAGCGCGAACGGCGCAGCAGCACCTCGCGGCGATGGTCGAGCCAGGCGCGCAGGGCCTCGTTGAGGCCGAGCACGCGCGGCACCAGCCCGCCGGTCAGCACGTTCATGTTCATCGAGATGCGCGCCTCCAGCTCCGAGAGCCGGAAGAGCGATTCCATCATCAGATTGGGATCGACATTGCGGGCGCGCGGCTCGATGACGACGCGGATGTCCTCCGCCGACTCGTCGCGCAGGTCGGCCACCAATGGCAGCTTCTTGTCGTTGAGCAGCTCGGCGATCTTCTCGATCAGCCGGCCCTTCTGGACCATGTAGGGAATCTCGGTGACCACGACTTGCCAGGCGCCGCGCTCCAGATCCTCCTTGACCCAGCGCGCCCGGGTGCGGAAGGCGCCGCGGCCGGTGCGATACGTCTCGGCCATCGAGGCTCGGGTCTCGACGATGATGCCGCCCGTGGGGAAATCCGGCCCCTGCACGAAGGTCATCAGCTGTTCGGAGGTCGTCTGCGGGTGCTGGATCAGATAGAGCGCCGCGTCGCAGAGTTCGGCGGCATTATGCGGCGGGATCGAGGTCGCCATGCCGACCGCGATGCCTTGCGAACCATTGGCGAGCAGGTTCGGGAAGGCGGCGGGGAGGACGATGGGCTCCTCGTCCTCGCCGTTGTAAGTCTCGCGGAAATCGACCGCGTCCTCCTCGATGCCGTCGAGCAGGAGGCGCGCGACCTCGGTCATGCGCGCTTCGGTGTAGCGATAGGCGGCGGCGTTATCGCCGTCGATATTGCCGAAATTGCCCTGGCCATCGACGAGCGGATAACGCTGGGCGAAATCCTGGGCGAGACGCACCAGCGCGTCATAGACCGACTGGTCGCCATGCGGGTGGAACTTACCGATGACGTCGCCGACGATGCGGGCGCATTTCTTATGGACCTGGCCGGGGTCGAGCCTGAGCAATCGCATGGCGTGCAGGATGCGACGATGGACCGGCTTCAGGCCGTCGCGCGCATCCGGCAGGGCGCGATGCATGATGGTGGAGAGCGCATAGGCGAGATAGCGCTCTTCCAGCGCGGTCTTCAGATCGATGCGCTCGGATTCATCCTCCGGCGGCGGCTCGACAGGCTTGCCCATGGGAATACCTTACCAACTCTCAGTGCAGTCCATTCCACAGCCCTCATCCTGAGGAGCCGCGCAAGCGGCGTCTCGCAGGATGTTCCAGAAGGCGCTGGCTGGAGCATCCTTCGAGGCGCACTCCTGCGGAGCGCTCCTCAGGATGAGGGCTGAGGGAGACGGCGCGAATCACTTCGCACAACGATGCCGGCTGCGTACAGGCTTCGCCAAGCGCGCAGGCCCACAAACGCGGAAAAATCAGTGGATTTTCGTCGCCAGCTCGATCAATCGCGCCCGTTCGGCCGGCTCGGCCAAGCCGCGCGGCTCGTAGAGATGGCGGCGCAGGAAGAAGCCGGTCAGCGCGAAGCCCGCCGCAATGTCGGCCGCAGTCGGCGCGCGAGCGCCCTGCCCCTCCCAGAGGAAGGCCGGAAGCGCGAGCAGGCGATCGCGATAAGGCTCGGCCGCCCGGCTGCTGACCGCCTTGCCGGATTTCGGCGAGACATGGCTGAGATCCTCCATCGCCCCCGTCACCGCGCAGCGAGAGAGATCCAGGCCAAATCCCAGCTCCGACAACATCGCCACCTCGAAGCGCACCACCAGCGCCGGCGCCAGGCGTGGTTCGTCGAGATGCTGGATCAGGACGGCGAGCCCCTCATGCAGCGCCGGGTGAGGATCGCGCTCCGGCAGCAGGCGCAGCAGCGCCGCGACCGTCGCCAGCCCATAGAGCGCGACCGGCGCCTCGATCAGGCGCGCCGCATGCGATTTCAGCAGTTCGACCTTGTACTCGCCGAGATGTTCGTCGAGCCGCGCCCGCCAGGTCAGCGAGACGGCGTTGCCGGGCTGGAGCGAGGCCTGCACCTTCGACGAGCGGCCGCCGCGCACGAGGCCGAGATGGCGGCCATGAGCGAGCGTCATCACCTCTAGGATCACGGAGCTTTCGCCATGCTGGCGCTGCCCGATGATCGTGCCTTCGTCGGTCCATTCCATCGGCGCAGTTAGAGCAGGATGCGCGAGAGTTTCCAGCATTTCCGTAGGCAGCCCTGGCCATGACAGGAGCCGGCGCCTTGCGCCTTGGGCTCGACGCCATCGCCGCAACGCATGCCCGGCCAATTGCCCGTGATCGGCACCTCAGGCATTGCGGATGGTCAATCGGCTGACGCCGTCACAAGCCTGAGGACCGGCCATGGATCTCGATCTCGCTTCACGAACCGCTCTCGTCACCGGGGCAAGCTCGGGCATCGGCGCCGGTATCGCCCGCGTGCTCGCCGGGGAAGGCGCCCATGTCACTGTCACGGCACGGCGCGGCGAGCTTCTGGACAAGCTCGTGCAGGAGATCACCGCGGCCGGCGGGCGGCCTCCAGCGATCGTGCTCGGCGACATCACCGATGCCGGCGATGTCGCCCGCATCGCCAGCGAGGCGACGGCCGCGCTCGGCCGGATCGACATCCTCGTCAACGCGGCCGGCGGCTCGCGCCCGATCGCCACGGACGCAGCCGACGCGGCCTGGGACGAGGCCTTCGCGTTGAATTTCACGGCAGCCCGCCGCTTGACCGAGGCCGTGCTGCCGGCCATGCGGGCGCGGCGCTGGGGCCGGATCGTCAATATCAGCGGTTCGATGGAGCCGCGCAGCCTGAACGCGGCGAGCGCGGCCAAGGCTGCTCTGCATCTCTGGGCGAAGGGGCTGTCCTGCGACGTGGCCGCCGAGGGCGTCACCATCAACACGATCCCGCCCGGCCGGATCAACAGCGAGCAGATTCTCAACAGGCTGCACCCCACGGAGGAATCCCGCCAGGCCTTCATCGCCCGCAACATCCCGGCCGGCTATTTCGGCGAGCCCGAGGATATCGGGCATCTCGTGGCCTTCCTGGCCTCGCCGCAGGCGCGCTACATCACCGGCGCCGTCATCCCCGTCGATGGCGGCATGCATTTCTTCGCGCATTGAGTCTTCGTGTATCGAGACTTGGCGCAACAAGACTTGGCGTAATGAGACTTGGCGAATCGAGGCCCGGGACAGAGCCTCCCCACCCTAGCCCACCACGCGCTCGACCCGGCTGATCACGCGCTTCTCGCGCAATTCGCTGATGATGGCGCTGAGATGCTTCAGGTCCCAGACCGTCAGGTCGATCGTCACATCGGTGAAGTCCGGGTTCGGACGCACCATCGAGACCGCGTCGATATTGCCGTCATGCTCGGCGATCGTCGTGGTGATCTGGGCGAGCGAGCCCGGCTCGTTGATCGAGTTCAGCTTGATGCGGGCCGGAAAGCGCTGCGGCGCCTTGTCGTCGAGATCCCAGCGCACATCGAGCCAGCGCTCGGGCTCGTTGTCGAAGGCCGCGAGCGCGGTCGACTGGATCGGGTAGATCGTCACCCCCTCGCCCGGCGTCAGGATGCCGACGATGCGGTCTCCCGGCACGGCGCCGCCATCGGGCGCGAAACGCACCGGCAGGTCGCCGCCGAGCCCACGGATCGGGATGGCGGTGCTGTCGGCGTCGGGCGTCTCGCCCGGCAGCTTGAATTTGAGGTTGTCGCCCTTGCGCAGCTCGAACCAGCCCTTGCCGTTGCCAGTGGTCGCGCCGGCCGATTTCGCCTCGGGCGCGCCGCGCTTTTCGAGCTCGAGATCGGGATAGACCGCCTTGACCACATCGCCGGAATACATTTCGCCGCGCCCGACGGCCGCCAGCACATCATCGACCGCGGTGCGGGCAAGCCGCTTCAGCGAGGCTTTCAGCTTGTCGTCGGAGAACGGCCGCTCGGCGCGGGTGAAAGCACGCTCCAGGATCTGGCGCCCAAGCCCGGCATATTGCCGACGCACGGCCGCGCGCGTGGCACGGCGGATGGCGGCGCGGGCCTTGCCGGTCACGACGAGCGATTCCCAGGCAGCCGGCGGCGCCTGCCCCTCGGCGCGGGTGATCTCGACCTCGTCGCCATTCTGCAGCTCGGTCAGGAGCGGAGCGATGCGGCCATTGATCTTGGCCCCGACCGCGCTGTTGCCGACATCGGTGTGGACGGCATAGGCGAAATCGATCGGCGTCGCGCCGCGCGGCAAAGCGATCAGGCGGCCCTTGGGCGTGAAGCAGAAGACCTGGTCGTGGAAGAGCTCAAGCTTCGTGTGCTCGAGGAACTCCTCCGGGCTGTCGCCCTCGGCCAGCAGATCGACCGTGCGCCGGAGCCATTGATAGGCCCGGCTCTCATCGGCGAACTGGGTCAATTCGGTGGTGCGGCCGTCCTTGTAATGCGCATGCGCGGCGATGCCGAATTCGGCGATGCGATCCATGGTGTCGGTGCGGATCTGCAGTTCGACGCGGCTATGGCCCGGCCCGACCACGGTGGTGTGGATCGAGCGGTAATCGTTCTGCTTGGGTGTCGAGATGTAGTCCTTGTAGCGGCCGGGCACCATCGGCCAGGTCATGTGCACGATGCCGAGCACGCGGTAGCAATCCTCCGGCGAATCCACGATCACGCGAAAGCCGAAAATGTCGGAGAGCTGCTCGAAGGAGACGGATTTGCGCTCCATCTTCTTCCAGATCGAATAGGGTCGCTTGCGCCGCCCTGAGACCTGCGCCTGGATGCCGCGCGCGGCGAGCTTCTCCTTCAGATCCTTCTCGATGATGCCGATGACCTTGCCCTCGCGCTCGGTCACCTCCTCCAGCCGCTTGGTGACGGTGGCGTGCGCCTCGGGCTTGATGTGGCGGAAAGCCAGCTCCTCGAGCTCCTCGCGCAGCTCCTGCATGCCCATGCGCCCGGCAAGCGGAGCATAGATCTCGGCGGTTTCCTCGGCGATGCGCAGGCGCTTCTCGGGCGCGACGAAGTGCAAGGTGCGCATGTTGTGGAGCCGGTCGGCGAGCTTGACCAGCAGCACGCGGACATCATCGACGATGGCGAGCAGGAGCTTGCGGAAATTCTCGCCCTGCGCCGCCTTCTTGGAGACGAGGTCGAGCTTCTTGATCTTGGTCAACCCGTCCACCAGCCGGCGGATATCGGGCCCGAACATGCTCTCGATCTCTTCGAGCGTGGCGGCGGTATCCTCGACCGTGTCGTGCAGGACGGCCGCGACGATGGTCGCATCGTCGAGCTTGAGATCGGTCAGGAGGGCTGCGACTTCCAGCGGATGGGCGAAGAACGGGTCGCCTGAGGCGCGTTTCTGCGTGCCATGCGCCCGCATGGCGTAGACATAGGCCCGGTTGAGCAGGTCTTCGTCGGTATTGGGGTTGTAGCTCCTGACCCGGTCAACGAGCTCGTATTGCCGCATCATGCCCATGCGGGCCCTCTATATCTGCCTAGAGCATTGCGCGAAAAAGTGGGTGCCGGTTTTTCGCAGGGGCAATGCTCTAAACTTTTTGAATCGATCACGGTTTTCGCATTCGGACGTTTCCGTCCGAATGCGACGTGATCTCGCGACACTGCCTGCCTGCTTCTCATTCGATCAATCAATATCGGCGCGGGCGGTGAAGGCGGCAAGGCGGATTCCTGTGTGGCGGGCATGAAAAAGCCCGGCAAGGCCGGGCTTTAGCAAACGCAATGAAGATTTTGCGTGACGATCAGTCCTCGTCGTCGGCGCTCTCGGTCGGCGGCACGAGCCCGTCGAGGCCGCGCAGCAGGTCGTCCTCGCTCATGCGGTCGAACTGGATCTCGGAATCGGGCGCCGAGGCGTTCGGCACCGACGTCGTCAGCAGCGGTACGGTCTCGGCCTCGGGCTCGTCGACCTCGACATGCTTCTGCAGCGAGTGGATCAGGTCTTCCTTCAGATCCTCGGGCTTCAGCTTCTCGTCGGCGATCTCGCGCAGCGCGACGACCGGGTTCTTGTCGTTGTCGCGGGGAACCAGGATCGACGATCCGGACTGGATCATCCGCGCGCGGTGGCTGGCGAGCAGCACCAGCTCGAAGCGGTTGTCGACCTTGTCGATGCAGTCTTCAACGGTTACGCGAGCCATGGCGCGGCTCCTTCTGATCTTAGCGATGCAGGGGAAGATGATGTGGCCCGGCCATACAGCCAATGCGCGCCGATTGCAAGATTTTGCTCACACCTACTCGTCCGGCTTTCGCCTCAGCCGCCGCGCATCCGCCTGACCATGTCATCGAGGCTGGGCTCGCGCGCATCAGCGCCAAGCGCATGCCCGCCCGCCATCGTCGGCAATTCATGCTTGTCGAGCTGGGCGAAGCGCAGCCGCATCGTCGTGGCGACGCCTTCGCCGAAGGCAATCGCCTCGCGATTGCCGATCGAGGACAGGAAGTTGATCGTGCTCGCTGAAGCGTCCGAGATCGCCGAGCGGATGATCTGCTGGTCGCGCTCGTTCGACAGGCGCATTGCGAAGATCGTCGAGCACTGCGACAGGATCGTCGGATCGAGTTCGCCGGGCCGCTGCGTCACGACGCCGAGATAGCAGCCATATTTGCGGCCTTCCTTGGCGATGCGGGCGATGGCCTGCCGTGTCGGCGCGAAGCCGAGCGCCGGGTCGGACGGCACATAGCGATGCGCCTCCTCGCACAGAACGAGGACTTCATAGGCGCCGTGGCTCGCCACCGCGAGGTCGAAGGCCAGGCGCGACAGCACCGAAGCGACGGCATTGACGACCTCGGACGGCAAGCCGGCAAGCTGGAAAGCGGTGATCGGCCGCCCGTGATGCGGCACGCGGAAGATCTGGCTGACGATCGGCGCCATGGTCTCGATCATGTTGGCGCGGGCGAACATGAAACGGTAGCGCGGATCCTTGTGGAGCGCCTCGAGGCGCACTCTCAGCGAGCGCAGCGAGGCCCGCGGCCAGCGCAATTCATGCAGGCCGATCAGTTCGTCGATGACCGCGAAGGCGTCCTTCATCCGGTAGGGCGTCGGCGAGTCGAAGCTGTTGCCCGTCGCCTCCCCCGGGTCTCGCGGGCCGCCCATGTCGAGCGGGCGCTTGAGCAGCGTCGTGCCGAGATCTCGCGCGATATCCAGTGCGGTGGGGGCACGGTAACGTTCGCGCGCGGTGGCGATGACCTCGCGCAGGATGTCGGCTTCCTCATCGAGCTGCGGGCGGCCGCGGAAGACGACGTCGCCGAGCTCTTCCAGCCTGAACATCCAGAACGGCAGATCGAGCCCCTCGCTGTCGATCGTCAGCGCCTTGTCGGGAAAGGCATGGGCGTATTCGTTGTGCGGATCGAGGATCAGCACGCGCAGGCGCGGACGGGCGGCCACCGCCTTGCGCAGCAAGAGGGAAACTGCGCTCGACTTGCCGACGCCGGTCGTGCCGAGGACGGCGAAATGGCGCGACAGCATGTCCTCGATGCAAACAGTCGCGGGGATGCTCGCATCCTGTGTCAGATGGCCGATCGACACGCCCGAGCGCGCGCCGAGATCGTGGACCAGGGCGAGATCGCCCGCGCGGATGCGATGGGCGATGGCGCCGATCGGCGGGTAGCTGCTGATGCCGCTCTGGAAGCGCGGCGCCTCGCCATCGATGTCCGAGACTTCGCCCAAGAGCTCGACCTGGACGTGAATGGCGTTGTCGGAGGTCTCATCCCAGACCGTCTTGACCGCCGACATCTCGTAGACGAGCCCGACAATGCGGGTATGCCCCAGGCTGATCGAGATCATCTTGCCGATCGTCCAGGAATCGGGCCCGACCGCGCTCTCTCCGGAAACCATGCTCGCGATCGTCGCGCGCGAGCCGTCGCAGGACACGACGCGGCCCAGCGCGCGATCGGGCGGCTGGTTGGCGTCGCGCCGGTCGGCCACGACATCGGTTCCGAATTGCGCGGTCTTTACTGCAAACTGCACGCCCACGGCTGCCTTTTCGCTGGTCTGATTGGATTTGGACCGTAATCCCGGCCCTTTACGATTGCCTTTAACGGGCCACGGCGTGCGAGCTGCGCTTGCGGATGCGGTTACCAAATCGCCAACAAGAGCAGCGGCATCGGACTCATCAGCGAAACTGGCCGCGCCGATCACATTCCTTGCCTTGAGCCCCAGGCCCCTCGCGTCTATGCACGCGCGATAAGAGCGAGGGACGGCGATGACGACGAACCGACTGCGGCTGGGCGTGAACATCGATCACGTTGCGACGGTGCGCAATGCCCGCGGCGGCGCCCTGCCCGATCCGGTGCGCGCCGCGCATCTCGCCATTGCCGCCGGAGCCGACGGGATCACCGCGCATCTGCGCGAGGACCGCCGCCATATCCGCGACGCCGACATCGAACGGCTGATGGCAGAGCTGACCAAGCCGTTGAATTTCGAAATGGCGGCGACCGACGAGATGGTCGCGCTGGCGGAACGCCTGAAGCCGCATGCGGCCTGTCTCGTGCCGGAGAAGCGCGAGGAGCGCACCACCGAGGGCGGGCTCGACGTTGTCGGCCAGCGCGCCGCGCTGACCCCGCAGATCGCTCGCCTCAAGGCGGCGGGCTGCCGCGTCTCGCTCTTCATCGAGGCCGATGAGGCGCCGATCGCGATGGCCGCCGAGCTCGGCGCGCCGGTCGTCGAGCTGCATACCGGCAGCTGGTGCCATGCCGTCCAGGATGGCGAGACGGCCAAGGCGGAAGCCGAGTTCCAGCGCCTCGCCAAGGGGGCTGCCCTTGCCGCAAAGCTCGGGCTCGAAGTCCATGCCGGGCATGGGCTCGACTATGAGACCGCCCGCATTCTCGCCGGCGTGCCCGGCTTCCTCGAATTCAACATCGGCCATTTCCTCGTCGGCGAAGCGATCTTCATCGGCTTCGAACAGGCGATCGCGCGGATGCGGCAGGCGATGGACCAGGGTCGCGCCGGGATCTGAGCCACGCGACGCCGCGACACAGAGCGCCCTGACATCTTTCGGGGATTGAGAAAGCGAAAACGATGAGCGACCGGGACCGGCAGAACCTCACGATCATCCCGCCGAGCCATCCCTTGCGCGGTCGCGTCGCCCCGCCGGGTTCGAAGTCGATCACGAATCGCGCCTTGCTGCTGGCCGCCCTGGCGAAGGGGACCAGCCATCTCACAGGCGCGCTCAAGAGCGACGACACACGCTACATGGCCGAAGCCTTGCGCGCGATGGGGGTCACGATCGCGGAGCCCGACGAGACGAGCTTCACCGTGACCGGAGACGGCCGGTTGCGGGAGCCTGCCGCGCCGCTCTTCCTCGGCAATGCCGGCACGGCGACGCGTTTTCTGGCAGCGGCCGCGGCCCTGGTCGACGGGCAGGTCGTGATCGACGGCGACGAGCATATGCGCAAGCGGCCGATCAAGCCGCTCCTGACCGCACTGCGCTCACTGGGGATCGACGCGACCTCCGAGACCGGCTGCCCGCCCGTCACGATTCGCGGCACGGGCGGTTTCGAGGCTGGTCGCGTCGAGATCGATGGCGGCCTTTCCAGCCAGTATGTCTCCGCGCTGCTGATGCTGGCCGCCTGCGGCTCCGGCCCTGTCGATGTCGTGCTTGCCGGCGACGACATCGGCGCACGCGGCTATATCGAGCTGACGCTCGCGGCGATGGAGGCCTTCGGCGCGCATATCGACCGCCCCAGCGCCTCCAGCTGGCGGGTCGCGCCGACCGGCTACCGCGCGGCGGATTTCGCGATCGAACCCGATGCCTCGGCGGCAACCTATCTCTGGGCAGCCGAAGCGCTGACCGGCGGTGCGATAGACCTCGGAATGACAGCGGCAGCCTTCACGCAGCCCGATGCCCGGGCCTATGACGTCATCGCCAAATTCCCACACCTGCCCGCGATCATCGACGGATCGCAGATGCAGGATGCCGTGCCGACGCTGGCGGTGCTCGCCGCTTTCAACGAGACGCCGGTGCGCTTCACCGGCATCGGCAATCTGCGCGTCAAGGAATGCGACCGGGTGGCGGCGCTCGCCGCCGGCCTGTCCCGGATCTTGCCCGGCCTCGGCCGCGAAGAGGGCGACGACCTGCTCGTGGCGTCCGATCCGACACTGGCCGGGCGGACCTTGCCGGCATCGATCGACACTTATGCCGATCACCGCATCGCGATGAGCTTTGCCCTGGCCGGATTGAAGCTGCACGGCATCACCATTCTGGATGCGGGCTGCGTCGCCAAGACCTATCCCGATTATTGGCAGGCTCTCGGTTCGCTCGGCGTAACCTTTGACGGCTAGGGCCGGACGATTTCAGACGGGGTCACGAAGTGATCCCATCTTAAATCTGAATCGGTCTCTCATCCAAGGAGGGAAAGCCGGATCAAAGCGAAAAACCGGTTTCCCCTTTCTCGCATCCTGCTCTAAATCCGGGACATGATCCTCGGTATCGGCTCCGACCTCTGCGACATCACCCGCATCGAGAACTCGCTTGCGCGGTTCGGCGAGCGTTTCACCCATCGCGTCTTCACCGAGGGCGAGCGCCAGAAATCGGATCGGCGCGCGACGCGGGCGGCCTCCTATGCGCGCCGCTTCGCCGCGAAGGAAGCCTGCTCCAAGGCGCTTGGAACCGGGATACGCGCCGGCGTGTTCTGGCGCGACATGGAGGTCATCAATCTCCCCGGCGGGCGGCCGACATTGCGCCTGACCGGCGGCGCGGCCGAGCGGCTCCTGGCGATGATGCCGCCGGGCCATGAGGCGGTCATCCATGTCTCGCTGACCGACGATCCGCCGATGGCCCAGGCCTTCGTGGTGATCGAGGCCCGTGCGAAGGCCGTGAACTCTGCCTGAAAGGGCGCCGATGGCGGGAAGGAGGGCGCCGCCGTGACGCTGACCACCTGGCCCAACGGCACGGAACGCGAGATCGCCCGGGCCGATGTCCACGGCCGCTGGGTGGCGTGGTCCTGAAGCAGAGCATTGAGCGAAAAAGTGGGTACCGGTTCTTCGCTGGAGCAATGCTCAACTTTTAGGATCGGTCACGTTTTTCGTATTCGGACGGTTCCGTCCGAATACGACGTGACCGAGTGCATCGGCCCGAACAGTGGGAACCGGTTTTCGGAACAAGCCGATGCAGAATCAAAACCCTACAGCATCAGACCGATCCGATACTCGGTCTGATGCTGTAGGGGCGTCAGGACCAGCCGTTCCTCACGCCTCGTCGTTCAGCCAGCGATAGAGGATGCCGCCGAAGGCGCCGCCGAGGATCGGAGCGACCCAGAACAGCCACAGCTGGGACAAGGCCCATCCGCCGACGAACAGGGCCGGCCCCGTGCTGCGCGCCGGGTTCACCGAGGTGTTGGTCACCGGGATGCTGACCAGATGGATCAGCGTCAGCGCCAGGCCGATCGCGAGCGGGGCGAAACCGGCGGGGGCCTGCTTGCTGGTCGCGCCGAAGATCACGAAGAGGAAGACCGCCGTCAGCACGAATTCCGCCACCAGAGCCGCGACCAGGCTGTATTTGCCGGGCGAGTGGTCGCCATAGCCGTTCGAGGCAAAGCCCTTCGAGAGATCGAAGCCCGGCGCGCCGCTGGCGATCACGTAGAGAAGGGCTGCCGCCGCGATCGCGCCGATGACCTGGGCTATGACATAGGGCGGAATCTGGCTTGCCGGGAAACGCCCGCCAGCCGCGAGCCCGACCGTGACAGCGGGGTTGAAATGGCCGCCGGAGATGTGGCCGACGGCATAGGCCATGGTGACGACCGTGAGGCCGAAGGCCAGCGAGACACCGAGCAGCCCGATGCCGACCTGTGGAAATCCGGCGGCGATGACGGCGCTGCCGCAGCCCGCGAATGTCAGCCAGAAAGTGCCTATCGCCTCGGCGACGTATTTCTTCGTGTTCATGGCATTTCCCCCCGAGAATCAATCCACGGCATGCTGCATCCTGGGGTTGGTGCGGTCAATCGACGCAGCCATAGCGTTGTCCTGCTTCCAGCGCAGAGATTGAACTTCCTCAGCCGTGCTGCGTTGCAGCAAGAGCCGACCCGCAATTTGCCGCTTCGCAGGGGGGTGAATGGACCTAGCCGCGACAATGAACCAAGCAGCGCCTTGGAGCCAGGCCGCGACTTGGCTCAGCATGCCGCTTTCGCTTCTGCCGCCCTGGCTGATCAGCCTGGGCGCCTTCGCCCTTGCGGTGGCCCTTGCCCTGCTGGCGCATAGGACCGCATTCGCCATCGTGACGCGGCTCGTCAGCGGGATGGACCTGTTCTGGCGCTCCCTCGTCTCGCGCACGCATGGACCAACACGTTTCGCCGTGATCACGGTCGCGCTCGGCTTTGCCGCGAGCGTCTCCCCGCTAAGCGAGGGGCAGGCGGTCCTGATCCGCCAGGTCCTGCTGGTCTGCTTCGTGGCGCTGGTGGGCTGGATCGCCAAGACCGCGCTGCATGTCTGGACGACGGTCTATCTGCGCCGCTTCAAGCTCGATGCCGACGACAATCTCCTGGCGCGCAAGCATGTGACGCAGACCCGCATCCTCCAGCGTGTCGGCGACATCGCGATCGTGATCGTGGCGCTCTCGGCCGCGCTGATGACCTTCGACGGCGTCAGGCAATACGGGGTCAGCCTGCTCGCCTCGGCGGGCGCTGCCGGCATCGTCGTCGGCCTGGCGCTGCAACCCGTCCTGAAGAACATCTTCGCCGGCATCCAGCTCGCCGTGACGCAGCCGATCCGCATCGACGATGCGCTGCTGGTCGAGGGCGAATGGGGCAATGTCGAAGAGATCACCTCGACCTATGTCGTCATGCGGCTCTGGGACTGGCGCCGGATGATCCTGCCGCTGAGCTATTTCATCGAGAAGCCGTTCCAGAACTGGACGCGCGACAATGCCGCACTGATCGGCACCGTGATGCTCTATCTCGACTATGAGACGCCGATCGACGTGCTGCGCGCCAAGGTCGAGGAGATCGCCAACGGCTCGAAGCTGTGGGACCGGCGCGTGGTCAATGTGCAGGTGACGGACTTCCGGCAATCGACGATGGAGGTCCGCATCCTCGTCAGCGCCGGCACCTCGCCACGCGCTTTCGATCTGCGCTGCGAGGTGCGCGAGAAGCTGATCGCCTTCCTGCAGCGCGAGCATCCCCGCTCGCTGCCGCGCCTGCGCGCCGAGACCAGATCGAGCGAACCAACTGGTCCCGCCAATGCAGCAATCGCGAGGCACGCCGCCGAATAGCCGTTATTGGCTCTCAATGCGCACTAGAGCATTGCGCGAAAAAGTGGGTACCGGTTTTTCGTGGGAGCAATGCTCTAGACTTTTAGAATCGATCACGTTTTTCGCATTCGGACGTTCCGTCCGAATGCGACGTGATCTTGCCGACTTGCAGAGCCCTGGTGGCCGCCGTTGTCCGCAGCGCAACATTCCGCTAGACCGCGCATTGCAAGCCGAACCAGGAGCGCCCGCGTGGCCAACGACGCCGACATCAAGAGCAAAGCGGCCCGAGACAAGGGCGCCAAGGAGGAAGGCGGCGTTCTCGAGACGATCAAGGTCGTCGTCCAGGCGCTGCTGATCGCGCTCGTCATCCGCACGCTGCTGTTCCAGCCCTTCAACATTCCGTCGGGCTCGTTGATCCCGACCTTGCTGATCGGCGACTACCTGTTCGTCTCGAAATATACCTATGGCTACTCCAAGCATTCGGTTCCGTTCAGCCCGCCGCTGTTCGACGGACGCGTCTGGGCAGCCGAGCCCAAGCGCGGCGACATCGCCGTGTTCAAGCTGCCGAGCGACAATTCCACCGACTATATCAAGCGCGTCATCGGCCTGCCGGGCGACCGCATCCAGATGATCAACGGCATTCTGCACATCAACAATGTGCCGGTGAAGCGCGAGCGCATTGCCGACTACGTCACCACCGATAATTGGGGCCGCAGCACACCGGTCATCCAGTATCGCGAGACCTTGCCCAACGGGGTCAGCCACGAGATCATCGAGCGCGAGGGCGACACCGGCACCTTCGACAACACCCCCGTCTTCCTGGTGCCGCCGGGGCATTTCTTCATGATGGGCGACAACCGCGACAATTCGCTCGACTCGCGCGACCGCAGCGTCGGCTTCGTGCCTTTCGAGAACTTCGTCGGCCGCGCCGAGATCATCTTCTTCTCGATCGAGGACGGCGCCTCGGCCTGGCGCGTCTGGGAATGGCCCTGGACGGTTCGGTGGAACCGCCTGTTCAGCGCGATCAAGTGAGCAAGCCGGGAGAAGGCGGGCGCAAGACGCCGGACCTGGCGAAGCTGGAGACGGCGCTCGGCCACGTCTTCGCCGATCGCGCCCTGCTGACCACGGCGCTGACCCATATGAGCGCCGACGGGCCGCGCCTGGGCAGCTATCAGCGCCTGGAGTTCCTCGGCGACCGCGTGCTGGGCCTGAGCGTAGCCGACATGCTGTTTCGGCGTTATCCTCTCGCTGAGGAAGGCGACATGTCGCGCCGGCTGGCCGATCTCGTGCGCAAGGAGACCTGCGCCGAGGTGGCGCTGGCCTGGGATCTGGGCCAGTTCATGCGGCTCGGCGACGGTGAGATCCTCGGCGGAGCGCGCAAGAACAAGGCGATCCTCGCCGATGCCTGCGAGGCGATCATCGGAGCGGTGTTCATCGATGGCGGCTACGAGGCGGCGCGCGGCCTCGTCGAGCGCGCCTTCGGCGAACGCCTGCTGAAGCCGGTGCGCCCCTTGCGCGACGCCAAGACGGCGCTGCAGGAATGGGCGCAGGGCCAGGGCTACCCGACGCCGACCTATAGCGAACGCGGCCGCACGGGACCGGACCACGCCCCCGTCTTCCGCGTCGCCGTACGCATCACCGGCCTGGACGACGCCGAAGCGCAGGGCCCGTCCAAGCGGCTGGCCGAGCAGGCGGCGGCAGAGGCCTTCCTGAGGCGCGAAGGCCTCTGGAGCGAAACCATGGAGAGCGACAATGGCTGAGGTGGGACCATCCCCCCAGGAGAAATCTCTCCAAGAGACTCGGCCCACGCGCTGCGGGTTCGTCGCGCTGATCGGCGCGCCCAATGCCGGCAAGTCGACGCTGCTCAACCAGCTCGTCGGCGCAAAGGTCTCGATCGTCTCGCGCAAGGTGCAGACGACGCGCACGCAGGTGCGCGGCATCGCGCTGTCGGGCGTCGCGCAGATAATCTTCGTCGACACGCCCGGCATCTTCGCACCCAAGCGCCGGCTCGACCGCGCCATGGTGACGAGCGCCTGGGGCGGCGCGACCGATGCCGACCTGATCGGCGTGCTGATCGATGTCGAGCGCTTCGACAATGAGGAGAACACCCGCCTGCTGGAGAAGCTCGCCGAGCTGAAACAGCCGAAGTTCCTGATCCTCAACAAGATCGACCTGGTGGCGAAGGAAAAGCTGCTCCAGATCACCACCCAGGTGAACGAGCAGGGCCGGTTCGAGGCCACCTTCATGATCGCGGCGCTGACCGGCTACGGCGTCAAGGACGTCCTGGCCTGGTTGGAAACGCGGCTGCCGCTCGGCCCCTGGCTCTACCCGGAAGACCAGATCTCGGATGCGCCCTTGCGCTTCCTCGCCGCCGAAATCACGCGCGAGAAGATCTTCGAGCGGCTGCATGACGAACTGCCCTATCGCTCCACGGTCGAGACCGAGAGCTGGCAGCAGAGGCCCGACGGTTCTGTGCGCATCGAGCAGACGATCTATGTCGAGCGCGAGGGCCAGCGGAAGATCGTGCTCGGCGAAGGCGGCCAGACCATCAAGGCGATCGGCCAGAAGGCGCGCGTCGAGATTTCCGAAGCCGCCGAGGCCAAGGTGCATCTCTTCCTGTTCGTGAAGGTGCGCGAGAACTGGAGCGACGACCCGGAGCGCTATCGCGAGATGGGGCTGGAGTTTCCCAAGGGCTGAGGTTTTCCAAGAGCCGTTTCCGATCCGATTGGATCGTTTACCGCCCGCGAAAGGCCGCCGCCAGCTCCCTGACGAAGGCGTGCCCCTTCGGCGTCGCGACGTTGCTGCGCAGGATCACCTCGGAACCGCCGAGTTCGGGCAGCCCCCACAGCGGCCCGACATCGACCGCGCCTTGCGGCGCGATCCGCGCGGCCAGGGGCGATACGCCGAGCCCGCCCATGACGGCGGCGAACACAGCCGCCATCCCGCCGCCGATGAAAGCCTCGCGCCAGGCGATGCCGGCACGGTCGAGCACCTCGGTCCCGTGCCGCCGCAAGCCGCATTCCGCCATCAGCGAGACGACCGGCAAGGGCTCGCCCAGCTGGCGCCTCAATGTGGGCGCGGCGAACCAGCCGAAGGTGTCGCGCCGCAGCACCTCCCCCGTCCGGCCCGGGCCGAAGCGGCGCAGCACCACGACATCGAGCTCGCCGCGCTCGAAAGCGTCCTCCATTACGGCCGAGGCCTCGATGCGCAGGCTGATCAACCAGCGCGGATCATGGCCGGCAAGCCTGGCGAGCAGGGTCGGCACATCGGGGCCGACCGCCTGCTCGCTGATGCCGATCGCGATACGCTCGCGCGCATCCGAGAAGGCCTCGCGCGCCCGCTCATGCGCCGCCATCAGCTCGCGGGCGGCCGGCAGGAAGCGCTCGCCCTCGGCGGTCAACCGCACCAGGCGCGGATGCCGCTGCAGCAAAAGGCGGCCCAGCATCTCCTCCAGGCGCTTCACCCGGACGCTGACAAGGGATTGCGTGGTGCCGAGCGCTTGCGCCGCGCGGGTGAAACTGCGGAATTCGGCGGCGCCGAGAAAGGCGGCAACGGCATCGATATCGAGACTCATATCATCATAAATCCGTATCTTTGAAATACATAATGATACGGTTTTCTGATTTGATCGACAAGCCTAGTGTCCTGTCACGGCGCAACCGCGCCGCCAGCACAGGAACCCGCGCCATGCCCCTGATCCGCATTTCCATGAGACGCGGCCGCCCGGCCCCCGAGCCCTCCGCCATTGTCGACGGCGTCTACCGAGCCTTGCGCGAAACCTTCGAGGTCCCCGAGAACGATCTCTTCGCCCTGATCCATCAGCATGAGGGTGATGAATTCGTCTACAATGCGAATTATTTCGGCTTTGCGCGCTCGGATGCGCTGGTGATCATCCAGATCACCGTGAACAACTCGCGCGGCGTCACGCAGAAGAAGGCTCTGTTCGCCAAAATCGCCGAAAACCTGCGCCGCGAGCCGGGGCTGCGCCCCGACGACATCTTCATCAACCTGGTCGAAACGGCGCGCGAGAACTGGTCGTTCGGAGCCGGCATCGCGCAATATGTGTGAAGACAGCGCGGCGCGCCTTGCAACCACGCCCGATCCGACGCAAAGACGCGCGGGGTTTTTTCAGCGAGGCGCGAGCGATGACCGACGACGACGTTCTGGCCGAATTCCGTGATGCCGGCGCGCTGCTCGACGGGCATTTCATCCTGTCCTCGGGCCGGCGCAGCGCGGTCTACCTGCAGAAGATGTTCATCTTCCAGGATCCGGTGCGGACGGAGCGGCTGTGCAAGGCGCTCGCCGCCAAGATCGAAGCCGCTTTCGGGACGGTCGACTATGTCGTCTCGCCGGCGGTGGGTGGCATCGTGCCGGGTTACGAGACAGCGCGCCATTTGAAGGCGAAGGCGATCTTCGTCGAGCGCGAGGACGGCCAGTTCAAGCTGCGCCGGAGCTTCTCGATCCCGAAGGGCGCGCGCGTCGTCATGGTCGAGGACATCGTCACGACCGGCCTGTCCTCGCGCGAATGCCTGGCCTCGATCGCCAATGAACCCGGCACGATCCTGGGCGCGGCCTGTCTCGTCGATCGCTCGGCCGGTCGCGCCGATCTCGGCGTCCCGCTGGTCAGCCTGATGAAGCTCGATGTGCCCGACTATGCGCCCGACGCGCTGCCGCCGGAGCTTGCCGCCATTCCCCCGGTGAAGCCAGGAAGCCGCGGCCTGAGCGCCTGATATTGCGCCTCGCCGGGCTGCGGCGAGACGCCACATGGCAGATTATAAATTGCCGGCAAATCAGCCCTTATTAGACATTGTTAGACCGCGATTTATTTCGATTCTGAGCGTTCAAAGATATTTCAGGCAGGAGTGATTGCCATGGCAGCCGACCCGCGTATCGCGCTTTTCATCGACGGCGCCAATCTCTACGCAACTTCCAAGCAGCTCGGCTTCGACATGGATTATCGCCGCCTGCTCAAGGAGTTCCAGGGGCGCGGCAATCTGATCCGCGCCTTCTATTTCACCACGCTCGTGGAGAGCGAGGAGTATTCCTCGATCCGCCCGCTGGTCGACTGGCTCGACTATAATGGCTACCGCGTCATCACCAAGGCGGCCAAGGAATTCACCGACGCCACTGGCCGCCGCCGGGTCAAGGGCAATATGGACATCGAGCTGGCGATCGAGATGCTCGAACTCGCGCCGCATCTCGACCAGATCTACCTCTTCTCGGGCGATGGCGATTTCCGGCCCCTGGTCGAGGCAGTGCAGCGCAAGGGCGTGAAGGTCTCCGTGGTCTCCACGATCGCGACCAACCCGCCGATGGTCTCCGACGAACTGCGCCGGCAATGCGACGATTTCCTCGATCTTGCTCAGTTGATGCAGAAGATCGGGCGCGACCCGTCGGAGCGCGCCGCGCGCGGGCCAGGCGGGCCTGGAACCCCGGGGAATCCCAGCCTGGAGCGACGCTACGGCATCCGCCAGGGCGACGAGACGGTCGATGGGTAATGTCCCGCTCCCGTCATTCCCGGGCGAAGCCCTCGGGTCCGATCTTCGATCGGCCCAAGGATAAACTCCGCGCAGACCCAGGAATCTCGTGACGAGAAGGCACTGGTTTCCGAGATGCCCGGGTCAAGCCCGAGCATGACGGCCAAACGGCTTCACCCACCCGTCTTCATGATCCGGGCCTTGTCGCGGTTCCAGTCGCGGGCCTTTTCGGTCTCGCGCTTGTCGTGCAGCTTCTTGCCGCGCCCCAGTCCGAGCTCGACCTTCGCCCGGCCCTTCTCGTTGAAATAGACCTTCAGCGGAATGACCGTGTAGCCGTCGCGCTGGATCGCGCCCATCAGCTTGTTGATCTGGCGACGATGCAACAACAGCTTACGCGGCCGGCGGACGTTGTGGTTGAAGCGATTGGCTTCGAGATATTCCGGGATATGGGCGTTGAACAGGAAGAGTTCGGTGCCCATCGGCCCGGCATAGCTCTCGCCGATCGTCGCCCTGCCGCCACGCAGCGATTTGATCTCGGTGCCCTGCAAGGCGATGCCGGCCTCGAGCGTCTCGATGATCTCGTAATTATAGCGCGCCTTGCGGTTGTCGGCGGCGAGCTTGTAGCGATCGGGATCGGGCTTGTTCATGGGTAACTCCGGCAAGCGGCAGTCGGCAGGAGGCAGCAGGGTTCGCGAAGGCCCACGACTGCCGACTGCCTACTGCCGATTGCCCTACTTAAGCATTCAGGAGCCCGGCGAACACCATGGCGTCGCGAATGATCTTGCCCGTCGGGGCCGTCACAGGCAGCAGCGGCAGGCGCAGCTCTTCCTCGATGCGGCCGAGCAGCTTGAGCCCGTGCTTGGCGCCGGCCAGACCCGGCTCCTTGAAGACGGCGTCGTGAAGCGGCACGAGCCGGTCCTGGAGCTTCAGCGCACCGGAATAATCGCCCTTGAGCGCCGCCGCCATCAGATCGGCGCAGAGCCTGGGCGCGACATTGGCGACGACCGAGATGCAGCCATGGCCGCCGGCCGCCATATAGGCCAGCGCCGTCATGTCCTCGCCCGAGAGCTGGATGAAGTCGGCCCCCATGGCGTGGCGCTGCTGCGAGACGCGCGCGAGATTGGCGGTCGCGTCCTTGACCCCGGCGATGTTCTTCAGCTCGTAGAGCCGCGTCATGGTCTCGACCGACATGTCGACCACCGAGCGCGGCGGGATGTTGTAGATGATGATCGGGATGCCGACCGCATCGTTCACCGCCTTGAAGTGCTGATACATGCCCTCCTGGGTCGGCTTGTTGTAATAGGGCGTCACCACCAGCACCGCGTCGGCGCCGGCCTTCTCGGCATGGACGGCGAGGTCGATCGCCTCATGCGTGTTGTTGGAGCCCGCACCGGCAATCACCGGCACACGGCGCTTGGCTTGCGCGACCACGATCTCGACGACGCGCTTATGCTCGTCATGGGAGAGCGTCGGGCTCTCGCCGGTCGTGCCGACGGGCACGAGACCCGAGCTGCCGCTCTCGATTTGCCATTCGACCAGTGCGCGCAGCGCCTCCTCGTCGATCTTGCCGGCTTTGAACGGCGTCACCAGCGCGGGCAGCGAACCGGTGAAGGCAGTGTGCTTGGTCATGAGCGCGGCGTCCTGACGCGGAAGTCCAATCGAAGGGCCGACAGACATAAACCCTCAGCCGCCGCAGGCAAAGCCGGCAACCCATCAAAAAGCGTGGCCCTCATGGTTAAGGCTTCATAAACCGCCTGCGCCCACCATTGCGGGTCAAGTGCCCCTTTCAAGGAGCCTGCGATGGCCTCGCCTTTTGCCTGCCAGCGCTCTGTCCGCAAGCGGCTGGCCTGGCTGATCCTTCCGGCCCTGTTCCCCGCGACAGCGGTGCTGGCCGGCGACGATGGCGGGCAGCGCGCGCAACAGCCGCGCCTGCTTGCGATCGATGTCGAGACCACGGCCGCGCTGCCGCCGTACCCCGATACGCAATTGCGGTTAGAGGCCACCACGGGCCTGGATGCCGTGAAGGCGGCTGTCGCCGCCTATCGGCGCGGCGCCTTGTCCGAAGGCGACGCGATCGCAGCCGCAATCGACGACGGCGCGGCAAAGGCCCTGCTCGAATGGGTCGCTATCCGCTCAGGCGCCAACGCGATCCCGTTCTCGCGGCTCAACGCCTTTCTGCAGGCCAACCCCAACTATCCCGCCACGACGCTGTTCCGCCGCCGCGCGGAGGAGGCGCTGATCGCGGAGAAGAAGGACGCGGCCACGATCCGCACCTTCTTCTATGCGCAGCGGCCCGTCGCGCCGGCCGGGCGCGTGGCCCTGGCGCTGGCACTCAAGGCGGAAGGACGGATGGATGAGGCGGCCGCGCTGATCCGCCAGGCCTGGCGGCAGGACCATCTCGGCCAGCCGCTGGAGACCGTGGTGCTCGCCGAATTCGGCGACATCCTCACCCGCGACGACCACAGGCTGCGCACGGAACGCTATCTCTTCCGCGAGAACACCATGGCGGCGATGCGCAACGCCGCCCGCGTATCGGCTGATTACGTCACACTTGCCCGGGTCAGGCTCGCCAGTGCCCGGGAAAGACGCCCGCTCCCCGCATCCCTGATCGCCTCCGTGCCTGCTTCGCTGAAGGGCGACATCTCCTTTGCCTTCCTGCAGGCGCAACAGGCAAGACGAGCCGACAAGCCGGTGGAGGCCGCCAAGGCACTGGCCAAGGTTCCGCGCGACCCCAATCTGCTCGGCGACGGCGACGAATGGTGGACGGAGCGCCGCTTGATCGCACGCAAGCTGCTCGATGCCGGCGATGCCGCGACGGCTTACGAGGTCGTGGCCGGACACGGCGCCGAAGGCCCGGTCGCGCGCATCGACGCCGAATGGCATGCCGGCTTCATCGCCCTGCGCTTCCGCAACGATGCCGCAACTGCGCTGACGCATTTCGTCGAGGCCGGCAAGCTGGCGGAGACGCCGATCTCGGTTGCGCGCGCCGCCTATTGGGAGGGCCGCGCCGCCGAGACACTGGGCAAGCAGGATGCATCGCGCATTGCCTATGAGCGCGCCGCCGAACAGCCCATCGCCTATTACGGCCAGCTTGCCCGCGCCCGACTCGGCCTGCCCGATCTGCCGCTGCGCCGCTCGGCTTCAGCGGCGCTCGGCACCCTGCCGGGCCATCAGGGCGTACAATTGCTCTATCGGATCGGCGCGCGCGACCTCGCCACGATCATGCTCGGCGACCTCGCGCAACGGCTCTACACCACCCCGGCGCTGGAGGCCGTGGCGGCGATCGCGAGGCGCGAGGGCGATGCGAAATCGCTGCTCGCCATCGGCAAGCAGGCCCTGCAGCGTGGCTTTCCGCTCGATAGCGCGGCGTTTCCGACCTTCGGCGTGCCGGATTTTCCGGTGCTGGGCGATCCGATGGAGCGCGCCATCGTCCACGCCATCGCCCGCCAGGAGAGTGCCTTCGACCCAGCGGCGGAATCGCATGCCGGCGCGCGCGGACTGATGCAGATGATGCCTGCGACCGCGCGCGAAACGGCAAGGCGAGCCAACCTGCCTTTCGACTGGCCGCGCCTGGGGCGCGACGCGCTCTATTCGGCCCGGATGGGCGCGGCCCATCTCAACGACCTGCTCAAGGACTGGCGCGGCTCCTATATCCTGACCTTCGCGGCCTACAATGCCGGTTCGGGCAATGTGAAGAAATGGATCGCCGCCTATGGCGATCCGCGCGATCCGCAGGTCGACGCCGTCGACTGGGTCGAGCGCATCCCCTTCTACGAGACGCGCAACTATGTGCAGCGGGTCATGGAGAACCTCCAAGTCTATCGCCAGCGGCTCGACCAGCGCACCGCCTATCTGATCGATCACGACCTGAAGCGCGGCGGCAAGCGCAGCGACTAGAGCGTTTTCCGATCCGATTGGATCGTTCAATTGCTCTAGATCTTTGTTTTAGCGCGATTTCTTCACGCGAACCGGTATGCACTTCGCTCGAAAACGCTCTCGCAGCGCCGCCTATACCCGCCTGCGCGCGATGCAGGCGCCCCAGAACAGGCTGGAGAAAAACCAGCTCGGCGCGTCGAAGCCCGCCCCGTCGAGCAGACCAGCGACTTCGGCCTCCGAGCGCGGCGGGTCGGCGCCCTGCAGGATCTTGCCGAGCTTCGCCTGGACCTCTTCGGGGGCTGCGCCAAACATGCGCCAGCGCTCGCCCCAGGCTGCCAGCAGAAGCGGCTCGCTCGCATAGGCATAGCGATTTCCCGCGAGGATCAGGGGCGCGCCCGGCTTCAGCCGCGTGGCGACAGCATCGAGGATGGCTCGCTTCGCGGCATCGCCCGGCAGATGGTGCAGCACGCCGATCAGCGTAGCGGCGTCGAAGCGCGGCTCCAGAGGCAGGTCCTCGACATAGCCGAGACGCATCTCGGTCCGCTCCAGCAATTCGTGCTCGCGCAACCTCTCCAGCGCCAGATCCAGCATGGGCTGCGAAGGATCGACGGCGGTGAAGCGCCATTGCGGCTCCAGCGCGCCGGCAGAAACGATCTCCTGAGCCCCGCCGCCCGCACCCACGACAAGCACTTGCGCCGGCCTGCCCGGTCCCAGCGTCGCGGCGAGCATGCAGGCGGAGAGTTCATGGCAGGCATCGTAGCCGGCCAGCGCGATGCGGCTCTGGACCTGATATTCAGCGGCCCGGCTGGGATCGAATTTTTGCGTCGACTCGGGCGGTGGCGTCGTCATCGTCTCGTCCGGCAGGGTGGAGCGGCACCCGGCATCGCGCGCCTGCCGAACCGGCGCAAGACCGGGCGACGCATGTCTCCCGAGCGTTTGAGCGCGAGGGAATCCGTGATTAGCTGGCGTGACGATCAGGCCCGCCGAGAGACTACATGACCACCCCAGTCGATTTCTCATCGCTGTTCATCAGCGCCCGCGACGGGCTCAGGCTGCATGCGCGCGATTACGGCCCCCTCGCCTCGCGGGCTTTGCCGGTGGTCTGCCTGCCGGGCTTTGCCCGCACCGCCGCCGACTTCCATGAGCTTGCTCTGGCCCTGTCGCAGGCTGCGGACAAACCCCGGCGCGTGCTGGCGCTCGATTATCGTGGGCGTGGCCTGTCGGCTTACGACAAGAACTGGAAGAACTACGACATCCGCGTCGAGCTCGACGATCTGATGCAGGTGCTGACGGCGGCAGGCATCGAGAGCGCCGTCTTCGTCGGAACCTCGCGCGGCGGGCTCCTGACGATGGCGCTTGCGGCAGCGCGGCCGGCTGCGATCAAGGGCGCGGTCCTCAACGATGTCGGCCCGGTGATCGACGCGGGCGGCCTGCTCAGGATCCGGGGCTATGTCGGAAAGCTGCCGCGGCCGCGCAGCTTCAGCGAGGGAGCGGAGATCCTCAAGCGCCTCTCGGACCAGCAGTTTCCGCTCTTCGGCGAGGCGGAGTGGGAGATGATGGCGCGCCGTACCTGGACCGAGCGCGACGGCCGGCTCGTCCCGGACTACGACCCCAATCTGATGAAGGTCCTGGAGGAGCTCGACCTCGAAGCACCGCTGCCGGTTCTGTGGAATTATTTCGCCGGGCTGAACGGCGTGCCGCTGCTGGCGATCCGTGGCGAAAATTCGGACCTTCTGGCCGAAAAGACCCTGAAGGAGATGGGCGAGCGCCATCCCGACTGCGAGACCTTCGTCGCGCCGGGACAGGGCCATGCCCCGCTGCTTGGCCCCAGGGACATGGTTCGTCGGATCGGGAAACTGATCAACCGGGCCGAGCGGCTGGCGGCCTGAGTGCGATCAGGTCCCGGGCGACGTCCGCCCGGCCTTCACCGCACGCGAATGCGCGGTCTCGCCACCATGGCTGAGGATATCGGCATCCTCGCGCCAGTTCTCTGCGAGCCCCTTGCCCGGGACACCGGCGAAGGCCGAGATATAGCGCATCTCCGGATCGCGCAGCGCCGCGATCTGGTCGAAATGCCAGATGCCGAGGCGGTTGAGATCAGCCGTGATGGCGGGGCCGATCCCCTTGATCAGCGTCAGATCGTCGGCCTTGCCGTCGCGAGCCTGTGTCAGGAGGTTCTTCGGCCGCTCGCCTTCGAACCCGTCATCGGACAGCGGCGCGACATTGCCCTGACCCAGCGAGCCGTCGTCGCGGGAGGAGGAGACCTCGCCCGCCTTGACGCGCTTGGCGAAGGCGGTCTCGGCGCCCTGCGCCAGCGCCTTGGCCTGTGCGACCCAGTCCTCGCGCTCGATCCGGCCGGGAAAGGCGAGATAGCTGCCGACCCATTCGATGTTCTGCGCGCTCCAGGCGGCGACCTGGTCGAAATGCCAGATGCCGAGGCCGTGCAGCCGGCCCTCGTTCTGCCGGCCGATGCCCTTGATCAGCTTGAGGTCATCGGGGCTCTCGTTGCGCGCGGCGGCCAGCCCGACGGGACGCTCTCCGGGAATGGCATCCTCGCCCTCGACCTTCGGCACGCCCTTATTGGCCTCGCCGACCGATTTGATGCCCTTCAGGACCGTCTTGCCATTGTCAGTCTTGCCGTCATCCGCCTTGCCGTCATCGACGACCGATTTCGCGGGCAAGGCAAGCGCGGCGTCGGCCGGCATCGGCGCAGGCGCGACATTCGCGCCGCCGAGCTTGGGCATGTCGAACTTGGGCATGTCCAGCTTGGGCATCTCGCCAGGAACGCGCGTCGCTGCCGCAACGGCAGCTCGCGGCTCCCGTGGCGAGCGCAGCACGCTGGCGAGCGCGCAACCCGCGACATAGATCGCGACGAAGAGCAGCGCGCTCTCGAGCCACAGTGCCGGTACGCCGTTCAGCGTCTGCGACCAGGTCAAGGCGGCAATCACGAGCCAGAGGCCCAGGAGATAGCTCAGCTTGCGGTTCCAGAGCTTGCCGCCGTCATAGCTGATCCAGCCCATGACGAGGCCGAGCGCGAAGGCCGCGAGCAGGAACCAGGCGAATTGCGTGGCGAGATACAGCATAGCCCCTGACAGCCTCTATTTCGCGACCGTGAACTGAACGCGCCGGTTCATCACCCGCGCATCGGGGGCGCCGTGCGGCACCAGCGGTCTGTCGGTGCCGAAGCCGGCAACGGTCAGTTGAGCCGGGTCGATGCCGCGCCGGACGAGTTCGTCACGCACGCGCAGGGCGCGCCGCTCGGACAGGTCGAGATTGTTGAAGCCACGCCATTCGCCGTCCCTATTGGCGTGCCCCTCGATAACGACGCGCGAGGCCGGGCACTGCTTCAGGATGGCGAAGGCCTCTGCGATGACCCGCTCGGTCGTAGGATCGAGCGGAACCACCGCCGTGCCCTGGGCGAACAGCACGGTGTTGCGCTTGGTCAAAGCGTCCAGATCGTTCTGGCAGGTGTTGGGCGGGTCGATGACACAGCCCGTCTGGCGCAAGCCGACGGATGCGGAAACCTTGAGCGGCCCAGGCGCGGTGGCCGCGCTGGTCTCGACCTCGCTCTTGATCAGGTCGCGGCAGGTCAAACCCTGGATCACGGCGCCGTCTTCGCTGAGGCTGGCCGAGCCGAGATCGAGCCTGAGCAGGTTGACCAGCGCGACATGCGCCGCGGCAGCGAAGCCCGCTGGCGCGCCCGGCAGGAGCGTGCTCGAGTCGCTGACCTTGCCGCGCAGCGACGATGCCTCGACCAGCGCCAGCAGATCCTCGCGGGCGCGCGCATCAGGCAGATATCCCGTCATCGAGACGCCGGATTTGTCCACGGTAAGCCGCAGCCCATAGGGCCGGACCGCAACCTGGCCAGCAGCGGTCCCGGGCTTGAGGCTGAGGCCGGCAGGCATCGGTTGCCGGGCCAGCGCCGCCTCCAGGGCACGCAAGCCCGCCTCATCCGCGACCTCGCCGGACACAGCCAGCTCCGAACGGTCGAGCGAGACCGTGCCGCGCGTCATGCTGCCCAGAAGCTCGAAGGCGAAGCGCGTCGCGGACGCGTAGTCCGGCGTCGCCATGAGGTTTGGTTCCTCTGTCGTGCGATCATCGAGCGGGCCCGCATTCGCCAGGTCGGACGCCGCGCGCAAGGCCGCGCGGTTGGCCTCATCGCGCACCAGGCCGGAGACGACCAGGCCCTGCTCGGACTTCTCAGCCTGCCAGCGCAATATGACGGGAGCCGGAGCCACCACGGCAGGCGGCACAGCGGTCGCAGGCTGAGCCGATCCTTGGGCCGGCCCTTGGCCCGCCCCTTGGGCCGATCCTTGTGCCGGCCCTTGTGCCGCGTCGGCGGCCGAGCCCGCTGGCGCGCTTGCCGGCGGCACGCTGGTCGTCTCGGGCGTCGGTGCGGGCTCGGCCGGAGCGGGAAGCACCGGGGCCGGAAGTGGCGCAGGCGGCGGCGCAGCTGGGCACGCGATCGTCGCCTTGGCGACGGAATCGGGTCCATCAAGCTGGGCGACGAGCAATCGCAAGGCCTGGCAGGTCTCGAAATTGTCGGGACCGGCACCGGTCAATTCATAAGCGTCGCCAATGAGTTCGGCCTTTCCGTTGCGCAGACGGGCGAGATCGCCGATCGCGCGCGTCACCTTGGCGAGAAAGGCGGCGGGCGCGCCGAGCGCCGGCTTGGTCAGGTCGTTGAGCGGCGTCGGTTCGGGAAAATTGCGGCGCAGCAGCGCCTGGAACTGACGCCGGATATCCTCGGACGGATAAGACCCGGTGACCGTCACAGAACCGTCAACCACGCGTTCCGCGCTCCAGCGATACGGCGCGACCACCGGCGGCTCGAGCGCGCAATCGACGGGCTGGAAGCCTGCCTTCGCCAGATTGGGCAATGCGCTCTTCAAGGCCAGGAAGGCGTCAGGCGTAGCGGCGCTGCCCTCGATGCAGAAGCGGCCATCATCCAGCGCAACCTTGCCGGAAGACAGCTTCGGCAACTCCGCAAGCACGGTCCTGGTCATCTCGGCAAAGCCAACGGGAGCACCGAAGGCGAGGCTCTGTCGATCCTCGACCCGCACACCGGGCAGAGCAGCGCCGGCCGCCGCGACATTGGCCGTGGCCGTGGCTTCATCGGGCACGGAACCGCTGAGCGTGACCACGCCACCCTGGCGCGTCGCAGACCAGCTATAGGGTCGCTGCGCCACGGCCTGCGACAGGCCGCCCAGCGCGCGGCGCACGCCGAATTCCGAACGAAGCTGCGCCATGGCCTTGGCAGCGCCATCGGCAGAGAGCGCCTCGCCACTGACTGAGACATCGCGGCCGACGACCTGGGCCACGATCGGCCGCGCGCCCGGCGCTTGCCCCGCTGCCGAACTTGCGGCCAGCATCGCGCGGTTGCCGACATCGCTCTGAATTGCGTCGTCGAGAGCGAGGTTGCCCATGCCCCAGAGCAAGGCGAGCGGCGCCAAACCCCAAAGCCAACGCAGCGGTTGCCCCATCCTCGAAATCCCCGCAGCCAGCCCGGCCCCGCACGCTTCAGTTGCGCACGATCCACCTTGTCCTGAAGTCAGGCCGGATCATGGGGGCCTGTCAAGCATCTTGCCGTAACCTACGATAGATCATGTTCTTTCGCATTCGGACAGAAGCGTCCGAATGCGAAAGAACATGATCGTTCCCTGGAGTTGAGAGCGGGATCAATGCGAAAAACCGGTGCCCAGTTTTTCGCATCCTGCTCTGGCAAACAAAAAAAGCCCCGGGTTTCCCCGGGGCTTCTCGACTAAGATCGGAGAGCCGATCAGAAGTCGCGCTGGATGCGCAGACGACCCTGGAAGGTGTCGTCGGACTTGATCGTGCGACCCAGAGACTGGTCGGCAGTGTAAGCCGTGACGCGCTTGGCAGCTTCGACGCGGGCGTAGAGAACTTCCACACCGATGTCGAGGCCGGCGACCGGCGACCAGATCAGGTTGGTACCGACGCGGATTTCGCGCGGGTCGAGGGTCGAAACAGCCGCGCTGTAGTCCAGCTTGGAGTACGAACCATAGATGCCCTGGCGGATCGTGGGGGTCCAGTAGTGCAGCAGACCTGCGGTCAGGGCATAGCCCTTGGTCAGGTGAGCCTTGCCGAGCGAGTCGAGCGCGACATCCGAGTTGGAGATCGAGATACGGCCAGCGCGGCTGGTCGAGCCCCAGGTCGAACCGGTGCCAGCGCCGCCGTAGCCGAGGTAGGAGAGACCACCCTCGGAGTAGGCAGCCTGCAACCAGAGATAATCGCCAGCGGCGAGCATCGGCAGGTTGATCTTGACACCGCCCTGAACGGCGAAGCCGTACTGGTCGTCGTTCGACAGGTTGGTGCCGGTACCGAAGCCGGTGGTGCCGATCGGGCCAGTCGTGTTGCGCTGGATGAAAGCGCCCGACAGCTGAGCCGAGCCCCAGCCCTGCGTCACGTTGATGTTACCAACAACGTCCGGGATGGTCTGGCCACCGAGGGTCGCGGTGGAAACGCCAGCGATGTTGGTGGTGATGCCACCGACCTGCTCACGCTCCGAGCGATCTTCCAGCGACACCGTCGCCGAGATGCCCGAACCGAAGGTCGCGGTGTAGGCCAACAGGTTCAGAGCCTGGTCCGAACCACGGATGACGCCGTAGTTCAGGTCGTCGGCGTAGAAGTCGAAGAACGACTGGGCGCGACCAGCGGTGATCGGGCCGAACTGGATGAAGGCCTTGTCGAGGCTGAAGTTCGCCTGGCCGTTGCTCGAGGTGCTGGTGCCAGTGTTGTACGTGGAGCTGGAACCGCCGCGAGCAGCACCGGCGGACACGCCGTTGCCATTGAAGGACTGGCCGTAGACGCCGTTCGAGTTGGTCATCTCGAAGCGGATGAAGGTGCGCAGCGTGCCATAGGCGGTCGCGGTGCGGGCGTCGATGTTCAGACGACCACGAGCGCGGAAGCCGTAGCCATCCTGAGCGCGGGTCCAACGCTCGGCAGTGCCGTATTCAGCGCGAACACGACCACCGACGCGCAGGCAGGTTTCCGTGCCCGGGATGTAGAAGAAGCCCGCGCCGTAGGTGGAGCAGACACGAACGTATTCGACCGGAGCGGCCTTCCGCGAGGGAAGATCGGCGGCCTGAGCCCCGGCAACCGCGGCGATACCGGCGGCAGAACCGAGGAGGAGGCTCTTAACGAGCTTCATTGGTAACCTCCAAAATGAGTTTCGAGACCCTCGGGCTTCGGTTCGCGTTCTCGGCAGCAGGGCCCCAGGAGACCAAACCGCCAGCTTACCTATTCCCGGCCTTTCGCCCGCGTCCCTGAACCATTCAGAGGCGAAGACGAAAAACAGCGACCGGGAATGTCCCGACGCAGGTTCACCATACGAATGCCGGATTGCCGATCAACCTCGATCACGCCGCCGGGAGCTCCGGGGGGGTGCTTTGGAACCCGGTGTTGCAGGAGCGCCACGCTTTGAGGGCCGAAATTTACCGGCTCTTAACCGTAGCCGCCCGGATCGGTCTTTCAGCGGGTCGTCGCGGGTAGAATCGCAGTCCCGGCAGCGGCGTGGCTCTTCGGAGAGGGCTGGCGGTGATTCCCGGTCGCCCTCTTCCCTTCTCCGCTGGAGTCTTGTTGGCCGAGACAAGCGCGGGGAACCCTCTCCCGGAGGGAGAGGGCAGGGTGAGGGGTCGGCCGTTTGACACTTCGGGTGAGGCCTCACCGGTGCTTCGCTGTGAGGCTGGCGCTTGACTGGTCCAGGGGCCGACACCTCGCCCCTGCCCCTCTCCTTACAGGAGAGGGGTTCCCCGCGCCCTTCTCGTCATGCGCAGGCGCAGCGAAGCGCAGACCCGAGAATCTCTTGGTCGGAAGACCTTGGCTTCAGAGATGCTCGGATCAAGCCCGAGCATAACGGGCCCCCGCGCCTCAATATTCCCATTCCGCGCCGACGCCGACCGCGGCCGAGCCGTCTGCCCCGGTCTCGGCCTGGACCTTCAGGCGGCGGGTGACGTCGATTCCGATCGAGACGCCGCTATCTTCCGGCTTGGCCCCGGCCTTCACGCCGATCGTGACGTTGTTGCCGATATAGCGGGAGGCGCCCACCGTCGGCCCGCCCGCCCCGACCTGGATGTCGAGATTGTCGACGCCGAGCGACTTGCGCAGCCGCTCGAAGGAATCGTCGCCGCCGCCTCCGGCGAACTGGGCTGCCGTCTGCGCAAGCTGCAGCGCCTGGAAGGCCGAGAGCGAGCCCGAGGCGCGGGCGAACAGGATGCGCGACAAGACCTCGTCCTGCGGCAGTTCGGGCTGCGAGGTGAAGGCGAAGGCCGGCTGGTCGGCCGGGCCCGTGATGAGGATCTTGGCCGTGACGTCGGATGCGCGCGTCTCGGCGACGAAATCGAGTTCGGGAATCGTACCGCCGGTGAAGTTCAAGCGGCCACGGCTGAAATCGAGGCGCTGGCTCAGCACGCTGAGGCGGCCGCGCCTGAGATCGAAGCCGCCATCGAGCGCGGGAGCGGCCAGCGTGCCACTGAGGCGAATCTCGCCGCCGAGTTCGGCGTCGATGCCGCGCCCCCGGATGAAGACGCGATTCGGCGCGGAGACCACGAGCGCCAGCGCAGCGTCAAAAGCGGGCGCCGGCCGGCCCCTGCCCTTCGCGACCGGCTTGGCCTTGCGAGCAGCGGCGAGGCGCGCCGCCGCCGTGCCCGTCGCCTTGATGTGCCTGATGCCGTCCACCGGCCGCAACGAGGCCGGCAAACGATCCGGCACGGCGACATCGAGCGAGACGACATCGACACGCCCTCCAATGCGCGGGCGCTGCGCCAGCGGCCCGGCGATATCCAGTCCGAGATCGGCGACGGCCGTGACGATGCCGTTGGCGACGAGCTGGGCGCGCTTGCCCTGGATGCGCAATTGGCCGGGGAAGCCGGCCGCCGGATCGAGCCTGACCTGCCCGCTCGCCGAAAGCGTGCCGCCATTGGCGGTGCCGGCGACGGCGCGCTCGATCGTCAGGTTCTCGCCGGTCGCCGCGATGCGCGCCTCGATCCCGGTCAGGCGCATGCCCTGCAACGCGTCGGTGAAGCTGCCCTTGGCAAAGGTCGCCGTGCCGCTGAGGCGCGGGGCCGCGGCCGTTCCGGCGGCGCGCATATCGAGTGTCATCGCCCCGGTCAGCCTCTGACCCTGCGCCGCGATCATCGGATTGGCGAGCGCTGCGTCGACCGTGCCCTGCGCCGCGAGATCGAGCGCACCAGTGCTGCCTAGCGGCGCGGAGCCACGCAGGCTCAGATTCGCGAGCTTCCCGGCGTTGAGCGTCGCATTGACGCTGGTGCGATTGCCATCGAACTGGCCATTGCCGTCAATCGCGATCGGCGGCAGGCCGGCGCTGCGGGTTTCCGGCGTCGCCAGTCCCGCGATGCGCAGCTGCCAGGGGCCTGCCAGCGCACCCGGCCGGCCTTTCACCTGTGCCTGCGCATTGAGCGTTCCCGCCAGATCCAGATTGGGAGCAGCGATGCGGGCAGCCGAAAGCGGCACATCACGGGCTGTCAGGCGTAGATCGAGCGTCTCGCCGGCGCGGCCATCGAGCGTCAGGCGGCCGCGATCGATCGCCAGCGCCAGGCCGGCAATCTCGACGCCGCCTGCCGGGAAGCTGACTGTGGCCGGCTGGCTGAGCGCGATGCGCCGCCCGTCGCGGCGCGCCTCGAAGGAGGCCAACTCCAATCGCAGCGGCTCGGCCGGTACAAGCCGGCCCGCCCCATTCAAGGCAAAGCCGCGTGCAGCGGCGCTCAGGGTGAAGGCGCTGGCCTCGGGCGCGCCCTTCGAATCGAAACGGATCGAACTCACCGGTTCACCGGCCAGGACGGCCCGGTCGATCGCGAGCGCGGCATCGAGCTGCGGTTTGCCGAAAACGTCGCGGGCGGCAGCCGTCGCATCCAGCTTGTCGATCATGACCGAAGGGCCGGCGAGCTTCGCAGCCCGCGCGGTCAGATCGAGATTCTGCCGGCCCTCGACCACTGCCAGCGCGATATCGGCATCGAGCTGGCCGCCGAGCTTGGTCAGGGCGAGCGCCGAAAGATCGTCGAGATTGCCCGCGGCAAGCGTCAGCCGACCGGCGGCTCGGCTGGCGGGATCGAGCGTCAGCGCGCCGTTCAGCCGGACCGAGCCGATGCCGAGATCGAGGCTCGAGAGGTTCCAGCCATCGTCTGGGCCCCGCGCGAGCCGGACGCGGCCGGTGGCGGGCTTGTTGTCGACTTCGCCATCGAGCGCGAGCGTCGTGTCGCGTGCGCCTTGCAGATCGCGGATCGTGGCGTCGATCACCAGGCGCGGGATCGGCCGGGCGAGCGCAGTGGCGTTGGTGACGGCGATGCGGGCCGTGGCGTCGAATTTGTCGAGCGGGCCGGTCAGTTGCGCGCTCGCCTCGCCGCGCCCGGACAGGCGTGGATCGGCGCGCTTCAGATCGGGCAGCGCCAGGGCGATGCGCAGATCCGAGCGCTCGCGCCCGACCCCGCCATCTGCGGTCACGGCCGCATGTTGCCCGGTGATGCGCAGGCCCGTAACCGTGACATCGGAGGCCAGCGCCCTGATCTGGCCGGCGAGCGCCAGCTTGCCCGCGAGCAAGCGGTCGAGCACGGCCTCGCCGGTGGCGAGCGCATCGGCATGGCCGTTCAGCGCCACGCCATAGGCATTGCTGCGCGGCGTCGCGTCGAGATCGGCCGTGACGTCGGCGCGGCCCGCCAAGGCCCGCCCGGCAAACCCGCTCAGGCGGGACAAATCGGGCAGGAGCAGCTTCGCCTGTCCGAGCATGCGGGCCTGGCCGAGCTTGCCCTTGTAATCGACCTCGACGCCCGACATGGCCAGCCGCAGCGTCTCGAAATCGGCGGTGGCATCGTCATTGCCGGCGCCGCGCAAACTGAAGCTGACACGCTCGCCGACGATGCGCGCCAGCTTCGGATCGCTCAGCGCGACGCCCGTCGCCTCGCCATCGGAGACCAGCGCAACTTTGGTCCCCGCTTCGCCAATCGTGCCGGTCGGCGTCGCGGTGAAACTGGCGGCGAGCTTGCCGAGCGTGCCCATTGGAAGCTTCGCGTCCTCAGCATCCAATGTCGCGACGATGCGCGGGCCCGCGACCGGGCCTTTGACCGTCGCCTCGAAAGCGAGCTTGCCGATCTCCGCGCCCGAGGACACCGTGCGGCTGCCGGCATTGGGGCGGGCAGTGGCGGTCAGGCGCAGGTCGACCGTCCGGTCCGGAGCATAGCGCCCGAGCACATCGAGCCGGGCCAACGCCGAGACCAGGGCCAGATTGCGGATATCGACACCGCCATCGTCGCTGAAGCCGACCGCACCGTCGAGCCGTGTCGAACCGGCGAAGACCGGCGCAGCCAAGGCCGGCATCAGCCCTTCGATGCGCGCATCGAGCGCCAGCGTGAGGTCACGTCCCGCGCCGACACGGGAAAGATTGGCCGAGCCTTGCGCGCCGATGGTCTCGCCGGCGGTGAACACCAGATTGGAGCGGAAGGCGTCGAGCGGGCCGTCGCCATTGAGATCGAGCTTGACCGGCGGCTGGCCCGGCAGCCCCGCGACATGCGCGATCAGCCCGCCTTCGGGCTCGTCGATCTTCGCCGCGAGCTGGAGGCGGGTCGATTGCGGGATGAAGCCGAGCCGCACGGTGAATTCACCAGCCCGGTCGAGTCGGCGCGCCTCCAGCCTGAGATCGAGCCCCTCCGCCGGCGCGCCCAGCGTCGCCGAGCCGGTCGCGCCAAGGCGTGCCGCCGTGCCGAGGACCGGCTCGCCAAGCGAAAGTTCGCCGAGCTGAAAAGCGGTGACGATGACCTTGAGCGGCAGTTCCGGCAGGATCGGCTGGTCGTTGGCGGGAGCCGCTCCCGGCTGCGGGACCGGCTTGCGCAGGATCTCGAGCTTGCCGATCTCGAGCCGGTTGACCTCGAGCCTGCGCAGCAGCAACGCCGTTCGAGTCCAGATCAAGCGGGCGCGGTCGAGCCGGAGCCAGGGGCCGTCACGATCCGACAGCACGATGTCGCGGATCGTGACGTCGGAGGAGAGCGCGCCTTCGACCGCGCCGATCGAGACCTGGCTGGTGTCGCTCGACAGCGCCCGCGAGATCAGGTCGGCGACGACGCCGCGATCGCTCTGGGCGTTCTGGGCGAAGCCGGCGAAATGCGCCGAGGCGAGCAGGACCACGCCAAGGACGAGGGCCGAGAGCGCCAGGCGGGATCGCGAAAGCGTACCCTTGAGCAAAGCACCACCCCGAGCCCTCATCCTGAGGAGCCATTCCCTTGGGAATGGCGTCTCGAAGGATGCTCCAGGAGGCTCCCGAACCATCTGGAGCATCCTTCGAGACGCCGCTGCGCGGCTCCTCAGGATGAGGACTGTGAGGTGGCTCAGCCGTGCTGGCAGGACCGTGCGCATCAGAAGGCCTGCCCGATGCTGATATAGACCGCAACCGGCTTGTCGCCCTTGCGCGGATTGAGGGGGGCTGCCACGTCGAGCCTGATCGGGCCGATCGGCGTGTAATAGCGCAGGCCGAGGCCGGCCGAATATTGCAGCTCCTGCTTGAAGTTCGGGAGGCTGGATTCGAAGGCCATGCCGGCGTCGAAGAAGGGCACGAGGCCGATCGTGTCGGTGACCTTGATGCGGGCCTCTACCGAGGCCTCGAACAGGCTGCGCCCGCCGGTCAATTGCCCGAGCGGCCCGAGCGGCGAGAGCGAGCGATAGGCATAGCCGCGTACCGAGCCGCCGCCGCCGGCGTAGAAGCGCCGCGTCGCGGGAATCTCGTCGAGCTTCTCGCCGGCGATCGAGCCCAGCCCGATGCGGCCGGCGAGCACATAGCGGGCGTCTTCGTCGAGCGCGTAATAGCCGGAGACCGCGGCCTTCGACTGCACGACATTGACGGTGGAGCCGAGGAAGCTCGGATAGGGCGTGACCGAGGCGGTGGCGCGGATGCCGCGCGTCGCGTCGAGCAGGCTGTCGGTCGAATCGTATTTCACCGAGAGCGGAATGCCGACCAGCGTGTAGTCGACCTGGCCCAGCACATCGCTGGTCTGGCCGCGCTCGACCTCCAGCCCAGCCTGAATCGAGAAGGTGTCGCTGAAGCGCCGCCGGATCGCGGTCGTCACATTGGCGTAACGCGCGGTGTAGCCGCCATAGCGGTTGGTGCCGACGCGCTCGCGTGCGCCGGTGCCGTCGACGAGCCAGTCATAGCGCGTGCCCCACAGCGCCGGTTTCATGAAGCTGACCGTGAAGCGCCCGCCGAGATCGGAGCGCTCGAAATCGTCGAAGCTGCTGATCTTGGTGCCGTTGATGCGCGGCGCCAGGAAGATGTCGCCTTCAAGACGCAGCTTCTCGGCCCCGCCGAACAGATTGCGATGCTCCCAATAGGTCTTCACCGCCGGGCCATCGATGGTGGAGTAGCGGGCGGAGAAACCGATCAGGCGCTTGGGCCGTTCGGTGACATCGACGAAAACAGGCAGATTGCCGGCAGCATCGAGCTTGTCCGCCTCGCGGATGCGCACCGAACCGATGGCGGGGATGGTCGCGACGGATTTGCGCGTATCCGCCAGCGCCTTGGGCGAATAAGGGTCGCCCGGTTCGAGATAGATGAAGGAGCGCACCACGGCGGGCGGGATATCTCCGGTCTCGCCGAGCGTGACCGCGCCAAAGCCGGCAAGCGGGCCTGGATCGACGACATAGGTCACATCCATGATCCGTGCGGCATGGTCGACCACAGGCCGCATCTCGACCACCTTGGCGAGCGGGCGCGACTGGTTGCGCAGATGGTCGACGAGCGCGGCTTGCGCCGCGCGCAGCGAGGCCGAGGTCGCGGCATCGCCGGGCTTGAGCCTGGAGATCCTGGCCGGGTCGGCGATGACCGGCGCGCCCTCCCCGCGCTCGACGACGACGACATTGCGCAGGCCGAAGACCGGGCCGGGCTGGACACGGACCGTGATCGGAACCGGCTCGCGGTTGCGATGCGCCTCGGCAGCGCGCACCAGGGCCGCGCCAGGTTCGCCATCGGGCTTCAGCGCGACACCGTCGACGGCAAGCGCGATCTCGGCGTTGAAATAGCCCTGCGACCAGAGCGCATCGACGAGCGGGTTGAGATCGGCGGCCATGCGCCGCGCCAGGGTCTCGCCATCGGGCGGCGCGTCCTGGCGCAAGCGATAAAGCAGCGAAGCGTCCTGAAGCGCGCGCGTCAGGGCCTTGGCGTCGGCGGCGTCGCCGAGATCGAAGCTGAGCTGATAGGGCAGCGTGCTCGTGCTGACCGCGGGAGGCTGATCCCTGGAGCCGAACAGGCCGAAGATATCCAGCGAGGAGATATCGAAGGCTTCGGCCGGCGTGGGTTGTCCACCAAGCATCGCGGCGAAAGCGCAAACGCCTCCACCCGCAACATTGCGGGACATTCTCCGCCACAACCGCATCCGCCCTCCGAACCACGCCACCAGCACGCAACGAATAAGGTCGAACTGTGTTCCGAACATGATGGACACATTGCCGATGATCTGGCGCTCATCGGCAATGTCTTGAGCTTAAAGCCTAGAGCCGGATGATTTCAGATGGAATCACGAAGTGTTTCCATCTGAAATCTGAATCCGTCTCTCATCAAAGAGTTAGAGCAGGATCGATTGCGAAAAACCGGTGCCCACTCTTTCGCATCCTGCTCTAGCGCAGCGTCAGAGATACTGTCGCCAGAGGGCTCAACTTCGTCACGATTTCGCCCTTTCCGGGCGAGAGCACGCCGCCGCAGAGGCTGCCGGTGGTGACGATCTGGCCAGCGCGCAAACCGCCCATGAAATCCTGCTTGCGGTTGGCCCAGGCGAGGAAGGGCGCCATCGGATCGCCATTCGCATGCACCGCCGGCTTGTCATAGATCGTGACGCCGTTGAGCGAGATGAAGCAGCCGAGCGCGGTCGGGTCATCGAGCGTCTTGATGTCGAGCTCGGGACCGATCAGGTAACCGCCATGACCGAGCGCATCGGCGAGCCAGAGCGCGAAGGGAACACCCGTCCAGTTGGCGAGGCGGCTCTCGACGATCTCGATGCCGAGATAGGCCTTGTCGCAATGGCCGAGCAGTTCGGCGCGCGAATAGGGCTGGTTCGGACGCAACGGCACGTCGCTGGCGAGACGCAGGGCGATCTCGATCTCGACGCGCAGTTCAGCGCCGATCGCGCCCTCATAGGTGTCGCCGGGCTTGAGATAGGGGCCGGGCATGATGCCCGCGACCGGCAGGCCGTCCTCGGCGATGGCGACCTTCCAGCCGGCTTCCGGCTGCTTCAGCACCTTGGCGATCTCGGCCTGCACGCCCAACCCCTCGCTGAAGGAGGCCGGCACGGGCTGGCTTGCCATCTCGATCAGGCTCTTGCCACGGCGGGCGGCGACCAGCGCATCGCGCAAGGTTTCGGTCGTGGTCGGCATTGTGTCTCTTCCCTGTCGGCGTCTTGACGATCATGTCGCGCCCATGGTGCACGGGCGGCAGCGCGCTTGCCAAGCTGCTACAGCAGCAGAAGCCTCCTGGACAACCCGCATGGCGGCATCACCGTCCTGCCATGCGCTGACGGGCCGCCATGGCGGTGCTGATCTCCGCCCTGCCGAAAGGAACGAGGAAACGACCATGAGTGCTTCGCAGAACGACCGACGCATCGACTATGTCGAGTTCAACGTCGCCGACCTCGCGCGGGCGCGCGCCTTCTACGAGAAGGCCTTCGGCTGGAAAATGACCGATTACGGGCCGGAGTACTGCGCCTTCACTGACGGCCGGCTCGAAGGCGGCTTCACCACGCAAGGGACGCCGAATCCGGGCGGGCCGCTGGTCATCCTCTATGCCGACGACCTTGCCGCGACGCAGGCCGGCATCGAGGCGGCGGGCGGGCGCATCGTCAAGCCGGTGTTCGATTTCCCCGGCGGCAGGCGTTTCCATTTCGCCGATCCCGACGGCTATGAGCTGGCGGTGTGGTCGAAGGCATGAGGCAGCCGCTCTTCCCATGCGTCACGCAATGCAGACCTGTCGAAATTTCAAGGGCATAAGACCAGCTTCGTGATAAATTCGCTTCCGTGAACAAGGGAGGCGGTCGATGCGCATGATCGTGCAGTTGATTTCAGCCTATGTTGCCTGGCTCAGCAAGGAGCTTCTGGTGACGCCGGATCTCATCACGAAAGACCGGCGCGGCAACCTGCCCCCGCCCTCCGGCGGTATCGGGGCGTTCTGAATTCGCCTCGGCGAGGCCATCGTCGTCATTGCGAGCGTAGCGAAGCAATCCAGGGGACGTCGAACGAGCCCCCCTGGATTGCTTCGTCGCTGACGCTCGTCGCAATGACGGGAACAGCGGCGCCCCCACTTCCCCCAGCACAGAGCCTGCCGGTTCAACTCGCGCGCCAGTTCGATCAGGCCCTTGCGGGCCTCGGGGTGTAGCGTTGTCACCGGATGCGCGGTCGCGGCGCGGCCGAGAGACGTTCGTAGACTTGCAGGTCCTCCTGCGAGAAGCAGCAGAAGATGACCTCCCGCAGTTGGGTTTTCCCGCGAAGCTCCGAGCCGACGACCTCGATTGCCAGCTGCGCGGCAAGCTCGATCGGATAGCCGTAGATGCCTGTGCTGATACTCGGGAACGCGATCGTCCGAATATCGTTCATCGCCGCGATCGCCAGGGAACGACGATAGCAGGACGCGAGAAGATCCGGTTCGCCATGCGCGCCGCCGCGCCAGACCGGCCCAACAGTATGAATGATGAACTTTGCCGGTAGATTGTAGCCTCTGGTCAGCTTGGCATCCCCGGTCCTGCAGCCCCCGAGCAACCGGCATTCGTGGACAAGATCGGGGCCGGCAGCCCTGTGAATGGCTCCGTCCACGCCACCACCGCCAAGCAATGACGAGTTGGCTGCGTTCACGATCGCATCGACGTGGAGCGTGGTTATGTCTGCGCGAACGGCGCGGAGCCCGACAGGACTTTCGGAGCCTTCCGATTCAGGCATGACGGCCGTTGCCCCTCCGACGAAGATAGCCCCTCTTCATACGGTGCGCGGAGCGCCTCTGCCGCGCAAGCGGCGGACGAGACCGCCGATCAGCGGCATGAACAACAGTGCGAGACCGAGCGTCATCAGCGTCGCGACCAGCGGGTTCGACCAGAAAATCCGGAGCGAGCCCTGGCTGAAGATCATCGACTGGCGGAAGGCGTCCTCGGCCTTGTCGCCGATGACCATGGCGAGCACGAGCGGCGCGATCGGGTAATCGAGCTTCTTGAAGACATAGCCGACGAGGCCGAAGACCAGCGCCAGCCAGATGTCGAACTCCTTGCTCGCGGCGGTGTAGGCGCCGATGAAGCAGATCACCACGATCACCGGCCCGATGATCGAGAACGGGATGCGCAGGATCGAGGCGAAGAGCGGAACCGTCGCCAGCACCACGATGACCGCAACGACATTGCCGAGATACATCGAGGCGATCAGGCCCCAGACGAAATCCGGCCGATCGGTGAACAGCGTCGGGCCGGGGTTGAGCCCCCAGATCATCAGACCGCCCATCATCACGGCGGCCGTCGCGGAGCCGGGAATGCCGAGCGCCAGCATCGGCAGCATCGCCGCCGAGCCCGCCGCATGGTCTGCCGTTTCGGGCGCGATCACGCCCTCGGGATCGCCCTTGCCGAAGGTCTCGGGATGGCGCGAAGAGCGTTTGGCCATGGCGTAGCTCATGAAGGAGGCGGCTGTGGGCCCGCCCGGCGTGATGCCCATCCAGATGCCGATCAGGCTCGAACGCAGCAGCGCCAGCCAGTAGCGCGGCAGCCTGGCGGCGGTCGTCAGCACGTCGCCGATGCGCACCTTGGCGGCGACACCGTCGAATTTCAGCCCCTCCTCCATCGTCAGCAGCAATTCGCCGATGCCGAACAGGCCGATCACCGCAATCAGGAAACTGACGCCGGCGAGCAGCACGTCGAAATCATAGGTCAGCCGGACATTGCCGGAGACTGAATCCATGCCGATGGCCGCGAGCGTGAAGCCGATGCCCATCGAGACGATGGTCTTCAGCGGCGAGGCGCCGCCGAGCCCGATGAAACTGGCGAAGGTCATGAAATAGACGGCGAAATACTCCGGAGAGGAAAAGCGCAGCGCGAATTTCGCAACCCAGCCCGAAAGCAGCGTGATCAGGATGACGCCGGCAAGTGCCCCGAAGCCGGCCGAGAGGAAGGCGAAGGCAAGCGCCTCGGTCGCCTTGCCCTGCTTGGCCATGGGGTGGCCGTCGAAGGTCGTCGCCACGGAGGACGGTTCGCCTGGGATGTTGAACAGGATCGAGGTGGTCGAACCGCCAAACAGCGCGCCCCAATAGAGCGAGGTCAGAAGGATGATGGCCGAGACGGGATCCATCGAGAAGGTCAGCGGCAGCAGCAGCGACACGCCATTGGGCGCGCCCAGCCCCGGCAGGACGCCAACGAGCACGCCCAGCAGCACGCCCGCGAACATCAGCAGGATGTGGTGGGTCGTGAGCGCGACCGAAAAGCCGTGCATCAGGTTGGCGATGTTATCCATGGCTTACGGCACCGTTTTCCGTTGCGAGCCGATCACAGACCGATGAGGGGTTCGAGCGGGCCCTTGAGCAGGCCGATCTGGAAGAATTTCTCGAGCGCGAGATAGAAGAAGGCCGCGGTTCCCAGCGCCGTGACCAGCGTCGCCGGCCAGCCATAGCGGCCCTGGAAACGCATGGCGAAGACGAGATAGAGGATCGTCGCCGCATACATGCCGAGCGTGACGCTGAGGATGACGAAGCCCGCCATCGGCAGCAGGAACGAAGCGACGCGCCGGGCCTGTTCATGGTCAAGGACGCTCCTGCGCAGCGTGAGGTCCCCGGCGAATTGCCTGCCGATGGTCAGCCCGAGCGTGCCGAGGCTCGCCAGCGCGACGAGCCCGCCGACATAGAACGGAAACGCGCCCGGCTGCGGGCCCGAGGAATCCCAGCCGATGCCGAATTCGAGCGCGCCTTTGACGATGACGAGACCAAAAGCCATGGTCGCCAAAGCGGTGACGGTCTCGGCCCAGAAGCGGGTGATCATGCGAGTGATCCTTGGCGCGGGTGGAAGGGCGTCATGGTTGGGCGTGACCCGACCATCCGGCAAACCAGCGGCGACTGGTTCCGAGATTCTCGGGTCGACCCTTTGCGCCGACCGAGAATGACGATCGGGCCGCCCTACTTCACCACCCAGCCTTCGCTCTCGAAGACCTTGCGGCTGGCGGCGTCGTCCTTGGCGACGAAATCGGTGAGCTCCTTGCCCTTCATGAAGCGGCTGGTCTGCGCCGTGCGGCTGACGAATTCCTGCCATTCCGGCGTCTTGCTGACTTTCTCCAGGAGATCGGCATAGAAGGCGACGGCGTCGGCGGGAACCTCGGCCGGCAGCCAGACGGTGCGCGGCATCTGGAAGGTCTCCAGCGGCAGGCCGGATTCCTTGCAGGTCGGGATGTCGCCCCAGCCCTTGCCCTCGAAGACCGGGTCGCTCTTGGCGAGCCGCACCGGCGAGAAGACGCAAAGCGGCTTCACCTGGCCGGCCTTCCACTGGCCGATATTCTCATTGGGATTGTTGACGTTGGAATCGATATGGCCGCCGGCGAGCTGCACCGCCGCGGCGCTGCCGCCCTGGAACGGCACATAGATCCATTTCACGCCCGCCGCTTCCTGGATCATCGAGGTCAGCGTCTGGTCGGTATCCTTGGACTGGCTGCCGCCCATCTTGAAGCCCATGGGCTTGGCCTTGACCGCATCGAGATAGCTCTTGGCGTCGGCATAGGGCGCGCTGCCATTGACCCAGAGCAGGAACTCGTCGAGCGCCAGCGCCGCAACCGGCGTCAGGTCGCTGAATTTGTAACCGAGCTTGGCGACGTAAGGCAAAAGATAGGCGTTGTTGGTGCCGAAGATGACGCGGTTGGGATCGCCCTTGGCGCCCTTGCCGTAGACATAGCCTTCGGCGCCGGAGCCGCCGCCCTTGTTCACCACGACGATCGGCTGGTCGATCAGCTTGTGCTTGGTGATGATCGACTGGATGACGCGGGCGAAATTATCGGTGCCGCCGCCGGCGCCCGAGGTCACCACGAACTCGATGGGCTTGGTCGGCTGCCAGGCCTGGGCCGTGCCGATGCCGCCAAGCGCGAAGGCACCCACGAGCGCGGCCGTAATGCTGAACGATGTCATGCTCTTCTCCCTGATGTCTGGTTTTTCGGAGCGGCTCTTGAGGCGGCCGCCCTCAGTGGAATGCAGTTGTCTCAAGCCGCGGCCGCGACAGGCCGCGGTTCTATCAGGCCGCGGCCTCGTCAGGCCGCGGCCTTGTCCTTGGCTTTTCCGTCCTGCGCCATCTTGATGGCGAGCGAGAGCGCGGCGCGGGTGGCGCCGAGATTGGCGATGCCCTTGCCCGCGATCTCATAGGCCGTGCCATGGGCCGGCGTGCAGATCGGGAAGGGAAAGCCGCCGATCAGGGTGACGCCACGGTCGAAGCCGATCAGCTTCATCGCGATCTGGCCCTGGTCGTGATACATTGTCAGAACGGCGTCGAAATCGCCGTTCTTCGCACGCAGGAACACGGTGTCGGAGGGGAACGGCCCCTCGACGGTGAAGCCTTGCGCCTTGGCGGCCTTGACCGCCGGCTCGATCGTCTCGATCTCGTCGCGGCCGAAATTGCCGCCATCGCCGGCATGGGGATTGATGCCCGCGACCGCGATGCGCGGCGGATTGAAACCGGCGGCGCGCAGATTGGCGTCGGCCAGCGTCAAGGCCCTCAGGATACGCTCCTGGGTGATGTTCTGCGCGACCTCGGACAGCGGAATATGCGAGGTGACGCGGGCGTTCCAGAGCTTGTCCAGGATGTTGAACTCGCTCGCCGCGCCCTCGAAGCCGATCGCATCACGCACGAAGCGGATCTCGTCGTCATAGCCGGGATAGGCGAAGCGCATCGCCGCCTTGTTGAAGGGCGTGAAGAAGACCGCATCGGCCTGCCCCGAGGCCGCGAATTGCAGCGCGCGGCGGAAATTCTCGGTCGCGGCCTTGCCGCCGGCGAGCGTCGCCTTGCCGCGCTCCAGATCGGCCGGATCGTGATTGGCGAGATCGACGAAGACCGGGGCGTCCGAGCCCACGGGAATGGCGTCGCCGTCGCGGATCAGCTGGACGGCCGGATCGACCTTGCCGTCCTGGGCTCCGAGATCGAGCAGGCGCTTGTCGCCGAACACGACATAGCGGGCGGCATGACGCAGATCGGGCTCGACCAGGATACGGGCAGTGAGCTCGGGGCTGATGCCGGAGGGGTCCCCCATCGCGACCGCGATCACCGGCAGCGCGCCATTCGCACGGCTTTCCATGAGATAGTCTCCAGCTTCGTCTTGTTGGACTCTGGCTAGGGCAATTTTCGACCCAATAGGGTCGAAGATTGCCCTAGCCTTTTGTTTTGACGCGTTTTCTTCACGCGAACCGGCATCCACTTCGCTCAAAAACGCTCTAGCACGGCCCCTCTTTCGCAGCAAGTATGCTGTATGCAGCATATTCTCCTTGCTGTAGACAGACAGCGAAAGGCGCGAACCGGCCCGGCCGGATGACGGCGCCATGTTGGGAAGAGACGACGATGAATTTCCACGCGCATTACGCCGGCATCGCGCAGCCGATCGAGACTTGCCTGATCGGCAGCGGCGGCTTTGGCCGCAGCTACCTGGCCCAGGCGCGCCGTACCGCGCTGGTCAATGCGCGCATTGCCGTCGACATGACGGCGGAAGCGGCCGGGCGCGCTTTTGCCGCGGCCGGGATCGCGTCAAGCGAGATCGCGCTCTGCGAGACTGCGAGCGAAGCGCGCGCGGCCTGGGCAGCGGGCCGCCATGTCGCGGCGGGACGGCTGGAGAGCGTCATCGACCTGCCCTTCGCGATGCTGGTCGAGGCGACGGGCGGTCCCGAGGCTGCGACCCGCCACAGCCTGATGGCGATCGAGGCCGGCAAACATGTCGCGCTCGTCTCCAAGGAGGCCGACAGCGTCGTCGGACCCGGCCTTGCCCGCCTCGGCCGCGACAAGGGCGTGGTCGTCACCCCCGTCGATGGCGACCAGCCCAGCCTGTTGATCGCGCTGGTGAGCTGGGCCGAGGTTCTGGGGCTGGAGCTGATCGCGGCGGGCAAATCGAGCGAATACGACTTCGTCTTCGACGCAGCGACCGGCTCCGTCGCCTGCAATGGCGTGACCAGGCTGCTGCCGGAACTGCGCGAGCACTGGCTGCCGGGCGAGCGCTCCATCGTCGCCACCGCCGCGGAACGCGCGCGCATCCTCGGCCAGGCCTTTCCGCTACGGGCCGTGCCGGATCTCTGCGAGATGACGCTCGTCGCCAACGCGACCGATCTTGCCGCCGATACCGCCGCTTTCCATGCCCCGCCGGCGCGTATCCCGGAGATCGCCGACCTGTTTTCGCAGGCGACGCAGGGCGGCCTGCTTTCGGGTACGCGGCGAATCGACGTGTTCCATCATCTGCGCCTGGCCGAGGAGGCGAGCTTCGCCGGTGGCGTCTTCGTCGTCGTCGCCTGCGAGAATGCCGAGACCTGGGAGATGCTCGCCGGCAAGGGGCATGTCATCAGCCGTACGGGCAAGACGGCGATGCTGTATCTGCCGCGCCATCTGCTGGGGGTGGAGGTCGCCACCTCCATCCTCGATGCCGCAGGCCTCGGCCGCTCCGGCTATGGCGACGACTACCGCCCGCGCCAGGACCTGGTCGCCGTGGCGCAGCGCGATCTCGCCGCCGGCTCGGTGCTGACCATGGGCGGACACCATCACAGCATCGAGGGCGTGGGCGCGGAGGTCCGCCCTGCCGCCGCGCTTGCCGAGGACCGCCCTGCCCCGTTCTATCTGGCCGCCGACCGCAAGCTCCTGCGCTCCGTCAAGGCCGGCCAGGCGATTGCGCTGGGCGATGTCGAGATCGCCGCGGATTCAGGCTTGCTCGCGATGCGCCGGCGGCAGGACGCCCTGTTCGCGGACAAGGCAGATTTCGTGAACAAGGCAGCCGATGCCGGTTTGACAGCGCAGGGAGGCCATGCCGTAAACGGCGCGAGCACAGGAGCAATGGCAGCACGATGAGCGAAGCGGTGGCCGAGTATCCGAGGATCACGCGCCGCACCTTGCATGAGGAGGTGCTGGAGCGCCTTCGCGACATGATCATCGAAGGCAGGCTCGAACCCGGGCAGCGCATCAATGAGGGCCAGGTCGGCGCGCAGCTTGGGGTTTCGCGCACGCCCTTGCGCGAGGCGATCAAGACGCTCGCCAGCGAAGGGCTCGTCGAGATCCTGCCGGCCAAGGGCGCGATCGTGCGCAAATTCACCGCCAAGGATCTCGCGCAGATCCTGCAGGTGCTGAAGACGCT
>NZ_PQFZ01000007.1:137761-286097 GCF_002917105.1 Allobosea psychrotolerans
GCGAAGGGCTCGTCGAGATCCTGCCGGCCAAGGGCGCGATCGTGCGCAAATTCACCGCCAAGGATCTCGCGCAGATCCTGCAGGTGCTGAAGACGCTGGAACAGCTGGGTGGCCGCATGGCCTGCGAACTGGCGAGCGATGCGACGATTCAAGCGATCAACGTGCTGCACGAGCGGATGCTGGCGCTCTACAAATCCAACAACCGGCTCGAATATTTCAAGCTCAACCAGGCGATCCACAGCGCCATCGTCGCGGCCTCGGGCAACCCCGTTCTGATGGAGATGCACGAGACGCTGCAGGCCCGGATCAAGCGGTTGCGCTTCATCGGCAATGAAGGCCCGCAGAAATGGGCCGGCGCCGTCGCCGAGCATGAGGAGATGATGGCGGCGCTGCTGAAGCGCGACGCGGAGGCGCTTCTCGACGTCATCGGCCGGCATATGGAATCGACCAGGCTGCGCGTCGCCGACGTGTTTTGATCGGGCGGATGCTCTCGTGTTGTTTAATAGAGCTTCCGGGAGATTGCTGACGGCCCTTCAAGCCGACTCACGGAGCCGTGTCGCGCCAAAAGCGGGCGTTAGCCGCCGCGCAGATCGCCGACATTCGACGGTTGCCGTTGCAGGCGCTACCCCCAGCGCAGCGCAGCCGTGTGGACCGGCGCGTCCCAGAGCTGGATCAGGCTGTCGTCCAGCGCAGTCGCGGTCAGGGAACAGCCGGCCATGTCCAGAGAGGTGACATAGGAGCCGACCAGCCCGCGGGCGATGGCCAAACCACGCCCCGCCATGATGCGCCTTGCGGCATTGGCCATCAGGTAGAGCTCCATCGTCGGCGTGCCACCAAAGCCATTGACCAGGAGCAGGCAGGGCGTGCCACGCGCCGGCGCCAGATCGTCGAGGATCGCGCCCATCATCTCGTCGGCGATGGCGTCGGCGGAGGCGAGCTTCACGCGCCGCCGGCCCGGTTCGCCATGGATACCGACGCCGATCTCCATCTCGTCGTCGCCCAGCGTGAAGGTCGGCTTGCCGGCCGCAGGCACGGTGCAGGAGGTGAGCGCCACGCCCATCGAGCGGGTGCGCCGATTGACCTCGTCGCCGAGCGCCTTCAACGCATTCAGGTCGCGGCGCTGCTCGGCTGCAGCGCCCACCATCTTCTCGACGATCATCGTGCCGGCGACGCCCCGCCGGCCGGTCGACCAGGTCGATTTGGGGACGGCCACATCGTCATCGGTGACGACCGTCGCGATTTTCCCCTCGGCCATCTCGGCAGCCATCTCGAAGTTCATGACATCGCCTTCGTAGTTCTTGACGATGAAGAGCGAGCCGGCGCCGGTCTCGACGGCAGTCAACGCGGCCAGCATCTGGTCAGGCGTCGGCGAGGTGAAGACCTGCCCCGGGCAGGCGGCATCAAGCATGCCGAGGCCGACAAAGCCGGCGTGAAGTGGTTCATGGCCGGAACCACCACCCGAGATCAGCGCCACCTTGCCGTCCGTCAGCGCCTTGCGTCGGACGAATTTCTCGTCTTCACTGAGGACGAGGATATCACCATGGATGGCTTCCAGTCCCTGAAGGCTCTCCGACAGGATGCTGTCGACCGCGTTGATCAGCTTCTTCATGGGCTTCCCCCCAGTGTTTCGGCTTCTTCATCGTCATTGGTTGCAATGAGCGACACCAGGCCGCGCGCGACCCCCAGCACGATGTGGTCGGCGCGCGCATTCAGATCGGGGCTACCGAAGTCCGGCAATTCAATCACCAGCCGGCGCATGGGACGTTCGGTATCGACCACCTCCAGGCGCCCCGGATGGGCGGCCTGATAGGCGTTCAGGAAGGCCTGCCGTTCCGGCGGCGCGAAATGGCAGACGTGGAAGATCGTCTCCAGATGCTGGACCGGCACGGGCGTGGCATAGGCGGGGTTGATGATCTGCGAAATGAAGCTGCGGTTCTTGCCGATGGCTTCTGCAAGGCGCTGTCTGGTGCCGGAGGGGCGGTTTTCGATGACCCCGCGCAGGATCGCCTTGTAGGTGGCCAGTGGCGATATGTCGGTGGGGATCGTCTCGGGGCTGGTCATGCACTCGGCTTCCGCTCGGATAGGTCGACGTCGCGGATCGCTGCCTTTGCCTGCGCCAGCAAGCCGGGAGAGACCGACACGGCCCGCACGCCTGCCCGTAGCAGCGCCGCGATGGCGCGCGGATCGCCCCCGGCATCGCCGCAGAGACTGACCTCGCGACCGACCTCGGCGCCATGTCTGGCGACATGGCCGATCATGGCGAGCACGCCGGGATGCAGGACATCGGCGTAGGTCGCGACCTCCGAGCCATCGCGAGCGGCCGCTGTGGCGTATTGCGTCAGGTCGTTGGAGCCGATCGAGAAGAAGGCGGCGTCGAAGCCTGCAATCGCCATGGCCGCGGCTGGCACCTCGACCATGATGCCGAGCGCAGGGGCGCTATGAGCCACGCCTTCGGCCGCGAGTTCCGCCAGGACGGCGTCGAGCAGAGCCCGCGCCTGCTCCAGTTCCTGCGCCATCGTCACCATGGGCAGCATGATCTTGAGCGGCCCCAGAGCCGCCGCGCGAGCCAGCGCCCGCAGCTGCACGCGGAAGATCTCGGGATGGCGCAGCGACAGCCTGATGCCGCGCAGACCCAGGAAGGGATTGGCCTCGCCAGCGATGGTGTAGCCGGAAATCGGCTTGTCACCGCCGGCATCGAGGGTGCGGATCGTGACCGGTCGGCCGGCGGCCCAGCGCAGCAGCCCGGCATAGGTCTCGAACTGGCGCGCCTCGTCACGCAGGGCGTGTTCGACGAGGAATTCGGTGCGCGTCAGGCCGATGCCATCGCAGGCCTTGGCAGGCAGATCGGCGAGATCGGCCAGGCCGGCGACATTGATCATCACAGCGATGCGGGTTCCGTCGCGGGTCAGCGCAGCCTCGTCCCTGCGGGCTTCCGCCTCGCTCCGCGAGCGTCCAAGCTCGTCCGCCTGCCGCCTTGCCCGCTCGATGCTCTCATTGGACGGGCCGGTCAGCACGAGCCCTTCCAGCCCGTCGACGATCACCGTGCCGGAGACGGCCTGCCATTCCGAGCCGATGCCGACCACCATCGGCACGCCGCGCCCGCGCGCCAGCATGGCGACATGGCTGGACGGGCTCCCCGAGCCGAGCACGATCCCGCCGCCCTGCGACCAGTCGATACCGAGGAAGGCCGATGGCGGCAGGTCCTCTCCCACGATGACGGCGCCGCCCGGCGCCTGCGTCAATTCCGGCAAGCCGAAGAGATGGCGCAGCACGCGGTCGCAGATATCGGCGAGATCGGCCGAACGGGCTCGGAAATACAGATCGTCGGAGATTTCATATCCGGCGATCTCCTCCGCCATGGCCTGTCGCCACGCCATATCCGCGGGCATGCCGCGGTCGATCGCGGCATAGGCGCTCTCGGTCAGGGCATCATCCTCGAGCAGCGCCACCTGAAAGCCGACGATGTCGGCGGCCTCGCCTTCGAGGCTCCCGGCCAGAGCCATGACAGCCTGCAGGGAGGCGGCGACCGCGTCCGCCAGCGCCTGTTTTTCACTCGCGACGGTCCCCTTCACGCGCCTGAGCTCACCGACCGCCCGAAACGTCACGGCCGGCCCGAAGGCGAGCCCGCGGGAGGCGGCAAGGCCAGGTAGACGCCGTTCCATCACCGCTCACTCCTCGTCGAACTTGCGGGCGACGATCTCGACCAGCGCGGCCAGCGCGGCCGGTGCATCTTCGCCGCTGGCCTTGAAATGCAGCATCTCGCCCTGAGACGCCTTGACCCGCATGATTTTCACCGGGCTCTTGGCGTCGGTCCATGGACCAGCCGCACTGGTGGCCACCTCGATGCGCGAGCCGAAGCGCTTGGCGGTCTGGGTCAGCTTCACCGAGGGCCGGGCATGGAGCCCGACCTTGTTGGTGAGCAGGACACTGGCCGTCACCTCCTGCATGCCCAGATTCCCTTCATTCCTTTGGCCGACGCAGCGTTCATGCCGACATGAGCTCCTCGGCAGTCGCCTGCACCACCGCCAGCGGCGAGCCGCCCGAGGCTTCGGTGGCAGCCATCACCGCGCCTTCGACGATCGGTGCATTACAGATGACGATGCGTTCGCGCCGCTCCTGCGGCATCATTTCCACCGCCATCTCGCTATTGGTCTCGGCGCCGCCGAGATCGACCAGGATGGCGACGCCGGCTTCCGACCAGGCCTTGTCGATAGCCGCCATGATGGCGGCGACATCCGTGCCAAGCCCGCCCTCGGCATTGCCTCCCACCGAGGCGAGCGGAACATTGTCGCCGACCATCTGGCGAACCATATCGGCCGCGCCTTCTGCCACCTTGGCCGAGTGCGACACGATGACGATGCCGACATTTTTGCTGGCTGGCATGCTTTCAGGCTCCGATGGCGTTGCAGATTGCCGTGGCGAGAAGCGCCGACGAGCGGGCGCCCGGGTCCATATGGCCGATCGAGCGTTCGCCCAGGAACGAGGCGCGACCGCGAACGGCCTTGAGCGGCATCGTCGCCTCGGCCGCTCCATTTGCAACCGCCGGCAGGCGCGAGGCGAGATCGGCGCCGCCCTCGGCCAGCGCGACCTGCAGGGGGCCGAGCACATCGAGCATCGTCTTCTGGCCGAGTTCGGACTTGCCCCGCGCCTTCACCGCCTCGATTGCGGCAGCCAGCGCCCGCGCCAGATCCGCGATCGTCGGCTCCGGCGGCAACTCCTTGCCGAGCGCCATGAACAGCGTGCCGTAGAGCGGCCCCGATGCGCCGCCGACCTTCATGACCAGCGTTGTGCCGATCGTCTTCAGGGCGTCGGGCAGTGGCCTGGCTGCGATCGCGTCGGCCTCCGCCAGCACGGCCTCGAAACCGCGCTTCATGTTCAGGCCGTGATCGCCGTCGCCGATCGCCTGATCGAGCACGGTCAGCTCGTCGGCATGCGCCAGGATCGCGTCGGCCATCGCCTCGATCAGCTTTTTCTTCAGCGCTGCATTCATCGTTCACCTCACCCGTTGGCCGTCGGCGGCGAAGAACAGCGGCTTGCGCAGGCTCACAGCGACCTCGTCGCCGACGCCGAGACCCTCATCCGGATCGACAAGGCTCACGATCTGGCGCTGGTTCACGTCGATATGCAGGTGGTTCTGGTCGCCCAGGCGCTCGATCCAGTTCACCTTGCCGGTCACCGCTCCAGTGCAGGCTCTCGCTATGGCGAGATGTTCGGTGCGCACGCCGATGGTGACGGCCTCGGTCGGGGCCGCGACATCGGGAAACAGCGCGCGAGGCAGCAGGTTGATGCCGGGACTGCCAAGGCGGGTCGCGACATAGATGTCGGCGGGGTCCTCATAGATGCTGCGCGGCGAGCCGATCTGCACAAGCCGGCCCTGATGGATCACGCCGATGCGCGAGGCCAGCGTCATCGCCTCGGTCTGGTCATGGGTGACGTAGAGCATGGTCGCGCCCAGATCCTGCTGGATGCGCTTCAGTTCGATGCGCAGTTCCGAGCGCAGCTTGGCGTCGAGCGAGGAGAGCGGCTCGTCCATCAGATAGATCGCCGGGCGGCGCACCAGGGCACGGCCGATTGCGACGCGCTGCATCTGGCCGCCGGAAAGCTGCGTCGCGCGGTTGCCCAGCTTGTCCTCGATCCGCAGCAGCCGCGCCACCTCGCGCACAGTGCGCTTGATCTCGTCCTCGGGCGTGCGCCGCGTCGGCGAGCGCAGCGGGAAAGCCAGATTGTCGAAAACGGTGAGATGCGGATAGAGCGAATATTGCTGGAAGACGAAGGTCACGTCGCGGGCGGCAGGCGGCAGGCCGGTGACATCGACGCCGCCGATGAAGACCCGGCCGTCATCTGGAGTCTCCAGCCCGGCGACGAGGCGCAAGGTCGTCGTCTTGCCCGCTCCGGTCGGCCCCAGCAGCACGACGAATTCGCCGTCAGCGATGGTGAGCGAGACATCGTCCACCGCCTTCACCGCGCCAAAGCGCTTCGACACCTGCGTCAGCGCGATCTCAGCCATGGGTTCGCCTCGCAGTGCCGGTCTCGTGCAGGGCGGAGCGGATGACCTTGCCGGTCGCCGCATCGAACAGCGAGAGCCGCTCCGGCTTGAAGGAGAGGCTGACCCGGTCGCCGGCCGCCGCCCTCAGATGGGCTGGCAGCCGGACCTTGAGCATGCCGCGCGGGGTGGTGACCGTCACGATCTGGTTGGTGCCGAGATATTCGGCGCCGAAGATCTCGCCGGGCAAGGCGCCGCCCTGCCGCCCGGGGTCGCCGATGACGACCTGCTCCGGTCGAACCCCCAGCGCCAGCGGCCCAGGCGCGCGGGTCTCGCGCAGTTCGGGCAGCGGAATGACGGCGGTATCGATGGTGACCGCAGTCGCGCCTGCCGTTGCCGTCCCCTCGAAATGGATGAAGTTCATCGCGGGCGAGCCGATGAAATCGCCGACAAACATTGAGGTCGGGTGGTCATAGATGTCCTGGGGCGAGCCTAGCTGCTCGATCACGCCGTCATTCATCACCGCGATCTTGTCGGCCATCGACATGGCCTCCAACTGGTCATGGGTGACATAGACCGTCGTCGCCTTCAGCCGGTCGTGCAGCGCGCGCAGCTCGCCGCACATCAGATGGCGGAACTCGGCGTCGAGCGCGCCCAGAGGCTCGTCCATCATGAACGCCTTGGGCTCGCGCACGATGGCGCGCCCGAGCGCGACCCGCTGCCGGTCGCCGCCCGAGAGGCCCGAGACCGGCTTGTCGAGGAGATGCTCGATCCGCAAGGTCCTCGCGGCGTCCTCGACCCGCCGGCTGGTTTCGGCCTTCGGCACACCCATCGAGACCAGCGGGAAACTGATGTTCTTGCGCACGTTCATGTGCGGGTAGAGCGCAAAGAGCTGGAACACCATGGCGATATCGCGCTCGCGGGCGCGCTTGAAGGTGACGTCCTCGCCGTCGAGCCGGATCGATCCCGCTGAGGGGAGCTCGAGCCCCGCCACCATCCGCAAGGTCGTGGTCTTGCCGCAGCCGGAAGGGCCGAGCAGGCAGAAGAAATCACCGTTCTCGACCGTGAAGCTCGTATCCCGCACCGCCGTGAAGGAGCCGAAGCGTTTCAGCAGATTGTCGACCCGGATCTCGGCCATGGTTCACTCCGGGAACTTGGTGACGAAGGTGAACATGACAACGCCGATGAGCGTGGTGACGAAGGAATAGCCGTAGAGCGTCAGCGAGAACGGCTGCAGCAGCATCAGCACGCCGGCCGCGATCAGCACTGTCGCCAAGGTCTCCATCGGCCCGCGCCGCAGCGGCTTCGGCCAGCGCGATCGAGACGCTCCGTCCGATTGGCGGGAATGGCTGGCATGCAGATTCATTTGCGCACCGCCCCAAACGTAATGCCGCGCAGCAGGTGTTTGCGCAGCAGCACCGTGAAAACCAGGATCGGAATCAGGAACAGGGTCGTCCCGGCCGCCACGGCCGGCCAGTCCTGTCCGCCCTCGCCGATGATGATCGGGATGAAGGGCGGGGCAGTCTGGGCCGTGCCGGAGGTCAGGAGCACGGCGAAGGCGTACTCGTTCCAGGCGAAGATCAGGCAGAAGATCGCGGTTGCGACGATGCCGGTCGTGGCCTGCGGCAGCACGACCTTCCGGAAGGCCTGCAGCCGCGTATAGCCGTCGATCATGGCGGCTTCCTCGTATTCGCGCGGGATCTCGTCAATGAAGCCCTTGAGCAGCCAGACAGCGAGCGAAACATTGACCGAGGTGTAGAGCAGGATCATGCCGACCCGCGTATCGGAGAGGCCGAGCTCGCGGTACATCAGGAAGATCGGGATCGCGACGGCGATCGGCGGCATCATCCGCGTCGACAGGATGAAGAAGAGCAGATCGTCCTTCAAAGGCACCTTGAAGCGCGAGAAGGCATAGGCAGCGCAGGTACCCAGGCCCACCGAGAGCAGGGTCGAGCCGAAGGCGATGATCAGCGAGTTGAGGAAGCGCGGCACATAATTTGAGGGGCCGACGACGACCATGCTGCGCGAGCGCGTGATCTCTTCGCAGGCCGAGTCCGCCGGCGGGAGCGAGGCGAGATAATCCGCGGTCTGACGCGAGCGTGTGTTGAAGAGGTTGCAATAGCCTTCGATCGAGGGCTCGAAATGCACGAACGGCACGACTTTGGGCGGGTAGGAGATCGAGTCCGGCGGCGTCTTGATGCTGGTCAGGCCGATCCAGAGCAGCGGCACGAGGGCCACCAGCGCGTAGAGCACCACGATCGCGCCGGCGAGCAGCTTGACCCGGCCGCTTGGCGCGACGACGGAATGGGCGGTGGAGGTCGCGCCGCTCATCGTGCCTTCACCTTGTTCAAGGCCTTCACATAGATGTTCGCCAGCCCGAACACGGCGACGAACAGGATGATCGCGAAGGCAGAGGAATAGCCGGTGCGCCAGGCCTCGAAGGCGGCGCGCTTGAGCGTGATCGAGGCGAGTTCGGTGGTCGAGCCGGGCCCGCCGGAGGTCAGCAGGTTGACCATGTCGAACATCTTGAAGTTCTCGATGCCGCGGAACAGCACCGCCAGCATGATGAAGGGCAGGCACATCGGCAGCGTGATCGAGATGAATTGGCGCCAGTTGCTGGCGCGATCGACCTCGGCTGCCTCGTAGATGTAGTCCGGGATCGAGCGGAGCCCCGCCAGGCAGATCAGCATGACATAAGGCGTCCACATCCAGGTATCGACGATGATGATCGCCCAGGGGCTCAGGGTGACGTCGCCCAGCATCTGGAAGGAGGACGGCGCAAGCCCGGAGAAGAACGAGACGACGTAATTGAACAGGCCGATCTGCGGCTGATAGAGGAAGGTCCAGAAATTGCCGACGACGGCCGGCGACAGCATCATCGGGATCAGGATCAGCGTGGTCCAGAAGCCGTGGCCGCGGAATTTGCGGTCGATCAGATAGGCGAGCGCAAAGCCGAGCACGGTCTGCAGCAGGATCGTCCAGAAAACGAAATGCGCGGTGGCCTGCATGCGCTGCCAGATCTCCGGATCCGACAGGATCGCCTGGTAGTGCTCGAGCCCGACATTGCGCAGCGGCGCATTGGGGCGGTTGGCGCGGTAATTCGTGAAGGAGAGCTGGATCGTCCAGATCAACGGGAAGAGGTTGATCGCGAGCAGCAGGATCATCGTCGGCGCGATGAAGAGCCAGGCGATCGTCGTGTCGGAGAGGCCCCTGACGCGGTGGGCGATCGGGGCATAGGGTGCGCGCATCCTCGCACTCCTGAGGCCGGTGATGTCGCTCGCATTCATGACTCGGCACCGCTTTAAGGCAAAGTCGGGAACTAGCTGCGCCTGCTCATGCAAGGCGCAGCCTTTGGCTCCGGCGGACAGGAGGCCGGCGGCTCAGAGCTTGCCGTCTTCCTTGAAGACCTTGGTCCAATCCTGGATCAGCAGATCGAGCGCCTGCTTGGCCGTGCCCTTGTCCGCGACCACGTAGTCGTGGATGCGCGCCTGCTCCGCCTGCATCAGCTGCGCGTAGGAGGGTTCAGCCCAGAAATCGACGACCTGCCCCATGGCGACGAGGAAGTCGGCGGCGAAGGGCGTGGACTTGGCGAAGCCGGGATCGTTCAGCACGCCCTTGTGGCAGGTATAGCCGCCGAGCTCCCACCACTTCTTCTGCACGTCGAGCGAGGCGAACCATTTGACATAGGCGAGCGCCTCGGCCTGGTTGGCCGAATAGGACACCACCGAAAGGCCCTGCCCGCCGAGTTGTGAACCCGTCTCCTTCTCGGCCGGATTGACGAAGAAGCCGATCTTGTCGCCGCCGACATTGGGATCCTTGAACAGGCCGGGGAAGAACGCGAACCAGTTCATCTGCAGGGCCGCCTGCCCGGATTTGAAGGCGTCAAGTCCCTCCTGCATATAGGCGTTGGAGTAGCCCGGCGGGGTGCAGCACTTGTACAGAGACTTGTAGAACTCCAGGCCCTTCACCGCGTCGTCGGAGTTGACGAAGCCGGCCATGGCGTAAGGCTTCTTCGGGTCCTGGTATTTGAAGCCGAAGGGATAGAGCGCGTTGGCGACGCCCATGGTGATGCCTTCCGAGCCACGCTCGGTGAAGATCGCCGCGCCATAGACCTTCTTGCCGTCGACGTCGCGGCCCTGGAAGAACTCGGCGATCTGCTTCAGCTCGGTCTGGGTCTTTGGCGCAGCAAGATCGCGGTTGTACTTGGCCTTGAACTCGGCCTGCAGCGCCGGCCTGGCGAACCAGTCCTTGCGATAGGTCCAGCCGAGCGCGTCGCCCATCGCCGGGAGCGCCCAGTAATTCGGGGTGTTCTTCGGCCACTCGGCATAGCCGGTGACAGTCGCCGGCATGAAGTCATCGATCTTGATGCCTTCCTTGGCGAAGAAATCGTTCAGCTTCACATAATGCTTGTTCTCGGCCGAGCCGCCGATCCATTGCGAGTCGCCGATGATCAGGTCGCAGAGCTTGCCCTTGGAATTGAGCTCGTTGAGCATGCGGTCGGCGAAATTCGGCCAGGGCACGAACTCGAACTTCATGGCGATATTCGTCTTGGCGGTGAAGTCCTTGGAGAGTTCCACCAGAGCATTCGCCGGATCCCAGGCCGCCCAGCACAACGTCAACGATTTGCCTTGCGCCTGAGCTGCAGTCGCAGCCAGTGCCGTGCTGCCGGCTATGGTCGCGGCAAGCATCCATGTTCTGATCATGTTCATGTTCTTGGCCTCCCTTGGCATGCCGTCACCAGCCGTCATTGGGGTGACGGGTGAACCTGCGCGACCGCGAAGGGCACAGCCAAATGAAGGGGCACGGCCGACGCGGGACGTTTCCTCACGCCGCCTCGGAACGAACCGTCCAAGTTCAGCGATTTGTTTAGCGAATAACAATTCACTAAACATGTCAAGCGCCGCGGATTGCGGGTAAAGCACCGCAATGCAGCAACTTATGTCGCATAGCACAAGTTTAGCGACTTATGATCAGGTTGGAGCCACGTGACCAAGCCGAGGCCGTCATCGGCCGGCATATGGAATCGACCAGGCTGCGCGTCGCCGACGTGTTTTGATCGGGCGATGGTCGCAAACGGCGAACGGAAGATGTCGCCCTATGGTTTTCCCGCGACGTAACCGTAGAAATTTCCAAGGAAATCGCCGACCGGCAGCGTCTTGCCGCCGTGCGGGATCTGATACTCGCCATCGCCCCAGGTGAAGACCTTGAGCTTGACCGTGCCGTTCGACCGATCGATCAATGACCGCTGAACGGCCCAATGCTCGGCGGTGGTCGAGCTTTTCGACTGGTCCTTCTCGCTCAGGATGTTCGCGCCGATGAAGAGGCAAATGCGGTAGCCGTCCGCATACAGCCGATTGGCATCGTCGATTTCGCTGAGGCCCATGCTGGCGACGATGTTGGCGTCCTGCTCGACCTTGGAATAGCCGGCGCGCCGGAACCAATCCGCCAGTTCGCCGGGCAAGGTGATGCCGGCGAATTCCTTGTCGGCGTTGTCATAGTCCAGGAACCAGTTCTCGGAATCGCGGATGCTGGCCATGGTCATCCAGTCGACGTGATCCATCGTCGACGGCGGCCGATAGTGCCGAACGTCCTCGTCCGGTGCGATCTCCAGCCGGTTGAGCTTTGCCCGCCCCTTCTCGTAGAGGTCGATGGCGAAACGGGCATAAGCGCCGGGGTTGTCGGCGGCTTCGCTGAACAAAAGCGCGGCCGGTCCGCACAGGCTGGCCTGGTCCTGCTTGATCAAGCCCGGATTGGCGATCCGCATCAACAGGCCAACGCCGACCTCATATCGATCCAGAGAGGGAAAGCGGCTCGATCCCGGACGTTCGAGAAAATCGCAGACCATGCCGGCCGCAAAGAGTTGCCGATCCGTGTCCAGTCTGTAGGGCCCCTTGCCGACCGCCGTCTTGCGGATCGCATTGACGAGCGTCGTCAGCATTGTCTTGGAACGTTGCTGCAGGCTCTTCGCGACGGCCAGGATCGTCGCCAGGTCGTTGATCTCACCGGGCGTGATAACGCCGTCGCTGAGCGTGCTGCGAATGATGTTGACGACATCGGAATGGCTGAGCGTCATGTCGCCGTCCAAACCGGCATTCAACGATTTCGAGACGGATCTCGTCGTGATCGCGTCCCATTGTCCCGGTTTTTTTGGCGGTGCGGGCGGCGGACGCGATGCCAACCCCTCCAATTGCGTCAACACCGGCCCGTTCGGTTCGATAAAGCCCGTCTGCCTGACCGAAGGATATCGTTTCTCGAAGCTCAGGATGGCCTGGTACAGCGCATCGCTAGCGAAGCCGCCAATGATACGTCCGCCCAAGGCTCCCCCGGTTCCGCCATCAGCAATCGGGATACGGTTCAGCAGAGCGATCACGACCTCCTGGTCGCTCTTCCAGTTCTGGCAGTTGGCGCCAGTGCTGGCATGCCGTCCGACGCGACCTCGAAGTGGCATGAAAACCTCCTTCGCAGAGCGAGCTGCCCAATAGGATAGCCTCATCCAGAGTAGCCTGCCGCATCGTAATGGCGCGTGTCATCGATAGCAACGACGCCTCGTTACCACGACGCGTATAATTGAAGTGCAACGCGATCGTCGGCCGGCCTGATCTCGCCGCGTCTGCTATCGGCTTACCCGACGCTTCGAAGGGCTCGTCGAGATCCTGCCGGCCAAGGGCGCGATCGTGCGCAAATTCACCGCCAAGGATCTCGCGCAGATCCTGCAGGTGCTGAAGACGCTGGAACAGCTCGGCGGCCGCATGGCCTGCGAGCTGTTCCAGCGGCGCGACGATTCAAGCGATCAACGTGCTGCGCAAGCGGCTTTGCTGAAGCGCGATGCGGAGGCACGTCTCGACGTCATCGGCCGGCACAAGGAATCGACCCGACTGCGCGTCGCCGACGTGTTTGATCAATCCAAATCGCCCCGACAGCGGTGTGGCGCGAACCGTCTTCGCGCCGGAAGCAAGACCGACTTAAGCCCATTCGACGCCCCGCCCGCATCGATGCTAACACCATCCGACCATGCGCATCGCGGTGCTCTCCGACATCCATGCCAATCGCGAAGCTCTGGAGGCCGTGCTCGAGGTCGTCGAGGAGCTGGCGCCGGACCAGATCGTTGTCCTTGGCGATCTGGTCGGTTACGGGCCCGACCCCGAATTTGCGCTCGAGACAGTGGCGCGGCTCGTCTCCGACGGCGCGCTTTGCGTGCTCGGCAACCATGACGAGGCCGCGCGCTCCGACAGGGACAGGCTGACGCCGAATGCGCGCGAAGCGATACGCTGGACCCGCACGCGGCTGAACGAGGACCACCGCGCCTTCCTCGCGACGCTGCCGCTGTCAATCACGCGCTTCGGCTGCCAATGGGTCCATGCCAGCGCCTACCGGCCCGAGAGCTGGGACTATGTCGCCGATCCCGAAGCGGCGATGCGCTGCCTGGCGGCGAGCACGGAGCCCCTGATCTGCTGCGGACACACGCATCGACCGACCGTGTTCTACAGCCATCCGAACCGGCGACCGACGATGTTCGTCCCTCGCGACGAAATCGCCGCGCCGCTATTGGCGCGGCACAGGCACGTCATCGTCACAGGGGCGGTCGGCCAACCGCGCGACGGCAATCCAGCGGCCTGCTTTGCGCTGCTGGATCTGGAGGAGGCCAGCGTGACGATGCGGCGCGTGCCCTATGACAGCGAGGCGACGGCAGCCAAGATCAAGATGCTCGGCCTCTCCAGCTGGCTGGGCCTGCGCCTGCTGATCGGCCGATGAGGAGGGAGGACACCGTGGAACGACCCAAGACCGCCTCCGCGATCAAGACCGGCGCGCAGATCGACGGTTTCGAACTGATCGAGCAGCTTCCCTCCGGCGGCATGGCGTCGCTGTGGCGGGCGCGGCACGCGGATTTCGACGTCCCCCTCGTCCTCAAGATTCCGTTCCTCGATCCCGGGCAGGACGTTTCGGTGATCATCGGCTACGAGGTCGAGGAGATGATCCTGAAGCGGCTCTCCGGCCCGCATGTGCCACGCTTCATTGCCTCCGGCGATCTCGCCGAGCTGCCCTATCTCGCCATGGAATTCGTCGCGGGCGAGAGCCTGGCGAAACGCACTGAGGCCGCACCGCTTCCCACTGAAGAGGTGGTGCGGATCGGCATCGCGATCGGCACGGCGCTTACGGACCTGCATCGCCAGGGCGTCGTCCATCTCGACCTCAAGCCGCAGAACGTCATCCTGGCGGAACGCGGCGCGGTGCTGCTGGATTTCGGGCTGGCGCGACACGCCGATCTGCCGGACCTGCTCGGCGAGGAAAGCACGGTGCCGATGGGCACGCCCGCCTATATCGCCCCCGAACAGGTGCTGGGCGACAGGACCGACCCCGCCAGCGATCTCTTCGCGCTCGGCTGCATGCTTTATCAGCTTGCGACGGGCGAGGAGCCTTTCGGAAGGCCCTCGACCACCGCCGGCATGAAACGGCGTCTCTATCATGCGCCACGGCCCATGCGCGCGATCAGGCCCGATATCCCGGCCTGGCTCGAAGCGATCGTGGCGCGCTGCCTCGAGGTCGATCGCAGCCGGCGTTATGCCGACGCCGCCAAGCTCATCTTCGATCTGCGCCACCCTGACCAGGTCGTGCTGCCGCGCTCAAACCGCACCCGGCCAGGCGGGATTCTCGGCTGGCTGAAGCGGCTGTTCGACCGCCCCAGCGAGGCGGCGCTGGTCGGGACGGCGGCGGAAGGCAGCCGCCGGGTCGGGCCTTCGATCGTGCTCACCGCCGTCGATCTGTCTGACGGGGCCACCCCGCTGGCGGCGGCGATATTGGCGGAGACGCAGCGGCTTCTCGCGGCGCGGCCGGATTCCTGGCTCGCCTGCCTGACCGTGATCAAGACGGATCTGGTCAAGGAAACCCAATATGCCGACGCCAAGGGCAACTCGATCTACGTCAAGCGGCTGGTCGCGCTGAAGGACTGGGCGCGGCCGCTGCATCTGAGCGAGGAGCGTGTCAGCTATCACGTCATCGAGGCGGTGAGCGCCGCCGATGCGGTGCTGCGCTATGCCGAGCACAACCAGATCGACCACATCGTCATCGGCGCCCGCTCCTCTTCGGCGCTGCGCCGCCATCTCGGCAGCGTTTCGACCAAGGTCGTCGCGGAGGCGCATTGCTCGGTCTCGGTCGTGCGGATCAAGGGAGCTGCCGGCGAGCAAGGCTAGGTCCGGCCGACCCAGTCGCTTGACTCCACCCCCGCCCTCGCCTCCGCTTGCGCAAAAGCCGGGACTCCGAGGGAAACGCCATTCATGCTGACCTTGCGCCAGATCGAGGTGATCCGCGCCATCATGATCACCGGCACGATCTCGGGCGCGGCAAAACTCCTCAATGTCTCGGCGCCCGGCATCAGCCGCCTGATGAAACACACCGAGCGCACGCTCAGGCTCAGGCTGTTCGAGCGCCGGCACGGGCGCTATGTGCCGACGCCGGAGGCCAACGATATCTTCGAGCAGATCAACGGCGTCTATAAGAAGGTCGACGACCTGCATTACACGCTTGCGCGCATTGAGCGCGGCGGCGGCATCGAGCTCCGGATCGGCTCGGTGCCGAGCATCTGCCACGTCATGGTGCCGCGCGCGATCGAACGGCTGCGGCGCAAGCATCCCGATCTCAGGCTCGACATCAACATCCTGAAGATCGAGGAGGCGCTCGACTATCTCCTGCTCGGCAAGGGCGAGATCGCGGCGATGAGCTACAAGCTCGACCATCCCGGCATCGATTTCGTGCCGTTGAGCCAGGGCGAATTGCTCTGCATCGTGCCGGACGGGCATGCGCTCGCCGGCAGGCCGTCGATCTCCGCCGCCGAGATCGTGCGGCATCCCCTGATCGGCATCGACCCCAACGATCCCTATGGCCGGGTCATGGCCGAGATCTTCAACCAGCAGGGGCTGGCCTATGACATGATCATCAAGGCGCGCTTCGGCACCACGGTGTGCTCGCTGGTGCGCGCCGGGCTGGGCATCGCGGTGATCGACCAGTTCACCGTGGCGCATGGCTCGATGCAGGGCATCACCACGATCCCGATCGCCGAACCGACGCGGTTCCAGACCTATGTCGCTGTGAAGAACGACAAGGCGCCCTCGCTTTATGCCGAAACCTTCGTGGCGCTGCTGCGCGAGGAGATGAACGCGGTGGTGACGCCGCGCACGCAACTGGCCGCCCAATCGCTGCAGCCGAAAATAACATCAGGTTAGGTAATGGCGATGGATTGGTTATCGCGTTATCCCGCCGATCGGGCTATGTGACGCTCGGCAACGCCCGCTGACATGACGAGCGAGCCGAGAGGGACGGATATGCCGGCTTTTCCTATAGCCAACCGCACGAAGCGCGTGCTGCTCGGGCTGATCGGCTCGCCGATCGCGCATTCCGCCGCGCCCGCGATGCATGAGGCTGCGGCTGGTGCCGCCGGCTTCGAGCTGCATTATCACCTCATCGACATCGCAGGCGCCAAGGCGGCCGATCTCGCGGTGATCCTGGACGGCGTACGCCGGCTCGGCTTTTCCGGCCTCAACATCACGTTCCCCTATAAGGAAGCGGTCGTCCCGCTGCTCGACGCGCTTGCGCCGGAGGCCGCCGCCATGGGCGCGGTCAACACGGTGGTCGTGCGCGACGGCCTGCTCACGGGCTACAACACCGATGCCAGCGGCTTCGCCACGGCCTATCGCGCGCTGCAGCGCAGGGATGGCGACGCGCCCGTCGCGATCATCGGAACCGGCGGCGTCGGCAAGGCCATCGGCTTTGCGCTCGCCTCCTGCGGCGTCAAGACACTGCGCCTGTTCGATCTCGACCCGGCCAAGTCGGAAGCCCTGGCGGCGCAGCTTGGCCAGCAGCGCGTAACCGTAGAAATCGCGACGAGCGTGGAGGCCGCCGTCAGCGGCGCGGCGGGCATTGTCAACGGCACGCCGATCGGCATGCTGCCGAACCGCGACACGCCCGTCCCCGCCGGGCTCATCGACAGGTCGCAATGGGTCGCGGACGCGGTCTATCATCCGCTCTGGACACCGCTGCTGAAGGCCGCTCAAAGCGCCGGCGCAACGGTGATGACGGGGCGCGAGCTCAGCATCAACCAGGCCATCGACGCCTTCGCGATGTTTACGGACCAGGCGCCATCGCATAGCGCAATCGCCCAGGCCTTCGACGAATCCCTGGCAGCGCAGGAGGCCATCCACCGCGCAGCCTGAAGACGACCCGGAGGAACCGGGCGACATAAGAAACCACCCTGATCTGGAGGAGACAGAAGATGAAATCGCATTGGATCATCGCAGCCGCCCTGAGTGCCGGATTGACCGGCCAGGCGCTGGCGCAAGACAAGGTCAAGCTCGTCGATGTCGTCGAGCTGTCCGGCGCCGGCGCGACCGCCGGCACCAATTGGAAGAACGGTATCGACCTTGCCGTCGCCGACATCAACGCCAAGGGCGGCATTCTCGGCAAGCAGATCGAGATCGTCCATTACGACACGCAGACCAACCCCGGAAACACGCGCGCCGCCGTGCAGCGCGCCATCGACGAAGGCACCTATGCCGTGCTCGGCCCGGTCTTTTCCGGCCCGATCGGCGCCTCCATGCAGATCGCCCAGCGCGCAGAGATCGCCCAGCTCGTCGGCGGCGAGGCCGCCGGCCTGACCATGCAGGGCAATAAATACCTGTTCCGGACCTCGCTGAGCCAGACGGCCGCGATGCCGAAGATCGCGGCCTATCTCAAGAACACGGTCAAGGCCGCCTCCGTCGCCGTCGTCTGGGTCAACAATGACTTCGGCAAGGGTGGGCGCGACGCGATCCTTCCCGAACTGGAAAAGGCCGGCATCAAGGTCGCGGTCGATGTCGCCACCGAGCAGGGCCAGGCCGATTTCGCCGCCGATGCGATCAAGATCAAGAACGCCAATGCCGACGCCATCTTCGTCTATTTGAACGAGGAGGAGAGCGCCCGCTTCCTGCGCGCCGCCAAGCAGCAGGGCATCACCAAGCCGATGGTCGGCGAGACCACCCTGCTCGGCGCCAAGGTGATCGAGCTCGCGGGCGACGCCGCCAACGGCGTCAAGGGCCATGTCGGCCTCTCGATCGATGCGCCGATTCCGGCCTTCCAGGAATTCGGCAAGAAGTTCCAGGCGAAGTACAACTACGCCTCCGACCATAACGGCCTGAAGGGCTATATGGCCGTCTACATGGTCAAATGGGCGACCGAGAAGCAGAAGAAATTCGACAAGAAGGGCGTCGCCGACACGCTGCGCGGCGCAACGATCAAGCCCTCCGAGGAGCCCGGGATCCTGATCGAGACCACGATCGAGCAGAACGGCGATCTAGACCGCGAAAGCTTCCTTGCCGAGGTGATCAACGGCAAGCAGGTGATCAGCGCGACGCTGCCGAAGCTCAAGCCGTAAGCATCCGTCATTCTCGGGCGGCGCGAAGCGCCGACCCGAGAACCTCTTCGTCCAGAGATGGTCGGGTCAGGCCCGACCATGACGCTCCATCGCAGGGCACCAAGCCATGGCCGAATTCATCGCCTATCTCATCGCCGGTATCGCCACGGGCGCGATCTATGCGCTCGCAGCCATCGGCTTCACGCTGGTCTGGCAGACTTCGCAGACGATCAACTTCGCCCAGGGCGAATTCGTCATGCTGCCGGCCGTGCTCGTCCTGCTCGCGATCAAGCTCCTGGGCGCACCGATCTGGTTGGGCGCGCTGATCGGCATCGCTGCCTTCATCCTGGTCTTCGGCGTCGGCTTCAAGCTCACGGTGGTCGATCCGATGATCAAGCATGGCGTGCTGCCGCTCGCGATTACGACCATGGCGCTGTCGATCATCATGAAGGAAGGCGCCAAGGACGGCTTCTCGGCCGAGGCGCAGAACTTCCCCTCCTTCGTGCCCTCGCAGACCATCCAGGTCTTCGGCGCCTCGATCTCGCTGCAGCATCTGGCGATCATCGCGGTCGCCTTCGCGGTCATCGGCGCGCTGCAATGGTTCGTCGGCGGCACCAGGCTCGGCCGCCAGATGCAGGCGACGGCGCAGAACCCGACGGTCGCGCGCATCCTCGGCATCCCGGTCGAGCGCATGGTGCTGCTGACCTTCGTCATCAACGCCGCGCTTGCGGTCGTGGCCTCGGTGCTGATCTCGCCGATCTATCTGGCGAAATTCTCCAATGGCGAAGTCATCGGCCTGTTCGCCTTCATCGCGGCGATCGTCGGCGGCTTCAACCAGGTCCGCGGCGCGCTCGTCGGCGGGCTGATCGTCGGCATCGTCGACAGCATGGCCGCCGCCTATATCTCGACGCAGTACCGGCTTGCCGTGCCGCTCGTCCTGCTCGTCGTCATCATCCTGCTCAAGCCGGAAGGGCTGATGGGCCGCAAAGAGGAGCGCCGCGTATGACCGCGCCCGCAACGCATGAGAGCCTGCCGCAGCGCAGCCGCCTCTCCCTGCCCGCCTTCATCGACGGTTCGCTGCTCACGCTGGTGGCGGGCGCCGTCATCCTCTGGTTCGCCCCGGTCGGCATGGGGCGCTACGGCACCTATGTGCTCTCGCTCTGGCTGGTGATGAGCGTGGCGGTGATGGGGTTGAACCTGACGCTGGGCTATGCCGGCCTGAAGTCCCTCGCCCAAGCCGCCTTCATGGGGCTCGGGGCCTATGCCACCGCGATCCTGACCACGAAATACGGCGTCTCCTGGTATGCCGCCTTCGCGCTGTCGGGGCTGCTGACCTTCGCTGTCGGCCTCGTGCTCGGCTTCCCGGCGCTCAGGGTCAAGGCGCATTACCTCGCCTTCGTCACGCTCGCTTTCTCGACGCTGATCTGGCTGATCATGCGCAACGAGCAATGGCTTACCGGCGGCGTCTTCGGCATCGCCAACATCAACCGGCCGGAGTTCTTCGGCATCAAGCTGTTCGGCGCGCTCGAATTCCACCGCTTCGTCGTCGTCGTCACCTTCATCCTCGCGGTTCTGCTCTGGTGGATGATCCGCAGCCCCTGGGGCCGCGCCTTCACCGCCTTGCGCGAAAATCCGATCCGCGCCGCGAGCCTGGGCGTCGACACCCGCACCTACACCCTGCTCGCCTTCGCCATCGGCTCGGCCTATGCGGGCTTTGCGGGGGCGCTCTATGCGCCGCTGGTCGAGTTCATCGACCCCTCGCCCTTCTCGCTGTCGCAGAGTTTCTTCCTGCTGCTGATGGTGGTGGCGGGCGGCTCGGGCTACCTGCTCGGCCCCTTCATCGGCGCGCTGCTCGGCGTCGTGCTGCCGGAATGGCTGCGCTTTGCCGGTTCGCTCTATCTCATCATCTTCGCCACCATCGTCATGCTGCTGCTGATCGCCTGCCCGCAAGGGGTGAGCGGGCTGCTGGAACGCGGCTGGGCGAAGGTCAGCGGCAAGGCGGGAGCGCGCTCATGACCCAGGTTCTGGAAGTCACCAACCTGCACAAGGCTTTCGGCGGCATCAAGGCCGTCAACGGGGTCTCCTTCACGGTCAATGAAGGCGAGATCCTCGGCATCATCGGCCCCAATGGCTGCGGCAAGTCGACCCTGTTCAACTGCATCCTCGGCCAGCTCGAGCCGACCGAAGGCTCGGTCAGGCTCGACGGCCGCGACGTCACCAATCTGCGCCCTTCCGAGCTCAACCGGCGCGGCGTCAGCCGCACCTTCCAGCTCCTGCAGGTCTTCCCCGAGCTCTCGGTGCGCGAGAACCTGATCCTGGCCGGCCAGGAGCATGAGGGCTCGATGCTGTCGCGCTTCTTCGGGGCGCGCGATGCGGGGCTGTCCGGGAAGGCCGATCAGATGATCAGCTTCTTCAAGCTCGGCCATCTCATCGACGAGAAGGCGGGCGGGCTCTCCTACGGCCAGCAGAAGCTGCTCGACGCGGCGATGGCCTTCATGGCCGGCCCGCGCCTGGTGCTGCTCGACGAGCCGGCCGGCGGCGTCAACCTGACCATGCTGGGCGATCTCAAGGAGCGGCTGCGCGCCATCAACGCCGAACAGGGCGCGACCTTCGTGGTGATCGAGCACAACATGGATTTCGTGATGTCGCTGTGCTCGCGGGTGATCGTGCTGGCGGAAGGCAAGGTGCTGGCCGAGGGCACGCCGGCTGAGGTCAGGGCCAATCCGGCGGTCATCGAAGCCTATCTGGGGCATTGAGGAGAGCGTCATGAGCACACCCATCCTCGAACTCGACGGCGTGGTCGGCGGCTATGGCGCCATGACCATCCTGAACGGCACGACCTTCAAGATCCCGCGCGCAGCGATCACCACCGTGATTGGCCCCAACGGCGCCGGCAAATCGACCGTGTTCAAGGCGATCTTCGGCCTGCTTAGGGTGCGCGAGGGCCAGATCCGGCTGGAGGGTGCCGACATCACCAACTGGAACCAGCGCAAGCTGCTGGAAGCCGGGATCTGCTATGTGCCGCAGGGACGCAACATCTTCCCCGAGCTGTCGGTGCGCCACAATATCGAATTGGGCGCCGTCGCCGCCGGCTCCCACATCACCGACATGCCCAAGCGCCTGGAGGCCGCGCTCGACCGCTTTCCGGCCTTGCGGCGCAAGGCCGATAACCAGGCTTCGACACTCTCGGGCGGCGAGCAGAAGCAGCTCGAGATCGTGCGCGGTCTCCTGCTCGACCCCAAGCTCGTGCTGATCGACGAACCCTCGATCGGCCTCTCCCCGATGATGGTGCAGGAGACCTTCGGCATCCTGAAGGACCTGCGCGCCAAGGGGGTTACGATCCTGATGGTCGAGCAGAACGCCCGCTCGGCGCTGGAGATTTCCGATGAAGGGCTCGTGCTCGAACTCGGCCAGACCCGCATGCAGGGCCCGGCGGCCGAGATCCTCGCCGATCCGCGCGTCGGCCAGCTGTTCCTGGGCGGCGCCATGACGGAGGCGGCATGAGCGCCAAGCTGAACATCGCCCTCGTCGGCGCCGGGCTCATCGGGCGCGCCCATCTGCAGCGGCTCGACATATCCGCGGACTGCACCTGCGCTGCGATCTGCGATCCGACAGACGCAGCCAGGGCGCTCGCGGCGGAACGCGGCACGCCCTGGTTCGCCTCGCCCGAAGCGATGCTGGCCGCGATCACGCCCGATGGCGCGATCATCGCCACGCCCAATGTCCTGCATGTGCCGGGCGCCCTCGCCTGCCTTGAAGCCGGCGTCCCGGTGCTGGTCGAGAAGCCGCTGGCCGAGAGCGTGGCCTCGGCGCAGAGGCTGGTCGAGGCGCAGGCGCGCACCGGCATACCGGTCCTCGCCGGCCATCACCGCCGCCACAACCCGATCGTCAAGGCGGCGCGCAAGATCGTGCAGGACGGCGGCATCGGCCGGCTGGTCGCGATCAGCTCGCTGTTCCTGATCCGCAAGCCCGACGATTATTTCGACGTCGCCTGGCGGCGCGAGGCCGGGGGCGGCCCGGTGCTGATCAACCTGATCCACGACATCGACAATCTGCGCTTCATCTGCGGCGAGATCGACGCGGTGCAGGCGATGAATTCGAACGCCACGCGTGGCTTTGCCGTGGAGGACACGGCCGCCCTCACCTTCCGATTCACCAACGGCGCGCTCGGCACGGCGACCGTCTCCGACGCGACGCCCGCGCCCTGGAGCTGGGAGCTCACATCGGGCGAGAACAAGGCCTATCCCCAGCGCGACGGGCATTGCTACCTGATCGCCGGGAGCGAGGGTTCGCTGTCGCTGCCGAAGCTCGAACTCTGGCGCTATGAGGGCAAGCAGGGCTGGTGGGAGCCTTTGCTTCGGGAAAGCCGCGCGGTCGCGCCCGTCGAGCCCCTGGCCGAGCAGCTCCGGCATTTCTGCGCCGTCATCCGAGGCACCGAGCAGGCGATCACCGACGCCGCCGACGCCACCCGCACGCTTGCGGTCGTCGAGGCCATCGGTGAGGCTGCGCGGCACGGACATCTCGTCAGCATCGACCACCAGGCAAGGGCGCAAGCGGCATGAACCCGACCTCGATCGCGACCGTCTCGCTCAGCGGCGATCTCACGGAAAAGCTACAGGCCATCGCCGCGGCCGGGTTCGACGCGGTCGAGGTCTTCGAGAACGATTTCCTGACCTTCGACGGCAGCCCGCGCGATGTCGGCAAGATGATCGCCGATCTCGGCCTGACGATCTCGGCCTTTCAGCCCTTCCGCGATTTCGAGGGCATGCCCGAGCCTCTGCGGGCGCGAACCTTCGCCCGGGCCGAGCGCAAATTCGCGATCATGAACGAGCTCGGCGCCGAGCTGATGCTGATCTGCTCGAACGTCTCGCCGCAATCGCTCGGCGGCATCGACCGGGCGGCCACCGACCTGCGCGAACTCGGCGAGCTCGCGGCGAAATTCGGCGTGCGCGTCGGCTTCGAGGCGCTGGCCTGGGGGCGCCATGTCAATGATTATCGCGACGCCTGGGAGATCGTGCGCCGTGCCGATCACGAGCGCATCGGGCTGATCCTCGATTCCTTCCACACGCTGGCGCGCAAATCGCCGCTGGAGCCGATCGCCTCGATCCCCGGCGACCGCATCTTCCTCGTCCAGCTCGCAGATGCGCCCAGGCTCGACATGGATGTGCTGAGCTGGAGCCGGCATTTCCGCTGCTTTCCCGGCCAGGGCGACCTTGCCGTCGCCGATTTCGTCAGGGCGGTCGAGGCGACAGGCTATTCCGGGCCGCTCTCGCACGAGATCTTCAACGACCAGTTCCGGGCCGGCTCGGCCCGCCGGCTCGCGACCGACGGCATGCGCTCGCTGATCGCGCTCGCCGACCAGACCGCGCCGCATCTGCCGCCGCGCGCGCATGTCGAGGGGGTCGAGTTCCTCGAATTCGCGCTGGACGAGGATACGGCCGCCGATCTCGCGGCCCTGTTCGAGGCGCTGGGCTTCCGGCAGACCGGCACGCATCGCAGCAAGATGGTGACGCGCTGGAGCCAGGGCGGCATCAACCTCGTGCTCAACACCGAGAAGGACGGCTTCGCCCAGTCGCATGCGATCATGCATGGGCCCGGCGTCTGCGCGATCTGCCTGCGCGTCGACGATGTCGAGCAGACCATGGCCCGGGCGCGGGATTTGAAGATCACGGCCTTCGAGCAGCCCGTGGGCCCTGGCGAGATGCATATCCCCGCCATTCGCGGCGTCGGCGGCTCACTGATCTATTTCACCCAGGCCACAGGCGAACTCGCCCATATCTGGGAGAAGGATTTCGTCGCCAAGAACTTCATCGCCACCTCCGATGCCGCCGCTCCTGCGCCCGCCCTGCTGCAAAGCGTCGATCACATCTCCCAGTCGATGGACTATGAGGAGATGCTGTCCTGGCTCTTGTTCTACACCTCGCTCTTCCATCTCGAGCGCATCCCGCAAACCGCGATCGCCGATCCCGCCGGCCTCGTCGAGAGCCGCCCGATCGTCAGCGCCGACGGCTCATTGCGCTTCGTGCTCAACGGTTCGCAGGCGACGCGGACCCTGTCCTCCCGCTTCGTCTCCGAGCATTTCGGCTCGGGCGTGCAGCATATCGCCTTCAACGCGCCCGACATCTTCGCGGCGGTGACGGCGATGCGCGCGGCCGGCCTCTCCTTCCTGGACATCCCCGAGAACTACTACGAGGACCTGGAGGCGCGGTACGGGCTCGATCCGGATTTCATCGACGCCTTGCGCGAGCACCACATCCTCTATGACCGCGATGGCGAGGCCGAGTTCCTGCAGGTCTACACCCATGTCTTCGCACAGCGCTTCTTCTTCGAGATCGTCGAGCGGCGCGGCGGTTATGCCGGCTTCGGCGCGGTGAACGCAGCCGTCCGCCTCGCCTCCCAGGCAAGAGAGGCGCGGCCCGTGACGGTGCCGCGGCCGTTGAGGGAGGGGTGAGCGTCATCCCGCACGCGCTGCGGCGCGCAGTGCCGCCGCGCTGATGCGGGATCGCGTGACGCAGAAGGCGCGTTCTTCCGAAGGACGCAGAAGGCGCCTTCTTCCGAAGACGGTCCCGTGTCTGCGCCGCGGCATTCCATGCCGCAGCGCGCACGGGATGACAGCCCCTACCCCCGCAGCATCTGCATCGGTGCCGGATAGTAGCGGAAGCCGTCGCCGGCCTTGGCGAGGTTGCCGAAGCCCGGCCAGGCGAAGTGGTAGGACATCACCGGCGTCTTCTCGTCGGCCAGGATGGTGAGCAGCTTCACGCGCGATTCCACCGCCTGCTTCGGGTCGAAATCATAGGCGAATTCAAGCCGCGGCTTCTCGGTCAGCAGGATCGCGTGATGCGTCAGATCGCCGAGGAAGGCGAAGGATTTGCCTGAGGACGCCACCCTGAAGATATGGTGCCCCGGCGAGTGGCCGGGAGCCGCGATCGCCTGCACGCCCGGCAGGAATTCCTGACCGTCCTTGAAGAAGACGATGCGATCCTTGACCGGCCTGAGATTGGCGCGGGCATGCTCGCCGAAGGCCTTGAACGGCGTGCCGAGCCGGGCGTCGTCGAGCCAGAAATCATAATCGATCTGGCTGATATAGATCTGCGCATTCGGGAAATGCGGCTTGCCGTCCTGGGAGGAGATGCCGCCGATATGGTCGATATGGGCGTGGCTGATGACGATGGCGTCGATGTCCTCCGGCTTGATACCGGCTTCCGCCATGCTCTTCAGCAGGCGACCCGTGGTCGGGCCGAAGGCCTTGGAGAAGCCCATGCCGGTGTCGAACATGACGAGCCTGTCGCCGAAATTCACGATCGGGACGTTCTGCTCGAGGACGACATTGTCCTTGGCCAGGAAGTTGTTCTCCAGCATGCCGTAGACGGTTTCCTTGGGTACGCCGAGGAAGCTCGCGCCGGGATCGCCGAGCGGCAGAGGCCCGTCGGAAACGACCGTGACCTCGGCCGTGCCCAACATGAAGCGGTAGAAATATCCGGACTGGGTGTTGGACAAGGGCGCCTTGGCCAGGGCCGCGCCTGCGAAAGGCAAAGTGGCGCCCGCAGCAAGCGCGGCAGCACCGCCCAGAAATCCGCGGCGGCTGGCTTGGAGATGCATGGTCGTATCCTCGGACATTGCGCTTCCTCCTGAGTGAAACGGTTCCAGCGTTCCTGCTGGCATTCTTGTCGACGGAGAGCGGGCGGGCGACCTGGAACAGCCTTGTCGCAAGCCCATGCCTCACGCCGGAGGATGCACCTGCCCCAAGGGCGCGCCCAATACCTCTTCGCTCTATCCGGCATAAGCGAAAGCTGGGGCAGGAGACGTTCCCCTCGCGCGCAAACTGATTCAAGCGATCGCGCCAAACGCCTGGGATCGTTCGGACTTCAAGAATCGACCCGGGCGACACATGCCGTTGCGCCAGGCCCGCTCTGGCCATCCTCTGCGGGCGGCGCTACCAACGCCAGACGGGCCTCAGCGGCCGGTCAGGAACCGAGAAACCCAGCGATGGATTTGCGCCAGCTTCGCTATTTCACCGCAATCGTCGAACAGGGCTCGTTCTCGAAGGCCGCCACCAAGCTGCGCGTGGCGCAGCCGGCGCTGAGCCAGCATCTGCGCCATATGGAAGACGAGCTCGGCGTTGCGCTGCTGCATCGCGGCACGCGCGGCGTGCTGCCGACGGAGGCCGGCGAGCGACTCCTGCTCCGCGCCCGGGCGATCCTGGCGGAGTTCGCCGAATTGCGCGACAGCGTCCGGGGCGAGACCGCCGCGCCCGGCGGCGAGGTCCGCATCGGCCTGCCCGGCACGGTCAGCGAGCAGTTCAGCGTGCCCCTGATCCAGGCGGCGCGCGAGCGCTACCCGGCCGTGCGCATCCGCATCGCCGAGGCGATGAGCGGCTTCGTGCTCGATTGGCTGCGCCGGGGCGAGGTCGATCTCGCCGTGATCTATGCGATCTCGGATCCCAAGGGGCTCGGCATCCACCATATCCTGACCGAGGAGCTCTGCCTGTTCGGCCCGCCCGTGCTCGATGCGGTGAAGGCGCCGCCCGGCGGTACGGTGACGCTCGCCGAGGCGGCCGCTGTCGACCTCATCCTGCCCGGGATCGGCCACGGCCTGCGCGACCAGATCGACGAGGCGGCGCTCAGCGTCGGCGCCGCGATCCAGCCCGCGATCGAGATCGAATCCTATACGCAGATCAAGCGGCTGGCCGAGCGCGGCCTGGGCTACAGCATCCTGCCGCGCATGGCTGTCAGTGCGCAGGAGAAGGCCGGACTCTTCCAGACCTGGCGCATCGAGCAGCCCTCGCTCTACCGCAAGGTCTATCTCGCCTATTCGACCGAGCGGCCGATGCCGGCGGCGGCGCGCGCCATTGGTCAGCTATCCTGGGAGATCCTGCGCGGGCTCGTCAGCGACGAGAGCTGGACGGCGACGCTGGGCGAAGATGGCGATCCGCCCGCCTTATATGGCTGATCGCGTTTTCGTCTTTGACAGACGCCGGCGGCCGCCCGAATTTCACAATCAAGAGCCGAAGCCGTCATTGCGAGCGTAGCAAAGCAATCCAGAGCCGCATGCACTGGCCTCCTGGATTGCTTCGTCGCTACGCTCCTCGCAATGACGGAAGGTCGAACCGCAGGCCTGACACTGCAAAATCCGAGGAAACGTGCCTTGAAAATCCGTGCCGCCGTCCTGAACGCCAGCCCCGTCGCGGCGCCCTATGCGCTGAGCAAGCCGATGTCGATCGAGGAGGTCGAGCTCGCGCCGCCCGGCCCCGGTGAAGTCCTGGTCAAGGTGCGCGCGGCGGGCCTGTGTCACTCCGACCTCTCGGTGATCGACGGCAACCGCCCTCGCCCCGTCCCCATGGTGCTCGGCCATGAAGCGGCGGGCGAAGTGGTCGAGACCGGCCCCGGCGTGCAGGACCTCAAGCAGGGCGACCGCGTCATCATGGTCTTCGTGCCCTCCTGCGGGCATTGCGCGCCTTGCAGCGAAGGCCGCCCTGCCCTGTGCGAGCCCGGCAACGCCGCCAACGGCATTGGCGAGCTGATCGGCGGCGGGCGCAGGCTCTCCGCCAACGGCCGGCCTGTCCATCACCATGTCGGCGTCTCCGCCTTTGCCGAATATGCCGTGATCTCGCGCCATTCGCTGGTGAAGATCGAGGCCGACATCCCCCATGAGATCGCGGCCTTGTTCGGCTGTGCCGTGCTGACCGGTGTCGGGGCGGCGGTGAACACGGCAAAGATCCGCGCTGGCGAGACGGTCGCCGTCGTCGGCCTCGGCGGGGTCGGCCTGAGTGCGCTGATGGGGGCGGCAGCCTGCGGCGCCTCGCGCATCATCGCGGTCGATCTCTCAGAGGATAAGCTCGCAATCGCGCGCGAGCTTGGCGCGACCGATACGTTCAATGCCGGCGACCCCGGCGTGGTCGAGGCGATCCGCACTGCGACCAAAGGCGGCGTCGATCATGGGCTGGAGATGGCGGGCTCGGTCAAGGCGCTCGACCTCGCCTATCAGATCACCCGGCGCGGCGGCACGACAACCACCGCAGGCCTCGCCAATCCGGCGCATACGCTCTCGCTCGCGCCGGTCAGGCTCGTCGGCGAGGAGCGCACGCTGAAGGGCTCCTATGTGGGCTCCTGCATCCCCGTGCGCGACATCCCACGCTTCATCGAGCTTTACCTGCGCGGCAAGCTGCCGGTCGACAAGCTCCTGACCAGCACCAGCGGGCTCGACGGCATCAATGAGGGATTCGACGCGCTGAACGAGGGGCGCACGATCCGGCACGTCATCCGTATGTGAGCGGGTTGACGACCGGGGGCGGGCCGACCGGCACCTTGAGATGGTGCAGCCGCAAGGGCTGGCGCAGCAGATAGCCGCGCACGTCCCGCTCCGAGAGCGTCTCGAACCGGGCCAGCATCTTCTCCAGCGCCTCCCTGGCCCGGTTCCGGCGCGTCGCATCGATCCCGACGGCGCGCTCGATGAAGGCCGCGGCGTCGGCAAACGCCTCGACGCGGTCGTACTCCATGCACCGGCACTCGCTCAGGATGCCGCGTCGCCCGGCGCGGATGAGCGCATCCTGCGCGGCCTGGCGCACCGTCGTCTCGTCCTCGATCAGCCGCAGCGCATCGAAGAACGTGCCCTCGGACAAGGGCTCGATGACGACGACGCTGCCGCCCTTGCCGACGACGCGGGCCGCCTCTTCCAGAGCCGGCAGCATGTTGGGCACCGGCAGATGGTGCAGGCTGTTGAGGAAGATCGCGACATGGATGCTCGCGTCGTTGAAGGGCAACTGCTCGGCGCCGGCCTTCTGCACATGGGCTGTCGGCGCCGCACGGCGCGCCGCCTCCACCGCAGTCTCGTCGATATCGATCCCAGCGACGCGCGCACCGCGCTCGACGAGACCCTGCATGAGCTGGCCGCCACCGCAGCCGATGTCGAGCATCCGCCGCCCCTGCAATGGCGCGAAGAGGCTTTCGAGGATGTCGAGGGTATCGCCTGCGGGTCGATTCATGATTCTGGCGATGGTTGCTCTGACGGCGAGCCGGCGCAAGGTCGCGTTTTCCGACCCTTGCGCCGCCTTCCTCGCCGTTTAGTAGCTCTCGCCCTCGATCCGCAAGCAAAACGCTCTAGCCGTGCTTGTGCACGATCGTCTTGGTCACCGCGAACTCCTCCAGCGCGATGAAGCCCTTCTCGCGGCCATGGCCGCTCTTGCCGGTGCCGCCGAAAGGCAACTCGATGCCGCCGCCGGCGCCATAGCCGTTGATGAAGACCTGGCCGGCCCGGACGCGCCGCGAGACGCGCTGCTGGCGGCCGCCATCCCTGGTCCAGACGGCGGCGACGAGGCCGTAATCGGTCGCATTGGCCAGCTTGATGGCGTCCTCCTCATCCTCGAAGGAGAAGGCGGACAGCACCGGCCCGAAGACCTCCTCCTGCTCCAGCCGGTTGCCGCGCGGCACCTGGCCGAACAGGGTCGGCGTGACGTAGAAGCCGCCATTGGGCACGCCCTGGGCGATCTGCCCCTCGGCCAGCACCGGGATGCCCTGCTCGCGCGCCTGGTCGATGAAGCTCTGCACGCGGCCGCGCTGCTTGGCGTTGATCACCGGGCCGCAATCGAGATCCATCTCCGGCGTGCCGGCGCGCAGCTTCGAAAACTGCTTGGCGACCGCGCCGACGAACTCGTCATAGACGGTCTTCTGCACCAGCACGCGGCTGCCGGCCGAGCAGGTCTGCCCGGTGTTCTGGACGATGGCCTTGCAGACGATCGGCACCGCGGCATCGAAATCGGCGTCGTCGAAGACGATCTGGGGCGATTTGCCGCCGAGTTCGAGCGTGCAGGGGATCAGGTGGTCGGCGCAGGCGTGCTGCACCACCTTGCCGACCTCGGGCGAGCCGGTGAAGGACATGAAGGCGATGCCGGGATGCGAGCAGAGCGCCGCGCCGGCCTCATGGCCGCGCCCCGCGACGACGTTGATCGCGCCGTCGGGAAAGCCGACCTCGCTCGCGAGTTCGGCCAGGCGGAAGGCCGTGGCGCAGGCATCCTCGGCCGGCTTCAGCACGACCGCGTTGCCCATGGCGAGAGAAGCGGTGAGCGAGCGGCCGAACATCTGCGCCGGATAGTTCCAGGGCAGGATATGGCCGGTGACGCCATGCGGCTCATGCACCACGCTGACGCTGTAGCCGTTCAGGAACGGAATGACGTGGCCATGTACCTTGTCGGCAGCGCCGCCATAGAACTCGAAATAGCGGGCGGTCGCATCGATATCGGCCCTGGCCTGCGCCATCGGCTTGCCGGTGTCGCGCGCCTCGAGCCTGGCGAGCTCGTCGAAATGGTCCTGCAGCCTAAGCCCGAGCTTCGAGATCAATCGGCCGCGCTCGGCCGCCGTCAGCTTGCCCCAGGCGCCGTCGAAGGCAGCGTGGGCGGCCTTGACCGCGGCGTCGATGTCGGCGGCGTTGCCGCAGGCGATGCGGGCGAATTCCTCGCCCGTCGCGGGCGCCAGCTTGGCGATGGTTTCGCCCGTCTGGCCAGCGACATAGCGGCCGTTGATGAAGTGCTGATTCATGGGCGTTTCTCCGCTTTTTAACTCCAGCCCTCATCCTGAGGAGGCCGCGAAAGCGGCCGTCTCGAAGGATGCTCCAGGAGGCTCCTGAACCATCTGGAGCATCCTTCGAGACGCTGCTTCGCAGCTCCTCAGGATGAGGGCTTATGGGTGAAATCCTGGCTCAATGCATCCCCGCCGCCGCCAGCGAACTCGCCGCGAGCCCACCTTCGACTTCGGTGACCTCGCCGCGCTCGATCGCATAGGCGCGCTCGGCGAAATTGCGCAGCAGGCTGGGGTTGGATTCGGTAATCAGCAAGGCGATCTCGGGATGGCTGTCGCGCAGGGTGCGCAGGGCAGCGGCATAGCGGTTGGCCAGCACCGGGGCCAGCCCCTGAAACGGCTCGTCGAGCAGGATCACGCGGTTGCCGATCATCAGCGCACGCGCCAGCGCCGCCATCTTGCCCTGCCCGCCGGAGAGGCCCGCCGCGGGGCGATGGCGCAGATCCGCGAGCTCCGGCAGCACGGCATAGATGCCGTCGAGCCGCCGCGCGATCTCGGGTACGCCGAGCTTCATCACCTCGGCCGGCAGGCGGATGTTCTCCTCGATGGTGAAGGTCGAGAACAGGCGGCGATCTTCAGGCGCATAGCCTATGCCCAGCCGCGGCCGCTCATGCGGCTTCACATCCCGCAGCGGCCTGCCGTCAAAGGCGATCGCGCCTGCCGTGACCTTCATGAAGCCCATGATCGCGCGCAGCAGGCTGGTCTTGCCGGCGCCGTTGCGACCGATCAGGGCGACCGTCGCGCCCTCGGCCAGGGCGAAATCGACCTTGCGCAAGACCTGCACGCCCTCGATCTCGGCCGAGAGGCCCTTGATCTCCAGGATGTCCTTGGTGCGTGGCATGATCAGACGACCTCCCCGATCACGCTCTCGCGCACGTCCGGATGGCTCAGGATCTCCTCGGGCGAGCCCTCCAGCGCGATCCTGCCGCCGGACCAGACGGCGACGCGATTGGCGTAGCGCGCGACCACGTCCATGTCGTGCTCGACGAAGATCGCGGTGGTCGAGCGGGCGTCGAGGGCGCGGGTCAACGTGTCCATGACCTGGAACTTCTCATGGCTGGAGACGCCGCTGGTCGGCTCGTCCATGAAGATCAGCTTGGGCTCCAATGCGAGCGCGAGCGCGATGTCGATCAGCTTGCGCATGCCTTCGGGCAATTCGCGGACGATGCGGTGGCCGGTGTCCTTCAGCCCGACGATCTCGAGCAGCGCCCACATCTCATCGATTTTGGGATGCCTGGTGAGCTTGAGGAAAGGCGACCAGCTGCCCTCGCGGGCGCTCAGCGCCAGCAGCAGGTTCTCGATCACCGTGTTCTCGAGGAAGAGCTGCGGGATCTGGAAGGAACGGCCGATGCCGAGCCGGGTGATCGCGCGCGGCGAGAGCGCCGTGATATCCTGGCCCGCGAAGATGACCGTGCCCGACTGCGGCTTGATATAGCCGGTGCAGAGATTGATGAAGGTGGTCTTGCCGGCACCGTTTGGACCGATGATGGCGATGCGCTCATTGGCGCGGACCTGAAGGCTCGCGCCATTGGCGGCCTGCACGCCGCCGAAGCGCAGTTCGAGGTCGCGGGCTTCGAGGATGAACCCGCTCATCGCGCGGCCTCCCCGGAGGCGCGCCTGCGGCCCGCGATCAGCCCGTAGAGCCCGCTCGGCGCGAAGAAGATGATCACCAGCAGCATGATGCCGAGCACCGCGTGCCAGGTCTCGGGCGCATAGACGGCCGCATAGCCGCGGATGATCTGGAACATCAGCGCGCCCAGGAACGGGCCGGCGACGCCACCGACCCCGCCGAGGATGGCGATGAAGACGAACTCGCCCGAGCGCACCCAATAGGCCAGCTCCGGCGTGACATGGCCTGAGACCAGCGCGATGATCGCCCCGCCCAGCCCCGCCAGCAGGCCCGACAGGAGATAGGCGCCGTAGAGCACCTTGCGGCTGGAGACGCCGAGATATTCGAGCCTGGTCTCGTTCGACTTGATCGCCTCCAGCGCCTTGCCGCCGGACGATGCGAGATAGCGCGCCACGAAGAGCGCGGCGACCACAGCCAGCGCCAGGGTGATGTAGAACATCCAGAACTCGAAACTCTCGCGCTCCAGCGTCATCCCCAGAAGCGTCGGGCGCGGCACGCGCTTGCCGTCGGCCCCGCCGGTGATCGAGAACAGCTTCTCCAGGAGCGAGAAGAACACCATCGAGATGGCGAGGTTCAGCATGCCGAAGAAGATCGCCCGGTAGCGCACGATGAAGAGGCCGACCAGCGCCGCGACAAGTCCCGAGGCGGCGGTGGCGATCGGCACCAGCAGCAGGACTTCATGGCCGAGATGGGCGGCGGCCATGAAGGCGACGACATAGGCGCTGAAAGCGAAATAGAGCCCATGGCCGAAGGAGACCTGGCCGGCGCGCAGCAGCACGAGAATGCCGAGCGCTGCCAGGCCCTCGCAGAGCGCGACCGTCAGGATCACCGTCGACCAGGGCGAGAGCAGCGGAAAGGCGACGAGCGCGATCAGGAGCCCCGCGCCGATGAGATATTGGCGCGACATCAGACCTTCCTCGTCTGCACGGTGGTGAAGAGGCCTTCCGGCTTGATCAGCAGTACGGCGACCATGATGAGATAGGGGATCAGCACGTCGAATTCCGGCGCGAAATAGACCGCGGCCGAACGCCCGAGCCCGATCATCAGCGCAGCGACCGCCGCACCCTCGATGCGACCGAGCCCGGCCGTGGCCGCGACCGCGAAGGACAGCACGATCATGCCAGAACCGATGCCGGGCGTCAGCGAGGTCGTGGCCGAGGACAGCGCCCCGCCGAGCGCCGCCAGGCTCGCGCCGATGATGAAGGTGAAGAGGTAGATCCGGGTGGCGTCGATGCCCATCGCCATCGCCGCCTCGCGGTCCTGCGTCACCGCGACGATGGCGCGCCCGAAGCGCGTCCGACGCAGGAACCAGCGCAGGCCCAGCAGCACGACAAGCGCCACCAGCGGGATCAGGATGAGCTGATAGGAGGTGTAGAAGATGCCGAAGACCTCGACGGTGCCGAGCCAGTTCATCGGCGCGTTGGCGAAGAGCGGCTGCGTGCCGAAGACGACCTTCTGCGCGTCCTCGAGGATCATGAAGACGGCGAAGGTGACGAGGAGCTGCAGCACCTCCTCCTTGCCGTAGATGCGCCGCAGCAGCAGCGCCTCGACGGTGCCGCCGACGACCACGCCGACGAGAACGGCCGACACCAAGAACAGGGGGAAGGCCAGCCAGGTCGGCAGCCCCATCCCGGCCGCCGCCAGCACGGCCGAGGCCGCGACATAGGCGCCGATCGCGTAAAACGAGCCGTGGGCGACGTTGAGCACGCCGAGCACCCCGAAGATCAGCGACAGCCCGACCGCGACCAGGAAGATCAGCGAGCCATAGGCCAAGCCGTCGAGTGCGGCGAGAAGGATCATTTCTGGAGGCATTTAGGGATCGTTCTTGGGTTTTCGATTCAAGCTCTCGCCGTCTTTGCGAGGAGCAAAGCGACGAAGCAATCCAGGGGCGTCGAGCGAGACGTCTGGATTGCTTCGCGGAGCCTGTACTCGGGCTTGCCGAAGGCAAGACCCGGGTGCTCGCAATGACGGGAAGCGTTCAGAGCGAGGCCGTCACTTCACATAGTCAAACGTCTCGATCGACTTGTCCTTGACCAGCTCCGGCTTGACCTTGGCGAACCAGTCCAGCGACTTCTCGCCGAGCGGCGTGGTCACCAGCTTGCCGGGGTAGAGCGCGATCTTGTCATAGACCGCGAAGGGGTATTCCGGCACGCGCCTGGTCGTGCCGAGCATCTGGTCCTCCAGACCCTGATGGTCCGAGCGGATCGTGATCGTCCCCGTGAGCGACTTGAACTCCAGCCCCTCGAAGGCGGCGATCACCTGCTCCTTGCTCGGCCATTTGCCGCCCGCCGCGGCTGCGGCCTTCTCATAGGCCTTCACCAGACCGGTCACGGCCTGGTTCATGTGGAAGGTCGGATAGATCGGATAGGCGCCGGTCTTGGCCTTGTAGGCCTTCACGAAAGCCTGCATTTCGGCGGTGTTCTTGTATTTCGGGTGCAGGAAATAGTGGTCGCCGCGCGAGCCGACGATGACCCCCTCCGGCATGACCGCGCCGAGCCGCTCCATCGAGCTTTCCGCCAGCGGCAGCACGAAGGTCGACTGCTTCAGCAGCCCGCGCGCCGCCGCCTGCTGCACGAAGGTGTCGAGATCGCCGCCCCAGGAGGTCGAGATCACGACATCGGGCCGCAGCGCCGAGAGCCTGGTGATCTCGGTCGAGAAATCGGGCGCGCCGAATTTCGGGAAGAGCTCGGCGACGATCTTCACATCGGGCTTCAGTGCCTTGAGGCCGGCCTGGAGCAAGGCCCAGGATTCACGGCCCCAGGCATAGTCCTGGTTGACCACGGCCACCGTCTTGAAGTCGGGCTTCACCTTCATCAGGTAGAGCAGCGTCGCCATCATCTCGGCGCCGGCATGGCCTTGCGTGCGGACCGAGTATTTCCACTTGCCCTCTTCGAAGATGGTCTGGGTGCCGCAATCCCACATCACATTGACGACCTTGAGGTCCTCGGCGACGGGTGCGAGCGCATTGCAGGAGCCCGACGAGATCGCGCCCAGCATGATTTGCGCGCCCTGATCCTGCACGACGCGGCGATATTCCGAGATCAGCTGGTTGGTGCCGGCGCCCTCATCGACATAGACCGGCTTCACCGGCACGCCCAAAATGCCGCCCTTGGCGTTGATCTCCTCGAAGAACAGATCCGCCGCGGCCTTGCCGGGCACGCCGAACACCGAGGCCGGCCCCGACAGGAAGGTCGCGATGCCCACGACCAGTTCCTTCGGCTTCTCCTGCGCGGCGGCCGGCAACCCCAGCAGCGCCGTTGCCGCAAACAGCGCAGCCGCCAGCTTCGTCCTGACCATGTTTCTTCTCCCTGGATTCCTCATGGAACGCGCTCTTGGCGGCGCGCTGCCTGGGCCAAAGGGGCGCATGGGCGGGCGAAAGCCACAAGTAGGATAAAGCGATGAAGGCCATAGCGAGAACCTATAGAACGCCGCCGCCCGCCCGGATTTCGCTATGGTCCCCATCGCAAAACGCTATTTGACTTGGGAGCAGGCGCACGGCCCGTCTGTGCGTGAAATGGTCGACCTCCCTGTCGAGCCCTCATCCTGAGGAGCCGCGGAACGCGGCGTCTCGAAGGATGCTTCAGTACGCGCTGGAACATCCTTCGAGACGCAGTCTGCGACTGCTCCTCAGGATGAGGGCCGAGGGGCGGTCCAAGTGAAACAGTAAACTGGCTTGCGATGACGAATGCTCTCGATGGAATTCTGGTGGTGGCGCTGGAGCAGGCGGTCGCCGTGCCGACCGCAACCTGCAAGCTCGCCGATGCGGGGGCGCGCGTCATCAAGCTGGAGCGGGCCGAGGGCGATTTCGCGCGCGGCTATGACGACTACGCCCGCGGCCTCTCCTCCTATTTTGTCTGGATCAATCGCGGCAAGGAATCCTGCCGGGTCGACCTGAAGCAGCCCGACGACCGCGCAATGGTCGAGGCCATGCTGGCCGAAGCCGACGTCTTCATCCAGAATCTCGCGCCGGGCGCAACGACGCGCCTGGGCCTGGGCGCCACCGAACTGCGCCAGCGCTATCCCAGGCTGATCACCTGCGACATCTCCGGCTACGCGCCCGGCACGCCGCATCACAATCGCAAGGCCTATGACCTCCTGGTGCAGGCGGAATCGGGGCTTTCGGCCATCACTGGAACCGAGGATTCCGGACCCTCCCGCATCGGCGTCTCGATCGCCGACATCGCAACGGGACAGGCCGCCTATGCGGCGATCCTGGAAGCGCTGCTGCGGCGGGCGCGGACCGGCCAGGGCTCGGCGATCCAGCTCTCGCTGTTCGACACGCTCGGCGACTTGATGAACGTGCCTTACCTGACGCGCCGCTATGGCGGCATCGAGCCGCCGCGCGTCGGCCTCGCCCATCCCTCGATTGCGCCCTATGGCGTCTTCGCCACCGCCGACGGCAACATCCTGATCTCGATCCAGAGCGAGCGTGAATGGCAGATCCTGGCCCGCGACGTGCTCGGCAGCGAGGCGCTGGCGACGGAGCCGCGCTATGCCAGCAATGTGCTGCGGGTGCGCGAACGCAAGGCGCTCGACGCGGCGATCGGGGCGATCCTGGGCGCGCGGCCCTTCGCCGAGGTCGCCGCCGCGCTCGACCGCCACGCCATCGCCTATGGCACGGTCTCCAGCGTCGGTGACCTGATCACACATGTTGCGGCGACGACGCTCGCGGTGGAGACGCCGGCCGGCCCCGTCGAGGTGCTGGCGCCGCCGGTGATCGTCGATGGCGAGCGCGTCGCGATGCGGCGCGTGCCGGGGCTCGGCGAGCATGACGAGGCGTTGAGGGCCGAGTTCGGGGGCAGGCCATCGCCCGCCGGAACCTCTCCGTCATCCCGGACAAGCGGTGAAGCCGCGCCGATCCGGGATCCATCATAGGACGCCAACGCTCTACGATGGATCCCGGGTCCGCGCTTCGCTTGCCCGGGATGACGTCGAGAGCGAACGAAGGCGTGAGCAAGACGAGCCACGAAAACCATGCAGCAGACTTCAGATCACACCGATATCCGCGACGCCGTCGCGAAACTCTGCGCCGGCTTTCCCGGCGAATACTGGCGCAAACTCGATCGCGAGATGGCCTATCCGACGGAGTTCGTTGCTGCGCTGACGCAGAGCGGCTTCCTCTCGGCGCTGATCCCGGAGGAGTATGGCGGGGCGGGCCTTTCGCTCTCGGCCGCCACCGTGATCATGGAGGAGATCCAGCGCCAGGGCTGCAATGGCGCCGCCTGCCATGCGCAGATGTACATCATGGGCACGCTGCTCAGGCACGGCTCGCCCGAGCAGAAGCAGAGCTATCTGCCCAAGATCGCCTCGGGCGAGTTGCGCCTGCAGGCCTTCGGCGTCACCGAACCGACGAGCGGCACCGACACGACCTCGCTGCGCACAACGGCGCGGCGCGAGGGCGACCATTACGTCGTCAACGGCCAGAAGATCTGGACGAGCCGGGCGGCGCAATCGGACCTGATGCTATTGCTCGCCCGCACCACGCCGCGCGAGGAGGTCGCCAAGCGCACCGAAGGTCTCTCCGTCTTCGTGCTCGACATGCGCGAGGCCTTGAAGGCCGGCCTGACCATCGCGCCGATCCGCACGATGATGAACCACGCCACCACCGAGGTGTTTTTCGACAATGTCCGCGTGCCCGCGGAAAACCTGATCGGCGAGGAGGGCAAGGGTTTCCGCTACATCCTCTCCGGCATGAACGCCGAGCGCATCCTGATCGCCGCCGAATGCGTCGGCGACGCGAAATGGTTCATCGAGAAGGCCTCCGGCTACGGCAGGGAACGCCAGGTCTTCGGCCGGCCGATCGGCCAGAACCAGGGCGTCCAGTTCCCGATCGCCAGGGCCTACGCCAATATGCGCGCCGCCGAGCTGATGGTGCGCGAGGCGGTCAGGCTCTACGAGGCAGGCGAAAACTGCGGGGCGGAAGCCAATATGGCCAAGATGCTGGCGGCGGACGCCTCCTTCGAGGCGGCCAATGCCTGCATCCAGACCCATGGCGGCTTCGGCTTCGCCGAGGAATACGACATCGAGCGCAAATTCCGCGAGACGCGGCTCTACCAGGTCGCGCCGATCTCGACCAATCTGATCCTGTCCTATCTCGCCGAACATGTGCTGGGCATGCCCAGATCATACTGACAATTCTACCAGCGAGGCCGTCTGACGCGGCCTTCTGCGCTTCCGGTGCTAACGGACGAAAGTCCGTTCCGCTCCGGTTCTCGAAAACCACGCCAGCCGACTCACGCTGGCGAATTCTCAGGATGATCTGCCGTGGCCTTCGATATCGCGTCCTTGCGCTCATGGATCGGCAAGTCGATGGAGGCGTCCGACATCGTGACGCCGCGTCTCGTACAAAGCTTCACCGCGACCTTCGCGCCACATCTGGCGCCTTGTCCCGAGGGCGAGGCGCCGCTCGCCCTGCATTGGTGCCTCGCGCCGCCGATCTCGCCGATGAGCGCGATCGGCAGCGACGGCCATGCCGCCAAGGGCGAATTCCTGCCGCCCGTACCCTTGCCGCGCCGGATGTGGGCTGGCGGGACGATCGAGACGCTGGCTCCCTTGCGCGAAGGCGATTGGGTGACGCGCCGCTCCCGCATCGCCGATGTCAGCTTCAAGGAAGGCCGCACCGGGCCGCTCTGCTTTGTCGCGGTCGATCATGAGATCGTCACGGAGCGCGGCGTGGCGCTGCGCGAGCGCCACAACATCGTCTATCGCGAGGCGGCCAAGCCGGGCGATCCGGCCGCGCCAGCGCCAGCCCCAATCGAGCCGGAAGCCGCCGATCTCGTCTGGGAGGTCGAGTCGAGCCCGGTCTTCCTGTTCCGTTATTCCGCGATCACCTTCAACAGTCACCGCATCCATTACGATCACCCCTATGTCACGAGCGAGGAAGGCTATGCCGGCCTCGTCGTGCATGGGCCGATCCAGGCGACGCTGATGCTCAACATCATCGCGACGCTCTCGGGCGGCAAGCCGATCAAGTTCGCCTATCGCGGCGTCAGCCCGTTGATCGCCGGCGAGCCTTTCAAGGTGAAGGCCAGGCGGCTGCCCGACGGCGCGATCAAGGCCTGGACGGAGGGGGCGGATGGGCGCCTGCGCATGGAAGGCGTCAGTCGGGCGGGTTGAGGCGTTTCAGGACGGCGGAATGAAGGGCTGGGAGATCTCCTGGAACAGCGGCAGGGCTTCGTGCCGCGCTGCATGAGCGGCAAGCGCCGGATACTCAGCCCAGGAGACCAGCCCCGGATGCGCCTCGCCCAGAAAGCGCAGCGCGACCGCAACCGCGATATCGGCATGGCCGATTCCGCCGCCGAACCAGTATTCGCCATTCCTGCCGGCGCGATCGGTTTCGAGGGCGCCGAGAACGGCGAGGATCTGGATGCGGCACCTGTCGGCCCAGAGATCCGAAATCTCCCGGTGCAGCCGCTGCTCGTAGAACAGGCTGACGGCCTTGTCTGCGAGCCCCATGGCGAGCGCCGCGACCCTCACAGCGCGATGCCGGGCCGGTTCCTGCCGCGGAAACAGCGCCTGCCCGGCCGGCACGAGACTGTCGAGAAAATCGATCGCGCTCGGGCTGTCGACCAGCACCTCGCCATCGTCCAGCACCAGCGTCGGCACACGCGTCAGCGGGTTATAGCTGCGGATCTTGTCGGCGTCCGCGAAGACGGACAAGGGTCGGTGCTCGAAGGGCAGGCCATAGAGCTTCAACGCGATGGCGACGCGCCGCACGAAAGGGGAATCATACTGGCCGATCAGGATCATCGCGCGCCCTATCGAATTCTCGCCTTTCGGCCGGAGCGGTCGTCATCTTCCACGTGTCACGCGACCGCCGCAATGCTAGCTTTTCGTCCGCCCAACGCGATCAGGAGCCGGCCATGTCACGCGAAAAGCAGTTCAACCGCCGTGACACGCTGAAGGCCGGAGCGGCGATAGCCGCGAGCGCCGCCCTGCCCGCGATCGCCACCGCCCAGACCCCGGCGCGGATGAAACTGCGCCTGCTCGAGACGACCGATCTCCACGTCAATGTCGTGCCTTACGACTATTTCCGCGATGCCGCCGACGACACGGTCGGCCTCGCCAAGACCGCGAACCTGATCAAGGCGGCCCAGGCCGAGGTCAAGAACAGCATGCTGTTCGACAATGGCGACTTCCTGCAGGGCTCGTCGCTCGGCGACTATGTCGCCTATAAGAAGGGGCTGAGGGCCGGCGACACCCACCCCATGCTCGCGGCCATGAACGCCCTGCCCTATACCTGCGGCACCTTCGGCAATCACGAGTTCAATTATGGGCTCGAATTCCTCGACAACGGCATCGCCAAGGCCGAGTTCCCATTGGTCTGCGCCAATATCGAGCTGACCAGCGGCTATCCGATGGTCGATCCCTGGCGGCTGTTCGAACAAAGCTTCGAGGACGAATCCGGCGCCCAGCACGTCCTCAAGATCGGCGTGATCGGCTTCGTGCCGCCGCAGATCATGCAATGGGACAAGGCCAATCTCGACGGCAAGCTGGTCGCCGGCGACATCGTCAACGCCGCCACGAAACATCTGCCGGAGCTGCTGAAGGCCGCGCCCGACATCGTCGTGGCGCTCTGCCATTCCGGCATCGCGGGCGGCGAGCGCAAGGGCATGGAGGAGAACGCGGCGCTGCACCTGGCCAGGCTCGACGGCATCGACGTGATCCTGACCGGGCACCAGCATCTGGTCTTCCCCGGCGGCAAGGCCTTCGACGGCATTGCCGGCGTCGACAACGTCAAGGGCTCGCTGCACGGCAAGCCGGCCTGCCAGCCCGGCTTCTGGGGCTCGCATCTCGGCATCATCGACCTCGACCTCGAAAAGCGCGGCGAGCGCTGGCAGATCGCCGATTTCAAGGTCGAGCCGCGGCCGATCTACGAGCGCACGCCCGACCGCAAGATCGTGCCCAAGGCCACTGCCGATGCCGCCATTCTCGCCTCCGTCAAGGCCGACCACGAAGCGACGCTGAGCTATATGCGCGAGCCGGTCGGCGCGACCTTAAGCCCGATCAACAGCTTCTTCGGGCTGGTCACCGACGATCCCTCGATCCAGATCGTCACCGACGCCCAGGCGGCCTATGCCAAGAGGCTGATGGCGCAGACGCCGATGAAGGCGCTGCCGATCCTCTCGGCGGCCGCACCGTTCAAATCCGGCGGGCGGGCGGGGCCGGCCTTCTTCACCGACATTCCCGCCGGGCCGCTGGCGCTCAAGAACATCGCCGATATCTATCTCTACCCGAACACGGTGCAGATCGTGAAAATCACCGGCGCCCAGGTGCGCGAATGGCTGGAGCGCTCGGCCGGCATCTTCAACCGCATCGACCCCGCCAGGACCGAGGAGCAGCCGCTGATCAACCAGGGCTTCCCGGCGTTCAATTTCGACGTGATCGACGGCGTGACCTATCGCATCGATGTCACCAAGGCCTCGCGCTATGACGGCGACGGCAAGCTCGTCGCTCCCGACGCCCACCGCATCGTCGGCCTTTGCTTCCAGGGCAAGCCGATCGACGAGGCGGCCGAGTTCATCGTCGTCACCAATAATTACCGGGCCTCGGGCGGCGGCAATTTCCCGGGCACCAAGACGACCGTGGTGCTGGAAGCGCCCGATCTCAACCGCGACGTGGTCGTGCGCTACATCCTGGAGAAGAAGACGATCGATCCCAAGGCCGATGGCAACTGGGCGATCGCGCCACTGCCGGCGAGCGTCAACGCCACCTTCGTCACCTCGCCGGCGGCCGCCGGAAAGCTGCCGGCGGGGCTGAAGGCCGAAGCCGTGGGCGATGGCGGCGAGGGGTTTGCGAAGTGGCGATTGAGGGGCTGAGCGTGAGGGCTCTTGCCGCCGCGCTCTCGCTCTGCCTGCCTCTCGCGGCGACCTGCGCGGCGCAGCAGCCCGAGGTGCTGAGTTGCATTGGCCCTTTCGCCCGCACCGCCAACGAAGCGGCGCTGATCAAGGCGTTCGGACAGCAGAATGTCGCACGCGCCGAGATCGATGTCGGCGAGGGCATGACCGAAGCGGGAACGATCGTCTATCCGCGCGACCCGAAACGGCGGCTCCAGGTGCTCTGGCACGACAGCAAGGCGCGCAGCCGGCCTGCCTCGATCAGTATTCCGCCGACCGCCATCTGGCGCATCGATGTGCCCGGCGCGCGGCCTCCAATCCGCCAGGGCATGACGCTCGCCGAGGTGGAAGCCGCAAATGGCCGCCCCTTCGAGATTCTGGGCTTCGGCTGGGACCGGGGCGGCCATGCCGGGGACTGGAAAGGCGGCCGCCTCGCCAAACCCGACGGCGGCTGCGAATTGTCGCTCCGGTTCGATCCCGAGCCCGGCTTCCTGGCCATGGAGGCGATTTCGGGCGACAGGCCGTTCAGTTCGGCCGATGCAAGGATGCGGGCGGTGAAGCCGGTCGTCGTCGAGGTCCGGCTGAACTGGCCGTGAAGATGCGTTAGGTCCAGGACTTGTAAGCCCAAGTACTTCTGAGCCCGAGCACTTGCCGCATCTCCTGCGAGCCAGCATGCTCTCGAAAAAATCGGGAGGACCACATGCTGCGGATCATCTTCGCCATCATGACGCTTCTATCGGGACTGGCAGGCGACGCCATGGCGCAATCGGGTACTCTTGCCTGGAAGACGAGCTGGGTCGCCTCTGCGCAGGGCCCCTACCCTCTGGGCAACCCTTCGGCCCAGCCCGACCAGCGCTTCGCCTTTCCCGATCCGGCCGCCGGCGCGAACGATCAGAGCTTTCGCCTGATCCTGCGCCCGAGCCTATGGGGACGCCAAGCCAGAATCCGCCTGACGAATGCCTTCGGCACGAGGCCCGTGACCTTCGATGATGTCCATATCGGGCTCCAGCTCGGCTCGGCCGCGCTTGTTCCCGGCAGCAACCGGCCCGCGACCTTCGCCGGCAAGCCCTCCTTGAGGCTGGAGCCGGGCGCGTTTGCCTGGAGCGACCCGGTCGAGCTGCCCTTCGCGAGCGATCCGGCCTCGCCGCTGCTGCAGGGCCGCAAGCTCGCGGTCTCCCTGCATGTCGCGGGCGAAAGCGGCCCGATGACCTGGCATGCCAAGGCGCTGCAGACCTCCTATGTCACCGCGCCGCGTGCCGGCGCCAAGGGTTCGGATGAAGGCGAGGACGCCTTCATCAACCCCACCGCCTCCTGGTTCTTCGTCGATGCGCTCGATATGCAGGCCCCGGCCGACACGCCGGTGGTCGTCGCTTTCGGCGATTCGATCACGGACGGTACGGCCTCGACCATGAACGGCGACGATCGCTGGCCCGACGTGCTGGCGCGCCGCCTCTCCCGATATTTCGGCGTCAACCGCGTCGCCGTGGTGAATGCCGGGATCGGCGGCAACCAGATCGCGGGGCCGGCCGAGTATTCGCCGGCCAAGCCCTTTCCGGGCGGCCCGGCCGCCGTCCAGCGGCTGGAGCGCGACGTGCTCTCGCTCTCGGGCGTCACCAGCCTGATCTGGCTGGAAGGCATCAATGATTTCAGCAGGAACGGCAACGCAGCGACCGAGACCGTTCAGAACGCCATGCGCGACGGCATCGCCAAGCTGCGGGCACGCGGCATCCGCGTGGTGGGGGCGACGGTCGTATCGGCCCTCGGCAGCACGAGCCCGGCCCATGGCCACCCCGAGCAGGACGAGAAGCGCAAGGCCCTGAACGCCTTCATCCGCAGCCCCGGCAGCTTCGACGCCGTGGTCGATTTCGACGCGGCGACGCTCGATCCCGCGAGCGGCGGCCTCAAAGCCGCCTTCGTGCCGGAAGCGACGACGGGCGGGCCGGGCGACAAGCTCCACCCCAACCGGACAGGCTACCAGGCGATGGGCTTCGCCATCGATCCCGCGGCGGTCGTGCCGGGATTGAAGCGGCAGCCATAGTCACCTCCGTCAAGGCCGGGCCTGGGCGCGGCAACATGAGCAAAGTTTAACTTTCAAAGCGCGGCCGCCCTTCTTAATTTGGAACGATTCCAAGTTGAGAAGGACAGCCGCTTCATGACGATCGCTCCGCGCAAGATCGAGACATCACCGGCCTATGACGGCGTCGCGCGCGGGCTGCACTGGTCGATGGCGCTGCTGATCGTCGTCACCTTCATTCTGGGCCTTGTCGTCGACGCCTTTCCGAAGAGCTGGGAGCATGGAATCGTCGAGACCCACAAGGTGATCGGCATGGCCATCCTGGCCCTGGTCCTGGTGCGCGTCTTTTGGCGACAAGGCCATCGCCCAGCGCCCTCGAACGAGCTTTCGCCGCTGGTCGTGCGCGCTTCCGGGCTTGGCCATTTCGGCCTCTACCTGCTGATGTTCGCCGTGCCGGCGATCGGCCTCGGCTATGCGATCATGCGCGGACAGGGCCTGGATTTCGGCCTCTTCGCGATCCCGCCCTTCGCGCTGCCCGTGGACCGCGCGCTGTCGCGGCCCGTCCGCGAAATCCACGAATTGGCGGCCTATGCGCTGATCGGATTAGCCGTGGTGCATGCGCTGGCAGCGCTCTGGCACCATCTCGTCCGCAAGGATGGCGTGCTGAGCAGGATGCTGCCGTAAGCGCTGGCGAGACGTCGCCGCCCGGAGACGAGGGGGCGTCAAACACCGCCCGCGACATTGGCCGCCGCCATCAGGCGCATGCGGGTCAGCCTGCCCCGGCTCTCGACCAGGGCATCGGCGAGGGCAGCCGCCGGGCCGCGCAGGACGCGCGCCGAGCCGACCACCACGAACTCGACCTGGCCGAGTGCCGGCAGGCCGCTGGCAGCCGATATGTCGGTGAGGCCCTGCGGCATCAGCCGGCGCGAATGCGGCATCACGCCGAGGCCGGCGAAGACGGCGGCCCCGAGCCCGCTCAGGCTGCCCGAGGTGCAGGCGATGCGCCAGGAACGGCCGGCCCGATCGAGCGTCGCGATGGCGATCTCGCGGGTGACGCTGGGCGGCGGATAGAGCACGAGCGGCACGGGCTGCTCCGGATCGAGCGCCTGCCCCGCCCCGACCCAGGCGAGATCGTCGAGCAGCACCGAGCGGCCGCGGCCATCACCCTCGCGGCGCTTGCAGAAGATCAGGTCGAGCGCGCCGTGATCCAGCGTCTCGTAGAGCGTCTCGCTCAACCCCACGGTCAGTTCGAGATCGACGAGGGGATGACCTCGCACGAAATCGCGCAGCAAATCAGGCAGGCCCGAGAGCACGAAATCCTCCGAGGCGCCGAAACGCAGCCTCTCGCGCGTCCTGGCACCGGTGAAGTAGCTCCTGGCCTGCGCATCGGCATCGAGAATGCGGCGCGCGAAACCCAGCATCGCATCGCCGTCGACGGTGGTTTCCAGCGAATGCGTGTCGCGGTTCAGGAGCCTGCGGCCGGCCGCCTCCTCCAGCCGCCGGACATGGTGGCTGACGGTCGGCTGGCCGAGACTGAGGCGCGCGGCGGCCCGGGTGAAGCCGCCCTCCTCCACCACCGCGATGAAGCTGCGCAGCAGGACGGGGTCGAATGGGTGCGGCATGACGATCATCTTCATTGCGAAACGCAATGACAATTAGCATATCGCGTGGCGTTCCGTCATAGGCAGGGATGCGCGATAGAGCAGCTCTCAATCAAGGAGTGCTCCCGATGCGATCCCTGCTCGCCCGCTTCGCGCCAGACCCCTACATCATGGCGCTGCTCGGCACGGTCGCCTTCGCCTCCGTCCTGCCGGCCCATGGCGAGGGCGCCCATGTCGTCGGCCTCGTCACCAATGTCGCCATCGGCCTGCTGTTCTTCCTCTATGGAACGCGGCTTGCGCCCAGCGCAGCGCTGGAGGGCCTGCGCCACTGGCGGCTGCACAGCTTCGTGCTCGCGGCGACCTTCCTCGCCTTCCCGGCAATCGCCCTGCTCCTGCGCCTGCTGATGCCGTCCCTGCTGACGCCAGGCCTTTGGACGGGATTGATCTTCCTCTCGGTGCTGCCGTCCACGGTGCAGTCCTCGATCGCCTTCACCTCGATCGCCGGCGGCAATGTGCCGGCAGCGCTGTGCGCGGCCTCGGCTTCCAACCTCATCGGCATCGTGATCACGCCGCTTCTCGCGGCGCTGCTCCTGACCACGCAGGGGCACGGCTTCCAGGCCGGCGCCGTCGGCGACATCGTGGTGCAATTGCTGCTGCCCTTCGCCGCCGGCCAGCTGCTGCGGCCCTGGATCGGCGGCTGGATCGCCAGCCACAAGCGCATGCTCGGCTTCGTCGATCGCGGCTCGATCCTGCTCGTCGTCTACACCGCCTTCAGCGAGGGCGTGACCCAGGGCATCTGGCATCAGCTCGATCTGGAGCAGCTCGGCGCGCTGGTCCTGGTCAATGTGCTGCTGCTCGCGATCGTGCTCACCGGCACCCGCCTGCTGTCGCGCGCGCTCGGCTTCTCCCGCCCCGACGAGATCACCATCGTCTTCTGCGGCTCGAAGAAGAGCCTGGCGAGCGGCCTGCCGATGGCGAGCATCCTCTTCGCCGGCCAGTCGGTGGGACTGATCGTGCTGCCGCTGATGCTGTTCCACCAGATCCAGCTCATCGCCTGCGCCGTGCTGGCGAAGCGCTATGCCGCGGCGAATTCGCCGACGGCTGCCCTGACAGGGAGCGAGGCGACGGCACGGGGCTGACGCGTCAAGGAGCCTCTTTCGGAGGCTGCGCCGGAAAAGAAGCCGGCTCCAGCCTCCTCACCCCTCCACCAGCCTGCGCGCGATCACCTGCGCCTGGATTTCCGCCGCGCCCTCGAAGATGTTGAGGATGCGCGCATCGCAGAGCACGCGGCTGATCGGGTACTCCAGCGCGAAACCGTTGCCGCCATGGATCTGCAGGGCGTTGTCGGCTGCGGCCCAGGCAACGCGGGCGCCCAGCAGCTTGGCCATGCCGGCCTCGAGATCGCAGCGGCGCTCGGCGTCCTTCTCGCGGGCGGCGAAATAGGTGAGCTGGCGGGCGATCAGGATCTCGACCGCCATCATGGCGAGCTTGTCGGCGACGCGCGGGAAGGCGATCAGGGGCTTGCCGAACTGGATGCGATCCTGGGCATATTTCAGGCCGAGATCGAAGGCCGATTGGGCGACGCCGACGGCCCGCGCCGCCGTCTGGATGCGGGCGGCCTCGAACGTCTGCATGAGCTGCTTGAAGCCCTGCCCTTCGACGCCGCCGAGCAGGTTTTCCGCCTTGACCTCGAAGCCGTCGAAGGCGAGCTCGTATTCCTTCATGCCGCGATAGCCGAGCACCTCGATCTCGCCGCCGGTCAGGCCTGCGACCGGGAACGGGTCTTCGTCCGTACCGCGCGGCTTCTCGGCGATCAGCATGGAGAGGCCGCGATAGCCGGCCGCATCCGGGTCGGTACGCACCAGCAGCGTCATGATGTCGGCGCGGACGGGATGGGTGATCCAGGTCTTGTTGCCGAAGACCTTCCAGACGGCGGCATCTCCCTCACCATGCTTCACGGCCTTGGTGCGCAGGCTGGCAAGGTCCGAGCCGGTGTTGGGTTCGGTGAAGACGGCCGTCGGCAGCACCTCGCCGGCGGCGAGCCTGGGCAGCCACTTCTGCTTCTGCGCGTCGGTGCCGCCGCAGAGGATGAGTTCGGCCGCGATCTCGGAACGCGTGCCGAGCGAGCCGACGCCGATATAGCCGCGAGACAACTCCTCCGAGACGACGCACATCGAGACCTTGGAGAGGCCCATGCCGCCGAACTCCTCGGGGATGGTCAGGCCGAAGACGCCGAGCTCGGCCATTTTCTCGACCACCGGCATCGGGATGTAGTCGTTCTCAAGGTGCCACTCATGCGCGTGGGGCGTCACCTCGGCGGCGCAGAAGCGGCGCATCTCGCTGCGGATCGCTTCAAGCGTCTCGTCGAGGCCGGGATCGCCGACGCTGATCAGGCCGTGATCCTGGCTGAACAGTGAAACGAGGCGGGCGCGGTTCTCAGGCGTATTGCCTTCCGCGATCAGCGTCTCGGCCGCATCCGAGCGAGCGGCGGCAATCGTCTTGGCCGGAAGCCCGAGCGCGCCGAGCCGCACGATCTCACCCTGGCTCATCGGGATGCCACCGAAGATCTGAGCGGCATATTCGCCGGCGCCGATGCGGATGGCGTAGTCCTCGGTCGCGCCGTAGCGGCCCTCAGCCTGGAGGCGCTCGCCATAGGCCTTCATCTCGCGCAGCGCCATGACATAGGTCGCCAGCCAGGAGAGACCGTGAGCGGCGTGCTGCTCGGCTTCGAGCTTCGCTGAGGAAATCTTGCCGTCGCTGGTGACCTTCCGGCGCACGGCTGCGATCGCCTGCTCCAGCAGCGTCTCGAAGCCAGGCAGGGCCGCGGCGATCAGGCTGATCGCGCTGTCGGGCGCCTCGGATGTGGCGGCGGCGTTCGCGCTCATGATTTCTCTCCCTTTGTTGCGACGCAGCATAGGGCGAGTTTTCGAAAATCCGAAATGCCTCTTTGGGCGAAAGGCCGCGTCGCCCCGGCTATTTGCGGCTCGCCAGCACGACGCCCGCCACCGTCACCACCATGCCGGCGATCTGGACCGGCGACAGCGACTCGCCGAAGAGGATCCAGGCCTCGACCGCAACCGTCGGCGGCACGAGATAGAGGAAGGTCGCGGTGCGAGAGACCGCGCCGCGCCGGATCATCAGCAGATAGAGCCCGATGCCGCCGAGCGAGAGCGCCAGCACCGACCAGGCCAACACCAGGATCATGGTGAGGTTCCACTCGATGCGCATCGGCTCCAGCGCATAGGCGAAGGGCAGCGTCACGACGAAGGCGGTGGCGTATTGCACGGCCGTGACCGTGCGCAGATCGCCGGAGACGATGCGGGCCTTCTGATAGAAGGAGCCGAAGGTCACCGCGAACATGCCCAGGACATTGACCGCGACCGGCAGCAGCACCGCCCAGAGCACGGCCGGATCGACGCCGACGATCTTGGGTTCCAGCACCAGCGCGATGCCGATAAAGCCGCACAGGATGCCGGCCCAGCGCACGGGCGAGATGCGCTCTCCGACGAGCACGGGCGCAAACAGCGCGGTCAGGATCGGCTGGAGGCCCGCGATCAGGCCGGAAATGCCGGCCGGCAAGCCATGGCGCACCGCCCACCAGACGCCGCCGAGATAGGCCGCATGCAGCAGGATACCGGTGACGACGCAGTCGATGATGGCGCGTCGCCCCCTGGGCCAGGGCGCGCGCAGCGCGAAGGCGAGACCGGCGAGCAGCACGCCGGCACAGGCGAAGCGCACGGCCAGGAAGGTCAGCGGATCCGCATAGAGCGCCGAATAGCCGGCGACGATCCAGCCTGACGACCAGAGGAAGGTGAAGATGACGGGCGTGAACCGCAGGAACAGGGGGGAAGAGAGCATGGGAACCGGCTTTCGGATGCCAGCCTGATAAGGTGGACGGCCCGGCCTGTCGCCCCATGCGGACGCGCATAAGCCATGTGCGAGCCGAAGCGCCTCGCTACAGGCTCCTGCCAGGAACCTGTCACGCTCCCAGCTATGGCGGAATTCGCTGCACTGCATCAACTTGCAGTCGGCCGCACCGGCAACCCGGCCGATGCCGGGCTCTGCCTGACCGCGATCATCTTCATCAGCCTGGTCAGCCCCTCGGCTGCCGGCGCCTGGGCGTGCGGTAAGATCGGGAAACGGTAAGCGCTCCCGCCGGTTTTGGCCGGTCCCACCGGAACCGGTGGCGCTAGAGCCGGTTCCGATCCAATCGGATCGTTCGACGTCTCTAGCTCTTTGTTTCAACGCGTTTTCTTCACGCGAACCGGTGTCCACCTCGCTCGAAAACGCGCTATCGCCCGATGCTGGGTTGAGGACCGCCCCATGCAGCGCGCCGCAGCGGCAGAGCCTCGTCTCAGCCTGCCCTCACATTGTGCTTTTGGCCGGTTCGTCTCCAGGCCGCCATCGCCAGCAGCAGGGCCAGCGGCCAGACCATCGGGCGGAACATGAAATGGGCGTGGACGATGGTGTGGTGCACGAAGGCCAGATACCAGGCCGGCATGATCGCGCAGGCGGCCAGCAGCAGCCCTGTTCTCAGGCGCTCCACCGGCTCCCGACAGCGCCAAAGCAGGACCGCCTGATGCAGGGCGAGCAGCACGGGAATGACCACCGCCAAGAGAATGCCCAACTCAACCGAGCCGAAGGCCAGGAACCGTGAGAAGTAGAAGACCTTGGATAGGGCGTAGAGATAGCTGAACAGAAAGCTCGCTCTGATCGCATCAGGGGCGATCCCGAAACGGGCCAGCCGCGCGGCATTGTCGGGCGCCACCTCCCAGCCGCCGCCGCTCATATGGGCGCCGATCTGGCGGCCGAAGAGGCCCAGCTCCGGCAGCCCCCAGATCGCCGCCACGGCCGCCATCTTGAAGACGAAGCAGAGGATGATCGCAGCCGTGAAGGAGACGGCTCCGACACACAGCCTGCGCCACATCACGCGCAGATCGGCGGCATCATCGAAGACCACCACCGCGACGATCAGGATGAGGCCGCTGGGACTTCCTCCGGTGAGGAACTCAAACATTGCCGTCAGCGCACCGAACAGGGCGGCGGCGGTCGCGAAGCCGGGTTCCGACAATGCCGATGGCGGGCGCAGATAGAAGAACAGCAGGAAGCCGACCAGGACGATATCAGCCGGCGCGAAGGAGAACGACCTGCCGAAAACCGGCAGCGCATAGAACAACAGCAATGTCAGCGCCATCACGGCATAGGCGCGGTCCCGTCCAGCCGTTCCCGACCGGCGCATGGCGTTGCGCAGCGCCAGAAGCGCCAGCGTGACAAGGCCCGCCACGAGCAGGATCAGCAGAAGATTCGTCGCATAGGCGAAGGGCAGAACCGCCAGGAGCAACTTGGCCAGAACCCAGTCGCCATGCAGATAGCGGTGATAATATTCCGTCGGAACCGCGGCGGCCGGCTCCGCGGCCAAGGCAAGATCGCGGCACTGCACATAAGGCGGATAGCCCCGCGGCGCCTCTCCGGACCAGGGTGCATCCACACGCGGCACGCGCGGCGACAGCGCCCGGCGAAAGAGGCCGTCCTCCCGCGGCAGGACGAGCATCGACAGGATCAGGCAATCGTTGAAATTATGGATGGAGACAGGGTTGCTCCGCGCGAATGGCAAGGCGACGTCGCGCGCCAATGCAGCGGAGGCGACAGCCTGCGCGACGCGGCCTCGATAATGCTGCGGCTCGACCAAGGCGCTCGCAAGGCTCGCAGCATAGAATGTCAGCAGCGTCGCGATGACGACCAGCAGAATGCGCAAGGCCGATGCCGGTGCAGGCGCTCGCTGCGTATCGATCGCCCGGCCCGGCTCCGATCGCGCGCCGTCATGCCCTTGTTCCAGGGCAGCGGGAGGCCGCACGGACAAGCCGTTTCCAAGGTCGCCGCTCAATGCCGTTCAGCTCCCGGCCGTTCAGCTCCCGGCCGTTCAGCTCCGGGCCGTTCAGCTCCCCGACCGTGACACCAGATAAGAACACGCAACATGACAGCCCCGAAAACGCTCCGTTTCGACGCCATTCAACGCCATGTGCAGGGGCAAGACGCGACCAGCGCATCATGCGCCTCGCGACCCGGCGCATGACCATGCTCCCTGCGGAAACGAGGACTTAGTCCGTCAGCCTCGACGCTATCGACGAATTCCCGCTCCCGCCAACCAGCGCTCATCATGCTCACCATGACTGCAATCCCCCGGGCCCTTCGTAGCGATGACAGCCCGATACAACACGCCAGCGATGCGCATGACGTCCAAAATGGAATCGAAATGTTTCTGCCGACAACCGGCCACCCCATTCAGGAATGTCGGGCAGCGCTTGCAATCGCAGTGCTGATCCCTTGCCATAACGAGGCACTGACGATCGCTGCCGTGGTGCGGGCTTTCCAGACGAGCCTGCCGGAGGCGGCCATCTATGTCTACGACAACAATTCCAGCGACGGCACGGCCGAAATCGCGCGCCAAGCGGGTGCGATCGTCCGCAGCGAGCACCGGCAGGGCAAGGGTTATGTCGTTCGGCGGATGTTCAGCGATGTCGAGGCCGACATCTATCTGCTGGTCGATGGCGATGCGACCTATGAGGCGGAAGCCGCGCCAAGGCTTGTGGCGGAACTCCTCGCCGGCCCCTACGACAAGGTCAACGGCGCGCGGGTCCATCACCGGCGCGGCGCCTATCGCCGCGGCCATGTGCTCGGCAACAGGGTTTTAAGCGGCCTCGTCTCGCGGATATTCGGCGCCCAAAGCCGCGACATGCTGTCTGGCTACAAGGTGCTTTCGCGCCGCTTCGTGAAATCCTTCCCCGCCACCAGCAACGGTTTCGAAATCGAGACCGAATTGCTGGTCCATGCGCTAGACCTCGACGTGCCGATGTCCGAGATCGAAACGCTCTACAGGGAGCGGCCTGCCGGGTCGGAAAGCAAGCTCTCGACCTTCAAGGACGGCTTGCGGATCTTCGGCCTGATCCTGCATCTGGTGCGCGATCTCCTGCCGCTCCAGTTCTTCGCCCTGATCGGCGCGCTCTTCGTACTGTCCTCGCTCGGGCTCGGTATCCCCGTGATCGTCGCCTTCATCGAGACGGGCTGGGTCACGCGCCTGCCGACCGCGGTTCTCTCCGTCGGATTGATGATCGCAGGCCTGCTCGCCTTCGTGACCGGCTTGATTCTCGACAGCGTCGCGCGGGGACGACGCGAGAAGAAGCTCCTCGCCTATCTCGGCCATCCGACCGCCGGCGGCTGAGGCGATGCCCCCCAAGCGGCTCGGACGCTTCCCGCGCTTCCTCGGTGTCGGAGCCCTTGGCTTCCTCGTCGATGGCGGCGTCTTTGCCGCCGCCATCGAAGGATTGATGCTTGGCCCGATAGCGGCCCGGATCCTCTCATTCCTGGCCGCGGCCTCGTTCACCTGGGCGCTGAACCGCAGATTCACCTTCTCCGATCGCGCCTCCAGCCGGCCCGCCGCCGAGCTTGGACGCTACACGCTCTCGAGCCTAGCGGCCGGCGCCGTCAATCTGATGGCCTATACGGCCATCGTCCTGACTCTCGGCTCAGTTGGGGCAGTTCCCTATATCGCGCTCGCCGCGGGCGTCGGCGCCGGCCTGATGTTCAACTTCGCGCTCTATGACCGCGTCGTCTTCCGCAGCGACGCGGAGAGATAGCCTCACCCCGCCAGCGCCTCGGCCACATCCTCATAGGTCCGCAGGCCCGTGCGCGGCGCGGTCACCAGCACCGCCATATTGCCCGGCGCATGCTCGTTCTTCCACATCTTCTGATGAGCGAGCGGGATCTTGTCCCAGGGGAAGACCTCGGACATGCAAGGGTCGACCCGGCGGTCGAGCACGAACTGGTTGGCGGCGCTCGCCTGTTTGAGATGGGCGAAATGCGAGCCCTGCACACGCTTCTGCCGCATCCAGACATAGCGGGCGTCGAAGGTGATGTTGAAGCCCGAGGTGCCGGCGCAGAACACGATCATGCCGCCGCGCTTGGCGACGAGACATGAAACCGGGAAAGTCGCCTCGCCGGGATGCTCGAAGACGATATCGACATCCTTCTTGCCGGTGATGTCCCAGATCGCCTTGCCGAACTTGCGCGCCTCCTTGGTCCAGTCGTTGTATTCGGGGCTGTTGACCTTGGGCATCTGGCCCCAGCAGTTGAAATCCTTGCGGTTGATCACGCCCTTGGCGCCGAGGCCGAGCACGTAATCGCGCTTGCTCTCGTCGGAGATCACGCCGATGGCGTTGGCGCCGGACGCCGCACAGAGCTGCACGCCGAAGACGCCAAGACCACCCGACGCGCCCCAGATCAGCACGTTGTCGCCGGGCTTGATCGTATGAGGGGCGTGGCCGAAGAGCATGCGATAGGCCGTCGCCAGCGTCAGCGTGTAGCAGGCGGCCTCCTCCCAGGCGAGGTGCTTGGGCTTCTGCATCAGCTGGCGCGACTGCACCCGGCAGAACTGGGCGAAGGAACCATCCGGCGTCTCATAACCCCAGATGCGCTGGGATGAGGAGAACATCGGGTCGCCGCCATTGCACTCCTCGTCGTCGCCGTCATCCTGATTGCAGTGGACGATGACCTCGTCGCCGACCTTCCAGCGCTTCACCTTGGTGCCGACGGCCCAGACGATGCCGGAGCAATCCGAACCCGCCACATGCAACGAGCCCTTGTGGACGTCGAAAGGCGAGATCGGCTGGCCCAGCCCCGCCCAGATGCCGTTGTAATTGACGCCGCCGGCCATCACGAGCAGCAGCACCTCCTCCTCGCCGATCGCCCAGGTCGGGATCACCTCGATCTGGAAACTCTCGAGCGGCGGGCCGTGGCGCTCGCGCCGGATCGTCCAGGCATACATGCTGGCCGGCACATGGCCGAGCGGCGGCAGTTCGTTCAGCTCGTAGAGATCCTTGAGCGCGGCCTGCGGCTTGGACATCGTCGTCTCCCTGTTCTTGTTCGCCGGCGGCTTATCGCGCGCGCTCGACTGCTCCCTCGGCTAGGCAGGCGATGATGCCGCGTCATGCTGCGCTGCGCCATCCCCCTAAGGAATATACTGCAGCGCAAAAAACAGACGACAATTTCACCGGAGCGCACCGGCCGCATGCTAGCATCCGCCGGCTGCCAACAGGATTCGTCGCGATGCGCGCCTATTTTCTGATGCTCGGCCTGCCCGATATGGCGATGCCGCAAATGCTCGTCCTGATCGCCATCATCGTCACCGCCGCCTTCGCGCTGGCCTGGATCGCCGACGCCATTCTCGGCGATGGCGGCTTCGGCGTCTTTTTCAACGCCGTGATCCTGCTCATCGGCGCCTTCATCGGCGCGCTGATCTGGAAGCGCCTCGGCTATACGATCGGCACCAGCCCGCAGGCGACGGCCGCCATCGTCTCCACCTGCGCGGGCATGGTGCTGCTGCTGATAGGCGGCGTGTTGCGACGCTGGATGTGAGACCCTGCCCTGCGCCGCTCAGGCCGGCCTGTAAGCCGCCAGCATGTAGTTGACGTCGGTGTCGCGCGCGGCCGACCAGCGGTCGGCGAGCGGATTGTAGACCACGCCGGTGCTCTCGCCGAGATCGAGCCCGCCGGCCTCGATCGCCGCGCCAAGCTCGTCGGGCGTCACGAACTTGTTCCAGTCATGCGTGCCGCGCGGCAGCCAGCGCAGCACATATTCCGCACCGACGATGGCGAGCGCATAGGATTTCAACGTGCGGTTCAGCGTCGCCATCACCAGGAGGCCGCCGGGCTTCACCGCCCGGCAGCAAGCCGCCACAAAAGCATCGACATCGGCGACATGCTCGACGACCTCCATCGCCAGCACGATGTCGAAGCTCCGCCCCTCCGCAACCAGCGCCTCGATCGTCTCCTGGCGATAATCGATCGCAAGCCCGCTTTTCCCAGCATGGGCGCGAGCCACGGTGACATTGGTCGGCGCCGGATCGAGCCCGGTCACTTGCGCGCCCAGCCGCGCGAGGGGCTCGGAGAGCACGCCGCCGCCGCAGCCGATGTCGACAAGGGTCAGGCCGTCCAGCGCTGTCAGCGTCCGGGGATCGCGCGAGAACCGCGCGCAGGCCAGGTCGCGAACGAAGCCCAATCGCACCGGATTGAACTTGTGCAGCACCGCCATGGGCCCCTTCGGGTCCCACCAGGTCTTGGCGATGGCCTCGAAACGCGCGACCTCGGCAGGATCGATCGTCGAGCCGTCGCGCTGAGCCGTCGCTGCCATGGCTTTATTCCTTCTTGATCAGAAGCCGGTTGCTTCGCATTGACAGTCCGGCCGCCGCCCGTCATCTACACCGGCCTCGCGTAGGGCGCGAGGGTGACCTTTCGTCCCGGCTCGTCCGGGACTGTTGATCTGAGAGCCTCTGGACCGCCATGGCCCGTCTGGTGATGAAATTCGGCGGAACCTCCGTCGCCACTGTCGAGCGCATCAAGAACGCCGCCCGTCACGTCAAACGCGAGTTCGACGCCGGCCATGAGGTCGCGGTCGTGGTCTCGGCGATGTCCGGCAAGACCAATGAATTGGTCGGCTGGTGCAAGGAAGCCGCCGCGCTCCACGACCAGGCCGAGTACGATGTCGTCGTCGCCTCGGGCGAGCAGGTGACCTCGGGCCTGATGGCGATCGTGCTGCAGGAACTCGGCCTGCCCGCACGCTCCTGGCAGGGCTGGCAGATCCCGATCTACGGCTCGGACGCGCATGGCTCCTCGCGCATCGAGGCAGTCGAGCCCGCCGGCATCGTGGCCGGCTTCGACCGCAATCGCGAGATCGCGGTGTGCTCCGGCTTCCAGGGTGTCCATGCCTTGACCAACCGCATCGTCACGCTTGGGCGTGGCGGCTCGGACACCAGCGCGGTCGCGCTCGCAGCGGGGCTGAAGGCCGATCGCTGCGACATCTACACCGATGTCGACGGCGTCTACACCACCGACCCGCGCGTCGTGCCCAAGGCCCGGCGCATGGACAAGGTCTCCTTCGAGGAGATGCTGGAGATGGCCTCGCTCGGCTCCAAGGTGCTGCAGGTGCGCTCGGTCGAGATCGCCATGGTCCAGCGGGTGCCGACCTATGTGCGCTCCTCCTTCGACGACCCCGACAATCCGAAAACTGGTACTCTTATCTGCGACGAGGACGACATCGTGGAACAGCAGATCGTCACCGGCATCGCGTTTTCACGCGACGAAGCCCAGATCACGCTCCGGCGCGTCGCCGACCAGCCCGGCGTGGCGGCGGCGATCTTCGGCCCGCTCGCCGATGCCAACATCAATGTCGACATGATCATCCAGGTCGTCTCCGACGACCAGGCGACGACCGACATCACCTTCACCGTGCCGACCGCCGATTTCGAGCGGGCGCGCACGCTGCTGGAGAGCCGGCACGACCAGATCGCTTATCAGTCGCTCCAGGGCGCGACCGATGTGGTCAAGATCTCGGCGATCGGCGTGGGTATGCGCAGCCATGCCGGCGTCGCGGCGCGCGCCTTCCGGGCGCTGGCCGAGAAGGGCATCAACATCCGCGCGATCACGACCTCCGAGATCAAGTTCTCGGTGCTGATCGACGCCGCCTATACCGAGCTTGCGGTGCGCACGCTGCACTCGCTCTACGGGCTCGACGCCGCGTAAGGCGCCAGGCCTTCACGGCGCCGGTCCAAGCGACCCTCCAGCATCAGACCGAATATCGCGTTCGGTCTGATGCTGGAGGGTTTTGATTTTGCATCGGCTGGCCCGCCGCGCCCGCACCATTCAGATGCAGCGCGAAGCCCGCTGCATCCGGCTCGCCCAGCTCGGGGCGCAGCCGCATGCTCGGGATCAGGTAGTCGCCACCGTTCTGCCGCCGATAGGGGATCGGCGGGGTGGAACCAAGCGTGCGCATCCGCTCGCGCAGGCGTTCCGCCACTGCCGCGAACCCGGCCTCGTCGAGACGATCGACCCTGTAGGCCACGAAGGGCGGCAGCACGTCATAGCCCGGATAGTACAGGATGCCGTGATTGATCGGGAACAGCAGATCGTCGATCGGGCCGTTGATGCCGCGATCCGAGTAATGCTCCTCCCAGCCGCCGGCGGTCACCAGCAGCATGGCGCGCTTTCCCGCGAGGGTGCCCTCGCCATAGCGGTCGCCCCAGCGCGTCTCGCTGTGTTCGCCGACGCCATAGGCGAAGCCATAGGCATAGACCCGGTCGACCCAGCCCTTCAGGATCGCCGGCATGGCGAACCACCACAGCGGGAACTGCAGGATCAGCATGTCGGCCCAGAGCAGCTTCTCCTGCTCGGCCTTGACGTCAGCGGTCAGGGAATTACCGGCGAAAGCCTCTCCGGAGGCGGCCGCCGGCTTGAGCCGCGCGTCGGGCGCCAGCGTGGGGAAATCGGCGCGGTCGATCTCGGATTTCCAGCCATCGGCATAGAGATCCGACACCCGCACCTCATGGCCCAGGGCTTCCAGTTCCTTGATGGCGACGTCGTGCAGCGCGCCATTGAGCGAACGCGGCTCGGGATGAGCGAAGACAAACAGGATTTTCATGGGTGGACGATCCGGTGATGGGTTGATTGCCATCCAAGTAGCCAGAGACCGCTCAATCCGTTAGATGTCGGCAATGCATAAGATTATGCCAGATAATGGATAGATCTGACGTCACGCTCGAACGCATGCGCAGCTTCGTCCGCGTCGCCGAGCGCGGCAGCCTGTCGGCGGTCGCGCGCGAGCTCGGCGTCGGGCAGTCGACGATCACCCGGCATCTGCGCGAGCTTGAGGACGCGCTCGGCGTGCCGCTTCTCAGCCGGACCACCCGGCGCGTCACGATGACCGATGAAGGTGGCCGCTACTATGCCGACTGCATCCAGATCCTGCGCCTGGTCGAGCAGGCCGGCGACGAGGCGCGCGGCACGCGCGGCGCGCCGGCCGGCACGATCCGGATCTCCTGCACCGCGGCGTTCGGGGTCCTGCACGCCAGCCGCCTGATCTTCGCCTTTCAGGATTGTTATCCCGAGATCGGCGTCGATCTCAGCCTCACCGACGAACGTGTCGACCTGGTCCGGGAAGGCGTGGATATCGCGCTGCGGCTGGGTCCGCTCAGCGACAGCTCGATGAAGCTGCGGGCTCTCGGCCAGTGCCGGCGCCTGCTGGTGGCGGCGCCGGACTATCTGGCGGCGCGCGGGCGACCGACGATTCCGCAGGATCTCTCCGGCCATGAAGGCATCCGGATGTCGAATGTGGCGGGCAGCGATACGCTGATCCTGCAAGGACCGGACGGCGCGCGCCATGTCGTGCCCTTTGGCGGGCGTTTCCGGGTCGACCACGGGCTTGCCGCGCGCGAAGCTCTGGCAGCCGGGCGCGGCATCGGCCCCACCCATCAATGGCTGGTCGGCGATCTCCTGGCGGACGGCCGGCTCGAGGCGATCCTGCCCGACTACGCGCTGCCTTTCGTGCCGCTGAGCCTGCTGATCGTGCCCGAGCGCGCAGGCATCGCCCGGGTTCGGCTGCTGGTCGATTTCCTCGCCCAACAGATCAGCGGCATTGCGGGGATCGAAGCGCCGCGGCCTTAGGGTTTCCGCAGAGGGCTCCAGGTTCATTCATAGGCACGACACAGCCTAAAATACATGCAGGCAAGCTCCGAGGTTCATTAAGATTTTGATGGGATTGTCTTACGGAGGCAAACCTTCAGGCTGCAGCATTCCTTGGACCGTAATCCGAAAACCGATTCATCGGGAGTGAAGCCTGTCGCCATCACTGGCGCAGCCGTCGAGCGCCTCCTGCTGGCATCGGGCGTCGACGACGAGGCCCGCGCGATCGCCCGCTCCCTGCTGCCGGTCCTCTCCGCCAGGGCCGGCGCTGCCTGCCACGCCTATTGCGATCATCTCGAACGCTCCGTCGCCGACATGAAGCCTATGGTCGCCCAGCACCGGCCGGCGGTGGTCCAGGCCGAGGAGCAGCATCTCCGGACCTTGTTCGACGGCGCCTTCGGCGAGGATTACGTCGCCTCCCTGAACAAGGCGGCCCTGACCGAGTTCGGCGACGCCCTGGGCATCCGCACGCGGCTGGGCACGACGCTGCGCCTGATCGATCCGCTCTTCAAGGAAATCGGCCGCCGCCGACGCTTCGGCAGCCGCAAGGCAATCGAGGAATGCGCGGCCCTGACCCGGCTGATCCTCTGCGACGCCATCGCAGCGACCTCCTGCCATCAGCGGGCGAGCCGCATCAACCTGACGCAGCGCGAGAACCAGCTCCATCTGGCCGCCTCGTCCTTCCAGAACAACATCGTCCAGCTGTCGGAGAGCCTGAAGACCGCGGCCACGACCTTGAGAAACTACGCCGCGACCAGCCATTACCGCAGCGGCCAGGCGGACCGGGAAGCCACGCTCGCGGAGGATGCGGCGCGCGACTGCACCCAGCGCATCACCAGCACGGTGACGGCGACGAATGATCTGGTGCAGGCGCTCGACCATGTCAGCAGCGAGGCGCAGCAGAGCTTCTCAATCACCGGCCAGGCCGTCGCCGACACGCGCGAGGTCACCTCGTCGATCGCCGTACTGGCGGAGGCTGCCGGCCGCATCGGCTCGATCGTGACCCTGATCCAGCAGATCGCGACCAAGACCAACCTGCTCGCCTTGAACGCCACCATCGAGGCGGCGCGCGCCGGCGAGGCCGGCAAGGGCTTCGCGGTCGTCGCCGGCGAGGTCAAATCGCTGGCGCACCAGACCGCCAGCGCCACCGCCGAGATTTCGACGCAGATCGCGCAAGTGCAGTCGGCGACCGAATCCTGCGTCAGCCATGTGAACTCGATCAGCCTGACCATCGCCCGGCTGGAGGAATCGTCGGCCTCGATCGCCCAGACGGTCCAGCAGCAATCGGCCGCCACGAACGAGATGGCCGTCAACACGCAGGAAGCCGCCACCAGGACGCAGGAAGGCCTGCTCTCGGCCAAGGCCGCGCGAATGTCGATCGGCGACGTCACCAAGATGTCGATCGAGCTCGACAGCGCCGCCGTCCAGGTCGAGGCCTCGGCCGGGATGATCAGCGACCTCGTCACGCATTTCCTGTCGAACCTGCATGCGGCCTGAGGCTGGAGCACGATGCGAAAAAGTGGCAACCGGTTTTCGCATTGATGCTGCTCTAACTCTTAGATGAGCGCATTCCCACGTTTCTCCGAAACGCAGAAATTCTCTGCCTCCTTGTTTTGTCGCATTGTCTTCACGCGAGCCGGCGTCCACTTCGCTCGAAAATGCTCTAACCTCCGCGACGCGTCTTTCGCGGAGTCCCCATGATCGAGAACGACTACGACTACATCATCATCGGCGCAGGTTCGGCCGGCGCGGTGCTGGCGGCGCGGCTGAGCGAGAATCCGGCGATCCGCGTGCTCCTGCTCGAAGCGGGACGCGATTTCCGCACGGCGGAGACGCCGGAGCATATCCGCATCCCCAATCCGATGCGGGCGATCGCCGACGACGATTATCGCTGGCCGCAACTGATGGCGCGCCGGACGGAGCGGCAGGAGCCCAAGCTGCTCTGGCGCGGGCGGGCTGTCGGCGGCTCATCGACCATCAACGGGCAGATCGCCATTCGCGGCGTGCCGGACGATTTCGAGCGCTGGGCCGCGCATGGCTGCACCGGTTGGGGCTGGGCCGATGTCCTGCCCTATTTCAACCGGCTCGAGACCGATGTGAATTTCGGCGGCGCGCCCTGGCACGGCGATAACGGGCCGATCCCGGTCTATCGCGCGCCCGAAGCGCAATGGGGCCGGGTCGACCGCGCATTGAAGGACGCCTCGCTGGCGCTCGGCTATGGCTGGTGCGAGGACCACAACGCGCCGGACGGCACGGGCGCCTCGCCCTATGCCATCAACAGCCACCATGGCGTCCGCGTCTCGACCAATGACGGCTATCTGGAGCCGGCGCGTGGACGCGCCAACCTGACCATCATCGGCAACGCCCTGGTCTCCCGACTCAAGGTCGAGGGCAACCGGCCGCATGTCGGCGGCGTCGAGGTCCGCATCAACGGCGAGAGCATCTCGCCACGCGCGACCCGCGAAGTCATTCTCTGTGCGGGAGCGATCCATTCGCCAGCCATCCTGCAGCGCTCCGGCATCGGCCCGGCCGCGCTCTCGGCTTCGCTCGGCATCCCCGTCATCGCCGATCTGCCGGTCGGTGAGAACCTGCTCGACCACCCGATCATGCCGCTGTTCCTGCGCCTCAGGGAGACCGCGATGGTCGACACGCCGATGCACCGCCACACCAATTGCTGCCTGCGCTACGGCTCGGGCCTCGGCGGCGCGGGCGAGAACGACATGATCGTGATCGCCGGCAACCTCGCCTCCTTCGGCGGCGGCGACCTGACGCTCGGGCGGCTCGCCGTCTCCGTCTACCAGGCCTTCAGCCAGGGCAGCGTCCGCATCACCACGACGGATCCGGGCATCGACCCGCAGGTCGATGAGCGCATGCTCTCCGACGAGCGCGACCTGATCCGCATGCGCGACGGCGTGCGCCGGGCCGAAGCGCTGGCTGCGACGGAGGCGGTGAGGACAATCGCCTCGCGCGTCGAATACGGGCTGTCGGGCCGCTCGATCGATGAGCCGTTCGATGGGGCGGAACTCGACGCCTGGCTGTTCGAGGAATGCTCGGACGCGCAGCACGCCAGCGGCACCTGCCGGATGGGTGCGGCGGACGATTCCCGCAGCGTCGTCGATCCGCATTGCCGCGTCATCGGCTGCACGGGCCTGAGGGTGATCGATGCCTCGATCATGCCGGAGGTGGTGCGCGCCAACACGCATCTGAGCACGGTGATGATCGCCGAGAAGATGGCAGCCGAGATCGGTGGCGGCGGACGTTGAAATCCGGTCTTGCGCCGATCGTCGCGTTGACCTGCCCCTCCGGCCTCACGATGATGCCGGGCATGACGACCGGCCCAACCTCGGCAACCCTGGAATTCGATCCCGCCCGGCTCGACGCCTTCCTGCGCTCCGCCCTGCCCGGCCGGACCGGCGGCGCGATGATGTTGGAGCGGATCAGCGGCGGCCAGTCGAACCCGACCTTCTTCCTGTCCTATCCGGATGCCGGCACGCGACTGGTGCTGCGCAAGAAGCCGCCGGGGCCATTGCTGCCCTCGGCCCATGCGGTCGAGCGCGAATACCGCATCCTCAAGGCGCTGGCGGGCTCGGCCGTGCCGGTGCCGCCGGTGCTGCTCCTGCATGAGCAGGATGATGTCGTCGGCACGCCCTTCTATCTGATGGAACGGCTGGAGGGCCGCGTCTTCCACGACACCGCCCTGCCCGGCGTTTCCAGCGATGATCGCCGCGCCATGTATTTCGCCATGGCAGAGACGCTGGCCGCGCTGCACGCCTTCGACTGGCAGGCGGCCGGGCTCGCCGATTTCGGCAAGCCCGGAAACTATTATGCCCGCCAGCTCCGGCGCTGGGGCGGGCAATGGCGCGAGACCAAGACGCGGCCCATCCCGGCGATCGACCGCGCGATCGACTGGCTGAGCGCGCATCTCGACGAGAGCGCGGAGACGACGATCGTCCATGGCGATTTCCGGCTCGGCAATCTGATGTTCGCGCCCGACGCGCCGCGGATCGTCGCCGTGCTCGACTGGGAACTCGCGACGCTCGGGCACCCGCTCTCGGACGTCGCCTTCTCCTGCCTGCCCTGGCATTCGACGCCGGCGATGTATGCCGGCTTCGTCGGGCTCGACCGCGCGGCGCTCGGCATCCCGACGCAGGCCGAATATCTCGAGCGCTATTGCGCCGCCGCCGGACGCGCCAGCGGGCCCGGGCGCTTCCACATCGCCTTCTCGCTGTTCCGTTTCGCCGTCATTCTCGACGGCATCGCGGCGCGCGCCAAATCGGGCAATGCGGCAGCGGAAAATGCGGTCGCGGTCGGCGCGATGGCGGAGAGTTTCGCGCTGCGGGCCGACGCCGTGATCAACGACAAAAACAGTGAGACAGTGCAGGAGAAAACGCGGGGAACCCCTCTCCTGTAAGGAGAGGGGCAGGGGTGAGGTGTCGGCCGTCGGACCAGTTGCATGACGGCCTTGCCGTCATTGCGAGCGTAGCGAAGCAATCCAGGAGGGCTCGCTCTACGTCCTCTGGATTGCTTCGCTACGCTCGCAATGACGAGGGAGCAGCCGTCAGGGCACGGCCTAAGCGTCCAACGGCCGACGCCTCACCCTGCCCTCTCCCTCCGGGAGAGAGTTCCCCGCGCCTCGCCTTCTCTCGGTCGAGTAAGTACAGGCAAACGAGGAAGCACCATGGATTTCGCTTATTCCGCCAAGGTAGAGGAGCTGCGCACGCGGCTCCAGGATTTCATGGATGCCCATGTCCAGCCGGCCGATGCCGCCTGGAAGCATGAGGTCGAGGCCGGGCGTTATCCCATGGCGCTGATCGACGGCTTGAAGGCCAAGGCCAAGACTGCGGGCCTGTGGAACCTGTTCCTGCCCGCCTTGAAGCCGGATGAGCCCGGCACGAGGCTGAGCAATCTCGAATATGCGCCGCTCGCCGAGATCATGGGGCGGATCTACTGGTCCTCGGAGGTGTTCAACTGCAACGCACCCGACACCGGGAACATGGAAATCCTGCATATGTTCGCAACGGCGGAGCAGCGCCAGCGCTGGCTCGTGCCGCTGATGAATGGCGAGATCCGCTCCTGCGTCGGCATCACCGAGCCCGGCGTCGCCTCATCGGACCCGACCAATTTGCAGACCACGATCATCCGCGACGGCGACGATTACGTCATCACCGGCCGGAAATGGTGGACGACCGGGGCGCTGCACCCCAACGTCAAATTCTGCATCGTGATGGGGCTCTCCGATACGCGCCCCGAGGCCGATCCGCATAAGCGCCATTCGATGGTGATCGTGCCGATGGATGCGCCCGGCCTCACCGTGATGCGCAACCTGCCGCTGCTGAACCATTTCTCGCCGGAGGGGCACACCGAGACCGATTTTGCCCAAGTCCGCGTGCCCGCCGCCAATATCCTGGGCGAGGAAGGCGCGGGCTTCGCGCTGGCGCAGGCGCGGCTCGGCCCGGGGCGCATCCACCATTGCATGCGCTCGATCGGCCAATGCGAGGTCGCGCTCGAACTGATGATCGAGCGGGCGCTGCAGCGAAAAGCCTTCAGCCGCCAGCTCGCCGACTATGCCAATGTCCAGGACTGGATCGCGGAAGGGCGCATGGAGATCGACCAGGCCCGGCTGCTCTGCCTGCGCGCCGCCTGGATGATGGACACTCATGGCAACAAGGCCGCGCGTGTCGAGGTCTCCGCCATCAAGGTCGCCGCGACCCGGCTCCAGACCCGGATCGCCGACCGCGCCATGCAGATCTTTGGCGCCGGCGGGCTCTCCAACGATACGCCGCTGGCCTTCATCTACTCCTGGGGCCGGGCGCTGCGCTTCATCGACGGCCCCGACGAGGTGCATCTGCGCACCATCGCCGGCGCCGAAATCAGGAAGCGCCAGGGCGCCAACCGCTCGACCTTCGCCGAGCAGGGCGTCAAGGCGCCCTATCAGAAGCCTGCCGTCGAATAGCCGCCGAGGCGAAGCTTGCGCCGGCTCGCGGCTTGTCTTATATTTCTGTCATGACAGAAATTACAGATACGAAAGAAGAACTCCCCGAACCGCTCGAGGCCTTCATCCTGCAATGGGGCGATCTCGGTGGACAGTGGGGCGTCAATCGCTCGATCAGCCAGATCCATGCCTTCCTCTATCTCGCCGAGCGGCCGCTGACTGCCGAGGACATCGCCGAGAGCCTCGACATGGCCCGTTCCAACGTCTCCAACTCGATCAAGGAATTGCTGGGCTGGAACCTGATCCGGCGCGTGCCGATGCGGCAGGACCGGCGCGACCATTTCGAGGCCGAGACCAATGTCTGGGAGATCGCGGCGCGCATCGCGGCTGGCCGCAAGCAGCGCGAGATCGACCCGGCGCTGACGGCGCTGCGCCATTGCGTCGAGAAGGCGGAACACGACCCGAAGGTCACTCCGGTCGCGCGGCAGCGCCTGCACGACATGCTGGAGTTCACCGCCGCGCTCGACCGCTGGTACGGGCAGATGCTGTCGATCCCGCAGGGCAAGCGCGACATGCTGATCCGGCTGGGATCAAAGATCGCCTCCTTCCTCCCCGGGGGAAAGAGCTGAAACGGGGTAGCCAGAGCCACCCAATGGAGCAAGCCGCGATGTCGGCTCATGCACACAGGCAGACACAAGAGCCCGCCGGGCCTGCCACGACGCCCGCCCTCACCGATCTGCGCTTCCGCGCCCTGCTGGGCAGCCGGTCATGGAACGAACTTCCAGCCGACGTCCAGCGCCGCTTCTCCAAGCGCTTGAGCGGCAACGCGGCTGCGACCTATGTCGGGCGGATCAGCGAGCTGCGCATGAACCGCGCCGGCCGCATCCTGTCCCAAGTCCTGCGCCTGATCGGCGCGCCCTTGCCGATCTGCCTCGATACCGACGTTGCCAGCGTCGTCACCGTGACCGAGGACGCCACCACCGGCGGCCAGGTCTGGACCCGGCTCTACGCCAAGCAGGCCGGCTTTCCGCAGGTCATCCATTCCGCCAAGCGCTTCTCGGGCCCGACCGGGCTGGAGGAGTATATCGGCTTCGGCATCGCGATGGCGCTGACGCTCCATGTCGAAGAGGGAACGCTGCTGTTCCGCAGCGCCGGCTACAACCTCCAGCTCGGCCGCTTCCGGCTGCCCTTGCCCGGCTGGCTCTCACCGGGCGCGCTGACCGTCAGCCATGCCGAGACCGGCCCCGGCGCCTTCGCCTTCACGCTGCATCTCGCCCACCCGCTCTTCGGCGAATTGCTTGATCAGACCGGGCAATACCGGGACCAGCATTGATGAGCCGGCCTCCCGAGAACAGCCCACCGACCTGGCTCTATGACGGCGTCTGCGTGCTCTGCTCGGGCGGCGTGCGCTACGCACTGAAGCATGAGCGCGACAAGGCGATGCGCTTCGTCGCGATCCAGTCGCGCGAAGGGCGTGAACTGGCGCGCGCCCATGGCATCGACCCGGACGATCCCGAAAGCTTCCTATTCATCGAGAACGGCGTCAGCTTGCCGAAATCCGACGGCGTGCTCGCCTTGATCAGGCATCTCGGCGGGCCGGCACGGCTGCTGCTGATGGGGCAATTCCTGCCGCGCGCCCTGCGCGATTGGCTCTATGACCGTGTCGCGCGCAACCGCTATCGCCTGTTCGGCCGGAGGGCCTCCTGCGAGATGCCCGATCCGGCCCAGCGCCGACGCTTCAGCCTGCCCGAGGCATCATGACGACCAGACGCGTACTCCTGATCGGCGGAACCGGCGTCTTCGGGCAAAGGCTCGCCCGGCATATCGCCGGCATGGCCGGGCTCGACCTCACCATCACCTCGCGCAACGAGGCCAAAGCGCGCGCGCTCGCCGACAGCATCGCGACCGCCGCTACGACAACCATCCGAGGCATCGGCCTCGACCATCGGCGCGATCTCGATGCTGTTCTGGCCAAGCTCTCGCCCTGGCTGGTCATCGATGCCTCCGGGCCGTTCCAGGGCGCAAGCTACGACGTGCCGCGCGCCGCGCTGACGGCCGGCGCCCATATCGTCGATCTCGCAGATGCACGCGACTACATCCTCGGTTACGGCCCGGCGCTGGACGGCCTCGCCTGCGAGCGCGGGCTCGTCGCATTGGCGGGCGCGAGCTCGACTCCGGCCTTGTCCTGCGCTGCCGTGGCAGCGTTGACCGAAGGCTGGCGGCGCATCGACACGCTCGACATCACGATCACGCCCGGCGGGCGCAGCGAAGTCGGCGAGGCGGTCATCGCCGCGATCCTGAGCTATGCCGGCAGGCCAATCCCGATCTGGCGCGAAGGCGAGCTCCAGGACGCGCATGGCTGGATCGATGGGCGGCGCGTCGTGATGCCGGGTCTCGGCTCGCGACGGGTCGCGGCCGTCGAGACGGTCGATGCGCAATGGCTGGGCCCGAAGCTCGCTGTGCGCTCGCGCGTCGCTTTCCAGGCCGGCCTCGAATCGCCGATCGAGCAGTTCGGCATCGGCATGCTGGCCCGATTGCGCAAGCGCGGCTGGCTCGGCGACTTGAAGCCCTTGATCCCCGCCTTGCTGGCGGGGCGCAAGCTGACGCGGCTCCCGACATCCGATCGCGGCGGCATGCTGGTCGAGGCGACGGGGCTCGATGCGAACGGCGAATTGCGGACAGCGCGCTGGTCCCTGCTGGCCGAGCGGGGCGACGGGCCGCATGTCCCGACGCTGCCCGCAGCGGCCGCATTGCGCGCCTTGCTCGCAGGGCAGATCGCGCCCGGAGCGCGGCCGGCGGCAGGCGCGCTGACGCTCGCCGCCATCGAGGCCGAAATGACGCCCTATGCGATCAGCACGCAGAGCGAGACGACACGTCATGGCGAAGCGGTCTTCGAGGCCGCTCTCGGTCAGGCCGCCTTCAAAGCGCTGGCCGCGCCACTCAAAACCTTGCATGGCAGGGACGGCCCGCCGGTCTGGCATGGCCGTTCCGAGATCGAGACCGGCAACGGCTTCATCGCGCAGTTGCTGCGCAAGATCATCGGCTTGCCGCCTGCCGGCCGCGACATCCCGCTCACCTTCTCCATCGAGCGCATCGCCTCCTCCTCCGGCCCTGCCGAGATCTGGACGCGAAACTTCGGCGGGGTGCGGTTCTCATCGCGGCTCTCGACGCGTGCCGGAGGCGAACTCTGGGAAGCGTTCGGGCCTCTCTCCTTCGGGGTGGGCCTTGCCGTAGCCGGCGACGGCCTCGAACTTCCGGTCGCGACGATGCGGTGCCTGGGCCTGCCCCTGCCGTCATTCCTGCAACCGAAGTCGCAAGCGCGGGAATATGCCGACGCGGAGGGGCGCTTCCACTTCGACGTAAAGCTGACGCTGCCCGTCATCGGCCTGCTGACGCATTACAAGGGCTGGCTGGTGCCCGCCGGCGGCGCAGACGAGGCACGTCCGGAAAGCGCGCCCGCCGCTTCGCATCCGGCGGGCTGATAGCGCGGGCCTCCGCTCCTACTCCGCCGGAGCCGGATGGGCGGGTGCGGCGGGCTCTCCCAGCTTCTTCCTGCGCGAGAACAGCCGGTCGAGCCCGTTCGAGAGCCGCTCCATATAGAGGAACAGCACCGGGGTGATGAACAGCGTCAGCACCTGCGAGATCATCAACCCGCCGACCACGGCGATGCCGAGCGGCTGGCGCAATTCCGCGCTGGCCCCGGCGCCGAGCGCGATCGGCAGCGTGCCCATCAGCGCGGCGAGCGTCGTCATCAGGATCGGCCGGAACCGCATCACGCAGGCCTGGTGGATCGCGTCCTGCGGCGTCTTGCCCTCGCGTTTCAGCACGAGCGCGACGTCGATCATCATGATCGCGTTCTTCTTGACGATGCCGATCAGCATCAGAAGGCCGATGATGGCGATGACCGAGAGATCGAGCCCGAACAGCCTGAGCGCCCCCAGCGCGCCGATCGCCGCCGAGGGCAGCCCGGTCAGGATCGTCAGCGGATGGATGAAGCTCTCATAGAGGATGCCGAGCACGATATAGATCGTCAGGATCGCGCCTGCGATCAGCAGGCCCTGATTGGCGAGCGAATCCTGGAAGGTCTTGGCCGTGCCGGCCAATGTCGTCGAGAGCGATTTCGGCAGGTTGATCTCGGCCTTCAGCGCCTCGATCCTGGTGACGCTGTCGCCGAGCGCGACGCCAGCCGGCAGGTTGTAGGAGATCGTCACGGCCGGGAGCTGACCGAGCTGGTTGACCGTGAGCAGGCCCGTCGTGCGCTCGACACGCGCGAAGGCGCTGAGCGGCACCAGATTGCCATTGCTGGCGCGGATGCGGATCTGGTCGAGCTTGTCGGCCGACCAGCCGCCCTTTGGATCGAACTCGACGATGACCTGATAACTGTCGCCGGTGGTGTAGATGGTCGAGACCTGACGCACCCCGAAGCCGGAATAGAGCGTCGAGCGCAGGATGTCGGAGCCGATCTTGAGCTGGTTGGCCTTGTCGCGGTCGATCACCAGCGTCGCTTCCGCCGCGCTGTTCTGCAGGTCGGTGGTGACGTCGATGAAGGTCGCGGGATCACGCCCCATCGCATCGGCGAGCTTCAGCGACCATTCGTTCATGAGGCCCTGGTCGAGCCCCTGCACGACGAGCTGGTACTGGCTCTTGGAGGCGCGTGCGCCGATGTTGAGGTTCTGGACCGGCGTCATATAGGCAGTGATGCCGGCGATCGGCGCGAGATCGCGACGCAGGCCGGCTAGCACCGTCTGCAGCGGCGGGCGCTCATTCTGCGGCTTCAGCTCGACGAAGAGACGGCCGGCATTGAGGGCGCCGGCGCTGCCGCTGCTGCCGCCGACCGTGGAAGCGACATGAGCGACATAGGGTGAATTGCGGAAGACGTCGGCGACCTGCCCCTGCAACGCCTTCATGGCCGGGAAGGAGACGTCCTGGCGCGCCTCGGTCGAGACCTGGAGCTGGCCGATATCCTCCTGGGGGAAGAAGCCCTTGGGCGCGGTCTGCAGCAGCCAGACACTGAGAGCAAGCGTGCCGAAGAAGGCCAGCAGCATCACCGGCTGGAAGCGCAGGCACAGCGTCAGCGCTCGGTCATAGCCGCGCAGGATGCCGTCGAACCCGGCCTCGAGCACGCGTCCGAAGGCGTTCTCCTTGTGGTGCTCCGAATAGCCGCTCAGCAGGCGCGAGCACAGCATCGGCGTCAGCGTCAGCGAAACGAAGGCCGAGGCCAGGATCGAGACCGTCACGACCACGGCGAATTCGTTGAAGATGCGGCCGATGACGCCGCCCATCAGCAGCACGGGGATGAAGACCGCGACCAGCGAGAGCGAGATCGAGATGATGGTGAAGCCGATCTCGCCCGCGCCCTTGAGCGCCGCCTCATAGGCCGGGATCCCGTCCTCCTCCATATGGCGGACGATATTCTCCAGCATCACGATGGCGTCGTCGACGACGAGGCCGACGGAGAGCGTCAGGCCGAGCAGCGAGATGTTGTCGATCGAGAAGCCGAAGGCATACATCGCCGCAAGCGTCGCGATGATCGAGATCGGCACCGCCACGGCAGGGATGAAGGTCGCAGCGACGCGACGCAGGAAGGCGAAGATCACCATCACCACGAGGCCGATCGTCAGCAGCAAGGTGAACTGGACATCGTCCACGGCCATGCGGATCGAGACCGAGCGGTCGTTCAGCAGGGACAGGGAAGCCGCGGCCGGCAGCTGCTCCGAGAAAGCCGGCAGCATCGCCTTGACCTTGTCGACGACCTCGACGGTGTTGGCATCGGGCTGGCGCTGCACGGCGAGAACAACCGCGGGCACGCCGTCATAGGCGCTCGAGGTCAGCGAATTCTCGACGGAATCGATGACCTTGGCGACGTCGCCCAGACGCACCGGCTTGCCGTTGCGCGTGGCGATGATGACATTGGCGAACTGCGCGGCGTCGGCAAGCTGGGTGCGAGCCTGGATTGTGAGCTGCTGGCTGCTGTTCTGCAGCGTGCCGACCGGCGTGTTGGCGTTGGTCGCGGTGATCGCCGCCTGCAGGTCGTCGACGCCGATGCCGCGCGCAGCGAGCGCGACCGGGTCGATCTGGATGCGGACTGCGTATTTCTGGCTGCCGAAGATCAGGACCTGCGCAACGCCGTCGACCGTCGAGAGCGCCGGCGAGATGACCTGCTGAGCGAAGGCGTCGAGCTGCGAGAGCGGCACGACATCGCTCTTCAGCGCCAGCAGGATGATCGGCGCGTCGGCCGGGTTCACCTTGCGATAGCTCGGCGGCGTCGTCATCTCGAGCGGAAGCTGCTTCTGGGCGCGGGTGATGGCGGCCTGCACGTCGGCGGCGGCTGCGTCGATATTGCGGTTCAGCACGAACTGGATCGCAATCGAGGTCGAGCCCTGGGCGTTCGTCGTGGCGATCGAGTCGATGCCGGCGATGGTGGCGAACTGCTTGACGAGCGGCGTCGCGACCGAAGTCGCCATCGTGTCGGGCGAGGCGCCGGGCAATTGCGCCGAGACGTTCACGACCGGGAATTCCGCCCGCGGCAGGGCCGCCACCGGCAGGAAGCGATAGGCAAACAGCCCCGCCAGCACGAGCGAGACCGACATCAGGATCGTCGCCACAGGGTGGCGGATGCAGAAGCCGGAAATGTTCACGACTTGGCTCCCTGTGCGACCGGGGTGCCCTGCGAAGCCGGATCGGCCGGCGCGCCGTCCTTGGCGGCGCGCTCACGAATGCGCACGCCGGTCTTGAGCCGCATCTGGCCGTCGGTGACGACGCGCTCGCCGGGGTCGAGGCCCTCGCTCAGCGCCGTTCGATCGCCATCGCTCAGCGCGACCTTGATCTGACGCAACTCGGCCGTCTGGTCGGCCTTGGCGACATAGACATAGGCGCCCTTCTGGCCGGTCTGGACGGCGACGGTGGGAACGACCGTCGTGCCCATCAGGGTGTCGGCGGCGATCTCGACATCGACATACTGGCCGGGCCAGAGCGCGAGGTCGTCATTGCTGAAGGAGGCCTTGGCCGTGATCGTGCCCGAGGTCATGTCGACCGTGGAATCGACGAAGTTCAAGGTGCCCTGAGCCGGCGGCTTTCCGGAATCGGGCACGCTCGCCGTCACGGGAATGGCGCGGCCCGAGCCGAGAGCCCGCTGCAGCACCGGCAGGTCGCGCTCGGGCAAGGTGAAGGTGACCCGCAGCGGCTTCATCTGGGTCAAGGTGACGAGGCCCAGCCCCGTGCTGTTGGCGCCGACGAGATTGCCCGGCGTGACCTGGACCGCACCGGCCCGGCCGTCGATCGGCGCCAGGATGCGGGTGTAGCCGAGCTTGAGCTTGTCGGCGTCGAGCGTCGCCTTGTCCGCGAGGATGGTCGCGGCGGCCGAGCGCTCATCGGCCGTCGCCTGATCGACCGATTGCTGCGTGCCGGCATTCTTGACGAGCAGTTGCTGGTAGCGCGCGAGATCGGCCTCGGTGCGCTTGTGGACCGCCTGATCGCGGGCGATCGCCGCCTCGTCCTTCTCGATCTGCGCCTTGAGGTCGCGGTCGTCGAGGGTGAAGAGCAGGTCGCCGGCCTTGACGAACTGGCCGTCGACGACGTGCTGTTCCATGAGCTGACTGTCGAGCCGCGACTTCACCACGACGCTGGCCGGAGTCTCGACGAAGCCGATGGCGCGCTTGCGCACGGGCATGTTGGCCCGCTCGGCCTGCGCCGTCACCACGGCGACCGCAGCGCCCTCGCCGCTGCGCCCGGCACGGGCCGCACGCGCGCCGTCACCAGGATCGACGGCGCCGCGAGACGTCGTGAACCAGGCGCCGGTCGCAACCGCGACCGTGGCCAGGAGAGCAATCGAGAAAAGGGTCTTGCGCTGCATCGGTGAGTGGCTCCGGGGGATCAAGCGGCGCTGTCGGCGAGATCCGCCGCAAGCTGTGTCAGGCGTTCTTGTTTCTGCAGGCGAATGCGTTCGCGCATCGCGGCAAGCGTCTCCAGCGTCGCGAGGATCGCCGCCTCCTCGACGCCATCCAGCACCTCGCCGGCGATCTCGCTGCGCACCGTGTCGAGATCGTCGACCAGCGTGCGTCCATCGGGCGTCAGATACAGGAGGTAGGCGCGTCGATCGTTCGGGTCCGGCCTACGCTCGACCAATTTCTGCTGCTCCAGCCGGTCGAGCAGCCGCCCCACCGAGATCGGCTGTATTTCGAGCTGCTCGGCCAGGGCGGCCTGGTTGAGGCCTTCCTGGCGGCGCAGGCGCCCGAGCACGCCCCATTGCGCGCGGGTCGTGCCGTGCTGGTGGGCGCGCTGGTCGACATAGGCCCGCAACAGCCGCGCGGTCTCGACCAATTGGAACGTCAATTCACGCTTCAGGGGGCGCTTCATCTGCCGTGCCTCATAATCATAAGCCTGCTTATGATATGAGCGGCGATTGCGGCGATTTCTGGATCGCCTTCGCAGTTGCACAATTTCTGGTGCGCAATCTGGCGTTGGCCGCCGGATCGCGTCTCGGCCGCGCTTTTTGCGCGTTTCAGACCTTCGCTTCCTGCTCCATAGAGGCGCCGCGCAGGCCGCCGGGAATGCAGAGTTTCGGGTAGAGCCGCCTCATCTCGATGATCAGGAATTTCACCGGCACGTCGAAGAAGGCGCCGTGATCGGCGATATAGGCCATGAATTCGCGGCCCTGCCCGTCGAAGCTCTGGAGGAGCGCGTCATGCCGGCCGTCGAAAAACAGCGGCGCGACGCCGAGCTTCGCACACAGGCCCGCATTGAAGGTCGGCGAGACTTTCAGCCAGCGGCCGCCGAGAAAAACCTCGGTATAGCCGTGATAGGCAAAGATGTTGGTGCCGACAGCCTCCAGCAGGCGCGGCGTCGCGAGATGGTTCATGACGTCGGCGAGGCCGATCCGCGCCGGGATGCCGAGCGCACGGCAAAGCGCGGCATAGAGCGCCGCCTTGCCGACGCAATAGCCCGTGCCGGCCGCAAGCACGGCGCTGGCGCGATAGCTGCCGGGGTCGAGATAGTCGCGATAGGGATCGTAGCGGATCTCATCCCGCACCGCAGCATAGAGCAGCCGCGCCTGGGCTACCGGCTCGGCGACGCCTGCCGTCAGCCGCTGCGCCTGCGCGATCACATCCGGGTGATCGCTGTCGATGAATTCGGCCGGGCTCGTGAAGAGCACGCGGTGGCTGTCCTGCATCGCTTTCGTGCCCCGCGCCGGAGGTGACGCGCGAAGCCTAGCACTACAGCGGCCGCCCCGCGACGGCACTATGGCGCGAAGCTTTACATAGCGCTCAGGCCACCGCCGCGACCGGCACCTGATTGCCGTCGTCGCGCACCTCGAGTGCGGCCATCGCCGCCATGACGCCGCCGCTGCGATGCGGCACCCCCGCCGCAGCCAGCCCCATCTCGACGCCCGACAGCGCGCCCAGCAACATGAGTTCGTTGCACTCGCCGAGATGGCCGATGCGGAAGACCTTTCCTGCGACCTTGCCGAGCCCGGAACCGAGCGAGATGTTGTATTTCTCCAGCGTGATCTTGCGGTAGCGGTCGGCGTCGTGGCTCGGCGGCATCATCACGGCGGTGAGCACCGGCGACTGCTCGGCCGGGTTCTCGCAGAGCACCTCCAGCCCCCAGGCCTTGACGGCGGCACGCGTCGCGGCGGCGAGGCGCTGATGCCGCGAGAAGACATTGTCCAGCCCCTCCTCCTGCAGCATCGCGAGCGCCTCGCGCAGGCCATAGAGCAGGTTCGTCGCCGGGGTGTAGGGGAAGAAGCCGTTGGCGTTGATCTTCACCATCTCCTGCCAGTCCCAATAGGAGCGCGGCAGCGTATTGGTTTTCGACGCCGCCATCGCCTTCTCGGAGATCGCGTTGAAGCTTAAGCCCGGCGGCAGCATCAACCCCTTCTGCGAGCCCGAAACCGTGACGTCGACCTGCCATTCGTCATGGCGGTAATCGACCGAGGCGAGCGAGGAGATGGTGTCGACCATGAACAGGGCCGGATGGCCGGCGGCGTCGATCGCCTTGCGGATCTCGGCAATGCGGCTCGTCGAGCCGGTCGAGGTCTCGTTATGGACCACCATCACGGCCTTGATGCTACGCGCCTTGTCCGCGACGAGCCTCGCCTCGATCGTCGCCGGATCGGCCCCGCGCCGCCAATCGCCCGGGATGAAATCGACATTGACGCCGAAACGCGCCGCGATCTGGCGCCAGAGCGTGGCGAAATGGCCGGTCTCCGCCATCAGCACCGTATCGCCTGATGAAAGCGTGTTGACGATCGCCGCCTCCCAGGCGCCCGTGCCCGAGGACGGATAGATCACCACCGGCTGGCTCGTCCTGAAGACGGCCTTGCAGCCCTCCAGCACCGTCTTGCCGAGCCTGGCGAATTCGGCGCTGCGATGGTCGATGATCGGCATGTCCATGGCGCGCAGGACGCGATCGGGGATCGGACTCGGCCCCGGAATATGCAGGAAATGTCGACCCTGCTGCGTTGCCATGGCGTGTCCTCCCTCATGCGCATCTCGGCTGCGCGTTCTTCATAGCCGATTTTTTGCATTCATTTTTTGAGAATGCAATCGCCCATCCGAACTCAAACTTGGTGCCGATTATCTCGACAGCTCGTCGAGCTTCGCGTACCCAATAGCCATGACGAGCACAATTCCGGACCTGGAAGCCATGGAGATTCAGCCAATCGAGCCAGGGGCGACACCCGCCGCCGCGGCGCCCCGGCCGGCCATCTCGCTGCATGACGGATTGGTGACGGCGCTGCGCGACTACATCGTCGAGGGCAATCTCGCCGATGGCGCGCGCATTCCAGAGCGCCTCCTCTGCGACCGCTTCGGCATCTCGCGCACGCCCTTGCGCGAGGCCCTGAAAGTGCTCGCCGCCGAAGGGCTGATCGACCTGCTGCCGAACCGCGGCGCGCGCGTGCGCGAGTTGAGTGCTGAGGATCTGCGCGAGCTCTTCGACGTGATGGGCGGGCTGGAGGCATTGGCCGGGCGCCTGGCCTGCGAGCGTATTTCGGATGCGGAAATCGCCGAAATCGAGCAAACACACCATGAAATGTACCGTTTCTATCTGCGCCGCGAGATGCATGGCTACTTCCAGTGCAACCAGGCGATCCATCGCATGATCGTCGAGGCGGCCGGCAATGCGACGCTGAGCGCGACCTATGCCAGCTTCGCCGGGCGCATCCGCCGCGTGCGCTATTCGGCCAATCTCGCCAAGGAGCGCGATCGCTGGGGCGAGGCGATGCGGGAGCATGAGGCGATCCTGGACGCACTGCGCCGGCGCGCCGGCAGCGAACTCAGCGACATCCTGTTCCAGCACCTGCGCAACAAGCGCAAGGCGGCGCAGGCAGAGGTCGCCTAGCAACCCCGCGTCATTGCGAGCGCAGCGAAGCAATCCAGGGGGACGTGGCGCGCGAAGGCTGGAATGCTTCGCTGCGCTCGCAATCATGGTTGGTAGTCATTTTGTGTCGTTGCAATTTTCAGATTGAATGCAGATTTTTTTGGTTCTAGGCTCCCCTCACGACGCCGTCAGAGCGCGACTTAAGGGAGGTTAAGGATCATGAAGCAGCATTGGCTTGCCTTCTCCACGTTGCTAACCGTATCCGCGTTACTTGCCGGCGTCGCGCCCGCAGCCGCCTGGGAGCCGACCAAGGCGATCGAGATCGTCGTGCCCTTCTCGGCCGGCGGCGCCTCCGACCAGATGGCCCGCACGATCCAGGGCATTATTCAGAAGAACCAGCTCACCACCCAGCCGATCATCGTCGTCAACAAGCCGGCTGCAGGCGGCGCCGAGGGCATGCTCGACATCCAGAAATCGGCCGGCGACCCGCACAAGCTGATCACCACCTCGAGCGGCATCTTCATGACGCCGATGGCGACCAAGCTGCCGCTGAACTGGCAGGACTACACGCCGGTCGCAATGATGGCGCAGGATTCCTTCCTGCTCTGGGTCAATGCAAAATCCCCCTACAAGACCGCGGCCGATTTCATGGCGGCGGCCAAGGCGGCGCCCGCGCCGCTCAAGATCGGCGGCACCTCGTCCAAGCGCGAGGACAATTTGCTCGTCTTCGGCATGGAGAAGAGCGGCGGCGTCAAATTCGCCTATATTCCCTATACCAGCGGCGGCCAGGCCTCGACCCAGCTTTCGGGCAATCATGTCGACGCCAACACCAACAACCCGGCCGAGGATCTGGCGAACTGGCGCGGCGGGGCGACCAGGCCGCTCTGCGTCTTCGCGGAACAGAAGATGGCCTATAGCGAGAAGGTCGCGGACGGCCTGTCCTGGGCCGACATCCCGACCTGCGCCTCGCAGGGGCTGAACGTCAGTTACCAGATGCTGCGCGGCATGTTCATGCCCGGCAAGGTGACGAAGGAGCAGCAGGCCTTCTATGTCGAGCTGTTCAAGAAAGTCTCGCAGAACGCGGAGTGGAAAGACTATCTGGCGCGCAACGCACTCGTTCCCGATTATCGCGACGGCGACGCCTTCGTGCAGTTCCTCAAGCTCGACGAGGACAAGCACGCCAAGCTGATGAGCGATGCCGGCTTCATGGCCAAGTGAGGCCTGCAATGTCCGGCGCTTCCGACAGCCAAGTCTCGCACAGTCAAATCCCGCGCGGCCTCTCCCGCCGCCCGGTCGAGATCACCACGGCGCTCCTCCTGATCGCGCTCGGCCTGCTCGTGCTCTATGATTCCTATGGCCGCGGTGCGGGCTGGGACAATGGTCCGCAGAACGGCTTCTTCCCGGCGCGTGTCGGCTGGATCTTCCTGGCCGCCTCGCTCTTCATCCTGGTGCAGTCCTTCCGCACCGAGAACCGCGTCTTCGTCACCTATGAGCAGCTCGGCCAGGTCGCGCGGGTGTTCGCGCCGCTGGTGCTGTTCGTGGCGCTGGTCCAGCCGCTCGGCCTCTACGTCGCCGCGGGCATCTTCATCATCGTCTTCATGAGCATCGTCGCGACCTCGCGCTGGTGGGCGATCGGGCTGACGGCGGTCCTCGTGCCGCTCGCCTGCTTCTGGGTGTTCGAACTGCAGTTTCGCGTACCGCTGCCGAAAGGCCCGTTAGAGGCCCTGCTCGGCTACTAGAGCAATCTTCCAATTGCCCTATCTCCTTGTTTTGTCGCGTTTTCCTGACGCGAACCGGTATCCACTTCGCTCGAAAACGCTGCTGAGGACAAGCGATGGATGATTTCTCCTCCCTGATGACCGGCTTCCAGGTCGCACTCTCCTGGCACAATGTCGGCTTCATGGTGATCGGCGTCGTGCTCGGCATCATCGTCGGCGTGCTGCCGGGCCTCGGCGGGCCCAACGGCGTCGCGATCCTGCTGCCGCTGACCTTCGGCATGGACCCGACCTCGGCGATCATCCTGCTCTCCTCGATCTATTGGGGCGCGCTGTTCGGGGGAGCGATCACCTCGATCCTGTTCAACATCCCGGGCGAGGCCTGGTCGGTCGCGACGACCTTCGACGGCTACCCGATGGCCGTGCAGGGCAAGGCGGCGGAAGCACTGACGGCCGCCTTCACCGCCTCCTTCATCGGCGCGCTCTCGGGCGTGATCCTGATCACGTTCGTGGCGCCGCTCGTCGCCTCCTTCGCGCTCAGATTCGGGCCGGCCGAGTTCTTTGCCGTGTTCCTCCTGACCTTCTGCTCCTTCATCGGCATGGGGCGCGAGAACCGCGCCAAAATCCTGGCCTCGCTCTGCATCGGCTTCCTGCTCGCGGCGGTCGGGCTCGATTCGATCTCGGGCGATCTGCGCATGACGTTCGGATCGACCGAATTGATGCGCGGCTTCGATTTCCTGGTCGTGGTGATCGGCCTGTTCGGCGTCAGCGAAATCCTGCTGACCGTCGAGGAAGGGCTGGTCTTCAAGGGCAAGCAGGCCAAGATCGACCTCAAGGTGGTGCTGCGGACCTGGGCCGGGCTGCCGCGCTATTGGGCGACGCTCCTGCGCTCGGCCATCGTCGGCATGTGGATGGGCGTGACGCCGGGCGGGGCGATCGCCGCCTCCTTCATGGGTTACGGCCTCGCCAAGCGCTTCTCGCGGCAGCCCGACAGCTTCGGCAAGGGCAATATCGAAGGCGTGCTCGCACCCGAAACCGCGGCCCATGCGGCGGGCACCAGCGCGCTCCTGCCGATGCTGGCGCTCGGCATTCCAGGCTCGGCGACGGCTGCCGTGCTGCTCGGCGGCCTGCTGGTCTGGGGGCTGCAGCCGGGGCCATTGCTCTTCGTCGAGCAGAAGCAGTTCGTCTGGGGGCTGATCGCCTCGATGTATCTCGGCAATCTCGCCGGGCTTGTCATCGTGCTGGCGACCGTGCCGCTGTTTGCGGCGATCATGCGCATCCCGTTTTCCTATGTCGCGCCGGTGATCCTGATCGTCTGCGCCATCGGCGCCTATACGATCTCGAACTCGATCTTCGACATCTGGCTGATGCTGGGCTTCGGCCTCGTCGGTTATGTCTTCAAGAAGCTCGATTATCCGCTCGCGCCTCTCGTATTGGCGCTGGTGCTCGGCGACAGGGCCGAGGACTCGTTTCGCCAGGCGCTGCTCGGCTCGGGCGGCAGCCTCAAGGTCTTCGCCGCCAACGGGCTGGTGACGACGCTGGTCGGGCTGGCGCTTCTCCTGCTGCTCTGGGGGCCGGTCATGGATGGTGTCGGCGCCTTGCGGCGACGCGGCCAGCCAGTCGCAGCGAAGGCGGCTGAATAGGATGGGTCCGTTATTGCGAGCGAAGCGAAGCAATCCAGGAGCCGTGGAGCGAGCCGTTCTGGATTGCTTCGCGGAGCCTGTACTTGGGCTTGCCGAAGGCAAGACCCGGATGCTCGCAATGACGATCGCTACCGGCGAGGCCGAGATACCACAATGACGCTGGCACAGCCTTTCGCCAAATCCCATTCCCGCAATCTCGGCCTCGAACGCCGCCTCGCCCAGACGCTGGAAGGCGAGGTGCGCTTCGACGCCTTCACGCGCGGCCGCTACGCCACCGACGCCTCGATCTACCAGATCATCCCACAGGGCGTGGTCTTCCCGAAATCGGAAGCCGATATCGCGGCCGCGCTGACGATCGCCGCCGAGCACGGCGTGCCGGTGATCGCGCGCGGCGGCGGCACCTCGCAGAACGGCCAGCCGATCGGCGATGCGCTGATCCTCGACATGAGCCGGCATTTCAACGCGATCCGCGACTACGACCCGGCCGCCGGCACGATCTCGGTCGCGCCCGGCCTCGTGCTGGAGGCGCTCAACGCGCATGTCCGGAAGGATGGGCTGTTCTTCCCCGTGGAGCCATCGACCGCCAGCCGCTGCACCATCGGTGGGATGACCGGCAACAACTCCTCGGGCGCGCGCTCGCTGCGCTATGGCAAGACGGTCGACAATGTCATCGCCATGAAGGCGCTGTTCCATGACGGCGAGCCCTTCGCGCTGGGCGACGGCTTTGCCGGAGACAATCAGTCGATCAGGGCACGCGACCTGATGACGCGGATGCTCAAGCTCGCCGACGGGCACCGAGCCGAGATCGAGGCGATCTTCCCCAAGGTTCAGCGCCGCGTCGGCGGCTATAATCTCGACGAGCTCCTGCCTGCCCGGCCGAACCTCTCGCATCTGCTGGTCGGCTCGGAGGGCACGCTCGCCATCACCACCGAGGCGACGCTGAAGCTCTCGCCGCTGCCGGCGCATCGCGTCATGGGGGTCTGCCATTTCCCGAGCTTCCGCTCGGCGATGGAGACGACGCGCCATATCGTGGCGCTCGGCCCGGTCGCGGTCGAGCTCGTCGACAACAATGTGCTCGTGCTCGGCGCCGACATCCCGCTCTTCGTGCGCACGCTCGCCGACATCACCAGGGGCGAGCCCAACTGCCTGCTGCTGGTCGAATTCGCCGGCGACGATCTTTCCGCGCTCAAGCACGATCTCAAGCGCCTCGACCAGTGCATGGCCGATCACGGCTTTACTGATGCCGTCGTCGAGGTGGTCGAGCCCGCCAGGCAGAAACCGGTCTGGGAGGTGCGCGAGGCCTGCCTCAACATCATGATGTCGATGAAGGGCGACGGGAAGCCGGTCTCCTTCATCGAGGATTGCGCCGTCCCGCTCGAACATCTCGCCGATTATACCGACGCCGTCACCGCGCTGTTCGAACGCCATGGCACGCGCGGCACCTGGTATGCCCATGCCTCGGTCGGCTGCCTGCATGTCCGCCCGATCCTGAACATGAAGGACGAGGCCGGGGTCAAGGCGATGCGCGGCATCGCCGAGGAGGCCTGCGAATTGGTGCGCAGCTTCAAGGGCTCCTATTCCGGCGAACATGGCGACGGCATCTCGCGCTCGGAATTCGTCGAGCCGATGTTCGGCGGCCCCCTCACCCGCGCCTTCGAGCAGGTCAAGGACGGCTTCGACCCCGACAACCGCTTGAACCCCGGCAAGATCGTGCGCCCGCTCAGGATGGACGATCGCAGCCTGATGCGCTTCGCACCCGGCTACGCCACGCCGATCCCGGCCGAGACGGCGCTCGACTGGTCCGACTGGGGCGGGCTCGGCGGCGCCGTCGAGATGTGCAACAACAACGGCACCTGCCGGAAGATGACCGGCGGCACGATGTGCCCCTCCTGGCGTGCCACGCAGGACGAGACGCATCTGACGCGCGGGCGGGCGAACAGCTTGAGGCTCGCCATCTCCGGCCAGCTCGGGCCGGACGCCTTCACCTCACCGGAGATGAAGGAGACGCTCGATCTCTGCGTCTCCTGCAAGGGCTGCAAGCGCGACTGCCCGACCGGCGTCGACATGGCGCGCATGAAGATCGAGTTCCTGCACCACTACCATCAGCGCCACGGTCTGCCGCTGAAGGAGCGCCTGATCGCCTGGCTGCCGCGCTATGCGCCTTATGCGGCCAGGCTCGCCCCGCTGATGAACCTGCGCGACCGCATTCCGCTGCTGGCGCGACTCTCCGAGCGCTGGCTCGGCTTCAGCGCGCGGCGCTCGCTGCCGGTCTGGCGCAGGGCCTGGACGCAAGGCGGGCGCTCCGCGACGCCGGGCGACGTCAAGGGCGACGGCCGCGACCTCGTGCTCTTCGGCGACAGCTTCAACCGCTATTTCGAGCGCGAGAACCTCGAAGCCGCCGAGCGCGTGCTGGCGGCCGGCAGCTATCGCCTGCACAAGGTCGAGCCCAGGGATGGTGGCCGGCCGCTCTGCTGCGGCCGCACCTTCCTCTCAGCCGGCCTCGTTGACGAGGCGCGCATCGAGGCGAAACGAACGCTCGAAGCGCTCGCCCCCTATGTCGCCAAGGGCGCGCGCATCGTCGGCCTCGAACCCTCCTGCCTGCTGACTTTCCGCGACGAATTCGGCGCAATTCTGCCCAAGGCGGAGGTCGAGCCGGTGGCGAGCGCTGCCTTCCTGCTCGAAGAGCTTCTGGCCGCCGACCTCAAGGCGGGGACAACCACCTTGCCCCTCAAGGACCAGGCCGGCCGCATCGCGCATCTGCACGGCCACTGCCACCAGAAGGCTTTCGCGGCGATGGGCGCGGTCGAGGCGACCTTGCGCGCCATTCCCGGCCTCGATGTCCGCCCGATCGAATCGAGCTGCTGCGGCATGTCGGGCGCCTTCGGCTATGGCGCGGCGACGATCGACGTCTCCTTCGCCATGGGCGAGCTCGCCTTGCTGCCGGCCGTGCGCAAGGCCGGCGCGGGTGACCTCATCGTCGCTGACGGCACGAGCTGCCGGCACCAGATCCATGACGGCGCAGGGCGCGAAGCGATGCATGTCGCGCGCGTGCTCGCCGAGGCTCTGGAGGACAAAGCCCGCCAGACAAGCTGATCAACGACCCGGCAAACGGGCGATCCAACGGGAGGAACGACCATGCTACGGACGACGCTTCTCTGCAGCGCGATGGCGCTCGGTTTCACGGCATATGCGGACAGGGGCATGGCGAAGGACTATTTTTTAGCGAGCGGACGCTGGGACAATGTCGTGCTGGTGATCGATCTCGACAAAGCGCTCGACCCCGCCAATGACGGCACGCCGAAGGCGGTGGTGAACCGCCTGCGCGTCACGCCCGATATCGAGGTCGACGGCAAGACCGTGATTTCAAGCGGCCAGCCGATCTCGATCGCGATCGCGCCCGACAACAAGCGCGCCTATGTCGTCAACCATTCCGGCCGCTCGACGCCTGCCGCAGCGGCCGCCTTCCAGCATGGCCATGCCGGCACCGTCACGGTCATCGACCTGGTGAAGGCGCTCGATCCGGCCAGCAACGACACGCTCGCCGCCGTCGCGGGCTATATCGAGACGGAAGGTTTTGGGCCGACCGGCTTCGCCATTGCGGCGGACGGCAAGCATGCGGTGCTCGCCCATGCCGAGCGCGAAGGCGACGAGGATGGCGGTCGCCATCTCAGCATCGTCGATCTCGCCAGCAACAGGGTGATCCGCAGGGTCGAACAGGCCTATGGCAAGCCGGGCTTCCCCTGCCCGCCCGATCCGGTGCCGCATCGCGCGCCCGATCCGAAATTCGGCTGCTTCCCCGACACCAATGGCGTGACGATCAGCCCGCTCGGCGGCGGCACGATCTTCGGGGCCAATGGCGGCACCGACGACATCACCGTGATGAGCCTGCAGAAGGCGATCGCCGGCGAGGCCGGCGCAGAGCTCGCACGCATCCCGGTGCAGGCCGGCGGCTTCGGCATCTCGGTGAGCCCGGACGGCAGGCTCGTCGCCCATGCCTCCCGCGAAAGCGCGCAGACCGACATCCCCGGCAACACGGTCTCGATCATCGATGTCGAGAAAGCCTTGTCCGACCCCGCCAAAGCCGAGGTCGCGCGCGTGCTGGTCGGCACCGACGACAAGGCCACTCCGACCCGGCCTTTCGTGGCGGCCTTCCTGCCGGACGGAAAGCGCATCCTCTCCACGCATTTCCGCGCCAACAACATCGACATCATCGATGTCGCCAAGGCGATCGCGGGTGGGCCCGCGACGATCCGGCGGGTCGAACTGAAGACGCCGGGCGGCGAGCCCTCGCGCCCGCGCGGCATCGCGATCACGCCCGACGGCAAATACGCCGCCATCACCGGCGCGCCCAAGGGCAAGCCGAACTCCAGCATCGTCTGGATCGTCGATCTCGCAAGCTATGAGGTGAAGGGCCGTGTCACCGGAATCGGCAATGAAAGCTACATGATCGGCGTGTTCCAGGCGCCGTAATCCTGACGCCACAGCCCTTTTCGCCATCCGGACAGGCGGCGCGCGGCCAAGCACGCCTTTGCGCTTGCCGTAATCTGCGATCCCGGCCACATGTCAGAGGTCTCTTAGAACTCCACCAGAGCGCCTCATGCTGGCCCCGCACGACCCATATGCTTTCCTGGAGAATGGCGGCGAGACCGGCGCACTCATCGCGCAATTCGACTGGTCGCGGACGCCGTTGGGGCCGATCGAGAGCTGGCCGCAGAGCCTGCGCACCACCACGGCACTGGCGCTCAGTTCGCCGCTACCGGTCGTGATGCTGTGGGGGCCGGAGGGCACGCTGATCTACAATGATGGCTATGCCGCCTTTGCCGGCAAGCGCCACCCTGCCCTGCTCGGCGCCAAGGTGCTGGAGGGCTGGCCGGAAGCGGCCGAACTCAACGCCCGCGTGCTCGACACCGTGCTCGCCGGCGGCACGCTCTCTTTGCGTGAACAGCGCCTCGCCTTGAACCGGCGCGGCGTGCCGGAGGATTGCTGGCTCGACCTCGACTACATGCCGATCCTCGGCGAGGACGGCCGCCCGGCCGGCGTCTTCGCCGTGGTCATCGAGATCACCGAACGAGTCCGCACCGAACAGCGGCTCAAGATCGCGCAGGAGGCCGGCGGCGTCGGCGTCTTCGAATGGTATCCCGAAAGCGGCCTGCTCGACGTCTCCGACGAATATCGTCGCATCTGGGCCATTCCGCCGGAGGTGCAGGTCACCGACGATCTGCTCGTCAGCCTGCTGCATCCCGATGACCGCGCCTTGTCGGGGCCGGAGCGCCTGACCGAGGCCAATCCCCTCGCCTATGCGGAATATCGCCGCTTCGACCCCGCCACCGGCGAGACCCGTTGGATCGCGCGACAGGGCGAGGCGGTCTCGACGCCCGAGAGCGGGCAGCGCCGTTTCGTCGGCGTCTGCTTCGACATCACGCCGCGCAAGGCGGCCGAGGACGCGCTGCGCGCCAGCGAGGCGCGCTGGCGCAATCTGTTCGAGCAGATGCAGGAGGGCTTCTTCATCGCCGAGGCGGTGCGCGATGCCGCCGGGACAATGGTCGATTTCCGCTTCGTCGAGATGAATCCGGCCTTCGAGGCGCGCACCGACGTCAGGATGGCCGATGCGATCGGCCGCAATGTCAGCGAGATCATCCCGAACCTGCCGCCCGAGCTGATCACGACCTATGCCATCGTGCTTGAGACCGGCAAGCCGGCACGCTACGAGATCAATGTCCCGTCGATGAAGCATCGCTGGTTCGAGGCGCGGGCAAGGCGCATCGGGCCGGACCGCTTCTCGGTGCTGTTCCTCGACATCACCGGCCGCAAGAAGGCGGAAGCCGCGCTCAGAGAAAGCGAGGCGCGCTTCCGCACGCTTTCGCAATCCATGCCGAACCATGTCTGGACCGCCAGGCCCGACGGCCAGCTCGACTGGTTCAACGAGCGCATCTACGCCTTCACCGGAGCGGCCCCCGGCACGCTCGACGGCGAGGCCTGGATGGCGGTGGTCCATCCCGAGGATGTGGCGAGCACCGCCGCCTCCTGGGAGAACGCCCGGCGCGACGGCACTCCCTACGAGACCGAATTCAGGCTTCGCCGCCACGACGGCACATTCCGTTGGCATATCGCCCGCGCGATGCCCGCCCATGACGAGCACGGCACGATCACGCGCTGGGTCGGCACCAACACTGATATCGACGCGCAGAAGACGGCGGAGGCCGCGCTTGCCGACCTCGCCGACACGCTGGAGGAGCGCGTCGCCGCTCGCACCGCCGAACTCGCCAAGGCCGAGGAGGCGCTGCGCCACAGCCAGAAGATGGAAGCCATCGGCAACCTGACCGGCGGCATCGCCCATGACTTCAACAACCTGCTGCAGGTCATCAGCGGCAACCTGCAATTGCTGTCGCGGGAGGTCGCGGGCGACGAGAGAGCCGAAAAGCGCGTCGACAACGCCATGGCCGGCGTCGCGCGCGGCTCCAAGCTCGCAGCCCAACTGCTGGCCTTCGGCCGCCGCCAGCCGCTGGAGCCCAAGGTCGTCAATGTCGGCCGCCTGATCCGCGACATGGACGACCTGCTGCGGCGTACTTTGGGCGACGCGATCGAGATCGAGAGCAGCATCGCCGGCGGGCTGTGGCACACGCTGGTCGACCCGGCCAATGTCGAGAATGCCATCCTCAACCTCGCGATCAATTCGCGCGACGCCATGGATGGCCAGGGCCGATTGACGATCGAGGCCGGCAACGCCTTCCTCGACGACGCCTATAGCGGCGCCCATCGCGACGTCGCTGCGGGGCAATATGTCCAGATCTCGGTCACCGACACCGGCTCGGGCATGAGCCGCGAGGTCATGGACCAGATCTTCGAGCCGTTCTTCTCGACCAAGCCGCAGGGCAAGGGCACCGGACTCGGCCTGTCCATGGTTTATGGCTTCGTCAAGCAGTCCGGCGGCCATGTGAAGGTCTATAGCGAGCCCGGCCAGGGCACGACGATCAAGCTCTATCTGCCGCGCTCGCTCCAGACCGAGGACATGCTGGTGGAGAGGGACGCAGGCCCGGTCACCGGTGGCAGCGAGACCATCCTCGTCGTCGAGGATGACGAGGCGGTGCGCGAGACCGTGATCGCGCTTCTGGGCGAGCTCGGCTATCGTGTGCTGAAGGCGCCCGACGCCCAGAGCGCGCTCGCGGTCATCGAGAGCGGGGTCGCGATCGACCTGCTCTTCACCGATGTCGTCATGCCCGGCCCGCTGACGAGTCCGGAGCTGGCGCGCAAGGCCAAGGAGCGGCTGCCTCAGCTCAGCGTCTTGTTCACCTCCGGCTATACCGAGAACTCGATCGTCCATGGCGGGCGGCTCGACGAGGGCGTCAACCTGCTCTCGAAGCCCTATGGGCGCGAGGCGCTGGCGCGGAAGATCCGCCAGGTTCTGGTGCAGGACGGCAAGACGCCGTCCTATGAGACCGTCCGGCCCCAGCCGAAAAGCGCTGCGCAGAAGGCGGCGTTGCAGGCCGCGACCGCCCCGGTGCCCGAACCGGCGCGCCGGAGCAACCTGACCGTGCTCGTCTGCGAGGACGACGCCATCATCCGCATGGACACCGCCGACATGGTCCAGGATCTCGGCCATGTCGCCATCGAGGCGGAGAACGGGCTGAAAGCGCTCGAGATCGCGACGGGGCGCAATGTCGACATCCTGCTGACGGATGTCGGCCTGCCCGATATCTCGGGCAGCGAACTGGCGCACAGGTTGCGCGCATTGAAGCCCGAGCTCGCCATCATCTTCGCCACCGGCCGCGACCAGGTCGAGGGCTTCGAAGGCGCGGCCCGCACCGCGCTGCTGAAAAAGCCCTATCGGCTGCACACGCTGGAGAAGATTCTCGGCTCGATCCTGGATTGAGAAGCGCCGCACGCCGTCTTCCGTATCGGAACATCGCTTGCGTTTGCAGCGCAGGGCGCGTGCAGGCTTGCGCATGGCCAGGCATGCTGCGCTGCGGCTAGACTTGCCCGAACGCGGACGAACCTGCCCCTTCGAAAGCCCGCTCCATTCCAAACCCTGCCCCATTCAAGGCGAACCGACCACGATGAGCCAGCTCTTCAGCCCCTACACGCTCGGCGAACTCACCCTCGCCAACCGCATCGTCATCGCTCCGATGTGCCAGTATTCGGCCGAGGACGGCCGCGCGACCGACTGGCACGTCATCCATCTCGGCCATCTCGCCTTGTCGGGCGCCGGGTTGCTCTTTCTGGAGGCGACGGCAGTCGAGCCGGAAGGGCGGATCAGCCCGTTCGATCTCGGCCTCTGGTCGGATGAGACCGAAGCCGCGCTGGCCAGGGCGCTCGCCGCCGTGCGCGCGCATTCCGATATGCCGATCGGCATCCAGCTCGGCCATGCCGGCCGCAAGGCCTCGGTGGCGCAGCCCTGGGCCGGCGGCGGCCAGCTCGGCCTCGACCAGGGCGGCTGGCAGACGGTCGCCCCCTCGGCTGTGGCCTTCGAAGGCCACGCCAGGGCTCCGCACGCCCTGACGACCGACGAGATCGCCCGGCTGGTCGAGAGCTTCGCGCTTGCCGCCAGGCGCTCGGCCAGGCTCGGCCTCGATGCGATCGAGCTCCACGGAGCCCATGGCTATCTGCTGCACCAGTTCCTCTCGCCGCTCTCCAACCGGCGCGAGGACACCTATGGCGGCTCGCTGGAGAACCGCATGCGCTTCCCCCTCGCGGTGTTCGATGCGGTCAAGGCGGTCGTGCCGTCTTCCCTTCCCGTCGGCATCCGTGTCTCCGGCACGGATTGGGTCGAGGGCGGCTGGGATATCGAGCAGACGCTCGTCTTCGCCTCCGCGCTGCAAGCGCGCGGCTGCAGCTTCATCGACGTCTCGGGCGGCGGCCTCTCGGCCGCGCAGAAAATCCCGCTCGGCCCGAGCTACCAGGTGCCGATGGCGCGCGCCGTGAAGCAGGCGACCGGCCTGCCGACCATCGCGGTCGGACTGATCACGGAAGCCGACCAGGCCGAGGCGATCATCGGCACGGGCGACGCAGACTTCGTCGCACTGGCGCGCGGCATGCTCTACGACCCGCGCTGGCCCTGGCACGCGGCCGCCCATCTCGGCGCGACCGTGAAGCCGCCCTTGCAATATCTGCGCTCTCAGCCGCGCCAGTACAAAAGCCTGTTCGGCTGAACCCGATCATTGACCTCAGCCCTCATCCCGAGGAGCCGCGCAGCGGCGTCTCGAAGGATACTCCAGAGCGCGCCGGATGATCCTTCGAGACGCATTCGTTCCGAACGCTCCTCAGGATGAGGGCTTTGGAAAACTGACGACAAGGGAAACACCAAGCATGACCGCCTATTCCGAGCTTGCCGATCATTTCGGCCGCATCGCCGCGCTGTCCAACGCCATCGGCATCCTGAGCTGGGACAATGCCGCGATGATGCCGACCGGCGCCGCCGCGACGCGGGCCGAGAGCATGGCGCTGCTCGACGTGCTGCGCCATGGCATGGCGGTCGAGCCGCGCATCGGCGACTGGCTGGGCGCGGCCGAGGCCGATGACGGGCTCGGTCCCTGGGAGCGCGCCAATCTGCGCGAGATCCGGCGGCTCTGGACGGTTCAGACCGCGCTGCCCGCCGATCTGGTGGAAGCGTCGAGCAAGGCGATCTCGGTCTGCGAGATGCGCTGGCGACAGGCACGCACGGACTCCGATTTCGCCGGGCTCCTGCCGTTCCTGAGCGAGGTCTTGAACCTGCAGCGCCAGATCGGCCAGGCGAAGGGCGAAAAGCTCGGCCTCTCGCCTTACGACGCGCTCTTGAACGACTACGAGCCCGGCGGGCGCTCGGAGAAGATCGACGCCTTGTTCGACGATCTCGCCGGCTTCCTGCCGGGCTTCACGCAGGAGGTCCTGGCGCTCCAGGCGCGCCGGCCCAAAGCGCCGGAGCCGCAGGGCCCCTTCGCGATCGAGAAGCAGCGGGCGCTCGGCCTCAAAATGATGGCGGCGCTGGGCTATGATTTCGAGCGCGGCCGGCTCGACGTCTCCACCCACCCGTTCTGCGGCGGGGCCGACAACGATGTCCGCATCACCACGCGCTATGACGAGAGCGATTTCGCCAAGGCCTTGATGGGCGTGCTGCACGAGACCGGGCACGCGCTCTACGAGCAGGGCCGGCCGCAAGCCTATATGAACCAGCCCGTCGGTCAGGCGCGCGGCATGAGCCTGCATGAAAGCCAGTCGCTCCTGGTCGAGATGCAGGCCTGCCGCTCAGCCGCGTTCATCCGCTTCGCGGCGCCCTTGATGCGCGAGGCTTTTGGCGGCTCGGGCCCGGCCTGGGAGCAGGAGGCCCTGCTGGCGCGCTACACCAAGGTCGAGGCCGGCTTCATCCGCGTCGATGCCGACGAGGTGACCTATCCGGCCCATGTCATCCTGCGCTATCGGCTGGAGAAGGCGCTGATCGCGGACGAGATGCCGCTCTCGGAACTGCCCTTCGCCTGGAATGCCGGCATGAAGACGCTGCTCGGCGTGACCCCGCCCGACGACCGGCGTGGCTGCCTGCAGGACGTGCATTGGCCGAGCGGCGGCTGGGGCTATTTCCCGACCTATACGCTGGGCGCAATGACGGCAGCGCAGATTTTCGAGGCCGCCTGCAAGGCCGAGCCCGAGATCCTGCCTTCGATCGGGCGCGGCGACTTCTCGCCTCTGGTCGGCTGGCTGCGCAGCCATATCCACAGCCAGGCCAGCCTCTACGAGACCGACGAGCTGCTGACCCACGCCACCGGCCGCCCGCTCGACGCCGGCGTGTTCAAGGCGCATCTGCGCCGGCGTTATGGCGGCGAAGGCTAGAGCGTTTTCGAGCGAAGTGGATACCGGTTCGCGTGAAGAAAACGCGTTAAAACAAAAAGCTAGAGCTGTTGAACGATCCAATCGGATCGGAAACTGCTCTAGTCTTTGCCGCCAGAGACCACCGGCATCGGAAACCCGCCGAACGCCTGCTCATAGACCGCCCCCAGCGCCAGCAGGCGGTCGTCGCTTCCTTGCGGCCCGATCAGCTGGAAGCCGATCGGCATGCCGTCCGGGCCCGGCCTCGCCGGCAAGGTCAGCCCCGGCAGTCCCAGCGCATTGGCGAAGGCGGTGAAGACGGCGTGACCGCGCGGGCCGACCGATTGCCCGTCGATCACCTCCGGGTGCGTCTGCCCGACCGGCCAGGGCTGCGCTGCCGTCGCGGGCGTCAGCAGCAGGTCGAAGCGGGAGAAGAGCGCCTCGAACGCCTCGCCAGCCGCCTCGATCGTCCGCAGCATGCCGAGATAGTCGCTGGCCGAATGGCCACGGCCGCGTTCGGCCATGGCGGCGATCCCGGGTTGCACGGGCGCGTCCCGCCCGAGCTTGAGATGCGCGTCGAGCAGCCAGGCCACACCGGTTTCGCTGACGACCGACCAGATCGCATTGACCGGCTCGGCCAGGGCGAAATCATCCAGGCGCTCGACGCCATGCCCGAGCCCGGCGAGGCGCTCGGCCGCACCGGCGACGCTGGCAGCGATCGCCGGATCGACCGGCGCCTCGCCGAAGCGTGGAATGAAGGCGATCCGCTGCCCAACGGGCGGCGCAGCCACCTCCCCCGCGTCAGCGATGATGCGCAGCATCGCGCAGACGTCGCCGACGCAACGCCCGACCGGCCCCACCACCTCGAAAGCGTCGAGGATTGCCGGAAAGCCATGCCGGCGCGGCACCAGCCCGCGCGAGGGCTTGAGGCCGATCAGACCCGCATGCGCCGCCGGTCGGCGGATCGAGCCGCCGCCATCGGTGCACAGCGCCAGTGGCCCGATGCCCGAGGCCACGGCCGCAACCGCCCCGCCGCTCGACCCGCCAGGCGTCAGGCTTAGGTTCCACGGGTTGCGCGTCGGGCCGAAGAGCGCGTTGTCGGTGACGCCCTGCACGGTGAATTCCGGCACATTGGTCTTGCCGAGGATGACGGCCCCTGCCGCGCGCAAACGGGCGACGGGGGTCTCGTCGCGTTCCGGCACAAAATCGGCGTAGCAGGCGCTCCCCCAGGTGCTGCGCAGGCCGGCGGTCAGGATGTTGTCCTTGATCGTCAGCGGGACGCCGTCGAGCGGCCCAAGCGCTACGCCACGCGCCCAGCGGCCAGCGCTGGCCCACGCCGCCGCCTGCGCGCCCGCCCGGTCGAGCGTGACGACGGCGTTGAGGAGCGGATTGACGGCGTCATGGCGCTCCAGGACCGCTTCCAACGCCTGGACCGGCGTGGCGCGCCCCGCCGCGAAAGCCTGCGCGAGTTGCCCGGCTGTCAGGGCCCAGAGTGGCTGGTCGCTCATTGGAAAGGCGCTCCGCAATCATCATACCGGGATAGCCTCCCCCGACTGGGAAACGCCGTCATTCCAACCGCTAAGCCATGGCTGCTCATCCGACAACGGGGCTTGAAACGGGGCGCGATTAGGATTTGAATCAAGTTCCCGCTCAGGGCCACGCTAGGGAGAACGCAATGCTGAGGACTTTGATAGTCGCATCTGCTTCCGCCATCGCCGTCGCATCCGTCTTCGCTACGCCGGCCTCGGCGCTGACGATGAAGGAATGCAGCGCGAAGTATCAGGATGCCAAGAAGGCCAATACGCTGAAGGGCCAGAAGTGGAACGATTTCCGCAAGGCCCAATGCGGCGACGACGACGCCTCCGACAACGATGCCGCAGCAGCCGTCGCCGATCCCGCACCGGCGCCCGCAGCCACGCCCGCTGCAACGGCCACCGGGCAGAAGCCGGCAGCGGCGCCCGCCCGCGCCAAGGCTGCGGTCTTCCCCAGGGTCGTCTCGCCGAAATACTCCGAGGAATCGCCCGGCAAGGCCCGGCTGAAGACCTGCGCCGACCAGTACAACGCCAACAAGGCGACCAATGCCAATGGCGAGCTGAAGTGGATCGAGAAGGGCGGCGGCTACTGGAGCCAGTGCAACGCCAAGCTCAAGAGCTGAGCAGAGCCGCCACGCGAAACAGCTCGGCCCCGGATCCTGTCCGGGGCCGTTTTTATGCCGATGCGCCAGACATCCCGCGCTCACATCTATTGGGTCGCATAGATCCGTTCCCCGACCCGGATGAAATGGGTGGGGTCGTTGGGCTCGCCATTGATGCGCGTCTCGTAATGCAGATGCGGGCCCGTCGAGCGCCCGGTGCTGCCGACGAGCCCGACCACCGTGCCGAGCGCGACGGGTTGGCCCACGGCGACGTTTATCGCCGATAAATGACCGTAGCGCGTGGTGATGCCGTTGCCATGATCGATGATGACGAGATTGCCGTAGCCGCCGCCGACGCCTGCCGTCTGCACCACGCCTGATCCCCCGGCATGAACGGGAACGCCGATCGGCGAGCGGAAATCCGTGCCGGCGTGGAAGCGGGCCTCGCCGGTGAACGGATCGGAGCGCGTGCCGTAGGAGCTGGTCATCAGCCCGGCGCTGCCCGGGATCGGCCGGAAGAACGGCACGGCGTTCGCCGCCGTCCTGAGCCGACCCAGGACCGAAAGCGTGCGCCTGATCTGCGCGACATTGCTCTCGAAAGGGCCGCCGCCGAAATCCTTGGTCTCCGGCAGCAGGTTGGCGACCTGCCCGCGCACGAGCGCAGCCGTGGGCACGAATTTCTCGGCGTCGAGCCCGACCTCGGAGAACGCCTGGCGCAATTGCAGCAGGGTCGATTGCGAGCGCTGCGTCAGGCCGTTGAGCGAACCCAGCTGCACCTTCTCGAAACGGTCAATCGCATGTTCGAGATAGGTCACACGCTCGGGCGCGGGATAGCTCGGATCGAGAATGGTGAAGGTCGATTGCGGCGCGGCGCGCTGCACCGAGGCCGCCTTGATCGGCGCCCCGCCGGCCTCGCCGAACTTCACCGGGCTCGCCCCGTCGGGCACGCGGGTCTGGTCGGCCAGCGCGGTCAGCATCGCCTGGCGCGCCTCCAGCGCCGCCTGGCGCAGCATCAGATCGGCGATGCGCCCCTCGACGCCGTCACGCTCCAATCGGGTCTGCCGGGCGAACCGGTCGAGCTGGGTACGGAAGACCACCAGCTTCTGCTCATAGGCGAACTGCATGTCGCTCTGCTGCGCGACGAGGCGGGCCGAGAGCTTGTCGCCGAAGATCAGGGCGCTGGTCGCGATTGCAGCCCAGCCAGCCAGCAGCACGAAGGCGACAAGGACAAGCGCAATCGTCGCCGGGCCAATCGTCATGGTCCAGCGCGGCCGGCCCGGCCGCGAGAGCCTGGCCGCCTTGTCGCGCTTGTCGGATTTGCCGTCGCCCGGGGTTGCGGCTTCGGCCTTGCGCATCTGCGCCTGGGCCTTCGCCTCGGCGGCAGCAACCTTTGCCTCGGCGGCAGCCCTGGCCTCCGCGGCCTTTGCCGCCTTCATCCGGGCAGCAACGCGCTCGGCCGCTGTCTGCGGTTTGGACGGGGCGGAACTCAAGGCCGGGCTCCTCCAAGCATGTCCTGGAAAACGGCGCGCGCGATTCTCTGCCGAGCCGGGCGAAAGTCAACGCCGCAACGATGCTTCAGGCTGGCAGCCCCGCCACCTGCCGAAAGGGACATGGAGCCCATTTCCTTATACGGGGGGATCTTTGACTTTACACAACGCAAAGGCAATCCGCCGCAATAGCCTCGCCAAGATACCGACGATTGTCGATTCGGGGCGCGAATTGTCAATCGATTGCGTAATTGACATGACACGCGTCCCGTTGAAACACTCCAAGCAATCTTTCTCTAGGTTCGGCCATGTCATCACCTTGCGACATCACCGTGTTTCCCCAGCATGCGAGGCGGCCCGGAGCGAGGTGATCCGGCGCTTCAACGCCAGGGATTAAGGACCAGGTCACGCGCAACGCCGAGAGACGCGCCAGATATGTGAATGAATTCAGGGTGCTACAGGAGAGAAGCCCCTGGACGGACTCGACCTCTCAGACTTGGCCTCTCATCGCCTTCCGCCGCAAGGAGCCCTGCCATGACCGCGACCCTGCCTCCCGAACAATCCGCCCTCGACCGCGAGATCCTCGACGAGTTGTTCGAGATCGTGCCCGACGAGTGGAACGCTTTCCTGCTTTCGGTCGAGCCGCGCAAGCTCGACGGCGACGGGCAGATCGTCACCATCGTCAACCCGGACATCGCCGGGGCGGAAATCCCCGCGACAGAGGCGATCCGCATCTGCGTCGCCAAGCTTGCGGCCTTCTTCACCCGCGAAAAGCGCAGCTGGGAGCGCCTGACCTATGCCGCCTTCGCCGACGAGGCCGGCACCTGGCGCGTCAAGATCACCGCACCGCTGCCGCCCCCCACAGCGCCGGCCGCATGAGCGCACTGGGACCGGCCGTGGTCAAGATTAGGCACGCGGTGCTTTCGTGCTTGTTCCGCTGCATTGCGCCACGTTACGATGCGTGAGCGCGGCTGAAATAAAGTTTGCCGGCTGCGTGACGAAGCGGGATGCGCCGCTTACGCCTTGATCTGGAATCATGACGATGGCTCGAAGGCTCGGCGATGTCTTGGAACAGTAAGGTCGTCTGGGGCGAAGGACTTTTTCTGCGGCCGCATCATCTGCAGCAGGCGGACCGCTATCTCGAAAACCTCGTCGATGCGCGCACGCGCTTCGTCACGCCTTACCCCTGGGGCTTTTCGACTCTCGAGATCGACCGCGACCTTGCCCAGCAGAGCCGCTTCGGCCTGCGCCGCGCGGCCGGCATCCTGCCTGACGGCACGCCCTTCGACATTCCCGCCCACAGTCCCCTGCCCGCTCCCATCGACGTGCCGGACGCCGCCGCCAAGCAGTTGCTCTGGCTGACCATGCCGGTCGCGGCAGCCAATACGCGCGAGGTCGACGAGCCGACGAGCGCCACCGCCAGTCGCTATGTCACCGCCAGTGAGATGCTGATCGACTCGACGGCCGCCATGCGCGTCGAGGAGGAGATCGACGTCGCCTATCCCCGACTCGGCTTCGATCTGCGCAAGACCACCAAGCCCGGCTATGTCAGCTTGCCGATCGCCCGCATCGTCGAGGTGCGCGACAAGACCATCGTCTTCGACGACAAATTCATCCCGCCGGTGCTGATCGCCTCGGCCTATCCCGCGATCGACGGCTGGATCGACCGCGCCATCGGCTGGATCGAGGCCAAGCTCGAGGAGCTGGCGCGCTATGCGGCGGATCCGACGGCCGGCGGCGGCCTGCAGAGCGCCGATTTCTTCGTGCTGCAATTGCTCAACCGGCACCTGCCGGTGCTGCAGCATTTCCGGCATTCGCGCTATATCCATCCCGAGCGGCTCTATGAGGAGTTCGTGCGAATGGTCGGCGAACTCGCGACCTTCGCCACGCCGGAGCGCCGGGCGCGGACCTATCCGCGCTACGACCACGACAATCTCGAACTCGTCTTCGAGCCAATCCTGCGCGACCTGCAGGATTTCCTCAGCGCCAGGCTCGGCCGCCGTGCCATCCGGCTCGAACTGATCGAGCGCGCGCCCAACGCCTTCGTCTCGACGATCCGCGACCGCAGCCTGTTCCGCAACGCCAATTTCGTGCTGGAAGTCGCGGCACGCCGACCCCTGATCGAGATCCAGCTGCAATTCCCGCAGCTCTTCAAGATCGGCCCGAACACGAAGATGAACGACATCGTCAACGCCCATCTGCCGGGCGTCGGGCTCAATCACATTCCGACCCCGCCGCCGCAGATCCGCGCGGTCGCGGACCATGTCTACTTCCTACTGGACAAGAACTCTCCACTCTGGCCTGAATTCAGCACGGCAAACGCGATCGGCCTGCATTTCTCGGGCGACTGGCCGGAACTGCAGCTCGATCTCTGGGCGATCCTCGGAGACAGGCGATGACCGAGCCCAAAGACCCGTTCGAACCTGCCTACAACCCCAATGAGCGCACGGTCGTGCGGCCCAATCCCGGGGGCAGGCGCCCGGTCGCGCCGAGCCCGCCCAGCTCGCAGCCCGAGCAGCCGGGCCCGTTCACGCCGTCGGCCTATCCGCCCCCGCCCGCCTCCTACCATCCGGCCTCGGGCTACCAGCCGCCGCCGAGCTACCCGCAGGCAGACCCCAACGCCGCCGCGCAGGACGCCTGGGCCGATGCGCCGCGCCAGAGCTATCCGCAGCCGGCCCCGCCGCCCTACCAGCCGCCACCGGCGCAGAGCTACGCTCCCCCGCCCCAATCCGCGCCGCAACCGCAAGCACCAGGCTCCGTGCCGCAGGTCGCGCCGCGCGAGATGCCGGTGGCGCCCAATGAAAATCCGATCATGAGCGCGGCCGCGCCGATCCTGTCGATCCTCGGGCGCCTGCGCGTGGCCCTGGCCTATGCCTCGTTCAGCCAGTTGATGGACCAGGTCGCCGGCGCGATCCAGCGCTTCGAGGCCGACGTCACCGGCGCCGGCATCGGCCAGGAGCAGGCCAAGCAGGCGAAGTACACGCTCTGCGCCACCGCCGACGACATCGTCCAGAACATCCCGGCGCAGGATCGCCAGCTCTGGACCCAGTACAGCATGCTGAGCCGCTTCTTCGGCGAGCGCACCGGCGGCATCCGCTTCTTCGAGGAGCTCGACCGGGCCAAGCAGGACCCGATCCTGAACTACAACTTGCTGGAGCTGCAGCACGCCTGCCTGGCGCTGGGCTTCCAGGGCGTGCACCGGACCTCGGCCGGCGGCCAGGCGACCTTGCAGACGATCCAGCGCAATCTCTACGAGACGCTGCGGCGCGTGAAGCAGCGCGTCAATCAGGAGCTTTCGCCGCGCTGGCAGGGCCAGGACATGGCGGCACGCGGCACGACCGTGCGCATCCCGTTCTGGGCGATGGCCTCGCTCGCAGGCCTCCTGCTGCTCGCCATGTACCTGACCCTGCGCTCGCTCCTGAGCTCCGGCAGCGATGCGGTGATCGACGATGTCGGCCGCATCTTCCCCACGACCGACGTCTCGATCGAGCGGCGCGTCGTCCAGCCGATCAAGCCCACGCCTCCGCCGCCGATCAAGACGACGCAGCTCGAGCGCATCCGCGCGGCGCTGGCGACCGAGATCGGTGAGCAGAAACTGGCGGTGGATTCCGTCTCGACCGGCATCATCGTGCGCGTCAACAGCTTCGCCTCCTTCGAGCCCGGGAAGGCGACGGTGATCGACGCCTTCCGCCCGCTCGCCAAGCGCATCGCGCAGACGCTGGAGAAGGAGCCCGGCCAGATCAGGGTCACCGGCCATTCCGACAACACGCCGATCAAGACCGTGCGCTTCGCCAACAACTACGAATTGTCGGTCGAGCGCGCCAAGGCCGTCGGGGTCCTCCTCGCGGAGGATCTCAGCGACAAGAAGCGCATCCTCCCCGACGGCAAGGGCGACACCGCCCCCATTGCCTCGAACGATACGATCGAAGGTCGCGCGCGCAACCGGCGCGTCGACGTGCAGATCCCGCATGAACGCTGACCTGAGGCGGAGGCGCTCGTGACCCTGGCAATCTGGTTGCGCATCATCATCAGCCTGATCGGGCTTGCCGCCTTCGGCGCGCTGGTCTGGTTCGCCAGCCCGTTGATCTCCATCGCCGGCATCTATCCGTTCGATTCCGAATGGGTGCGCTTCGCCATCATCGCGGTGGTGTCGCTCATCGTGCTCGGCCTGCTGGTCTGGGGCATCATCCGGCGCAGGCGCGAGGCAGCGGCGCTGGAGCAGGGCCTGGCCGATGCCGCCGTCGATGAAGGCGATGGCGACGTGCTGGGCGAGCGCATGGCGGACGCGCTGCTGACGCTGAAGAAATCTGCCGGCTCGAGCGCCAACTATCTCTACGAGCTGCCCTGGTATGTGCTGATCGGCCCTCCGGGCTCCGGCAAGACCACGGCCCTGGTCAATTCGGGGCTGAAATTCCCGCTCGCCAAGGGCGGCGCGCCATCCGCCGTCGCCGGCGTCGGCGGCACACGCTATTGCGACTGGTGGTTCACCGACGACGCCGTGCTGATCGACACGGCCGGCCGCTACACCACGCAGGATTCCGACGCCTCGGCCGACCGCAAGAGCTGGCTCTCCTTCCTTGACCTGCTCAAGAAGAACCGGCCGAACCAGCCGATCAACGGCGTCATGCTCGCGATCAGCATCGAGGATGTACTGACCGCATCGCCCGCCGAACTCAACGCCCATTCCGATGCGATCCGGGCGCGGCTGACCGAGTTGCACGACAATCTCAAGGTCGATTTCCCGGTCTATGCCCTGTTCACCAAGATGGACCTTGTCTCCGGGTTCATGGAGTATTTCCAGCATCTGAACGAGGCCTCGCGGCGCGTGGTCTGGGGCCATACCTTCCAGACCGACGACAAGACGCTGAACATGATCAGCGAAGTGCCCGACGAGTTCGACGCGCTGGTGGAGCGCCTCAATTCCGAACTGCCCGACCGGCTCCAGGAAGAGCCCACGCCCAGCGCGCGTGTGCAGATCTTCGGCTTCCCGACCCAGATGGCGGCGGTGAAGACCCCGATCATCGAGTTCCTCAACCGTATCTTCGAGCCGACACGCTATCATTCGCGCGCGACCCTGCGCGGCTTCTATTTCACCTCGGGCACGCAGCAGGGCACGCCGATCGACCAGCTGATCGGTGCGATGGCGCGCAATTTCGGCGCGAACCAGGTTGCCGCCGCGGCAATGTCGGGCTCGGGCAAAAGCTTCTTCCTCACCGATCTGATCACCAAGGTGGTGATCGGCGAATCCGCCTGGGTCTCGACCGACCGCAGGGCGGTGCGCCGCGCCTTCGCCCTGAAGGCGGCCGCCTATAGCGTGCTCGCCCTGGTCACGCTGGGCGGGGCGGCGGCGTGGTGGACGAGCTACAACCGCAATGTCGACCTGATCGCCGAGACCAACGACCAGACCAAGACCTTCGTGGCGACCGCGGCCCCGATCATCCAGGAGCCGACCGTCGCCGATCGCGATCTGGAGAAGATCGTGCCGCTGCTCGACGCATTGCGCGCCCTGCCCGCCGGCTATGCGCAGGAGGGCGTCTCGCCGCCCCTGCAGGCGACCTTCGGCCTGAGCCAGTGGGATCGGCTCGGCGCGTCCTCGGAGGCGGTCTACAAGACCGGGCTGGAGCGCCTGCTGCGCTCGCGCCTGATCTTCCGCATGGAAGAGCTGATCGAGGCCAACCGCTCGCGGCCCGACTTCATCTACGAGGCGCTCAAGGTCTATCTCATCCTCGGCGGCCGCCAGAAGATGGACGAGGATCTGATCCTGCTCTGGATGCGGCGCGACTGGGTCGACAATCTCTATCAGGGCGCCGCCAATGCGCGCCTGCGCGAGGAGCTCAGCCAACACCTGACGGCGATGCTGCGCCTGCCCGATTCCGGCGGCGCCGGCACGCTGACGCTCAACGAGCCATTGATCGAGGAGGCCCAGAAGACGCTGGCGCGGTTGAGCCTGGCCGAGCGTGCCTATCAATTGCTGCGCGTCCAGGCACGCGCCTCGCCGGGCAAGCCCGACTGGACCGCCGCCGCCAAGGGCGGCGCCGACGCCAAGCTCGTCTTCGAGGGCCCCCGCGGCGGCGAGCTCGAGAATGTCCGCGTCCCGTTCTTCTACACCTATGCCGGCTTCCATGAGGGCTTCATCGGCCGCTTGCGCGACGTCGCCAAGCAGATCGAGGAGGAGCGCTGGGTGCTGGGCACGGCCGGCGACCAGAGCGCCGTCTCGGATCAGTACGAGGCGCTGCCGCGCGCCTTGCTGGAGCTTTACGCCAAGGACTTCATCGCCTCCTGGCAAGGCGCGATGGCGGCGCTGCGCTTCCGGCCGCTGCTCGCCAACAAGCCGCAATATCCGGCGCTCAGCGCGGCGTCGGCCGTCACGTCGCCGCTGAAGCAGGTGCTGGAATCGATCCGCGACGAGACCAAGCTCACCCGTGAGCGCCCGGCGCCGGCCGGGCAGACCGCGACGCAATCGGCAGGCGGCTCCTTGAGCCAGGCGCAGCAGGCGCAGAACCTGGCGCAGCGGCTCGGCGTCAATACGGGCAGCGCCTCGACGACGCTGTCGCGCATGGATATCGCGCTCAAGGCGATGGAAAAGCCCAACACCGCCAGCGGCGAGCAAGCGCCGGGTGCGACCATCGAGGCGGCCTTCAAGCCGTTCCACCAGTTATTCGAGGGCGAGCAGGGCCGCCGGCCGATCGACCAGGTGCTGCTCGCCTTCTCCGAGGTGAACCAGAATCTGCGCCTGCTCGCGACCAACCCGGCGCTGGCGCCGCAGGTCAACGCCACCTTGCCCGGGCAGATCCAGACCTTGCGCAACAGCGCCAACCTGATCCCGCAGCCCTTTTCCGGCCTGATCCAGACCGCTGCCACGAGCTTCGAGAATGAACTGACCGGCAGTTCGGTCTCGCAGCTCCTGCAGGACCTGCGCTCGCAGGTCACCGCGACCTGCAACCTGATCGTCACCAACCGCTACCCCTTCGCGCGCGGCAGCGACCGCGACGTGCCGCTGGCCGATTTCGGCCGGCTCTTCGGCACGGGCGGCATCATGGACAAGTTCTACACCACCAATCTCGCGCCGCTGGTCGACACGTCCAAACCCGAATGGGCCTTCAAGCAGAACATCAGCGTGGCGCGCTCGCTGCCGCCCGCCGCGCTCAAGGAGTTCCAGCGCGCCGCCGACATCAAGGACGCGTTCTTCGGCACTGGCGGCAACATGCCCTCCTTCACCATGGCGATCACGCCGCAGCCGGCGGCGAGCTCCGGCTCCGCGCCGACGATCAAGCTCGACATCAGCGGCGTCGCCGTGGTGGCGCAGGCCGGCGGCGGGCCGACGCCGGTGGTCTGGCCGGGCCCTGCCGGGCTCGACCGCACGGTGATTTCGAGCCAGACCACGAGCACAGGGCTGTTTGGCGGCGTGACCAGCAGCCCACCCGTCTTCGGACCGGAGAAGCGCGGCCCCTGGGCCTTCTTCCGCTTCCTCGACCTCGGCTCGGTGACGAAGCGCGGGGAGGCCCTGGTCGCCAGCTACTCCGTCGGCGGCCAGTCGATTTCCTACCAGATCAATGTATCGTCCCTGAAGAACCCGCTGACATTGCCGGCCCTGCGGGAATTCAGATGTCCGGGAGGCTGAGGCAGGATGCACTGCGCCCTTTTCGGCAAGCTACCGGCCAAGCGTGATTTCATCGCGGTGAACATGCCGCGCGAACTCCTGCGCTTCTGGGAGATCTGGCTGCAGGGCGGCATGGCGGCCAGCATCCAGGCCCTCGGGCCGGGCTGGAAGGAGGCCTATCTCAGCGCGCCGATCTGGCGCTTCTGGCTCGGCCGCTCGCATCTCGGCAGCGAGGTGCTCGGCGCCTTCATGCCCTCGCTCGACGGCGTCGGCCGCTACTTCCCGCTCGCCATCCTGGCGATGGCGCCTGAGAGCCAGGCCTTCGCGGCGCCGACGGAGAACGCGCAGGCAGCCTGGTTCGAAAGCGCCGAAGCCTTCCTGCTCGACACGCTGGAGCCAGACGCTGCCTATGAGGCAACGCTCGCCGCGCTCGAAAGCCTGCCCTTGCCCGAGAGCGTCGCGCGCGACACGCAGCCCGCGATCGTCGCCGCCAATCGAGGACTGCTCGGCGTGAGCGGCGACGCCGCGACCGAGATTCCGGCCTTGCTGGCGCGGCTCGAACGGTCGGACAAGGCCGCCCGCCAGGCGGCAGGCTCCTGGTGGTGGAGCATTGGCGGCGACAGGTTTCCAGCGCTTGCGCTCTGTGCGGAACGGTTGCCGGAGGCACAGCATTTCACGCTGATGCTGACGGGCCCGACCGCCGGTCCGGAAAGCGGCGGCACTGATGCGAGCGGCGAGAGCGCACAACCGGCCAGGATCGGAGTCGAGCCCTGATGGACAGCACCCTTCCGCCCCCGTCCATGCGCGCGAGCAACGATCCGCTCGCCATGCTTGCCGGCGCGCTCAACCCGCAGGCCAGCTTCCGCTTCGAGACCGGAGCGACCACCCATGTCGGCAAGGTGCGCAGCGAGAACGAGGACAGCTACATCGTTCACGCTGACGCCGGCCTCTGGTGCGTCGCCGACGGCATGGGCGGATATGAGGCCGGCAAGCTCGCCTCCTCCACCGTCGTCGAGGCGCTGCGCACGATCGGCCAGGCGGCCTCCGCGGCGGATCTTCTCGCGCGGTTCCAGGACCGGGTGCTGCAGGCCAATACCGGCCTGCGCAAGGCGGGCGCGGAACGTGGTCTTGCCACCTTCGGCACCACCGTCGTCGCGCTCCTGATCTATGAGCGCTTCTTCGCCTGCTGCTGGGCCGGCGACAGCCGGACCTACCGCGTCAGCCAAGGCCGGCTGTCGCAGATCTCGCGCGACCATACCGAGGTGCAGGATCTCGTCGACCAGGGACAATTGACCCCGGAGGAGGCCAAGCGCTGGCCGGGGCGCAACATCATCACGCGCGCCATCGGCGTGAACGACCTGCCCGATCTCGACCTGATTCAAGGCGCGGTGGAAGAGGGGGACGTTTTCGTGCTATGCAGCGATGGCCTGACCGGCCATGTCTCGGATACCGAGATCCTGGCCGGCGTGGCCGGGCGCGCGCCGCAGGCGGCCTGCGACCATCTGGTCGAGCTCACTCTTGCGCGCGGCGCGAGCGACAACGTCACGGTGATCGTCGTGGCATGCGAGCCGAAGGGCGCGGACGCGCCAGTCCCACCCTCGCCGGCCAGAAGCGACGCCGACGGGCGTGAGGCCTGAAGCGATGCGGCGGCATGAAACAGGGATGACGGAAATGCGGCGGCGTCGCCGCCGTCTTGTCCGCGCCCTGTCGGCCGCCAGCTCCGGCGAAGGCCGCGTGCCATGAGCGACAACGGCGCCACCGTCATCATTCCCCGCGCCCGCGTCGCAGTCGGTACGACGCTGAACGGCATCTATCGGATCGACCACCCCATCGCCGCCGGCGGCATGGGCGAGATCTACAAGGGCTACGCCATCCAGACCGGCGATGCGGTCGCGATCAAGATGATCCGCTCCGATCTCGCCGAGAACGAGAGCGCGCTCGCTTTGTTCCGCAAGGAAGCGTCCTCGCTGCACAACCTGCAGCACGAGGCGATCGTGCGCTATTACCTGTTCTCGATCGACCCGCAGCTCGGCCGCGCCTATCTCGCGATGGAGTTCGTCGACGGCACCTCGCTGAAGGACCATCTCGTCCGCGGACCGCTGTCCTTCGAGGACACCTGCATCCTGCAGCAGCGCATCGCCTCGGGGCTGCATTCGGCCCACAAGCTCGGCATCATCCATCGCGACGTCGCCCCCGACAACGTCATCCTGCCCGGGGCCGACGTGGCCTTGGCCAAGATTCTCGATTTCGGCATCGCGCGTTCGACGCGGGCCGGCGAGCAGACGATCATCGGCAGCGGCTTCGCCGGCAAGTACAACTATGTCTCGCCGGAGCAGCTCGGCCTGTTCGGCGGCGACGTCACCCCGAAATCGGACATCTACAGCTTCGGCCTGGTCCTGGCGGAGTGCCTTCAGGGCCGCCCCATCGACATGAACGGCTCGCAGGTCGAGGTCATCGACAAACGCCGTGTCGTGCCCGATCTGTCGAAGATCGATCCGCGCTTCCGGCCGCTGCTCGAAAAGATGCTGCAGCCCCTGCCGGAGAACCGCCCGGCGACGATGGCGGAGGTCGCGGCCTGGCAGCCTGCCGTCGGCAAGCCGGCCAAAGCGACGACGACGACAGGCGCCAGCAGCGGCAAGACGGGCATGGCGATCGCGGCCGGCCTGGGCGCCGTCGCGCTGCTCGGCGGTGGGCTTTATTTCGGCGCCGACCTGCTGAAGGGCGGCGGCACCCCGGCCCAGATCGCCAGCACCAGCCCGGCGCGCCTGGCCGATGAGGAGGCCCTTGCCGCCCAGGCCGCGCGCCGCGCCAGCGAGGATGCGCGCGCCCGGCAGAGCCAGGAGCGCGCCGAGCAGGAGCAGCGCGCGGCGCAGGAACGCGCCCTGCAGGAGAAAGCCGCGAGCGAGAAGCTGGCGCGCGAGCGCGAACTCGAAGAGACGCGCCGCCAGGTCGAGGCCAAGGCTGCCGACGACGCCCGCAGACTGGCGGAAGCCAGGGCGGCCGAGGAGGCGCGCCGGGTCGCTGAGGCCAAAGCCGCCGAAGAGCGCCGTGTCGCGGAGGCCAAAGCCGCTGACGATGCGCGCAAGCTCGCAGAGGCGAAGGCGGCCGAAGATGCGCGCCGTGCGGCGGAAGCCAAAGCCGCAGAAGAGCGACGCGTCGCGGAGGCCAAAGCCGCTGACGATGCGCGCAAGTTCGCCGAGGCGAAGGCGGCTGAAGACGCGCGTCGTGCGGCGGAAGCGAAGGCAGCAGAAGAGCGACGCGTCGCGGAGGCCAAAGCCGCTGACGATGCGCGCAAGCTCGCAGAGGCGAAGGCAGCCGACGACGCGCGCCGCGCGGCGGAAGCGAAAGCCGCCGAGGAGGCCCGCAAGCTGGCGGAGGCCAAAGCCGCGGAAGAGCGCCGGATCGCCGCCGAAGCGAGAGCGGCCGAGGATGCGCGCAAGCTCGCTGAAGCCAAGACCGCCGACGAGGTGCGCCGCCTGACCGAAGCGAAGGCGGCCGAGGATCGCAGGCTCGCAGCCGAAGCCAAGGTCGCGGAAGCCAAGGCCGCCGAGGAGGCGCGCCGCACCGCCGAGGCCAAGGCCGCCGAGGACCGTCGGATCGCAGCGGAAGCGAAAGCGGCCGAGGATGCCCGCAAGCTCGCCGAGGCCATGGCTGCCGAGGAGGCGCGCAAGCAGGCCCTCGCCAAGGCAGCCGAGGACAAGCGCCTCGCGGCGGAGGCGAAGGCGGCGGAGAACGCCCGCAAGCTCGCTGAGGCCAAGGCTGAGGAGGAGACCCGCAAGCTGGCCCTCGCCAAGGCAGCTGAAGACAAGCGCCTCGCGGCTGAAGCGAAAGCGGCGGAGAATGCCCGCAAGCTCGCCGAGGCCAAGGCCGAAGAGGAGACCCGCAAGCAGGCTCTCGCCAAGGCGGCCGAGGAACGCCGCCTCGCCGCTGAAGCGAAAGCGGCGGAGAACGCCCGCAAGCTCGCCGAGGCCAAGGCCGAGGAAGACGCGCGCAAGCAGGCCCAGGCCGCCAAGCTCGCAGAGGAGCGCCGGCAGGCGGCCGAGGCCAAGGCGGCAGAGGAAGCCCGCAAGATCGCCGAGGCGAAGGCTGCCGAGGAGATGCGCAAGCAGGCCCAGGCGAAGGCGATCGAGGACAAGCGCCTCGCCGCCGAAGCCAAGGCGGCCGAAGATGCGCGCAAACTCGCGGAGGCCAAAGCCGCGGAAGAGGCGCGCAAACAGGCCGAGCTTCAGGCCGCCGAGGCCCGCCGCCTCGCCGAGGAGCAAAGCGCCAGGGCGGCTGCCGACGCGGAGGCCAACCGTGTCGCCGCCTTACGCGCCGAAGAGGAGGCGAAGCGCAAGATCGACGGCGCAACCGCGGAAACACGGGCCACCGCAGAGGATGCGCAGATCACCGAGCGCCAGCGCATTGCGCTTGAACAGGCGCAGGCGCGCTGGCTGACGGAAGAGGCCGAGGCCATGCGCCGCGCCGGGGTGACCGCGCCGCGCCAATCCATCGAAGAGATCGAGCAGCGCAACGCCGCCGCCCAGGATCAGGGCGTGCGGGTTGCCCTGGCAGATCCCACCCTGCTCGCCCCCAAGCCATTGGCCGACCCGCGACCACCACGCCCGGTTCCGACCGACCCTGCAGCGCTGACGCGCGAAACGCAGGAGGAATTGACGCGGATCGGCTGCTATGCCGGCCGGATCAGCGGCAATCTCAATGTCGCGACCCGCGAAGCGCTGCGCATCTACCGCCAGCGCATCGGCGCGGCCCCCGAGCCGGCCGCGATCACGCCCGAGCAACTGCTCGAACTGCGCGAGCGGCCTGCCCCGACCTGCCCCCCGACGAATGTCGCCCCTGCGCCGGGCAAGCGGGCCCCTGCCCTGGTGCGTCGCCCGCCGCGCACCGAACCGGTGCAGCGCGCCCAGCAACCCCAGCGCGAGCGCGCCGCCGAAAGCAAGCCGGCTCGGGCCGCGCCGGCCGCCGCAGCGGCGCCCGCGGCAGCCGCGCCGAGGCGCGTCACGCCAGGTCTCGGATTGGGATTCTAGGGCATTTCCGCGTTTCTCCGAATCGCAGAAATGCCCTAGCTTCCTGTTTTAACGCGCTTTCTTCACGCGAACCGGTGTCCACTTCGCTCGAAAACGCTCTAGGTTGCTCTCGGCTCGGAAGCGCGTCGTCATCCCGGCGGAAGCGAAGCGCTGCTCCGGGATGACGGCGTGTCTCCAAGCGTGAGCGGTCAGCTTTGAGATTTCGTTCGGTCCGCACAGGCGCCGGACCAGACAATGTGCACAACACCCACCGCCCGAACGCAATCGAGCGACGCAAGTCTTGCGTCGCTCGGGTCATTCGCTTGGCGATGGCGTCCGTCGTGGGCCGTTCAGTAGACCGTGCCGATCCAGATGAGGCTAGGCCGCGCGGAGAATGAGGTGTAGCCCTCGGCACGGCGCGGCGGGCGGGCCGGCTCGGCATAAGCCACGCGCTGCAGCGCCGGAGCGGTACGTACCGGTTTGACCGAGGCCACGCGCACGCTCCGGGGGCGCGTCGCCGCGTTACGCACAGGCGGCAGCGGCGCTATCACCAGATGCGGCTCGTCTTGCGCTTCCGCGACCAGAAAGGCGCCGGGAACGATCACGTCCTGTGCCAATGCAGGCGTGAGCCCGATGAGTGCGAGCGCCGTTCCGAAAGCCATGGATCGCGCAGTCGAAAGGCCGAAGATCATCGCCTAGCTCCATTCTGCATCAGGGCACCATATCATGATTGTGCCAATGCGCCAACATCCGCAAGGTTCCACGAAACCGGTGAAGAATGTCCGAATCCTATCGGAACAACCGGATCCAACCCCGATTCAGGTCATTTCTGGCATTCTCCCCGCCCCGCCGTGACCTCGTCCCGCCTCAGCTCGGGCGGCGCTGCAGGAGCTTCAAGCCATGGTCGATGCAGGTCGTCAGCCTGGCGCGGCGCTCCTGAGTCGCGTTACGGGCCAGGGCGATCAGGACTGCCGCGCGGATCGCCTTGGCCGTCAGATGCGGCGGGGCCATCACCGGAGCGTGAGGATTGTCGGCCATATCGCCGCCGGACCAGGCCGCGCCCAGCGCAAGCCAGGTACTGGCGTCGGCGCGCTGGCTCGCAAAGCCGATGCGCAAAGCTTCGATCCGGCGCGACTGCTGCGGATCCTTGACCCAGAGTTCGGCCGCCTGGAAAGCGCGGTTCTGCTCGATCTGCTGGCGCTCGCGTTCATCGGCGAGCCCGCGCACGCAGGAGCAGCCCCACCAGACCGCCTCCCGCCTCGGCAGGAGATAGGCGCAGAAGCTGATCGCGTCCTCCGGCGTCTTGCTGTCGATCAGCCCGACGAGGAAATCGCGCGGGGCGGCATCGCTGGGGGCAGCCTCGATATCCTCTCCCGCAGTCGGAAAGGCCTCGAAGACATCGCGCGCGGTGAGAAAGCGGTCTTGGCGCATGGCGTCAGTTGATCTTCACCATGCCGCCCGTGATCGTCAGGGTCGCGTGCCCCTTGAGCTGCGTCGTCGTACCCGACATGTCGAGATCCGCCGAAGCCTCGACCTTGATGTTGAGCGATTTCAAGGTGATGCTCTCCTGGTCCATCACAATCGTCGAACCGCCCACCTTGAGCGTGATCTTCTGGCCCGCCTTGATCAGGATTTCCTGGCTGACGTCGACAACCTGGTTGCCGGTCTCGACCTTGAGGTTGTCGTCGCCCTTCTTCAGGGTGATGTTGCGCGAGGCCTCGCCCTTCTCGCTTGAAAAATCCTCGCCGATATTGCGGGTCTCGGTGTCCCGGATCAGCGTGTCGAGAAACTTCTCGGCGCGGAACTCGACCTTCTCGGCCTTCCTGGTGTCGTCGAAGGTCAGCTGGTTGTAGCCATTGCTGCCGGTCGTCGTGTCCGATTTGATGCCGTTGATATTCTTGCTCGCCTTGGTGCCGAACGGCATCTTGTGCTTGCCGTTATAGACTGTGCCGACCACCAGCGGGCGGTCGATGTCGCCCTCCAGGAATTCGACGATCACCTCCTGGTCGATGCGCGGGATGAAGGAACCGCCCCAGGAATCCCCGGCCCAGACCTGCGCGACGCGGACCCGGTAGAGATGCTCGTCATCGCGATCCCAATGGAACTTTACGAGGATGCGGCCCTGATCGTCGACGTCGATCTCCTCGCCCTTCTCGCCGACGACGCGGGCCGTCTGCGGGCCAAAGATCGTCGGCTTGTCCGTGAGCTGCGGCGGCTTGAACGGCCGGTCGGCGAGCTGGAACTCGTATTGCCCGGAATACTCGTGCCCCCCGCCATCCGCGCCGGAGCGATAGGATTGCAGCGAGACGAAGGAATGCGTCGCCCTGACGACGAGGAACTGCTTGTTCTCGCTGTCGGCGCTATGGCGCTGCAGCGTGGTCAAGCCGCCGGGATAGAGCGTCGCGGCATCGCCCGAGGCGATCCGGCGCCGGTCCGAAGCCTGCTCCGATTCGAGCCTGACCTTGGCCAGCGTCTTGCCGTCGCCATTCTCCAGGTAGCGGCCGGGATAGTCGTAAACCTCCAGCGTGGAATGCTGATAGGATTCCGAGGTCTGCTCCTCCGCCTGCATGTCGGCGTCGGGCTTCTCGTAATTATAGTCGCGGAAGGTGATCTTGCCGGTGCGGAAACGGCGCTCGACCATCCAATGCTCGAGATGCTCGACCTCGCGCCGGTTATTGGTATCCAGCGGCAGGAATGGAATGGTTTCGGTGCCCTGGATCGGCTTGTGCGATGAGGCCTGGTCGGCCAGCACCAGGCGATGCGTCCCGGCCTCATGCTCGAAGTAGTAGCAGATGCCGTACTCCTCCATCAGCCTGCTGACGAAGGCGAGGTTCGTTTCCCGGTACTGAACGCAATATTCGAGTTGCGGATAGGATTTGATGTCGAGCCTGAGCTCGCCGAGCTGCCCGTCGCGCAGGACCTTCTCGATGATCTTGTCGACCGTCTGGTTGTGGAAGATCTTGCAGTTGGCGGTCTGCCCCAGCAGCCAGAGCCAGGGCCGCAACGTCAGGCGATAGAGGTAGAAATCCTCCTCCATGCCGAGCCACTGCGCCTCGACGAGGACACCGCTGAAGTAGCGCTTCTTCCTGCGGGCGACGACAGTGCCTTCGTATTCGACGACATTGATCTCAAGATGGCATTGCTGGCCGAGCGCGGCGTCGAAATCCAGATTGTCCTTCGCGCTCAAGGCCTCGATGCGGTATTCGAACAGTTCGCTCAGGCCTTCATTGGCATCGAGCCGCCGGAAGGCCAGAACGTCGCCGCCGAACGGCGTCTTCAGGATCGCGGGTCGGTTGGCCTGACTAAGTTCTCGGCTCATGTCGGCTCGCATGTCCAATATGGCGGTCGCTAACCGGGCGAAACCTATAGTCCGCCGGCATGCCGGTCTAGCACAGAGACCGGCTGACCAAAAGCAAGCCGACATTTCCGCCAATTCAACCGGTACGGTACCGCAATTCAGCCTGGTTCTTAGCCGGAGCGCGATTGATCTCGATCCACCATAACGCCAGGCGATCATTGTAAGATCACCCAGCACATGGGAAACAGGGCGTTCATGGACGCCTTGTCACATATCGACGCTACGGCATGATCAAGAACGCCGGCACGGCAGGGATGCGGGATGAGGGACATGGATCGGGGGACATCGAGATGACAGCGGACCTCGCCACGACCCTGAGCGAAGCAATCGCAGAGGACGCCCCCTGTGGCCCCGATCTCGACCTCGCCTATGACCCCGATTACAGCCTGTTCGTCGCGCGGGCGGAGGGCCTGCTGCCGGAGAAATCCTTCTTCGACTTCGACCGGACCAAGAACGACCTGGCGAAAGAAAGCAGCGCCGTCGAAACCTTCCTGGGGCGCACCCGCGATCTGCGCCTGCTCGTCCTGCTCGCGAAGCTGCGCATCCTCAACCGGGATCTCGGCGGCTTCGTCGCGGCCCTGACGGCGATGGCGGCCTTGCTGCGCGCGCGCTGGGAGCATGTCCACCCCGCCGCCGAGGAGGGCGATTTCGGCCTGCGCATCGTGGTCATCGAGTCGCTCGACGATACGACCAGCATCATCATGCCCTTGCTGCACGCCCCCTTGACAGTCAGCCGGCGCATCGGCGCGGTCAACTACCGGATGGTCCAGATCGCGCGGGGCGAGGCCACCGCCCGCGAGGGCGAACCGGCGCCGGATCTGCAGGCCGTGGAAACAGCCTTCAGCGACGGCGACATGGCCGGGTTGGTCCAGAACCGCGACCTGCTCGTCGCGGCCGCAGCCGCGCTGGCCGAGATGGAAGCCTGCGTCGAGGAGCAGAACGCCGGCAGCCTCAGCCTCGGAAAACTCAAGCCCACGCTCGACAAGATCAGGACCGAGCTCGACGGCGCAATCGTCAAGCGCGACCCGGGCGCCGCGGCGGCGCCGCAGGCCGCCGGCAGCGCGGAGGCAAATGGTGCAGCCCCGGATGCTGCCGGCCCCACGCCCTCCATCCCGCTCGACACGCCGGCCGGCATCCGCCGCGCCTTGCTCGGCGCCGAGCTGTATTTCCGGACCCGCGAACCGTCGAGCCCGGCGCTGCTGCTCGTCGCCCAGGCGCGCCAGCTCGTCGGCAAGGGGCTCGCCGAAAGCGTTCAGCTCCTGGTTCCAGACCATGCCAGCGATGCGACCATCAATGTCGGCGGCCGCATGGTCTTCGACCTGCCGATCGAGCGCCTGGCCACATTGATCGAGGCCGGGCCCGATGGCGAGACCGTCGACACGGAAGCCGATCCGCCGGCCGCGGGCAGCCGGCACGAGGCGCTCGACATCCTTCAGCAGGTCGCCACGCATCTGCGCGCCCGCGAGCCCTCGAGTGCCATTCCGTTACTGTGCGAGCGTGCTCGTGCGATGGCCGAGCGCGATTTCATGTCACTTTTAAGAGAAATGCTACCGGAACGTGCATTTCGAAATCTCGACGAAAGTTGATCATGGAGTTGACCTTACGGCCGTTTTGAAATGTAGTGTTTCTGCTTCATTTCGGCAGCGAAGCAGCCTCGGGGGTTGACATGTCCGACAGCGGCCAGAAGTTCATCCGACGCAACCGAGCGCCTCGGGTTCATATCAGTTACGATGACCCCTACGATGCCAATCGTAAGATCGAGATTCCGTTCGTCATGGGCGTGATGTCGGACCTGTCCGGAAACTATGCCGGCGCAGAAAAGCCCGACGTCGCGGATCGCGGTTTCCTCGACATCGACATGGACAACTTCGAGAACCGCATGGCGGCGATCGAACCTGGCGTCACCTTCCGGGTCGACAACAAGCTCGGCGACACGCCATCGGGCGAAAAGCTCCAGGTCGCGCTGCGGTTCTCGAAGATGGCCGATTTCAGCCCCGCCGCCGTGGCGCGCCAGGTGCCGGCCGTCGCCAAGCTGCTGGAGGCGCGCGAGCAGCTCGCCAACCTCAAGAGCTACATGGACGGGAAAGCCGGCGCGGAAGCCAAGCTGCGTGAACTGCTGAGCGACCCGAAACTGATGGCGGCGCTGAGCGAGCGCGCCAAACCAGCCTCCGAAGACGACAAATCCTAAGCACGCCCGAAATCCTAGGCACGCCCACAATCCTGAGCACGCCTACGACGCGCCACTTCGCTTTTTGGAACGGTCATCATGGCTACCGAGCTCAAATCCGCTACCCAAACCGGGCAGACCGAAACGCGCGATGTCGATGAGTTCGCCTCGCTGCTGAAGCAGAGCTTCAAGCCACGCAGCGAACGCGCCGCGACCGAGGTCGAGAACGCCGTCTCGACGCTGGTCCAGCAGGCACTGGCCGATCAGTCGCTGGTCAAGGACGACGTCCTCGACACGATCGAGGAAATGATCGCGCAACTCGACAAGAAGCTCTCCGAGCAGGTCAACGCGATCATCCACGCGCCGGAATTCCAGCAGATCGAGAGCGCCTGGCGCGGGCTGAACTACCTGATCATGAATTCGGAGACTGACGTCCAGCTCAAGATCCGCGTGATGAACATCTCGAAGAACGAGCTGTCGCGCACGCTGAAGCTCTATCCCGGCGCGAAATGGGACCAGAGCCCGCTGTTCAAGAAGGTCTATGAGCATGAGTTCGGCCAACTCGGCGGCGAACCTTATGGCTGCCTGATCGGCGACTATTATTTCAGCCACCTGCCGCAGGACGTGCAGCTGCTTCGCGACATCAGCAAGGTCGCGGCCTCCGCGCATGCGCCCTTCTTCGCGGGTGCCGGCCCGACATTGATGGGCATGGATTCCTGGAACGAGCTCGCCAATCCGCGCGATCTCGGCAAGATCTTCGATACGCCCGACTATGCCGCCTGGCGCTCGCTGCGTGACTCCGACGATTCCTGCTATGCCGGCCTGTGCATGCCGCGCGTGCTGTCGCGCCTGCCCTATGGCGCGAAATCCGACCCGGTCGAGGAATTCGGCTTCGAGGAGGAGACCGACGGCCATACCGGCTCGAACTATGCCTGGATGAACGCCTCCTATGCGATGGCGGTGAACATCAACCGGGCCTTCAAGGAATGGGGCTGGTGCACGCGCATTCGCGGCGTCCAGTCGGGCGGCGAAGTCATCAACCTGCCGACCCATACCTTCCCGAGCGATGATGGCGGCGTCGACCTGAAATGCCCCACAGAAATCGCGATCAGCGACCGGCGCGAGGCCGAGCTCGCCAAGGCCGGGCTGATCCCGCTGATCCACCGCAAGAATTCCGACAAGGCAGCCTTCATCGGCGCGCAATCGCTCTACAAGCCGAAGAAATACGACAACAACGTCGATGCGACGGCGTCGTCAAACCTTCGCTCCCGCCTGCCATACATGTTCGCGGTCTCACGTTTCGCGCATTACCTGAAATGCATGGTGCGCGACAAGGTCGGCTCGACGATGGAGCAGGAGCAGCTCACCGTCTGGCTGCAGGAATGGATCAACCAATATGTCGATGGCGCACCAGCGACCTCGACCGAACAAACGAAGGCGCGCAAGCCGCTGGCGGCAGCCAGCGTCCAGATTCGCCCGGACGAGGAAAACCCAGGTTACTACTCGGCGCGCTTCCTGTTGCGGCCGCACTACCAGCTCGAGGGCATGGATGTGAGCCTCAGCCTGGTGTCGCGGCTCCCGCAGAAGTCCTGAGAGGCCGTCTGAACTCGGATTGCTCCAGGTAGCGCGGCTGCAACGACAGCCTCTCTACCGGGGTTGGGAGTGGCGCCGGAAGCCCGGGCGGGCGACCGCGCCTAGTCTGCACTGGCAATGGAGAATCCACTATGGCAGCCGAAGACATCCACCTGAAGCTCGAATCGCCGTCAGTCGAAGGCGACAGCACCGTCAAAGGGCATGAAAAGGAGCTCGCGCTCCAATCCTGGAGCTTCGGCGCAAACCAGACCGCCTCGATGCATGAGGCCACCGGTGGCGGCAAAGGCAAGTCCTCATTCAGCGATGTGCAGTGCTTCATGAGGGCCGACACCGCCTCCGTCACCCTGCTGCAGTTCCTGGCGAAAGGCACCCATATCGGCAAGGGCACGCTGATCCAGCGCAAGGCCGGCGACAAGCCGCTCGATTTCGTCACGCTGATCATGGAAGAGATCATCGTCAGCAGTGTCAGTTTGAGCGGCTCAGGCGATGAAGCCACCGTGTCCTTCTCGCTGAACTTCGCAAAATTCGAGTACAAGTTCGCAGCGCAGGACGCCAAGGGCAACAAGGGCAAGGAGCCCTCGTTCAAATACGACATCGCCAAGGTCGACGCGGCGTAATCAGCGGCGGCGGCCTGCAGCACCTACCCTCGGGTCAGCGGTGTCGCGGCCTCTTGCAGCCGCGCGAGATGACGGCGGCCGCGCCCCGCGCGGCTTCCGCTCTGTGCTTGCCTGGCGGAGTGGGCAATGAGTCGCAAGAAATCGGTCAGCCTGCGGATTCCGCTGATGTCGGCCTTCCGGGCCGGAGCGGAGGCAAAGGATGCCAGAAAGGCTGTCGATTTGCGCGACGAGGCCGGCGAGCGCGTCCTGGCTGGCCGGCTCGTGACTGGCCGGGCCGCGATCTCGGAGAGCCGGTTGCGCAGCGAGTTGTCGCGCGATCTCAGCACTCTGCTGAACACCGTCAACCTGGAATCGTCCTTCGATCTCGGTCCCAACGAAGCCGTTCGCCGGTCGATCCTCAATTACGGCCTGCCCGACATCGCCCATCGCACGATCGACGAGGCGGGCATCGAGAATATCGACCAGGAGATCAAGGACGCGCTGCTGCTCTTCGAGCCGCGGCTGGTCCGGCATTCGCTGCATGTCGAGCGCGACAAGTCGATCGCCGTGCATGAGCTGGCAGTCCGCTTCATCGTACGCGCCGACATGGTGGCGGACCCGGTCAATGTCCCCGTCGAGTTCTTCGCCGAGATGCAGGCGGGTTCGGGCAAGATCATGGTCAGCCGACTCTAAAGCCGGATGATGAGTTCGTTTCGACCTTCGGGAATATACCCATGACGCCTCCAGACATCATCTCGACCCGCTCCGGCGCTCATCGCAGCATGAGGGCATGATGTCGCCCAGGGACCGGCTTCCGCTTTTCGACACGACACTCTAGCCGCCATGGATCGCGAATTCCTCGATCTCTACAATCGCGAACTGGATCTGCTCTACCAGCAGGCCAAGGAGTTCGGCGACGAATATCCCGGCATTGCCGATCGCCTTGGCGGCCTGGTGCGCGACCGCATCGACCCGATGGTGTCCGGGCTGCTGGAGGGCACGGCCTTTCTCGCGGCACGCGTGCAGCTCAAGCTGAAGCACGAATTCCCGGAATTCACCTCCAATCTGCTCGAGCAGCTGGTGCCGAATTATCTGGCGCCGACGCCCTCCTGCATCCTGGCGCGCTTCCAGCCCGCCTTCGGCGACACGGCGCTGCGCGAAGGCAAGACCATCGCGAAGGGCAGCTATATCGACGCGACCTATCAGCAGCGCGGCCGCCGCGTCGCCTGCCGCTATCGGCTTGCCTCCGACGTCACGCTCTGGCCCTTCGAGATCACCGGCGCGGAGTATTTCGCGACGCCTGCCGCCCTGCAGGGCCTTGGCATCCCGATCGACCGGCGGGCGCTGGCGGGCCTGCGCATCGGGCTGACCCACCGCACCACGCCGCGCCGCGACGACGAGCCTTCCGACACCGAGGCCAAGGCGAAGCCCGAATGCTGGTTCTCCGGCACGAAGCTCGAGACGTTGCCCTTCTATCTCACCGGCGCGGAGCCGGACGCCCACGCCCTCTATGAGCACATCATGGCGCGCTGCATCGGCGTCTTCCTGCGCTATCTCGACCCGTTCGGCGATCCGGTCGCCGTGCCCTTGCCGCAGGATTGCCTGCGGCAGATCGGCATGGAGGAGGAAGAGGCGCTCCTGCCGCATGATGCCCGGATCTTCCGGGGCTTCGACCTGCTGCGCGAATATTTCATGTTCCCGCGCAAATTCCTCGGCTTCACGCTGGGCGGGCTGAAAGCCGTCCGCCAGTCGCTCGCGGCGCGCAATATCGAGATCGTCATGGTCTTCGACGAGGCGAGCCCGCGGCTCGGCAGCATCGTCGATGGCAACACCTTCTCGCTCTACACCAGTCCTGCGGTGAACCTGTTCGAGATGGGCACCGACCGCATTCCGATGAAGACCAATGTCCACGAGCACCATGTCGTGCCGGACCGCAGCCGCTATCTCGAATTCGAACCGCACCGCATCATCGAGGTCTTCGCGCATTTCGCCGGCGGGCGGGAGAAGGTGCCGGTGCGCCCGCTCTATTCCTCCTCGCTCGAAAACGGCGATGAATCCGGGCTGTTCTACACCATCCGCCGCCTGCCCCGGCGCCGCTCGATCGAGGAGAAGCAGCGCGGTGCGGCTTCGGACTATATCGGCACGGACATGTTCATCTCGCTGACGGAGAAGCCGGGCACGGATCTGGCCGCGCGCGTCGTCGAGCTCAGCATCCGCGCCTTCTGCAGCAACCGGCATCTGGCCGAGCAATTGCCGGTCGGCAGCAGCGGCGCCGATTTCCGCCTGCCCGAGGACCAGACGCTCGACATCGTCTGCGTGGCGGGGCCGACGGCGCCGCGCGAGCCCGTCGCCTCCTATCTGCGCAGCCGCGGCGAGACCGCCCATACCGGGACCGTGACCTGGCGATTGATCAACATGCTCAGCCTCAACCATCTCGGCCTGCTGGAGCGCGGCGGCGGCAAGGACGGGCGAGCGTTGCGCGAGACACTCGCCCTCTTCGCCGACCTCGCGGACGCCGCCACCGAACGGCGCATCCGCGGGACGCGTTCGCTCGACAGCCGCCCCGTGGTCAGGCGCGTGCGCCATCGCGCGGGGCTCGGCGCGGCGCGCGGCACGGAGGTCACCGTGACGCTGGACGAAAAGGCCTTCGAGGGCTCGGGCGCCTTCCTGCTGGGAGCCATCCTCGACCGTTTCTTCGCCGAATATGCCGGCATGAACCACTTCACCCAGACCGTGATCCGCACGGTCGAGCGCGGCGAGATCGCGCGCTGGCCGCCTCGCGCCGGATCGAGGAGGGTGCTGTGAGCTTCCTCGAAGATCTGACCCGGGAGCCCTGGCGCTTCGATTTCTACGAGACGCTGCGGCGGCTGGAGCGCGCCAATCCCAAGCAGCCCCGCATCGGCAATTCCAGCGCGACGCGCGAGGATTATGTCGCGCTGGGCCAGGACCCCTATATGGATTTCCCGGCCTCGACCCTGGCCAAGGCCGGGGCGGACGCGACCGGGCGCATGCGCATCCTGGTCAAGTTCCTCGGCCTGCTCGGCCCGCAGGGCGCCCTGCCCTATGCCACGACCGAGGAGGCCCATGGCTGGCTGCTCGCCGGCGACGACGCCTTTCCGCGCTTTCTCGATCTGTTCCAGAACCGCTTCCTGCAATTGTTCTTCCGCAGCTGGGCCGATGCCAGGCCCGTCGCCCAGCATGACAGCCTCGACCATGACCGCTTCTTCGATTTCGTGGGCTCCGGCATCGGGCTGGGCAGCGCGCCCTATCGCGGGCTCGACGCCACCCCGGACGCGCTGAAGGCCGGCTTTTCCGGCCTGCTCGGCGCGCAGGCGAAATCGGCGGCGCGCCTGCGCGGCTTTCTCGAGGGGATGTTCAATCTCAAGGTCGAGATCGACGAATTCGTCGGCATGAAGATCGAATTCGAGGAAAGCGACCGTTCCAGCCTCGGCGGCCGCCATGCCCGGCTCGGCGTCGACATGCTGATCGGCGCCGGCGTCTTCAGCATCGAGGACAAGATCGTGGTGCGGCTGCATACCGCCGATCTCGACGAATACCGGCGCTTCCTGCCGAGCGGCGACATCTGCCAGGCCCTGAACGACGCGATCTTCTTCGTCGTCGGCCACGAGATCACCTGGGATATCGAGCTCGCCATCCCCGCCAGCAAGGTCGAGCCGATGCGCCTGTCGCGCTCGGGCCAGCTGGGCTGGACCTCATGGCTGTCACCGAAGCGCGAGGTCGATGCCGGCGAGATCCGTTGCGATGCGCGCTTCCAGCCGGGGCAGAAGACCGCCCCGCAGCCGAAAAAACCGCCGAAAACCAACAAGACGAAGGGGCCGTCATGAGCGAGATCAGTCTGGAGGCCATTACCGGCAAGCTCAACCGCCTGGGCTACGACGCCTTCATCCAGGCGCTGCGCGCAGCCAAGCGCAGCGGCAACCGCAATGTCGAGGTGGCGCACTGGCTGCTGTATCTGCTGCAGAACGACAAATCCGACATTGCGATCACCATCGACCATTACAAGCTCGACCGCGCCCGCATGCTCGCCGAGATCGGTGCAGTCGTGAACGGCTTCAAGCGCAACGAGACCGAGATGCCCGGCGTCTCGAACCAGGTCACCGACCTGCTCGATCGCGGCTGGCACTATGCGACGCTGTTCTTCGGCGAGACCCAGATCCGCTCCGGCCATGTCCTGGTCGCGGCGCTGAAATCGCTCGATGTCCGCCGCGCCTTGGTCGATGCCTCCAAGGAATTCGCAAAAATCCCGGTCGACACGCTGGCCGGCGAGCACCGCACCGTCTGGGCCCAGTCGGACGAGGAATCGCTGCAGCCGATGGACGGCTCGGGCCTGCGCGCGGCCGGCACGCCGGGCGCGGAGGCCGCGCCCGGAGCCAAGGGCTCGACTGCTCTCGACCGCTTCTCGATCGACCTCACGGCCAAGGCGGCCTCGGGGACGATGGACCCGATCACCGGCCGCGACGACGAGATCCGCCAGATCATCGACGTGCTGATGCGGCGGCGCCAGAACAACCCGATCCTCACCGGCGAGGCCGGCGTCGGCAAGACCGCCGTGGTCGAGGGCTTTGCCCAGCGCATCGCGTCGGGCGACGTGCCGCCGCCCTTGCGCGGCGTCAGGCTGTGCTCGCTCGATATCGGACTGATGCAGGCCGGCGCCTCGATGAAGGGCGAGTTCGAGCAGCGCCTGCGCTCGGTCATCGACGAAGTGCAGTCCTCGCCGACACCGGTGATCCTGTTCATCGACGAGGCGCATACGCTGATCGGCGCGGGCGGGGCCGCCGGCACGGGCGACGCCGCCAACCTGCTGAAACCGGCTCTGGCGCGCGGCACGCTGCGCACCATCGCAGCGACGACCTGGGCCGAGTACCGGCTCTATTTCGAGAAGGATCCGGCGCTGACGCGGCGCTTCCAGCCCGTGCAGATCGACGAGCCCGACATCGCCCGCTGCTGCACCATGCTGCGCGGCATTCTGGGGCCGATGGAGAAGCACCATGGCGTGCGCATCTCGGATGCGGCGATCGTCGCGGCGGTGAGCCTGTCGCATCGCTACATCCCGGCGCGGCAATTGCCCGACAAGGCCGTGAGCCTGCTCGACACGGCCTGCGCCCGCGTCGCGATCAGCCAGACCACGACGCCGGCATCGATCGAGGATACGCGCATCGCCATTGCCGCGCTCGACAAGGAAAAGACCGCGCTGGAGACCGATCGCGACATCGGCACCGACGCGAGCGAGCGTCTCGCCGAGATCGCGGTCGAGACCGCGACGCTGCAGGAGAAGCTGGCGAAGCTCGAAGCCGAATGGGCCTCGGAGAAGGCGATCGTCGACGAGATCAAGGCGCTGCGCGAGAAGATCGCCAAGGCAGCAACCGAGAAGGCAGCAGCGGACAAAGCCGCTCCAGCGGCCGGCTCGGACGCGGCCAATGACGACGCCGCCGATGACGACGCGGCACCTGCCGCCGCACCGATCGGCGAGGACGCGGAAGCGGCTCCTGCCGATGCGGAAGCCGATTTCGCGGCGCTGAAGGACAGGAACGCCTCGCTCGAAGCCTTGAACCCCGACGAGCGCAAGATCTACGCGCATGTCGACGAACAGGCTGTCGCCGCAATCGTCTCGGACTGGACCGGCATTCCGGTCGGCCGGATGGTCAAGGACGAGATCGAGACCATCCTCAATCTGGCCGAGACCTTGAACAAGCGCGTCGTCGGCCAGGCCCATGGGCTGGCGATGATCGCCAAGCGCATCGAGACCAACCGCGCCAAGCTCGACAACCCCAACAAGCCGATCGGCGTGTTCATGCTCTGCGGGCCCTCGGGCGTCGGCAAGACCGAGACGGCGCTGGCGCTGGCGGAGGCGCTCTATGGCGGCGAGCAGAACATCATCACCATCAATATGAGCGAGTTCCAGGAGGCCCACACGGTCTCGACGCTGAAAGGCGCGCCTCCCGGCTATGTCGGCTATGGCGAAGGCGGTCGCCTGACCGAGGCCGTGCGCCGCAAGCCCTATTCCGTCGTGCTGCTCGACGAGGTCGAGAAGGCGCACCCGGATGTGCACGAGCTGTTCTTCCAGGTCTTCGACAAGGGCCAGATGGAGGACGGCACCGGCCGCCGCATCGACTTCAAGAACACGCTGATCATCCTGACCTCGAATGTCGGCACCGACGTGATCATGGACATGGCGCGCGACCCGTCCGCCAAGCCCGACGCCGACACGCTCTCGGCGGCGCTGCGCCCGTCGCTGCTGCAGGTCTTCCCACCGGCCCTGATCGGTCGCATCGTCACGATCCCGTATTATCCGCTCTCGCCGGACATGCTGGGCGGCATCGTGCGCCTCCAGCTCGATCGCATCGGCAAGCGCATCCGCGAGAACCACAACGCCGCTTTCATCTATGACGACGCGGTGGTCGCGCATATCGTCTCGCGCTGCAACGATCCGGATTCCGGCGGGCGCATGATCGACAACATCATCACCAACACGCTGCTGCCTGCGCTCTCGCGCGCCTTCCTCAACAAGGCGATCGAGAAAACCGAGGTGAAGAGCGCCAAGGTCGCGATCGCGGATGGGCAGTTCGCCTATGAGGTCGCGTAGAGCCGCGGTTCGAATGGAAGCGCTCAGCGCCGGTTGGAAATGCCCTCATCCTGAGGAGCCGGCCTGAAATGAGCTCAAAGATTTCAATGGCTCTGTCTTCGCCACCGACGCGCCGTCATCCTGGGCGAAGCGAAGCTTCGACCCGGGATCCATCGTAGAGCTCCGGAGCCCTCCGATGGATCCCGGAGCTGCGCCGCTTCGCGGCTTGTCCAGGATGACGGCGCGGGGATGTCGAGCGATCGGAAGCCTCTGATATCGCTCGGTCCATTTGAGGTCAGACTCTGAGGAGCCATTCCCCGGGGAATGGCTCCTCAGGAAAGGGCTGTCGGACATTTCAAACGGGCGCTCAGCCGCCGATGATCACCGTCGGGCAGCCCATCATGATCTTGTTGGGCGGCCCGAGCGCCTCGACGATGGTGTCGCCCATCCGGCAGGCCGGCAAGCCGTTGATCATCACGGTCGTCGAGCCGTCGACGACGACGCCGGGTCCATGCGGCGGGATCGGCAAGGGCGTGGCGCAGATATGGATATCGACCCCGCCGCCGCCTGCAGCCGCGCCGGTGATGGTTGCGCTCATCGCGGTGGACGCCGCCGTCTTGGCGGCCTCCTCGGCCGCGACCGCAGCAGGAGCGCCGGGCGTGCCCGCCGCAGCCAGCTTGGCGGCCTCCGCCGCCTTGAGCGTGGCGTCCGACGCCTGCTTCGCCGCCTGCACGGCGGCCGCGCCGGCCCCACCGATGCCGCGCCATGCCGGCAGGCCGCCGATCAGGACATTGGCGCTGCCCGGGCCCGGTTGCAGGACCGGCGGCAACGGGTGCAGAACGGGATCGGTTATACGGGCAGCCGGTCCGGTCGGCATGGCTCGGCCCTCCGTCGAGTGACGCTGCGGAAACTCTAAATTGTGCCCGGCAAACCCGCAAGGCTACCCAGGAACAAGACGGCTCACGAGCGCAGCTTGCTCGCCAGCCTGTCGTAGCATTCCGAGAAATACAGCATGAAGGCATCGACCAGGCCGTTGTCGTGGCGCTCGGTCTTGGCCTTCCAGCGCGTGACGAAATGGTCCCAGAGCTTGGCCTTGCGCGAGCCCATCAGGCCGCCGAGCCCGCCTTCCTTGTCCGTCGCGGCTTCGATGACGGCAGGATCCAGATCCTGCACCACCATCTTCAGCGCCTGCTGCATGGCTGAGTAGGTGTTCATCTGGTGGGTCTTCAGATCCTTGAAGCTGTCTTCGAGCGCCCGCCTGGCGTCGAGATAGCTCGTCGTGCTGGGCCCGAACATGATCCGCAGCGCATCCTCGACGGTCGGAGAGAATTTCAGCGGGTTGTTCTCCAGCGCCTGGATCATGGTCTGGTTGGTGCTGCGCACGAGGCCCTTGGTCTCCGCCCGCGCCTGCAGCATCTGCTTGACGTTCTCGCAGGTGATCCTGAGCAGCAGTCCGGCGAGCTCGGCCATCTCCTCGGGCGAGCGGCGGTTGAAGATATCCTCGCTGACGCCCGCCCCGCGCGCCATCCGCGCCGCAAGCTGATTGCCGATCTGCGCCTGGGCCGAAGGCTGGGCCGGCGAAGCCTTGACCGAAGGCGGCGGAGCGGCCGGCAACGGCTCGGGAGGCGTGGCGACAGCAGCAGCGGCCGGGCGCACGGCCTTCGCGGCCAGGATCGCGGCCGGCGGCGAGGTCATGTAACCGCCCAACGGCACGGGCTCGGGCGCAGGCTGAGCCGGCTCGGGCGCATCGGGAATGGGGTGGATCGACCAGTCGCCGCGCGGCGCCAGCAACGGCGCAGTCATCGGCGGCAAAGCCTCGAAGCCCGGCGCTTCTGCATTCGATGCCGGCGGCGGAACAGGCGGAGGCGCGGCGGGAGCGGCGCTCCGGTCCGGTGGCAGCCAGGCCGGTTCGTTGCGGCGCGCCGGTTCGTCGAGCTCCGGGATATCGACGTACCAGTTCATCAGGTCGTTCTGCTCGGCCGCCGGGCGCGACGGCCTGAGCTCGGAGGCCGGGATCGGCGGCGCCGGCGAGGCGCTGTCCCACATCTCCTCCGGCCGAGAAAAGGACGGCATGGCAGCCTCGGGTGCGATCTCCGACGCAGCTTCGCTGTCGACGCTCGCCCCGATGATGTAGTGGCCGATCTCGAGCCGGTCGCCATCCTTGAGGCGGTGCGGCCCCGACATGCGCAATTCGCTGCCATTGACGAAGGTGCCGTTGCTCGACACGTCGTGCAGCCAATAGGCACCGTCGCGGAAACGCACCTCGCAGTGCCGGCTGGAGACGATCCGGCCCGGGTCGGGCAAGGTCCAGTCGAGATACTGGTCGCGGCCGATATCAAGCCCGCGCTGGCCCTTGATGGTGATCTGGAGCGGGCCGCCATCGGGCAGCCGGTCCACGTTCTGTATCGACAGCGTAAGCGACGGCACGCGCAGTTTCCCGTTCACACAAAGCCCGGCCGTAATCCTACGCAAGTATCGTACGGCGCGACGAGAAAATCATAGTGCGACGTAAGGAAAGGTCAAAGAATCCTTACGTCCAAGGCAAGCATCGCGACGGCGGGACCACGCGGCCTGCGGACCTGGCGCCGCCCCGCCAATTCCGGCGCGCTGCCCGCCATGCTCTCCGCCCGCTTCGAAGGAGGTTTCGAGATGCGATCGGCGCGGCAGCTCGCGGCACATGAAATGTCACAAGTCACTTGTGAAATCTCACAAACCGTTCCAGATTGCCGGCCATGCTCGACACCTCCTCGCCCTTCGCCCCGTCTGCGACCCTGCCCGCCGCCGAGGCGCGGATGGATGTCGCGACCCGGCGTCTGCGCCAGGCGGTGATCGCCTGCGAACTCGCACCGGGCGATTTCATCCACGAGGCTGCCCTGGCCGAGCGCTTCAGCCTCGGCCGGGCCGGCATCCGCGTCGCGCTGACCGCCTTGTCGGGCGAGGGCTTCGTCAGCCGGCACGCCAGGCAGGGCTGGCGCATTGCTCCGGTGGACGGCGCGCTGATCGAGGCGATGCTGGATGGCCGCAGCAGGCTGGAGCCGTCGCTCGCGGCGCAGCGCCTCAATGGACAGGCACGCGAGCTGCTGGTTTCGCTGCTCGGCGTGATGGAATCGGTCTTTGGCCGCAGCGAGCCCGCCGCCCTGGCGACCGCGCGTCTGGCCGAGCGGCAACTGCGTGATCTGCTCGTCAGCAGCGCCGGCGCCTTCGCCCGGCGCTGGCTCGGCGAGATCTGGGACCATGCCGACCGCATCCTGCGCCTGCTCGATCTCGCCGGCCACCCCGTCGCGCCGCCCGATCGGCGCGCGCTGGCGGCGGCGCTGATCGCGGGCGATGCGGAGGCTGCCCGCGTCGCGATCACGCAGGAGAACGAGCGCTTCGCCAGCGCCCTCGCCCATGGCTTCATGGCGGTGTCGGCTCGCCTGGCGCAGCCGGCGGCCCGCTCGGCGCGCCGGCGCAAGGCGCGGCCCGCGACCGCAACCACGGACAGTTCGATCCCCCTCTCGCCGATCCCCCTCTCGAAGGAGCAGCAGTGATGAGCATTCTCTCGCGGACCACTCATGTCGCGGTCGCCCTGGCCGCCGTGCTCGCGCTTGGTGCTGCTCCGGCCCAGGCCTCGAAGGAGCGGCTCGTCGTCGACCTCGTCAACGAGCCGTCTTCGCTCGATCCGCAGGTGCAGTGGAACCCCGACAGCTACTATGTCTACCGCAACATCTTCGACAATCTCGTCACCCGCGACGACAAGGGCGAGATCGTCCCGCAGGTCGCCACCAGCTGGAAATACCTCTCCGACACCGAAATTGAATTCGAGCTGCGGCCCGACATCACCTTCCATGACGGCTCGAAGCTGACGGCCGAGGACGTCGCCTACAGCGTCAAGCGCATCACCGATCCAAAATTCGGCAGCCCGCAGCTCGGCCAGTTCGACAAGATCACCGATGCGACCGCACTCTCGCCGACCAAGGTCAAGCTCACCACCAACGGCGCCTATCCGGCCCTGCTCGCCCAGCTGGTCAAGCTCTCGATCGTGCCCAAGGCGATCGTCGAGGCTGCCGGCAAGGACGCCTTCAACCTGAAACCCATCGGCAGCGGGCCCTATAAGTTCGAGACCTGGCAGCGCGGCGTGCAGGTTTCGCTGGTGCGCAACGACGCCTATTGGGGCGACAAGGGCCCCTTCCCGGCCGTGATCTTCCGCGCCGTACCCGACGGGGCGACACGGCTCGCCAATCTGCAGGCCGGGACGAGCGATCTCGGCGTGACGCTCGATTCGGACCAGGCCGGCCAGCTCAAATCCGCGACCAGGGCCAAGGCCCTGATCGGCCTGACCGAGCGCGTCGCCTATCTGCGCCTCAACACGGTCAAGCCGCCCTTCGACAACGTCAAGCTCAGGCTGGCGGCGGCCTATGCCATCGACAAGGAGGGCCTGGTCGACGGCCTGCTCGGCGGCTTCGACAAGCCGGTCTCGCAATTGCTGACGCCGGCGAGCTTCGGCTGGATCGAGGGGCTGAAGGGGCCAAGCTACGACCTCGCCAAGGCCAAGGCGCTCGTCGCTGAGGCCGGCCCGGCAGCGAAAGCCGAGATCGAGCTCGCGACCGCGCCCGTCTTCGACCAGCGTATCGTCCAGGCGATCCAGCAGCAGCTCAACGATGCCGGTTTCAACGTCAAGATCGCGATGTCCGACATGGCGAGCTATCTCAAGCGCTCGCAGGCCGGGCCGGAGGCGACCTCGACGCTGAGCTTCGGCCGCTGGTCCTGCGCCTGCCAGGATGCCGACGGCGTGCTCTTCCCGCTGATCCACAAGAGCAGCGGCTGGTCGGCCTATCGCAACCCCAAGGCCGACAGCCTGCTCGAAGAGGCCCGCCAGACGCTCGACAAGGACAAGCGGCTTGCCGCCTACAGGCAGGTTCACGAGATCATCGCCGCGGAAGCCCCGCTGGTGCCGCTCTACCAGGCGGCCGTGATCTACGGCGCGACCAAGAACCTGCAGTTCAAGCCGACGCCGAATGAAAGCATGTTCCTCAACCGCATGAGCTGGACGGACTGAGGTTTCGTGCAAGGCTTCCTGCTCAGGCGTGCCGGACAGGCGCTCGCCACCATCATCGGGGTGGTGACGCTGATCTTCTTCGTCCAGCGCCTGACCGGCGACCCGACCTATCTGCTGGTGCCGGAGACCGCGACCAAGGCCGATGTCGATGCGCTGCGCCATGTGATGGGCTTCGACCGGCCGCTGCTGATCCAGTATCTCGACTTCCTCGCCGATCTCGCCCGCTTCGACCTCGGCCAGTCCGTCGTGCAGCGCGTGCCGGTGATGACGATCATCGCCTCGCGCCTGCCCTACACGCTGATGCTGGCGGCGGGCGCGCTCCTCGTCGCCTGCGGCATCGGCGTGCCGGTCGGCATCCTGCTCGCGATCTTCCGCGACAAGCCCGTGGCCAAGCTCGCCGCCGGCTTCGTGCTCGCTGCCCAGAGCATGCCGACCTTCTGGAGCGGCATCCTGATGATCCTGGTCTTCTCGGTGCTGCTCGGCTGGCTGCCGCCCTCATCGACCGGCGACCTCTCGCATCTGGTGATGCCGTCCTTCGCGCTCGGCCTGCTCTCGATGGCGACCTTCGCGCGGATCACGCGCTCGGCCCTGCTCGACGAATTGTCGAAGGACTATGCCCGCACCGCCCGCTCGCGCGGCGTCCGCACCGGGCGCCTGCTCGTGCGCCACATCGCCCGCAACGCCTCGATCCCGCTGATCACGGTCGCGGCGCTTGAAATCTCCAACCTTCTGGCCGGCGCCGTCATCGTCGAGACGGTCTTCGCCTGGCCCGGCATCGGGCAGGTCACCGTGCAGGCGATCCTGGCACGCGATTTCATGATCGTGCAGGGCGTCGTGCTGATGGGCGCCTTCGTCACCGTGGCGCTGAACCTGGTCTCAGACCTGCTCTACAGCCTGGTCGATCCACGCATCGTGCTGGATGGCGGGCGATGAGCGCTGTTGCCGCCTCGCCTGCGCGCCGCAAGCGCCAGCTCTGGCGCTGGTGGCCTTTGGCCATCGTCGCTGCGGTGGCGCTGGCCGCGATCCTGGCGCCCTGGCTCGCACCCTATGATCCCAATGCCCAGAACCTGGCCGGCCGCCTGAAGCCGCCCGGCACGGTCTCGCGCAGCTTCCATTACTGGCTCGGCAGCGACGAGCTCGGCCGCGACCTGCTCAGCCGCATCATCCATGGCGCACGCGTCTCGCTGATCGTCGCCTTTGCCTCGGTCATCCTGTCGGGCACGGTCGGCACCACGCTCGGCATGATCGCCGGCTATCGGCGCGGCTGGATCGAGGTCGCGGTGATGCGCGTCGTCGACGTCTTCCTCTCGATCCCGGCCGTGCTGCTGGCGATCATCACCGTCGCGGTGCTGGGGCCGAGCCTCGTCAATGTCGTGCTGGTGCTCGCCTTGACGCGCTGGCCGCGCTACGCCCGCGTCGCCTATAGCCAGACGCTCTCGATCGCGACCATGCCTTATGTCCGGCTGGCGGCGCTGATGGGCGCCGGCGCGCCGCGCGTCCTCTTCCGCCATCTCCTGCCCAACATCATCGGCGCTGTCTCGGTCGTCGCGACGCTCGAATTCGGGCTGATGGTGCTGTTCGAGGCCGGGCTCTCCTTCCTCGGCCTGGGCGTCCAGCCACCGACGGCGAGCTGGGGCGCGATGCTCTCGACGGGCCGCAACTACGTCGCCACGGCCTGGTGGGTCGCGACCCTGCCGGGGCTTTGCCTGTTCGTACTCGTGCTTGCCGTCAACCTGACCGGCGACGCCGTGCGCGACCGCCTCGATCCGCGTTTCCGCTGAGTGTGATGCCGAAAAATGGGAACCGGCTTTCGGACCACATCATGCGCCGACCATTCGAACTTTGAGGACCATTGCCATGTTCGACGACATCAAGGGAAAGCGCGCGCTCGTCACCGGCGCCTGCGGCGTGATCGGGCGCTGGATTGCGCAGACGCTGCACGAGGCCGGAGCGACGCTCGCTCTGACGGACGCCAAGGCGAGCGAGCTCGACGCCCTGGCGGCATCGCTTGACCTGCGCCCCGACAGCTTCACCAAGCCTGCCGACCTGACCGACGAGGCCTCGATCAAGGCACTCGCGGGCGAGATCGGCCAGCGCTGGGGTGCGGTCGACATTCTCGTCAACAATGCCGGGATCTATCCCAGCGGCTTCCTGCTCGACACCTCGACGGAGGAGTTCGACCGGATCTTCTCGGTCAATCTGCGCGCGCCCTTCATCCTGACCCGCGAGATCGCGACGCAGATGGTGCGCAAGGGCGTCAAGGGCTCGATCATCAACATCTCCTCGGGCGCCTCGCGCAAGATGCGCCGCACGGCCTGCGTCTATTCCACCTCCAAGACGGCCCTCGACCGGTTGACCAAGGGTTTCGGCGTCGAGCTCGCCGAATACGGCATCCGCTCGAATGCGCTCGAACCGGGCTTCGCCGCCGGCAGCAAGGTCAGCGGACTGACCGACGCGCATATCCAGAGCACGATCTCGCAGATCCCGCTCGGCCGGCCCTCCTCGCGCGAGGATGTCGGCAACGCCCTGCTCTATCTCGCCAGCGACCTCTCATCCTACGTCACCGGCGCGACGCTGACGGTCGATGGCGGCAATTCGATCGGCTCGCTCGCCGTGCATCAGGACAAGAAGAGCGCGCTGTGAAGGAGGCGTCGATGACTCCCGCGACCTTCCCCCGCGCCGCCTATGAATGGCCTGCCGGCAAAACCAGCGCCTTCTGCTTCAGCATCGATGTCGATGCCGAGAGCCCCTACCAATGGAACCTGGCTGCCGACGCCCCCGCCACGCTGGGACAGATCGAGCAGCGGCTGTTCGGCCCGCGCATCGGCATCTGGCGCATCCTCGACCTGCTCGACCGCTACGGTATCAAGGCGACGATGTTCGTGCCGGGGCTGGTGGCGAAGAACCATCCCGAACTGCTGCCGGCCTTCGTCGAACGCGGCCATGAGGTCGGCCTGCACGGCTATTTCCATGAGATCGCGACCGAGGCCGGCCCGGACGAATTCGCGCGCGCGCTCGATGAATCGCTTGCCCTGTTCAAGGCTCAGGCCGGTATCGTGCCGAAAGGCTTCCGCTCGCCAGCCTGGGAGATGACGCCTGCCATGCTGGCCGAGGTGAAGCGGCGCGGGCTCTATGATTCCTCGCTGATGGGCTTCGACCATCCCTATACGATCGGCGGCGTGACCCAGGTACCGGTGCTCTGGGCGGTCGATGACGCGATCTATTTCCGCTTCACCGGCAGCCCGACGGACCGCGCCCCGCCCTCCCCGCAAGGCGGCATCCTCGAGGCCTGGCTCGACGAATGGCAGGTGCTGCACCGCGAGGGCCGGATGATGATGCTGACGATCCATGACTGGATCTCCGGCCGCGCCGGCCGGATCCGCATGCTGGAAAAGCTGCTCGATGTCGTCACAGCCTCGGACGGGGTCTGGATCGCGACCGTCGGCGAGCTCGCCGGCCATCATGCCGCCAGCCCCAATGCCGAGCGCTTCAGCGTGCCGCCGCGTTTGCCCGAGCCCAGCGGCCCGCTCCGCTTCAAGGCCCCGCGCTGATGCAGACCTTCACCGTCCAGAGACCAGCCGTCCAGTCACCCCACGGCCTCGTCGCCGCCCAGAACCGCCATGCGGCCGAGGCCGGAGCCGCCGTGCTCTCGCGCGGCGGCAATGCGATGGATGCGGCGATCGTCACCGCGCTGGTGCTGAGCACCGTCGAACCCTGGCTGTCAGGGGTCGGCGGCGGCGGCTTTCTCGTCCATGCCGATGGTCGCACCGGCGCCACCGAGACGCTCGATTTCAATGTCCGCGCCGCCGCCGGGCTCGATCCGGCCGATTATCCGCTGACCGATGGCCAGAGCGGCAACTGGTTCGCCTGGCCGGCCGTCATCGAGGAGCGTAATGTCTCCGGCTATAGCGCGATCTGCGTGCCCGGCGCGATCGCAGGCTTTGCCGCGGCGCTCGCACGCCATGGCACGCTCTCCTGGGAGGAGGCGCTGCAGCCGGCGATCGAACATGCCGAGCGCGGGCTGGAGATCGACTGGTTCGCGGCGCTCTGCATCGCGATCGACGCGGCAGGCCTCTCGCGCGATCCGGCTGCGGCGGCGCTGCTCTTGGATGACGGACACCCGCCCAAGGCCGGGGCCGATACGCGGCGGTTCAAGCCGATGGCGCGCAAGGCCGCCCTTCTGCGGCGGCTGGCCAAGGCCGGCGCGCGCGATTTCTACGAGGGCGAGAGCGCCCGGATGATCGCTGCCGATCTCGAAGCCGGCGGCTCGCCGATCCGCATCAGTGACCTGACCGCCTATGAGGTCGCCTGGGCGCCGGCGCTCGCCGGCCATTATCGCGATTTCGACATCGCGGCCCTTCCCGGCCTCAGCGGCGGGCCGACCTTGCTCGACGCAGCCAGCAAGCTCGAAGGCGGCCCGCTTTCGCGCGAGACCACCCCGGCCCAGACCGCGCTGCTTTATGCCAGCGCCATCCGCGAGGCCTATGCGACGCGCCTGACCACGCTCGGCCATGCTGCGACGCCGCAAGCCGGCTGCACCTCCCATGTCAGCGTGGTCGACCGCGACGGCACCATGGTGTCGCTGACCAACACGCTGCTCTCGCGCTTCGGGGCCAAGGTCGCGTTGCCCCATGCCGGCATCTTCATGAACAACGGCATGATGTGGTTCGATCCCCGTCCCGGCCAGCCCAACAGCATCGCGGCCGGCCAGAAGCCGCTCGCCAATATGTGCCCGCTGGTGCTGAGCCGGAACGGGCGCCCCGTGCTCGCCATCGGGGCAGCGGGTGGGCGCACCATCTTCCCGACGGTGCTGCAACTGATCTCCGGCCTTGCCGATTTCGGCCTCTCGCTCGAAGAAACCTTCCATCGCCCGCGCATCGACGCCTCGACGCCGTGCATCAAGATCGACGCGCGTGCGCAGGCCGATGTCGCCGCGACCGTCGCAACGGCCTTCCCCGTCGAGATCGTCGAGGACACGCTCTATCCGGTGAATTTCTCGATTCCCTCGGCCGTGATGGCGGCCCCCGCTGGGGGGTTCATCGGCATGGCTCACCCGACCAGCCCCTGGGCCGCCGTGGTCGCAGCGACGGCATGATGACGCCCGATGCTCCCGTCCTGGCGATCGACGATCTCGTCATCGAGATCGACGGCAACCGCATCGTCGACCATGTCTCGCTTGCGGTCGGCTCTGGCCGCATCCTCGCCATCGTCGGTGAATCCGGCTGCGGCAAGAGCCTGACGGCCCTGTCGGTGCTCGGGCTGCTGCCGAAGGCGGCTGAGATCAGGCAAGGCGCGATCCGGTTGAACGGGCGCGACCTGACCGGGCTTGATGAAGCCGCGCTTTCGCAGGTGCGGGGCAATGAGGCGACGATCATCTTCCAGGAGCCCGTCGCTTCGCTGAACCCGCTGATGCGCGTCGGCGAGCAGGTCGAGGAGGCGTTGATCCTGCATCGCGGACTTTCGGGGAAAGCCGCGCGCGCGGAAGCCATCGCGATGATGACCCGTGTCGGCATTCCCGATGCGGCGCGGCGGGCGCGGCAATATCCGTTCGAGCTCTCCGGCGGCATGTGCCAGCGCATCATGATCGCCTCGGCCCTGATCTGCCGGCCGGCCCTGCTGATCGCCGACGAGCCGACGACGGCGCTCGACGTCACGATCCAGGCGCAGATCCTCGATCTGATGCGCCGCCTGCGCGAGGAGGTCGGCACCGCGATCGTCCTGATCACCCATGACATGGGCGTCGTCGCCGATCTCGCCGACGATGTCTGCGTAATGTATGGCGGCCGCATCGTTGAAAGCGGACCGGTCGAGCCGATCTTCGCCGCGCCGCGCCACCCCTATACCAAGCTCCTGCTGGCGACGATCCCGACGTTGCAAGGCCAGCGCAAGGCGATCTTGCGCACCATCGAGGGCATGGTGCCCAGCGCCGGCGCCTGGCCCGATGGCTGCCGCTTCCGCTCGCGCTGCCCGCTCGCCGACGGGGCCTGCCTCGAGCCGCCGCCCTTGGCGCTGGTCGAGGCCGGAGCATTTTCGAGCCACGCCGCCGCCTGCTGGCATTCGGCCCGCATCGAGGCCTTGGCATGAGCGCGCCGCTGCTGCAGGTTCGCGACCTCAAGGTCCATTTCAAGCTGCGCCAAGGCGTCGGGGCGCGCGGCGGCGTGGTCAAGGCGGTCGACGGCGTCTCCTTCGATGTCCATGCCGGCCGAACGCTCGCGCTGGTCGGCGAATCCGGCTGCGGCAAGTCGACCACGGCCTATGCCGTGATCGGACTGGAGCAGGCGACGGGCGGCACCATCCTGTTCGACGGACGCGACGTCACCGGGCTCAAGGGCCGCGACCGGGCGGCCTTGGCGCAGGAGATCCAGATCGTCTTCCAGGATCCCAGCGCCGCGCTCGACCCGAAGATGAGCATCTGCGACAGCATCGCCGAGCCGCTCGCCATCGCCGGCTGGTCGCGCAATGACCGGCGCAGACGGGTGATCGAATTGCTCGACCGGGTCGGCCTGCCCGCAGCCTTCAGCGAGCGCCTGCCGAGCGCGCTTTCGGGCGGCCAACGCCAGCGCGTCGTCATCGCCCGCGCCTTGGCGCTGTCGCCGCGCCTCCTGATCCTCGACGAGCCGGTCTCGGCGCTCGACGTCTCGATCCGCTCGCAGGTGCTGAACCTGTTGCTGGAGCTGCAGCGCGAGCTCGATCTCGCCTATCTCTTCATCTCGCATGATCTCTCGGTGGTGCGGCACATCGCCGACGAGGCGATGGTGCTCTATCTCGGCACGGTCGCGGAAAGCGGGCCGATCGATGCGATGTTCGAGGCGCCGCGGCACCCCTATACCCAGGCGCTGCTCTCGGCGATCCCGCTGCCGGACCCGGTCCTGCAGCGCCGCCGCGAAAAAATCATCCTGACCGGCGACCTGCCGAGCCCGCTCTCGCCGCCGCCGGGCTGCCCCTTCATCAGCCGCTGCCCGATCCGCGTCGATATCTGTGCGACGGCGCGCCCTGCCCTGAAGGACGCGCGGTCAGGAACCCAGGCCGCCTGCTTCGTCCGGACAGCATGAGCGCCCAGATATCGCTCATCGTCACGCATGCGCGATCCAGCCGCGCCAGGTGAAGGCGGCGAAGAACAGCGTCACATCCGCGAAACCGGCCTCGCGCAGGATTGCTTCGTCCTGCTCCGGGCTGAGCATGCTCACGCTCGTGTCGACCGCTATTCGGGCCGCATTCGCCTGGTCGGGATCGACGCCCGATGTGATCGCGAAGGCGGCATAGCGCGAGAGCCAGAGCGCCCGTTCGTCTCCTCCCTGCGGAAAACTGCCATGGGCCGCCACGAACGGCGCCCCCGGCTTGAGCCGGCGTCGCATATCGCTCGCCGTCCGCCGCCGCTCGTCGGCAGCGAGGAAATGCAGCGTCAGCAAGCAGGTCGCTGCGTCGAAGGGGCCCGGCGGCGCATCCTCGATATAGCCCTGAACCAGCTCCACGCGCGCGCCGAGCGGGCCAAGCGTATGGGCTGCAAGCCCCAGCATTTCCGCGGATGGATCGACGCCGACGAAGCTCCATTCCGGATGGGCCTCCGCCAGAGCCTTCAGTTCCAGCCCGCCGCCTGCCCCCAGGACGAGAACCCTGGCATCTCGCGGCGCGCGCTCCGCGAGCAGGATCCCCGTCATGCGGTGAAGATCGGCAAGACCGGGCACATAGCGACGGGGACCATCGGCATAGCGAGCAACGCGCTCCGGATCGGAGAAGGCGCTCAGAAAATGCTCGGCGCCATCCTTAGAGCTTTGTTTTAACGCGTTTTCTCCGCGCAGACGCTTCGCGTCTGTCGTGAGGGAACCGGTAGCCACTTCGCTCGAAAACGGTTTAGTGGGCATGATCGATCTCCGTTCGGAAGGAACCCGAGCGCGCGGTCAGACGGGCATGGAAATCGGCGCTCAGCGTGGCGAGTGTGACGCCGCCAAGGCGGGACAAGAGAAGCGCCTCCGCCTCGCGAAAGGCCGTGTCGAGCGCTGCATTCACGGCCTGCTCGACAAGGCAGCCCGGCGCCTCCGTGCGGTTGCCCATCGCCAGGAGCGTGGGGCGGCCAAGCGCATCATAGATATCGCGCAGCGTGATCTCGGCCAGATTCCGCGCCAGCGTCCAGCCGCCGCCATGGCCCTTCTCGGAGCGCACATAGCCCTGTTCGCGCAGGCCGGCCATGACCCTGCGGATCACGACCGGATTGGTATCCATCGCTCTTGCCAGCACCTCGGAGGTCACGGGGCCATCATGTTCCGCCATGTGCAGCAGCACATGGAGCACGCCGGATAGTCGACTGTCGCGTTTCATGTAACTTCAAATAGTGCGTGATATGAGGCAGGTCAACGGCTGCGGCAAACAGGCCCGGCCAAATGGCGGGTGCACGCCACAGCCGATGGCTCGCGCCGAAGGCCGCTCACACAGACAGGCAAAAAGTTCAGGCGCTGTTGCGCAGCATTGCGGCAGGCTGGGCGCTTGCGTTCCGCCCGCTTCGATTGCATCACTGGATACAGTGATGCAATCGAAGCGCCGCCGTCACTGGCGGCGCGCTCGCAGGGAGCCGGCCCGATGAGCTTTGGACGGACATCTTCGACCGCCACGGCGCAGGAGGAGGCCTATCGCGCGATTCTCCAGGCCATCCGCGTCGGGCATTATCAGCCGGGCGAGCGGCTGATCCCGGAGACGATCGCGCAGGAGCTGGCGATGAGCCGCATGCCGGTGCGCGAGGCCTTCCAGCGCCTCGCCAATGAAGGGCTCGTGATGATCCGGCCCAACCGCGGCTGCGTGGTGTCCGGGCTGACGATCGACGAGATCTTCGAGAGCTTCGAGATCCGCTCGGTGCTCGAGGGGCTGGCGGTCCGCCTCGCCATGCCGCGCGTTGATGCCGCGGTTCTGGCCGAGCTCGACGCCTTCATCCAGCGGATGGAACGCAGCGGCGAAGCCGGCGGCGGCGATTGGCTGAGCCACCACCAGGCCTTCCACGAATATATCTGCAGCCTCAGCGGCCGGCCGAAGCTGGTCCGGCAGATCTCGGCACTACACATTGCCGTCGAGCCCTATATGCGCGTCTGGCTCCACCATATCGACCGGCCGCGCACCGCCACCCAGACCCAGCATGTCGTGGTCGAGGCGATGAAGACGGGCGATGCCGCCTTCGCCGAGCAGACGATGCGCGATCATGTGATGCGCACGGCGCCGCGCCTCGCCGAGTTCCTGCGTAGCGGCAATCTCGCGAACGGCACGCCGCGCCGCGCCGGCAAGGCGGCTTCGAGCGCACTGCAATTGCCTTAGCCACATATCGGGAGGGCTCGCCAAGGCGATCCGATTTCAGGCGCGACAAGGGCCCGCAGCGGCCTCCGCGCCGAGCACCAGACATCAATGACAGGGGAATGACATGGACAGACGCCAGTTTCTGAAAGCCTCCGCCGCGGCAACCTTCCTGCCTGCGGCGCCGCATCTCGCGCTTGCGCAGGACGCCAAGACCCTGCGTTTCGTGCCCTATTCCGACGTCGCGATCATCGATCCGATCTGGACGACCGGCTATTCGACGCGCACCCATGCGCTCCTGGTCTGGGACACGCTCTATGGGCTCGACGAGTCCCTGCAGCCGCAACCGCAGATGGTCGAAGGCCATGTCGTCGATGATGACGGCAAGCGCTGGACCCTGACGCTGCGGCCGGGCCTGGTCTTCCATGACGGCGCCAAAGTGCTGGCGCGCGACGCCGTCGCCTCGATCAGGCGCTGGGGCGCGCGCGATGCCTTCGGCCAGGCGCTGATAGCGGTGACCGACGAGCTCTCGGCGCCCGACGACCGCACCATCGTCTTCCGGCTCAAGAAGCCGTTCCCGCTGCTGCCGGCAGCGCTGGCGCGCCCGAGCGCGCTCGTCGCCGCGATCATGCCCGAGCGCCTGGCCGAGACCGACCCGTTCAAGCAGATCCCGGAGGCGATCGGCTCGGGCCCGTTCCGCTATGTCAAGGAGGAGCGCGTCTCGGGCGCTCGCCATGTCTATGCCCGGCATCAGGGCTATGTGCCGCGTCCCAGCGGCACGCCGAGCTTCACCGCCGGGCCGCGCACGCCCTATCTCGATCGCATCGAGTTCAACGTCATGCCGGACGCAGCGACGGCGGTCTCGGCGCTCCAGACCGGAGCCGTGGACTGGATCGAGCAGCCGCTGATCGACCTGCTGCCGCTGCTGCGGAAGGACCCCAACATCGTCGTCGAGGTCAAAGACCCCAGCGGCATGGCCGGCCAACTGCGCCTCAACCATACCCAGGCGCCGTTCAACAACCCAGCCATCCGACGCGTGATCCTCAAGGCCCTCGACCAGCAGGCCTGCATGGATGCGGTCTGCGGCGGCGATCCCCAGGTCAAGCGCAGCAGCATGGGTTTCTTTCCCGGCAATTCGCCGATGGCGTCGGACGCTGTGGCGTCGGCACTGAAAGGGCCGAAGGATTTCGCAAAGCTCAAGCAGGAGCTGACTGACGCGGGCTATAAGGGCGAGCGCATCGTCTTCCTTGCGGCCCAGGACGTGCCGCGCATCTCGCTGGTTTGCGATGTTGCGGCCGACGCCTTGCGCCAGATCGGTGCGAATGTCGACTTCGTCGCGGCCGATTGGGGCACGGTCCTGCAGCGCATCACCAATCGCACCCCGATCGAGCAGGGTGGCTGGAGCTGCTACGTTACCTACTGGTCGGGACTCGATCTCGGCTCGCCGGCGACGAGCTCGCCCTTGCGCGGCAATGGTCCCAAAGCCGGCCCGGGCTGGCCTGAAAGCCCGCAGATCGAAGCGCTGCGCGCCCGCTGGCTCGAGGCGGCCACTCTGGCAGAGCAGAAGGCGATCGCCCGCGAGATCGAACTGCAGGCGATGCAGGATGTGCCCTATGTTCCGGCTGGGCAGTATTTCCAGCCTGTCGCCTATCGCAAGACCTTGACCGGCATGCTCAACGGCGTTCCCGTCTTCACTAATCTGCGCAAGGGCTGACAACGCAGGCCCGGAGGGCAGCAACACTGCCTTCCGGGCGAGCCCGTCATGATGAACCCACCGCCGTCGGCGTCGATGCCTGCGGCCAACCAAGATCAGGCCTGCCATGCGTGACTTCGAGCTTCCCGGACGTTCCCTCGCCATCAGCCGCGAGGCCATGGCCGCCACCTCGCATCCGGCGGCGACGCTCGTCGCCATCGACATCCTGCGTGCCGGCGGCAATGCGGTCGATGCGGCGGTGGGCGCCTGCGCCGTGCAATGCGTCGTCGAGGCGGGTTCGACCGGCATCGGCGGCGACTGCTTCGCCCTGATCTCGAAGGGCGGCAGCACCGATATCCGCGGCTATAACGGCTCGGGCCGCACGCCCGCTGCGGCCACGCTCGACTGGTATCGCTCCGCTGGAATCACCACGATCGAACGGCGCTCGCCCCATGCCGTGACGGTGCCGGGCGCCGTCGACGCCTGGACGCGACTGGTCAAGGATCATGGCCGGATGCCGCTTGCCGAGATCCTGCAGCCGGCGGTCAAGCTCGCTCGCGACGGTTACGCGATCACGCCGCGCGTCGCCTATGATCTCGGCAACCAGCGCGATCTGCTGCGGCAGGATGCCAATGCGGCCGCGACCTTCCTGGTCAAGGGCGAGGCGCCGGCTGCCGGCACGGTCCAGCACCAGCCCCAGCTGGCAGCGACGCTGGAGGCGATCGGCCGCGAAGGGCGGGACGCCTTCTATCGCGGCGAGGTCGCCGCCGAGATGGTCGACTATCTCGGGGCGGCTGGAGGGCTGCACACGCTGGAGGATTTTGCCACGGCCGCCGGCGAATACGTCACGCCTATCAGCACGCAGTTCCGCGGCCGCACTGTTTATGAAATCCCGCCCAACGGCCAGGGCATCGTCGCCCTGATGATCATGAAGATCCTGGAGCGTTTCACGCCGAAGCCCGATCCGCTCGCTGTCGAGAACCTGCATATCGAGGTCGAGGCGACGCGCCTGGCCTATGCCGCGCGCGACCAGTTCGTCGCCGACATGACGGTCGGCCATGTGCCGGTCGATTATCTGCTCTCGGATGCGCTTGCCGATGAACTTGCCGGCCGGATCGACCCGGCGCGCGCCACTGCGCCGCTGCCGGCCCTCACAGGCGGCGCCGAGCATCGCGACACGGTCTACATCTCCGTCGTCGACAAGGACCGCAATGCGGTCAGCTTCATCAACTCGATCTTCCATCCCTATGGCAGCGGCTTGCTGACGCCGAAAGCGGGCGTGCTGCTCCATAATCGCGGCCAGAGCTTCGTGCTCGAACAGGGCCACCCGAACGCCGTCGGCCCGCGCAAGCGCCCGATGCACACCATCATCCCCGCCATGGTCGCGCAGGACGGCCGGGTCTGCCTGTCCTTCGGCGTGATGGGCGGGCATTACCAGGCGATGGGCCATGCCCATTTCCTGTCGAAGCTGTTCGACCACGGCCTCGACCTGCAAAGCGCGATCGACCTGCCGCGGCTGTTCCCGCTGCCCGGCACCGCGACCGTCGAGCTCGAAAGTCGCCTGCTGGCCTCCTGCGGGCCGGCGCTCGAAAGCCGGGGCTTCAAGGTTCAGCCGGCCAAGACGCCGATCGGCGGGGCCCAGGCGATCTGGATCGATTGGGAGAACGGCACGCTGCTCGGCGGCTCCGACCCGCGCAAGGACGGCTGCGCGCTCGGTATCTGATCAGGGGCCGGAGGCGTCCAATCGACCTGCAGTGCCCGGATGGCTCATCACAAAGTGAGTTCCGGGCACATGCGAGGCCGTTATCGTCAGGATGGCTTTCGGCCATTGCAAGGGCGCATCCAGATCAGTTCAGGCTGAAGTCGCTCCTCGCCGGGGTCAGCCCGTGGCGATCGCGCTGTCGATCGCCTCCGACATGATCGCCAGGCCGCGGTCGATCTCGGCGTCCGAGACCGTCAGGGGCGGCGCGATCCGGAAGACGCCGCCCATGCCGGGAAGCTTGACGATGTTCATGCTGAGCCCCCGGCGCATGGCCTCTTCCATGACCTTGGCCCCGAGCTCGAAGCCCGGCGCCTTGCTCTGCCGATCGGTGACGATCTCAAGGCCGAGAAGGAGGCCTCGCCCGCGCACATCCCCGACGCATTCGAACTTCTGCTGAAGTGACAAAAGCCCATTGCGGAGCCGCGCGCCGCGCGCGATGGCCTGTTCGACCAAGCCGTCGCGCTCGACCACGTCGAGCACCGTCACGCCTACCGCTGCCGGGAGCGGATCGGAGACATGGGTCGTGTAGAACAGGAAACCGCGCTCATGCGCCTTCTCCTCGATCGCCTGCGAGGTCATCACGGCCGCGAGCGGCAGGCCGGCGCCGAGCGTCTTCGACAACGTCAGAATGTCGGGCGTGACGCCGTCGCGCTGGAACGCGAACATGTTGCCCGTCCGCGCGATCCCGGTCTGGGCCTCGTCGAGGATCAGCAACATGCCCCGTTCCTCGCATTTGCGCTTGAGCGCGGCGAGATAGCCAAGCGGGAGTTCGAGGATGCCGCCGCTCGACAAGATTGGTTCGGCGATGAACGCGGCAAGGTTGCCGGTCGACTGCCTGTCGATCAGCGAGAAGGCGTCGTCGAGTTCGGCCTGCCAATCATTGGAGCCGTCGGGATGGATGAAGCGCGGGCGGTAGGAATTGGGCGCAGGGATGACGAAGGAGCCGGGCGCGACCGGTCCGTAGCCCCTCCTGCCGGCGCTGTAGGTTGCTGCCGCCGCTGCTCCCGTCATGCCGTGCCAGCTCTGTGCGAAGGCGACGACCTCATGTCCGCCGGTCACCAGCTTCGCCATGCGGATGGCCGCTTCGTTCGATTCCGCCCCGGTGGTGAGGAGCTGCACCCGGTCGAGGCCGGGAGCGAGCGCGGCAAGACGCGAGGCCAGATCGACAACCGGGCGCGACAGCATCCCGCTGAAGAGATGCGCCACGGATCGCATCTGCCGGTCCACCGTCGCGACGATGTCGGGATGGGTATGGCCGAGGACGGCGCTCATCTGGCCCGAGGTGAAGTCCAGGATGGCGCGATCGTCGGCATCATAGACAAAACTGCCCTCGGCCCGCTCGACGATGATCGCTTCGAAATCGGGCCCATAGCGGGTCAGATGCGTGTTTGCGGCGGCCCAGAAGGCGGGATCGGCGTTGAGCGACATGGATCACCTCGGAAGCGGGAGTGTCCGAAGGCTAGTTGCGGCTGTTGCACTGCGCAAATTGATACTCTTTCAAGCCGATATCGATTAAATTGATGGTCATGCGCACGCTCGACCTCGCCTTGCTCCGGAACTTCGCCGTGATCGCGCGCACGGGCTCGATCAGCGTCGCCTCCCTGCAGATCGGGCGGACGCAATCGGCGTTGAGCATGCAGATGCAGCGCCTGGAAGCGTTGACCGGCCAGGCTCTCCTGCACCGAAGCGGTTCGGGCGTGCGCCTGACCACGGCGGGAGACAAGCTGCTCGCCCATGCCGAATCGCTTTTGGCCAGGCATGACGAGATCCTCGCCGACATGCGCGGAACCGGCCTCAAGGGGTCTGTCAGCCTCGGCTGTCCCGAGGATTACTCGATCGCGTTTCTGCCGGATCTGCTGCGGGAGTTCTGTGCCCTGCATCCCGATGTCGAGCTGCGCATGGTCTGCGCGCCGACCTCTGAGCTGCGCCCGCTGCTGCATCGGCGGCAGATCGAGATGGCGCTGGTCTCCCTCCCCGACCCGGCCGGCGCAGAGGTCATCAGGAGCGAAAACTTCGCCTGGGTCGCAAACGCAGCCGAGCCGGAGGTGCTTGACCAGGCCGTCCTCCCACTGGCGCTGTCTGCGCCGATGACGCTGGACTATCGCGCGGCCTGCGACGCGATGGAGGCGGCTGGCCGGCGCTACAGGGTGGCCTTTGCCAGCAACAGCCTGGCTGGTCTCATCGCCATTGCCCGATCAGGTCATGCCATCAGCGTCCTGACTCGCACCGCGGTTCCGCCGGATCTGCACATCGTCTCGGCAGGATTGCCGGTGCTTCCCGCGATCGGGATTGCGCTGGAGTTCGCGGAGCTCAGGCCATCATCGGCCGCGAGAGCTTTGGGCGACCACATCGCGGCCGTGTTGCCGAGCCTTGCAGGCGAGGCGCGCCCGATATCCCGCTCGGGATCTGCGTCTCCTGCTTCGCGCGGGCTGTGAGGCTCGACCTCAAAGGTGACGAGCGGGCGCTGGGTCACTCGTAATAGCCCAGCACGGCCTTCGTCTCGAGATATTCCTCGATGCCCTCGATGCCGTATTCACGGCCATTGCCCGATTGCTTGTAGCCGCCGAACGGCGCATTCGGATCCCAGGCCGGGTGATTGATATGCACCTGCCCTGATTGGATCCGCGCCGCGACGGCGCGTGCCTGGTCAAGATTGGCGGACTGGACGTGGGCGCCCAGGCCGTAGACCGTGTCGTTGGCGATCGCGACCGCCTCATCGACAGTGTCGTAGGGGATGATCGACAGCACCGGCCCGAAGATCTCCTCCTGTGAAATTCGCATCTCCGGCCGGACATCGGAAAAGATCGTGGGGCGGGCGAAAAAGCCGGTCTCGAGGCCATCGGGGCGCCCGCTTCCGCCGACGATCAGCTTGGCGCCGTCCTCCAGGCCAGCGCGGATCATCATCTGGACGCGTTCGAACTGAGGGCGGTTGGCAATGGGGCCATGCGTCGTATCCTCGCCAAGCGGATCGCCGACCACGATGTCCGCAACCGCCGCGACAGCCAGGCCCTCGACTTCAGCCAGCCGCGATCTCGGCACCAGCATCCTGGTCGGAGCGCTGCAGGATTGACCCAGATTGCGGAATGCTGCTCCGACGCCCAGCGCAACGGCGCGGCCGAAATCCGCGTCGGGCAGAAGCAGGTTCGGCGACTTGCCGCCGAGTTCCTGTGCCACGCGCTTGACCGTCGGGGCCGCGGCTTGCGCGACGAGCACGCCGGCCCTTGTCGAACCGGTGATCGAGATCATGTCGACCCCGGGATGGCGCGCAAGCCCGGCTCCGATCACAGGCCCGCTGCCGTTGACGAGATTGAACACGCCGGGCGGACACCCCGCATCCTGCGTCACCTGCGCGAAGAGCAGCGCACTCAGGGGCGACATCTCGCTTGGCTTGAGCACGACGGTGCAGCCGGCCGCGAGCGCAGGGCCAACCTTGGCGGTGATCTGGTAGAGCGGCCAGTTCCAGGGCGTGATCAGCCCGCACACGCCGATCGGCTCGCGCAGGATCGCGGTGGTTCCGCGCCGCGTGATGAACGGGAAATCGAGGAGATTATCCCTCGCGGCGCGGATATGCTCGGCAGCCAGTTTCACCTGCACCTGGCGGGCATAGTTGATCGGCGCGCCCATCTCGGCCGTCAGCGCCTGCGCGAACAGTTCCAGCCGCGCGAGCATGAGGCCGTGGATGCGCTCGAGCAGCCTTGCACGCTCGGACGGCGCCACGGCTGCCCAGCCCGGAGCAGCAGCCCTTGCAGCCTTTACCGCCCGATCGAGGTCACTCTCGTCGCCGAGCGCCACCTCGGCGACCGCCTGCTCGGTCGCAGGATTGATGACGGCGGCCCTCTCCGTTCCGGAAGCCTGCCGCCATTCGCCGCCGATGAAGAAGCGCTCGAGAAAGCCGGCCTCGGCCAGATGGCGAACAGGTGCGGTCATTGGAAGCGGTCCTTGATCCGATAGTAGGCGCCGACCAGAGGCAGGAACCAGGGCGAGCCGAAATGGCCGGGGATCGCCGGCCAATCGAAATCCTTCCACGGATTGAGCTCGACGCGACCGTCCATCACCTCCGCCATGATGGTGCCCATCAGCGTCGACATCTGCGTGCCGTGGCCGCTATAGCCCATCGAATAGTAGATGCCGTTGCGTTCCCCGGCTCGCGGCAGGCGATCCCTGGTCATGTCGACCATCCCGCCCCAGCAATAGTCGATGCGCGCGGAACGAAGCTCGGGGAAGACGTCGTGGAGCGATGCTTGCAGGATGGCGCCGCTCTTCTGGTCGGAAGCCGGATTTGAGACCGCGAAGCGGGCTCGTCCGCCCAGGAGGAGGCGGTTGTCGGGAGTCGTGCGGAAATAAGTGACCAGATTCTTCGTATCGACCGCATTTCGGCGGCGTGGCAGCAGCCTGTCGAGCGTCGCGATCGGCAGCGGTTCCGTCACGATCAGGAAGGCGCCGACGGGAACGATCCTGCGGCGTATCCAGCCGAGCGGGCCGGTATGCGAGGTGCCGCTTGCGAGCAGCACCTGCCTGGCGTTGAGCCGGCCCTTCGGCGTGTCGATGACGTGGCCGCCGCCTGATGCCGGCTTCAGGCCGGTCATCGGCGTGCGTTCGTGAATCTCGACGCCTTGCCGGGCGGCGGCTTCGGCCAGGCCGCGGACGAAACGCCCGACATGCATGGTCGCGCTCTTGCCGTAGACGAGGCCGCCATAATAGCGCTGCGAGCCGACCTCGCTCGATAGATCGGCCTTGCTGACCATCCATGTCTCGGCGTCGACATTGGCTGCCAGCAAGGCCTGGCCGCGCGCAAGCTTGTCGTAATGCTCGGGCTTCGCCGCGAGCTTGATCTTGCCGACCCGCGCGAAGCTGCAGTCGATCTGTTCCTCGCGAACGAGGCGTTCCACCATATCCACGCCGGCATCGAACGCGCGATAGAGCGTGTTGGCGGCATCCTTGCCGATGCGCGCCGACATCACTCCGTAATCCTGGGCGAAGCCGTTGTTGCACATGCCGCCATTGCGCCCCGATGCGGCATGCCCGATGGTCTCGGCCTCGAGCAGGACGACGCGCGCACCCTTCCTGGCAAGGGCCAGGGCCGCCGACGATCCCGTCAGGCCACCGCCGATGACAGCGACATCGCAATGACCTGCCACGGGCCCGCTCGCGGCGCTCCTGAACGGCTCCGACGTGTCCAACCAGTAAGATGTGAGTTTCATGCCGACCTCGAAAAACCTGTCGATGCGACCGCTGCCGCCCGAACGCGGCAGCCCGGACCGAAGGGAGAACTACCAGCCGCGTATGCGTGGCCAGCGCGCTTCGATGTCATGGCGCCCCGACGAGATGACATTGTAGACGTCGTGTTGCGAGGCCGTGGCGCAGGCATGGTTCGGCAGGATCCACACCTTCGAGCCGACCGGCAGGTCAGGCGGCGTCGCAGCCGAGCCCGGCCTGACGAGGATCACGCCATGCTCCTGGCTGGCCTGCCCCACGATCAGGTCCGGATAAGGCTTGCCTGACAGGTCGCAGACCAGGCCATAGCCCTGGTCGACGCGCTGGGCGGCGGTCCCCCGATCGCGCGACAGCGCCATCCACCCGGCATCGACCAGGATCCAGCCCTTTTCCGGCTTGGTGCCGACGACCGTCGCCAGGACGGCGATCGCGAGGTCATCCGTCGCGCAGACGCCGACACCATGCATCACCAGATCGAAGAACATGTACACGCCGGCCCGCATTTCCGTGACGCCGGCGAGATTCTCCGCGAAATGGGCGGTCGGCGTCGAACCGACGCTGACGATGGGGCATTCATGGCCCGCCGCCCGCAGGGTCTCAGCTGCAAGGACGGCGACGGCCCGCTCGTTTTCCGCCGCCGCCGCCAGCGCAGCGGGCGTGCTGAGGGCGTAGGACTCGCCCGCATGGGTCAAGATGCCGGCGAGCGCCACGCCCGCTTCCGCCATCTCCCGCGCGACATTGAGCAGTTCGGGATCATCTGCCCTGAGGCCGCCACGGTGGCCATCGCAATCGATCTCGATGAAGGCCGAAGGCCGCACGGCGGCGGCGCGGCCGGCGGCGCCGAGCGCCCTCGCCTGCGCGGCGGAGTCGAGAAGCAATTTCAGGTCGATTCCTGTCTTGCAGAGCGCCATCGCCCGCTGGGCTGAATCGGGCGACAGGCCGACGGCATAGGTCATGTCCGTGAACCCATGGCCCGCGAAGTACTCCGCCTCGGCAAGCGTCGAGACGGTGATCGGCCCCGTCCCCGACGGAAATGCACGACGCGCGACATCGATGGACTTGGCGGTCTTCATATGGGGACGAAGCACCACGCCCCGCGCCGCCGTCCGGTCCCGGAGCCGCTTCAGGTTCCGATCCAGCTTGTCCCGGTCGAGGAGCAGGGCCGGCGTTGCCAATCCCTGGATCGTCGCGGATTGCCGATCGGCCGTGGCGACAGCGCCATCGGCGAACTGAGTTGAGGAGACCATCTGGATTTTCCTAGCCGAATGATTGGTTCGCCAGCGCAAAGCGCTGGGCCGGGCCGCGCAGAGGCGCCGGATCGCCGCGAACCATGGTGAGCGCATCGCCGACCTGCTCGAGGCCAAGCGTGACGAACCAGTCGCCGAGGCCAGAGGTCGATGACGTGTCGATCCGGACGAAACGGCCTGAGAGCGGGACGAGGGCAGCCAGGATCAGGTCGCGAGCATCGCCGACATTCTCGGCGATGACCGGGCCGATGACATGGCCGCGCCCGAACAACCGGGACATGCAGTAGCCCCTGACGGCTCCGTCCCGCTCGAGGACATGGATATCGGCAAGACCCATCAGGCCTTCCAGCATCCTGGTTCTGGTCCAGCCGGTCGCCACGAAGTCGAGATCGGCGATAGCCTTGCTGTCTGCGGGCATGGCGCCCCTGACCAAAGGCGACAGCGACGCATCTGCCAGTCCGGCGAAAACGCCTTGATGCTGCTGGATGACGCCCACTGGCGCGAAGCCGCGGCGCTCATACAACAGGCGCCCCTCCTCGGTCGAATTCAGCTGGATCACCCGCGAACCGGCCGCCGCCAGGATGGCGTCCATCAGCCGCGCCCCATAGCCGCGGCCCTGCGCGGAGCGCGAGACGATGATCATCCCTGCCATCGCGTCGCTCTCGCCATACGGCCACCAGACGGCCGTTCCGAGCACCGCGCCATCGCGGATGAGGGCGAAGCCGTGGCCGAACTCGAGCGCCACGGCCCAATCGGCAAGCCGATAGGGCCAGGACATTTCCCGCGAGAGAGCCAAGGCGCCCTCGAGATGATCTTGCGACAGCGGCAGCAAAACGACCTCGCCATCGTTCTGCTCTGCGCGTTCTAAGGCATTCGCCACGGCAAGCCTTCGTAATGATGTTGTTTGTGCGCTTGCGACGGGCATCGAACCGCGTTGCAAGGCTCTTTACGGGCGCAATGATAGTCGCGGTCATTAATTTTACAATTAATGCCAGTTTAAGCCACAATTCACCTAGCGATTAATGGCATGTCGTTCCGCACGCTCGCGCGTCGATGCGACAGGCACGGATGCGCGCAGCAACGGGCAGGCAATGGCGGGGTTCCCGGGACATATCCCGATCGAGGCCATGAGCCCTGTCATAGCCCGGGATGCCAGGGCCGCTCGGACGCGCTTCACAACAGGCGATCGACGATCATTTGACCGATGTAGAGATCCTGGATCGAGATGCCCGAACTGTCGAAGACCGTGATCTCGTCGGCGGCCGTCCGCCCGGGAATGCGGCCTTCCAGAGCCGCCCCCAACTGGCCCAGAATGAGCTCCCCGGCCTCGACCTGCGTGCGCACGTGCTGGAACTCGCCGATCGTGATGGATTGCGAGGGCAGATCGCAGAACAGCCTCGCCCTCGCGAACAGGCCGACCGGCAGCTCCTGCTTGCCCGGAGCGTCCGATCCCATGCTCGCGACATGGGTCCCCGGGCGGACCCATTCCGGCTCGAAAAGAGGCGCACGCGCGGGCGTCGCCGTCACGATGATGTCAGCGGCGCGGCAGGCCTCCTCTGGCGTCGCCAGAGCCACCTCCAGACCGTCTTCGCGACACTGCCGCACCATCGCTTCGGCCTGCGACGGATTGCGCGCAACGATGAAGACCCGCTTGATGGGGCGGATCCGCTTCAGGGCCGAGACCTCGTGGCGCGCCTGATTGCCGGCACCGAAGATCGCCAGGGTCTCCGCATCGGGCCTGGCGAGAAGGTCCGCTGCGACCGCGTCCGCCGCTGCCGTCCGATAGGCATTGACCCTGCCGGCTTCCACCACGGCCCTGAGGCGCCCGACCTCCTGGTCGAGCAGGATGATCGCCGAGTTGTGGCGAGGCAGGCCTCTTTCGGGATTCCGATTCCAGAACGAGCCGACTTTCAGCCCGGTGATGTCGGCGGTGGAGCCCGACTTGATGGAAAAGGTATTGCCCGGATCGGACGCACGACCAAGCACGGCCGGGAAAACCCGGCTATCATCAGAGGCAGCAGCGATCAAAGCGGCCCGAACCGCCGAAAAAGCCAACTCATGCGTGATGAGGGCGGCCGATTCTTCTTCGCTGACGAATATCATGACGCGTTCGCATTCTTTTGACTGTGGCTGATATCGATACACCCGCTTGCCGCGTGCCGTGGAAGGCGAACCTCCTCACGCAGGCCCCGCGCTGGCCCGCGACAAGGAATGCGCTTTCCGGTAGCGACCCCGCGCAGCCATTATCGCATCATGGCAGGTCGCGTCATGGCAGGTCGAGGCGTGGATCGAGCGCATCGCGCAAGCCGTCGCCGACGAAGTTGAAGCTGGTCACGGCGAGCGTGATCGCGGCTCCCGGCAGGATGGCGAGCCAGGGCGCGCTGGTGAGGTAGCTTTGGGCGCCCTCCAGCATGTTGCCCCAGCTCGGCGTCGGCGGCTGGATGCCGTAGCCGAGGAAGGAGATGTAGCTCTCGGCCAGGATCGCATGGGCGACGTTCAGCGTCGCGGCCACGACGATCGGCGCAACCGCATTCGGCAGCAATTCGCGAAACATGATGCGCATATTGCTGGCCCCCATCGAGACCGCCGCCACGGCGAAATCGCGCGTGCGCAGCGAGCGCATCTGCGCCTCGACGACGCGCGCCACCTCCATCCAGGAGGTCATCGCGATCAGCATCACGAT
>NZ_PQFZ01000008.1 GCF_002917105.1 Allobosea psychrotolerans
GACGGCGCGACCGCCTCATCGGCCAGCTACGCCCCGGTGCCGCGCCCGGCCGCCAGGACAAGCGCTGCCCAGGCTCATGAACCGGCCTCCGAGCCCGCGCGCCTGCGCAAGCTCGCCGAAGCCGCCTTCGCGCAGACCAGGGCGGAGGCGCCAGCCAGATCCGCTCCGGCGAAGAAAGTCGTCAACAGTCGCGCCAGCGACGCGGGTTGGGAAGAGTTCTGACGGGGCCGAGCAGGGCTCGTCAGCGGCCCTCGGTTTCAGGAGCTGGCGCCGCCTATCGCCCCCGCTCCGGATCGTTCTCCAGCACGATCGGCTTGCCATGCGGCGTCGCCTCGGCGGCCCGCGCCCAGGAGGCGGCGAGCGCGTCGACACCGTCATGCGAAGCCAGGCCCTTTTCGATCAGCAGGTGTTCCAGCGCCTCGCACCAGCGCTCATAGTAATCCGAGCCGTCGCGGCAGCCGCCTTCCGCCACCGCCTCGGCGATTTCGGCGCCCAGCGCTTGAGCCCATTCCTCGGCCGTGAACACGCCCTTGTTCTGCAGCGCGACGACCAATGCGAAGGCCTGCGCCTGCCAGGGCTCGGCGAAGACCGGGCCGTCGGCATCGCGCGGGATCGGCGTATCGGCTGCCAGCGCCGTGGCGAGATCGGTGTCAGGCCGGTTCAAGATAGCTCTCCCAGGCTTCGATGCTGACGCGCGTGGTCGGGTCGGCGTCGCGGCCCCATAGCTCCGGCCCGGTGAAGACCACGGTGTAGAGCCATTGCGCCGTCTCGGGCTGGCCCTGCGCCCCGGTGTCGGGGAAGACATGGCAGCCGCTGACGCGCTCGATCACCCCCAGCTTGCCCCGGGCATAGCGCGGCAGGCGGGTATGGTGCTGCGGATGGATCACGATGGTGCGCACGCTGTCGCCGACGCTGAATTTCGCCGGCGCCTGCGCTGCGCGTTCATAGGGAAAACCGCGCCGCAGCACGGCCGCGACGTCCTCGCCCTTCAGCACGCGTTTGGGCGGCCTTGGCGGGGCTGACGGCTTGCCCTCGGTGAGCTCGTCCTGCGTGACGAAGCCATGCCGCAGCAGCAGGTTCTGCAAGCCTGCGAGCCAGATCTGGTAATAGGAGAAGGAGAGGTAGTCGGCCGGCGGAATGCTCTCGCGGGCATGCCGGCTCTCGTCGATGCTCCATTGCCCCATCGCGCCGGCGGCGACGTTGAGCGCCAGCACGCGCTTTTCCCAGTCGCCATGGAAGACCGGCTCGTTCGGCTCGGGCCGGACCGGGCCAAAGCCCATCTGGCCGCCGAGATCCTGCCCGCCATTCATGACCGGGCCTCCGTGGTGGCCAGCCCCGTGCCGATCATCGAATCGCGGCTGACGATGGCGGCAAGCTGCTCCTCCGACCAGCCCTCGGTGCCGGCCGGGCGCATCGGGATGACGATGAAGCGCGTCTCGGCGGTCGAATCCCAGACGCGGATGCTCTGGCCTTCCGGCAATGTGACGCCGAAATCGGCAAGCACGCCGCGCGGATCGATCACCGCCTTGGAGCGATAGGGCGGGGATTTGTACCAGACCGGCGGCAGGCCGAGCACCGGCCATGGATAGCAGGAGCACAGCGTGCAGACGATGAGGTTGTGTTCTTCGGGGGTGTTGAACACCGCGACGATGTGCTCGCCGCCACGCCCGCCATAGCCGAGCTCGGCGACAGCCGCTGAGCCGTCCGCCTTCAGCCTTGCGGCGAAGGCCGGGTCGCTCCACGCCCTGGCGACGACGCGGGCGCCGTTGCGCGGGCCGATCTTGGTCTCATAGGTGTCGATGATCGCGTCGAGCGCGGCCGGGTCGACATAGCCCTTGGCGACCATCAGCGTTTCCAGCGCCTTCACCCGCGCTTCGATCGGTGTGAAGTGGTTGTCGTGATCATGGTCGTGGTGGTGATGATGACCGCTCATCGTCTTCCTTCCTTCCAACCTGCCAAATTCTCAGCCCTCATCCTGAGGAGCGGCCGAAGGCTGCGTCTCGAAGGATGCTCCAGCTTCTGCAGGAGCCTCCTGGACCATCCTTCGAGACGCCGCTGCGCGGCTCCTCAGGATGAGGGCTGAAGATATCTCATGCGATCCGGATCCGCGCCGCCCGCTCGAATTTCACGGCGAAGGCGACAAGGGATTTGTCCGAGCCCTTCGGCCCGATCAGGGACAGGCCGAGCGGCGCGCCCTCGCGCTGCGCCACCGGCATCGTCACCTGCGGGAAACCCGACAAGCCGGCAAGGCAGAGCAGGCGCAGCGCCCGGTTGCGGAAATCGTCGAGCTCGGGCTCCTGCGCACTGACGAGCGGGGCGATGTCGGGCACGGTCGGCAGGATCAGCACGCCATCCCGCCCAAGCCAGCGCGCGAGCTTGGCGCGGAAGCTCTTCCGGGTGGTCTCGGCCTTGGCGTATTCGGCGTCCGTCACCGATTTCGAGAAGGCGAAGCGCTCGGCGACGCCTGGTCCGAGCGGCGGCGCGAAGCGCTCGATCATCGGCCCATCGGCAATCCAGGCCTCGCGGCCCTGCACCCAGCGGAAGGCCCAATAGAGCGCTTCGAGATCGCGCGCGACCCTGATGCTTTCGGGCTGGCCGAGCGCGGGTACGGCGCGCTGGACGACATTGCGCAGGAGGTTCTCGGCGTCCGGCACGGCCTGGGCGAACATGTCGTCAGCCAGCAGCATGCGCGGGATCTCGGGCAGGGCGATACGATCCTTGCCGAAGACGACCTCGGCGACGCGGGCGAAGGTTTCGCCGTCGCGGGCGAACCAGCCCGGCGTGTCCAGGCTCTCGGCGAGCGGCCAGGCGTGCTTGAGTGAGAGCCGGCCATGGCTCGGACGGATGCCGAAGAGGCCGCCATAGCTCGCCGGCGCGCGCACCGAGCCGCCGGTGTCGGAACAGATAGCGATATCGGCGAGGCGGCCCGCGACGGCGGCCATCGAGCCCGAGGACGAGCCTCCGGTGATGCGGTCAGGCGCGGACGGATTGATCGGTGCGCCGAAATGGGCGTTCTTGCCGTTGAGCGAAAAGGCGAGTTCATCGGTATGGGTCTTGCCGACGAAGCGCGCTCCGGCATCGAGCAGCGTCTTCACGATCGGCGCGGTCCTGGTCTTGATGCCGGATTGGGCCAGCACGGTCGGCGAGCCCGCCCCGGTCGGATAGCCCTTGACGTCGAACAGGTCTTTCACCGCCAGCGTCAGCCCGGCGAGCGGGCCGAAGGCGGCGTTCTTCACCGGCGCATCCGGATAGGGAACGAAGCAGCGGAAAGGATCTTCGGTAGGCATAGGCGTCAAAGTCCTCTTGCGTCGCCGTCTGAACGTGGATCGTGGGTGGCTTCGACATGGCCCTTGGGATGCTTCACCAGCATGCCGGCATGGCCGAACTGATCGGAATAGGCTTCGCTGTATTCCTCGACCGGATGGCCGGCGGCGGCCAGCCTGGCGAGCAGCATCGGGTCGAAGCGGCTCTCCAGCTTCAGCGAGAGCGAGCCCGCCCCCCAGCTCCGGCCGAAGAGCCATCGCGGCGCATCGACGGCCGCCGCCGGGTTCTGCCCGAAGCGGTAGCGCGTCAGGATCTGCGCCTGGAATTGCGGCTGGCCGTCACCGCCCATCGCGCCATAGGAGACGATGCGCCCGTCGGCAAAGCGCGCAAAGGCGGGGTTGAGCGTATGGAAGGGCTTGCGGCCGGGCGCGAGCGGGTTCAGCGCGCGCTTGTCGAGCGAGAAGGAGACGCCGCGATTCTGCCAGTTCACGCCGGTCCTGGGCAGGATGCAGCCCGAGCCGTATTCCCAGTAGATCGACTGGATATAGGACACCGCCATGCCCGACGCGTCGATCGCGCCCATCCAGACCGTGTCGCCATCACCGGTCCTGAACGGCCAGCTTGCCGCGCGCTTGCGGTCGATCGCGGCGGCCTCGCGGGCGAAGACGGCGTCGCTGAGAAGGCTCGCAGGATCGATCTGCAGATGGGCGGGATCGGTGACATAGCGGTCGCGGATGGCGAAGGCGCGCTTGGTCGCCTCGACCAGGCCGTGATGATGGTCGAAGCCTTCGGCCCGTTCGATGCCGAGCTTCTCGAAGATGCCGAGGATCAGGAGCGAGGCGAGCCCCTGCGTCGGCGGCGGAAAGTTGTAGACGGCCAGACCCGGCAATTGGATCGCGAGCGGCTGGACGAGGCGCGCCTTGAAGGCAGCCATGTCCTGGCGCGTCACAGGCGCGCCCATCGCCGCGAGGTCGGCACCGATCTCGCGGCCGATATCGCCGCGGTAGAAATCGTCGAGGCCGGCATCGGCGAGATGCTTGAAGGTGGCGCCGAGCGCCTCAGGCCTGCGGCGCGCGCCCGCCTTGGGCTGCTCGCCGCCCGGCCAGAAGAATTCGCTGAAGCCGGGCGCGAGCTTGGCCGCCTCGACCTGCTGGGGCCAGGTGCGCAGCTCCGAATCCGAGATCGCATAGCCCAGATCGCAATGGGCGATCGCATTACTGAGCAGGTCCTTGAGCGGCATCCTGCCGCCCAGGCTCCTGGAGAGCTCCAGAGCCGTCTGCCAGCCGCCGATCGCGCCGGCGACCGTCACGGCGGCGTCGGGTCCGCGCGCGGGGATCGTGTCATGGCCCATCTCGCGATAGCGCTCGATCGTCGCAAGCGCACCGGCCGGGCCGCAGGCTTCGATCGCATGAACCCGGCCCTTGCCGCCGGGCTCATGCACCAGCCAGAAGCCGTCACCGCCGATCGCGTTCATATGCGGGTAGACCACCGCGATCGTCGCGGCCATGGCGACCATCGCCTCGATCGCGTTGCCGCCCTCAGCCAGCACGGCCCGCCCGGCCTCGGAGGCGAGATGGTGGGGCGCGGCGGCGGCACTGGCACCAAAGACGGGCGTCTCGATCATCGGGGTCTTTTCAAGCTGGGCGGTCGGGACTATTTCGCCAAACGCAGAGCTTCTGCATTGTGACGGGGCGCGCGATTTTGTTGCATGCCGCCGCGGCCTCCGCTAGGCCGTGCCGTGCATGAGCGTTTGAGGAATGGGACCGATGGCCGTAAGGCGCACCAACTGGCGCACCCTGATCATGGTGATATCGCTGGGCATCCTGATCGCGGTCGAATTGTTCGGCGTCGCGCTCGCCTCGGGCTGGGCGCTCGCCGGCCTGCTCGATCTCGGCCATGTCGTCGGCTATGTCCTGATGGCGCTGTTCTCGGTCGTGGCCGGCTATGCCATGATCAATCTGATGCGCCGCGTGCTCAAGGTCGAGCATATGATCGGCGATAACTGAGGCAAGCGCTTCAACCGCAGGACCTCAGGACGACCGGGTCTGCTTCTTCAGGCAAATAGGCTCCCATCGGCCGGCAGGCGCCGGCGATGCAGACGCGCCAGTCAGCGGTGGCTCCCGAGCGCCGCATCACGACCTCCGGCAATGCGGGAAGCTTCGGCGTCCAGCGCCAGAAGCCGTCGACGAGCTTCGCGCCGTCGGGCGGGTCCATGCCGGCGCCCGAGCCCTGGATGCGCGCCTCGACAAGTCGCATGCCGTCCGGCCCGTTGCGCCAGAGTTCTTCCCACACGGTCTTCTGCACGGAATGCCGCCAACTTAGCGTGATCTCGTCGCTGCCGAGCGCAACGATGAGCGCGCCGGCGGCCAGGCAGAGGCTCACGCAGGCCTCTCGGTGAGCTGGTTGCGGACGAGCCACCAATGCCGCCCGACCATGGCGGCGGCGAGGACGTAGCCGAGCAGGTCGCTATAGGCGAACTCCCCCAGGATGAAGACCGAGGCGATGAAGGCCACGAGCCGCTCGATGAGGGTCAGCCGACCGAAAAGATAGCCGATGGCCACCATGCCGAAGAGAGCGATGGCGACGCTGGCCTTGATCGTGGCGTAGGCCACGGCCGGCCAGAAGCCGATCAGATTCGCCAGCGGGTCGCCGGGCTGAAGCATCAAGGCGGGCGAATAGACCGCGATGAAGGGGATGACATAGCCCGCCAGCGCGACGCGCATCGCCTCCCAGCCGATCTTGTCGGGGTTCTCCTTGGCGATCGGCGCGGCGGCCAATGCCGCCAGCGCCACGGGCGGCGAGAGATCGGCCATGATGCCGTAATAGAACGCGAACATATGGCTCACGATCAGCGGCACGCCGAGCTTTTCAAGGGCAGGGGCGGCCAGCGCCGCGACGATGATATAGGTCGGGATCGTCGGTATACCGGTGCCCAGCAGGATCGAGAGCACCATCGTCAGCACCAACGCCAGGAACAGGCTGGTCTGGCCGAGCCCGATGACCCAGGCGCCGAAGGTGGTGCCGATACCGGTCTGAGTCATCAAGCCGATGATGGTGCCGACGATGGCGCAGGCGATGCCGACGGGAAGCGCCGTCTTGGCGCTGTCGGCCAAAGCATTGCGGCAGGTCACCAATGTCGCCCGCCCGCCGATGGTCAAGGCGTTGATGGCGATCAGCAGGGCGATCAACCCGGCGACGATCCTGATATCCATGCCCTCGCGGAACAGGGCAGCCGCGATCAGGCCGAGCCCGACCCAGAAGATCACGCGCAGAGTCGTCGTCGCGAGCCCGAGCGCAATGCCGGCGCCCAGGATGAGCCCGACCGTGAGCGCAAGCCCGATCGTGCCGGCGAAGAGCGGCGTGAAGCCATGGAACAGCATGAAAACCAAGACGGCGAGCGGCAGGGCCAGGTACCAGCGCTCGCGCAGGGCTTTCAGCGGGCTCGGGAGCAAATGCCGCTCGACGCCTTTCAGGCCGTATTTGCCGGCTTCGAGATGCACCATCCAGAAGGCCGAGGCGAAATAGAGAATGGCGGGAATGGCGGCCGCCTTGACGATCGCCGAATATTCGACGCCCAGCGTCTCGGCCATGATGAAGGCGGCTGCGCCCATCACCGGCGGCATGATCTGCCCGCCCATCGACGCGGTGGCCTCGACGCCGGCTGCGAAGGCGCGGCGATAGCCGAACTTGATCATCAGGGGAATCGTGAACTGCCCGACCGTCACGACATTGGCGACGCCCGAGCCCGAGATAGTTCCCATCAACCCCGAAGAGAACACGGCGACCTTGGCCGGCCCGCCGCGCGCGCCGCCGAAGAGGCCAAGCGAGACGTCGTTGAAGAGATGGATCATCCCGGCCTTCTCGAGGAAGGAGCCGAAGACGATGAACAGGAAGATATAGGTCGCCGAGACATAGATCGGCACGCCGTAGAACCCCTCGGTACCGAAGGAGAGATGGCTGACGACCTGGTCGAAATCATAGCCGCGGTGATTGAAGGGGGCGGGCAGGTACTGCCCGAAGAACCAGTAGAGCAGGCAGACGCCGCACATGATCGGCAAGGCGTTGCCCATCAGTCGGCGCGCGGCTTCGAAGATGAGCACGATCAGCAGGGTGCCGGTGACGAGATCCATCGTCGTCGGGTCGCCGTCGCGCAGGATCAGATCCTGGTAGAAGACGAGCTGATAGAGCCCGAGCCAGAAGCCGAGCCCGCCCAGCGCCCAGCCGATCCAGCGCCCGGTTTGGGATTTCGCCTTGAAATTGGCGACGAGGCCGAAGGTCAGGAGCAGCAGGAAGCCGACATGGATGCCACGCACAGCCTGGCTCGGCAGGACATGCCAGGCCGAGATCGCGATCTGGAAACAGGCGAAAATCAAGGCGATCGCATAGGCGAACAGGCCCCAGCGTCCCGGGCCGAAGCCGGGTGGAAAGCCGTGCTCGAAATTGTCGAGCGCCGGGTTTTCGATCTCCACGGGCTGCGCGCCCGAGAGTTCGTGCAGCTGGTCGGTCTGGGCGGTCATTGCGGTGTCCTGCCGGTGTCATCCCGCACGCGCTGCGGCACGTCAGTGCTGCGGCGCAGATGCGGGACCGCATTCAGAAAAGAGGCGCCTCGTCGTCCTGCGGTCCCGTGTCTGCGCCGCAGCACTGACGTGCCGCAGCGCGCACGGGATGACGCGCTTTATGAACCGACCTTCAGACCTTTTTCCTTCAGATAGCGCGCCGCGCCGGGATGAAGCGGCACGGGCATGCCCTCCAGCGCGCTTTCGAGCTTGATCGATTTGCCGGCCGAATGTGCCGCGCCGATCTCGCCCAGATTCTCGAAGATGTTTTTCGTCATCTGGTAGACGGTCTCCTCCTTCACGCCTTCATGGGTAACGAGGTAGTTGACGACGGCGGCGGTGTTCACGTCGGCGGTCTGGCCGCCATAGGTGTTGGCGGGGATCGGCGCGCTGACGAAGGGCGGCCCTGCCTTGTCGATCACCGCCTTGGGCACTTCGACGACGATGATCTCGACGGAGGCCGCGAGGTCGCGGATCGAGGCGACGCCGAGCCCTGCCGATTGCAGCGTCGCGTCGAGCTGGCGATTCTTCATCAGCTCGACCGATTCGGCGAAGGGCAGATACTCGATCTTGCCGAGATCCTTGTAGGTGATGCCGGCAGCGGCGAGGATGGCGCGCGCATTCAGCTCGGTGCCGGATTTCGGCGCGCCGACGGAGAGGCGCTTGCCCTTGAGATCGGCCAGGGTCTTGATGCCGCTATCCTTCGAGGCGACGATCTGGACGTAGTTCGGGTAGATCGCGGTGATGCCGCGCAATTTCTTGAGCGGGGTCTTGAAGCCGGCTTCCTCATCGCCCTTCCAGGCGGCGTCGAGGGAATCGCCCAACGTGAAGGCGACTTCGCCGCGGCCCTGCTGCAGCAGGACGAGATTCTCGACCGAGGCCTTGGTGGCCTGCACGGTCGGGCGGACATTGGGGATCTTCTCGCCATAGATCTTCGAGAGTGCGACGCCCATCGGGTAATAGACGCCCGAGGTGCCGCCGGTCAGGATGTTGATGAAATCCTCGGCGCGGGCCGTTACCGGCGCGGCGGCGAGCAGAACAGCGGTGGCGAGGCCTGCAATCCTTCGGGCGCGAATGAAGCGGTTCATGTGTCCTCCCAGACGATTTCTTCCGGCCTTGCCGGCCGTGCTTAATCCTTTTGTAGGTCAGGCCGAACGCAAAAGGAAAGCCAAAGGACCACAGCGCCTTTCTACTTTTGTCGGTGGTGCGTGATGCTTTCGCCACTTTTGGCGTGCATTGAAACGGCCTCCCCCTTTCCGGCTGTCCGCTTCTCGCCAGTTGCGCCTCCTCGGTTGCTCTGGCCTGCGGGACAGGTTAGCCCGGACAGCCCATGCCATCGCACAGCCAACGAGCCTCGCCAGACATGCCGGACCGCTCTTCAGCAAGACCTTCCTTTGCGCCCGCCCTCGACCGCCGCACCTTGCTCGCTGGGGCGAGCGCAACCGCGACGCTGGCTGCGCTCGGCTTTTCGCCAGCCGCGCTGGCGCAGCAAGGCCTGAAGCTCGGCGTGGCGGAGGCGTTCGGCTTCGAGGGGCTGAAGGCGCGGGCGCGCGACCTGGCATCCCGGCCCTATCAGGCTCCGCCGTCGCCGCGAGCCGACGTGCTGGAGCGGATCGACTACGACGCGCATGGCAAGATCAAGTTCAAGCCGGAGATGGCGCTGTGGGCGAATGGCCCGTCGCCCTGGCCGGTGACCTTCTTCCATCTCGGCCGCTACTTCCAGAAGCCGGTGCGCATGCATGTCCTCGACGCCGGCCAGGCGCGCGAGATCGTCTATGACGAGAGCTATTTCGAGATGCCGGCCGATTCCCCGGCGCGCGAGTTGCCGACGGGGGCCGGCTTTGCCGGCTTCCGCTTCCAGGAAAGCCGCTCGGGCCATCCCGGCCGCAAGGGCGAAAAGCTCGACTGGCAGAAGAACGACTGGGTCGCCTTCCTCGGCGCATCCTATTTCCGCGCCATCGGCGAGCTCTACCAATACGGGCTCTCGGCACGCGGGCTTGCGATCGATCCTGCTGTTGCCGGCAAGCCGGAGGAGTTCCCCGACTTCACCCATATCTGGCTCGAGACGCCTCAGCCCGGCGCCGAATATGTCGTGGTCTATGCCCTGCTGTCGGGCCCCAGCGTTGCGGGCGCCTATCGCTTCCGCATGCATCGCGGCAAGGGCGTCACCATGGAGATCGAGAAAGCGCTCTATCTGCGCAAGGATATCGAACGCCTGTGCATTTCGCCGCTGACCTCGATGTACTGGTACTCCGAGACGGCTAAAGCGACCGCTGTCGACTGGCGGCCCGAAGTGCATGATTCCGACGGGCTCGCACTCTGGACGGGTGCGGGCGAACGCGCCTGGCGGCCGCTCAACAATCCCCACCGGACCACGGCTTCGGCCTTCATGGACGAGAATCCGCGCGGTTTCGGCCTGCTGCAGCGTGACCGCGAGGTCGGCCATTATCTCGACGGCGTGTTCTATGAGCGCCGGCCGAGCCTCTGGGTCGAGACGCAGGGCGATTGGGGCAAGGGCGCGGTCCAATTGATCGAAATCCCGACCGACGACGAGATCCACGACAACATCGTCGCCATGTGGGTGCCCTCCGCCCCGGCCAAGGCGGGCGCCTCCTTCGAGTTCCGCTACAAGCTGCACTGGCTTGCCGACGAGCCCTTTCCGCCGGCGCTCGGGCGGGTCGTGGCGACCCGGCTCGGCAATGGCGGCCAGCCCGGCACGGTCCGGCCCAAGGGCGTGCGCAAGTTCATGGTCGAGTTTCTGGGGCCGGCGCTGGAGACGATCCCCTTCGGCGTCAAGCCGGAGGTCGTGCTCTCGACCTCGCGCGGGACCTTCTCCTATGTCTTCGCGGAAGCCGTGCCCGACGATGTGCCGGGCCATTGGCGGGCGCAGTTCGACCTCACCGTCGAGGGCAATGAGCCGGTCGAGATGCGCTGCTTCATGCGCGGCGGCGACAAGGTGCTGACCGAGACCTGGCTCTACCAGTACCTGCCGTTCTGATGGCGGCGATCTAGCCTGACTTTGCCGTCATGGTCGGGCTTGTCCCGACCATCTACGTCATCGCTTTCGAGGGCGATGTTCAAGACACGGATTCTCTCCACAAGGGCAAGCATGATGGTGGACCAACGCGACCATCCGCAGACTCCGCTTGCTCGCCGCCGTTCGTAACATTATATCATTCCATATGAGCCAGTCGCATAGCCATGCCCGTCGCGCCGCCTCGGAGGATCCGGGCTGGTCGCTGCTGCGCCTGTCGGCTGCGGCCCGGCTTGGCCTGGCTGCCGCCGTGATCGTGCTGGTCTGGGCGGCGACGCTCGCCGTGATCCTTTGACGAAGGTGCGGTGATTCTTTGACAAAGGTGTTTGAGCCCGTGCCCGCCATCCGCTTGGACGATCTGACGCTCGGCTATGACCGCCATCCGGCGGTGCACCATCTCTGCGGCGAGATCGCCCAGGGCAGCCTGACGGCGATCGTGGGTCCCAATGGCGCCGGCAAGTCGACGCTGCTCAAGGGCATCGCCGGCGCGCTGGCGCCGCTCGATGGAGGGTTGACGCTGGCCAAGGGCAAGCGGCTTGCCTATCTGCCGCAATCGGCCGATCTCGATCGCTCCTTCCCGATCCATGTCTATGATCTCGTGGCGATGGGCCTGTGGGGCTCGGCGGGCATCTTCGGCCGCATCGGCTTTGGCGCGAAGGCCAGGATCGAGCAGGCGATCGCGGCCGTCGGCCTCACCGGCTTCGAGCGCCGGCCGATCAGCAATCTTTCCGGCGGGCAGATGCAGCGCGTGCTGTTCGCCAGGCTTTTGCTGCAGGATGCCGACATCATCCTGCTCGACGAGCCTTTCACCGCGATCGATGCGCGCACCACGTCGGATCTGCTCGCCCTGGTGCAGCGTTGGCATGGCGAGAGCCGCACCGTCGTCGCGGTGTTGCATGATATCGAGACGGTCCGCCGCGCCTTTCCGCAGACTCTGCTGCTGGCACGTGAGACGGTCGCCTGGGGCGCCACCGCCGAGGTGCTGACCCCCGCCAATCTGCTGAAGGCGCGCCAGATGGTCGAGGCCTTCGACAGCCATGCCGCCCCTTGCGAGCGCGACGCCGCCTGATCGGGCTTACCTGCCATGACGCAACTCTACGACCTTTTCATCGGCCCCTTCGCCGAATTCGACTTCATGCGCCGCGCGCTGGTCGGGATCTCTGCGCTCTCGGTCGCTGCCGCGCCGATCGGCGTCTTCCTGATGCTGCGGCGGATGAGCTTGACCGGCGACGCCATGGCGCATGCCATCCTGCCTGGGGCTGCGATCGGCTATCTCGTCGCCGGCTTCTCGCTCTCGGCCATGACGCTTGGCGGCCTCGTCGCGGGTTTTGCGGTCGCGCTGGCGGCCGGCGCGGTGGCGCGGGTGACGGTGATGAAGGAGGATGCGTCGCTTGCCGCCTTCTACCTGATTTCGCTCGCGCTCGGCGTCACCATCGTCTCGCTGCGCGGCTCGGCGATCGACCTCTTCCATGTCCTGTTCGGCAATGTGCTGGCGCTGGATGACGACGTGCTCGTCCTGCTGGCCAGCGTGACGACGCTGACGCTGCTGCTGCTGGCGGCGCTTTATCGCCCGCTGGTGATGGAATGCGTCGATCCCGGCTTCCTGCGCTCGGTCAGCCGCTCCGGCGGCTGGGTCCATCTGACCTTTCTCGCGCTCGTGGTGCTGAACCTCGTCGCCGGCTTCCATGCGCTGGGCACCTTGCTCGCGGTCGGGATGATGATGCTGCCGGCCGCCGCCGCACGGTTCTGGACCGCCGACATCACGCGCCTGATCCTGCTCGCCGCAGGTTTCGGCATGGCTTCCGGCTATGCCGGGCTCGTCGTCTCCTATGCGGCGGGCAGCAATCTCCCCGCCGGCCCCGCCATCATCCTTGCTGCCGGGACGCTCTATCTCGGCTCGCTCCTGATCGGCTCGCAGGGCGGCCTTGCGCGGCGGCTCTTGCCTCGACCCCATCTCCAGCGCTAGTAATGTTATAGTGTTTCAATTTGCCTGGAGAGAAGCCATGCCGAATCGTCGCGAACTCGTCGCGTGCCTTGCTGCCGGATTGATCCTCGCTGCCGCTCCACTGGCAGCGCGGGCGCAGGAGAAGCTCCCGGTCGTCGCGAGCTTCTCGATCCTGGGCGATTTCGTAAGGGAGATCGGGGCCGAACGCGTCTCGGTGACGACGCTGGTCGGGCCCAATGGCGATGCGCATGTCTATTCGCCGACGCCGGCCGACGCCAAGAGCATGGCCGGCGCCAAGCTGATCGTCGTCAACGGCTTCAAATTCGAGGGCTGGATGACGCGCCTGATCAAATCCTCGGCCGCGAAGGGCACGGTCGCGGTCGCGACCACGGGCATCACGCCGCAGGCGCTGCCCGCCGAGGAGGAGCCCGGCAAGAAGGACGCCCATGGTCACGACCACGCCGGCCGGGAGGACCCGCATGCCTGGCAGAACGTCGCCAATGCCAAGATCTACATCGCCAATATCCGCGACGCGCTGATCGCGGCCGACCCGGCGGGAAAAGCCGTCTATGAGGCCAATGCGACGGCCTATCTCGCCAAGCTCGATGCCCTCGACGGCGAGATCAAGGCGGCGGTGGCGCGCATTCCTGCCGACCGGCGCAGGGCGATCACCTCGCATGACGCCTTCGGCTATTTCATCAAGGCCTATGGCATCGACTTCATCGCGCCGCAGGGCGTCTCGACCGAGGCCGAGGCTTCGGCCAAGGATGTCGGGCGTATCATCCGGCAGGTCAAGGCCGAGAAGATTCCGGCGGTCTTTCTCGAGAACGTCACCAATCCGCGCCTGATCGAGCAGATCGCCAAAGAGAGCGGCGCCAGGATCGGCGGCCGGGTCTATTCGGATGCGCTTTCGGAAGCCTCGGGTCCGGCCGGGACTTACATCGCGATGATGAAACACAATATAAGCCAGTTCGAGAAGGCGCTCGGCGCCGGTCCGGCCTGAGCGTCGGTCCTCATCTCCAGCCCTCATCCCGGGGAGCCGCGAAGCGGCGTCTCGAAGGATGGTTCAAGGCGTGCTGGAGCATCCTTCGGGGTGCGACCCTTGCGGATCGCTCCCCGGGATGAGGGCTGAAGGTTTCCAGGGCCGGGGCGGATATCGAGTGCTCCGGCTTTGCCCGTTCAATAACCAGGTCGAACCCATGTCCGAGAAAATCCCCGTCACGGTGCTCACAGGCTATCTGGGCGCCGGCAAGACCACGCTCCTCAACCGCATCCTCACCGAGGATCACGGCAAGAAATTCGCCGTGATCGTCAACGAGTTCGGCGAGACCGGCATCGATGGCGACCTCGTCGTCGGCGCCGATGAGGAAGTTTTTGAGATGAACAATGGCTGCATCTGCTGCACCGTGCGCGGCGACCTGATCCGCATCCTCGACGGCCTGATGAAGCGCAAGGGCAAGTTCGATGCGATCATCGTCGAGACGACCGGCCTGGCCGATCCGGCTCCGGTGGCGCAGACCTTCTTCGTCGACCAGGATGTCGGCGATGCGACCAAACTCGACGCCGTCGTCACGGTGACGGACGCCAAATGGCTGACCGAGCGGCTGAAGGATGCGCCCGAGGCGAAGAACCAGATCGCCTTCGCCGACGTCATCATCCTCAACAAGGTCGATCTCGTCTCAGCCGAGGAACTGGCCGAGGTCGAGGCCGCGATCCGCGCCATCAACCCCTATGCCAAGCTGCACAAGACGACGCGCTGCCAGCTGCCGATCGATCAGTTGCTCGACCGCAACGCCTTCGATCTCGACCGCATCCTCGACATCGAGCCGGATTTTCTCGAATCCGGACACCATCATCATCATTCCGACGAGGTGCGTTCGATGTCGTTCACGATCCCCGGCGATGTCGACCCCGACAAGTTCATGCCCTGGATCAACGACATCAGCCAGGCGCAAGGGCCCAACATCTTGCGCTCCAAGGGCATTCTCGCCTTCAAGGACGAGCCGCGCCGCTTCGTTTTCCAGGGCGTCCACATGATCCTCGACGGTGATCTGCAGCGCGATTGGAAGGCGGATGAGACGCGCAATTCCCGCCTCGTCTTCATCGGCCGCGATCTCGACGAGAGCGAATTGCGCAAGGGATTTCTGGCCTGCGCGGCGTGATGCGATGTCATTCCGGGGCATCGCGCAGCGATGGACCCGGAACCCACGACCGGGCCAGTCCTTCTGCTGGTGGATAGCGTCGCACCTGATCGTGGGTTCCGGGTTCGGCCCTGCGGGCCGCCCCGGAATGACAGAGGTTTGCGAAACACTCTGCTGAAGCTAAAGCGTTGCTCATGGATACGATCACCAAACCCGTTTCGCTGCGCGAACATGTCGTCCCCGTCGAGGCCGGGGCGCATGTCGTCGCCGCCCATTGGCTCAAATCGACGCTGGCGCTGGCGCTTGCCGATGGGCGCGTGCTGCGCTGGCGCGATGGCGGGGCCGAGAGCGTCGAGCCCCATGCCGGCGGCATCCTCAGCGCCTGCTCGGATGGCGAGCGACTGATTACCGGCGGCGATGACGGGCGCGTGGTCGCGACCGGGGCCGAGGGCGAACCGACCGAGATCGCGCAAGATCCCAAGCGTCGCTGGATCGATGCGGTGACGCTCTCGGGCAGCGGCAGCCTTGCTTGGAACACCGGCAAGACCGTGCATTCCCGCGACGACAAGGGCCGGGTCAAGTCGCTCGATTTCGTCACGACGCCGCAAGGGCTGGTCTTTGCGCCGAAGGGCTACCGTCTCGCGGTCGCCCAGATGAACGGCGTCTCGCTGTGGTATCCCAACACCGAGGCCAAGCCGGAATTCCTGGAGTGGAAGGGCTCGCATCTCGATGTGGTCTGGTCGCCCGACGGCCGCTTCGTCGTCTCCTCGATGCAGGAGAACGCACTGCATGGCTGGCGGCTCGGCGACAAGCCGACGCATATGCGCATGACAGGCTACCCGGCCAAGCCGCGTTCGCTGTCCTGGTCGCATGATGGGCTCTGGCTCGCCTCGTCGGGCGCGGATGCCGCGATCGTCTGGCCGTTCCAGGGGGAGGGGCCGACCGGCAAGGCGCCACGCGAATGCGGCGCGCGCCACGCCAAGGTCACGCGCGTGGCCTTTCATCCCAAGGCTCTGGTGCTGGCCGTCGGCTATGACGACGGCTGTATCCTGATGATCCGCTTGACCGACGCCTCCGAGCTCCTTGTGCGGCCGGCGATCAAGGGCAGCGGCGTCACCGCTTTCGCCTGGGACAAGCTCGGCAAGCGCCTGGCCTTCGGGACCGAGGACGGTGTGGCCGGCGTGCTCACCTTGCCGGCCGGCTGAGGGCCCGGGATGCGCTTTGGCCTGTTCGGGAAAGGCGCTGCGGACAAGGTCGTGGCTTCCGAGGCCGCGACGCGGATCAAGGCGGATGTCCGCGACCTGCTCGGCCTGCCCGAGGACGCGGTGATCGCGGTCAATGAAATCCTCTGCGCCGACCCGGCCTGCCCGGGCACCGAGACGGTGATCCTGGTGATGAACCCCGGCGAGAAGACGAGAGCGTTCAAGCTGCAGAGCGCCATGGCCGAGGCGACCCGGGAGATGCTCGCCGCGGCCCTGGCCGGCTAAGGGGCGCCGCACCGCCGCGCCGGCGGACTGGCGCGCAGGCGCATGGCATGCGAGGCGAGGTGGTCTGTCTCCGCCTGGAATGCCGCCGATGAATCTCACACCTTCGATCCGCGAGATCGCCGATGCCGATATCGAGGCCGTGATCGCGCTCTGGCATGCGGCCGGTATCACCCGGCCCTGGAACGATCCGCAGCGCGACATCGTCTTCGCCCGCCGCGATGCGCATTCGACCGTCCTCGTGGCCGAGATCGAAGGCCGTATCGTCGCCAGCGTCATGGTCGGCGAGGACGGGCATCGCGGTTGGGTCTATTACGTCGCCGCCGATCCCGCGATGCAGGGCGCTGGTCTCGGCCGGGCGATGATGGCGGCCGCCGAAGCCTGGCTGGTCGGGCGTGGCGTCTGGAAGCTGCAATTGCTGGTTCGCGGCGACAACGACAAGGTCAAGCGCTTCTACGAGCATCTCGGCTATACCGACACGAAGTCGAGTTGCTTCCAGAAGGTGATCGCGCCCTGAGTCTCAGGCGTTCCGAAAACCGGCTTCCGCTGGCCGGGCCCTTGTTTCGGCGCTGACGCAGCCTGTCAGCAGAGCTGGCTGCGACGGCTCTACAGCGGGGCAAAACGCGGCTAGCCTCTGCGCATCATGGCCAGACGTCCGAAATCACCGCCCGTCCTCCCCGCCGCAGAGGCTCGCCGAATCTGGTTGCGCGCGCAGCGCCTCGACGAGCGCGAACCCTTCGGCGCGGGGCCGGAGGCGACGCGGGCCGCGGTGGCGCATCTCGGCTATGTCCAGATCGACACGATCAACGTGATCGAGCGCTGCCACCACCACATCCTCTACAGCCGTATTCCGGCCTATCGCCGCGCCGATCTCGCGCAGGCGCAATCGCTGGATAAGAGCGTCTTCGAATACTGGACGCATGCGCTCTCCTATGTCCCGACTGCGGATATCCGCTTCTTCCTCGGTGCGATGAAGGCCCATCGCGAGGAGCCCAAGCGCTGGTCGGCGGTCGGCTCGCCCGAGGAGGCGCGCAAGCTGCTCCGGCGCATCCGCAAGGAGGGCGCGCTCACCATCCGCGACATCGACACCGACGTGCTGGTCGAGAAAGCTCATCTCTGGGCGAGCAAGAAGCCGTCCAAGGGCCTGCTGGAGCGCGCCTTCTACGATGGCGAGCTCGTCATTTCGGCTCGCGCCGGCATGCTCAAGACCTATGAACTGATCGACCGGCATTTCGGCTGGGAGAAGAAGCCCGCGCCGGCGAGCGAGCGCCAGGTCGTCGCCTACAAACTCGACCGGGCGCTGCGGGCGCAGGGCGTGGTCAGCCTCGATTCGATCTGCCATCTCGATGCCCCCGCCAAAAAGGCCGTGGCCGAGCTGATCGCGGGACGGGTCAGGCGCAAGGAGCTCGTGCCGGTGCGGATCGAGGGCGCCGAGAAGGCACCGCATTGGGCGAGCCCCGAAGCTCTGGAGGCAGCCGCTCCCCCTGATGCCGGCCTCGTCCATATCCTCTCGCCTTTCGATCCCCTGATCATTCAGCGCAAGCGACTGAGCCTGTTCTTCGGCTACCAGCACCTGTTCGAGGCCTATTTGCCCCGGGAGAAGCGGGTCTATGGCTATTTCGCCCTGCCGGTCCTGCTCGGGGACCGGATCGTCGCGGTGCTCGACCTGAAGACCGACCGCGCAGCCGGCAAGCTCCTGATCCAGCAATGGAGCTGGCTTGCGGGGGAGGAGACGCCGGCCGCAAAGGCGGCGATCGAGGTTGAGCTGGCGCGCTTCGAGCGGTTCCAGCTCGCGCTCGGCAGCGAGAGCGAGCCAGCCTTCGCGGAGGTCCCGCCCGAGGAGGAGAGCCTCGTCGCGCTTCGCGCCTAGGGTGTCTCTGCCGCAAAAATGCCGGGTTCTTCCGCCGTCTTGCCGCATGCCGCACGGCAAGCGCAGGGAGCCGTCCGGTGAGATCGAGCCTTTTCGCGATCGTCTTCGTTGTCATCGTTGTCCTGGCCGCTCATGTGCGTGCCGAGCCCGCGGGACCCTGGCAGAACGCCGATCCGGCAAGCTCCGGCTGGTCTGCGGAAGGGTTGAAGGCCGCCCGGACCGAGTTCGAACGGCTCGGCCCGACCGCACTCATGATCGTGCGGGACGGCCGGGCCATCGCCAATTGGGGCGATACCGGCCGCAAAGTGAATATGCGCTCTGTCCGCAAGAGCATCCTCAGCACGCTCTACGGCGTTGCGGTTGCGGAGGGGCGGATCAACCTTGCCAGCACGCTGGCGCATCTGCGCATCGACGACAAGGCGCCTGGCCTGACGGATGCGGAGAAGCAGGCCACGATCCGCGACCTGCTCATGGCCCGTTCGGGCATCTACCACCTGGCCGCCTATGAAACGGCCGAGATGCGGGAGAAGCGGCCCGAGCGTGGCAGCCACGCCCCCGGCAGTTTCTGGTTCTACAACAACTGGGACTTCAACGCGCTCGGCACGATCTACCGGCAGGAGACGGGCGAGGATATTTTCCAAAGTTTTGACAGCCGCATCGCCAAGCCGATCGGCATGCAGGATTTCCAGCACCACGACGGCAGCTATGTCCTGGAGGGCGCGTCGATCCATCCAGCCTACCCGTTCAGCTTGAGCGCGCGCGACGCGGCGCGGTTCGGCCTGCTCATCCTCGATCGCGGCCGCTGGCAGGGGCGACAACTTGTCCCCTCCGCCTGGATCGAGGAGGCGACGCGCACCTATTCCCGAACTGACCGGAGCGGGCGTGGCTACGGCTATCTCTGGTGGACGTTGTCTCCGGAGGAGTGGGGCGCCGGCGCCGTCATCGCCTCGGGCTTTGGCGGGCAGATCATTGCGATCATCCCGTCGAAGCGGCTGGTGGTGGTCCAGACGGTCGATCTGCGGCAGAAGTCGAGAGGCTTGCGCTCGAGCAAGTTCCTGGCTCTTCTGCGATTGATTGCGAACGCGGCACCCTGAATGAGGTCGGCATGGGCGCTTGTGCGGGCGAGGGCGTTTGCGCGTGGTTTGCCTGCCTCGCTCCTGCTGCATCTGGTGCTGTTGTCGCTGCTCGGGCTTGCGGCCCTGCGTCCGAGGGAGGAGATCGTCCCGCACCCGGAAAGCAGCGTCGATGTCGAGCTGCTGAGCTCTCCGCAATTCGAGGCGATGATCCGGCCGAAGCCTGTCGAGGAAGCGCCGAAGCCGCAATCGCCGGCGCCGCCGCAAACGGCTCCGGAGAAGGTCGCGCCTGTGGTTCCGCCGGCGAGCGAGTCCCCGCTCGAACCCGGCGCCATGATCAAGGCCTCCCGGCTCATGGCGGCGGCTGCCCTCGCCAGCCCCCTCAGCCGGCAGGCGCGGGAAGCCCTTACCCATCTCGCCGAGGAGGAGCGCGTCGAGCAGCTTTGCGGGCTGGAGGCGATGAGCCAGATCCATGCCTGGAAGGCCGAATTCGAGCCTGACAGGCTGGTCGCCTATGCCATGGCCGGCACGAAGCTTTCCGGCCGTGAGCTACTCGCCGAAGGCGCGGCCTTCCGCAGCAGGCAGCGCTGGTACACTCTGCGCTTCAAATGCGGGTTCACGCCCGACCGCAAGCAGGTCGTGGCCTTCGAATTCCGCGTCGGCGATCCGGTGCCGCGTGCGCAGTGGGAGAGGCGCGGCCTGCCGGCGAGTCATTGAGGCGAATGGGCGGCCTCAAGCCCCGAGCAGGTCGATCAGATGCGGGATCAGGGGTTCGTCGGCCGGTGGCATCGCCAGCTGGCTGAGCTTGCCGGCGCGGACCCATTTCAGGGCCTGGCCCTCGCGCGAGATGGCGGTACCTTCCCAGCGCCGGCAGATATAGAGCGGCATCAGCAGGTGGAAGTCCGGATAGGCGTAGCTCGCAAAAGTCAGTGGCGCGAGGCAGGCCTCTTTCACGGTGATGCCGAGTTCTTCCGAGAGTTCGCGGATCAGTGCGGGTTCGGGCCGTTCGCCGGCCTCCAGCTTGCCGCCGGGGAACTCCCACAGGCCCGCCAGCGCCTTGCCCTCGGGGCGTTGCGCGACGAGGACGCGGTTGTCGGAATCGATCAGGGCGCAGGCGACGACGAGGAGGAGTTTCACGCGGTTGTCGGTGTCCGGAGAGGATGTGGTGGACGGGTCTGTCTCCTTACCCGTCACGCCCACGATGTCATAGGCTGCGCCGCCTTCGTGGACGAGCGACGTCTCGTCACCTCAGATCACCCGAGAACGAATTTCGCGCCCAGGGCTAGTTTCTCGAAGGCGGAGCGACTCAGGCCGAGGGTGGGGTGAGCGCTCGCTTCACTCAGGAGCGATAGTCGCCGTTGATCTCGACATAGGCCTTGGTCAGGTCGCAGGTCCAGACCGTGGACTTGCCCCGGCCCAGTCCGAGATCGGCGGTGATGACGATATGCTCGCCGGTCATGTAGGCGGAGACCGCCTGCTCGTCATAGGACGGGGCGCGCGCGCCCTGCCGGGCGACCATGATGTCGCCGAAGGAGATGTCGAGCTTGTCGCGGTCGGCGGGTTCGCCGGCCTTGCCGACGGCCATGACGATGCGGCCCCAATTGGCGTCCTCGCCGGCAATCGCGGTCTTGACCAAAGGCGAATTGGCGATCGAGAGCGCGACCCGCTTGGCCGAGCGCGCGGAGGTTGCTCCCGCGACGCGGATCTCGACGAATTTGCGGGCGCCCTCGCCGTCCTTGCAGACGAGATGGGCGAGCTCGAGCAGCAGCGAATTCAATGCGCGCTTGAAGCCGGAGAGGCGGGCATCGTTGACTTGGGTGATCGCAGGCACGCCGCGCTCGGCCGCCTTGCCCGTGGCGAACAGCATCAGCGTGTCGGAGGTCGAGGTGTCGCTGTCGACCGTGACCGCGTTGAACGAGCCCTTCACGCCCTTGGAGAGCAGCGCCTGCAGGACGGGTGCGGCTATGGGTGCGTCGGTGAAGACGAAGGAGAGCATCGTCGCCATGTCGGGCGCGATCATGCCGGCGCCCTTGGCGATGCCGGCCAGCACGACCTCCTTGCCGTCGATCTTGGCCTTGCGCGAGAGCGCCTTGGGGAAGGTGTCCGTGGTCATGATCGCCCGGGCGGCGTCGATCCAGGGGCCGTCCGCGGCGCGCCTGGCGCAGTCGCTCAGCACACCCTCGAATTTGGTCGCGTCGAGCGGCTCGCCGATCACGCCCGTGGAGGCGATGAAGACTTCCGAGGGCTTGCAGCCAGCTGCCTTGGCGGCGATTTCGGCGGTGAGCTTGACCGAGTCGCGGCCTTTGAGCCCGGTGAAGGCGTTGGCGTTGCCGGAGTTGACGACGATGGCGCGGGCCGAGCCTTGCGCCAGATTCTCGCGGCACCAGTCGACCGGGGCGGAGGGGCATTTCGAGCGGGTGAAGACGCCCGCGGCTTGCGTGCCCTGGTCGAGCAGCATCAGCACGACATCGGTGCGGCCCTTGTAGCGGATGCCCGCCTCGGCGGTCGCGAAGCGCACGCCCGGCACCGCCGGGACCTTGGGCTGGCGCTTGGGCGCGAGCGGGGAAACGGGGACATCCTTGCCAGCCATGAAAAGCACCTCCAGATCGAGAAAGCCCATGTGCCGCAGGCGGATGACGAAAACAAGAAGGGCGGCGCATGCGCCGCCCTTCTTCGTCTATGGGATGGTCGTGGCCGAAGCCTCTCAGGGCTTCTTCGGCTCGGCCGCAGGAGCAGGCGTGGCAGCGGCGGGCTGGTCCAGCCGCTCGACCTTGGCCTTCTCGCGCAGCGCCAGCACGATGTCCTGCTGGGCCTTGCGCTCGAGATACTGGTCGATCTGCGGCTTGACCGCGGCGAAGTCCGGCGTCGGCTTGGTGCGGCGGTCTTCGAGCTTGATGACATGCCAGCCGAACTGGCTCTTCACCGGGTCGGAGATCTGGCCCTTCTGGAGCTTGAAGGCGGCCTCGGCGAATTCCGGCACCATGCGCTCCTTGCTGAACCAGCCGAGATCGCCGCCTTCCTTGCCGGAGCCGGGATCCTTGGACAGCTCGGCTGCGACCTTGGCGAAATCCTCGCCCTTCTTGACGCGCTCGGCGGCCGTCTTGGCCTGGGTCTCGTCCTCGACCAGGATATGGCGCGCGTGGATCTCCTCCTCGGGCGGCAATGCCTTGACGGTGTCGTCGAACAGCTTCTTGGCGGCTTCGGGGGTCGCGGCCTTCTTGGCCTCGCGCTGGAGATATTCGTCGAGCAGCACCTTGTCGCGGTTATAGGCGAGGCGGGCGGCGAAATCGGGGCCTTCGGCGACCTTGGCGTCGGTCGCGGCCTTGGCGCCGAGCTTGAGGTCGACGAGATAATTCACCACCTCGTCGCGCTTGCGCGCCTCGGGAACCTGCGCGAGCCGCTCGCCGAGATCCTCCGTCGCCAGCGCGACGTCGCGCTCGGTGATGGCGATGCCGTTGACCTTGGCCACGATCTTGTCGGCCTGAGCCAGCGCGGCAGGTGTCGCGGCGAGCACGAAACCGAGAGATATCATGGCGAGACGTGACAGCGTCATCGGGTCAAACCTTCCGCAAGCAGCAAAAACCGGTCATTTGCGCTGCACTGCCAGTTGAACGCGGCAAAGGCAAGGCAGCTGCGTGGTTTAAAGCTTTCGCGGCGCGATGCTTTGCCGGCCTTTGCGCGGCCTGCGCAGTTCGATGGCGCGTCTCCCTTGGAACTGCGCGGCGAAAACCCCACATCGGTTGCGAATTCCGCCGCCGGCCAAGGCTTGCATTTGCTGCAAACAAGGCTCGCATTTGGTGCAAAGCGGTGCTGGACCCCGCCCCCGCACGCGTCTAAACACGCGGTCGAATTGAGAATTATCGGGCTTTCGCCCGCGCGCGGGTCACCGCGGACGCAAGGCGAAAGCTGCACTATCGAAAGGCCCAACAATGCTTGGCGCGCTTGCAAAGAAACTCTTCGGCTCGTCGAACGATCGGCGGGTCAAGGGCTATGGCCCTCGTGTCGCGGCGATCAACGCGCTCGAAAACGAGGTCGCTGCGCTCAGCGACGAGGCCCTGCAGGCGCGCACCGCCGAGTTCCGCCAGCAACTCGCCAATGGCGCCAAGCTCGACGATCTCCTGGTGCCGGCCTTCGCCACGGTGCGCGAGGCGGCCAAGCGCGTGCTTGGGCAGCGGCCCTATGACGTCCAGCTCATCGGCGGCATGGTGCTGCATGAGGGCGCCATCGCCGAGATGAAGACCGGCGAAGGCAAGACGCTGGTCGCGACCCTGCCGACCTATCTCAATGCGCTCGAAGGCAAGGGCGTGCATGTCGTCACGGTCAACGACTACCTTGCCCGCCGCGACGCGGAATGGATGGCCAAGCTCTACAATTTCCTTGGTCTGTCCGTCGGCATCATCGTCCACGGCATCGATGATGAAGAGCGCCAGCGCGCCTATGCCTGCGACATCACCTACGGCACCAACAACGAATTCGGCTTCGACTATCTGCGCGACAACATGAAATACGACGTCGCGCAGATGTCCCAGCGTGGCCACCATTTCGCGATCGTCGACGAGGTCGACTCGATCCTGGTCGACGAGGCGCGCACGCCGCTGATCATCTCCGGACCGCTCGACGACAAATCCGATCTCTATGTCGCGATCGACAAGATCCTGCCCGGGCTGGTGGCCGGGGATTTCGAGGTCGACGAGAAGCAGCGCGCCGTCTCGCTGACGGAAGCCGGCAACGAGCATATCGAGGAGCTGCTGCGCGCAGCCGACCTGCTGAAGGAGGGCGATCTCTACGACGCCCAGAACGTCACGCTGGTCCACCACGTCAACCAGGGCCTGCGCGCGCATTCGCTGTTCCAGCGCGACAAGGACTACATCGTCCGCAATGACGAGGTCGTCATCATCGACGAGTTCACCGGCCGCATGATGCCGGGCCGGCGCTATTCGGAAGGCCTGCACCAGGCGCTCGAAGCCAAGGAGCACGTCACCGTCCAGCCCGAGAACGCGACGCTGGCCTCGATCACCTTCCAGAACTATTTCCGGCTCTATTCCAAGCTCGCCGGCATGACCGGCACGGCCTCGACCGAGGCCGACGAGTTCTTCGAGATCTACAAGCTCGAAGTGGTCGAGATTCCGACCAATGTCCCGGTCGCCCGCAAGGACGAGGATGACGAGGTCTACCGCACCTTCGAGGAGAAGGTCCGCGGTGTCATCCGCGAGATCAAGGCGGCGCAGGAGAGCGGCCAGCCCATGCTGGTCGGCACGACCTCGATCGAGCGCTCGGAACTCGTCGCCGAGATGCTGGCGAAGGAAGGCTTCAAGCAGATCGATTTCAGCGACCCCAGCGGGCTGGAGCCGATCTACGCCGCGGCCCGCGCCGGCAAGCCCTCGAAGGCTTTCGCCGTGCTGAATGCCCGCTTCCACGAGCTGGAGGCCTATATCGTGGCGCAGGCCGGCGTGCCCGGCGCCATCACCATCGCCACCAACATGGCCGGCCGCGGCACCGATATCCAGCTCGGCGGCAATGCCGAGATGCGCATCAATCACGATCTCGCCGGCATGGCGGAGGGGCCGGAGCGGGAGGCCGAGGCGAACCGCATCCGCGCCGAGGTGATCGACTTCAAGCAGCGCGTAATCAAGGCGGGCGGGCTCTACATCGTCGGCACCGAGCGGCATGAGAGCCGTCGCATCGACAACCAGCTGCGTGGCCGCGCCGGTCGCCAGGGCGATCCGGGCCGGTCAAAGTTCTTCCTGTCGCTGCAGGACGACCTGATGCGCATCTTCGGCTCCGACCGGATGGACGGCATGCTGCAGAAGCTAGGCCTCAAGGAGGACGAGGCGATCGTCCATCCCTGGATCAACAAGGCGGTCGAGAAGGCCCAGGGCAAGGTCGAGGCGCGCAACTTCGACGTCCGCAAGAACATTCTGAAATACGACGACGTCATGAACTCCCAGCGCAAGGTCGTGTTCGAGCAGCGCCGCGACTTCATGCGCCAGCCGTCCGTGCGCGAAACCATCGACGACATGCGCCAGGGCGTCGCCGAGGATCTCGTCGCGCGTCATATCCCCGAGGAGGCCTATCCGGAGCAGTGGGATACCGCCGCGCTCAAGGAAGGCGTGATGCAATTCCTCAATCTCGATCTGCCGATCGAGGAGTGGGCGAAGGAAGAGGGCATCGCCGACACCGAATTGCGCGAGCGCATCCGCAAGATCGCCGACGAGGACTACGCGGCTCGCATCGAGCGCAACACCGACGAGGTGATGACCTATGTCGAGAAGCAGGTGCTGCTGCAGACGCTCGACCATCTCTGGCGCGAGCATCTCGTCACGCTCGACCACCTGCGCCAGGTCATCGGCTGGCGCGGCTATGCCCAGCGCGATCCGCTGAACGAGTACAAGCAGGAGGCCTTCGAGCTGTACGACTCGCTGACCGACCGCCTGCGCGAACAGGTCACCGGCAATCTGATGCGCATCGAGGTGCGGTTCGATGCGCCCGAGGAGCCGGGCAGCCTGCCGCCGCAGGATGAAGCCGGCTCCGGCTTCGGCGGCGGCGATTACGGCAGCACGGGCCTGCAATATGCGGCGATCGAGGGCGACATGGCCGTGCTCGACCGCAACCCGGCCGACCCCGCAAGCTGGGGCAAGGTTGGCCGCAACGAGGCCTGCCCCTGCGGCTCCGGCAAGAAGTACAAGCACTGCCACGGCCAGTTCGTCTGAGGCGGTAAAGGCAGCGTTTCCGGACAAGGCTGTCGGAAACGAGGATAACTCCCTCTACGCGCCGCATCCTGTGTCAACGGATGCGGGCCACTACAACTCTTGCCTCGCGGCGCTCCGCCAGCCTCTTAACCTGCCGTCGCGGAAACGTCGGCGGGATTTCGCCCGCTCATTTCCGCTTCTCCTCGCAGATGTTCATCCTGTGAGGATCGCCGGAGAGCTGGCATCTGAAGCCGCATTCGTAATCGCCGCCCCGGCCTGTCTGGATCAGCTTCATCCGGTCGATCGCGGCATCGCGGCAGTAGCTGAAGCTCTTGAAGCGCGGCGTCACGTCGAATTGGGCGCGGTTGGTCTGATCGGGATAGACGATGGCGGCCCATTCGCCGGGGCTGTCGTCGCAGCCTGCCAGCAAGAGCAAAACCAGGAGCAGGGAAGGTCTCATTCTGATCCCTCCGGTTTCGTCCAAAAATAGCACGCATCGGGTGAGCGGAGCAGCCCAGCGTGGGCGGCCTTGCATCGGCCCGTTGCAATCGTCAGGTTGTTGGCCGCGACGCGAAATGCGTGCATTGCCTGGGGAGGGCTGACGGGATGGTGTTCAACGGTTTCGACATCGTCGTCGTGGTGCTGGTGGCGCTCGTCATCCTGACGATCGCGCTCGGCGTGCGTACCGTCCCGCAGGGCTATAATTACACGATCGAGCGCTTCGGCCGCTATTCGCGCACGCTCGGCGCGGGGCTCGGGCTGATCGTGCCTTATTTCGACCGGGTCGGGCACAAGGTGAACGTCATGGAGCAGGTGCTCGACGTTCCCAGCCAGGAGGCGATCACCAAGGACAATGCCGGCGTGCGCATCGACGCGGCCGCCTTCTACCAGGTGCTCGACGCGGCAAAAGCTTGCTACGAGGTCTCCTCGCTCGGCCAGGCGCTGATGATCCTGACCATGACCAATATCCGCACCGTGGTCGGCTCGATGGACCTCGACCAATTGCTCTCGCATCGCGACGAGATCAATGAGCGCTTGCTGCGCGTCATGGACGCTGCCGCCTCGCCCTGGGGCGTCAAGGTCACGCGCATCGAGATCCGCGATATCCTGCCGCCGGCCGACATTGCCGGGGCGATGAACCGGCAGATGAAGGCGGAGCGCGAGAAGCGCGCCGCCGTGCTGGAGGCGGAAGGCCTGAGGCAGGCCGAGATCCTCAAGGCCGAGGGCCAGAAGCAGTCGCAGATCCTCGCCGCCGAGGGTCGCAAGGAAGCCGCCTTCCGCGATGCCGAGGCGCGCGAGCGCTCGGCCCAGGCCGAAGCATCTGCGACCGCGATGGTCTCGGAGGCGATCAGCAAGGGTGACATCCAGGCCGCGAATTTCCTTATCGCAGAGCGCTATACCGACGCTCTGAAGGCGATCGCCTCCGCCCATAACAGCAAGGTGGTGATCGTGCCGATCGAGGCCGCCGCGCTCGCCGGCACGGTCGGCGGCATCGCGCAACTGACCCGTGCGGTCTTCGGCGAGGAGGCGGTCGCGACGCGCCGCGCCGGTTCGGTCCCGCCGTCCGGCCGCACGAACGGGTGAGGCCGGTCATGCTGCTGGACTGGTTTTCCTCGCTTGGCGGCTGGGCTTGGGTGGTGCTCGGCCTCGTGCTGATCGGCGGCGAATTGCTGGCGCCGGGCGTGTTCCTGATCTGGCTCGGCCTCGCCGCGCTGCTGACGGGCGTGGTCGTCGGGCTGTTGGGCATCGGTTGGCAGAGCGCGGCTCTGGTTTTCGCGGTGCTTTGCGTCGCCAGCGTGCTCACCGGGCGGCGCCTGACGCGGCACAAGGGCGAGGAGCCCGACGCTGCGACGGGTCTCAACGATCGTGGCCGCCAGCTCATCGGCAAGGTTTTCCGGTTGGAGGCGCCGATGACCGGAGGCGAGGGCCGCATCCGCGTCGGCGATTCCTCCTGGCGCGTCATCGGTCCGGAATTGCTGGTGGGCAGCGAAATCAGGGTGGTGCGGGTCGAGGGCGCGACGCTTGTGGTCGAGAAGGCCTGAGGCCGTTTCAGATCGCCCTCAGCCCTCATCCTTCGAGACGCCGCTTCGCGGCTCCTCAGGATGAGGGCTCAGATCTCAAGGGGTCCCTGAGGCCGCGACGGTTTCTCGCGCCTGGCAGGCAAAGAATCGGGTTGTCCGGCGCGCTGGCGGGTCTATAGCGAACGCTCCGTCGTCAGCCCGATCGTTCCATGACACTCCGCACGCAACGCCTGTCCCTCTCCAAGGACCGCATCAAGGTCCTGCTTCTGGAGGGCATCAATGATTCCGCCGCCGATCTGATGGTCCAGGCCGGCTATACCAATATGGTCCGCCTGCCCAAGGCGCTCGACCATGACGCGCTGCTCAAGGCGGTCGAGGGCGTGCATGTGCTCGGCATCCGCTCGCGCACGCAGCTCACGGAGCCGGTCTTCGCACAGGCGAGCCGGCTCTTCGCGGTCGGCTGCTTTTCCGTCGGCACCAATCAGGTCGATCTGCAGGCGGCGCGCGGGCGCGGCGTGCCCGTCTTCAACGCGCCTTTCTCCAACACTCGCAGCGTCGCCGAACTGACGATCGGCGAGATCGTCATGCTGCTGCGCAAGATCACCGACCGCTCGGTCTCGGCCCATACAGGCGGCTGGGACAAATCCGCGAACGGCTCCTTCGAGGTGCGCGGCAAGGTGCTTGGCATCGTCGGCTACGGCAATATCGGCAGCCAGCTCTCGACGCTCGCCGAGGCGATGGGCATGCGGGTGATCTATTTCGACCAGACCGACCGCCTGCGCCACGGCAACACCGAACCGGTAGACAGCCTCGCCGAACTGCTCGGCAGTGCCGACATCGTCTCGCTGCACGTGCCGGAGACGCCGCAGACGGCTGGCATGATCGGGGCCGAGCAGATCGCGCAGATGCGGCCGGGCAGCTACCTCATCAACAATTCGCGCGGCACGGTGGTCGATCTCGAGGCGCTGGCCGTGGCCCTGCGCGAGGGGCGGCTTGCGGGCGCAGCCGTCGACGTCTTCCCGATCGAGCCCGCCTCCAATGCCGAGCGCTTTGTCTCGCCGCTGCAGGGCCTGGCCAATGTCATCCTCACCCCCCATGTCGGCGGCTCGACGGAGGAGGCGCAGGAGCGCATCGGCGCTGAGGTCGCGCGCAAGCTCGTCGACTATTCCGATATCGGCTCGACCGTCGGCGCGGTGAATTTCCCGCAGGTCCAGCTTACGCCGCGTCCCGCCGGCACGCGCTTCATCCATGTCCAGCGCAATGTGCCGGGCATGTTGCGGCGCCTGAACGACGTCTTCGCCGCCCGCGAGGTCAACATCTCCGCGCAGAACTACCAGACCGATGGCGAGATCGGTTATGTCGTGATGGAGGCCGACAGCGTCGGCCCCGAGGCGCGCGACATCCTGCGCGAGATCGCGGCGCTCGACGGCACGATCAGGGCAAGGCTTCTGTATCAGCGGGCGTGAGGCGTCATCTTCACGCACAGCCCTCATCCTGAGGAGCGGCCGGCAGGCCGCGTCTCGAAGGATGCTTCAGTGCGCTCTGGAACATCCTTCGAGACGCCGCTACGCGGCTCCTCGGGATGAGGGCTGAGGGGGAAGCCGGCCGCAGCCTTAAGCCACGCCGAGCGTCAGCAGGTCGTGGACATGGACGAGCCCGACCGGCTTGTCCTCGCCATCGGCGACGATCAGCGCGGTGATGCGCAGCCGGTTGACCATCTCCAGCGCCTCGACCGCCAGTGCGTCGGGCGCGATGCGGCGTGGATTTTGCGTCATCACGTCGCGAGCGCGGCGCGCGGTGACGTTGCCCGAGGTCAATTTTCGGCGCAGATCGCCATCTGTGACCACGCCTGCCAGCCGGCCGTCGAGGTCGACGACGATGGCGCAGCCGAACCCCTTGGCCGAAATCATCTCGACGACGTCGGCGACGGCGGCGTCAAGCCCGACGCGCGGTAGCGCCTCGCCGCGATGCATGATGCTCTCGACCGTCTTGAGCTGGGCGCCGAGCTTGCCGCCGGGGTGGTAGACGAAGAAATCCTGGCGCGAGAAGCCGCGCGCCTCCAGCAGGGCAACGGCGAGTGCGTCGCCCAGCGCCATCTGCATCGTCGTCGATGTGGTCGGCGCCAGCCCATTCGGGCAGGCCTCTGCCGCCTTGGGCAGGATCAGCGCGATATCGGCCTCGCGCCCGAGCGCGCTGTCGGCGTTCGAGGTCAGGCCGATCAGCCCGACGCGGAAGCGCCGGGTATGGCCGACGATGGCAGCGAGCTCCGCCGTCTCGCCCGACCAGGACAGCGCGATCACCACATCCTCGGGCTGAACCATGCCGAGATCGCCATGGCTGGCTTCGGCCGGGTGGACGAAATGCGCGGGCGTGCCGGTCGAGGCCAGGGTCGCAGCGATCTTGCGCCCGACATGGCCGGATTTGCCCATGCCGGTGACAACGACGCGGCCGCTGGCGCTGCGGATCAGCTCCACGGCTGCCGCGAAGGGCTGGCCCAGCCCATTGGCGAGCGCTTCGTGAAGCGTGTCGAGCCCGGAGCGCTCGGTGGCGATGGTGCGAAGCGCGGAAGCGCGGATGTCGGCCGTCATGAGCGGCGCTCTAGCACGAGGACTGGCCGCCGCGCCACCATTCCTCGCCACGCCGACCGGTGCATTGACGCGCCATTAACCCTCTTCGTTCTAACTCTCTTAACCATGCGCGCCATGCCGGTGCGCCCGCCTGTGTCTGGAGCGAGAGCCTCCGCGTGTCCCGTCGCGTCATCATTCTGCTGTCGGGGGTCACCGCGACAAGCCTCATGCTCGCCACGGCCGGCGTGCAGGCGCAGATGCGCGCGGCGGGCTTGCGCACCGGGACGCCGGCCTATGTCGCGCAGGAGGTGCCTGCGTCGCCGTCGCCTTCGGGCTTTCCGGGCACGCCGAGCGGTGTCGCCGACCCCGCCGCCCCGATCCAGGACCAGAATTCGGTGGTGTCGCGCAAGGCGCCGCCGCGCGCGAGCCGGCCGGTGCAGGCGCCTGGCCTGCGCGGCGTCACGCAACGCCAGTTCCGCGCGCCGCAGCGCATCGTCACCGGCCTGCCGCCGGCCCCCGAGCCGCCGCCGCCACGCCGGCGCAGGACGGCCGTCGAAGAGGATCCCTACGCACCGCTCGGCCTGCGGCTCGGCAACATCACGCTGAGGCCGGGATTCACCAGTTCGATCGGCTATGACACCAATCCGGAACGGATCAGCGGTTCCCCGCGCAACAGCTCGCCGTTCGCCCGTTATGAGGGCGATCTCGCCATCCAGTCGGACTGGAACACCAACGAGCTGAAGGGCTCGCTGCGCGCCGGCTATTCAGATTATTTCCGCGACAGGGATGCCTCGCGCCCCGATGGCGAGGGCAAGCTCGATCTGCGGCTCGACGCGACGCGCGACACCCGCATCCTGCTCGAGAGCCGGTTCAAGCTGGACACGCAGCGCCCGGGCTCACCGGATCTGACGGCTTCGGTTACCGGGCGCCCCTTGGTCTATCAATACGGCGCCTCGGCCGGCGTGACCCATGACATGAACCGGCTGCAGTTGACACTGCGCGGCTCGGTCGACCGCAGCGACTATGAGGACGCCAAGCTCACCAGCGGAACGACGCTCAGCCAGAAGGACCGCAACCAGACGCAATATGGCGTCAGGCTGCGCGCCGCCTATGAGCTGACGCCGGGCTTCAAGCCCTTCATCCAGGGCGAGATCGACACGCGGCAATTCGACCAGTCCGTCGATTCCTCAGGCTATCAGCGCTCTTCCAACGGCCTGACGGGGCGGGTCGGCTCGACCTTCGAGCTCAGCCGGCTGGTCACGGGCGAAGTCTCGGCCGGCTATCAGGACCGGGCCTATGACGACGATCGCTTGAAGAACCTGCGCGGCTTCGTCGGCGACGCCGCGATCCTGTGGTCGCCGACGCCGCTGACAACGGTGACCCTGCGCGGCACCTCGGAGCTCGGCGACACCACCATCGCCGGCTCGTCGGGCACGACGGCAAGGCGCGTCTCGCTTGAAATCGCGCATGCGCTGCGCCGCAACCTGACCGTTACCGGCTTCGCCAATTTCGGCCGCACCGAGTATGACGGGCAGGGCCTGCGCGAGGACTTGTCCAGCATCGGCGCGCGCGTCGAGTACAAATTGACCCGCACCTTCTCGGTGCGGGCGAGCTTCACCCATGAGCGCCTGAACTCGACCGCCCAGGGCTCGGACTACACCGCCAATGTCGCGCAGGTGGGGCTGAGGGTGCAGTTCTGAGGGACGAGCGTTTCGCCGTCATTCTCGGGCTTGACCCGAGAATCTCTGGCAAAAGATGGTCGGGTCAAGCCCGACCATGACGGGAGTTGCCTACTCCATCCCTTCCAGCTCGATGATCATCCCTTCGATCATCTTCAACCCGATCTGCCAGAAGGCGGGATCGCGCGCGTCGAGGCCGAAGGGCGCGAGCAGTTCGGAATGGTGCTTGGTGCCGCCGGCCGAGAGCAGGGCGAAATAGCGCTCCTGGAAGCCCTCCGCCGCGTTCTGGTAGACGCCGTAGAGCGAATTGACCAGGCAATCGCCGAAGGCATAGGCGTAGACGTAGAAGGGCGAATGGATGAAGTGCGGGATATAGCACCAGAACGGCTCGTAGCCGGTCGAAAGCCTGATCGCCGGTCCCAGGCTCTCGGCCTGCACGCTCATCCAGAGTTCGCAGAGAGTCTCGGCCGTCAGCTCGCCCCCCTTGCGCGCCTCATGGACCTTGCGCTCGAAGGAGTAGAAGGCGATCTGGCGCACGACCGTGTTGATCATGTCCTCGACCTTGGCCGCCAGCATCGCCTTGCGCTGCTTTGCGTCCCTGGTGCCGTCGAGCAGGCGGCGGAAGGTCAGCATCTCCCCGAAGACGCTGGCGGTCTCGGCCAGCGTCAAGGGTGTCGGCGCCATCAATGCGCCGTTGGGGCCGGCCAGCACCTGATGGACGCCATGGCCGAGCTCATGGGCCAGAGTCATCACGTCGCGCGGCTTGCCCTGATAGTTCACGAGCACATAGGGATGCGCCGAGGGCACGGTCGGGTGAGCAAACGCGCCCGGCGCCTTGCCGGGGCGGGCCGGGGCGTCGATCCAGTGTTCGTCGAAGAAGCGCCGCGCGATGCCGGCCATCTCGGGCGAAAAGGCGTGATAGGCGTCGAGCACGGTGTCACGCGCTTCGGTCCAGGGAATGGTGCGCTGCTCGACCTGCGGCAGCGGCGCGTTGCGGTCCCAGAAATCGAGCTGCTCGCGGCCGAACCATTTGGCCTTGAGCTTGTAGTAGCGATGCGACAGGCGCGGATAGGCCTCGCGCACGGCTGAGACCAATGCATCGACCACCTCGCGCTCGACGCGATTGGCCAGATGGCGGGAATCCGCGACATCCTCGAATTTGCGCCAGCGGTCGGAAATCTCCTTGTCCTTGGCGAGCGTGTTGGTGATCAGCGCGAAGGTGCGCAATTGACCGCGGAAGACCTCGCTCAGCGCTTCGGCCGCGGCCTTGCGGACGGCACCATCGGCATCCTGCAGCTTGTTCAGCGTCAGTTCGAGCGTCAATTCCTCGCCGTCGAGCTTGAAGCGCAGCGAGGCGATGGTCTCGTCGAAGAGCCGGTTCCAGGCAGCCTGTCCGGTCATCGACTTCTCGTGGAACAATTCCTCGATCCGGTCCTCGAGCTGGTGCGGCTTGTCCTTGGCGAGATCGTCGAGCCAGGGCTTCCAATGCGAAAGCGGCGCCTGGGCCGAGATGCGTGCCATCAGCGCGGGGTCGATCCGGTTCAGCTCCAACTCGAAGAAGAGCAATTCCGTTACGGCCGCGTTCAGGCGATCCTGGGTGTCGCCATAGAATTTCGCGCGCTGCGGGTCGGTGGTATCGCCGGAATAGACCAGGCCGGCATAGGCGCCGATTCGCCCAAGCAGGTCGCTGAGCGTCTCATAACCGGCGACCGCTTCGGCCAGCACGGTCGCGGCGTCCTCGCGCTGGGAAAGCGGGCCGAGCTTGCCGCGATAGAGCTCGGCGAAGCGCTGTGATTCGGACAAGCCGCGTTCGAGATCGGCCTTGAAAGCCGGCGAATCCATCGCCGGGTAGAGATGGCTCAGATCCCATTCCGGCAGCGGGCCCAGTGCCTTGGCGCTATGCGCCGAGCGCTCGGCAGCTGTGGCGAAAGCGGCGGGCTCAACCATCCCTGTCACGGCGAAATTCATCTCTGCAACACCTCGCTGGCCCGATAGGCCTTGCTTCTCATATGCGCGGAGCGGCGTTTGCGATCAACGCCGGAGCGCCGGGCAGAGGTGGTTTGACGCAGGCTGTGGCGCTTAAGCGCCGCTTAACCGTTCTGGCCGAGGATGACCCAGAACGGAACAGCCGATTCCGTCTCGCGATGTCGTTTTCGCACTGCCTGGCCTTCGAGGTTTCATGTCCGCCACCGTTCTCGTCGTCGACGACGATCCCGTCCAGCGCCGTCTGCTCGACGCGATGCTGAAGCGTTTTGGTTACGACGTGGTCGTCGTCGAGAGCGGCAGCGAGGCGATCAATCTGCTTGGCCATGGTGAGGGCGAGAGGTTCGATGCCGTGGTGCTCGATCTCGTCATGCCGGAGCTCGACGGCATGGGTGTGCTCGCGGCGCTGCGCGAGCGCGGCATCGAGACGCCGGTCATCGTGCAGACGGCGCATAGCTCGATCGAGACCGTCGTCTCGGCGATACGCGCCGGCGCGGTCGATTTCGTGGTCAAGCCGGTCGGCGCGGAACGTCTGCAGATATCGCTCAAGAACGCGCTGAAGCTGGGCGCGCTCGAACATGAACTGCGCCACATCAAGCGGCGCGTCTCCGGCACGCTCGGTTTCCGCGACCTCGCCACCAAGAGTGCCGATATGGCGCGGGTGGTGCGCCTGGCCGAGCGCGCCGCAAAATCCAACATCCCGATCCTGGTCGAGGGTGAATCGGGCGTCGGCAAGGAGGTGCTGGCGCGCGCGATCCAGGGCACCAGCGATCGCAAGGGCAAGCCTTTCGTCACGGTGAACTGCGGCGCGATCCCGCATAATCTCGTCGAGTCGATCCTGTTCGGCCATGAGAAAGGCGCCTTCACCGGCGCGACCGAGCGCCATATCGGCAAATTCGTCGAGGCCAATGGCGGCACGCTTTTCCTCGACGAGGTCGGCGAATTGCCGCTCGACGCGCAGGTCAAGCTGTTGCGCGCCATCCAGGAGGGCGAGGTCGACCCTGTCGGCGCCAAGAAGTCGGTGCGCGTCGATATCCGCATCATCTCCGCGACCAATAAGAGCCTGCTGGACCAGGTGAAGCAGGGCGAGTTCCGCGAGGATCTGTATTACCGCCTCAACGTCTTCCCGATCACGCTGCCGCCCTTGCGCCAGCGCCGCGAGGATATCGCCGATCTGGCGCGCGGGTTCCTGGCGCGCTTCGCCGCCGAGGAAGGCAAGAAGCTGCGCGGTCTCAGCGCCGAGGCGCTTGGACTGATCAGCGGCTATGACTGGCCAGGCAATGTCCGCCAGCTCGAGAACGCGATGTTCCGCGCGGTGGTCCTGGCCGATGGCGACGAATTGACCGTGGCAGAGTTCCCGCAGATCGCGGCCCAGATGGAGGGCTTCGACGTCCGCATCCCGCCGGTGTCGGCCTCGCTGATGCGCCAGGACATGCGCAACGACACGCCGCGCATCATCCAGATGCCGGTGCGCGACCCCAATTCGCTCGAACTCGTCGCAGGCTCCGACATGCGCAAGCTCGACGATCTCGAGCGCGAGATCATCAAATTCGCGCTGGCGCATTATCGCGGCCACATGTCGGAGATCTCGCGCAAGCTCGGCATCGGCCGCTCGACGCTCTATCGCAAACTCAAGGATTACGGGCTGATCGAGAACGAGTCCGGCGCCGAAGGCGAGGATGCGGCCTGACGCATGAGGCGCAACCGAAGCCCCGTATTCGCGAAGGACGGGGTCGGTTTGCGCCGAGGTCACACTAAAAATTTAAAGCCGATCGGCACTGTCTGAATAGCGGGGGCTGTTGCGCCGCCGCATCTTGTCCAAACCCGATGACTCACGCAGAAGCGGTGAGATCTCGGCGAACATTCGAGGATAGCGAGCATGCGTCGTCGCCACTGGGCGGGCTTGGGTTCAGCCTCGGTTCTGGCGCTTGCGCTGGGGCTGACGGCAGCGCGTGCGCAAGCGCCTTCTGCCCCAGCGCCTGCAACCATGGACCCCACGCTCGGCATTGCGTTGCCGGAGCAGCCGGCCCTGGTCATCCTGCGCGACGAGCGGCCAGCCGAGGCCTCGCGTGAAGAGCCGGGCATGGTGACGGGAACGGTGGCTCCCTCGGTGGTGCCTCAGACCAATCTCGTGACGCCCGAGCCGCAGCCAACGCTTGCGACGACGCCCGGGGTCGATGACCGTCCCGCAGCGCTCGATAGTCCAGCTACAAACATCCCGGCCGTCGATCTGCCGCCGCTTGATCCGGCGCTGTCGCCGCCCGAGCCGCTGCGCTCGGCTGCGCCAAGCGAGGTCACGATCCCCCCGCCGGACCTGCCCAAGGTTGTGGTCGAATTGCCCTCCGGTTCCGGTCTTGCCGGTGATATCGCGGCGCGCATGGCCGAGGGGCTGGCGCTGCCGCGCCTGGCCGAACGTGAGCGCAACGAGATCCAGGCCGCCTACCAGGCGCAGGAGAACCGGCCGCTCTGGATCGACGGCAAGGGCTGGAGCGAGGCCGCCAGGCATCTCGTCGCCCAGCTCGGCCGCGCTGCAGAGGACGGGCTGAGGCCGACCGATTATCCGCTGCCGGTTTTCGAGGCGAGCGACAAGGGCAAGCTCGCAGAAGCCGATGTCAGGCTCTCGGCACTGGCCGTGCTCTATGCCCGTGACGCGCGCGGCGGCCGCATCGACCCGCGCCGCCTGTCGAAGCTGATCACGCCGACGCTCTATCTGCCCTCCGCTACCGAGGTGCTGTCGGAGCTGACGGCGGTGCAGGATCCAGGCGCTGCACTTGCTGCCTATAATCCGCCGCATGAGCAGTATCGCCGTCTCAAGGCCAAGCTCGCCGAGTTGCGCGATCATCTCGACGATACGCCGCTGGTGCGCATTCCGGCTGGCCCGCCGCTGAAGCTCGGCATGCGCGACGAGCGCGTGGCGCTGGTGCGGGCGCGGCTGGGCCTGGGCCCGTCAGAGGAGCCGGTTTTCGACCGTTCGACCGCGCTGGCGCTCGCCGACTTCCAGAAGAAGGCCGGGCTTCCGGCCAATGGCGTGCTCAGCGAGCGCACGCTGGCTGCGCTGGGTACGCCGGCGACCGCGCGTGGCGAGCAGGACATCATCGCCCAGATGGAACGCTGGCGCTGGCTGCCGCCAGATCTCGGCGAGAGCCACATCATCGTCAACGTGCCGGAGTTCATGGTCCGCGTCGTGCGCGACGGCAAGGTGGTGCACCAGACCCGTGCCATTGTCGGCAAGCCCGATACGGCGACGCCGATCTTTTCGCACAAGATGGACCACGTCATCGTGAATCCGTCCTGGAACGTGCCGCCCTCGATCCTGAAGAAGGAGTTCCTGCCGGGGCTCGCTGCCGATCCGAACTATGCCGCCAAGCGCGGCTATGTGGTGACGCGGCACGGCAACAACATCTCCGTCCGCCAGCCTCCGGGCGAGCGCAACGCGCTCGGCTGGATCAAGTTCATGTTCCCCAACGACCATGCCGTCTATCTGCACGACACGCCGAACCGCCGGCTTTTCGCAAGCGAGCGTCGCGCGTTCAGCCATGGCTGCGTGCGCGTCGACAATCCCTTCCTGCTGGCGGATCAGGTGCTCGGGCCGGACTGGCCGCATGAGCGGCTGAAGCGCCTGATCGGCTCGGGCGAGCGCATGATCAAGCTGCCGCAGCCATTACCGATCCATCTGGTCTACAATACCCATGTCGTAGGCGCCGACGGACATCTGACGGTTTTCGACGATCTCTACGGCTTCCATCGGCTCGTCCGGCAGGCGCTGGAGCAGCGCGGCTGAAACCATCCTGCGGGCTGAGCACGGTTTCGCCACGTTCCGCGGTTAGCGGAATTCGGCGGAAAAGTCGGGGTATGGCGATTGCCGGTCTAGTAACCTTGGATTAACTCTTCTCCGCAACTGTTCGTTCACGTTCATCGCGCCGCGTCAGGCGTGCACCGAGACGGGTCAAGCAGATTGGGCATGTCTATCGCCACGCGTTCGAGACGGCTTTCGGCGCTGCCGAAGCCGGGCTTCCGCCAGTTCTTGGCGCTGAGCGTGGCGGCCACGGCTCTGATGCTCGGCGTGCGCGGCACGCAGGATGCCGTCGCCAATGGCGACACGCGCACCATCACGATCACGCATATGCACACCAAGGAGGAGACGACCGTCACCTTCAAGCGTGACGGTCGTTATGATTCCGCGGCGCTGGAGAAGCTGAACTGGGCGCTGCGCGACTGGCGCACCGACGAGCCGATCCGGATGGATCCGCGCCTGTTCGACCTTGCCTGGGAGGTGCAGCGGGCGGTCGGTTCCCAGGAAGCCTTCCACGTCGTCTCGGCCTATCGCTCGCCGGGCACCAATTCGATGCTGCGGCGGCGCTCGCGCGCTGTCGCCAAGAACAGCCAGCACATGCTCGGCAAGGCGATGGATTTCTATCTGCCGGACACGCCCACGGCCAAGATCCGCGAGGCCGGCATGCGGCTGCAGCGCGGCGGCGTCGGCTTTTATCCCGGCGCGCATACGCCCTTCGTCCACCTCGATGCCGGCTCGGTCCGCTCCTGGCCGCGCATGACGCGCGACCAACTGGTGCGGCTGTTCCCGGACGAGAAGACGGTGCACCTGCCGGCTGATGGCCATCCTCTCGCGGGCTATGAGCTGGCCAAGGCCGATGTGTTGGCGCGTGGCGGCTCGGTCGCCGGTTACGCATCTGCCGATTCCGATGAAGGCGCGGTGATCTCGTCGGGCCGCAAGAGCCTGTGGGCGGCCCTTTTCGGCGGCGATGACGAGGAGGCGGATGCGCGCCCGACGCGTGGTCGCGGCAATTCGCCAAAACCCCAACCGGCCGTCATGGCCTATGCCTCACCGGTCCGGGATGACAGCAATTCCAATGATGGCGGACGCTTCGCCGTCTCGGTGCAGGAGTCCGCTCCGGAAGCGGCGGCCCGCACGGTCGTGCGCGAGCGCTCCGAGCGGCTGGCGCCGAGAATCGTCGAGCCACAGCCGGCGCAGGCCGTCGCCATGGCGCCTGCTGCTGCGCCGGCGCCGCCGGCCGACGACAAGCGGCCGAGGCTGACCGACGCGCCTCTTCCGCTGGCGCGACCGCGCGGCCTGAGCATGCCGCTGCAGCCCGGCGATTCGATCCAGGTCGCAGCCTTGCCGGCCTCCGGCGGCGCGCTCGCCTTCGCCCCGCAAGGCGCGACCGCCGAGGATCAGAAGCTCGTCCTGGCCTCGCTGCCGCCGCGCCGGCCCGACCAGATGGTTTCGCTCATCGAGGCCGTGGTGGAAGGCAAGCCGATGAACGCGCCTCTGCCGCCGACCCGTCCCGCCGCCTTCGCCAACCTGGTGCTCGCGGATCTGCGCGGCGGGGCGGGCGCCTCCGCCGAGACGCCGGAGGTTCAGCCGGTCGGGCGTCTGGTCACGATCACGCATCCGCTGCCGCCTGGCCGCCCGCGCGATGACGGTTTTGCGCTGGCCTCGGTGCCATCCGTCAGCCGGCATGCGCCGAGCCCGGCTCCGACGCCGATCGTCGCGCAATATGATGCCGACCGGCCGGGGCTGGATTCGCTGTTCGCGACAGCCGCGCGCGGCCCGGCCACCACCGGCAAGGTGGTCACGGTCGCCACCGCCCGCACCAAGGCCGGGCCGGCCAGCAATGCCGGACCGATTCAGGCTCCGGGACCGGCTGCCTCCCTCGGCTTCAGCCATGCCGAGCCGAGCGACGCCAAGACGGGCTCGTTCAGCGGTCCGGCGGTCAGGCCACTGCCGACGAATTTCGTCCAGAACTGAGCGCAGTTCGTTTTGACGGCCGTCTGATGCGGTTGTCTGCGCTTCCGGTGCTCACGGACTTAAGTCCGCTCCGCTCCGGTTCTCGACACCCACGCCAGCCGGCTCGCCAGAACGAACTGCGGGCGCGATCTATGGCTCCTCGCGGTCGATCGGCCAGTGCTTGAACACGTCGAGCGCCTCGCAGGCCTTCGCTTGCGCGGCCAGTGCCGGCCAGCGCTCCTCTGGTGCGAACTCCGGAATCACGAAGCGGCAGAACCCCCAGGCGATCGCGGCGGAGATGTCGCCGGGCCGCAGCGTCGGCCCTGCGCCGAGTTCGCCGCGCCTGGCCGCGGCATCGAGCAGGTCGAGCGCGGTGTCGAGCTGGGCGACGATGCGCTCCTGCCAGGGCGCGTAGCGCTGTGCGTCGGGGCGCTTGCGCTCATATTCGATCGAGACGGCCTTGTCGGCGGCAACGATGCCGATGCCGGTCAGGCCGAGATCGCGTGTCCGCGCTGCCGGATCGCCTGGGCGTAGCGAGCGGCCGGCGACATCCTCGAAATGCTGGATGATCAGATTGGAATCGGTGATCACCGTGCCGTCGTCGCAGACGAGCGAGGGCGCCTTGATCAGCGGGTTGATCTTGGCGAAGGCTTCCATGTGCCGGAACACCGAGACCGAGCGGTGCTCGAAATCGAGCCCCAGAAGCCTGCCTGTGACGGCGGCGCGGCGGACATAGGGGCTGTCCAGCATTCCAACGAGCAACATGGCGGTCTCCGGTTCGCGTGCATCGCAACAATGCTGCGAGACCGGCGTGAAGCCACGCGAATTCGGGTGATTTGACGCATCACGGGGTGTGATGCTGCCCAGCGCGAATCGCGAAAACCCTTGTCCGGGCTAACAAACGCGCTAGCCTGTCGGACAAGCTCCAGGCAGGACGAGGTGCGCCCATGTCAGTCGCCGAAAAGCGGTTTGCCGCCGAAACCCCGTCTTCGTCGCCCGCCGAACCCGCGCCCGCCAAGGTCCCCGAGCAAGGCCATCTCCACGAGACCGGCGTCGTCGCCTCCAGCGTCTATGCCCATGGCGTGCGCATCGCCGACATACCCGTAGAGGAGGCGGGCGCATGGGCCCGCAAGGACGGTCATGTCGTCTGGATCGGCCTGCTCGAGCCCGATGCCGATCTGCTCCGTCGCGTGCAGCAGCAGTTCAACCTGCATCCGCTCGCGGTCGAGGACGCGACGAACGCTCATCAACGTCCCAAGCTCGAACAATATGGCGATGCCCTGTTCGTCGTCGCGCGCACGGCCCAATTGGTCGACAAGCGCATCGCGTTCGGCGAAACGCATATCTTCGTCGGCAACGGCTATATCGTCAGCGTCCGCCACGGCGCCTCGACCTCCTACAGGACGGTGCGACAGCACTGGGAGACCTGTCCGACCTCGCTGGCGAAGGGGGAGGATTTCATCCTCTACGCGATCCTCGATTTCATCGTCGACAATTACATGCCGGTGCTCGAGGCGATCCATGAGGAGGTCGAGGAGATCGAGGACAAGGTGCTGGCGAAGCCGATGATCCGCGACGACATCGAGCGGCTCTACATGCTGCGGCGCGATCTTCTGCGCCTGCGCAACGCAGCCGCGCCTTTGGTCGATGTCTGCCAGCGCCTCGCCAATGCGAGCGTACCGCAGGTGCGTCCGACGCTCGCGCCGATGTTTCGCGACGTGACCGACCATGTCCGCACGGTTCAGGAAAAGATCGACAGCCTGCGCGAGGTGCTCGCCTTCGCCTTCGAAGTGAGCCTGCTCATCGGCCAGGGCCAGGAAAACGCGATCACCAAGAAACTCGCCTCATGGGCCGCGATCCTGGCGGTGCCGACCGCGGTCGCCGGCATCTATGGCATGAACTTCAAGAACATGCCGGAGCTCGAACTCCAGTTCGGCTATCACACCGTCCTGGTGCTGATCGTGATCTCCTGCACGGTGCTCTATTGGCGCTTCCGGAAGAATGGCTGGCTGTGAGCGGGCCTTCACGCTCCGAAATCGGCACCGCCCGCTCAGTCGTCCCGGACAAGCGGCGTAAGTCGCTCCGATCCGGGATCGATCGTAGATCGTCATTCTCGGGCTTGCCCCGAGAACCTCATGACCAGCTAGCTGAATTCAGAGATGGTCGGGTCAAGCCCGACCATGGCGCGCCTGGAAACTCGGGTTTGCGTGGAGTTTATCGTTGGACCGATCAAAGATCAAACCCGTGGGCTCTACCCGCGATGACGATGAGGGGAATATGTGCAGGTACTCATAACCTGAAAAGTTATCACTGAAATCATTGAGATTTTTCGCCCGAAGTGCCCTCATACTTTGTCACTTTGGGACCCATATTTTGGTCATGCGTGCCCTTCGTTACCCCATAATCTGAAACACATTTCAAGCTGAGCAAGCAGACGGCCCTAGTGCTTGAATCCTGCGATCTATGGACCTGTGCTCAACGGCACCGGCATTGCCCGCTCTCCCTCAACGGATTGGTCTGAGATGTTGGGGCCCCGACGCCCTAGGGAGCAGAGGACTTAGCCATTCCACGCGGAAACGCGACATCCAACTCTGCTTTAAAGCCTCATGAAAGCAGCCACTCGAGTGGCGTGGCCTCCGCGGCCTTATTCGGAGAGCGACAACGTCGATAGCAGGCCTCTCAGGGGCCCTTAGCCCGTGAGGCTTGAACCCATATTTTGAAATAAGCCGCACTGATTTCATTCAGGAATTTCAATTTCGAACCCGTATTTTGAAACACAACGTCAGCCTAGTGGAGGACCCAAGCGTTGTCCGAGGCTTCGAGCATTGCGACGCGCCCAACTGAAGCAGGCTAGCTAGCGAGGCTCCGGGCATTGTCTGCCAATCAGTTGAAGGCGGCGTGCACCAGGAGAAGGGCGGCCACGAGCTGTATCAGCTCGCCCAGCTACCCTGTCGGCGCCTCGCTTCCGACAACAAGGCTCGGCATGGCTGAGAGTGTAGTGATTTCCCTGTCCGGAGATCCTGGCAGGCGTTCCCGCCGCTGGCCGTACCGGTTGCACCAGATCGTTTTCATTCCGAAGGCCGATGCGGCATGAGCATCCCACCCGTTGGACGATTGGAAGGTCACCGCGCCCACTGGCATGTCCAGCCGGTCCAGTGCGTATTGATATACGCGGGGGCTCGGCTTGAAGACACCGACGGCTTCAACCGAGAGTACCGCATCAAAATAACCTTCGAGTTCAGCGTGACGTACAGCACTATCCAACATGGCCTGAGTGCCATTTGACAGGATCGCGAGCTTCAAGCCGGCGCCCTTCAAGTGCTTGAGTACGCCTTCCACCTCAGGGAACGGGCTGAGGAACAGGTACAGATTCAGCAGTTTTTCGCGCAGCCCGGGAGAAGACACATTCAGCGTTTCGAGTGAAAAATCGAGAGCGTCCGCGGTAACCTGGTAGAAATCGCGATGCCGCTCCTGTGCGGCGAGCAGCCAAGTGTACTGAAGCTGCTTGTCGCGCCAGAGGTTTGTCAGGGGAGCAAGTTTATCTCCCAAAACGTCCTCGCAGGCGCGGGTTGCCGAAGCGAAGTCGAACAGCGTCCCGTACGCATCGAAAATGCAGCCTTTAACGCCATGCAAGGGCTCAATGTTCATGGATTCCTCCCATTCTGGACTTCTATCGATCCAGGTGAAACGCGGGGCGCAGCTTCAGCCCGATGGCGCTGCCAAGAAAAGCAGCTGCGACCCAGACCCAGCCGGAAAGGCTACCCGACGCGAGTGCCGAGAAATATGCACCGATGTTGCAGCCATCCGACAGCCGCGCGCCGTAGCCCATTAGGAATCCGCCAAGAGCGGCTCCAAACCAAGCACGACCGCTGCCTCCCGATCGGGCAGCAAAGCGGCCGCTAAGCCCTGCTGCCACAGCCGAGCCTGCTATCATCGCAAAGTCCATCACCGACGTAGTGTCAGCGAATACACTGGTCGCGATAGGGCCGGCGTTGCCCTGCCAATAGGGCCAGTTCGCAGGCTCGAAGCCGACGATCGCCGCCAGCTTCGAACCCCAAAGGGTGAATCCGGCCGTCTCGCCCCAAGGTCGTCCGGCGAGTACCAGCGTCGAGATATTCAAGAGGGCCAGGCCGATTGCTCCCCAAGCCAACGGCCACGGTTCCCGAAATAGGCAGCGCCACGATAGCGCGCGGACATCGGTCTCTGACGCAGGCACCAGGCGAATAATGGCCATGAATATCGTCAGGTGGATCGCTAGCGCGAGTGGCCATCCGAGCAGGTCCTGCGACGTCCCCGTCTGGACGGCAGGGAGCGTCCACCAGAATCCGAGATGGGCTGCGCCGACTGCTGAGCCCACGACAAAAAATGCCAGCGTCATGAGAAGGCGCACATTGCCACCTCCAAGACCGAAGAGGGTGCCTGAGGCGCATCCGCCGCCGATCTGCATTCCGACGCCAAAAAGTATGGCGCCCACGATGAACGAGATGCCGATCGGCGTGACGAACCCGGACAATGGGAGCCCGAACAGATGTCCCGCCGCAAGCAGCGGAAAGAAGATGCAACTCGTGAGGGCGAGTGCAATGGTCTGGGCGCGGAAGCCAGAAAAATCCCGACGCTCCAGCGCGGCGCGGAAGCTGCCGGCAAATCCGAAGGTCGCTTGAAACAAAACGAAACCCAAGCCAGCGCCAACGAGCGCAAGAACCGGAAGTCGCCAGTTTGAGGCATGATAGAGCGGTACAAAGACCACGGCGGCAGCCGCGACCGTCGCCACAACGACAACGATCGGCTGGGTGGTTTCACTGCGAATGTCACGACCGCCACTGGGGTCTACTGCGGTGGTGGTCGAGGTGGCTTCGGCCATCACCACCTCAGGAGCAAACGTCCGGCGACGGCATCGATTCGCGCAACGATCGCAACCGCAAGACAGTACCAAGTGAGCACGAACATCCCGTTTAGCCTTTGCCAGTGTCACGATGCATCGCGTTCAAAACGATGTCGTCAAACGGGTTAGCCATTCGGGAGAAGCCGCTACGAGCTTAGATTCGAGGTTCTTGTCCCAACCGGTCAGGATCAGAAGCCCTACAGCGACTAGAAAGCCGCCGAGTGCGGATTTGACGCCTTGCCCAGCTGCCATCATCCGATTCCGCATCGCCGTGAGGCGCGCGCGGGACAACATCCCCAACGCGACTAGCGGCAGGCCTGCGCCCACACCGAATGACAGCATAGTCAGTGTGACTGCCGCGAGGTCCTGGCCCTGCGCTGCCATCACCGAGGCTGCGCCCAGCGTTGGTCCGACACACGGACTCCAGACGGCACCCAGCAGCAGGCCGACGCCGAACTGGCCCTGCAGACCGCTCGGTGAAAATCCGCCGAAACGCTGTTCGGTCCAGTTGCTGAGCGGGCCGCCGGCGGCCGCTACACGCGCATGAAGCGCAGGCAACATAAGCACCAGGCCCAGCGCGATCAGCATGGTTGCTGCGGCAATGCGGAAGATGCCGGTGTCGAGGCCAATCGCAAAGCCAATCGTCGCCACAAATAGGCCGATAGCGGTAAACGATAGCGCCAGTCCCGCCGCCACAGCGACGGGGCCGAAACGGTGCTCGGAGACCGCCGTGCCAAGGATGATCGGCAGAAGTGGTAGGACGCACGGGGACAGGATCGACAGAATGCCGGCGAGCAGTGCGAAGCCTGATGTGGCCATTGGCCCGGTTACCTCAAAGAGCGCGCGACAGCAGAGCTTCGATCGAAGCCCTGTTCGTGTCCCCAACGGAACGTCCGACCTCGGCGCCGCCTTTGACGACGATCAAGGTGCTCTGGTGTTGGACCTTGAGACTGCGGAGCGCGTCCTTTTGGCTGTCGAAGTCGATATTGAAGACGACAAGGTCCTTGAACTTGGGCTGCTGGGCGAGTTCCAAGAGGATCGGCGCCTGCGCCTTGCACGTCGGGCACCAAGTTGCTGTGACGTCGATCAGAACCGGCTTGCCGGCTTTGATCGCCGCGTCGAGCGCCGCGGGTGAGTAAGCTTTCTCCTCCTGAGCGGAGACCCCCCACCCCACCAAGGCGAGCGAGAATGCGGCAAGCGCGGCAAGTGCATGACGACGGTTGATCATAGGCGACCTCAGTTATGTTCGTGACTCGGCGAAGGCCCGACATGTGTCTGACTACGGGGATTCGAAATGACGGCGGACTTCGTTACAGCGCTCACGCGGAGTTGATCGCGCATTCGGTCGAGGATACCGGCGCGATGCGCCCGACCAGTATCAGTGCGCAGGGAACGGAGCCTGTTTTGAGCGCACCCCTGAAGGCAGACAGGATCAGGTGCGGTTTCGACTATAAGCCGGTCGCGCAGCGAACATCTCTGCAGTCGGACGGCAAAGTTCCGTTTTGGACAGCAGCTGAGTTTCTGCGCCTGGCGCAATTAACCCAGGAGAGGGAGGGAGTCTCTGGCCCTCTCCGGTGCACGCCAGCTTGCCACCAGGCGACGATTTGCTGAGAATCCCGGCCAAAGAGAACGGCGGGCGTTGAAGGGATCAGTTCGTTGGCCGCTTGATAATCGCCTCAACGAAATCCGCGAATGCACGTGCCTTTGTACTGGCGAGGCGCCCCGTGGGAAACAGCGCCCAAAGGTCGATCGGCGGCAGCAGCCAATCCTCCAGCACCCGATGCACGGCTCCGCTCGCCAACTCGGGGCCGAACATCCAGTCGGAGGCAATTGCCAGCCCCAAGTCTGCGAGCACTGCCGCACGGATACCCTCTGCCGCGCTGACCCGCAGGCGGCCGCGGACCGCCACCGATGCTTCGGTGCCGCTCCGTCGAAAGACCCAGTTGTTGCTAAGCTGGCTATAGATAATTGCCTCGTGTCCAGCGAGGTCGGCCGGCACACGCGGAGTACCGGCCCGTGCAAGATAGGCCGGCGTGGCAACGACAGAGCGGCCGCCGGTCGCTATCCGTCGTGCGACCGCGTTTGAGTCTGGCAGGTCGCCCATGCGCAGGGATACGTCAATCCCTTCCGAAATTAGGTCGATTACCCGATCGTCTAGGATTACGTCTATCTCCAGATCCGGGTGACGCGTGAGGAACTCGGGCAGGCGCGGTACGATCAGTAGACGCGCAAAGGTTGGCGCCGCCGAGATGCGCAGTCGGCCGGAGAGCCCTGCGCCTGCGCCGCGGGCCTCCAACTCCGCTTCATCGACTTCCTGGATAGCCAGACGTGCCCGCTCGTAGAAGCGCAGCCCCGCCTCAGTCGGCGTGAGGCCATGCGTTGAGCGCAGCAGCAGCCGAACCTGCAGTCGTTCCTCCAACTGCGCGATCGTCTTCGATACCGCAGGCTGTCCTACGCCCAGGAGCCTCGAGGCACCCGAGAACGAGCCAACCTCGATCACGCGTACAAAAGTGGTCATCGCCTGCAAGCGATCCATGGTTATTCCTTCTGAGAATAAGTTCCATCCCTCTCGCCTGTCTGCCACGCTTCGTTAGGAATGGCCATAACTCCTCCCATTGCCGACGATACGGCGCAGGGAAATCCAGAGATGATGGAAGTTCATGCATTTGCGACGCCCAACAGCGTCAAGGTGCCTATTTCGCTTGAGGAGATGGGCGTCGATTACGTGCTGAAGCGGGTCAATATTCGCCAAGGCGAGCAGAAGACTTCGGCGTTCGTCGCACTCAATCCCAATGCCAAGGTGCCGGTACTAATCGACCCGCAAGGGTCGACAGGCACGGCAGTAACGCTCACCGAAAGTGCGGCGATCCTCGTCTATCTCGCCGAGAAAACCGGCAAGCTGCTTCCGGCTGGCGGGGACGATCGCGCGCGCGTCTTCGAGCAGTTGTTCTTCCACGCCTCGACGCTCAGCCCCGCCTTCGGCAATGCTGGCTTCTTCAAGCGTTTGGTTTCCGAACCGCAGCCCCTCGCTGAGGCACGTTTTGCTGCCGAAGCGGCACGAGTGCTCGACCTGTTGGAAGTCATGCTCGGTGAGCGTCGATTTATGGCTGGCGACGATTACAGCATCGCTGACATCGCTCATTTCGGCTGGCTCTGGCGGCGCGATTTTTCGGGCATGAGCTTCGACGGGCGCCCATATCTGGCTCGCTGGTTCGAAGGCATTGCCGAGCGTCCCGCTGTTCGGCGCGCGCTTTCCCGTGTCGAAGCGCTCATCTCCCAAGCTTGAAATCTCCCTCAGCCTCCTCAGCAAGGAATCGACGCATGTCACGCTTCGAGAATTACCGCGATGCCTTCCCCAATGCTCGACTGACGCGCTCTCTGAGCGGCGTGCTGGAGGTCGCGCTGCACACGAATGGCGGCAAGCTCGTGTTTGACGGCCAAGTCCACGAGCAATTCGTCGACCTGTTCCACGCAATCGGGTCGGATCCTGACAATCGCGTGGTGATCCTCACCGGCTCCGGCGATGCCTTCATGGATGCGATCAGCCCTGAAGGCTTCGATTTCTTCACCCCCCGCGGCTACGACAAGATCTATCGGGAGGGCAAAAAGGTCCTGATGAACATCCTCGACATCGAGGTCCCGATGATCGCGGCGCTCAACGGACCGGTGTTGCTCCATTCGGAATACGTGCTGCTGGCGGACATAATCCTGGCGACGCCCGAGACGGTGTTCCAAGACAAGCCGCATTTCGACTTCGGCATCGTTCCGGGTGATGGCGTCAATCTGCTTTGGCCCGAGGTGATAGGCAGCGTCCGTGGGCGTTATTTCATTCTGACGCGTCAGATCCTCGATGCGGAAACCGCGAGGGAATACGGCGCGGTGAACGAGATCGTACCGGCCGACCGATTGCTCGACCGCGCCCGTGAGATAGCCGAGGGGCTGGCCGCATTGCCACCACTGACTGGCCGTTACACGCGCATTGCGCTGACACAGAAGCTTCGTCGGATCATCGATGAAGGCGTGGGCTACGGCCTCGCTCTCGAAGGCATCAGCGCAGCCGAAGTCGCCCGTACAATGGCCACCAAGGCCTGACAGCTCGCGTCTTTCTCCGCCGATGTCCCTTCAATCGGCGGAGATTCCAACACTCCAAAATCAGGGAAGTTCCCTATGTCGCTTCAAGCCGAACTTGACGCCTTCAAGGCCGATTTCGAAGCGGGAAAGGCGCCTTATAGCGTCCCCCGATCGGTGATCGAGACGATGCATCGCGCTACCACCGAACTGATTGCTTCGGGCGCAGTGCAGGGCACGTTGAAGGCCGGTGATAAGGCGCCCGTCTTCACGCTGAACGATTCTGACGGCAAAGCGGTCTCGTCGGCTGAACTGCTGGCTCGTGGGCCGCTGGTTCTCAGCTTCTATCGTGGCGTCTGGTGTCCCTATTGCAATATGGAGCTCCAGGCGCTGCAGTCCGCGCTGCCCGCATTCGAGAAATTAGGCGCCAGGCTGGTTGCCATTTCGCCTCAGACCGCGGCCAACAGCCGTAAATCGGTGCGCCAGAACGAACTCACTTTCCCGATCCTGTCGGACCCGCACAACGATGTCGCTGCCGCCTTCGGCCTGCGATTTTCGCTGCCCGACTATCTGGTCGCCCTTTACAAGGAGCTCAAGAACGACCTGCCGTCATTCAACGGCGACCCTAGCTGGACGTTGCCGATGCCCGCACGCTTCGTGATCGGGCGGGACGGAATCCTCCTCTACGCTGAGGTCAATCCCGACTATACCCTTCGCCCGGAACCTGACGACATGCTGCCAGCGCTGCGCCGCGCTGCCGTTGCCGCCTGCTAGAGGCCCCCGCTTGCGCCGGAACGCTGGAGACTGACGTCAGCCAAGACATCGATCTTGGCTGACGGGCGTTCCCACCTGGTCCTAGCGGATGTCTTTCGCCGTTAGTCCAGGCCAGCCTGCTTCGCTGCGGGCGAGGTATTTTTTGGTGTCGCGCAGCCAAGTTCGACGGACGTCAAGATCGTAGTTCAGATACAGCTTGCCGTCGACTATCGACCAGGCGTCTGGCTCGATCTTGACCAGGTAACCACGCGATGTGCCATAGGCGCAAAATCCACCATAAGCTGGCATATACCGTATCGGATCTGCCTCGAAGAGCGCTTTGTGCTCCGCGCTCGCGAAGCGCCAGGTGGCGCCTCGATATCGAACGGAGAACTCGGGCTTACCTTTGCGCGGACCGCCGTCGCGAAAATACGCGACTGGGTCGAAGCCCTGGATTGCGGTCCCGTCGGTCGATCCCAGAGTATTGACCGGTCCGTAGCTTTCAGCGCGCGCGCAGGTGACACCAAGCGAAGCTGTGGCAACAGCGGCCCCGATGCGGCGGATGAAATTGCGCCTGTTGAGCATGTCTTATCTCCCCTGCTCGTTGCTTAAGCAGCGCGCGCTTCGAGCACCTCGAAGACGTAGGCGGCGAGATATCCGTAGATCGCGTGGCCGACGAAGCTCATGAAAGAAAGGCGGGGCACGTCGTTGAGAAGGAAGTACTGACCGGCCAGTGGAGCGAAGAAGCCCAAGGCGATGAAGTAGGTGATGATGCCCCAGATCCAGCCATCGGCAGGCATGCCGAAACTTTTCACCCAACGCGTCAGACCGTAGTAGCCGAGCGGGTAGAACAGAAATCCCGTAAGGTAATGCAGCAGCTTGGCGACCGGCGTTGAAATGTCCAGGCCGAACTGGTGCGCAAACAGAGACTTCACCAACTCTGGCGGCTCCAGCGGGTATTCAGCGAACCAGGCCGTAGGAACCGCTGCGAACAATTCCCAAAATCCAAGGCCGGCAAAGCCGCCGAGTGCAAGGCTAATGACGGTACGCGTAGAGGGCAGCGCGAAATTGCGCGGCATGGTTGCGGTGATCATGATCTGCACTCCTGTATGTTAAGTGATCGAAGGGGAAAAATGGGCTGCGACGGCGGCCGCACCTGCTCGTTGTGAACCGAGACTTCAGAAGGCTCCCTCGTAGCTTTGGGCGTCGATCCGGCAGGCAAGCACAGTAAAGCCACCTCGTTGGAACGCAGCTTGCCCTTCGCGTTTCAAGGCTTCGCGGTCGGCGACCGCGACGCCGTATCCGCCTAATGCTTCCGCCACTGCTGCGAAATTGGACGAGCCGAATTCGACGCCGGCACGCTTGAGGCCGAGCTGTTTTTGCTTCAGTGCGATCAAGCCGAGACTCTCATCGACAAGCACGGTGATCACGACAGGCACCATGAGATCGCGAAGAGTGGCTAGCTCACCGAGCACCATTTCGAGACCGGCATCGCCGACGAAGCAAAGAGTTGGTTGGCCCGAGCCGAGTGCGGCGCCCGTTGCCAGCGGTAGTGCGCAGCCCATGGTGCAGAGCCCGGTCGATTGCAGCAGCCGACGCGGCCCATCGCTGTTCCACATCTGGCTGAGCAGGATTCGATGGGCGCCGGAGTCGGCGGTGGCTACCGTTCCTGTCGGCGCCACTTCCCGCAGGATCGTAAATACCGCGTGCGGCCCCCATTCTGGTCGATCGGCAAAGGCCGAGCGAATGGCCGTTCTGGCCCTCTCGGGCTCGCCCCCCGACCAGACGTTGCCGCGCCTTGGTCCTTCGGCAAGCTTCGTCAGGATCGTTCCGACATTGCCTTCCAGCAGAATGCTCGCGCGGTGCATGCCGTGGGGCATATCCTGCGCGACGATATCGATGACACGCTTGCTCGTAGGCCAAGGATTGCGCCAACCTTGACGCATCTCGATAGGATCGTAGCCAGCTAAGATAATGAGATCGGCCGCCTCAATCAACGGCTTCACAATCGCGTCGGCTTTCGGCGATAGGCCGACACCGCCGATAACACGCGGATCGCCTTCCGGCACAAGTCCCTTGGCCTTGTAGGTCGTGAGAAGCGGTGCCCCGGTACGCGTCAGAAACGCATCGAGCGCCGCGGCACCCCCCTGATTGACCAGGTCGAGTCCGGCTATCACCAAGGGCCTCTTTGCACTCGCGATCAAATCACGGGCGACCGAAAGATCGGCGGGGATGTTGGCCTGAAGCTGTGGCGTAACCAGTGGTCCACGCCTTGCAGTGCGCGCTTCAGCAACGGAGATTGGCAGATCAATGTGCACCGGGCCTGGGCGGCCGCTCCTGGCAATGGCGATCGCCTTCTCGACGACAAGATCCTCTGTGCCTGGCGCGGCGCGCAGGCTCGCCTTCACCAGCGGTCGCAATACCGCTTGGTGGTCGAAGACCTGGTGCGTGTAGCTCTCGGCCAAGGCATGATCGACACAGCCTGTGATGAAGACCAGCGGCACACGATCCTGTTGGGCATTGGCGACGACATTAACGGCGTTGGCTACGCCCGGTCCCAGCGTTGCAACCAGAACCGGCAATGCTCCCGTTGTGTGCCAGAGACCCTCGGCCATGAAGCCGGCGGCGTTTTCGTGCTTGGCGAGGAGGAACCGAATTCCCGCGCGCTCCAGCGCATCGATCAGCGCCAGCACCTCGCCGCCGGGGATGCCGAACGCATGCGTCGCGCCAGCCGCCGCCAATCGTGCAGCAAGCAGATCGGCGCCTGTGACGAGATCGACTCGGACTGGTTGGGCCATCACCGCCGCTGAACTTGTATCGTGATGCATCTTCTCTCCCCCGCATGTCGCGGCATTGGGTTCCCGTGAGAGATCGCTCTGCGATGCGCATCGGTTACATGTTCACGGAAACGTGAGCTTCACCGCTGTGATGGTTGAGGAGATCTGATGGCATGGGCGTCTTGCAGGCCTGCTCGATCCATGCGGATCCGGCGATGCAACCCCGAGGTTCACACAGCTCGGATCGCACCCGGCCGTCGCAGTCGGTGGCGAGTTGGCAGGTCGCATAGGTCGTCGGCGAGGGCCGAACGTTGACCGTCGCGAGAATGCTCGGTCGCCAGCAGCAGGGATAACGAGACCCTTGATGATGTCGCCTTGCTGCTAACCGGAACAGCCCGAACTCGCGATCAACAGCCGCCGCGAATTTTAGGTAGCCCCTGACATACGCCATTTTCGTCGACAACTCCGACGTGGCTGATCGAATTGACGAGGGAATGGTGCCCAAAAGCCCGGCGCAGGCTTGTGAGCCTCTTGTCGCCATGCGACGGAATAAGGCGAATTCCGCCCTACTGGGAAAAGCGCTTAACCCTTGTCGCTCGCTGAACTCGAAACGCAGCTTCGGCCCGTTTTCCTCGCTGCGCTTGGCGGCGACGCCGCGGCCTACCGACTCTTCCTCGATACTATCAGCACTCGCCTGCGCGGCTACGTCCGCCAGATGCTGGCACGCGTCGGACGCAGCGAGATGAGCGAGACGGAGGACGTGCTGCAAGAGACGCTCTTGGCGCTACATCTCTCCCGCCACACCTATGACCCGGCTAGCCCGGTGACAGCCTGGGCCCGTGCGATCGCGCGTTACAAGCTCGTCGATCATCTGCGCCGCACAGGCCGCCATGCTTCCAACCTGCCGATTGATGACGAGGAATACCAGTTGGCGGCGCCAGATGAAGCGGCCTCCGACGCAAAGCTCGACCTGGCGCGTGCCATGCAGGCATTGCCGGAGCGGACACGAACTTTGATCGATCGAGTCAAGCTTCAAGGCACGAGCGTGGCGGAGGCAGCTAGCGCGACCGGCATGACCGAGACGGCGGCCAAGGTAGCTATTCACCGTGGCTTGCAGGCCATGGCAAAATTTCTGTCGAAACGGGGTGCCACGTCGATATGAGGCTTCTGACAGTACGCTCTGTAACCTTTTGCCGACTTCCTGCGAAGTCCCGCTTATCGAGAGTTCATCCCCCGGCCCGACATGAAAACTGACGATCTGATCTCCCTCATGGCCGCAAGCAACCACCCGGTGGATACCGGCTGGTTGTCGCGCGCGACTTGGCTTTCCGCTCTCATTGCATTGATCGCAACGGCCGGCCTAGTCCTGCTCACGCTCGGCGTGCGCCACGACATCGCCAGTGCCTGGATGACGCTCCCTGTCATCGCAAAAGTCCTGCTCGGCGCTAGCATCGCAGCGGTGGCGCTCAGCGTCTTCCAGAGCAGCCTGCGCCCCGGACTGAAGCCGGCACGCCTCCTGTGGTTGATGGCGGTCCCAGTTGGGCTGATTGCAGGCTGGGCGTTCATTTCGCTATCGCAGGCGCCGTTCGACCAATGGAGTGCGCTGACTTTTGGGAGGAGCTGGCGTGCCTGCCTTATTGCCGTTCCGCTCTACGCGATTTGTCCATTCGTTGTCCTGCTTGCGCTGGCGCGTCGGGGCGCGCCGGTCAATGGGCACCTGACCGGGCTATGTGCAGGCATGGCTTCTGCCGGCCTCGCTGCCATTGCCTATAGTCTTCATTGCCCGGACGACTCGGCACCGTTCCTCGGAAGCTGGTACCCGCTTGCCATGGCGGCAACCGCTGGTCTTGGTGCCTTACTCTTCCCGCGCGTTGTTCGATGGTGAATCAGCATATCCAGGAGAGCGCTGACAATCTCCAGTGCTGAAGTTCTGAGGCAATCGTTTCACTGATCAGGGTGGTCGGCATCTGCCCCCCCCCCTGCTGTCCGGCGAGGGCAGGAGGTAGCAGCTGCAAGGATGTCGGGCGGGACGGCGATTACCGGGTCTGCACGCAGCAATGCGTAGGATGGTCGGATATATCCAGCAGCATGAATGGTCGCCGCGTTAGCATGGTCTCGATTGAATGCGACATCGACGACTGGGCTCTAACTCAGGGAGGCAGCGCATGAATCAGCACTGCCCGTTCTGGATAAAGGGCAACGCTCAGCCTGCCGAGAGGCATTTGAGTTTGCAGACGGGGGGTGTCTTCACGACAAGCTCAACGACTGCTGGCATGGATGAGGAGGCCTGGTAGCTGTGCTACGCCCGTGAAGAGGTCGATGGCTTCTTGGGGAACGGCGATCAGCAGAGGTGCGGCCCGTGGATGAGGCGCCGGGCAGTGACCAATGGAGTCGGCGAAGCGGATTTTCCGACATTTGGTGGAGATCGTGGATCTGCTGCCGGATGACGGACTGTCGTGGTCCGTCAGGTTCGCCGGCAGGGCGGGCTACTACGCAGTAGTCTAACAGGATCACGATCGCGCCGCCGACCAAGCTAGCTTCATAGCGACGGGCAGCAGCGGGCAACCAAATGCTGTAGCGGTAGCGGCGGCGCCAAGCATCACCAAGATCGTCGAAAAGACATTATGCTAAAGATGCTCAACCGCAGCGGCAAGCGTTTGCCGCGTAGCGTACTGTTTATGTGGTTCAGCCTGTCCTGGGACGCGTAATAGAGGCGGCCGGGTGCGTGCAGCACAACGCATGGTGAGGCCCACGAAGTAAAAGAACCGTGACTAAGCTGATGTTTGGTAGTTTCGGCATTGTCAGCTAGCTAGCCAGCAGTCTTGTCTGATCGGTTCGCCTCATGGAGATAGAACCCCTCCAAGGGGTCAACTTCCTGCTCCCAGGGCGTCGTCTCCAGCATGCGTGCGGTCGCGCCAAAGCCGGCCTCCCAGCGTTCCCTGATGCTGGCTGGGCTGAAGTCAATGTCCTTGGTGTGGTCTTCGTTGTCGAGCTGCGGCGCGAGCAGGCGCACCACGTGCATCTGCGTCAGGCAACCATAGGCCGCAAGCGCTCGGACGGCTTCGCTCTGGCGCTCGCCATCTGGCAGGCGTCGTGCCAAGTCGGCGATGATGTGGCGCAGCGTGTGTATCTGCTTCTGCCGCGCAATATGGCTGACAGCGCGGCTGGAATACTGGATGTCCTTCTGCCGGTTCATCACTTGCCAGATCGTTTCCGGTTCGTCGCCCTGCGGATTCCAGACATGCACGGCGAAGATCAGCGAGTTGCGCCGGGGATTATCGTCGAACACGGCCTCGACCGGTGTGTTCGATAGAATGCCGCCGTCCCAATAGAGCTCCCCATCGATCCGCACCGCCGGAAAGGCCGGAGGCAGCGCGCCCGACGCCATCACATGGCGAACCGTCAGCGCGGTGTCGCGGCTGTCGAAATAGCGCATCTGGGCTGTTCGAACATTCGCCGCACCGACCGTCAGGCGCACGCCGTGATCGGACAGGCGTTCGAAATCGACGAGATCGGTCAGCGTCGCCTCGAGCGGGCGCGTCGAATAATAGCCCGCCGCATCGGGAGCGAGCCGCGCATGCATGCCGAGGAAGGCGAGCGGATTGGGCTTGAAGAAGCCCTCGACGCCATTGGTAATGGTTCTCCAGTTCGGCAGCATCCGCCCGAGCCAGGGCATCCCGGACATGAAATCCAGGTGGGGCTCCTGCGCAATGCGCCGCCAGAATTCCCTGAGGCGTTCCAGCCGGTTTTCCGGCGCGTTGCCGGCGATCAGGCTGGCATTGATCGCGCCGATCGAGATGCCGATGACCCAGTCCGGCTCGATGCCCGCCTCATGCAGGGCCTGGTAGACCCCGGCCTGATAGGCGCCGAGCGCGCCACCGCCCTGCAGGACGAGGACGACCTGACCGGCCTGCGGCTTGGGCACAGCGGACAAGGCGTCGCTGGTCATGGCGGCTGTTTGGGGAAGAAGGCGAATATCGTCCATGGCGGCTGATCCCGTGATGCGTGGCGCAACGCCGATCGCTTGCGGGGCAGTGTCAGCATCACGGCGCCAGGAGGAAAATGCCGTCTGGCTTCCGTCTCAATAGGCGCACGCTATGGCGAGACCAAGCATCACGATGCGCGCCTCGTTCGAGGCCAATGCAGTTCGATAGCGGATCAGCATCGAACGCAGAGCCCGTCGGCATTGGTCCTGAAGCAGGGCATGGCCGGATACTCCTTGCGAGCTTCGGCGCCACGAATTGCGCCTGGCGCATCCGCATCCGCCTTCGAGGAGAGGATCATGATCAGACAACTGGCTTCCGTTGCCATGCTGGCGCTCGGCCTGACCGGGCTCGCCCAAGCCGAGACGCAGACCGAGACCGAGATCAAGGCGCTCTACGAGCACTTCGTCAGTGCCCAGAACGCGCGCGATCTGCCGCGTGTACGCAATGCCTTGTGGGATTCGCCCAGCTTCGTCTGGATCAGCGACGGCAAGCCGTTCTGGGGGCGCGATGCGCTGATCGCGCGGATGAGCGCCTTCCAGAAGGCCGAAATCTGGAGCGTCATGCCTGACCGCACGCGTGCCAGGGTCGTCGAGGTCAGCCCGGTCAGCGCTGTGCTCTACCAGCCGCTGCGCCTGACACTGGGACCGCGCAGCAACCCGAAGACCATCGCCTTCCTGGTCAACGTGCTCTGCATCAGGACGCCGGACGGCTGGCGGGTGGCTGCGCTCTACACCACCGAGGAAAACCCCAACTGAGCCGCACGGCCGGCGCACATTGCATAGCGAACAGCTATCGAAATTCAAGCCAACCGGCATTTCCGCCGGTGCGTGCGAGCGGCGATCTTCAGCCCAGTGGCGCTCCCGCGTCCAACCCTTCGAGACAAGAGAGGCGAATCATGGGTGGCCCAATCGAGATCAGACTGAACTGGCCGATGAGCTTCGTCGTTCTGGGGCTGATCGCATTGGCAGACCTGATCGCGGTTACGGCCGTTATGGCTTGCCCCGCGAACAAGCCCGCTAGCGGGCCGGCGGTGCTGACCAATGAACTGGTGCGACGCCACGGCTGGCAGCCGGGCGTCTGTTGGCTGGTCGAACTGTCAGAGCCGGGGGAGGCGGTCGCGGACGCCGCGCCAGGTACCCAAGTCGGGGCTCTCGAGCAGCAGCTCACCGCGCCGACGCGGCGCGCCTCCCGCACTATCGAAGACAGCGCGACGCCATGATCCGCCGCGTTTCCGTGACGAGCGTCACGATGTCCGCCCCGTCGACCAGCGAAGGCGGATTTCATCGTGCTGCCGTGATCGCGACGATGGCGTTCCTGACGTTGGTCGATCTTTTTGCGATGCAGGCCGTGCTGCCCTCGCTGACCCAGCGTTTCGGCGTCAGCCCGGCGGCGATGGGACTTGCGGTCAATGCCAGCACGATCGGCATGGCGGTCGCGAGCCTGGCGACATCGTTCTTGAGCCGGCGTCTCGACCGACGGTTCGGGATCACCCTCAGCCTCGCAATGCTGGCTGTGCCGACCGCACTCCTGGCCACGGCATCCGATCTCGGGGCGTTTGCGGCGTTGCGCGTCGTCCAGGGCCTGTTCATGGCCTGCGCCTTCACGCTGATGCTGGCCTATCTCGGCGAGTATTACAGCGCGCAGGACAGCGCGGCCGCTTTCGCTGCCTATATTGCCGGCAATGTCGCGAGCAATCTCGTCGGACGGCTGCTGTCGGCAGCCATCGCCGATCATTTCGGGCTGAACGCCGCCTTTTATACCTTCGCCGGCCTTAATCTTGTCGGCGCCGCGATAGCGCAGGCCTCGATAGGCCGGACGCCGCGCATGGTGAACGCCGCGCCGGCGGCAGGTTCAGCGATGGAGGCTCTCGGGACGCATCTGGCGAATCCTGCGCTGCGCGCCAGTTTCGCGATCGGCTTCCTCATCCTGTTCGCCTTCATCGGCACCTTTACTTATGTCAACTTCGTGCTGGCAAGGACCCCGCTTTCGCTCGGCATGATGCAGATCGGATATGTCTATTTCGTCTTCGCGCCGTCGATCGTCACAACACTCACCATCGGGCTGCTTGTACGCCGCGTCGGCTCTGTCGGAGCGATCTGCCTTTCGCTGGCACTCGCCGGAACCGGCTTGTCACTGTTGGTCGTGCCCAACTTGGCCGCTGTACTGACCGGCCTCGTGCTCGTCGCCATCGGCACCTTTGCCGCGCAGGCGATCGCGACTGGCCTCGTCGGGCGTGCGGCCACGTCCGATCGAGGCGCCGCAAGCGGACTCTATCTCGCAAGCTATTTTAGCGGAGGCCTTGCAGGAAGCGCTGTGCTCGGTCAGATTTTCGATCGCGTCGGTTGGGGAGCCTGTGTGTCAGTAATCGGCCTGGCGCTGGCGCTTGCGGCGCTCTTCGCGCTGCGGCTGCGGGCCACTTAGATCAGGTTTGTTCGACCTTCGGCATCGAGACGCTCCGCGCATGGACTGCCCTATGCGCGAATTCAGCGGCAGGCGGAATCATGGCGGGGACACGTTCATGGAAATGCACCAGATTCGCTATTTCCTTGCCGTGGCGCGCACGCTCAATTTTACGCGCGCGGCCGAGCAGTGCAATGTCGCCCAACCTTCGCTGACGCGCGCGGTCCAGAAGCTGGAAGAGGAGCTCGGCGGCCTGCTCCTGCACCGTGAGCGCCAGCACACACATCTGACTGAACTCGGCCGGCTGATGCTGCCGCATCTGGAGCGCACCTTCGCAGCCGCGCAGGCCGCAAAAAGCCTGGCGCGCGGAGTCAGCAAGGGCGAGATGGCTCCGCTGCGGATCGGCCTCAGCGAAACGATTTCGACGACGGCGTTGATCGGCCTGCTGGAGGGCCTGAAATCCTGCGTCAACGGTTTCGAGCTGACATTGGCGCAGCTGCCCTACAAGGATCTGGTGGCGCGAGCGCTCGATGGTGCCTTCGACCTCGTCTTCGTCAGTGACGCGCATGAACTGCCCGACCGGATGCGCAGCTGGATTCTGTTTCGCGAGACCTACCGTCTGATCCTGCCCGCCGGACACCGGCTGGCAGCTCTGCCAGCTCTGTCTCTGGCAGAGCTTGCGGGATCCGAAATGATCGACCAGATCGACTGTCCCGACATTGAGCGTTTCAAGGCTTTTTGCGCCTCGGCCGATATCAACCTGCGCTACCGCCATCGCGTCCACGGCGCCGAGCAGTTGCAGCGACTGGTCGAGGCGGGCTTCGGCTTCGGCTTCCTGCCAGCGAACATGCCGCTGATCGGCGGCCTCGTCGCGCGCGATCTGGTCGAGGCGGAGAATGCCCGCAACGTCGCTGTCGCCGTCGTCGCCGGCCGGCCGTTCACCAGTGCGACCGAGGCTTGCCTACGGTTGGCGCGCACGCGCGAATGGGCGATCAATGACGCCCGGCAGGCCGGGCCGGCGACGGCTGCAGCCTGATCAGCGCTTGAGGGTGAGAAGTGTCGCCACTATGTCGGCAGGCTCCATGCGCCGACGGAAATCCGGATCGACATGGGCGGCGACAACCCTGCCGTCGGTGCCGACGACATAGGTGGCGGGGATCGGCAGGAACCAGGAGTCATTGCCGTTGAAGCGGGCGAGATCGAAACCGATCTCGCCATAGATTCTGCGCACTTCGTCATCCACCGGGAAGACCAGGCCGAAGCTCAGCGACAAGCCAAGATCGATGTCGCACAGCACATCAAAGGGCAGCTTGAAATCGCGCTTGGTCGCGGCTGTCCTGCCACCTGCCTCGGCCGAGACCGCAACCAACCGGCCGCCGGCCGCGACGATGTCGGCCTGCGCATCGCGCAGCGCCGTCAGTTCGCTCTCGCAATAGAAGCACCAGGAGCCGCGATAGAAGCTGATCACCAGCGGCCCTGACGATAGAAGATCGGCCGAATGGACGAAACGCCCTTCCGCATTGGGCAAGGCGAAGGGCGGGATGATGTCGCCGACGCTGACCGCGCCGGCGGCGACGCCGCGGGCGACGAGGCCTGCAATCATCCGCTCATAGGCGCTGGCCACATGCTGCCGCTCGCGGGCGTGGCGGCCGCTGATCTCGGACAGGCGTTGGGAAAGCGGGCGTGCGTTCATGGTCTCTCAAGGCTGCATCGCGACAGCCGTCTACGCAATCCAAATCACCATAGCCGCAGCCTATCGATGCGAGAGCAAGCCGGCATTTCCTCCGGCGGCGCCTGCCCGGCATGGTCCCTGTGTCACCTGACACAATCCGAACCGCAGGAGCCGCACGATGAACATGCAAGCTGCGCCCATCACCCATGAAGCCCCCGTCAGTTGCGCGCTCGTCGGCAAGGTCGCGGTCGTGACCGGGTCCACCAGCGGGATCGGCCTCGGTGTCGCAAGAGCGCTCGCCAAGGCGGGCGCGCGGCTCGTGATCAACGGGCTGGGCGAGGCCAAGGAGATCGACAAGACCCGCCGCCGGCTCGCTGAGCAGTTCCGCGTCGATGTCCGCTACGACAACAGCAACCTGATGGAGTCGGCCGGCGTCGCTCGGCTGATCGACGGTGCGGTCAACGCCTTTGGGCAGGTCGATATCCTCGTCAACAATGCCGGCATCCAGCATGTCGCCCCGGTCGAGGAATTCCCAGGGGACAAGTGGGACGCGATCCTGGCATTGAACCTGTCAGCCGCCTTCCACGCGACGCGACTTGTGCTCGGCGCGATGAAAGAGAACGGCTACGGCCGCATCATCAATATCGCCTCCGCACACGGACTCGTCGCCTCGCCCTTCAAGGCGGCCTATGTCGCCGCCAAGCACGGACTGATCGGCTTCACGAAGACGGTGGCACTCGAGGCGGCCGAGTTCGGCGTCACCGCCAACGCCATCTGCCCCGGCTATGTCTGGACGCCGCTGGTCGAAAGGCAGATCGACGAGCAGGCGGCGGCCCACGGCATTCCGCGCGACCAGGTCGTTCGCGACGTCCTGCTCGCACAGCAGCCGAACAAGCGCTTCGCCACGGTCGAAGAGATCGGCGCACTCGCCGCTTTCCTCGCATCTGCGAACGGCGCCTCGATCACCGGCACGGCCCTGCCCGTCGATGGCGGCTGGACGGCGCATTGAACGACGCGTGGCCTCCCCGTCCTTGAAGTCAACAGGCACAGCCATGGCTCCTCTGATCGCTCCTATCGCTAAGCGGAAGAACATCGTGATCGTCGGTGCAGGCTTCGGCGGGCTCGCCGCCGCTCAGGCCTTGGCGGAGGCGCATGCCGACATTACCGTGATCGACCGACGCAACTTCCACCTCTTTCAACCGCTGCTCTATCAGGTCGCGACTGCCGCGCTGTCGCCGGCCGACATTTCGGCACCGATCCGTTCGGTGCTGCGCCGACAGGCCAATGCCCATGTCATGCTCGACAAGGTCACTGGCATCGACCGCGAGAAGCGCGTCGTTCTGACGGAAGGGCGGCGCGCCGTGCCGTTCGACTACCTCGTGCTGGCAACCGGCGCCCGCCACAGCTATTTCGGCCGTGATGACTGGGCGCCGTTTGCACCAGGGATCAAGACACTCGACGACGCGACCCGGCTGCGCGCCCGCATCCTGCTCGCCTTCGAGCGGGCGGAACTCGAGACTGACCCAGCCGCACGTCGGGCCCTGCTGACTTTCGTGGTGATCGGCGCTGGCCCGACCGGCGTCGAGCTCGCCGGGTCGATCGCGGAACTGGCGCGCAAATCCGTGACGCGCGACTTCCGCTCCATCGCTCCGGGCGACATGACCGTCGTGCTGATCGAGGCCGGACCTCGCATCCTGCCGAGCTTCCGCGAGAATCTGGCGCAGGCGGCGGCGCAATCGCTCGAAGAAATGGGTGTGACGCTGCGCCTGGCACAACCGGTCACGGAGGTGACGGCCCATACCGTAACGATCAGTGGTCGAGTCCTGCCCGCGGCGACGATCATCTGGGCTGCCGGCGTCAAGGCGTCAGCCGCCGGGCGCTGGCTCGGAGCCGAAACGGACCGGGCCGGCCGCGTCAAGGTCGGCCCGGACTTCACGACGGCCGGGGAACCGGACATCTTCGTGATCGGCGACACCGCCGCCTGCGTCGATGAGGGCGGCAAGGCTCTACCCGGCGTTGCGCCCGCAGCAAAGCAGGCCGGAGCCTGGGTCGGCAAGCTGATCGCGGCGCGCCTCGCCAGCACGCGCGAGCCCAAGCCGTTCCGCTATCGCGACAAAGGCGCCATGGCGACGATCGGCCGGAAATCCGCAGTGGTCGATCTCGGCCGCATCCGGCTCACCGGAGGCGCCGGCTGGCTGCTGTGGTCGGCCGCGCATGTCTGGTTCCTCATTGGCTTCCGCAACCGCTTCAGCGTCGCGACGAGCTGGCTTTGGTCCTACCTGACCTGGGAGCGCGGGGCGCGTCTGATCACCGGTCAGGAAATCGCCCGCGCCCGGGCGCCCGATATTCCAATCCGACAGCAGGACGCGGCCTGACCGCTCATTCCTGCCGTTTCGCCACTTACATCCTCCTTCAGAAAGGACCATCGCCATGACCATGACGAACAGCATCGAAGCCATCGACGCCGGGCTGGTTCCCTCTGCCCGCTCGCTTTGGAACCTCGCGCTCGCCGGCTTCGCGGCGACCGGCTTTTACGAGATCTGGGCCAATTGGCCGACCGCTCTGCTGGCCGGCTTCCCGCTGGAACCGCCCGCACTGATCAAGTCGCTGTTCCAGCACCAACTCGCCGTCACAGTGCCCGATGTCTGGGCCAAGGCGCTGCATTTCCTCACCGGCTTCCTGTTCTATCCGCTCGGCTATTGGCTGCTCACGCGAATCCGGAGCTTCGGCCACCCGACCGATGGCTGGATCTGGGGCGTCATCACCTATTTCATCGCACTCGGCTTCTTCGCGCCGCTGGCGGGGCGGCCCTTCCTGCTGATCGGCGACAACAACCTCCTCTCGCTGATGAGCCTGATAGGCCACGCGATCTTTGGCTTTGTGCTCGCCACTGTCTTCCAGGCGCTGCAAGCCCAGCGGGGCTGAGCTGCAGCGGCCTTGCTGCCACAATCGACGAGCTGAACTAACCCTTCCGCGCCCAGCGCGGGAGGGCTTGTCTCGTCTCGGCCCTGACCTGTCTCGAGCCGCAGATAGCCGCGCGCTATCGAAACGGGAGACAGATGGCATTTCTAAATACCTCTCCGAAAGCCGATTTTCCGGTTGCGGCCATGCCGATCCCGGCGTGGCGACACCAACAAGGAGATTGTCATGTCGATCCCGACCATCCTGTCCGCCCGACGAAACGCCGTGGCTTTGTTGAGCCTCGCCGCCGTCCTCCTCGCCACGGCCGGAGCCGATGCTGGCACCTGTCCGACGGACAAGGTGCTGACCATGCCGCGCAAGATCGAGGAGGCACCGGATGTCGGGATCAAGCGCGAGACGCTCTCGATCGTGAACCTGACGGGCTGGCGCGGCGTCGGCGATCTGCGCCTGCGCACGCGCCGGCTGACAGTGGCAGTCGGTGGCATCGTGCCGACGCACCAGCACGACGACCGGCCCTCGATCGTCTACGTCGTCAAGGGTGAGATCATCGAGCACAGCGCCTTCTGCTCTGTGCCGATCCTGCATCGCGAAGGCGACTGGACGCCTGAGTTTGGCAAGGGCCACGCTCATTGGTGGGAGAACAAGACCAATCAGCCGGTCGTCCTGACCTCGTCTGACGTCGTGCCGCCCGATATGCTCGACGATCCCGACATGTGACGCGGCGCTACGCGGATCGATTGCAAGGCTGGATATTGGCCAATCGACCCAGGTCAGCCTCGCGGTTGCTGTCACCCGCAGGCGTTCTACCTGGGAGCTGCGGTCGTGTTCGCGATGTCGGGCCAGCCGTAACATCGCAGCTGTCCGTTCATGACCAGCACGCCGCGCATACTGCGCGGCGATGCCGAATAGAGAGCGTTGTCGTACTTCGACAGAATCCGTGCCGTCGCCAAACCGTTTGCGAACCTGCAGATATCATAGCAGGGGCCAACTGCGACGCGTTGCTGGAGACTTGTAACCTCAGTCTTTGGGGCTCACACGAAGCGAATTCGAATTCTGTCGGCGCTAAATCGCAAGCGCTTATGCAGGTTTTGTCCCTCACCAAGCTTTCGCCGTACCGGTTGCCGACGATTGTGGGCGCGGTTCGACAAAGCGATCGGATTTACCCAAATTCAAAGCGTCGCGGGCAGCCGATGAAAGCCCGGGCAATGACAAGGGAATTCGCCCAGAAGGGCCATCGGCTATGATCTGTTCTAGGATCTCTGGTTTTAGCGGAACGCCCTCATCAGCCTCTTGCGGGAAGACGCGATCCCGCAGTTCAGCGAGCGCACCCTCGACGGGCCGGAAGCTGAATTTGATTTTGTGGGATCCAACAGGAACCTGTACGGCGCGAAAGAGCACGTTCGCCTTCAGGATTTGCGTCTCGACGCCATCAACCTCGGCCCGCCACCAAGGATGCCAGATGTCATTCAGCACAATGAAGCCGGCTTGGGTCGCAGTAACGTCGATTTCGACTTCGGTGTTCTCGTAACGCGAGAGCGTCACGCCTGCACGCGCCGCTAGCGCCTCCTCTGGCGGCGCGCCTTGAGGTTCGGCTTCGAGCAGAACGACCTGATGCGGATCGACGTCGGGCCAACGCCCTGTTGCCTTCATGCCGTCGAAATCTGCTAGTTGCCAACCTCCGACGAACTGAACTCGTGGCAGCGCGCGAGGGTTCTCGTAGATGTAGCCCTCCTGGGTTCGCGCCACGAGTTTGAGGTCGCCTTCGCGAAGTGCTCCGTCAATCTGTGTGATTGGAACCGGCGAAGCTATGTAGCGAAGCCCCAGCAGATCGGCGAGACGACAGCGATAGGAGGGGAATAGCGGTGTAAACTTGCGCTGATTTGGCTCGGCGATCGTGTCCTGAGTTCCGACGGCCTCTGAGAAGTCAGCAAGCCGCAGCGGATTGTAGCCTAGCGTGTGATCAAAGCCGTGAACCAAGCCGGCGTTGGGCCACTCGAAGCCCAAGCCCAGAAGCTCAACCCTGTCGCGTCGCGGTGATCCGATCGGCTGTGATAAGAGTTGCTTTAACTTGCGGACAGTCTCGTTTCGCGTTTCCGTCCGCAGGACATCGTAGAGTTTCGGCGGCAACGCAGTCGATTCATTGATACCGTTGTTGCTGCCGAGATCGGCACCGACAACGCTTGCGACAGCCAGCACAGAGACGAGTGGGGCAGTTGTCGTGCGCCAGCGCAACATGATGCCGATGAGCAAAATCGACGCGCCGAACCACGAAACAGCTGATATCGAAGGCCACCAGGCGTCGGTCAGATGACCTTTATCCGACGATATCACCAAGCCAAGCGCTACTGCAGCGCCGACTAAACAAGCAGATACTAAAAGGTCGCGTTTGTGCGAGCCCATTTTCTCTGTCGTGAGCAGTCGGTGCAATACGTAACCTGAGACCACGGCACCGAGCGCACCAAACAGAAAGGTCGCATCAGCTGGCCGGCGGAAGACCTTCACGCCCGGCAGATAATCATAGAATGCTTGGAAGAATGGCGTGTACCAACCGAGCGCGAAGAGCACCATGAAGACCAACAGGGTCGTCGTTGACCGGACCGGTTTGTCCCAAACCCAACCGCGCGTCAGCCCCGGCGCAATTATCAGCAGCATGGGTAAGGCGCCCAGATAGATCTGCCCCATATTCTGAGACAGATAGATACCTTTGTCTTTCCAGGAGGCACTGGCCGGTCCCCAAAATTGGACGCTTGGATCGCGTGCACCGAAAAGGTCTGCCACGAAAGCGGTCAGGAGCGACGCGGGATGAAGGGATCCGTGGGCCGCTTCGACGAAGTCGACCTCAGGGCGCGTCGAAGCTTCTGCGAAGAGCCATGTCCATAGTAATGGAAGCGAGATGATCAGGCTCCCAGCAAGGCCACCGGCCATGATGGGAACAAAACTGGATCGGATCGCAAGCCAACCGCCAGACATCCAATGAGCCAACACCATGGCAATCAGGACGTAGGAGCCTAGCAAGGCGACCTGGTCTGGCTCGATCACCATCTGGCTCGCAGCGCAGCCTGCAAGGACACCGTTGATTGTTGAATTCCGCAGCAGCATTCGGCTGGTGAGCCAGAAGGCAATCGCGAAATATGAGAGGCTGGCGATTTGACCGACGTGTTGAACGCGCCATGAGGCTGACGCTCCAAAGGCGAAGACAATGGCAGCAAGCACGCCACCTGCCGGGTGCCACTTGCGATCTCGGAAGTGCATGAGCAAGGCGAGCCCACCAGCCAGCAGGTGCAGGAGGATGTACGCATCAACTTCTCGAAAGCTGGGAGAAGGACTCAACAGTGCGAGCAAGATCGCGGGCGAAAAGATAAGCGACTGGGGATCCGCGATTTGAGGCGAACCGCCGAACACGCTGGGCGTCCAGAATGGCGATTGTTGAGAATGAAGCGCCTGCGCCAGGAATTGAATCTGGGCCTGGAAATGTGCCTTGGCATCGAAAGGGATCGTCCACTGCCCTGAAAGCCAAGGCCAGCAGAGCGCAATCCAAGTCAGCACAAAGGCTACCGCCGCCGGGCGGTAGCCCGAGCTCGTTCCAGCAAAGTTAGTCAAGAGATCTCCGACAGAAATCGGCTTGAGCAAGTCCACCTGGGATTGCTTAAGTCCGTCGCCTAGGCCCGAGGCATTGGCGTTTAAGAGCGCTGACGCGGAGTCCAAGGACGGGTGCTCGTTACTGCACCGTCCCGGTCAGGTGGCTTGAGGTCAATGTGCTATGGCAAGCGGCGTTGCAGCGACGACGAGTGCCGCGGCCCGCCCAGCCGATCGATTTCGCAGCATCGCGAGCCGCTTTGCAGCGAAGAAATTTGAACCGCCGCGCTGAGCAACGCGCTCACGGAGAATCTGGGTGGCGAGCTCATGACTGCCGGAGCGGATCAGACTCTCGATGTAGGCCTGCTCGAACAGGTCGCGTTGGGCATGACTGCCGCCGACTGTCATAAGTCCCTTTCTCGCGGCTCCAAGGAGGCGTGATGCCTCGTCATAGTCGCCATCTCGGAAGGCGATGAGGCCAAAAGCCGCCATTGCGCCATTGCGCGCAGCATCGCGCCGTTCCCCGCTCGGGTGAAATTGGCCGTCCTGGACAAGGCTGCAGGCGATGGTCTCCGCGCTATCGGTGTGGCCGGCACCGAGCAGCGACAGGGCGTAGTGAAGATCGGCGAACACTAGCCGTCCGTCGTGAATGCGGCCCTCTGCACGAGCGGCGAGCTCGTCCCAGCGTGTCCCGACATCAGCACCGGCATACTCCAATCGCGCAAGCAGCGAAGCCCCGTTCGCGATATCGCGGTAGTCGTCTGTCTGCTCGCGGCGGATGTCTTCATCATAGAGCCGAAGCACTTCCGCGATCTTGCCTTGCTCGAGCTGAAACAGTGCCAGATGCCAAACAATGTGAAAGCGTAGGTTGTTGGCGTGGGCCCAGTTGCGGTCGTCGCTCAGCCAAGCGACGCCTTCTTCCGTACGGCCGGTCATCTCCAGCACATGAGCGACGGCATGCCGCCCCCATGCATCTCGCGGGCTCAGGGCGACTGCTCGACGGCCGGCGCGCTCGGCCTCGGCGTAGAAGCCCTGCTCCTCCAGTGCGAAGGCGTAGCAGCCGTTGACATAGCCAGTGAGGGGATGGGTCTCTCCGAAGCCGGGCGCAACGCGGCGCAAGCTTGCGAGCATCTCGTTCTGATCGCCTAACATGAAGCGCAGACCATGTGAGAGCTTGAGCGCGAGCACATCGAAACGGTGCTCGTCCAGGATCGATTCAAGTCTGTGCGCGGCTTGACGCGGTGCGTCGGAGAGCCACAGCGCCAGTGCCTCGACAACCATATGCTCGCGCCGCGTAACAGGCCGAACTGCGATGGCGGCCTGTGCCGCTGCGAGGCATTCGCGCGCAGAGCCGAGCAACTCCGACCGCGCGAGTGACAGCAGCATCAATCCTTTGGCTGCATGGGCCAAGGCAAATTCCGGATCAGCCTTCAGCGTGCGGGCCAGATGTTCCGGGGTCGCGGCAGCATGGGCCAGCAGGGCTTCGAGCGTGTCATTCCAGGCAAGACGTGCTGCGTCGTTCGCAACGGTGATGCGGTCGCCGGAGAGGTCGTGATACATAAGTTGCTCCATTTCGGAGGCCGGATGGGCGCTCAAAGGGGAGTTCGCAACAGAGCGATCAAACGCGGTTCAACTTGCTTCACGGACGCGTGACAGAGCTCGAATGTGTGCGGCGATCTGCTCTTCATTGCGCGCCGGCTCGGCCCGAGGTATGGCGCCGGCCCAAGGTGCGCTTTTGAACCAGCCGACCAGGATCGCAGTCCCGAAGATTGCAGAAAACCCGATCAGATTGAGCAGAGCGACATTCAGCTCGCTCCGTCCAATGAGCCCGGCGACGGTGCCAGCCAATCGAGCCAACACAACGCTGGCGAGGAAAGTGGCGAGCGACTGCCGGCCAATTAGGATGAAGACGTGCCCTAAACCTTCATCGAGCCTGTGACGCCAACCCTCGACGAGACTCAACATCACATAGGCTAAGGCGAGAAAGTGCAGCACGCGCAGCGCATGCAGGTTACTTTTCTCGCTGGCGGGAACGATCAAGTCGCGAAGGGCCTGCGCGGCAGGCCAATTGTCTAAGATGCCCCAGAAGGAAAGAGGCAATGACACCAGCAAAACCAGGCCCGCCGCCAGCAATGTCGACCTGTCACCGAGCTTTGGAACTGGCAGCCACCGCATGCCGAAAAAAAAGCCGATGAAGAATATGAGCTGCCAAGCGAAGGGGTTCAGGAACCAGCCAGATCCATTCCAAGGATTGCCAGGCAAATTGAAATCCGCTGTCCATACCAATCCATAGAGAAGGATCGTCATCACAAAAGGCAGCGAGGAATGGAGTCGATGCAGTGCCATCGCAACCGGCACTAGCGCCAAGATCACCAGGTACATCGGCAGGATGTCGAGGTAGTCAGGCTGCCACGTAAGAGTGGCGAGCCCGAGCAGCGCACGTTCCGGGTCCTTAATCAGAGGAGCGAACTGCGAGGGGAGTTCGGCGAGACCAAAAGTGCGGTCGAGCAAGGCGGCCAGAGCAATCAAGGCTAGAACCACGCCCAATTGCGCCCAATAGACCTGCCACATACGCAGCAGGATGCGTGCCGTACCCAGTGCCAATCCGCGACGGACGAAAACGCTGCCGAACGCAAGAGCGCTAGCTAGGCCGGAACAGAAAACAAAGACCTCGGCCCCTGAGGAGAAACCAAACCGAGCTGGAATGTATGCATTCCAGCTGTTCTCTGGCAGATGCGCGACGAAGATGATCAGCATCGTCAGTCCGCGGAAGAAATCGAGCCGCTCATCGCGCTGGCGCTTGGAGTGCTTAGGCGGCAATTCAACAGCGAGGGCATTCCAGCCCGGCGCTTGATGGTGGCTCGACTGCCGGATGGCAGCGGTCGATAGGGTGCCGACACCCGCATCTTCTGCGCGGTGGCCGGCTGTTTGCTGTTGGGACATGATCGCTCTTTGGTGTTCGGTATGAACGGTTCTGCGAGAGAGATCGTGTTGAGTGGGGCGGTGGTTACAGCCTCACGGCAACGTGAGCTGGGCGCCCGCCGCAGTGGCCGGAGATTGCTGAGGGATGGCGAGATGCCATGCCCGCTCAATCCATGTCGGATCGACAAAATGCCCGCCGGGGTGAAGGCAAAGCTCCAGTCGAGCACTCCCGGAGCAAGTTGTGGCCTGCCAGCATGCCATTTTGTCCGACAAGGCCGCTTCCCGAGATGCTGTAGCCCACGAGGCCGTGCAGTCTCCGGGCGCGAATACAGCGAGGCTACGGAAGAGATCACCTTGCCTGTATCTGGAGCCGATCGACCGTCCTGCCAGCGGTACAGTCGTATCGCCTGTACCATGGATATGGATCAGGTTGGGTCGAGGACCTGCGCATTGCTGCGGAAGCGGTTCCCAAAATGAGCCCGCGACTGGGGCGAAGCCCGCAAAGCGCGACGGCATCCGACAAGCCAGATACCAGACCATCGAGCCGCCCTGCGAGAAGCCACTGGCCATGATTTTGCTGGGGTCGATGGGAAAGCGCCTTTCAACGTCATCGAGTACTTGTGCGACGAAGGCGAACTCGTCTCGATAATGTCCTGGTGAACCGGGGTATGACCAGGTCCGCCCCATACCGTCCGGGGCGATTAGTGCGACACCCAAGCGCTCAGCTGCCGCTGCAAGTGATTGGTCGGAAATCGTCTCTTCAGCGGACCCTTGCCAGCCGTGAAAGAACATGATCGCGCCGCTGCGATGCTCCTTGGAAGCCCGCGCAGGCAAGATAATGCGATACTTTCCGCTCTCGACCTGGCAACCGTTTGCCGGACAAGAGTCCGAGACCGCCTCCACCTTCCGCGGCTCCTCCGCCCGCGGATGGCCAGCCTGAAGCAGGCTGGCCACTGCGATCGCAACCCGTAGTGAGCTTTGCCATCGTACTGCCATGTCCGCCCTCATGTCGAAATTGTCGCAGACGCCAACTGGTCGATGCCGAAGGCACCGGGTGGCGTGTTGCCTTTGTGACGTGCCCAAGTTTGGGGCGCACGCACCCGCGTGAGAAGGAGCGCGCGAAGGCCTGGTGACCCTTCACCGCATGAGAGTACAGCGAGGCATTGGAGACCTAATTGAGCAGCCTCGGATGCATCAATTGCGGTTGGCGGTCTGCCCAAATAGAATTTTCTTACCTTCTTCGGTCACGGTCGGCCGTGCAGCGAGCGGTTCGCCCTTCGCATAAGCGCGAACGGTGCCTGGACGTTCGCGCACATTATCGAACCACCGGCGAAGGTTGGGGAATTCTTCGAGATTCTGCTGCTGGCGCTTCCACGGTACGATCCAAGGATAACAGGCCATGTCCGCGATCGTGTAGTCGTCATTGGCGATGAAGGCGCGGCCCGCCAGCCTTCGATCGAGCACACCGTAAAGACGGTTGGTCTCGTTGACGTAACGATTGATGGCATACGGAATCTTCTCAGGCGCGTAGACGCCGAAATGATGATTTTGTCCCGCCATCGGACCAAGCCCACCCATCTGCCAGAACAGCCATTCTGTTGCAGTTTTGCGACCGCGGAGGTCGGATGGAAGGAAGCGCCCGGTCTTCTCGGCCAGATAAAGCAGAATGGCTCCTGACTCGAAAACGGTGATGGGATCACCGCCGTCGGCCGCCTGGCGATCAATGATTGCCGGCATCCGATTGTTGGGTGAGAATGCCAGAAAATCGGGCTTGAATTGGTCTCCGGCGCTGATGTCGACAGGGTGAATAGTGTAATCTAGCTCCGCCTCTTCGAGGAACATCGTAATCTTATGGCCATTCGGCGTCGGCCAATAGTATAGATCAATCATGACGTGCATCCGATTTTGGGCTAACTTCCGGGGAAGAGACTATTTTGTATTAATCAAAGCGCCGAATGATCTCTGACCGCTTCTTCGAGAGCTGATTTCAGACTCAAAAAGCGTTCGTCTATCCCTCGCGGGTCGTCGCGATTGAGCGCGATCATCGCTGCCCGCGCCTCGCCTCCGCGGATCATCTCAAGGGCGTCCATTTCGATCGCTTCAACAATTGCTTCTGCAACTGCAGAGGCGGGCTCGCGTGCAAACCCGAGCTCTGGGCCTGCGCGGTTCGAAGCCATCATTGGGGTATCGGTTCCGCCAGGGTAGGCCGTCAGGACATGGATACCTTCACCCTTCAGCTCGCGCCGGAGTGACTCTCCGAAGCGAGAAAGCCCCGCCTTCACCCCGGCATAAGTCGCATAGAAAGGGGCGCCGACAAGGGCGAGGCCGGAGGCGATATTGACAACCATGGCATCGCCGCTGGCGCGCAGCACAGGAAGCGCCGCCCTTGTCAAAAGAATTGGTGCGACGAGATCGACTGCGACCATCGCCAGTATGTCGGCCTCCGACGTGTCCTCGATCCGGCCGGCTCGAACACCCCCCGCATTGTTTATGAGGATGTCCAGTCCGCCGAGCCTCTCGATCGAGTGTTCAAGCGTTGCTTCTCGCCCCTCTGCGGTGGCAACGTCCGCGGCGACGCCAAATATGGCATCACCACCGGCCAGCGCTCTCAGGGCATCCGCCAACTTTTCGGGCTGACGACCAGTGACGACTAGCCGAGCTTCCTTTGCGTGGAGAGCACGCGCGGTAGCCAGCCCTATACCGCTCGAACCGCCTGTGATCAGGACGCGCTTACCTTCGATCTTCATGGTCTCGCTCTCAAGCAGCAGGAGGGTAGTTGGAAGGAAAGAGTGCGCGCTTTGACTCTTCGTCGCTCACGGTTTTGAACTCGTGCTCCTTCCCGACTGCACGCGCGCGAGCGACTGCCGGACGGGCTTCGATGGCGTCGAACCAGCGCTTGATATTGGGGAACGGCGCCAGGGGATTGTCAGCATTGGCAAGAACTCTCGGCGCGCGGCCTAGCCAACCCCATGCGGAGATGTCCGCAATTGTGAAATCCGTTCCTACAATGTGCTCTCGGCCAGCCAAATGCTCATCCAGCACCTTGTAGTGACGCTCAACCTCGCGCCGGTAGCGGTTGACGGCATAAGGCAGCTTCTCGGGGGCTGCGTGCTGGAAATGAACCGCCTGCCCTGAAAAGGGACCAACGCCTGAGGCGACGAACAGCAGCCATGAAAGGAGCTCCGCACGATCCTCCGAGGCTCCGAGAAAGCGTCCCGTCTTTTCTGCGAGGTAGATGAGGATTGCGGTCGAGTCGAAGACCCGCGTCTCCTTTCCTCCCAGTCCCTCTGTATCGACGATGGCAGGCACTTTGCCGTTCGGGTTGATGGCACGAAAGCTGTCGGTGTGCTGCTCGCCCTTGCTCGTGTCGATCGGAATCGTCTCGTAAGGCAAGCCTGCCTCCTCGAGGAACAGCGCGATTTTCGCCGGGTTCGGTGTTGGGTGATAGTAGAAGCGGATCATTCGGTTCTCCTTAGATTGAAGGGGGCGCGTGTACGGCTGCAGCAGAGGCGGGCCTTGCAGACAGCAGAGCGCCAGCAACGATGACAAGGATGGCGGCTGCCTCTGCTGCAGTTGGGATCTCGCCGAGGACGGGGATGGCGAGCCCGGATGCGACCGCCGGCAACAGCGCGATGATTGATGTTGCTGCAGCGGCGCCGAGTTGCTCGACTGAGCGGTTGAACGTGACGATGGCGACGCCGCTCATCAGAATGCCCTGATAGGCGATCTGAAAAGCAATCTCGCTCGCCGACGCGAACCTGAAATGACTGAGGCCGAGAAGCAGGTAGGCAGGCACGAAAATGGCCGACGACCAAACGCAAATCACCGCGGCTGACTGTATCGCGGTGAGCCCGCTCTTACGGAAACGCAGAGTGTAGGAGGCCCACATCGCCGCAGCCACGACGAGTGCGAGGAGTCCGCCGATATTGGTCGACCCTCTAAGAGCTGCTCCAGATGCAACCAGGCCAGCCAACCCGATGCAGATGGTCGCGTATCCGAGCCATCGTCTCAGGCCCTGACTCTCACGCAGAAACAGCCATGCGAACAATCCAGCAAAAACGGGCATCAAAGTTGGGGCGATCGACGCAGCTTGAGCGGCCGATGTGAGTTGAAGCCCCAGAGCTACCAACAAGACAAACGGAGCGCCCCATAGAAGGGCAAACAGAAATCCTTCACGCCATGCGGCCGGAGGTAAACGAGACTTGTGGCGCAGCAGTACTGGCGCAAATAGCAGTGCTCCGACACCGAAACGTAAGGCCGTGATATCCCAGATCTGAAGGTTCCGGGTCACGCTAAACCTGGTTACGACGAACCAACCGGAAAAGATCAACAGCGATGCGCAGGCCCAGATAAGCCCTTCGGCTCGTTTCCACGCCAGGCTTAGCTCGGGCGCGGCTGAAGCGAGTCGATCTGGTCGGCAGTTGGCGCTCGGTGCAGGCGTCATGGCAATTTGTACATGTTGAAGATCGCCCGCATTCCATCTGAGTTTGCGGCAACGGCTTCTGTGAACCGTGGAATCAGGCCGTTGATGGGAATGGTTCGGATCAAGCGCAAAGGCCTTGTCGTTGCATTTTATATCAGTCGATCTAAAATGCACAAAGCAGGCGGTTATGGCAAGGTGTCTTGAATCGGCGAGTCAATGGAAGCTGGGATGGCGAGACCAAGAGAGTTTGACGAAGCTGAGGCGCTCGATGCGGCGATCCAGTGCTTCTGGTCGCGCGGCTACGAGGCGACCTCGGTACGAGATCTTGCTGCAAGCATGGGAATCACGGGCGCCAGCCTTTACAACGCATTTGGCGACAAGCGGTCTTTGTACGAAAAAGCCCTGGCGCTGTACGTGGATACTAGCGTTGCCGATCGTATCTTGCGGTGCGAGGGCCAGGGGCCGCGCCAGGCGATCGAGGGCTTTTTTGCAGAGATATTGGAACGGTCGCTTGGAGATCCTCAGCGCCGAGGCTGCATGCTGGTTAATGCGGCACTCGACGTTTTGCCACAGGACCCTCGATTCCAAGGTATCGTCGCGGGCGTTCTGCGTCAGATTGAGAGCTTCTTTCTCCGGGCTGTCGAAGCCGGGCAAATTGAAGGGACAATCACACGTTCAGTGCCAGCCACTGACGTCGCCCAACATCTTCTCGGCGTTCTGATGGGAGTTAGAGTGCTCGCGCGAGTACGCCCCGAACGGGCGCTACTTGAAGGTATAGTACGGACGGCGTTCACCATTTTTAACAGAACTGAAGATCGATCTGAACGCGTTGGCAGTTAGTCGAAATCGTGTCTCTTGGATCCTTCGCGATTGAAACGCTTGTGCTGCACCGACCGTTGTGTGCGGACAAACAGAAAGCAAAGGCAGGATTGTAGAACGCCGGGAGTTCCACGGCATTACAGCCATTTTGTTTTCGGAGTGATTCAATCAGGGTTGACCTCCGGAATCGCGACTGCAATCGCCAGCGCCTCAGCTCTAAGTGACGCTCACTTTTTGGCTTTTTGGCTTCGTTCATGCTGTTGGCATGGGTGGCCATGCTGCCAATTGTTATTCTTGCTGCCCCATTCATACGAAAACGAACCAACCTCCTTACACGCTAGGAGCACATGTGAGCGTGCTTCCAGTGTCGTGGGTGGCTCAGCCCGGATGTGCGGGAACAGCCATCATGTCATGCCCGACGGGACGGAAGTCGTGGCTATACGCTTTTGGGCTGCGACGCTGAATGTTTTCGCAAACAATTGGCCTGTCGGGGGGCTGCAGTCCTTCGCTGCATAAGCGGCCCTGCGCTCGAACTGAGCCGCTTCAAGGAATCCAGGCGGCCCCGTCGTGCATCAAGGTCGTCCGCGATTTTTTCGAGGAATTGCCTTCGGCCTGCGGGATAAGGCTTTTTTAAAACGATCGATCTAAAACGAGGAAATCCGAATGTGCTCGGGTGACTGGGGCGTGTTCGCTGAACGTCGATCGAAAATTGGATATCAGATGTCCCTGTTGCGCCAACACCACTCGCTTAAGACGGAGATGCTGGCGCTGTTCGCCGTCATCCTCGGCATGGTTATCGCCGCGGGCGTCATCGTGCAGCGCAGCCACTCTCTATTGATAGCGGGAGCGCGCGATGCGGTTTGGGAAGCTTCAACACCGCCGTCGCAAGTCTTCAGCGTCGTAAATGGCCTGGGAGCCATCCGCGAGTATCTCGGCTTCGCGTTGCATGGCGATGAATTCGACATCGCTGCCGTTCGAAAGTTCGAAGCCGATAGTAAGTCAATTTGGTCCGAGCTCGCGGCCCTGTCGGCTTTTTTTCCGCCTGCCGTCATGGCCGAGGTGGAAATCGCGACCAAGCGATTTGAATCCTATCACAGTTCGTATTCGAAGACTGCCGAACTGATAGCTGCCGGAAAATTGGACGCCGCACGGGAAAATTACTACGGATCTGAGGCGAGAGCATTTAGAGAAATTGGCCCGCAGGCTACCAAGCTTCTAAGCGTGATGAGTGCCCGAATCATGCAGGAGAGCGACCGTCTGGAGGCGACCGCCGCTAGCAGTACAATCCAACTGATTACAATTGCCGCAGCAATGATCGGCTTGATGGTCGCGGGTGGCCTGATGGTTGTTGTTCGATTGTTGGGGCCGCTTGCTACATTAAATCGAGCAATCATTCGTTTGTCTCGAAATGAGTTTGGGCAAGAGGTTCCCGCCAACAGCGGGATCAAAGAAATTGCTGATATGGCTGCGTCGTTCAAGATACTGGAAGCTGCGCTCGTCGAGCGTCAGAACTTGGAGGTAGAGAATAAGCTGGCACGCCAAACTGATGAGCAGCGATCAATGGCCATTGCTGCAGCGGCTCGCTCCGTCCAGGCCGTCGTTTCCAGCGCTTCACGAGGCGAGTTTGGAGACAGAGCCAAGGCGGCGGCCGGGTTAGGAGAGCTGTCCATGATCGTCGATGGCTTGAACCAGGTTTGCCAGAGCACAGGAGAATTCCTGGATGAACTCTACCGTTGTGCGACCGGTCTCGCGTCCGGAGATCTCAGCCAGCGATTCAATGCTGCGTTCGAGGGGCGGTACGCGACCGTCGCATGCGGCCTGGACGCGGCGATGCGTGATCTTGGCGCCACGATTCAAGAAGCTAAGGCGACATCCGAGAAAACAGCCACGAGGGCGGGCGAAATCAAGCGTTTGGCGGAAGATATTGCCGAACGCTCGGAGAGCCAGGCTGTCACGATAGAGCAACTAAATTTGGCGGTAACGGCCTTCGCAAGCGGTGTAGCTGCTACCGCAGATGCCGCGCAGGGCCTGGTTGAAACAGCACAAACTGCGTCTCACAGCGCGAGTGCTGGATCCCGGCTGGCTTCCGATGCTCTTGCAGCTATGGCCACGATAGAGGCCTCTTCACAGCGTGTTGGAGAGGTTGCCGGCGTAATCAACTCGATCGCTCTTCAGACGAATTTGCTAGCACTGAATGCGTCGGTCGAAGCTGCTCGTGCAGGCGAGCACGGCAAGGGATTTGCCGTGGTAGCGGCAGAGATCCGCCGTCTTGCGATCCAGGTTGCCGAGGCTTCGCGATCAGTGCGTGTTATGGCCGCCGACACGCAGGTGCAGGTAGGAGAGAGCAGCGATAAAGTACGACAGGCTGCGACAGCTCTTACGGGGATAGCCTCAATCGTTCAGTCGATGAACGGTGTCGTCATTGATATCGCAGACGCTGCAAATGAGCAGGCGAATGCGGTGAATCAAATTGGTAACTCCGTAAGAAGCCTTGACGAAATTAAGCAGAAAAATATGGCCTCTTCTGAGGCTAACGCCGCTGTTGCGAGTAATCTTCTGTCTTCGGCCACCGAATTGGCCGAAAAAATGCAGCGATTTTCTACGGGAGAATTTGCGATATCCGCCAATTTGACAGAATAGGCGGTGTCGCCGGTTTGCATGGGCCCTTACGTTGATTGCCCTAGGGCGCGAGCTCATTAATCCAGCTTCAGCCGCGGAAACAGCTATGAATACCTCGCTGGAAAAGCTGGCTAGCCTCGCACCGCACTCCTGAATGCCGCCGAAAGCGCGGAGAGCGCATCGCGCGGCCGGCCGTCCTTGACTCTGGAGTGAAGCAGAACTGGCAAACGAGGCAAATCAGGCAGCCCAAGCTTGGGGCCTACGTCAACCGCTCCAAATGGCAGCATTCGCGCGGCCAATGCCGCAACGCCGAGTCCTGCCGTGACAGCCGCGGCGACTGCCGTAACGCCGCCGCCGACGAAAATTTCGGTCCAGGATATGCCTGCCGCGTCGAGGAGCTGCCCGGCCATCACACGCACGCCGCAGGGTTCGGCAAGAGTGGCAAGCGGAAGTGGCTCGTCAGCGCGATGCTGCCAGCTGGGTGCTGCGAACCAGCCGAATTTTTCTTCGGTTAGAATTTCGCCGTCGCTCCGCCCAGCGTGCAGGCGGACGATCACCGTATCGAGCTCCCGCCGATCAAAGCTTTGAAGCAAGTCGCCCGATGATCCGATCCGGATTTCGATTAACAATTGTGGATCTTGCGCGTTCATGCGCGCGATCAGCGCAGGGAGCTCCGGCCCAGCGACATGGTCGCTGATGCCGATGGTGAGGCGCTGCCGGGCCCCGGCAAATACGGTGAGCGCGCGATCGTGGACCTCCAAGAGCTCACGAGCGTGTTCCAGGAAGGCTGCGCCCTGCGCCGAGAGCTGGACGTACCGGGGCGTCCGTTCGACGAGCCGGCAGCCGAGCCTCTCTTCGAGCCGTTTTAGCTTCAAGCTGACCGCAGCCTGAGTTGTTCGCATAGCGTCAGCTGCGTGTGTGAAGCTGCCTAGCTCGGCGATGTGGATGAATGCCTGGACAGCATCCAAGTCGAGAGGTCGGTTGATCATTTCCGGGCCTTATCACTGATATCAATTTCCATAGCGTATCAAAATATCGCTCAGGATGTAATGTTAATCCACCTGGAACAGAAAGGATCCGCAATGCCACTCGTACATATCTCAATGCGCACAGGAAAATCGGAGTCTTATCGGCAATCGATATTTGACAACATCTACCGCGCCATGCATGAAACGTTCAGCGTTCCGGAAGATGACCAGTTCATGACCATTAGCGAGCATGACGTTGCCACTTTTCGCTACGGAAGATCATATCTTGGCATCGCCCGGAGCGACGATTTGGTGTACATCCAGATCACAGCGAACAACACACGCACAGTGGAACAGAAGAAGGCGCTTTTCCATCGGATCGCGGAGCTGCTGGGCAAGAGCCCTGGAATCCGACCTGAAGACGTGTTCGTGAGCCTCGTCGAGGTCGTGAAAGAGAACTGGTCACTTGGCAACGGCCTCGCGCAGTACGCTTGAGAAGACCTGACTGAGCACCATGGTCAGCGAGAGAACAGGTTCTGAAAATCTCTGCAGCAAGAATAGGTGGATTCCTGACTGAGCGCAGCATGACGGCTGTGATCAGGAGCGGGCACGCCCGAACCGCTGTGTGATCTTCGAGTTGACGCTGGGGCCAGCGGCGCAAAATGCGAGAACTCGTCGACGGAGCTGGCAAAGCACGTCCACGTTCATGCGAATCCGATTGTGCAATGGTTTGGACGGCCAACGAAGAGTGCGCGGGCGACTTGGGTTCCAAGGCGGAGTCGGAGGCGGCCGCGCCTGCGGCGTCGCATGCCAAGTTCAAGGAACTGGGCCAAGCCGGGGAGTGGATTGCTGACCGGTTCGCTCGCAAAGGCCAGCCTTCTGGGATGTAAGGCAAAGATTGGGTCGCCTTCATGGCTTATTGCTTAGGCGGTGGGCTTGGGATGGCTCAATCGTCGTTCAACTCGTCCCGTGCGGCGCCACGATAATCGGTGAAGCAGTGGCCTCCGGTGCAGATGATCTGGATGACTTTGGGCGGCTTGCCGGCGCATTCGGCTTCGTAGAGCAAGGCTCTGCCAATCGGCGGCAGCGCCTTGAGCTTCGCATTCACACACCTCGCATCAAAGAGGGCGCGCTGCAGATCACCGTCGTCGGCACGAGCGTGGTCGGTAAGTAGTGCCAAGATTGTCGAAACAGCGGCGGTTCCGACTGCGATATACGGGATCTTTACTGCGCTCGATAGGCGCGTGATTGCTCTGTCTCGTGCTGCTTCGCATTCGACGTCGAGCGCCGAGAATTTCGCTGGCACCCCGTCGTGACCAACGATTTCCTGGGCATCGTCATCGCATAGGATTCCGTCTTGCCCGTGATGAATCTGATCGCCCGTGACGGCGATGATGTCGACTGCCAGAAAATAGGCAAGTACAAGCGACGCGATGACAATCGGAAAGCTGATCATTCTATATATTGTCACCTTGTCTTCGGAGGGCGGCGCCGGTTCTTCGCCTTGGTATTGTGAAGTAGTGGACTCTTTGAAGATGTGGCAGCTGATGCTCAGGGGATTTCTTACTGGCGTTCTTCGCCAAGCTGCATCGAGCAGGCGGTCACAAAGCGTCAACAGCTTAAGTGATCTGGTCGCGTTTAGACGATAGTGGCCGGAGCAAGGGGGGCTCTGCTCCGGCCTATCGTATCGTCAGGTCACGCTCTTAACCCGACGATACAACTCAATCAGTTGCCCTTGGGCAACCTATTCAGGAAGTCCAGCGAAGCGGACGCGATCTCGTCCAAATGTGTTTCGAGCGCGAAGTGGCCGGCGTCGTAAAGATGCACCTCTGCCTTAGGCAGTTGAGCCTTGAAGAACTCGACGCCTTCGAGCCTGAAGAACGGGTCGTTCTTGCCCCACACGATGAGCGTTTTGGGCTGCCGCCGCTTGAGGTACTCCTGCCAGGCAGGGTACTGAGCGACATTGTCCTGGTAGTTGAACAGCATCTCCACCTGAAGTTCGGCGTTCCCTGGACGATCCAGGTTTGCCTGGTCATGGATCCACGCATCCGGTGAGAGCCGCTCCGCGCGCGTTGACCCATGCACGTACTGGAACTTTGTCGTCTCTGGCGTGAGCATGGCCCTGACAGGCGCCTCGGTCTCGCTGTTTCGCTTCTGCCAGAACGGGGCAAACTGCTTGACCACGTCGGGGTTCCAGCCGTCGACATTCGCGACGGCGTTCTGGATGATCAGCGCTTTGACCTTGTCGGGATGCTTGATGGCGAGCCGGAACCCGATCGGCCCCCCGTAATCCTGCATGAACAGGACATACGATTTGGCGCCCACCGCGTCGGTGAAGCCATCCACGATATCTGCCAGGGCCGCAAACGTGTACGGGAACTCGCGAAGTGAAGGGGCCGAGCTGTTGCCAAAGCCGGGATAGTCGGGGGCGATAACGCGGTAGTTTGACGCGAGCTGAGGGATCAGGTTGCGGAACATATGCGAAGAGGAAGGGAATCCGTGCAGGAGCAGCACAACCGGACCGTCCTTCGGGCCAGCCTCTCTATAGGCGATGTCCAGGCCGTTCACCTTTACGGTTTTTGAAAGAACCTTGGCGGCTGCGACCGCTGGCGCCGCGGCGACGGCTTCGGGAAGCGGCATGATTTGAGTTCCTATGATTGCGGCCGCGGTTAGAACGCCACGGCGGGTGGGGTGGGTCATGAGAAAACCTATGTAACCTTTGAAAGTGATTTTGAGTGGTATCTCTTGATATGAAACCTGTAAAGAGATATTTGTCAGGTTACGAAAATGTGATCGTCGCGAACGAGGCCCGAAATGTCCGCAGACCGGCGACCACGCCCAATGGCAGGCAAAGACACGGCACCCAAGGGAGAGGAATTTAGGGACGGGATGCCATTTGTCGGAGGCCGGCTCTGGATCGACCTACTCAATACGACGCCACTAGACGCGGCTCAGCGGACGATCGATCTGATCGGCACGCCCGATGGCCTTGCGGCATGGATCGCTGCGGCAGGCTTGGAGTTCTCCGCTACGGCCGAGAGCGAAGATGCACTTCGAGCCTTGCGTCGAACGTTGCGGTCAGAATTTGAAGTGCTGCGGGCTGGTGAGCCTGTCTCGGACGCTACAATTGCTCAAATCAACGCTCTGTTGCGTCACGTTCATGTCTCCCTCTGCCTGACGCGTAGCCAAGGGGGAGTGAAGGTAGTTGAGGTGATTGCTGCGGACCCAGCGGGTTATGTCGCGGAGGATTTTTCCCGGTTCGTATGCGACTTTGAACCGGCGCGGCTGAAGCATTGCTCCAGTCCGACCTGCTCAATGGTTTTTTATGATGCAGGCAAGAACAACACACGCCGGTGGTGCACGATGAGCGTTTGTGGCAATCGTGATAAAGTGGCTCGATTTAGATCGCGAAAGGCGGCAAAGGGTTAGCCAGAATGCCGAAATGGGCTGTCTGTAGGCTACTCCGAGTGAGCGGGTGAACGGTAGTCGGACACTGAGACATGGAGCGGGCAGTCCACGCATGCGTCTCCATCGCACAGTCGGCAGATGCGTAACTTGTGCTCATCATCGCGCGAAACGGCGCGAAGAAGTTCTTCCAGAGCGCGCGTCAACCCAACCTGATCCTTGGAGCTCAATTGCTCGACGAGCCCGAGAACCACAGTTTCTCGCTCGGCGAGAATGCCATGGCGGGTGCGCGCTCCTGCGGCCGTTAGATATAAGGCAACTGCGCGTCCATCTTTCGAACACTGTCGCCGTTCGACGAGGCCATCTTCGACTAGTCGGTCAATAAGTCGAACGGAGCCGGGATGGGATAGCGCGAGGAGGCGGCGCAAGGCTTCATTCGAAAGGCCTGGTTGGTGACCAAGAGCTACCAGTGCGGCCGGAGACTCGCCTGAACGCCCCGCAATGCGCTCAGCTGCGCCTCGCATTTCGTCGTGAAGTGCCAGAACTGCTGCACCAAGCAGGTTGGCGGTTCTTTTGGGATCGTTCATGCGGAGATTATGTATCTCACGCACCTAATTCGCAATGCTGGCGCGGTCGCCGGAATTTGAGCCACGCGAGAAGGAACGCGTGACCTCGATCCAAATTTGCAAAAGCGTGTCGGGCTGATGCTCGATATCTCCGAGGCTGCGACTGCCGGCGAGGATAGGGGAGCGTCTATCCCCACTCCCCCATCACTCGCGGTCGAGCATGCTCCTCGTCACCTGCCAATCGGATCAGATGCCTTCGGATTGCTGGCCACCTGTGTTTTCAGCTATGTCCCGTATGCCAAGATGGTTTCCATGCTTAGGAGCACGGACGGCGTACCAGTGCCGTCCGGCATTTTCACCTCGCGCGGTGCGATTACCGATAGATCTTTTCCTGCGGTTCGACCTTGGGCCAATTTCCGTTGGCCTTCGCGACGTTCTCAGTAACCTTCTTCTGAAAACTGTCACGCTTATCTACGCTGAAGTTCACGTACAGCTTTCCATCGTTTATGGCAAAAGCGTAGGGATCAATGTCCGCTTTCGCTCCGGCTGCGACCGCAAATGCACAGAAGCCACCATACTGAGGGAGATATTTATCAGGCGACTTCTTAAATAGCGCGAGATTAGCAGCGCTATGGAACTCGTAAGTGACCCCCTTGTATTGATAAGTGATCTCGGGGTCCCCTTTCAATGGCCTCTTCTGTACGAAATAGGCAACAGGATCGAAGCCGTGCAATGCGACGCCATCGACCTGATTGATCGAATCAGCCGCGATAGCGGCGACTGCAGAGGCGCCTGTCAACGCGGCCGCGCAGGCAAGCGTCCGCATCGTTTTCATGAAGTTCATTCGTCTTCTCCTTGCAGGCAAATGATACATGCGTGCCGCACGCACATTCAATTGAAGGTCGACTTCGTCAATTCACGACTGCGAGAGGCGGCCTCTGGAAGCCGAGATTGAGCTCGTGCGCTGACCATGCGGGAGCGCCCGAGGTCACGTTCCAGGTCTTATGCCAGCAGCACGACTTTGCCTGTCGTTGCGCGCGTCTCGATGGCACGATGTGCATCGCCCGCGTTGGCGAGCGGGAAAGAACCGCCAACCGTGACTCTCAACTCACCCTTGACAGCCAGGTCGAAGAGCTCGCGAAGGTCGTTGGCCAGGATTTCGGGCGTAAGCAGAGGCACCAACGCCATGCCGCTCAAGGACTGGTTGTTGAAGATCAGGCTCAGAAGCTCAGGAACCCCAAGCTGGAACGCTTGTATGTTTAGAGCTCCATAGATGACGATCCTGCCCAGAGGAGCAAGAGCACGCAGGCTGGCCTTTGTGACGTCACCGCCGACCGACTCGTAGATGATGTCGGGCCCGCCAGGGACGCGATCGCGGATTTTTTCAGCCCAGTCAGTTTGCGTGTAGTCGATGACGAAATCGGCGCCCAGAGATCTGGCAAAGTCGCGCTTGTCAGGGGTGCTGGCGGCCGCGATGATCGCCCTTGCCCCGGCACGTTTGGCTAACTGGACGAGCAGTGAACCAACCCCGCCAGCCGCAGCGTTGACAAGAATAGACTTACCAGCAGGGGGCGCTTGGCGAACAAGATGAAGTGCCGTCAGGCCTTGCACCATGAGAGCGGTCGCTTCTCCAAAGTTCAGCTCACTGGGAATTGGAACAGCGTAGTTTGCGTCGATGACCGCATAGTCGGCGTAACCGCCAAAATGCGCCCCCGCCGCAAAAGCGGCTGCTGCGACGCGTTCACCAATCACGATACCGGAAACGCCAGCCCCCACGGCTTCGACCGTGCCTGAGTACTCCGATCCAAGGATCGAAGGCAGCGGAGGTGTCATCGCGTAGCGGTCCTGGCGCATTAACGTGTCGGCGAAGTTCACACCTGCAGCGTGAATGCGCACGAGAATCTGGCCAGTGCCTGGTGTCGGAGGTTGGACCTCGACCATTTCGAGAACTTCGGGGCCGCCGAAGCGGCTCAACTGTATAGCTCTCATCACTCGTCTCCTATCGTGGACGGTTGCAGAGCGCTGAACTATCTGTATGGTCGAATGGAAATCTACACACCGATTTGTGCCATACAGACCAAAAGGTAACTATGGTCGATCCCATGAAGCGCCTGCCCATTCTGCCCGCGGAGAGGGCACTGAAGATCATCGCCGGGCGCTGGAAAGCGATCATTCTCTATCACCTCTACGAGGGCCCTCGTCGTCTGTCAGAGCTACGCAAGCTCGTTCCCGACATCAGTCAGAAAGTGCTGATCCAGCAGCTTCGGGAAATGGAAGAACACCAGTTGGTCCGACGCGAGATTTTCAGGCAGGTTCCGCCGCGGGTCGACTACTCCGCCACAACGTTGGGACGAAGCCTCGAGCCAGTGCTTTTGGCGCTGTGCGATTGGGGGCGGATGCATGCTGCCGAGCTCGACGAGGTGGATCGCCTTGTCGACTGCGCACGGTTTGAGCGAGCGAACAGTGGTCCGATCGCCAAGGTGGGTGAGGCGATCGTCAGCACGGCTTAGCGCCGGTCGGCCGCGATCATGTGACTTGCACAGGTATTGATCTGATGGGCTTCGCCTCTTGAGAGATTGCGGGCTCAAGGTGCATTGGAAAATTCGGTGCGTGCTGCGGCAGCCCTTCATGCGCGGCGCCGTTGCGAAAGGACGCAGCGGTGATGATTCAAGATCCCGTTGACTGGTCCAAGTTGCCGATTCCGATCGACGACGGGCGCGCTTCCCATCTGGAGGGCGCCGAGCTCCCCTCCATAGAGTTGCGTGCGACAGATGGACGTGCTGTCGATCTGTCGCAGTTGGCCGGGATGGCGATTGTCTATGCTTATCCCTTGACTACGAAGCCGGGAACGCCTGCACCGGATGACTGGGATGTAATTCCCGGCGCGCGTGGTTGCACGCCCCAGTCTTGTTCGTTCCGCGACCATTTCGTCGAGTTTGACGAGTTGGAGGTTGGCCACATCTTCGGCTTGTCGACGCAGGACACGCCCTATCAGCAGGAGGCTGTCAGTCGTCTTCATCTGCCTTTCGCCTTGCTTTCGGACGAGAGCCTGCAGCTTGCTATGGCGTTGCGCCTTCCCACTTTCGAGGTGTCAGGGATGACGCTTTTGAGCCGCCTTACGATGGTGATCCCCAAAGGCCGTATCCTCAAGGTCTTCTATCCGGTTTTTCCACCGGACCGCAGTGCGTCGGACGTTGCCAATTGGCTTCGATCACACCAAGCATAGGCTCTCTGGTTCGCCTAAGGCGATGTACCGAAGCGACTGCTGCTCATAATTTGCTCGTGAGTAGTTCGCTGCTTCGAAAGCGGCGCCGAATAAAATCGATGAATGTCCTGACTTTCGAAGACACCGTTATGGTCGGCGGATATAGCGCACTGACATCCAGCGGTATGGGCGAGAGCTCAGGCAGGATCGTCTGAAGCTGGCCTCCTTGGACTGCATCGGCGATGAGCCAGGTAGGGACGAGGCCTATGCCTAGCCCTTCGAGCAAGGCGGCTCGTACAGCCTCTGAACTATTCGTCGAAAAGCGCCCTTGGACACGAACACTCTTGGGGCCACCAGGCGACGTGAAATGCCATTCGGCTGCGGAGTTCAGGTATCGGTAGACAATGCATTCATGCTCGGACAACTCCTCAGCGAAGTTGGGTTCGCCCCGAGCCGAGAGATATGCTGGCGTGGCCGCCAAAACCCTCTGACTGACTCCAAGATGCCGCACTATGAGATTCATATCGGACAGGCGACCGATCCTGATCGCGACGTCGACCCGTTCTTCGACAAGGTCGACGAACCTGTCATTGATCGACAGATCAACCGAGAGTCCGGGATTCGCCTGCAGGAATTCAGGCAACAACGGCATGATATAGAGGCGGCCGAAGGCCGCGGGCGCACCAATGCGCAACGTCCCAACAGGTGAGCCGTGAAGCCGGCCGACACTCGCCTCTGCCTCGGCGAGGTCCGCGAGCAGACGCTTTGTTCGCTCGTAAAATTCCGAACCCGCCTCCGTCAAACTTAGCTTGCGCGTCGTTCGCTGGAGCAGCCGGGCGCCCAGGTGGCGCTCCAGTTCAACGATCTGCTTGCTCGCTGTCGGCTGCGAGATGCCAGATTCGCGCGCAGCAGCAGAGAAGCTGCCCGTTTCCACCACGCGAGCGAACAGGCTGAAAGATACAAAGCGATCCATGCAACGCTCATTAATTCCACGAGCGAATAAATTATATAGTTTTGCATCGCATTTCAAAACCGATCGAATTGGCGGAGTGTTCGAGTTCTCATCCTGGAGCAGTCGATGTCCCTACAAGAGCAGCTTGACGCCTATCGCGCGCAGTTCGAATCCAAGGCCCCGGCCGAGGCTCTGGCAGTCATTCACAAGGCGACATTCGACCTGGTCGCCATCGGTCAGGCCGAAAGGGCGTTAGGTGTCGGATCGAAGGCGCCGCGGTTCGAACTCAGCGGATCGTCTGGCGCAATAGTGAGATCGTCGGAGCTGCAGGCGGCGGGGCCTGTCGTGATCAGCTTTTATCGCGGTATCTGGTGCCCTTACTGCAACCTTGATCTCAAGGCATTGCAGGCTACCCTTCCAGAGATTCTTGGCACAGGAGCTTCGCTGGTTGCAATTTCGCCCCAGAGCGTGGCGAACGGTCGAAAAACTGTCGAGGATCTTGGGATCTCGTTTCCGATCTTGAGTGATCCGAACAACGCGATCGCGGATCAGTTTGGTATACGCTACCGGCTGCCCGATGAACTTGTCAGTCTCTATAAGAATTTTGGTGTCAATTTGCCAGTGATCAACGGCGAATCTTCTTGGACACTGCCGATGCCTGCGCGATTTGTGATCGATCGTAGCGGTGTCATTCGGTACGCCGAGGCTTCTGCTGACTATACAAGGCGCCCGGATCCGAACGTCTTGCTGCCAATCCTGCGCGACCTTGCAAGCCGGTCTGAATAATGAACCTTGCGCGCGCTCTCGCCGATCGGCTGGCTGCGTTTGAGCGTGGCGTGACGCAAGATCAGTCGTCTCTCTATCGGATGGTCCTTGAAGATCTTGGACGCTCCGGGCTCTTCGATGCAGCTGTAACAGCCGGGCAGCGTGCACCGTCTTTCGCACTTTTGAACCAGCACAATGAGATTGTATCGCTATCCTCATTGTTGGCTCGTGGCCCGTTGGTTGTGACCTTCTACAGGGGCGGGTGGTGTCCATACTGCAATCTCCAGTTGCTCGCATACCAGCAGGTTCTCCCCGCTATTCGGGAGCTTGGGGCGCAGCTCGTCGCGATATCGCCGCAACTGCTCGATCACAGTGAAAGGACAGCTCAAGCGGCACGGCTCGACTTCCCTGTCTTGAGCGATGTCGGAAATGTTGCCGCGGCGGCTTATGGTCTAGCCTTCGAACTTCCGTCGTCGCTTCGCGCCGAATACGAAAGCGCGGGGACGCCTGTTCAGGTGAATAATGGCGACGAAACATGGCGCCTTCCCGCGCCGGGTACTTTCGTCGTCGCGCAGTCGGGGCTCGTCGTCCTCTCATACGTCGATGCTGATTATCGCAAGCGTCTTGAGCCCACTGAGATCCTGGGCGCTCTGACCGACCTGCGCGATGAAATTCAATCGGCCGATCTAGCCGGTAAGAGCGCGTGAAAGCGCTAGGTTACGAGCATCTATAAAGGCAGATTCGAATGAACCGACGCGACTTCAATTTGGGCCTTTCTGTCGCTTTGGCTGCTTCGGCGGCAGCGCGCTCGACCTCGCCCGCAAATGCGGGAATCGGCACGTATGGTTTGGAGGCGGTGGCCTTCGACGGCTTTGCCATTCTCGACGCCAGACCCGTTTTCAAGCTGGCGGAGGTCGCCTTTCCAGGCAGAGGGGAAGCGTTGGGCGCTGAATGGCGCGGTAAGCTTTTCCAGTACACCTGGCTTCGCGCATCGGGGCAGAAATACGTAGACTTCGACGAGTGCATGCGCGAGGCTTTGATTTACGCGGCCGATGCGTTGAAGCTCGAATTGTCCGCCGGGACCCGCGACCAGTTGTTGTTCGCCTACTCAAATCTGCGGGCATTTGAAGAGTGTCGGGAAGCGCTGCTCCGACTGAAAGCGTCAGGCCACCGGTTGATCGTGCTGGCTAATCCGACGACCAGAATGCTGGAGGATGCTGTCAATCGCTCGAATCTTGATGGCATCTTCGATGACGTGATCAGCACAGGGCGTGCGCAGACCTTTAAGCCGACACCGCGTGCGTACCAATTGGGGTTGGACTCTCTTCGCCTTCCCGCGGAAAAGGTCGGCTTCGCAGCATCGGCAGGATGGGATGCTGCCGGAGCCAAATGGTTCGGCCATCGATCGTTCCTGATCAACCGCCAGTCTGCTCGTCGGGAAAGGCTGAGTGCTGAGCCTGATTGGGAGGGCCGCGACCTGACCGCGCTGGCCGACGCTATGCTAGCCTGAATTCCTATGATGGTGTGATCCAGGTCTTCAATTCGGCGCGCCCAGACCGCAGAGGGAGCGAGCGCGGACTATGACATATCCTCCGCTGCCGGAAGGTCATTGTGGCTCTCATGCCGATATGGAAGCCGGTGAGACCGGTTATTTCGAGCCGAGCGCCCTTTACTTCGAATGGTCCATAGAAGGCATGTGTCGGCCACGATCATGGGGGGGTAACATAGGTAGTAACAAGTTTGTGAGCTGAATTATAATTCGAAATTAGGGATTGCGGCATTTGATTGTGGATCAAAGTCAATATCTTAAGCGGATGCTGTAATGATTCTGAACACAAGAAGATTTTCTATATTGTTATGCGTGTTGTCTTCGTTTGCGGTCGTAATTGCCTTGATCGGAGCTTCCGCCTACCTCGTCAAAAACCTTACGACAAAACTTATCGCGGAGACACGGGACGCAGTGTGGGAGGCATCGGTCCCCGCAGAATATGTCTACATGACGGTAAGCGATCGCTGGAATGGTCATCGTCGGACAATCGCAAATCTGAACAAGGACCACCTTGCGAGTGCGACGAGCGGACGTTCGGTTGAGCAGTCCACCGGTTGGAGAGAATTGCTTAACCTGTCCGTTGATTTCCCGATCGATATCAAGGCTGCCATCGACCGCGCGAATGACAAGCTAAAAGCATTCGATGCTGCGAAGGACCGCACCGATGAGCTTGTTCGTCTCCAACAAATCCGCGACGCTGCAGAAAATCTCTATGGCTCGCAGACCGAGGCGTTGGACGCGTTCTCCGAGGAGGCGGCCAGTCTCTTGAAGACGATGGCCGCTCGCATAGGCGAAGTTAACCGCCGTATGGAGCAGACCGCTGAGATGACGTTGGCCTGGCTTGCGCAGATCGGAACAGCACTTTTGGTGCTGGTTAGCTCGATAACAATTCTGCTTCAGATTGGGATAATCAATCCAATCAGGCGCATGAACCACGTGATGCAGAGATTGGCTTCGGGCGATTACGGTGTCGATGCACCCAAGGTCAGTCGCCTGGTCGAAATTGGGCAGATGGGCGCGACGATCGGTGTCTTTCGAGCCAGCTTGGTGGAGAGGGAGAAGCTACGCCGCCAGCAGGATGAGCAACGCAACATTGTTGAAACCGAACGGCGCGAATTCCTACGTCGCCTTGCACTGGCTTTCGAGTCAAAGGTCGGAGTGATTGTGCAGTCAGTCATTGAAGCGGCTCGCGGACTGCACACCGCGGCCGATAGAATGTCTAGGGAAACCGCGTCAGCGACGGCACAGGCAGAAGCTGTTGCTGCAGCAGCTCAGGATGCCAACGCCAATGTGCGTACCGTAGCAGACGCGGCCGGATCCCTGTTTGCCTCGATGCGCGGCGTGGGCTCCCAGATTCGGACGAGTGGTGACCGCATCAGGTACACTGTCGACCAGGCTGCAAAGGCAAATATAGACATCCAGGCTCTCGATACCGCAGCATTGTCGATCGGCAGCGTGGCGGAGGTCATCAACGCATTTGCTGTGCAGACAAACTTGCTCTCCCTAAATGCAACGATCGAGGCCGCACGCGCAGGGGATGCTGGCAGAGGGTTTGGGGTGGTTGCGCAGGAGGTGAAATCCCTCGCACTAAAGACTGCGGGAGCGACCTCTCAGATTGCCGAACGCATTGCCGCAATACAATCGGCGAGCTCTGCAACGATTGAGTCAATCCACTCGATGAGCCACTCCATCGATGAAATGGCAGGTATCGCGAGTTCCGCAAGCGATGCGATTGCCCAACAAATAGAGACAACCTGCCTGATCGCGACGAACGTCAATGAAGCGGCGCTGAAAACAGCCAGCGTGACGCGCACGATTGGTGAGGCAAGCGTGGCAATCCAGACTGCTGGCAATCTGGTGGCCAGGGTGCTTGATGCGGCTCGCGACCTCAATCGAGACGGTGAGATTCTCGCTAAGGAAACTCAACAGTTCGCAGATATAATTCGAGCTGCTTGAGCTGTCGTTAGCGTTTAAAGTCATCTGGCATGACTTCTCTTCAGAAACGCTCTACTTTAGCTTAGCTAGAAACGCCTCTACTGCCAGCCAATTCTCGCTCGCACCGTAGGGATTGCTGTCGGCACGCAGGCTGCTTGAGCCATGCGTGCCTGTCTTTGGGCGATGCTGCACCCTGACGCGGGCAGGCGCAGCGTCGATAATCGCCTTCGCCTCGGCGATTTCACCCGCATCACTAGCGGTGGAGATGAAAATCGGCGCGCTGACTTTCGCTGCCGCGTTACGCACAATATTGCGCGCACTGAAATACTCGCCCGGCGAGAAGGCCAGAACGCCTGCGATTTCGGGATGCTTCGCGGCCAGCAGGAAAACGAGTGAGGCCGAATAGCTCGAACCCCAGACTATCACTTTACTGCGGCCATCGGCCTTGGCCCAATCGAGCGCTGCCTCCATATCGGGCAGCGCTTGCTCGAACCCAACATTGCCGCGAAAAGCCTTCGCTGTCCGGTTGCCACGGCCCCAGCCGGCTCCCCCAGAGCGTTGATCGAGCGCGAGTGCGGTGAATCCAAGCGCGTTCAAGCGTGGCGCGATGGTGGCGTATTCACCGGCATTCGACGAGGCCTGATGGAATAGTAATATGATCGGCTTTGTCTTGTCGGCGTCGCCGTAATAGTCGGCGTAGATCTTGACATTGTCGACGGCTGTCAGCGTCAGCACTTCGGCGGAGACGCGGCCGGCGGAGGGCAACATGAACAGTACACCAGCGAAAGCGCGAAAGGCGAGGTTCATCAGGCGGGTTCCCAGGGTGAGGCAGCCCGAAGTCTTACGTTATCCGCGACGCGCGGGGTTTCACTTTGCACTCACGTTACCGCGTTCGGTTAGTGATCCAGCCGGCTCGAAGCCGTCGCAAGACCTCCAAACTACGCGACCGCCGTGCTCAGTCGAGGCGTTGAGCTGGCGCGAGACGCATTCGACAGCCAAGGCCCAAACGATATTGGAATTGGATGCATCTCTGGCATTCGCTGGGCAGGGTGCTGCTTGGCTATGTGCTTGCGGTATTCGTGGCTGTGCCTCTTGGTTTCGCCAGCGGCCTCTTCCCACCTCGCTACAAGGCGCTCAGTCCATTCATTCAAGTCCTTCGACCGATATCCCCGCTCGCATGGATGCCTCGAGCTCCCTACACCCTAAAAAATAGTGCCGCCTCGGCAATCTTCATCATCCTTATCTCCTCGATCTGGCAGCGGCGGGCGCATCGGGCGTGCGCAGGGACTGTTTGAATGTCGCAAGGGTGCTCAGGCTCTCGCCGATCACGAACCTAACGCGGATCGTGTTTCCGGCGTCTGTTCCCATGATCATGGCGGAGATGCGCATCTCAATCGGCGTGGCATGGTTCGTGATCGTGGCCGCCGAGATGATTGGCGTTGGCGACCGATTCCGATTATGCGGATTGTCGCGCGAGATTGCTTCGGTTCTTGTAGCTCAAACAGTGTCGTCAGGCAGCCTGACGGGCCAATCGTTGACGAACGACGGAATTCGATAGCGGGCTGAATCGCTAACTCAGCAAAAGGGCTCCGAAGAACCCGATAGGCAATGAGCGCTCTCCCCGATCACCTTCCGGAGAAGCCGCGAGCCAATTCCACTGGCAAGGTCATTTGCCTGCCCGGAATCGCATGTGGAGCAATTCGGGCAGGCGATCCCTTTCAGAGCTTGGAATGGGGCAATTGCTAGTTCCGCGGAGCCTTGCGATCGAGGAATTCGCGCATCAGGCGGGTAATTTCCTCACCCTTGTCCTCAAGCGCGAAATGCCCGGAGTCCAGTAGATGAAGTTCAGCGCTGGGCAGGTCCTTCAGATAAGCTTGAGCGCCCGCCGCCGGAAAAATCTTGTCGTTCGCCCCCCAGGTGATCAGCGTTGGCGGCTGATACATGCGGAAGAAGTTGTGGAACAACGGGTATAGAGTGATGTTCGTTGCATAATCCTTGAATAGATCCAGCATGATCTCGTCTTTACCAGGCTGATCGAGTAGAGCCTGATCGTGGATCCAAGTGTCTGGAGAAATACGGGTTTGATCGGAAACGCCGTCCAAATACTGGAATTTTGTTGCTTCGAGGGTGAGACCAGCGCGCAGCGCCTCTCGGTTGGCCTTAGAGCCATCCGCCCAGTACGCCTTGATCGGATCCCAGAATGGGCTGAGGCCTGCATCATACGCATTGCCGTTCTGGACCACGAGCGCGGTCACCTTTTCCGGATGCAGCAGAGCCAATCGGTAGCCGACCGGGGCCCCATAGTCTTGAACATAGAGTGCGTAGCGCTTGGCGCCGAGCTGGGTCAGGAGCCCATCGGTAAGCTCGGCAAAGTTGGCGAAACTGTAGGAGAAGTGCCTTCGGTCAGGTACAGCGCTCTGCCCGAAGCCTGGGTAATCAGGTGCTATCACGCGGTACCGGTCAGAAAGCGCGGGGATCAGGTTCCGGAACATAAAGGACGATGTCGGAAACCCATGAAGAAGCACGACGACTGGAGCGTCGAGCGGGCCCGCCTCTCGGTAAAAGATGTCGGTGCCTTTCACATTGATGGTGCGATAGTGGGTCGCTACCGCAGAATTCACCGGCTTGGCTTGAGCTGTCTGGCTCATGGCGGGCGCATTGCCGCCGCCGGCTGCCGCGCCAACTATGGCGAGCGCCACCGCAGGATGAGCAAAGCGACGGAATAGCGGGGAACCAAACATGGTTCTATTCCTCTCGATTCAGTGGGACGAGGTTGAGATCGGGATTTGGCTGACGACAACTTGGTCAGCCATTTGACGAGCGTTTGCCAACGCGAGCGCAAATGCCGTTTCGGCGTCGGCATTGCGAAGCGTCGGCTGGAAACGGAGTTCCTCGATCGCCGTGATGCCGACCTGCCCTAGCCACCACTTGAGATAGGTCGAGTGAAAATCGCTACCGAAACTCGGGCCGACGTCAGGAGCATACACACCGCTGGTGTAGGCAAGGGTTGCCGTCTTGCCCTTGAGCAGGCCGAAATACCCGCTGGTCGGATCAAAGCCAAAAAGGATTCCAGGCTGGTGGATAATGTCGATGTAGAGTTTGAGCCTATATGGAATTCCGCCGTTCCACATCGGCACGGCGAACAGGTATTGGTCCGCCGCGGCAAAGCGCTCGGCAATTCGACTGATCTGATCCCATGCCGTCTGCTGCGAGTCATCAAGAATACCACCCTTGATGACTGTCAGTTTTGCGTTGGAACTATTGCCATCGAATTCGGGCAGATCTTCCTGCCATAGGTCGATGACGTCGATCTCGATATCCGGCCGACTTGTCCTGAGCGCCGATAGGTAAGCTTCAGCGACCGCGACCGATCGTGACGCACTGCCGCGCGGAGAGGCCTTGATGAAGAGTAGCTTTGTCATTTTGCTCCTGGGATATTATCGATAGACACCTCGGCCGGCTGCCGATGTCTCAGTTCGGAAGGCGATCTTTGATCTTCGCGAGACCGGCCTGCGCGCAGACCTCATCCTTGTCCCCGCCGGGAGCGCCACCGACTCCGATGGCGGCGACGATCTCTCCGCGTGCTTTGATTGCGACACCGCCAGCGAGGAGAATGACGTCGGGGAGGCTTGCCAGAGCAGACGCGTTAGGTGTGGTCCGGACTTTCTCGGTGAAGACGCCGAGTGCGTCGAAGCCGAAGACAGGGCCGAGCGTTGCGACGGTATAAGCCTTGCGGAAGCTAGAAGTCTTCGTGTGGACCGTGCTGTGGTCGCCCTTCACGAACGCTCTCATTTCGCCGGCAGTGTCCACAACGGCTACGGAGACTTTGTATCCGTTTGCCTCGCACGCCCTGACGCCCTCCAGCGCGGCTTCGATGGCAAGGGAAAGCGGGATGTTGTAGCCCTTCGACTGAACCTGGGCACTTGCTCCACTGGGCACCAGGCTCAAACTGGAGACGAAAGTCGATGCGATCACAGCCTGCACGAGCTTGCATGATCGAAGGTTACGCGGGGAATGTGCCGACAAGGAAGTCATGTTAAACCTTTCAAATTAAAGTTCAGTGGTTACTTGATCTAGGCAAGCCAAATCGCCCCTTTGCGGATGCACTTGGGGTCGGAAGGCAGGCTACAAGGGTTCCGCCAGCTCTGACGCAGCGGTGATCAGCCCAAATCGTGGGTAGATTGTCGTCGCAAAAGTCCGACTTCTGCTTCGAGCTCGGCTATCCGATTGTCGCGTTCGGCCAGGACTCGGGTGACATCCGCAGCATCGAACCGCTGCGGTATGTGCTGCGGGCAATTGAAATCGAAAGTCGCGACCTCAAACAGAATTACCTGTTCCGGGCGGGCCTTGTAGCCGACAGGCATAAGGGCATCGAGCAGTGCTTCGTCGCCCTCAACCACGCGCGCGCGACCCCAGATCTTGACCCGGCGACGATGAGCGTAATCGATCAGGAAAAGATAGGCCTTTGGGTTATCAGACAGATTGCCGAGCGTGATGTATTGCCGATTTCCGGAATAGTCCGCGAAACCAATGGTCGTTTCATCAAGCACTCTGAGGAACCCTGGGGGGCCGCCGCGGTGCTGGATGTATGGCTGTCCATCAAGATTGGCCGTCGCGAAAAAAATGCTCGTTTGATCTGCGATGAAGTCTGCCAAATCGGCCGTGATCTTCGTGCGCCATGAACCGCCTTCTTCTTGCTTGGCGTAGGCGCGACGAGAGCCCTTGCGCTCTTGGATAGCCTTGACGGTCGGAGAGAAGGCAATGTCGCTCGGATAGCCGACGGATCCGGTCATCGTCATCTCCCTAGAGACCAAGTTCGGACAGGCTGGGGTAGTCCGTCGGCCGCGGGCCGGATGCCCAAAGCAGCTTCCGATCTTTCTCGTCAATTGGGAGATCATTGATACTTGCCAGCCGACGCCGCATCAGGCCGGCCTCGTCGAATTCCCAGTTCTCGTTGCCGTAGCTACGGAACCAATTCCCCGCATGGTCGCACCATTCATATGCGAACCGCACAGCGATCCGGTCGTCGCCAAATGTCCACAGTTCTTTAGCGAGCCGGTACTCCAGTTCTCGCTCCCACTTGCGAGTGAGGAAGGCCTCGATCGCGGCGCGTCCGGACAGGAAGTCGGACCTGTTGCGCCAAAAGCTATCGGGGGTGTAGGCGAGCGCCACCTTCGCGGGATTCCGAGTATTCCAGGCGTCTTCCGCCATACGCACCTTTTGCGCCGCGGATTCGGCCGTGAAGGGGGGCAGTGGTGGTCGGCTCATGGACACGATCCTACCGGAACGGACAAGAAAGCCGCCGACGCCGGGCGTCGGCGGCGGGAGGGTCACGCGGCCTTGCGAGATGTCACGACCGGGAAGTCGATGGTCGTTTTGCCGACCTCGTTGATGTAGTTCGTCCAGGTGTTGAGGGCGACGTGCAGAACGATCTCGACGGTCTGGGCATCGTCGTAACCTGCAGACTTCAACGACTGAACGTCGGCATCATCGACATGACCGCGCGCCAGCGCGACCTTGGCAGCGAAGCGCACCGCGACATCGGCCTTTGGATCGTTTGACGTCCCGCGGCGGTTGGCAGCGATCTCGGCGTCGTCCAGCTTTGCGACGTTTTTCCCGAGAAAGGTATGGGCCGAGAGGCAGTAGTCGCAGCCGTTGACCTCGGCGATGGCAAGCGCGATCCGCTCGCGGGTGGCCGCTGGCAATGTGCCCTTTTCGAGGGCCGCCGACAGGCCCAGATAGCCTTCGAGCGCTGCAGGGCTATTGGAGACCAGGCGGAAAAGGTTCGGCGTAACGCCGAGCTTCTTATGCACCGCCTCAAGCATTGGGCGCGACGCGGCCGGTGCTGCTTCAATCGTCGCGGGTGTCTGGATGCGAGACATGTTCGATGCCTTCCTTGGGGAGAGGCCAGATTGACCTCGTGTCCGATGTCTATGTCTGTTTCGAAAAGTGGGATAGATACGCCAACTGAGAACAAGCCTCTCAGAAGATGGAATGAAAGATGGATCGTCTCGATGCGATGTCGCTGCTGTTAGAAGTCATCGATTCAGGGAGTTTCTCTGCGGCGGGTCGCCGATTGGGGATGCCGTTAGCAACAGTGAGCCGACGGATCTCCGACTTGGAGCGGCACCTTCAGACACGGCTCTTAACGAGAACGAGCCGCAAGGTGGCGCTGACTGAAGCGGGACGCTCGTATGTCGTTGCCTGCCGAAGGATCTTGGAGAGCGTTGATGAGGCCGAGCGCGCCGCCGCCGGTGAGTACGCCACTCCGAAGGGAGAGTTGATACTGACTGCTCCGATCGTCTTCGGTCGTCTGCATGTTCTGCCCGTCGTTACGCAGTTCCTTTCTGCATATCCCGATATCAATATCCGCATCATATTCGCCGATCGCTTGGTTGACCTGGTCGATGACCATGTCGACATCGCTGTCAGGATCGGGGCCTTGCCGGATAGCAATCTGATCGCGAGGTCTATCGGCGTTATCAGAACTATTGCCTGTGCGAGCCCTGGCTATCTTGACGTACGTGGCCGGCCAACTGTACCTGCGGAGCTTACGCAGCATGAGACCATCGCGTTCGAGGGGGCGCTCTCAGCCCGCGACTGGGGGTTCCAGAACTCTGAAACGCATGTCGTCGTGAGCCTGTCCCCCCGCCTGATCGTCAATACCGCCGAGGCTGCTGTCGATGCCGCGATCGCGGGCGCCGGCGTCACTCGCGTGTTGTCGTATCAAGTTGCTGATGCCGTCCGAGCGGGAAAGCTCGAAATCATCCTGAGACCGTTTGAACCTGCGCCTTGGCCCGTGAACCTCGTTCACGCCAGTCAAGGACTGGTGCCACAGAAACTACGGGCGTTTATGGATTTCGCAGCGCCACGGTTGCGCGCCCGTTTGGATGCAATGGGCTAGATGCTGGCGATGAACAGGGCGTCTGACTTGGATTGGGGCGGGCCAGGAGGATGTATGGAGCGATTGGCGGGAAAGTGGCTGTTAAGCCGCCACATCTCGCCTGGCGGACGCATGGAAGGATTTGCAGAGTTCGCTCGGACAGAGGGTGGCGTCTGGCTCCGCTATCATGAGCAGGGTGAACTGGTCCTTGATAGCGGTCGAAGACTGCGCGCAACTCGATCTTTCTTATTTCGGGCGCTGAATGATGGCTTCAGCGTTCACTTCGACGATGAGCGGGCGAGCCTATTTCAAGAAGTTTACATGACGCAGGTCGAAGCCCTTTTGATAGGGGAAGCCAACCATCAATGCCTCGAGGATAGGTACTCAAGCGTCTACGAGTTTAGCCAGGGCGGGACCTTTTCGATCCTGCACACTGTTCGCGGGCCCCGCAAAGACTACACCTCAAGAACGAGCTTCCGGCGAGCCTGAGAATAGCGCAGGGTCAAAACCCGGAACCAAAACGCGCCCATGCTGATGATGGCTCGCAGCATGCAAACGCCGCCCCAACCGGCGTGCGCGTAGACGAGGGTTGAGGCGATTGAACCTGCTGCGCTGCCAATGGAGTAGAGGGGCATGTAGCATCCCACGATGCGGCTGCGCGCCTCCTCGTGAAGCGTAAAGATCATATTTCGCTGGTGACGTGAACGGCCTGGATCGCGAGGTCAAGCATAACCATGCCAGCCAGTAGGAGCCAGATTGAGCTACCCAAAAGGGAGACGGGAATCCACGACGCGGTTAGAAGTGCGAGAGCCAATCCGGTCGTCGTTTGGCCGAGCCCGCGGTCCGTCAGGCCTCCGGCTCGACCTGCCGCAAGAGCTCCGGCAACGCCGGCGAGGCCGAACATTCCAATCTCGGTATGAGAAAAGGAAAAGGATGGCGCTGCCAGTGGAAGGACGTGCGGTGTCCAAAGCACATTCAGGGCGGCGAAGGTGAGACAGGCCAGGACGGCCCGTGCGCGTAAGAGCGGCTCGTCGCGGACAAGCACGAACATCGAGCGCGTCAACGCGCCATATGAGCCGGAGCTGGCTTGGGGTGTCCCTGCCGGCATTGCTCTATACAGGAGGCGAGCCAACGTCAGTGTCGAAATAGCTGCAGCAAGATAGACCAATCGCCAGCCCCGAAATCAGCAAGCAGGCCGGCGATGAACCTTGCCACTAGGATCCCAATAACGACTCCGCTGGTAACTAAACCGACGACGTGGCCTCGCTCATGGGGGGGGCAACGACGCTGTGCACGCGACAAATGCTTGATTGGCAACAGTAAGAATTTCAATCTCCACCATTCCCGTCAGCATAACGGGTTCAGAAGAGGCAATTCCGGCAATCATTAGCGCGAACTCTGACAATAATATTTGCCATACTACGAGGCGATGTCGATCAATAAGGTCGTCTGGCGGTACAATGAGCAATATCCCCAAACCGTAATCGACCTGGGTCATCGTGACGACATTCCGATACGTGCCTGATCGCCCGGTGGATCTCTGGCGATCCCAGCGAGGAGGGGGGCGAAATAAATGTTCGCGACACTTGCCCCACACGCGATCGCAAACATCAAAGTTATTGCTCGCGACATTCTGCCGACCGGGTCCTTGGCCGTCAGAGCTGTTTGCTCCCTGACTTGAATGGCGTCTGTTCGCGAGCTGATCGTGGCTCACAGAACCTTGATGACGTGAGCCTGCCGCACCTCTTGCTGTCCATAAATATGCGTGTCACACGCACATAAAGAAGAGCCGGGCCGCGGCCACACACTTTTCCGTGAATTGGCCAGGCCATTTGAAGCGAGTCAGAAGCCGATGACGCAGATCAACGCAGACTTTAGCGCGCGTGCGGTATCGCACGCCGGGGAAACGCCGTGGGTTCCGGCGCCCGCGCCCGGCGTAGAGCGGCGGATGCTCGATCGCGTCGGCGATGAAGTCGCACGTGCAACGTCGCTTGTGCGCTTCGCGCCCGGCAGCGCTTTTCCTTCGCACATACATAACGGAGGTGAGGAATTCCTGGTTCTGGAGGGAGTGTTTCAGGACGAACAGGGAGATTTCCCGGCAGGTAGCTATGTTCGCAATCCGCCACTTTCTTCTCACACGCCAAGTGCATCCGAAGGCGCGGTTCTGTTCGTGAAGCTCTGGCAATTTGATGCAGCGGATCGGGCGTCAGTGTGGATCAATACGAACCGGTGCGAACAGGACAACGCCCCCGGACGGCAAGACGTCTCCGTTATTCCCCTCCATCTAGACGAGCGAGAGGAAGTTCGCATCGAAGTCTGGAAGCCAGGGGCCAAGGTGTCGATTGAGAAGCACAAAGGCCTAGAAATTCTAGTTCTCGAAGGTGGGTTCCAGGAGGGTGGAGAACTGTTTGCGCGGCACTCGTGGCTAAGGCTGCCGCCTTCGCAGGACCTGCGGGCTGTGGCTGGTTTGGAGGGCACTCGCGTGTGGATGAAGCTGGGGCACCTCTCCGTCGCGCCTATTGGGCCTTCGGCTTAAGGAGTAGAGATCGTGACATCTACGAAACGTCTTGCGATCGTTGCTGGCGCTGGTCCTGGGCTGGGCGATGCCCTCCTAACGCGGTTTGCACAGGGGGGATATCACGCGGTTGGCTACAGCCACCGTGAACAGGCCAGCGATCCGTCAATAGAAATGAGGAATCTTGACCTCACCGACTCCGATGAAGTGCGGGCGGTGACACAAGAATTGACGGATCGGCATGGCCCCCCCGCTATCGTGGTGCACAATCCCGCCCGGCTTTTTATAGGGCCTCTTCTCGAAACGCCGATCGCGCAGTTCGAGGAGGCGTGGCGTTCAATGGCACTGTCAGCGGCGATACTGGCCCACAATACCATGCCGGCCATGGTTCAGGCTGGTGGGGGCGCGTTCATCGTGTCCGGTGCTACGGCGAGCCTGAGAGGAGGAGCGAAATTCTCCGCATTCGCTTCCGCAAAATTCGCACTTCGTGGCCTGACACAATCTCTTGCAAGAGAGTTCCAGTCTTCCGGGATCCACGTTGCGCACGTTATTCTTGACGGCATCATCGATAGCGCTGCGAGCCGAGTACTGCATGGGCGTGACCCGGCCAAGATGATGAAGCCTGCTGATATCGCAGAAACATATTGGCAATTAGCTCATCAGCCCAGTTCGGTGTGGACGTATGAACTGGATCTGCGGCCCATGGATGAGGTCTTCTAAATTTGTGTTTCCGCCTCATCCTCTGGCATGATATTTTTCGCCCGGATGCATTACAATAGTTCAGGCAATCGCTGAAGCTCTAACGATTCAAGATCTGAGACTGCGGCGTAGCTGACACCGCTGCGTGTCCACTTGAGAATATTGTACCCGCTGCGCGTGCTGAGCGATGGGGCAACATCCGATACGTCACCAGCCGTCCAAGCGAAGACATTGATGACGTGCAGCCGCCGCTTGTAAACCAGCGCTCCGACGCGCCTTCCGGCGATCGTATCGAGTCGACCTCCCAGCAACGGATAGCCTTGTGCCGCGAGATCGCGCACTTCCGGCGAGAAATCGACCTTCCCTGCAAACCACGGCTTCACCGTGTGGGCATCGGAGGAGGCGACTTGGATCGGGCTATCCTGCAGCAGCGAGCGCAGATGCGCGGAGAGCAAATCTTGCGTCAGCAGGCTGTCTCGCGTCGATCCTGTCAGGATCCACCATGTCGTTAGCGATGACAGCAAGCACGCGATCAATAGCGCGGCTGCCTGTTTAAGCAGCTCGGTTTTGATCCCGCGCCGATAAGCGCGTGCATCTGGAGGAAGCCTATCTGGCGCGGCCCGTTCGTAGATATCGATGTCGCCTGGGCGATCCGGCGTCTGGGCCAACGTTCGCCGAAGTCGCTGTGAGAGCCCTACAGGCACAGGTTCTCGTCCAAGCCCGGAGACCATGCTGCTCGTCTCACGCAAGTCGGCAGCTAGAGCGGCACAGTCGGTGCAGCCGATTATATGCTGCGTCAGTGCTTCGTGCTCGGAGTCCGGAAGTTCTCCATCAATATAAGCGCTCAGGAGATGTGAGTGTTGATCACACGACATGAGAACGGTCCTTCCCGATTTTGCGGGCGAGTGTCTGGCGCAGCAACATGCGACCGCGCGATAGGCGTGACATCACGGTTCCGACCACAGTCCCGGTGATCTCTGCGATCTCACGATAACCAAGCCCTTCAATTTCGCGTAGTACGACGACCTCCCGGAAGGCCGCGGGCAGCTTTGCCAGGGCAAGGCGCACCAGATCGCGGTCCACCTCAGCCATCATGACGTCTTCCGCCGAAGGCTCGTCGGTGGCGATGTCGAGATGCGACCCGCCTTCGTGATCATGCCCGGAAAGAGCAGCATCGAGTGAGATCACGTTTGCGGCGCGTTGCCGCGAATTCAGCATGCGGTAGGCAGTATTGCGCACAATTGCAAAAAGCCACGGTCGGAACTCCTCGCCGCGAAAGCTGTCAAAGGCGCGGAATGCGCGCAGAAATGCTTCCTGCACCGCGTCCTCCGCATCCACTCGCGAGCGAAGCAACCAGTAAGCGAGGTTAAAAGCCGCTTCCTGATGCGGCAGCGCCAACTGCTCAAAACGTGATGGCGGTTGCATGATCCCTTGAAGGCTCGCGGTTGGGGGCGCCTGAACGGTAGCCGCTCTTCCCAATGATCCCGATCACATGTGTTTTATTCCCGCGATCTTTTCCGTGATCAGAGACGACAGGCGGGAATAAATCGCGCCGGCCCCGGCTCTTGGACTGTGCGACGCCACTGCGGCGCTCGCCATGAATACTCCGGGAGTTGCTCGATGACCCACGTTTCACGCCGCGATGCGCTCGTCGCGGGTTCGCTCGCCGCCGCCTTTGGATTGGCGAATCCGCTACACTTGGTGACGTTTGCGCAGGCGCAGACCATTCCCGATCCAGCCATCGGCTTTCACCGCTACAAGGTTGGCTCGATTGAAGTTACGGCGCTTTATGATGGCATATGGGAAAAGCCTCACGAGGCTGCGTTTATCAAGAATGCCTCCATCGAGGAGACCAAGGAGGCGCTCGCCAAGGCCGGCCAGACCACGGCATTCGTCCCAATTCCGCTGACTGTCGTCGTGCTCAAGATCGGTGAGCGCTATGTCATGGTCGATTCCGGATCCGGGGCCGGGCAATGGCAGCCAACGGCGACCAAACTTGCCAGCAACATGGCGGCCGCCGGGATTGATCCCGCCAAGATCAGCACGATCCTGATCTCGCATTTCCACCCCGACCATATCTTTGGACTAATGAATCGCGGCACGAACGCCCCGGTGTTTCCGCAGGCCGAGATCGTCGTCACCGCCACCGAATACAAATGGTGGACCGAACCCGGGCGCGTCGAGAAGCTGCCCGATGCTCGCAAGCCGCTCGGCCAGCGCATCAATGCGGTATTCCCCGGTTGGAAGAACTTCAGACTCGTTGAAGGTGAGCCCGAGGTTGCGCCCGGCGTCAGGCTGGTCAAGGCGCCCGGCCACACGCCTGGACACGCAGCCTTCCATGTCAGCTCCGGCAACGACCAGTTGATGATTTCCAACGATGTCGCCTACGTACCTGCTCTGCTGGCGCCGCATCCGGACTGGCAGGGCAGCTACGACCAGGACAGCGCCACGGCCGTCGAGACGCGCCACAAGCTGATCGACCGCGTCATCGCGGAGAAGATGGCGATCTGCGGGGCGCATTTCCCGTTCCCCGGCATGGGGGTCTTCGCCAAGGACGGCGCGGGCTACACCTTCGCCCCCGCCAAGGCCTGATCAACGCGGGTCGTGTTCGAACGCGGCCCGCGTATCCCCTTTTCCAACCCTGGAGACTGTCATGATCCGTAAACTCGCATTCGCAGCCTTCGCGGGCGCTCTCGCCGCCTCGACTGCTGCATTCGCCGTCGACACCACCCCGACCAAGGGCGCGCCAGACCTGACTGCCGTCAGGTCCGCGATCAAGGCCAAGGCGTTCACAGTCGCGATCAAGGAACTCAGCGGTATGATCGACGCCGGTGTTCAGCATGCTGACGTCTACAATCTGCTCGGGTTCTCCTTGCGCAAGAGCGGCGAACAGAAGGCGGCAATGACCTATTACGCCAAGGCACTCGACTTCGATGCCAGCCATAAGGGCGCGCTTGAATATCAAGGCGAGCTTTATGTCGAGATCGGCGAAATCGCCAAGGCACGTGCCAATCTCGCCTCTCTTGAGAAGCTCTGTCCGACTGGCTGTGAAGAGCGTGAAGACCTGGAGAAGGCTCTCGCGACTGTCCCGAAAACAAACTGAACCGGCCTAAAAGGAGCCGGCATCCGCCGGCTCCTATCTGAAGTGTCGAGGACCATGAACATGACGACATCGACAGTCGCAGACGTTGCAGCCTTGGTTGGGCGACTGCTGCTTGCCCTGCTGTTCCTGCATGAGGGCTGGATCAAGCTCAACCATGCCGAAATATCGATGGCCTATATGAGAAGCTTCGGCGTGCCGGCATGGCTCTTCTTGCCCGCGTTGGGGGTTGAAATTGGAGGGGGGCTTCTGCTGGTGGCAGGCTGGGGTAGCCGCTATGCTGCGCTCGTTCTAGCCATCTTCTGCATTTCAACCGCAGCGATTTTCCACACAGTATTCACTGACGGTAACCAACTTCTACATTTCGAGAAGGATTTGGCTATCGCAGGAGGGCTGCTCGTCCTGTTTGCGGCGGGACCAGGCCGTTTCTCCATAGGGGCTAGTGAATCTCTCCGTCTTTCGGCTTCGCCTCAGATCTAAGGCAGAAACCCATTTCTGGGAGCGGCGCACGAAACTCGAAGTTTTTGCCGCAGTGAGGGAAACCGCGCAGATTACACCTTGAGAACTGCCCCGTTTCGAGGGAGCAGCCCCTCCATGAAAGCAGAAGGGCGTCGGCTGCTTTCATGGAGGATTGTACTTGAACATGAAGACGATCAGGCGGTCTCGCCGACGGCCTGCAGGTAAAGGTCGAGGATGGCCTCCTCCTCGGCGCGTTCATTGGCGTCGCGCTTGCGGATGGCGATCACCTTGCGCAGGACCTTGACGTCGTAGCCATTGCCCTTGGCCTCGGCATAGACCTCCTTGATATCGTCGGAGATGGTCTTCTTCTCTTCCTCGAGGCGCTCGATGCGCTCGACGATGCTCTTGAGCTGGTCGCCAGCAACCGGATCTTCCATCTGCATATCCTTAAGCGGTGGGGAAATTTGGCCGGAGGGTTCGCACCGCGCGGGGGCCGGCGTCAAGCGCGAAGCGCCACTTCGCGCGGGATGCTCAACAGCCGCGATGTCTCAGCCGGCGCGCAATGAGGCAAGACATCCGGGCAGGATCGCGGCCAGTCGCTCCCCCCAGTCGCGTGCGGTAGCGTCGCTGGCGATCAGATCCTGGCGCAGCTCGATCAGCGTCTCGTGCAGGCCCCGGCGCGTGGCGTGGCGGTCGATCGTGTCGCCGGGCAAGCCGCCGCGATAGGGTTCGTTGTCGCCGACCACGAGGTCGCCCTCGCGCTGCAGCGCGGCGATCAACAGCTGCGACAATGCGCCTTCACCGTCCCAGAGCACGCCGATATGCCAGGGCCGAACTGCTGCCTTCCAGAATGGCGTGAAGGAGTGCAGCGAGACGATCGCGGGTGGATGGCCGGCGGCGAGCGCCGCCTCGATGGCTGTATCGATCGCCGTGTCATAAGGCTCGTAGTACCGCGCCACGCGCTCAGCGATGCCGGCTTGATCGATATGGCGGTTGCCGGGCACGATCGCACCGTCGGAGAGACGCATCACCAGCGTCGGGTCGTCGAGGCCGCGATTGGGGTCGATCAGCAGGCGCGAGAAATTGCTCAGCACGGCTGGCGCATCGAGCGCCCGCGCCATGGCGCGCGTCATCGCGGCTGCGCCGATATCGTAGGCGATATGACGTTCGAGCTGGGCCGGCGGCAGGCCCAGCGATGCCAGCTCGGGCGGGATCGCGTTGGTGGCGTGGTCGCAGATCAGCAGGATGCCGCTGGCGAGATCGCCTGGAATGACCTCGACCTCGCCGGGTGCGCGAGGCTCCTCCGGCTTCAGCGCCGTGGCCGGTTGGGTCTCGGCCGGATCGATCCGCATGCGTCCCTCAAAAAGTATGATTATACGGGGAAAAGCCTGATGACGTTCGCCCGGCCGCGACTTAAAAGAATCAGCAACGAAAGTCGATGAAATCGACATGAAAGTTCGGGCGGAAGGCAGGGCGGCGGTGCAGGCGAGACGTGACGATACGGCAGGCTCTCGCGCAACCGCCCGTGCGATCTTCGATGCCGCCGTTGCGCGCGCGCATCCCGACGGCTGCCTGCCGGCGCATCTGCCGGTGCCTCCGGCTTCTGGCCGCCTGATCCTGCTCGCCGCGGGCAAGGCGGCGGGCAGCATGACGGCGCTGGCCGAGGCCCATTATCTCGATTCAGGCTTTCCGCAGGACCGGCTCGCCGGCCATGCCGTCGCGCGCCATGGCTATGAGACGGCGACCCGCCATATCCCGATGGTCGCGGCCGGCCATCCCGTGCCCGATCAGGGCAGCGTCGACAGCGCAGCGAAGGCGCTGGCGCTGGCGGCCTCCGCCACCGCCGACGATCTCGTGCTCGTGCTGCTCTCGGGTGGCGGTTCCGCGAACTGGGTCGCACCGGCCGGCAGCCTGACGCTGGCCGAGAAGCAGGCGGTGAACAAGGCACTGCTGCGCTCGGGCGCGCCGATCGGCGAGATGAACATCGTCCGCAAGCGGCTTTCGCGGATCAAGGGCGGCAGGCTGGCGCTTGCTGCTGCTCCGGCGCGCTTGCTGACGCTCGCGGTCTCCGACGTGCCCGGCGATGAGCCGACCGCCATCGCCTCCGGGCCGACCGTGCCCGACCCGACCACGATGGCGCAGGCCCGCGCCATCGTCGCGCATTACAAGCTCGATCTGCCGCCTGCCGCGCGCGCGCTTCTCGACGACGACGCCAGCGAGACGCCCAAGCCCGGTCATCCCGCCTTCGCCAACAGCGAATTCCGTATCATCGCCCGCCCGGCTGATGCGCTCGCGGCGGCGCGGGAGGCCGCGGAGGCTGCGGGCTATGCGGTGCATGATCTTGGCGCCGATCTCGAAGGAGAGGCGCGCGATGTCGCCGTCGCCCATGCGGCGCTTGCGCGCAAATTGAAGGCGCTGGGCAAGCGCACCGCCATCCTGTCCGGCGGTGAATTGACGGTGACGCTGCGCGGGCAGGGCCGGGGCGGGCCGAATCAGGAATATGCGCTGGCGCTCGCCATCGCGCTTGCGGGCGAGCCGGGCATCGTCGCGCTCTCCGGCGATACCGACGGCACCGACGGCGGTGGCGGCGAGGCGACCGATCCGGCCGGCGCGGTGATCGATCCCACGACTTTGACGCGCGCTGCCGCGCTCGGCCTCGTTCCTGCCCAATCGCTCGCCGACAACGATTCGACGGGTTTCTTCGAGCCGCTCGGCGATCTGCTGCGGACGGGGCCGACCTTGACCAATGTGAATGATTGCCGCGTGATCCTGATAGACCCTTGAGATGACCCGCATCAGCCCGACGACCTTGCGTTCATGCCTGTTGGCGGCCTGCCTCCTGGCCGGGGCTTCGCCCGCCTTCGCCGATCTGCGCATGTGCAACACCACAGGCAGCCGCGTCGGCGTCGCGATCGGTTATCGCGACGCGCAAGGCTGGACCACGGAGGGCTGGTGGAACCTCAGCCCGCGCGGCTGCGAGACGCTGCTGCGCGGCACCTTGGCGGCGCGTTTCTACTATGTGCATGCGGTCGATTACGACAAGGGCGGCGAGTGGACGGGAAAATCCGTCATGTGCACGCGCAACAAGGAGTTCACGATCCGTGGCATCGAGGATTGCCTGGCGCGCGGTTTCGACCGCGCCGGCTTCTTCGAGGTCGATACGGGCGAGCAGAAAAGCTGGACGATCCAGCTCACCGACACCACCGGCAATGCGCCGCAACGCCCCTGAGGGATTGAAGAAGAATGAAGCGGGAACGCCGGATCAAGATCATCGCCACGCTGGGGCCTGCCTCCGCGACCGAAGAGATGTGCGCAAAGCTGTTCGAGGCGGGCGTCGATGTCTTCCGCATCAATATGAGCCACACGCAGCGTGAGACCCTGCCCGAGAAGATCGCGATGCTGCGCTCGCTGGAGACGAAGTTCCGTCGCCCGGTCGGGATTCTCGCCGATCTGCAGGGGCCGAAGCTGCGCGTCGGCCAGTTCGGCGGCGATGGCGGCGTGATGCTGGAGAAGGGCGCAAAGTTCACGCTCGATTCCGATCCGGCGCCCGGCACGCTCAAGCGGGTGCATCTGCCCCATCCCGAAATCCTGACCGCGCTGGAGCCCGGCCACAACCTCATCCTCGACGACGGCAAGATCCGGCTCGTGGTCGAGAAGGCGACGCCGACCCAGGCCGTGACCCGGGTCACGGTGGCCGGCCGCCTGTCCTCGCGCAAGGGCGTCAGCCTGCCCGATACGACGATCCCGGTCTCGGCGATGACGGATAAGGACCGTTCGGACGCGGAAGCCGCGGCCGCCGCCGGCGTCGACTGGATTGCGCTCTCCTTCGTGCAGCGGCCTGAGGATATGGCCGATCTGCGCAAGATCGTGCAGGGCAGGGCGCTGGCGCTCGCCAAGATCGAGAAGCCCCAGGCGCTGCTGCGTCTGGAGGAGATCATCGAGGCGTCCGACGCGATCATGGTGGCGCGCGGCGATCTCGGCGTCGAGATGCCGCTGGAGAAGGTGCCGGGCACGCAGAAGCGCATCGTCAGGATGGCGCGGCGCAAGGGCAAGCCGGTCGTCGTCGCCACGCAGATGCTGGAGAGCATGATCACCGCCCCGGTTCCGACGCGGGCCGAGGTTTCGGACGTGGCCACGGCCGTGTTCGAGGGCGCCGATGCGGTGATGCTCTCGGCCGAGAGCGCGGCCGGGCAATATCCGGTCGAGGCGGTGACCATGATGAACCGCATCGCCGAGGAGGTCGAAAGCGAGGCGGTCTACCGCACCATCCTGGAATCGCAGCGGGCCGAGCCCGAGGCGACAGGCGCCGACGCCATCGCCAAGGCTGCCCATGAGATCGCCGACACGCTGAACCTCAAGGCCGTCTGCGCCTGGACCTCGTCGGGCTCGACGGCGATGCGGCTCGCGCGCGAGCGGCCGAATTCGACGGTGATCGCCTTGACCCCAAACCGCGCCACGGCGCGCCGCCTGACCCTCGTCTGGGGCGTGCATGCGGTTATAACCAAGGACGCCAGCGACATCGACGACATGGCCTCGCGCGCCTGCAAATTCGCGGTGCGCGAGAAGTTCGCCAAGCTCGGCGACCGCATCATCGTGGTGGCGGGCGTGCCCTTCGGCACGCCGGGCGCCACCAATATGGTGCGCATCGCCTTCGTGGCGAAGGAGCATGTCGAGCAGGCCTGAGGGCGATGTCACTGCGTGCGCGTTGTGGCACGCAGTGACGCTGCGCGGACACGGGACCGGCTATTCAGTCTGGACGCTTCTCATCAGCGCGATCCCGCATCTGCGTCGCAGCACACTGCGTGCCGCAACGCGTGCGGGAGGACACGGTGCCTCAGTTCAGCGCCAGTCCCGATCGGGGGCCGACCATCTGGTCGATCGCCTCGACGACGATCTCGGGCGCGGCGTGGTGAGGCATATGGCCGATGCCTGGCAGCAGGATGAGCCGGCCCTGCGGCGCCTCGCGCGCGATCGCGGCGGAGTGGAGCGTGGGCGACACGATGGCGTCGCTGTCGCCGGTGATCGCCGCCACCGGGACCTTCAGTTCGCGATAGCGTGGGGCTTGCGCCGTGACGAAATCATTGGTCGCGGCAATGTCCTGCGAATTGGCCTGGAAGTCCGCCGGCCGCAGCAGCAATCTGATCTCAGCCGTATCGAGATAGCCGGGCGTCACCGCACGCGGTGCGAAGACGCTGCTCGCACCCTCCTCAAGCAAGAGATCCGCGGCGGGCAAGGCGACGAGCCTGGTGAAGACCGGGCCGGTGAAGAGCCATGTGGCGAGGTGATGATACCAGGCGATGCCGCCGGGCCAGGGATGGGTGACGCCGCCGAGCAGGACGAGACCCTTCAAGCGCTCCGGCCGGTCGAGCGCGATGCGGGTCGAGAGCGCGCCGGCGAGCGAATGCGCCACCAGCACGAAGCGCTCGGGCGCGATCTGGTCGAGCGCCTGCATGATCGCCGTCGCCTGGCGTGCGGGATCGGCCATCGCCGCGCCTTCCAGCCTGTCGCTCCAGCCATGGCCCGGTCGGTCGAGCGCGATGACGCGGTAATGGCCGAGTTCGGGTCCGAGCGTCGCCAGCAGGTCGGCATGGTTCGAGGAGGCGCCGTGGACCAGCACGACCGTGCCATGGCTTTCGCCGGAGGGCTGGAGTTCGCGGTAATGCAGCCGGCCACCCGGGAGGAGGGTGATGAAGCTGCCTTTGGGCGGGTAGAGCCGGGCGACCTCGGCGCCGAGCCATTCGGTCCGCAGGATCAGGCCGGAAGCGAGGAGAAGGGCGAGGGTGATGAGGGCGCGGATCAGCATGCTTCGCTTACGCCGCCGCGCCGGTTTCGGTTTCGCCAGAGCCGTTTCCGATCCAATGGGATCGTTCAACAGCTCCAGCTTTTTGCTTTAGCGCGTTTTCTTCACACGAACCGGTGTCCACTTCGCTCGAGAACGCTCTTGAGCATTGCGCGAAAAAGTGGATACCGATCATTCGCATGAGCAAGGCTCTGAATTTTTGGAATCGACACGTCGTATTCGGACGCAGCCGTCCGAATACGACGTGATCCAGGGATCAAGGTGAGTGCTTCAGGCGTCGCGTCCGTCGACTTCGCTCGCCAGCGATTCGACTGCGCTCTTGATCGCCTCCAATTGTGGATAGATCGCGAGCGCGCGGCGATAGGCCACCATGGCGTGCTTGTCGTCGCCCTGCTGCCGCAGGATCGAGCCGAGGCCGATCATCGCGCCATAATGGCGCGGCTCGCGCTTCAAGGTCTCGCCGATGTCGAGCATCGAGCGAATCGGGTCGCCGGCGATGAAGAGCGCATTGGCGCGCTGGTTCCAGGCCTCGGCCCAGTCGGGCTCCAGGCTGATGACGCGGTCGAGCAGTTCGATCGCGAGTTCGGTCTGCTTGTCGCGCAGCGCCGTCTGGGCGCGCGTCATCAGAAGATCGGCGGTGTCGGAGCCCGAGCGCGCCCAGCGGCGCTGGATCAGATTGGCGATGCCCTTGGCTTCCTCAGGCGATTTGGCAGCCGCCAGGCGCTCGAACAGGCGGTCGAGCGTGGCCGCCGGTGTCCTTGGCGGGGCAGGTGTGGGGGCAACCGGATTATCGTCCCTGTCGGCGGGCGGGACGAAGCCGGGGCGCGGAGGCGGGCTTTCCTGAGCGCGCAATGGGGCGGCCGCGAAGGGGATGGCTGCGGCCAGCGCCAGCGCGAAAGCGACCGGAAGCATGCGCGAATTGTTCATGCGCTGCAGTGTAATGGAGCTGCTGCGTGCGTCAATTCACGGAGAGGCGAGTAGGCCACGACGTCAGGACTTGGCCACGACGCAAAAAGGCGGGACGCGCCCAAGGGCGCCCCGCCATGCAGTCCCACCGGAGCGAGAGTCGCGCGACGAAGCCGCCGCGCGCCAAATCTCAGCCCTGGCGCGCCTTGAAGCGCTTCTGGACCTTGTTGATGATGTAGACGCGGCCCTTGCGGCGCACGAGCTGGTTGTCGCGATGGCGCGCGCGCAGCGACTTCAGCGAATTGCGGATCTTCATGGTCTCAACTCCGTCGATCTGCCATTGCGGGCAAACCGGTCAAAAACTAAGCCTTCCGACGCGAACCGGAGACCGGCCCACATCGACCACGCGAATGGTGCGGCTGATGCGATGCCGGCTGTATACGGATTTTTCCGGATATCGCAAGGGCGAAGCCGGCTCGAGGCACCAAAAAACCTCAGGCGATCGCCGCCAGATAACGCTCGAAGGAGCGCTCCAGCGCCGCCTTGGCGCCACCGGCGATGACCCGGCCCTCGAAGGCGCCGTAGACCTTGTCGAAAGCGTAAGGCTCCAGGATCGCCGCGATCCGGCGGATCGTCGCGGCATTGACCGGGATCATGTTCGGATAGGAGTAGAGCACGCTGACATGGCGGCGGTCGGCCGTGACCTGCAACACGTCGCCGGTATAGAGCGCTCCTACCCCCGCCGCGTGATGCAGCACTGTGGCGCCGGCGAAATGCCCGCCGCAGCGCAGCAGGGTGAGCGAGGGGCCAAGCTTCAGCGCTTCGCCGTCCCAGTGCCTGATCGCCGGGTCGGGCTCGGTTACCCAGGCCCGGTCGTCGGCATGGAGATGCACCGGCACGTCGAGCGCCTGCGCCCATTCCGCCATCGCAGTGTAGTAGTGCGGATGCGAGATCGCGATGCCGATGATCTTGCCGCGCGCCCGGATCGTATCCAGTGCGGCCTGCGTGACCAGGCCGATGCAGTCCCACAGCAGATTGCCCTCCTGCGCCTCGACGAGCAGCGCGCGCTGATCGATGGCGAAGGCGGGTTGGATACGCAGGCCGAGCACGCCATGGTCCGGCGCGCAGACGATATGGTGATCGGCGGCCAGTTCGTCCGGTGTCAGCCAGTCCTGCCCGCCCCAGCGCACATATTGCCGTTCGTCGAGGCAGATCGGGCAGCCGGGCGGCGGTGTCGGGGCATCGGGAAAGCGCGCGCCGCATTGGCGGCAGAGGAAGCGGGGCATGGCAAGCGCTCCAGGACGGCAAGACTGCGATGCTAGCTTCAGTGGCACGGCGACGTTATCTGTCGCGGAGCCGGGGCGGCATGCATGTGCCGCGACCATGGCGCCGGCATGATCTCAGAAAGGGAACTTTCGGGTATCGCGGGCGTTTCCAACCATCGATCTCTTTTGGGACAATCATTGTGAAAACCCTGACCTTGACTCTGCTCGCCGTGACCGCACTCGCGCTGGGAGCCTGCGGCAACCGGACGGAACAGCGCATCGGCGGCGCGGCCGTGGGCGCAGGCACCGGCGCGGTCATCGCCGGCCCTGTCGGAGCGGTGGTCGGTGGAGCGGCTGGCGCGATCAGCGCACCGGCTGTCGTGCGCGCCACGCGCTGAGCCCCGGCCGCACAGAATTGTAGAAGTCAGAAAAGCCACCTGCGAGTTATTCCACCCAACCTACCGTACATAGTTTTGTGAAAAGCAGGCCCTTAACGTTCTCGAAGCCCCTCAGTGAGGGGCTTCTTGCGTGCTGCAAGGCATGAACTTTACCGATATTCGTACATCGGTTGGCGTAGCTGGCTTAGGTCGCTTTCGCGGGCACAAACATTCACAGCCGATGGCGGCGCGGCGCAGCTGGTCCGGATTGCGCAGCCGCGCCGACGCCGGTCCGCCGCGCCCATGGCGGGGCATGGACTGTGCGCGACGACCTCGCCAAAACCGGTTGAGGCGTCGCTTTTCCATCCTTCGACAGCAGACGCGCTTTTTCAGAACAGGCCTTGCCTCTGCAGATCGCGCACGGTTCGGCGCATGCTTGCAATGAACATGCGTGCCGGACGCGATAACGGCGCGTTCTTCGACACCAGAACCTGTGCGTTGATTGGTGTTTTGGGGTGGAATTTCAGGCAGGTGATGGCGCTGTCGCGCGTGCCTACGAGCCAGAATGGATCGATCACCGCGACGCCGGCACCGGCCCGTGCCAAAGCGCAGGCCACGGAAGACTGGTTCACCTTGATCGCGATGCGGCGCGGCGTCTTGGCCTCGCGAAAGGCCTTTTCGACGAGCGCGCCGATCGGCTGCGCGCGGCTGAACGAGATCAGCCTGTAGGGCAGGATGTCCTGCGGCCCGACGAAGTCGCGCTGCGCCAATTCGTGGCTGGAGTGGACGACCGCGATAAGGTCGGCGGCGATCAGGTCGATGGCGCGGGCGTCGTGCGGAATGAGTGGCGACAGCGCCAGCCCAAGATCCACCTCTTCACGCACGACGCTGGCAATGACGCGGGGAGTGTCCGTTGTATTGATCGAGATCTGAATGCGAGGGCGCGATTGCTGGAACTGCGCGATCGCCGTCGGCAGGATGTTGTCGGCGAGAACTGCGGTTGCCGCGATATTGATCGAGCCGATCGTGGTGTCGCCCATGTCGTCGATCAGCCGTCCGATCCGGTCGACACCGTCGAAGACCCGTTCGAGATCGGTCGCGAGTGTCCGCGTCTCGGCAGTGGGCTGCAGCCGCCCCTGGCGGCGCACGAATAACGGGAAGCCGGCGTCGCGGGAGCAGTCGCGCAGCAGCATGCTAACCGCGGGTTGAGAGACCCCAAGCGCTTCGGCAGCCGCTGTGACGGAGCCGCTGGTGGCGACCATGTAGACGATCTGCAGTTGTCTAAGGCTCAGCGACATCAGGTTAGCTTATGTAGAATTAAGCCAGATGCAATTGAGGTTATTTTGACTACGACCTAGCCTCGCTTCGAACGTCGGCCGACGAGAGCCGCGCATGAGGAAGCGACACTGGGCTATGAAGATCGTCGCGGTCGAAACCTGCGTGGTGGCCCTGCCGTTCGACATGGGCGGACCAAAACCTGCCTTTGCGGGCCGGCCCTGGGACAATCTCGAAATCCTTGTGGTGAAGGTCGAGACCGAAGACGGCCTGGTCGGCTGGGGCGAGGCCTTCGGACACGCCGCCATTCCCGCGACGAAAGCGGCGATCGATACGATTATTGCACCATTGATGCTGGGCCGCGACGCTGGGGATATCCAAGGCCTCTCACGCACGATCCTGCATAGCTTGCACCTGCTGGGTCGCAATGGTTCCTTCGTTTACGGCTATTCCGGTATCGAGATCGCCTTGTGGGACCTGCTCGGCAAGCGAGCCGGCCTGCCGCTCTATCGGCTGCTTGGCGGGCGCGACCGAGGGCCGATCGACGGCTATGCCAGCCTGCTTGCCTATAACGACAATCCGCTCGTGGCCAAGAACACGGCTGCGGCCTGCGCCGCCGGCTATCGCTTCATCAAGCTCCACGAATTGACGCGCGCCGCCGTTCTGGCTGCCCAACAGGCGCCGGGCGCCGCAGACGCCGCGATCATGCTGGATGTGAACTGTGCCTGGTCACCGGTTGTGGCGCGCGAGATGGCTGCCTCTTTGGCCGATGACGGCCTGATGTGGCTCGAGGAGCCGGTCTGGCCGCCCGAGGATGTGCATGGACTTGCCAGCGTGCGCGCCTATGGCATCCCAATTTCCGCAGGCGAGAACGTTGCCGGGCTTTTTGGATTTAAATCTCTGATCGAGGCAGAGGCCATCGACATAGCCCAGCCCAGCGTCACCAAGATCGGCGGCGTCCAGGAGATGATAAGGGTCTTCGATCTCTGCGAGGCCCACGGGGTCGAGGTCGCGCCGCACAGCCCCTATTTCGGCCCGGGCTTCGTCGCAACCCTGCACATCATCGCCGCTCGCATGGAAAAGCCGATGATCGAGGTGTTGTGGCTGGATATGGAGGCCAATCCGTTCGACCCCTGGGTGCGCGGCCAGAACGGACGCTTCCCCGTGCCGCAAGGGCCGGGTCTGGGCTGCGATCCTGATCTCGAAGTTCTGGAGCGCTACCGCACCGGCGATTGGGCGCGCAACGTTTGGCAGGCCAACCGATGAAAATCGTCAAGATCGAGACGGAAGCTGTCACCGTGAAGCTGCCGCAGCCGATCGGCAGCGCGCTCGGCGAGATCCGCGACTTCGGCTGCGTGCTGGTGACGGTGCATGGCGACCAGGGCATCACCGGCGAGAACCTCGTCTTCGCGCTCAACAATCGCCGCACCAAGGTGCTGCGCCAAATGGTCGATGAACTCAGCGACCTTTTGATCGGCCGCGACGCAGGCCATATCGCTGATTTCTGGGCCAGAGCCTGGAAGGACATAAACTTCCTCGGCCACAAGGGTGTGCCGGTGGTCGGCATCTCTGCGCTCGACGGCGCCCTATGGGATCTCGCGGGCAAGGCTGCTGGCCTACCACTCTACCGCATGCTCGGCGGCGCGCAGAGCAAGGTGCCGGTCTATCACAGCGGTGGACTATGGCTGTCCTCCTCGATGAACGAGCTCGTCGAGGAAGCCGAGCGCTTCGCCTCTGCGGGCTTCGGCGCCATGAAGATGCGCCTGGGCCACGCCGATCCCCGCGACGACGCAGCCCGCGTCCGCGAGGTGCGCAAGGCGATCGGGCCACATGTCAAGCTGATGGCCGATGCCAATCAGGGGCTGAACGAAGCCCAGGCGATCCGGCTCGGCCGGATGCTGGAGGAGTTCGATCTGACCTGGTTCGAGGAGCCGCTGCCGGCCTGGGACCTGGAAGGGTTGGCACGCGTCGCCGCAGCGCTCGACACGCCGATCGCATCGGGCGAGACCGAATACACCCGTTATGGCTTCCGGAGGATGCTGGAGCTGCGCTCGGCCGATATCCTGATGCCCGATTTGCAGCGTGTCGGCGGCGTCAGCGAGTACATGCGGGTCGCGCATATGGCGCAGGCCCATGACGTACCGGTATCGAGCCATCTGTTCCCGGAAACCAGCATTCAGGTCCTCGGCGCGCTCTCCAACGCCATCTACCTGGAATACATGCCGTGGTTTTCGCCACTCTACAATGAAACTCTAAGCTTTTCAGATGGATGCGCCCTTGTTCCGGAACGCCCGGGCTGGGGCTTCACCTTCAACCGCGATTACATCGCCAGCCTGACACATTGACCTGACAGGGCCGGTTCAGGCCCGCCAAGCCCGCGCAGACGGGCCGCCAATAACAACAGCGATCGGGAGGGATCGAGATGAGCATCAGCCGTCGTGAGTTTACCATGGGCTCCGCAGGCCTTGTCGGCGCTTCGACATTGGGCTTGGCGCGTCCCGCCCTGGCGCAAAGCGAGCCGATCAAGATCGGTTGGCTTGCGGCCCTGACTGGCCCGAGCTCGGCACCCGGCGTCGGCTTCAATCGTGGGGTGATCTATGCCGCCGAAGCGATCAACGCGGCCGGCGGCGTCAAAGGCCGCAAGATCGAGATCATAACCCGCGATACGCAGGGTGATCCGACCAAGGCGGTCAATGCCACGCAGGAAATGATCAGCCAGGCCAAGGTGCATGCGATCTGGGGGCCGACCAATTCAGGCGAATCCCTGGCGGTGACCCCGATCATGGCCCGCGCCAAGATGCCCAATATCCACCCTTGCGTGGTCGACAGCCTGATCGACGAGAAGAAGTTCCCCAATGCCTTCCGCCTGGCGCCGTCGAACACGCAATGGGACGATGCGGTACGCAATTACTGCCTCGCGATCCTGAAGCTGAAGAAGGTCGCAGTCATCGGCGATACGACCGGCTACGGCGTCAGTGCCGTCAATGCCTCGGTCGCGGGCTTCAAGAAGGATGGTGCCGAGGTTGTCTACCAGGCCAATATCGACGCCACCCAGCCCGACATGACGCCCGATATGCTGCGGGCCCGGACGGCGGGCGCCGAGGTGGTGGTCGTCTGGAGCGTCTCGACCGGGATGGAGGCGCGCATGATGAATGTCCGCGCCGGCATGGGCTGGGATGTCGCCTTCGTTGGCCATCCCTCGCTTTCCTCGGGCGAGATCGGCAATCTCGTCGAGAAGCCCGCGAACTGGGAGAAAGTCTACGCTGTCGGCTATCGCAGCTGCAGCTATGGCGCCGACGGCAAGCTCGCGGCGCGCAACGCCGAACTGGTCGAGCGCCTGAAGGGCAAGGTCAACCTCTCCGACACGCTGCTCTGGTGGGTGACCTGCGGGATCGACGCGGTCGAGATCGTCGCCAAGGCGGTCGAGGCGACCGGTTCCTCGACCAGCGAAGCGATCATCGGGCACTGGAACGGGCTTGCCAAATACAATGGCTATTTCGGCGACTACAGCTTCAGCCCCAATCAACACAACGGCTATCCTACCGCCGATGTGGTGATGTCGGCCGCAAGCTCCGCCAAGGACGGCGCCTTCCTGCTCGCGCCCGGCTACAACGGCTGACGTGGCGACCGGGCCGGCGCTCTCAGCCGGCTCCCGGCCATCTCCCTCCAGATCCAGAAGGGCCGGCTGCGTCGCCGCGTCGGTCCTTCCAGAGGAAAACCAACGATGTTGGCTTCGATCCTGGCGTCAGGCGTCGCGGTGGGGGCGATCTACGCCCTGATCGGGATCGCCTACAACACTATGTTCTCGACCTCGCGCGTCATGAGTTTCACGGCCGGGCAGCTTGGCATGCTGGGTGGCGTCTTCGGCTCGCTGTTCGTGCTGCGGCTCGGCTTGCCGCCGATAGCCGGTTTCGTGGCGATGCTGGCCTGTTGCGCGTTGATCGGCGTGATCACCGAGTTCGTCGCGGTCCGGCCCGTGCTCAAGAGCCTCGACCAGCACCTCTATGTACTCTCGACACTGGCGTTGGCACTGATGATCCAGCAGGTCACAGCCATCAAATGGAGCACCGAGCCGCAGCCCTTTCCGCGCCTGTTCGAGCTTGGCTCCGGCATGCTGGACGAGAAGTTCTGGGTTCCGGTCATCGCCTGCCTGCTGACGATCATCGGCTTGGAATTACTCTACCGCAAGACTCTGGTGGGGCGTGCCTTCCTGGCGATCGCGGAAGACAATTTCGCAGCGCGAGCGCTCGGCCTGCCGGAGCGCAATCTGCGTATCGCCAGCTATGCTTTGGCCGGTGCGATCGGTGGGCTCGCCGGTTTTGCCGGCGGGCAGTTGCTGCTGGCCTTCTTCGCCAACGGCCCGCTGCTGAACTTCTACGGCTTCGTTCCGGTCGCGCTGGGCGGGCTGGGTAACAACCGCGGCGCCGTCATCGGCGGGCTTGCGCTCGGTGTCTTCCAGCAGGCCGCCAACTTCCTCGTCGGCGGCATCTTTTCGTCGGTGGCCGTGTTCTGCATTTTCATCATCGTACTGCTGCTGGCACCGCAAGGCCTGTTTGGCTCTCACGTCGCGAGGCGCGTCTGATGAGCAATGCCAGCCAGACCCTCACGACAAACCTGTCTTCCTGGCCCGTCCGACGGGCGGCCTGGACGACGTTCCTGCCGTTCTTGATCCTGTTCGGGCTGGCGGCGCTGCTGCCGCTGACCGGCAATGAATATTGGGGCCTGATCGCGACACGCGCCGCGATCTACTGGATGCTGGTGTCGGGCCTCAGCCTGATCGTCGGCTTCGCGGGGCAGCTGGCAATCGGCTATGTCGCGCTGCTGACGCTCGGCGCCTACACGACGTCTGTGCTCGCGGCGGGCAACGTCCTGCCGCCGCTGCCGACCCTCGTCGCGCTTGGCATCGCGAGCGCGGCCGGCGCGGTGTTCGGGGTCATCGTCGGGCTACCGGCGCTGCGGCTGCGGACCTTCTATTTCGCGATGACCACGCTGGGCTTCGCCACCATCGTCACGCAGGTCGCGTTGGCCTGGCAGGGCGTGACGGGCGGCGGCATCGGCATCACGGGTCCCGAAATGCCGGCGCCATTCAACACCGCCTGGGGCTTTTTCTATCTCTGCCTCGGCATCGCTGCGTTGTGCACCTGGGGTGCTTCCAACATCGCTCACAGCCGTGTCGGGCGCTCATTGATCGCGATCCGCGATGCCGAAGTGGCAGCCGAGGCGAGCGGCATCTCGAAGGCACGGCTCCTGGTCGTCGTCTTCATGTTCGCTGGTGCGCTAGCGGCGATGGCAGGCGGGCTGTTTGCGAGCCTGCAGACCTACATTACGCCCGATGCCTTCACCTTCGAACTTTCGCTGCTGTTCTTTATCGCCGTGCTGATCGGGGGGCGAGGTTCGATCCTGGGCCCGCTCATCGGCACTGTCGTGCTAACGATCCTGCCGGAGATCGCGGCCCCGCTCGCGGCTTGGTCGACCTTCCTCTACGCCTTCCTCCTGCTGGTCATCGTGCTCGCCATGCCGGGCGGCATCGCCGCGCTGCTGGATTTCGAAAGCCGCAAGCCGCTCGCTTTCGATCGTGCCGTCAGGCCCAATCCGCATGTCCTAGGTGAACTTTTCCATGGCCAGCGCGACGGGCGCTCGATCGTCCTGCGCGACGTCGTCCTGAGCTTCGGCGGCGTGCGAGCCATCGATGGCGTCAATCTGGAGATACGGCCGGGACAGATTCATGGACTGATCGGCCCCAATGGCAGCGGCAAGACGACGACCCTCAACGTCATCTCGGGTTATTACGCACCGGAAAAGGGCGACGTGACGCTCGGCTCTCCTCTCGACCCAGCCGCAGCTGTCACGCGGGCCGGGCGCGGCATTGCGCGCACCTTCCAAACGCCGCGGATCGTCGGCGAGGCCAGCGTGTTGGACAATGTCATGATAGGCGGTTCCATCGACGGTCGCGCGACCTTCTTGGAAGCGCTTTTGTCCCTGCCGCGCCATCGGGAGGACGAGCGCCGCATCGAAGCCGATGCACTGCTGGCGCTTCGCGCGGTGGGCCTGGAAGCTCTGGCCCATGTCCGTGCCGATCGTCTGCAGCACAGCGAACTGCGCTTCATCGAGATTGCGAGAGCGTTGGTCCTGCGACCCTCGTTCCTTCTGCTCGACGAACCGGCGGCAGGGCTGTCAGGCGTCGAGATCGACCATCTCGGTCGCCTGATCGTCGAGATCGGCCGGCAGGGCACAGGCGTACTTCTGGTCGAACATCACGCCGACCTGATCTTCAGCATCTGCGACGATGTCACCGTCCTCAATCTCGGGCGCGTCCTGGCCGCCGGCACGCCGGCCGAGATACGCCTCCACAAGGAGGTCGTCAGTGCCTATCTCGGAGGCTGACATGCTGCTCGATGTCAACGCGCTTGAGGCCGGTTATGGCAAGATCGGCGTGCTGCACCATGTCGAGATGGGCGTGGCGGCCGGCGAGGTCGTGGCGCTGCTCGGTCACAATGGCGCGGGCAAGACCACGCTCTTGCGCGCGATCTCGGGCCTTCTGCCATGGGGAAGCGGTGATGTCGTCTTCGCCGGGCACAGTTTGAAAGGCTCCGGGCCTCGCGAAAGCGCACGCGCCGGACTGGTTCATGTCATCGAGGGCCATCGCGTCTTCACACAGCAGACGGTGGCCGACAACCTGCTGCTGGCAGCCTATGACCTGCCGCGCGGCGAGCGAAGCGCGCGGATCGAGGAGGCTCTCGCCTTCTTCCCGGAAATCGCGGCCAAACGACATGACAGGGGTGGCTCGCTCAGCGGCGGACAGCAGCAGATGCTCGCCGTCGCCCAAGGTCTCGTGAGGCGCCCACGCCTGCTGATGCTCGACGAGCCGTCGGCCGGGCTCTCACCGGTTCTGGTGGATCGGGTGCTGGCGGTGGTGTCGCAGCTTCGCGCGGAGGGAACCGCCATTCTTCTGGTCGAGCAACTGGTCGAGAAGGTGCTCGCGGTGGCCGATCGCGTCTATGCGCTGGCTCAAGGGCGCGTCGTTCTCAGCGCCCGCTGCGACGAGCCCGATCTCCGCAGCCGTTTGGAGAGCGCTTATTTCGGATCGACCATTGCGAGAGATTGAGACGCGGTTCCTCGAAGTCGATTCAGCCCGTGTCGGTTGTGACGTCCCTGGCCGCGCCGCCGCGTCAAGCCTGGCGGCACTCCGCCTACGAATCCGAACGTTGCTGTTCGCTGATAGCCTGGTGATGCTCCAGAGCGCTTCTGTGCATCATGAGTGCTGCCTCCCGATCCAGTTCAACTGATCCCGGCAACGATCTGTTCCAAGGCATCGCTGCATATTTCGAACGGAGGATATTCACAGGTTTGAACCGTTTGTAACAGGAGCCCTTGCGATCGGAGGTCATGTCGCAGCCACGCTCATATCAAGTAGTGTTTGAGCAACACGACCGCGAAGAAGCGTAATAATCGCCCCGCAGCGCTCGCAGTTCTGCTGTCGGGAAATAATCTTCCAATGTGACGAGTCGCCAGGGCTCGATCCCGACGCGATAAACGACAACACAGCAGTACGCTTTGGCCATCGGCTTGAAGCTGGCATGGTTGCCTCAGATTGCGGACATGAGGCCGTCCGCAGCCAAGACATTTGCCCTTTGCAAGCTCTTCGTCGCGCTCATGACTGCAATGGAACACGTTTGCAGTGTCGTTAGTTTCCTCACCATTAAAGAGGAGGAGACGATGGCAAAGCAGCCCGAAGCCTTGGCCACTTTCGCGGCGAGTGCCCGAAACAACAGCAAGAAGCCTGACGATGTCGGCTTGGAGGCCACGCCGGCAACAGACGGCCTGAAAACCAATCCCGCACAGAAGGTCGAGGCGGCAACCAAGGTGCTGCGCGAGGGCGTCCTTCACCGTGACGAAGGGGCGGACGAAGCCGTCGATAAACTGCCGGACCGGACGCGGGACCTGTGAGCAGCTCCCTTGAAGGGGAGCGTCGACGTTTTTTATGCGCCGAGGAATTTGAAGTGGCCGCCGAAGCTTCGGTAGGATGATTCGAGGATGGCGACACCGCCGCGAAGCCGCAGGGTCTCTGCGGCGGCGAGCCCGAGTTCGACGGCCCGTTCGGCGGTGTCCTCTTCCGTGGCGACGATGCGCTCTCGCCCGTCGAGCGAGGTGATCTGCGCGTGCAGGACGAGGCGCCCGTCCTTCCAGCTGGTGCAGACGCCGACAGGCAGGCTGCAGCCCGCCCCCAGGGCGTGCAGCATCGCCCGTTCGCAATCGACTTCGGCGCGGGCCTTCGGATCTTCGATGTCCTTCAGGATCGCCAGCACATCGGCGTCGTCGCCTCTGGCCTCGATACCGAGCGCGCCCTGGCCGACGGCATGGGGAAAGAGCTGCGGGTCCAGCAATTCCGTCGTGGCGCCCGCCAGTCCCAGACGCTGAAGCCCGGCCTGGGCCAGGATCACGGCACTGAGGCCGTGCTCCCCGTCGATCTTGGCGAGCCGGGGGCCGACATTGCCCCGGATCGGTACGACCTCAATATCAGGACACAGGCTCATGATCTGGGCGCGCCGCCGCAGCGAGCCGGTGCCGACCTTGGCGCCGGGCTTGAGATTGTCCAACGTCGCGCCGCAGAGGACGTCGCGCGCATCCTCCCGCTCGGGGACGGCGGCCAGGACCAGCCCCTCGCGCAGCGTCGTCGGCAGATCCTTCAGGGAGTGAACGACGATATCGACTTCCCGGGAGACCAGTTGCTCCTCATGTTCGGTCGAGAACACGCCGATGATGCCGAACTGGTGGAATTCGGAGACGCGGTCCTTGTCCGCGATCGTCGCGATCGGGTGCAGCGAGAACTCGGTCTCGGGGTGCTTCGCCTTGATCAGGCCGATGATGTAATTGGTTTGCGCCATCGCCAATGGGCTGCGCCGCGTGCCTATCTTGATGTGCATGGGGACGGTTCACCTGGGCTGGAAGCCCGCTCGCGGCCATTGATTTGAAGCGCTCTATATCAGGGGCAGGTGGCGGCGACGAGTGCGGCGTTCCACCGCCCTCCCATCGATTGAGCCGGGCCGGCCGGCTGCGCTGGTTCGGCGTCATGCGTATTACAGGCGAGAGCCCGCCTCAAACGTCGCTGGCGGCTCTCCGGCTGCGGTGTAAACGTCGCGGCCCCACGCTGCCAGGGCCGCTCCATGCTCGTCTTCAAACCGCTCGCAGAGCGCCGCATCGCCTTGCTGTGGGGCAGCCAATTGTTCTCCGCGACCGGGGCCGAGTTCTATATGGTTGCGGTGGTGTGGATCGCGACCTCGCTGATCGGGCGCGATGCCGGCTACATCTCGGCGCTGCAGGCGGGAGCGCTGCTCACCGGCAGCCTGTTCGGCGGCGTCCTGACCGATCGCTGGCGCTTCAAGACGACCATGATCGCAACCAGCCTCATCCGCGCGCTGCTCCTTGCCGTCCTGTCCGCGGCCGGAATGCTCGGCCTGATGAGCCTGCCACTGCTTGCGATCGTGGCCGGGCTCGTGGCGCTGGCGACCTCGGCCTTTGATCCGGCCCTGCAGGGCACGCTTCCGGTGCTGGCGCCCGAGCCGCGCTTGCGCCACGCGGTCAACGGTCTGTTCGATGCAACGCGGCGGATGGCGCGCATCCTCGGCCCGAGTCTGATCGCGCTGGTCAACGGCATCGTGCCGATCGGGCAGTTCTTCACGATCACGGCGGCGGGCTTCCTGCTCTCGGCGATCGGCGTCGGGCGCGGCCTGAAAGGCGTCGAGATTCCGCCGACCTCGACCGGACGCGGTCTTGGCGCGGTGGCGGACGCGCTGTCGGGAGGCCTGCGCGCAACGCGCGGGCATGCCGTCATGCGATACGGCCTGATCGCCGATCTCGTCGGCAATATCGCCTGGTCGATGGGCTTCCTGCTCGGCATGGCCTTGTATCTGCGCGCGACGAGCACCGACCCGCTCACGGATTACAGCCTGATGATGACCGCCTATGGGCTGGGAAATCTCGGCGCGAACCTCGTCCTGGTGAGCCTGCGGCCGCAGCGTCCCGCGCTATGGCTCGTTGGGTCGAAATTGATCTTCGGCGCCGGCGTCATGCTGCTGCCCTTCGCGCCCGATCGCGCCTGGCTGATGGCTTTCGCCGCCTTTGCCGCCATCAATGGACCGCTCGAGAACCTCGCGCTGCTCTACATCATGCAGCATGATTTTCCGCCGCAACGCCTCTCGCAGGTCTACCGCCTGCAGATGTGCGCCGTCTTCGGCGGCTCGCTGATCGGCTATCTCGCAGCTCCCGCCCTGTTCGGCCAGTTCGGGGTCGGCGCGATGATCACGGCGACCGGCGCGGCGACCTTCGCCATGGGCGTCATTGGCCTGGCGCTCTTCGCGCGGCGCTGACCAGCCTCACCCGCAGAACGTTCTTGTCACCCGCAGAAGGCTCTGGCCTTGTCGGTCCATTGGCCGAAACCGGTTACAATCTGCGCCTCTTCGCCGATATCGCGCCGCAAAGCATCCGGCCGACCGACCCCGCGCAGAGCGTCGATCTGCGGATCCTGATCCCGTTCTTCATGATCTCGGAATTGCGGCACGCCTATCGGGGCTGAGGGCGCGAATAGGGGAGTCCATGGCTGAGCTTGCGTCGGCAGTTGCCCGTCAAAGCCAGTCGGACCAGCAGTCCTGATGGCTCTCCCAGCGCTCGACGGCTTCCAGCAAGGCGAGGAGCTCGGCTTCCTCGCGCGAGCCCGCCGAGGCATGCGCGATCTCGTCGATCCGCTGTGTGGCGCGCTCGTGGTCGTCTTCTGTGTGAATGCGCACGCGTTGCTGCAAGGTCATCGGCAACTCCACTGATCGCGGGCTCATAACCTGCGTTCGATGTCAGTTTCACGAAGGCGATGGCTAGCAAGAAGGATGCCGGCAGCGGGTTTCCGTTGTCCTATGAGGCTCGTCCGAGTCGGCCGGTTTGCATGGATCGAGCTCCAACGGCCGGCCCGTGCGAATCGATGCCCCAATGCTCATCCGCGGTTAGTAAATTGCCTAAGCGCCGCGGAGGTTCCCGGGTCTAGCGGACGGCCGACGGCGAGGCATTCTCGCCGATTTGAGAGCAGATTTCGTCGAACCGCTCGTTCATGGTCTGCGCGTCGATCCCGCTTATTGCTTGTGTGACCAGGGTTATGAAGAGCGACTTCGTGAAGATGTCGATCGTGTTCTCGCGGATGAGCCAGTGAGCCAGCAGGCCGTTCATAAAATTGAAGCGATACAAGAACGGGTCCCAATCCGCAGCGACGATTTCGCCTTGTCCGACGGCGACGAACCACTTGAGCTCTTCCACCAAATCCTTTGGCCCATGATCGCGCATTTGATCGAGGCACCGTTCTCGCCGAGGAAGGTCGAGATCCTGACACGCCATGTTCGCCATGAAGGCGGACGCGATAACGGCGGCGGTGGTCGGGGCATTCCAGCCCCTGGCCAAGCCGGCAGGCACAAAGCGATCGAGTTGGCCGGCGAGATCCTTTGAGATCTGGCGCTGTTTCACGGGATACATCAAGACCGAAAGATGGAAGACCGTGCGCCGCCGCTGCCGAAATCGCATGATCGCGCCGAACATGTCTGTCCCTCCCAGCCCGCCACTTTCGTAACACGTCTTCTGGCGGCGGCTAGGTCCGTTACGCGCAGCTGGAGCCTGAGGCATGGGCATGGCTCCCGCAGGATTGCTTTTTATTGGAGGTTACCAAGGAAATTACCAGCCGGGGTGCGGCCGGCCTGTGATCAAGCCGGCCGAAGGGGGGCGTTAGACAGCCACGAAATTGGGATCGCAACAGCGCGACGCATGGTTCGGCTGAGTTCGTACATCTCTAACCAAGATGCGCGCATGATCTGCAATAATCCCGACAATGACCTGCCGTGGCGCAGGTCAGAATTCATCGTCGTGATATCCATACGTATAGGCAGGGTTCCATTGGTAGCCGCAGCCGCAGAAGGACCAGCCCGGTGACAGACGAGAAGGCGGCGATGGTGCGAGCGACCAGACTTGATGAACGGCGCGGGACATCGACCCTTTCAACGACCCTGATCGCAGCCTTCGCGCTCGCCGCGGTGGTTGCGCTGATCCTGCCTCTCAACCTACCCATCGGCCCGTACAACTGGGACACCCTTGTCTATTACGATGCGATAAACCGCATTCGCGCCGGCCAAATGCCGAATGTCGACTTCTTCGCGCCGGTCGGACCGCTCGGCTATTATCTCGCGACAGTGCTGGATAGCGTGTTTCCCCGCGCCCAACCGATGTTGCTGGTCAATTGGGCGCTTCTGCCGGTGCTGCTGCCATCGATGGCCATGCTCACGGGCCATGTCGCCGCCTACTCGCGCGGCCAGGCGCTCGCGCTCCTGCTGCCCTTCCTGCTGTTTGCGTCGCTGCCGATCAATCTCCAGGCAATCTATCCCATTTCGGGCTTCGACGGTTACGGGCATTACAACCGGCACGTCGCCTTGCTGCTCTACACGCTGGTCGCGACGCTGATCTTCTCGCGAGACCGGCGGCTTCTCGTGGGGCTCGTGGCGCTGCTGATGCTGACATTGTTCCTGGTGAAGATCACCGGGGCTGTGAGTGGCGCGCTGCTGGTCGGCTATGCTGTGCTCGTGGGCCGTTTGCGCGTAATCGATGCCGTGCTGGCGGCAGCGCTGGTCCTCGTGCCGCTAGGCGCGCTCGATCTGGCCACGGGCATGGTCGGGGCGTATGTCGACGACATCCTGACGCTGCTTCGCCTCAACGGCGGGTCGCTGTTGAGCCGCTTCCTCACCGTGGCCTCGCTCAACCTGGATGTGATCGCGCCCTGCGTTCTGCTTCTGGGCACATTGGCGCTGGCCGGTTGGCGTGAGCGCGCCGACCTGTCCTGGGTCCGCATGCGATCGCTGGGGGCCTCCCCACCCGGTTGGCTGGCAGCCGTTCTGATCGCGGAGATCCTGTTCGAGACGCAGAATACCGGCTCGCTGGAATTCATCGGGCTCTGGCCGGTCATCCTGCTTGTGCTGGTCGATTGGCAGGCACGGCGGGATTGGCTGGGCCTCCTCGTGCTGGTGCTGTGCCTGGCTGTGGTGCTGCCGGCCCTGTCCGCCTTCACCCAGCGCAGCGCCAGGGCAGTGTTCGCCGCTCCGTTCTATCATACACTCGACCTCGCCGAGCTCGGCACGCTCGGACATGTCAACGTCAAGGCCGAGATCGCCGAGCGTGCGCCGATCATGCTGGAGCACTACGCCACGTATCAGGCGAGCTATCGCGATCTCGTCACGCGCGGGCAGATGCCGTCCTACATCCTGTTTTCGGAAACCGATTATCAGGCGACATGGCTCCTCGAGCTGCAGCAGGGGCTGGTCGCGATCCGTGCCTGGGAAGCGACTGCGGGGCGTCGACTGAACGGCGTGTTCACGCTGGATTTCGTGGATCCGTTCAACCGGCTGCTCGGACGCGAGCCGGCGCGCCATGTCCCGATCGGCGTGGATCCGGCGCGTACGAATCCCCCGGTGACAGAGCAGACGCTGTCGGCGCTGGAGGGCATCGATGCGATCCTCCAACCCAAATGTCCGTTGACGGTCAACCGAAACACGATCGCAACGCATTTCGCTCGCGCCTTGCAGGGACGCAGGCGCGTCGCGCTCTCGAGCTGCTGGGACATGTACCTGAAGGACTGACGCGCGTTGCCGTCGGAAGCTGGGAGCCGCTTGAGAGAATTTCCGCGTTTCCTCGAAGCGCGGACATGCTCTACCTCCTTGCAGGCGCGTAGAGCGCGCGGTCCACGGCGTTCACCGCGCGTACCTCGCCCAGCGGCGCGGCCGATGAATCCGCACGCGGCCGCAACGGAATTCGCCGGGTGATTCCCGGCGCGAGATGAAACCAGTTCTGCGCCGGCCGCCAGCCCTCGTCGATGATGTGGACGGACTGTGCCAGGCGCCGACAGGAGAGCTCGAGAGCCCACCCGTCGCCGTCGCGTTCGAGTTCGGCGTGCAGACCAACATCGTGGCGCGCGTGCCCGCGCCCGAGAGGAAAATGGAACGCCTCTGCCAGCACAGGACCGGCTTGGGCCGCTCGCAGCACGACGGAGGTCGCGTCATGGCCGGGCGGACCGAAGCGATAGGCATAGGAGATGTCGAAGAAACGGCCCAGCAGATCGAAGGCGGAGACGGACGTGCTTCCATGGGCTTCGAGCGCGATCGCCCGAGACGCGTTCGCCACCGCCACCGCGCCGTCGCGCCAGCATGTCAGTTCGAGATGAGCTGTGAGCGGCGCCGGGCGCTCGTTGATGAGATGGATCATCAGCCCGTTGACGCCCTCATCGGTCATCATGACCTGGACCGGCCGGAAGGCGCGAGCGAGCCCGTGCCATGCCGCCTTCGGTTCGCCATCGCTGGCGATAACGCCCCAGCCCGCGCCGGGCACCAGATCTTGCAGCAGCCAGACCAATGCGCCGCATGTCGGCGATCCGGGCCGACGCCATTCCGCGAAGGTCTCCTCCATCACCTCCGCGGAGGTGGCGCGAGAGAGAGCCAGATAGCGCTCGCAATCCTCCCGCCGCAGCCGTGTCGGGTCGACCCCGTAGAGCAGACCGAGATAGTGGTCCCGCACATCCTCGAAATCCCAGGATGCGCCGAGATCGCGCGGCACGCCGCGTTTCCAGTCCGGATGATGCGTCAGCGCCGGCAGGTGGCCAGAGGCCAGCGAGATCTCCTCGGGAACATTGGCGAAGGCGAGGCTTTCCGCTGCGAAACGAACAGTGGCGCGGCGGGCATCGTCGAGGCCGCGCTGATAGGCGCCCACGCCGTAATAATGCGTCACGCCCTTGTCGGCGACGAAGGGCAGGGGGCCGCCCGACGGCGAATTTGGCACATAGGCGATATCGGGCCGCAGCCGTGACACGACCTCGGGAAGGATATGGTCGAAGATCGGGCCGGACCAAGCTGCCGGAGGTGCGCCCAGCATCGCCGCCTGCTGGAAGACCTCGCTGCCTCCGCAGAGAACGACAAGGCTCGGCGAGCCTTGCGTCCTGTCGAGCAGCGTTTCGGCTTCCGCCTGGATCGCGGCGCAGAAGGCGGCGTCGCCTTGCGGATAGTCGAAATTGGCCAGCATCATCTCCTGCCAGACCATGATGCCGAGTTGGTCGCACAGTTCGAAGAACGCCTCGTCCTCATAGGTGGTGACGCCGGGGATGCGGATCATGTTCATGCCGGCGTCGCGGGCGAGGCGCAGCCAGGGCTCATAGGCAGCCCGGCCGCAGGCGAGCGTGGTCAGATCGGCGCTGCTCCAGCAGGCGCCGCGGCAGAAGATGGGCACGTCGTTGACGACAAGGCCGAAACCCTCGCCGTCGGCGCCGCGGTCGACGACAAGCGAGCGAAAGCCGATGCGACCGAGGTCGATGGTTTCGCCGCCGATCAGGAGTGTCAGTCCGTGCAGGGCGGGGTCGCCATGGGTGTGGGGAAACCAGGGCGCGACGCCCGGCAGGCTGAGCGTGCCCGACAGCGTGCCGGGCGCGGTCGATTGGAGGGTAGCCTCTCCCCCGGCGCAGCGCATGACGGCACGTAGCGAGCGGTCTCTGGTCGCATTCGCCTGGGAAACCGTGAGGGCGATGGTGCCGGTCTCGCCATCATAGCGCGTGCGAAGGTCGATGCCCGCGATCCTGGCGGCCGCCTTGTCAATATCGATCCGTTGCACCTGCCGAAACGGTCCGGTCGGCAGACCCGGAGGACACCAGCCCGGCATCGAGCCCAATGCAGTGGTGCGGAACCAGCGCAGACCGTTCGGCTGGATCATCGTCGGGCGCCAGCGCGAGCGACGCGGCGCGGCAGCCAGCTTGGACGCCAGTGCGCGGAAGCAGAGTGCGATCTCGGTGCCGGCAGGCGCATCGACCGGCAACGACAGCGGCTGGAACATCGAGTAGCTCTCGGCGGCGAGCGTGCCGTCGATCCAGATTTCGGTCCAGCTCGCCAGCCCCTCGAAACGCAGCTCGCCGCTCAACGCCCGTTCGAGCCGGGTCCGGTACCAATGGTCCTGCCGGCCGACAGCCTCGGCCGTCGGATCTGCCAGACGTCCGAGCGCGCGCAGGGTGCCTGCGACAGTGCCGGGGACAGCCGCCTCCTGCCAGGCGCCATCGTGCGGCAGTTCAGCCGCGGCCGCGACGGCGTCAGCCACCGTCGCAAGCCAGCTCCAGTTCCCGATCGGCTCGACGCTCTCGCCGGTGTGCGCGACGATGCGGGCCATTCGTGCTCAGGCCGCAAAACGGCGGGCGAGCGCCTCGCTCACAAGGTCGTGCTCTGCGGCGAGGCCGGCAAGGCTGGCATCGAAGCGCTCGAAGCGCTTCTGCTTCATGGCCCGCGCCAGATGGAACTGGGCGATCTTCGCGCTCTCGGCGATCCGGCTGGCGGCCTCTCTTGCCTGGCTCAGCCCATCCACGGAGGTTCCGAGCCACGCCAGATGAGTCGCCAGCAGCTCGAAATTGGCACCGAGCTGGCGCAGGGTGTTGAAGGCGTAGTGATGGAAGACCTCGGTCGGTCGCTCGGCGAGAGCCTGCGCCTGTGCGGTCGCGACCGTGCGGAAGGCTGAGACCGGGTTGGTGTCCGGTCGCCTTGCGACATGGTGTGCCAGCAGCCGCTGCGCAGTCGCGCGTAGCTCTGCGTCGCCCGGCAGATGCTCGGGCAGGCGCACCATCTCCGCATAGGGAAACAACGTATCGTCGCGCATCTGGCCCGGCAGCAGTCGCAGGAGGCCGTCAAAATCCTCGCCCGAGGCGCGGTGGAGCCCGTCATTGTGGAAGTAGTCGAGTTCGCGGCCGGCACGGTCGAGCCGGTTGACGGCGATCGTCGTTTTGCCGTGGCTGGCGCGATAAGAGACGCCCTGCGTATCCGGCATGTAGAAGGAATCGAGCTCGATCAGCACGAGGCGCCGCCGTGCGATCTGCTGTTCAAGATGGCCGATCAGATCGTCATACAGCGCGAGCTCCGTGACGCGCAGGCCGTAGAGCGCCTCAAGATCATCGAGCGGCGGCTTGAAGAAGGTGAACTGGTCGCCTTCGAAATCCTGCGCGACGGTGAAGCCGAAGGCGGCTGCGGGCTCGGTGCCCAGCGTATGCAGGATTTCGATCCACAGATCGGCATAGCAGTTCGTCTGCGGCCAGTGCCGGTCGCCGGAATGCATCGCATGGCGGCGATAGGCGAGCGGGTCGCCCGGCAGCAGCGGGGCCGCACCTGCCGCTGCGACCGGACGCTCGATCGTCGCGTGGACGGTCACGGCGCTTATGGCCAAAGCACGTCGCGCACGGCCGCCGGCCATGTCTGGACGTCGAAACCGTGATGCTTGAACAGCGCAAGCGCGACGCGCTCCATGCCGAAGCCGACACAAGCCGTATGCGCGGTCTCTCCGTCTTCCGTCTTGATGCCCCAGGTCGTGCCGAAATGATCCTGATGATAGTTGAAGGACAGGCAGGCGGTGGGCTTCTCGACGCTTTCGATGGGGATCAGAAGTTCGAATTTCAGGCGCTGGTCGCGTTGGTTGTTGGCGAGCATGCGTCCGGCGCGGCCGAAAAAGGGATCGTTTGCGACATCGATATGCAGCGGCATGCCCAGCGAGGCCATCATAGCCTGGCCGCGCTCCAGCCAGGTCGCGCGAAATTCCGTGACCTGGTCGGGCGTGCCGAAGCGCACATATTCGCGCATCCGGAAGAGCTGCATGCGGGCCGGGTCCTTGGAAGGCTCGTGCCGGAAGCAGTAGGACTGCAGGTCGAACAGCGCGCCGCCCTTGCCGACCGGGCCGCGCTTGGCCACGACGGGGTAGAGCACATAGCAGGCAGCCGGAGTCAGCACGATGTCGGTGGACTTCTGACCCGCCGTCCAGTCGAGACCGTCGGAGACGTTGTGCAGCAACTCGGCGTGGGCTCGCTCGTCGCCCTCGAACGCGTGGACTGTTCCGGCGAGCTGGGGGAAGCTTTTCAGATAGCCGCTGCGCTCGAAATGCTTGCGGTTCATCGCGGGCGGGAAGCGCGCGACCTCGGCGCCGTCCTGGCCGCCATAACGGGTGATCAGATCGTCAAAGCGAGCGACAACCTCCTCGAACAGACCGCTGCGTCCATAGAGACCGTCGATGCCGGTGTCGATCAGCAGGCCACTGTCGATGAGTTCAGCAAGGAAACCCTGCTGTTGCTGGCAGTTCTGGCACATGGGATCACCGGGACAGGCTGGAATCGTGCTTGTACACGGCCAGCAGATTGGATGTGTTGCCGAGGATTCGGTCGTTGTTGATCATGATCGGTGCCGAGAGCGCGTCGCGCATGAGGCGTGTCAGGCTCGACGGGCTGTCGTTGCGATAGCCCTGGATACCGCAGATCAGGAAGGCTTGGCTGACGATCTCGCCGACGCTCTGAGACGCGGCGATCTTGATGCTGTTCATCGCCACGACAAAGCCCATCGAGGAGAGCTCGTCGGCATCGTCGCGCGCGCGTTCGTAACGGTCGAGCCCGGCGACGACCAGCGCTTTGAACTGCTGCAGGCGAGCGAGCAGCTCGGCCAGGCGCAGCGCGCTGGGCGGTGTCGTGCCCGGGCGCTTGCGGGCCTCGCCGCGCACGAAGCTCTCGGCGCGCGCAACAGCCTCGGCGGCGATCCCGTACCACACGGCGGCCCAGAGCAGATGGGCATGGGCAAGCATGGATTGCGCTGCGATCTCGGCGAAGGGCGTCGGAATGATCTGTTGAGCGGGCGCGCGGCCGGCAAAGGTGAAATTGTCGGAGCAGGTACCGCGCATGCCCATCGTGTCCCAGACGGCGCTGCGCTCCAGCCGGTATTGATCTCGGGTCACCACTGCCATGACTTGGTCGGAGGGCGGTGCTTCGGGCGTGCGGCGGGCTGTGATCAGGATGGCATCGGCCTGCGCGCCATAGGAGATCAGGCAGCCCTCTTTTTCGAGGGTGAAGTCCTCGCCGTCGCGCACGACGCCACAGACGCTGCTGCGCAGGTCGCCGCCGACGCCGCCGCCTTCGGTCGTAGCCGAAGCGAGCAGGAGCTGCTCGCGGGCGATCCGCGCCATGAAACCGCGATGCCAGGAATCCGCAGCGCAATGCACCACGAGGCTCGACACCTTGATCTGGTGCATCGCGTAGATCATGCCGGTCGAGGAGCAGCCCTGGGCCAGGACGGAGGCGATCTCGGCGATGGTGGCGAGGCTCGCTTGCTCGCCGCCATCGGCGGCCGGGATCATGATGCCCAGAAGGCGCTGCGCCCGCAGCGCATCGAAGGCTTCCTGCGGGAAGCGCGCCTTCGCATCGACGTCGGCGGCATGCTCGGCTGCGATTCGTGCAACCGCGCGGGCCTTGGCGACCATGGCCTTCTCGTTCTCTGCACGCGCGCCGAGGTCGACCAGGACGGGGCGCTGCCTGCTTTCGGCCAGCATCCCGGGCTGCGACTGGGGTGCGGGACGGCCAGCGAGGCGCGCCATCAGACGCGCTCGCTCTGGATGCTCTGGATCGCGTTTTCGATCGCCACGACGGAAGCGAAGTTGCGGCGGTTCATCATCTTGTCGGGAAACTCGACCTCGAAGGCTTCTTCGAGCGCCATCATCAGCTCGACGGTGCCAAACGAGGTCAGGCCGGCATTGTGGAGATCGGCGTCATCGGCGAGGGTGGCGACGTCGATCGGCAGCCGCGCCGTCGTCTTGAGGATGTCCCTGATCCTGTTCTTCATCGTTTGGCTCTGCCCATTTTGTCCGCTGGCAACCTCTGGCAGGAGAATGACGGCCTCATGCGAAGATCCTGCGAGCGCGTCATGCGCCCGCCGAAGCTCCCCGGGTCTCATCTCTCGCGAAGGCCGGCTGGATGGTGTTCGACGCAGTGTTTCTTTGCAGCTTCGGCATAGCGCAGAACATTTAATGGCGTGTTGCAGGTATCGATGAAAGTTCAGGCGCTCATCCTAATGACGACGTTTGGTAAACGCCCTTGCAACGGTCCGGGTGCACAAAATTGGCGATAGCTCGTTTACGATATTTTCAGATTTCGTCCGGCGCAGGCGGCTCGGCGCGCCCTTCGAAGCCGTTCGGCTGCTATATCGGGTCTCCCGGCGGAGATGTCGCGCTGCTGATGCCGGAAGGGAGCTCGAGGCATAGTGACGTTCGGATCGCGTCTTGCAGACCACAAGGGCGTTGGCCCGGGCTTCGATGCGGTGCGTATCGGGCTCGCGCTTTCGGTGCTCTATATTCACACCGCCCTGCTGCGGGCAGGGACTCCCGAAGCCGCGCTCGCGCCAGTCGCGCCCTATGTGCCGATGGCCCAATGGGCACTCGACTTCGCGCCGCTGCCGATGTTTTTCGCGCTGAGCGGGTTTCTGGTCGCAGGCAGCGCCGAGCGGCTGTCGATCGGGCAGTTCGTCGTCAATCGCGGCCTGCGCATCCTGCCGGCGCTGGCCGTCGAGATCATCCTGTCGGCGCTCGTCCTGGGACCGTTGCTGACGATCTACGGCATCGGCGCTTACGTCTCGGATCCGCTCTTCGCGCGCTATTTCCTGAACATCCTGGGCAACATCCACTACGAGCTGCCGGGTGTGTTTCTCGACAATCCCAATCCGGGCATCGTCAACGGCTCGCTCTGGACGGTGCCGCATGAAATCGCCTGCTACGTCCTGCTGGTCGGGGCCATGTTCACCGGCCTGTTTCGCCGGCGCCTCCTCGTCCTGCTTGCGACGCTGGCGCTGTTTGGCGTCTCGATCGGCATCTTCCTTTGCGGCAAGCTCGGCATCGTGCTGCCCTATCACGACGCCCTCAGCTATCTGTTCGTGACGCGCGGCGCGGCGCGGCTGGTGCCGCTCTTCCTTGCCGGCATCGCGCTCTACCAGTACCGCGACCGCATTCCCTACCGCTTCGGATATGCGGTGGCCTGCGTCGCCGCCTATGTCGCGATCGCGTCTTTCGGCACGCCGGACTGGAACGCCAATCCGATCTTCAGCTTCGTCACGGCGCCGATCTTCGCCTATATCGTGGTCTATGCCGGGTTGTCGCCGAAGCTCGTCTTCAAGCCGCTCGCGCGCGGCGACTACTCCTACGGCATCTATCTCTACGGCTACCCGCTGCAGCAGGCGATGATCCAGCTCATGCCGTGGATCGACAACCGGCCGGCCTTCTTCGCGCTGTCGATTGCTGCCGCGAGCGCAATGGCGATCTTTTCCTGGCATGCCATCGAGAAGCCGATTCTGCGCCTGCGCCGCAAATTCTCGCTGACGGCGCGGATCCATACGGGGCAGGTTGACCCCGCCTCCGGCGCGGCGCTTCCGCCCGGTCAGACGGTTCCGGCCGCCAAGTAGTGGGGGCGAGCGCCGACAGGCTCGGCGGTGAGCTCCGCTTCGGCTGCATCGGGCGCGGCATCGCTGGTGCCCGTCAGGAACCACAGCAGCGCCGCGGTCTTGATCGAGTAGACGGAATCGCTGACGAGCATCAGCAGGCAAATATAGGTCGCGACGCAGACCTTGAAACGCCAGGCCCGGCGCGAGCGTTCAGGCGTGAAGATGAAGAGGCTCCAGAAGCCGATCGCGCCGATCAGCCCGATCTGGTTGAGTGAATAGGCGTAACCGGAATCCGACAGGAAGGGCTTGTCCGGCGAAAGGCCCCAGACAGCCGAAGGCGACAGCGAGGTCACCAGCCGTGCCGTCCAGAGCAGCCGGCCGGAAAAGTTGTTCTGCCAGCTCACCTCCGCACTGGTGAAGCCGTATATGGCCAGCCCCGCCAGAACGAAGAAGGGCGCGGCCAGCCAGACGAAGCGTGGCGTGCGCGGCGCGAGGAGCCAGGCGAGCGTCGCGACGATGCAGACATTGGCGCCGAAGCGGGAGTCGCTGAGAATGATCGCGCCGATGCCGGTCGCCATCGTCAGCCAGCGCTTGTTCATCTCTTTCCGGTTCAGGCACCAGATATAGATGATCGCGCCGAAATTTCCGGTCGAGATCGGCTCCAGGAAGACCGACGAGGCGCGATGCGGCCCCAGGAAGGGCAGCAGCGTGCGCGCATCGGGCCGCATGCCCGACGCAAAGAGCGCGCCGGTATCGGCCTTGACGTCGGAGGGCGCGACCGTGCCACGCGCGACGTAGTATTTGATGATATTGAAGTATTTGACGTAGACGTCGAGCGCCAGGAATTCGAAGAGGCCGAAGGCCACGACGATCAACCCGCTGATCAGGGCCGCGCGATCGGCCAGACGCGGGTCCCGGCAGCTCTGCCCAAGCAGGTAGAAGGCGATCGGGATCAGAAAATCACGCACCGCCTTCGGATCGAGCAGCGGGCGCATCGCCATCAGCATGGCGGCGTAGGACATGAAGACGGCCAGCACGATATAGGGCGCAACGTTCCGACCGAGGCCGAGATAGAGCGCTGTGGCCACGAGCAGCACCTCGGAGCCCATGACCATGGTGTCGTTGACGCCCATGACATTCGTGTTGAGGAAGCACAGCGCGGTGTTGAAGGTGAGCGCCCCCACCAGCAGCGCGAGCGTCAGGGGGGAGGGCGGCTGCGAGCCGTCTGCGTCCGCGACATGATCCCGGGCGGATGTCACGCGGCTGCCCTTGGCCACCTTCGGAACAGGCGCTCGGTCTCGCCAGGGGTCACGAGCGCCACGACGAGCTGGCCGGTCGGATCGACCTTGGACGCCGCGCGGATGATGTCGGGCACCCCCATGCCCGAGAGATCCGCCGCCAGCACAATCGCGTCGGGCGAGATCGCGCGGGTGCTGTCGGTGGCATCGGAACGCAGGATGAGCACGAAATTGCTGCGGCGCGACCCGCTTCCGGACGGACCCGTACCCGCATCGATCCGCCGCATGTTGATGTCGTTGCGCCCTGCACTCTCGCGGTAGATCAGGACGCTCTCACCGATCTCCGCCAAGGCCTGGGCGAGGTGTTGAGCGATATCGGCCTGGATCGCTGCGTCGAGCGGCCCGGCGATCAGGACGGAGGCCGGTAGATGTCGCCCGAACCGCGCCTGGAGCAGTTTTGCGGTCGGTGCGAGCGCAGCCTGCCGCTCGGCCACGTCCTTGGGCAACCGCGCCACGCTGGCGACGCCCAGGATCTCGCCGGCCTGTTTGGGGGTCAGCGCGCTCTGCGGCAGCAGGCGGGCGGTTCGTTGGGGCAGCAGTTCAAGCAGATAGGCTATTCCCAGCCCAGCGCAGGCCCCAAACAGCAACGCGGCTGCCAGGACGATGATCGCAGGCGGTTTGGATGCGACAGCGGGCGGGACGGCTTCGGACAGCAGACGGGAATTGCTCGTCTCGATCTTCTTCTGCTGGTCGAGTTCTCGGGCGCGGGTCAACGATGCGTTGTAGACGGCGCGGATGGCCTCGGCCTCGCTCTCAAGCTGGCGGAGCCGGATCTCGGCCACCCCGCTGTTTTCCTGCGAGCGCGTCAACTCGCTGGCGCGCTTCTGCAGATTGGCCAGGTTGGCCTCGGCCTGACGATAGGCCTGCTGCACGGATGAGCGCACGCGTCCCAGCTCCGCGGCGAGCAGCTTGCGCGTTTCGGCGAGCTCCGCCCTGATCTCGATCAGTCGCGGGTGCTGGGGCATCAATGTTTGCGCCAGGCTCGCCGCTTCACGCGCCGTCTGCGCGTATTGCGTACGGAGCGACACGATGCTGGTCGAGGTCAGGGCTTCGGGAATGGTCTCGGAGAGCAGCCCATTGTCCCGCAGGTTGGCAATGCCGTCGCGGCGCGCTGTCTGGCGGGCCAATTCAGCGCTGGCCTGGCTGATCTGGGTATAGAGATCGCGCAACTGCTGCGTCACCACGAGCCCGGTCTCGCCGGTGCTGACGAGATTGTTCTTGATCCGAAAGGCCTGAACGGCCGCTTCGGCATCGTTAAGCTGCGTTCGCAACCCGGCAATCTGACTGATCAGAGACTCGTTGGCACGCTCGACTGCGCCGCGGCGCCCGTCATTGCCCTGGCGGAAATAAGCCCTGGCCAGCGCGTTTGCGATATCGGCCGATTTCGTCGCGTCGGGATGCGACACGATGATGCGGAAGACGAGCGAGTTCTCGACCCGCTGGATGACGATGGCACGGCGCAGCGCATCCATCGTTTGGGCAGCGCGCTGTTGCGGGGTCGGCATCAAGAGCTTGCCGAAATGGCGTGCGAGAAACCCGGGTTGGGGCGCGAAGGCGCTGTCCTGTTCAAGGTCGAGATCGCTGATCACCTGGCGCAGCACGCCTGACGATGTCATGACCAGAGACTGGCTATCGACATTGGCGAAGTCGATCGAAGCCGAGCTGTCCGAACGTACGATATCCTTGCCGACGATCTGCAGGGCCTGAGGGTCGACGAGCAATTCGGCTGTCGCGCGATAGACAGGTGTCTGGACAGCGAGATAGGCGAGAGCGAGCAGCAGCGTCGCGCAGGCGCTGGCGGCCACCATGAGGCGCCTGCGCTTCAGCAGGTTCAGCAGCTCCGGCACGCCGAATGCCGGGGTCGGCGACGGCGCGTCGTGTCGTCCGCCGACCTCCAACGCAGTAACCACCCAACGCCTCCCGAAACCCGGCCTATGCCTTCAGCCGGCACTGCGCTCCCGAAGGGCGTGCGGCGAGGGCTCTGCAAATTCAGAGCCCATGCTGCCGCCGTGTGGTTAAAATTCCCTGAAGCAAATAGCTGAAATTTGGCTGTTCTGTCGAGAGTCGTAGAAAATCGGATTTAACCACGATTGATACGGCTTAGATTCGGATGTTTATTACCGTCTGCCCCGATGATAGATAGATTTTTAGAAAAATCGTCCTGACTTTACACTGGCCGGCGCCGCTGTCGCCTAGAGATTGATCCTGGGTGGAGCCTCAACCTTGCAGACCCGCTTTCGATCCCCCGTGACAGCCCGTACAGCGTCGCATCCCGTGATGCTGGAACAGCGCAAGACATCATGAACGCGTCCTGCAGCATAAAGGACGGGTCGGCCGGGGGCCCCTCCCATGGCCGCGGCCCGCGGGAACGGAGCGGCATGCGGATTCTGATGGCCTGCGCGGCTTTTCCTCCGTTCATCGATGGCGGCGGACCGATCTCGGCGATGATCGTGGCAAAGCTGTTGCTGGCCGCCGGTCACGACGTCGAAGTGGTCAACGTCGCCGGCGAGGACAAGCACGAGATTTTCGATGGCGTGCCGGTCCACCGGCTTCGTTCACTCAATATCGACTGGAATTATCGCCTGCCGCGCCCTGCGTGGAAAAAACTCGTCTGGCACGCGCTGGAAAATTTCAATCCTCGCGCCTTCCTCGCGATGCGCCGCGAGATCAGGCGTGTCCGGCCCGATATCGTCCTCACGGACTCCATCGAAAACATCAATGTGGCGACTTGGGCCGCCGCCAAGAGCCTGGGCGTACCCGTCTGCCACATTCTGCGAAGCACCTTCCTCCTGTGCTGGAAGGGCAGCATGTGGCGCAACGGCGACAATTGCGCCCGCGCCTGCAGCTCCTGCCGGGCGACCTCCTATGGCAAAAAGCTGATGTCGCGCTTCGTCGATGCCGTGGTGGGCGAGACCGATTTCATCGCCGCGCGCCATTTCAGCGAGGGATATTTTCCCCATGCGACCTCACATTGCATTCCCGGCGCGATCGCGCCGCGCGATGTGCCCTTGCCGCGCATGGCGCCCCGCGAGGGCAGGCCGCTGCGACTGGGCTTCATCGGCGTCCATGATCCGATCAAGGGGCTCGATACGCTGGCTGCGGCCGCACACCGCCTGAAAGGACAGGCGGTCGAGTTCCTGATCGCCGGAACCGGGCAGGGCGACTATGCAGCCGCACTGCCGGACCGTTTTCCGCAGGAGAACACGCGCTTCCTCGGCTGGGTGCAGCCCGATGCGTTCTTTCCCCAGATCGACGTCCTCGTGGTGCCCTCTGTCTTCCGGGAGCCTTTTGGACGCGTCGTGATCGAGGCCTTCGTCCACGGCGTTCCGGTCATTGGAGCACGGTCGGGCGGCATTCCCGAAACGATCGAGCCCGGAATCAACGGCGCCCTGTACGCGCCTGGAGACGATGGCGCATTGGCGCAGCACATCACTGAATTCGTGCAGAACCCGGAGCGTATCGCCACGCTTTCCCAGGGAGCGCTTGCAGCGGCCCGGCGCTACGCGCCCGAACGCATTGCTTCGTCCTATGAGGCCGTCTTCGCCCAGTTGCTGCGCGGTGCGCAGCCGCGACGCGTGCCGATGATTCAGGACGCAAGCCCGTGAACGCCCTGTGGAGATTGTCCAGGCGGACGGAGGCCAGGCGGTTCGTGTCCGCCTTCTCGTCGCGTTTCAGCAGCACCTTGCTGAGCTTCCTCGTCCTGCTGACGGCGAGTCATGTCCTCTCCACGCAGGAATACGGCCTCTATGTCTTCCTGTTTTCGATCGGCAGTGCGCTGGGCCTGATCGCGGTTCTCGGACAGCAGATTCTTGTGGTGAAGCGCTACGAACGCCAGGAAGGGCCCAGCCATCGGCTGAACCAGGCGCTGGTCGGCGTCAATGCGCGCTGGCTCGCGCTTGGCTGCGGGCTGCTGGTGGTTGCAGCGGCCGTGTTCTTCATCTTCGCGGATACGTTTCCGGAGCCCTATCGGCATCTCTGGGTGGCCCTGGCCTTTGCGGCGGTCTTCGCGGTCAGCGAGTATCTGCAGAACTATTTCCGCATTCACGGGCGGATCAACCTGTCGCTGGTGCCCCGTGAGATCGTCTGGCGCGGAGCCTCGATCCTGTGCATCGCCGCTGCGGGGCTCATTGGCTTTCGCGCCGATGGCGAGGTGGTCATGGGCATCGTCACCGTGTTGCTGGGGGCCACGACCTTGTATCAGGCCGTCGCCTTCACGCGCGGCGAAGGCTGGGGTTGGCTGGCGCGCCACGATGATGTCCCGCGCGAGACCCATGGGATCTGGCGCAAAGAGAGCCTGTATTTCATCGCCAATGGCATCCTGAACTCATCATCGGCCTATCTGGAAACGATCCTGATCGGCGCGGTGCTGGGGCTGGACAAGGCCGGCTTCTACTTCGTGGCCCTGCGGATCGCGATGCTGCTGACCTTGCCGGTCGCGGCGATCGACACCGTCGGCATCCCCATGATCGCTGCCCGCTTCCAGAAATCCGACAATGCCGGCGCCCAGATCCTGATCGGGCAGCTGTCCTTCGCCAGCTTCTGCATCTCGATTCTGGGCGCCTTCGCCCTGGTGATGATCGCGCCGTTTGTCCTCTCGATCTTCAATGCGGATTTCGCCCAGCATGCCGATGTCCTGACGGTCCTGTGCGTGCTGTCGGTTTCGCAGGCCTTTTTCGGGCCCGGTTCCTGGCTGTTGATGATCGGCGGCGGCGAGCGCTTCTTCCTGATCGCGCGGACGGTGATCTTCGTTTTCTATCTGGGATTACTGTACGGCCTGGCCCAGATCGGTGGGCTGATGGGCATCGCGATCGCCGGGCTTTTCATGACGCTGGCGTCCAATCTGGCCGCCTGGCACTGGATCAAGCGCAAATACGCGATCGACAATATGGCAACGGCGTTTTTCCGGCCCTTCATTTTCACGGGGCTGAAGAAGCCAGAGCCTGTGCAGCCCCAGCCCGACGGTGATCACGCCGACACCGCAGCAAAAACGGCTGTGCATTGAAAACGCCGAGGCGGAGCAGGGATATGGGCGCAGTGGCGGCCGAACGGACACCGGTCATGGCACGACGGCAGGATGCGGCATCCGAGCTTCCGCTCGCGCCGGTGTCGTCGTCGATGCCCGCTCTATCATCACAGAGCACGCCCGTCGCCTTCTCGGGCACGATCGGCATGCTTTACCCAGGCGCCGCGGCGGTGGCCGTTCTGATGCTGGCTCCGGTCGGCTATGAGGAACTTTGCCTGCGCAGCACCTGGCGGACATTGGCTGAAGCGCTGTCCCTGGCCGGCATAGCCTGCCTGCGCTTCGACTATCCCGGTCTCGGGGATGCGCTTGATGTCGTCGACCCGTCCGGCCTCGACGACTGGGAGGAGACCGTGCGCGCCGCGGCCGATCTGCTGAGGCAGGCCAGCGGCTGCTCGCGCTTGATCCTGCTGGGACAGGGCCTTGGCGGAACGCTCGCCCTGCGTCTGGCTGACGCGTTGGCTCCGGTCTCCGGCTGCGTGGTCATGGCGCCGGTCGTCAACGGCAAGCGCTATCTGCGCGAATTATCCGTCTGGACGCGCATTGTTGCCGACCGCATCGGGATCGGCATGGATCCCGACGATGATACGGGCTGTGCCGTGGCGGGCCTTCGGTTGCCGCCGTCGCGCCTCGCCGCCATCGGAAGGCTGAACCTGCTCGACACCGACAGCCGTCCCTGCAACGAGGTGCTGCTGCTGTCCCGTTCCGGCCATGCGGGCGATGCGGCACTCGCAACACATTTGGCGGCACGCGGTGCCGCGGTGACGACTTCGCCCTATCAGGGCTACGAGATGCTGACGACCGATCCGACCGGCGCCAGGCCGCCTCTGCCGACGATCGCGGCCATCGTCGCTTGGGTCGCGCAACGCGCGCGGGCGCCGGAACAGACCGTTCACGCAGTCGCTACGGCCAAGCCTTATGACGGGCGGGTTGCGCAGCTGTCCGGGCCCGGCTTCATCGAGAGCCCCGTTCGGTTCGGTCCGGACGGACGTCTTTTCGGCGTGGTGTGCGAGCCCGAAGGCCGCTCTTCCCGCTCGTCGATCGTGTTCGTCAATGCCGGACGCGACTACCATATCGGCTGGGCTCGCGTCACCGTCGCGCAGGCTCGTGCCTTCGCGGTGCAAGGCATCGCATCGCTGCGCTTCGATACCAGCGGCATCGGCGACAGCCTGCCCGATGAAAACGGTCCCGAGGAAGTGCTCTATTCCGAAGAACAGATCGCCGATGTCCGGCTCGCCCTCGACGTCATGGAGAGGCGCGGCTACCAGGATCCGATCCTGATCGGGCGCTGCAGCGGGGCTTATGCAGCCTTTCACGCCGCCGTCGCGGACGTGCGCGTCCGGCATCTCGTCATGGTCAACAACGAGCGCTTCATCTGGGACCCTGACGAAAGCGTGGAGGATGCGATCCGCTACGCCCATCGCAGTGTCGGCGATTTTGGGGCGACCTTGAAGCGCAAGGGTGGCTTGCGCCGGCTGCTCACCGGGCAGCTACGCGTTGGGCCGGCCGGCCGCTATCTCGCCTTCCGCCTTCTGAAGCATTGCTCGATCCGGCTTGCGCCCGTGCTGGGGCGTCTGACCAAGCATGGCCGGCTGCGTCGCGAGTGCCACAGGCGCTTCGGCGTGCTGGCGACTCGCAAGGTCAACGTCGCCCTGATCTATGCACAGGGCGATATCGGCATGGCCGAGTTCAACACCTATTTCGGCAAGACCGGCGAGGGGCTCTCGGCCTATCGCAACGTGTCGTTCGCAACCATTCCCGACGCCGACCACAACTTCACCCATCTCGGTGCCGCGCTTCGGCTGCGGGCCAAGCTGCTGGAGACGGTCAAGCCATGACTGTCTCGAGGAGACGGCGGGGCGTCGGCTTGCTGCTGGCGGCTGCCGGCCTGTTGGGCGCCGCCATGCCTGCGCCAGGCGCGGAGACGTGCCTGCGTGGCGTCAATCTCTCGGGGGCCGAATTCGGCACGGTGCCGGGGCGGCCGAACACCGATTACACCTACCCCGCCGAGGCGGCGATCCGCCGGCTGGCCGGACTGGGGATGACCTCCTTCCGGCTGCCGTTCCGCTGGGAGCGCATCCAGCCCAAACTCGGCGACGAACTCGATGCGGCCGAACTCGCCCGCCTCGACCAAAGCATCGACACGGCCAAGGGTGCGGGTCTGGTCGCGATCCTCGACCTGCACAATTTCGGCTATTACGCCGGCAAAAGACTGGGCGCGCCGACCTTGCCGGCTTCCGCGCTGGGCGATGTCTGGCGGCGGCTGGCAACGCATTATCGCGACCGGACGAACGTGGTCTTCTCGATCATGAACGAGCCCTACGACATCCATAGCGCCGAATGGGCGAAGATCCAGAACGTCGCCATCGCCGCGATCCGCAAGGCCGGGGCGAAGCAGCTGCTTCTGGTCACCGGAACCGCCTATGGCGGCGCCCATAGCTGGACATCGGATCTGCCGGTTGGCAACAACGGCCGCGACCTGCTGGCGATCGAAGATCCGCTGAAGCGGTTCGCCTATGATTTCCACCAATATCTCGATGCCGACTATTCCGGCCGCCAGCCGGAATGCACGGCGGCGCAAGGCGCACTCAAGGCCATCGACGACGTCGGCGCCTGGCTGAAGGCCCATGGCCGGCAAGGTTTTCTGGGTGAATTCGCCGCCTCCGATCGACCCGAATGCGTCATGGCCTTCAAGCAGATGATCGGGCGGCTCGATTCGCGTCCTGAGCAATGGATCGGCTGGACGGCGTGGGGGGCCGGGCCGTGGTGGCCGCCCGACTACGTCTTCAACCTCGAGCCGACGGCGGCGGGAGAGCGCCCGCAGACGAAGGCGCTGATCGAACAGTTGAAAAGCAGCGGACCCCGAAACGCCATGTGTGGGCGGAAGAGTCGGCCATGAGCCTGCAACCGCAGCAATCGGCGCCATCGACGATGCGCAGAGGGATGCGCATCGTCCATGTGGTGCGTCAGTTCCTGCCCAATCGCGGCGGGCTGGAAGACGTCGTCGCCAATCTCTGCAAAGAGCAATTGCGCATGGGGCTGGCTCCCTCGGTCGTGACGCTCGATCGGCTGTTCGCCCGGCCGGACGTCCGATTGCCGCGCGAAGAGGTGATCAACGGCATCCCCATCCGACGCATCCCGTATTTCGGCTCGTCGCGCTATCCGCTGGCGCCGTCGATCTTCGCATATCTGGGAGATGCCGAGATTGTTCATGTCCATGCCGTCGACTTCTTCTTCGACGCCTTGGCGATCGGCTGGATGCTCCATCGAAAGCCCTTGGTCGCGACGACCCATGGCGGCTTCTTTCATACCGCTGACTTCTCCGTCCTCAAGAAAATCTGGTTCAACGGCCCGACACGGCTATCCTCCCGCGCCTATCGCGCGATCGCGGCTTGCAGCGCCAACGACGCCCGGACGTTTGAAAACGTTGCAGCCGGACACGTCCATCTGATCGAGAACGGCGTGGACCTCGACAAATTTGCCGAAGCGTCCAGCTCCGTCCCGGTGCGACGGATCGTCAGTATCGGGCGCTTCTCCAAGAACAAGCGTCCCGATCACCTCATCGCCACGATGGCCGAACTGCTGCGCTCGGGAGATGACTGGCATCTCGATATGATCGGCGTGGCGTCCGATTGGTCCGAGTCCGAGCTCCGCGACGCGGTCGCTCAAGCCGGGCTGGCAGACCACATCGCTCTGCATTTCGAACTTGACGATGCGGCCGTGCGGGCTCTGATGAGCCAAGCGTCATTATTCGTCTCGGCCTCGGAGTTCGAGGGCTTCGGCTTGGCCGTGATAGAGGCGATGAGCGCTGGACTCATGCCAATCGTTCAACCGAATGCGGCGTTCACGGCCCTCGCGAAAAAGCATCCGCTTATCCGCCTCGCAAATTTCGCCGACCCGGTCGAGGCAGCTGAGACGATCGCCGATGCATTCACTACGCTATCGAATGGCAATGCATCGCTGGCGAGCGCCAAGGCGGAACTTTCAGTCTATTCGTGGCGCCATGTCGCCCAGAGCTATCAGTGGATGTACAATTCCGCGTTGCGCCGGACCAATCGGATCGATGTGCCGGTGGGCGATGCAGAAACGGGCTCTGAAACCTGACGCAATAGCGGCTGCCTTCCTTGTCGCGAGGGGGCGGTTTGTCCGACTGCGGTTGAGGGCCCGGTCGATGTCCGAAGGACGTCATCTTTTACCGTAGATCCAGCGGATCGCAGCGCTGCAGCCCAGGTGCCGGCGCAGACTGCCTTTCGACCAGGGGCCTGCCCTGGCCCCGGCCTTGATCGCGCGGGGGATGGCCGCTGGCACCTGACCGCGAATCGATCCCGAGCCGTCCGACGTCAGCTTACTCCCGATCCGCCAAACTTGGACCCGATCGCGTCCACGTCGCCGAGGGCGCTGGCGTGGACATCGCTCGGGTCGAATTCGGCCAAACGAATTGCTGCAGGTTTTCCTTAGCTTAGAGAGCCGCCGTTACGGACGCTGCGGTCAAATGAAACGGGATCGAGGGTTAACGTCTGGGGACACCTGTGCGGGCCACCTGCCGTCGTTGGCACCAGCGTGCTACGACCTGCTCAAGCAATAAAGGCAACGCCGTGCGGACGATCGATAGAGTCACAATACTGGAGCAGATCGGGGTCGAGCTTCAAAAGCGATTTGGGTTCGATGACATCGACATCTTCTTGGCCGGGTTCGGCCTATCGAAGCCCGAAAACGTCACTGTCAACAGCAAGCGTGTCTATGCCAAGGCCGGGCTCGCTCCGGCTACCAACGAGGTCATCCTGAAGGTCGCAGAAGAACTCGACATCGATGTTCCGCAGTCTTTCAAAGCCGCGGCGTTACCTTCCGTTCAACCGATGCCGGCACCGGTCCCATCGCGGCCTTCGGAACTGACCGAGGGCGATCGCCTGTTCGCCCTTCGCGATATTGTCTTGGCCAATTTCACAGGCGGAAACTGGCGGGAACTCGGCCTCTTCACGGGCTGCGACGATATCGTCACCGGCCACGGCCGCCTGCTGCGGAGCATGAACTTCAACGACCCGGATTACGAGGAGCACGTCCTGCCGGTGCTTATCTCGATAAGCGCGCGCGACCCGGGCAACCTCGCGAAGATGGAGGATTTCGTCAGGAAGCGGTTCGAGACCGGCGAAAACATCTCAAGCGGTAGGAAAGCCGGCAAGACGATCGTGTTCCAGCCTAAGGTCTTTGAGATTCCCGACGCGCCGGTCGAACCTATGCTCGTCTCGGTCATGATGCCGTTCAACGCGGGCATGAGGCCGGTCTATGCGGCGATCGATGCGGCGGCGACGGCAGCCGGCTATCAGTGCCAGAAGGCCGACGACATATGGGAGCACTCGGCGGTCATTCAGGACATCTTCTCACTGATTTATCGCAGTTTCATCGTGGTCTGCGACTTCACCGGCCGGAACGCCAACGTGTTCTATGAGGCCGGCGTCGCTCACACGCTAGGCAAGCACGTGGTCCCGATATCGCAAAGCGATGGCGACATCCCGTTCGACCTTCGGCATCATCGCCAACTGGGCTATCTGAACAATGGCGAAGGCCTGCAAGAGCTTCAGAAAAAGCTGACCGACCGGTTCCGGACGCTCAACGCGCAGCGCTAGGCTAGCGCTTGGCGGTCGGCCTTTTGCGCGGCGCCCGGACCTCGTCCCCCTTGCCAAGGATCGCCCTGGCGCCGTCCAGGCCCTTTGGGTGAGGACCGGCCCAAATCAGATAATAAAGGTGGCCGCCCTGCGTGTTCCGGATGAGACGAGCCGGCGACACGTGGCCGAAGGCGTCCTTGAGGCGTCCGAGATACCATTCCAGCAGCCGCTTGCCGCTGTCGGCCAGCTTGACCGTGTCGGACCCGAACAGGGTGTCGGAACTCTCATAGGCGTGGAGGCGCCAGTCCGGCGAACCGAAGAAGTCGTCGAGCGTCGCGGCCCAGTTTGCGGGGATCTCGCCGTGCCTGATCAGGAAGCGCTGGATGGCCATGCCCAGCGGGAAATTGATGATGATCTCGAAGACGCGAGTCTTTGCCAGGGCTTCAAGCGTCGACCATGGGATATGCATCCCGAACGGGTCCACGAAGATGACGCCGCGATAGCCGCTCCAGTTGGCTTTCGAGCCGAGGATCGCCAGCAATTCGGCGGAAGCATCGCCTTCCTTCACGACGATCTTCCGAGTGTCGCCGTAGTCGCCGGCAAGCGTCCGTAGCTCCGCGACGCGCTGCGGATCGCGCTCGATGAAGAAGTAGTTGTTGAAGGGGTTCTTGATGTCGAGCGCGACACGAGGGGAGCCGTTGACGAACTCGTCGCCTTCCTCGTCATCGGTCATCGGCACGACGTCGTCAAAGAAGTCCTCGCGCTTTGGCTCGCTCGATTTCGGGATCGCGCGAACCTTTGACTTGCCGGGGCCTGCGAAGGCGTCGACGAATACGGTTCCCCGGCACCAGTGAGCCTGGTTCTTGAGGACTGTCGTGTAGAAATTCAGGTATTCCCCCAAGGCGTCCAGCTTCTCGCGGGCCCAAGGCCCAACGGTGCCGTCGCTTTTTCTTTTCGTCATTCGGCGGCGACTCTGCATCCCGTTGCTGGAGTTGCAGGAAACTCGCTCCACTCGCGTCCGTCTAGGGTGCGACCGCCCGATTTGGGCCGGAATCCACCCCATTGTTTGAAAAAGAACGCGACGCCGGCGTCTTGGCACTGGTCGCGGACCTCGCGGACCCATTCGGGGTCCATCGGCCGTGACCTGGGGCCGCTTTCGCCGCCGACGATGACCCAGTCCACACCGGCAAGGTCGAGTGTGCCGATCGGCCCGATCAGGGGCTCGATCGAGAGGAAGCGCGTGCCGGCCGGGGTGTCCTGGAGATGCCTCACGCGTGACTTGCGGGCGCCGTCCTCGACCGACACGCCGCACCAGATATGCAGCGGGCCACGGCCGTCGCCATATCGCCGGCGGAGGAAGTCACGCATCAGCGACGAACGCTTAGTCAGCAGCTGGAACGTGTGCCAATCGGCCCGCTCCATGGTGTCGAAGACCTTCGATATGAAGCTGTCGGACACGTCTTTGTGGAATAGGTCTGACATCGAGTTCACGAAGATCATCTTGGGCTGGCGCCAGCCGAGGGGCTGCTCCAGCCGCTCGGGTCGGAGAGTTAGGTCGAAGCCGTGCTCGAACGAGTTGCCGGGCACGCCGCGGAAGCGCTCCGAGAAGCGCTCCGCGTAGCAGTTATCGCAGCCGGGACTGATCTTCGTGCACCCGGTGACCGGATTCCACGTCGCGTCGGTCCACTCGATGGATGTGCCTTGCGCCATGCTTCACCTAGGACATAAAGAGAACGGACTGACAATGATCATGGTGACCGAGGTGTTAACGAAAGACCCCATGGCGGTGTTCAACGGATCCCAAGTTCGCCCATAAAGCCGCCCGGCTGGCTGCGCTGCCCGCTGCGAAAAGCGGCTTTAGTACGCTGAGGTCCGGCAGCTCAAACAGCGTTGCCTGCACGGGCTTCCCAGGTGCCCGCTCGACGCCCTTGAGCGTCGCCAGCCGCCGCTCGATCGGCGACAGGTTTGGCGGCGTGGTCCCGGTCTGCCGTAAGGCTTTGTAGGCCCGGTCCTCGGAGACTGCGAGCGCGCGGGCGGTGCGGGCGACGGACCTGAGGCCGAGACAGAGCGGGACGATGCGGCGGGCCTCCTGCGGGCACATCGTGGCCTTTGCTGACGCCGTGCCGGCAGCCTCGCGGGCGCCTTGCACGAGCTGGATGAGGCTGTCGCGCGTCTGGCTCTCCGACCAGCACTCGAAGACCGATTCCCAGCCGTGGCTTTCAAGGAGAGCGAAGACCTTTTTCGGGTCTGGCGGGACGTAAGCGGACGCGGTAGCGCGCGAGATGGTGTTCGGGGGACTTACCCATGTGGAGCCTCCTGGGGGCGGGATTGCGGGGACGGCTGCGCTCGGAATCCGCGAGGGTGACGCCGAGCGGGGCGGCGGGCAGGCGGACCTGATTGCGCGAGACGCCGAGGCGCTGCGCAGCCTGAGGCGGCGTCAAACCGGCGGTGACGCATTCGCGAAGCTGATCGTCCGTGAACCGCAGTTCGGGCTTCACGTCGTCGCGGCGGGAGAACCGGGCGCGGCAGACAAGTTCCTCGCCCTCGACGGCGCCGGTTTCGATCACGCCGACGACGGCATTGATGTCCCAGTAGTAGTGGCTGTTGAAGACGCTGGAGCCGACGAGCTCGTCGAGTCCCTCTACGCCGCGCATGCCGAGCTTCTCCTCGACTTCGGTGCGGACCGGCCAGCGATCGCCATCGGTGAGGATGTCGCGGTAAGCCTTGCAGGACCGCGAGGTCAGCAAGGTGAACTCGAACGTCATCGCCTGATCGTCGGACGATGGGGATGCCGGCGCCATTGGCTGCTGCCCGGGTCCGGAACTTGCCCTCGCGAAGGCCACGCGAGAAGCGCGGCACGACGGGGCTGTCGGTGGTCGAGGTCGTCATGAAAACAGGGTGCCAGGGCGCCCGTTGCCCGCGCCAGTGCACGTCAGCGGCGGGAATCTGGCCTTCGAGCCTTCCCTTGTGCCGACAGAAAAAGGGGGCGGCGCGCGCCCGAAAAGCATGATGGCTGACTGACGAAAAGACTCACGTCAAGAAAGTAATTTGTGGTATACTTCGTATCCGCCAACAAATCTGACGGTAAACAGAGTAAAACGCTAATGTAGCAGAAAGAACACACTAAGATGAAATATTTTGAAAATATGATCAGAATCTACAAAATTTGCAAATTCATTTATGATAATTTCAAAGATTTGTTCTGATTAAGATAGGGCTGGCGAAAGTCAGCCCTAGATTTCTTATTATATTGATTCGGCGGCTACAAACGATCGGTATCGACCGCAGAATCCTTGCGGGGGCTCTCCTCGACCACATCGCGCTCGCGGGTCTCCTCACCCTCACCCTCACCCTCACCCTCTGCCTCGGTGAGGATTCGCAGGGCGACCTCGCCCTGCCCCTGCCAACGCTCGGCGGCGACCTTGATGCCCAGCGTCGTGCCGCGGGCGCCGGCCTTTGCGGCGCGACGATCGCGAACCTCCGACCGGATGCCGAACATCATGCTCCCCCCAGGGGCCGGCCATACGTAACACGTGCACTGACGCGGGCCACGGCCTGCACGCTCCCATACGGGGTGACTGCGTGAGAGCTCCGTTCGCCGGGCCTTCTTGCGTTGTTTCCGATCCACGTCCAGCCCAAAGCAAAAAGGCCGCCCTTTCGAGGCGGCCTTTTGTCCCTGTATCTCAAGGGCTTCATATGGTGGGCGCGACAGGGATCGAACCTGTGACCCCTACGATGTCAACGTAGTGCTCTCCCGCTGAGCTACGCGCCCGTCTGCCGCGTCGGGATATCGTCGCGGCTGCCGGAACAAGGCGTCACCGTTGCCGGCTGACCATGTTGCGAGGTGTGCGGCTATAGCGGCTCATGCGGCGCCTTGCAAGCCGCTTGAGCTGCAAAAGCGTCAGGCCGCCAGAAGCTTTTCGACCTCGCTGACGAGCTCGCGCAGATGGAAGGGCTTGGACAGCACCTTGGCGTCCTTTGGCGTCTGCGAATCGGGGTTCAGGGCGACTGCCGCAAAGCCGGTGATGAACATCACCTTGATGTCGGGGTCGAGCTCGGTGGCGCGCCGCGCCAATTCGATGCCGTCCATTTCCGGCATCACGATGTCGGTCAGGAGCAACTCGAAGGGCTCTTCGCGCAGGCGGTTATAGGCCGAGAGGCCGTTATCGAACGAGGCCACGTCATAGCCCGCATTCTGCAGGGCCTTGACCAGGAAGCGGCGCATGTCGTTGTCGTCTTCGGCGAGAAGTATCTTGGTCATGGGCCTGCTATGTCCGTCCCGAAAGGCCTGTTTCAAGATGAAGGCCGCCGGGCGCGGCGGTTTCCATCCGGTCGTATTGTCTGGCGCCCGCGCCATATCCCGGGCCGGCGAGCAGCCGGGTTAGCCGGCCGGCTGCGGGCTTGGAACCATGTCCTTCTATAAGGCATGCGCATGGTAAACAACGCGTGAATCCGGTCTTGGTTAAACAGCCGCGCGGGTAATGCTTCTACCGCGCCGTTTTGTGTGCTTCAGTTCGGCGACATGAGCGCTCCAACCGCCTTCTTCAAAGCCGATCCCGAGGATGTCGTCGCCGAGATCGAGCGGCCCTTCACGCTGCATCAGCCGGCGCTGCAGGTCGTACCCGTGGTGGTCGACGTACCCCATGCCGGGCGGCGCTATCCCAAGGCCTTCGTCGAGGGCGCGCGCTTGCCGCTGCGCAGCCTGCGCCGCTCCGAGGACGCCTATATCGACCTGCTCTTCGCCCAGGCCGTGGCGCTCGGGGCCCCGCTCCTGGTCGCCGAGTTTCCGCGCGCCTTTCTCGACGTCAATCGCGAGCCCTATGAGTTGGATCCGCGCATGTTCGACGGCCGCCTGCCGGCCTTCGCCAATACGCGCTCGATGCGGGTCGCGGGCGGGCTCGGCACGATTCCGCGAATCGTCGGCGATGCGCATGAAATCTATTTCGGCCGTATCCCGGTCGAGGAGGGGCTGGCGCGGATCGATGCGCTCTACCGGCCCTATCACGCCGGCTTGCGCAGCCTGATCCAGCGCACGCATGGCGCCTTCGGCACCTGCATCCTGGTCGATGCCCATTCGATGCCGTCGAGCGGGCTCGACCGCGACGGGCTCGCCAAGGCCGACGTCATCCTGGGCGATCGCTTCGGCACCAGCGCGTCGGGCTATATCGTCGACATCGCCGAGGAGGCCTTCCGGCGGCTGGGCCTGAGCGTCACGCGCAACCGGCCTTATGCCGGGGGTTTCATCACCGAGCATTACGGCGCGCCGACCTCGGGCGTGCATGCGCTGCAGATCGAGATCAACCGCGCGCTCTACATGAACGAGGCGACGCTCGAGCCGCATGCCGGCTTTACGGAGCTGGAGCGGGGCGTGACCGCGGCGATGGCGGATTGCTTCGCGCGCTGGAGCGGCTGGCTCGACGAATGGCGCGAGGCGGCTGAATAAAGCATCGGTCGCGAAAAGCGGGGTCGGGCCTTCGCAGCAGGCTTAAGCGAAACAAAAAATCCGCGGCGGCCAGGTCGCTTGCGGCCGCAACCCAGAAAAAAGGGCCGCACACTTGCGTGGCGGCCCAAGTCTAGGGAGGAAACGCCCAAGGAGGGCAACGAAGGCTTGAGGTGATCGCCCCTTCGCAGTGCACAATATGACGGTGCAGCGCAAAAACGCAAGTGGTTTTGCGTAAAGTCTTATGCGCCATGCGTCAGGCGCAAGAAGGATGGCGAATTACCGGCCGATTCGCTTGTTTTCCGATGAATCCGCTTGCATGACAGGTTCGTGCCGCGTGGCCACGGCCAGGCGCAATGCTGCGCAGCAACACAATAACGGGAGGCTGGTATATGAGCACTGTCGATTTCGGCGCTTTCATTGCCGAACTGGCGACGCAGTCCGGCCAGGCGATTCTGCCGTTTTTTCGCGCCCATCATGCGACCGAGGACAAATCGCTCGGCGGCGTGTTCGATCCGGTGACGGAGGCCGACCGGGCCGGCGAGAACGTGATGCGCCATCTGATCAAGCGCAGCTTCCCCGCCCATGGCGTGCTCGGCGAGGAGTTCGGCAATGAGAACGTCGACGCCGAATATGTCTGGGTGCTCGATCCGATCGACGGCACGCGCGCCTTCATCTCCGGCATTCCGGTCTGGGGCACGCTGATCGGGCTGACACGCGACGGCGTGCCGGTCTATGGCATGATGCACCAGCCCTTCACCGGCGAGCGCTATTCCGGCGATGGCCGCCAGGCGCGCTATGAAGGGCCCAACGGCCCGCGCGTCCTGCGCACGCGCCAGATCACGAATCTCGGTGAAGCGACGCTGATGACCACGTCGCCGGGGCTGTTCAAGGGCGCGGAGGCTGAAGCCTATGCCCGCGTCGAGAGCCAGGTGCGGCTGCCGCGCTATGGCTGCGATTGCTATGCCTATTGCATGCTGGCGGCCGGCCATGTCGATCTGGTGATCGAAGCCGGTCTCAAGCCCTACGACATCGTTGCGCTGATCCCGATCATCGAGGGCGCGGGCGGCATCGTCACCTCATGGGATGGCGGCAGCGCCGCCGGGGGCGGCACGGTCATCGCCGCCGGCAACAAGACGCTGCATCAGGCCGCGCTCAGCCTGCTCGCCGGTTGAGCCGGCTGCGGCATTGTCCTCGCCGGGAATGAAGGCGTCGAAGGCCGCCCAGAACTGGGCGCGGATCTCGTCGCTCTCCATCAGGATCTCGTGGCGCGCGGTCGGCAGGACGAGTGCGGCGCCGGTCTTGAGCCGCGCCGCGAAACGCTCGATCGCCGGGGTGGAGACGATCGGGTCCTGGCCGGCGGCGATGACCAGCGTCGGCACGCGAATCTCGCGTGCGGCGGAGGGCGCGTTCAGGCGCGCCATCAATTGGAAGGCCGCATGCACCCAGGCGATCGTCGGGTCGCCGATGCACAGATGCGGTGCGCCGGTCGAGAGCGCGCTGTTGCGGGCATAGCGGGCGGGGTCGCCGGTCAACCGGTTGCCCTCGAAGGGCTTGGTCGCGATTGCGGTGTCGCCGCCGCCAGGCACGAAGGACTTGCCCAGACCGAGCCAGAACAGCAGGTTTGCCAGCCGCCGCGCCATATCGGGGCGCTCGATCATCGAGAGGCCCAGCATGGGGGCGAGCGCCACCAGCCGCGAGACCGGCAAGGCGTTGCGGCGCGCAGCGTCCAGGCACAGCGCCGCGCCCATCGAATGCGCCAGCACGAAATAAGGCTCGGGCAGCGTCTCTCGCATCTGCGCCAGCGCCAAGGCGAGGTCGTGCTCATAATGTCTGAGCCAGCCAACATGTCCCTTGCGCCGGCGCCGCACGAAGCGTTGCGAGCCGCCCTGGCCGCGCCAGTCGAAGCTGAGCACATGGAATCCGCGTCGACGCAGCTCGACGATTGTCTCGCTGTAGCGCTCGATGAATTCGGCCCGGCCCTGGACCAGGAGGATGGTGCCGCGCATCGGCTTGACCGTCGGCCGCCAGCTCGCGAAGCGCAGTTGCGCGCTGTCGCGCGTTTTCGCGAACCAGGCCTTGCCATGCCCGGGGACCGGATAGTCGGGATGGCCGAAGAGCTGGGCCTCCGCCATCAGGGCAGTGCACGAAACAGGGGGAGGCGGTCTTTGGCGTGAGCCATGCTCTGAACCCCGGGTTGACGATCAAGCTTTTCGCATGCGGGCATGACAATCCGCCGGCGACACGATCGAAGGGCCTCCGAATCGGGCGGATCTTCGCGGCGGCGCCAATCTGTTTATGCGCGTCTCCGCGCCCCCTTGAAAAGCCGAAAAGGCGAAACCAGATCATCTCTGCGCAGGCCGAGACCGGCTGCGCGAGCTAAACCAGGCCCGTGCTCATGATGAGGCGGGCTGGACCAGATTTGTCGCTTCCCAGGAGGACATCATGCGTCACTTCGATCTTTCCCCGCTCTATCGCTCGACCGTCGGCTTCGACCGCCTGTTCTCGCTGCTTGACCAGGCCACCGCCGCCGAGGCCACACCGAGCTATCCGCCCTACAACATCGAGCGCACTGCCGAGAACGCCTACCGCATCACCATCGCGGTCGCGGGCTTTGGCGAATCCGACCTTGCCATCGAGAGCAAGGAGAACGCGCTGACGGTGCGCGGTGAGAAGCAGGGCACCGAATCCGCTGAAAAACGCGAGGTTCTGCACCAAGGCATCGCCGCGCGCGCTTTTGAGCGTCGCTTCCAGCTTGCCGATTATGTGCAGGTGACCGGCGCCAGCCTCGAGAACGGCTTGCTCCATATCGATCTCGTCCGCGAGATCCCCGAGGCCAAGAAGCCGCGTCAGATCGCGATCGGCGGGGCCAAGCCCGCCAAGGTGCTTGAGGCCAAGGCCGCGTAACGCGCGCCCGACCTGAAGGCTTGAAGCGAATGGGGCGTCCCCGGGGTACCGGGGGCGCTTTTTTCGTGGCCGAGCGATTGGCTCAGTCCAGTGGCGTAACCGGGACGGCCGGTGTCTCAGGCTTCGGCGTCGAGGGCGTCGCATCCGGGATCTGGACCGGCGGCAGTTCGACGGGCGCGACAGTGATGCCCGAGGGGTCGGCCCGGGCCAGAGGCGGCTTGCGCTCCGCCTCGTCCGTGCCGCGCACGTCGTTGGGATTGACGAGCTGGGGATTGACGAGCTGGGGCTTGTCCACGCCGGTCGCTGGGTTGACCGGGCCAGGTGTCGGCAGCGCCGGCGCCGCCGGCGAGTTCGGGGCCGCCGTCGCTGGGGCGCTGGCCGTCGCGGCCGGCTTCTCCGCCGGGTTGAGCGGTTCGGCCGCGTGCGGCGGTGTGGCGGGGCTCGGCGGCAGGATCGTCGCCGGGGCGCTCGCCTGGGCCGGCGGCTTCAGCGCGGGCGGGCGCTCGGGTGGGCGCGGCACCAGCCGAGGCGCCGGCCTGTCGTCGCGCGGATCGACGCGGGCGATGTGCGGGGCGGGGGCGGGCCTCGGCCGTGCATCGGGCAGGGGGATGCGATCGATCAAATAGCCGCTATGGGCGTCGAAGATCAGGCGTGCGCGGCCGCCATTGGCAGTCTGGCCGTCGATCACATAGGAGGAGCCGGTGCGCACCATCCGGTCGACCCGGGCGAGGCCGAAGTCGCGCGCGGCGATGCGGCCGATGGAGCGGGGCGGGACCGGAGCGGGAGGCAGCGGCGCGTAGCGTTCGTAATAGCCGCGCGGATAGGCCTCTTCCTCCTCATAGAGGTAGTACTGCGCTGCCGCTCCGCCAACCGAACCTGCGAGCGCGCCGGCCACCGCCAGGCTCGTCAGGACCAGGCGCGAGGGCGCGGTCGATCGAAATACCATGTCGTCTCCTTTGGGCGACTGAACTGGGTCTTCAGTCTTCCTTAGGGATTGCGGCGTGCGTGGGGCTGAAATCGGGGGAGAATTCAGCCTTTTGCCGCGGCGAACACATTGATCAGGCGCTCGACATCCGCCTCGCTGGTCGAGAACGCCATGACGAAGCGGCCAATGGTCTCGCCTTCCGCGAAGGGGATATCCTTCGGCAGCGCGGTCTGCGACCAGGGCAGGTAGCCGACGCCGGCCGCTTTCAGCTTTGTCTGCAGCTCCGCAGACAGAATCGGAAACACTTGGTTGACCTGGCAGGGCCAGGCGAGCGGGATGTTCAGGGCGATGAGCGCATCGGCCAGGCGCTTGGCCATCGCATTGGCGTGGCGCGCCAGTTCGAGCCAGTGGCCACCACCGAGCAGGCCCTCGAACTGAGCCCCGATCAAGCGGCCCTTGGACAGGGTGTGGCCCGAGCGCTTGCGCCGCCACTTCATCTCGGCCGCGGCCTCGGGCTGGAAGAAGATCACGGCTTCCGCCGCCCAGGCGCCGTTCTTGGTGCCGCCGAACGTCAGCACATCGACGCCCGCCTGCCAGGTGATCGCGGCCGGCGAGCAGCCAAGTGCGACGAGCGCGTTGGCGAAGCGGGCACCGTCCATATGCATGGTCAGGCCACGCGGCGCGCCGGCATCCTTCAGGGCGCGCACCTCGGCAGGCGTGTAGATCTGCCCGCATTCCGTCGCCTGCGTGATCGAGATCGCCTGCGGCTGGACCTGATGCAGCGCGCCTTCGCGCATGCGGGCGAGGGCCTGCGTCACGGGGCCGGGCGAAATCTTGTTGCCGGCGCCGGGCAGGCCGACGAGCTTGGCGCCGTCGCTGAAGAATTCCGGTGCGCCGCATTCGTCGTCGGCGACATGGCTTTCCTCATGGGTCAGCACCGCGCCCCAGGGACGGGTGATGCTGGCGAGCGCCAAGGAGTTGGCCGCCGTGCCGCTGGCGACGAGGAAGGCTGCGACCTCATGCTCGAAGATCTCGGCGAAGAGGCGCTCGACGCGGCCCGTCCAGGCGTCGGTGCCATAGGCCGTCGCGGTGCCGTCATTGGCGGCCGCCAATGCGGCCATGACGGGGGCGCTCGCGCCGGCGGTGTTGTCGCTGAAGAAGTTCATGTCAGAAGGGGTAGCGCTGGGCTGTGACGTCAACAAGCGCACTGGGGGATCGCCGGTCTGCATGCGACGATGGTCGAAACGCGGCGGGCGCCTGGACAATCGGCCGAAAACAAGAAGCGTGCTGGCAATGTTGGGCTTTCGCTCCGGATATGTCTCGGGGGCAAGCGATATCGCAATAAAATTTCGGCCCTGCTCGCAATCGACGCTTGTGCCGAGATTAGAATTCTGGCAAATTCATCGCAATAGGACAGTGTTGCTGTCCCATTTTCACCGCGCCGACCGTGAGCCGCCTAGCGCTTGCGGCGGCCGATCGCAACGGAGCGGACGCGTGACGAGGGGTAAGGCTACAACCGCCAAAACCAATCGTACGCGCGCCGCCCGTAAAGCGGCGGCTTAGACAGGCGCGGCAGGGCGACAAGCCCGAGGCGCCTGCGGAGGACGCGGGCGCCCCAAGACAGCGCAAGCCACCCTCCCCAGGAATGACTTGGCCATGTTGGCCCCATCCTTGCTGCGTGCCCGATCGGGCTCGGCACGGGGGCTGGCGCGGCGAAGGATGGTGTGGACTCGAAGGCAACTGTTGGCGGAAGCTGGCAGGCAGCGTGAAGCGGGGTTTGACGATGAGCGAAACCAGCAAGTCGAGCGTGGCGGCGGCAGCTGCGGCTTTCCCGGCCGTGCGTGATCCTGCAATGCCTGAGCGCCAGGGGCTCTACGATCCGTCCTATGAGAAGGATTCCTGCGGTGTCGGCTTCATCGCCGACATGAAGAACCGCAAGACCCATGCGATCGTCCAGCAGGGCCTGCAGATCCTGCATAATCTCGACCACCGCGGCGCCGTCGGGGCGGACCCCAAGCTCGGCGACGGCTGCGGCATCCTCGTCCAGATCCCGCATGGCTTCTTCACGGAGGAGTGCGCCAGGCTCGGCATCGAATTGCCGGCAGCGGGCCATTACGCCATCGGCCAGTTCTTCATGCCCCAGGAGGCCGAGGATCGCGCCGTCTGCGAGGAGATCGTGGCGCAGACCGTCACCGAGGAGGGGCTGATCTTCCTGGGCTGGCGCGACGTGCCGGTCGACTCGTCCGATCTCGGCGAGGCCGTGAGGGAGAGCGAGCCGGTCCATCGCCAGCTCTTCGTCGGCCGTCCGGCCGAGATCACCGACGAGGACGATTTCGAGCGCAAGGTCTATGTCCTCAGAAAGTCGGTCTCCAACAAGGTCTATAAGCGCCAGGACCGCGCCACCGCGACCTATTACCCGGTCTCGATGTCGGCCCGCACCATCGTCTACAAGGGCATGGTGCTGGTGACCCAGCTCGGCTCCTATTTCAAGGATCTGACGGATACGCGCTTCGTCAGCGCTCTCGCGCTGGTCCATCAGCGCTTCGCCACCAACACCTTCCCGTCCTGGCGGCTCGCCCACCCCTACAGGATGGTGGCGCATAACGGCGAGATCAACACGCTGCGCGGCAACGTCAACTGGATGGCGGCGCGCCAGGCGTCAGTCGATTCCGAATTGTTCGGCCCCGATATCTCGAAGCTCTGGCCGATCTCCTATGAGGGCCAGTCCGACACCGCCTGCTTCGACAACGCACTCGAATTCCTGGTCCAGGGCGGCTATTCGCTCGCTCACGCCATGATGATGCTGGTGCCCGAGGCCTGGGCCGGCAATCCGCTGATGGATGAGGAGCGGCGCGCCTTCTACGAATATCACGCCGCGCTGATGGAGCCCTGGGATGGGCCCGCCGCGATCGCCTTCACCGATGGCCGCCAGATCGGCGCGACGCTCGACCGCAACGGCCTGCGTCCCGCGCGCTATCTCGTCACCGATGATGGGCTCGTGGTGCTCGCCTCCGAGTTCGGCGTGCTGCCGATCCCCGAGGAGCGCATCGTCCAGAAGTGGCGCCTGCAGCCGGGCAAGATGCTGCTGATCGATCTCGAACAGGGCCGCATCATCGGCGACGACGAGATCAAGACGAGCCTGTGCCTCGCCAACCCCTACAAGGACTGGCTGAAGCGCACCCAGATCGTGCTGGAGGAACTGCCCCCGGTCGAGGCGCGGGCGCAGCGCACCGATGTGCCGCTGCTCGATCGCCAGCAGGCCTTCGGCTACACTCAGGAAGACACCAAGCTCCTGATGGCGCCGATGGCCGTGACCGGCCAGGAAGCCGTCGGCTCGATGGGCACGGACACGCCGATCTCGGCGCTCTCCTCGAAGTCGAAGCTGCTTTACACCTATTTCAAGCAGAACTTCGCGCAGGTCACGAACCCGCCGATCGACCCGATCCGCGAGGAGCTCGTGATGAGCCTCCTCTCCTTCATCGGGCCGCGTCCCAACATCCTCGACCTGGAGGGCACCTCGCGGCGCAAGCGGCTCGAAGTGCGCCAGCCGATCCTGACCAATGACGATCTCGAGAAGATCCGCTGCATCGGCCATTACGAGGACCGTTTCGACACCAAGACGATCGACATCACCTATCCCGCCCGCGACGGCGCGGCCGGCATGGAGCATGCGATCGAGCGGCTCTGTGAGCGCGCGGAGGCTGCCGTCAACGGCGGCTACAACATCATCATCCTGTCAGACCGGCAGGTCGGCCCGGACCGCATCCCGATCCCGGCGCTGCTGGCGACGGCGGCCGTGCATCACCACCTGATCCGCAAGGGCCAGCGCACCTCGGTCGGCCTCGTCCTGGAATCGGGCGAGCCGCGCGAGATCCATCACTTCGCCTGCCTCGCCGGCTTCGGCGCCGAGGCGATCAACCCCTATCTCGCCTTCGAGACGCTGGAGGCCCTGTTCGAGGCCGGCGAATTCCCGAAGGAAGTCGACCGCTACGAGGTGGTGAAGCGCTTCATCAAGTCGGTCGGCAAGGGCATGCTCAAGGTCATGTCCAAGATGGGCATCTCGACCTATCAGTCCTATTGCGGCGCGCAGATCTTCGACGCCGTCGGGCTCAAGACCGAGACGATCGAGAAGTATTTCACCGGCACGATCTCCTCGATCGAGGGCGTCGGCCTGCCCGAGATCGCGGAAGAGACGGTGCGCCGCCACCGCGACGCCTTCGGGGATTCGCCGATCTATCGCGACTCACTCGATATCGGCGGCGAATATGCCTTCCGCCTGCGCGGCGAGGACCATGCCTGGACGCCGGAGAACATCGCGCTGCTCCAGCACGCGGTGCGCGGCAATGCGCAGGACAAGTACAAGGCCTATGCCGAGCTGGTGAACGACCAGAGCTCGCGCTTCTCGACGATCCGCGGCCTGTTCCAGATCAAGGATGCGGATGCGCTCCAGCGCAAGCCGATCCCGATCGAGCAGGTCGAGTCGGCCGCTTCCATCGTCAAGCGCTTCTCGACGGGGGCGATGTCCTTCGGCTCGATCAGCCATGAGGCGCATTCGACGCTCGCCATCGCGATGAACACGATCGGCGGCAAGTCGAACACCGGCGAGGGCGGCGAGGAGCCGGAACGCTTCGTGCCGATGGCCGACGGGCGCTCGATGCGCTCGGCGATCAAGCAGGTGGCGTCGGGCCGCTTCGGCGTGACGACGGAATATCTCGTCAATTCGGCGATGATGCAGATCAAGATCTCGCAAGGCGCCAAGCCCGGCGAAGGCGGCCAGCTTCCCGGCCACAAGGTCGATGCACGCATCGCCAAGGTGCGCCATTCGACGCCTGGCGTCGGCCTGATCTCGCCGCCGCCGCATCACGACATCTATTCGATCGAGGACATCGCCCAGCTCATCTTCGATCTGAAGAACGTCAACCCGGCCGCCGACGTCTCGGTCAAGCTCGTCTCCGAGCTCGGGGTCGGCACGGTTGCGGCCGGCGTCGCCAAGGCGCGCGCCGACCACATCACCATCTCGGGCTATGAAGGCGGCACCGGCGCTTCGCCTCTGACCTCGATCAAGCATGCCGGCTCGCCCTGGGAGATCGGCCTCGCCGAGACGCACCAGATCCTGGTGATGAACAAGCTGCGCGGCCGCATCGCGCTGCAGGTCGATGGCGGCCTGCGCACGGGCCGTGACATCATCATCGGCGCGCTGCTCGGGGCCGACGAGTTCGGCTTCGCGACCGCGCCGCTGATCGCCGCCGGCTGCATCATGATGCGCAAATGCCATCTCAACACCTGCCCGGTCGGTGTCGCGACGCAGGATCCCGTCCTGCGCAAGCGCTTCAAGGGCGCGCCCGAGCACGTCATCAACTTCTTCTTCTTCCTCGCCGAGGATGTGCGCGAGATCATGGCGAGCCTGGGCGTGGCCAATTTCGACGACCTCGTCGGCCGCTCCGACTGGCTCGACAAGAAGCAGGCGATCGACCATTGGAAGGCCAAGGGGCTCGATTTCACCCGCATCTTCCATAAGCCCGATGTCGGTCCCGAGGTGGCGATCCGCCATGTCGAATTGCAGAAGCACCCGATCGACACGGTGCTCGACCGCATGCTGATCGAGAAGTCGCAAGGCGCGCTCGAAAAGGGCGAGAAGGTCGTGATCGAAAGCCCGATCCGCAATGTCGACCGCTCGACCGGCGCGATGCTCTCAGGCCAGGTCGCCAAGCGCTACGGCTATGCCGGCCTGGCTGAGGACACGATCACGGTTAAGCTCACCGGCACCGCCGGCCAGAGCTTCGGCGCCTGGGTCACGAACGGCGTCACGCTCGATCTCACCGGCCAGGCCAACGACTATGTCGGCAAGGGCCTCTCGGGCGGCAAGCTGATCATCAAGCCCTCGCCTGATGCCCGGCCGCTGGCCGAGCAGTCGATCATCGTCGGCAACACCGTGCTCTACGGTGCGATCTCGGGCGAATGCTACTTCCGCGGCGTCGCCGGCGAGCGCTTCGCGGTGCGCAATTCCGGCGCGATCGCGGTGGTCGAAGGCACCGGCGATCATGGCTGCGAATATATGACCGGCGGCGTCGTCGTCGTGCTCGGTCAGACCGGCAGAAACTTCGCGGCCGGCATGTCGGGCGGTGTCGCCTATGTGCTCGACGAGGACAAGAGCTTCGCCAAGCGCTGCAACCTCTCCATGGTCGACCTCGAACCGGTCACCGAGGAGGAGGAGCTGATGCAGCGCATCCACCACCATGGCGGCGATCTCGAGTTCAAGGGCCGCATCGATGTGATGGCCAATATGTCCGGCTACGATGCCGAGCGCCTGCACCAGCTGATCAGCGATCACTTGCGCTATACCGGCTCGCTCCGCGCCAAGGACATTCTCGACAACTGGGCGGAGTACCTGCCCAAATTCGTCAAGGTCATGCCGGTCGAGTACCGGCGTGCGCTACAGGAAATCGAGCAGGCGCAGGCCAGCATGTCGGTCGCGGCGGAGTAAGACGATGGGCAAGGTAACCGGCTTTCTCGAGATCGACCGCCGTGACCGGAAGTATCTTCCGGCCTCGGACCGGATCCGGAATTACAAGGAATTCGTGATCCCGCTCGGGGTCGAGGCAACGCGTGACCAGGCGGCGCGCTGCATGAATTGCGGCATCCCCTATTGTCACAATGGCTGCCCGGTCAACAACCAGATCCCGGACTGGAACGACCTCGTCTACAACGACAAATGGCGCGAGGCCTTGACCAATCTGCACTCGACCAACAATTTCCCGGAGTTCACCGGCCGCGTCTGCCCCGCGCCCTGCGAGGCGTCCTGCACGCTGAACCTCGAGGACACGCCGGTCACCATCAAGTCGATCGAATGCGCCATCGTCGACAAGGGCTGGCAGGAGGGTTGGATCACGCCCGAGCCGGCCAAGGTCAAGACCGGCAAGAAGGTCGCGCTGATCGGCTCCGGCCCGGCGGGCCTCGCCGCCGCGCAGCAACTCGCGCGCGTCGGCCACGAAGTGCATCTCTATGAGCGTCAGGCCAGGGCCGGCGGCCTGCTGCGCTACGGCATCCCGGACTTCAAGATGGAGAAGTCCCATGTCGAGCGCCGCGTCCGCCAGATGGAGGCCGAGGGCGTCATCTTCCATTACGGCGTCAATGTCGGCATCGATATCGATCCCGCCGAGCTGCTGGCGCAATATGACGCCGTCGGCCTGACCGGCGGCGCCGAGAAGCCGCGCGACTTGGCCATCGAGGGCCGCGAGCTCGAGGGCGTCCAGTTTGCGATGGATTTCCTGCCGCAGCAGAACCGCCGTGTCGGGGGCGAGGCTGCGACCGGCAACGCCAAGCCGATCCTGGCCTCGGGCAAGCATGTCGTCGTCATCGGCGGCGGCGATACCGGCTCCGACTGCATCGGCACTTCGGTGCGCCAGGGGGCGCTCTCGGTGACGCAGATCGAGATCATGCCGGAGCCCCCCCTCAAGGAGAACAAGGCGCTTACCTGGCCGAACTGGCCGCTCAAGCTGCGCACCTCGTCGAGCCATGAGGAAGGCGCCGAGCGCGACTTCGCCATCGGCACGCTGAAGTTCATCGGCGAGAACGGCAAGGTCCGCAAGCTGCGCTGCGCCAGGGTCGACGGTCAGTTCAAGCCGATCGAGGGCACCGAGTTCGACCTCAAGGCCGATCTCGTGCTGCTCGCAATGGGCTTCGTCTCACCGGTCCATGAGGGGCTGCTGGCGAAGCTCGGCGTCGCGCTCGACAAGCGCGGCAATGTCGAGGCCAACACGCTCGCCTACAAGACCTCGGTCGAGAAGGTCTTCACCGCGGGCGACATGCGGCGTGGCCAGTCGCTGGTGGTCTGGGCGATCCGCGAAGGCCGCCAGATGGCCCATGCGATCGACAAGCATCTGATGGGCGAGACGATTCTGCCGCGGTGAGCCTGCCGCGTAACTCTACTCCGGCGGCCGTCTGACGCGGCTTTCTGCGCTTCGCGTGCTCACGGACATGAAGTCCGCTGCGCTCGGGTTCTCGAAAGCCACGCCAGCCGACTCCCCGGAGCGAGTTTCGCGACAAGCGCCCAGAAGTCGACCAGACAGGGGTAGGCCGGATTCAGCGCGGCCATTTGTAATCGTCGAGACGCCCGGGCTTCGGCTCGGGCGCGATGCCTTCGCCAAAGATGCGGTCGAGCTGGGCTGCGGCCTCGCCGCGCCCGCGGGCATCCGTGATCGAAGCCAGCAGCGCCTGTTCGCCCGCGCTCGCCTGCCCGGTCAAGGGCTGGATCGGCCCGGCCAGCGGCTTGACCTGTAAGGCGGTCGGCAGTCCCGGCGCGGCGGGCAGGTTGCCGACCATGGCGTCGATCAGGCGCTCGATGCCGCCGGGCTGGAGCTCGGGATTGGTCGGGGCGCCGGTTCCCGGCGCCGGCACGGCGATGAGGCCCGGCTGCGGCTGGCTTTCGATCTGCCGGCGGATCAACACATCGACGAAATGCGCGGCCTTGCGCGCTCCCGCCGCGGTGAAATGGATGCCGTCGCCGAGCCGCAGCCGCATGGCCTGGCCCGAGACATCCGGCCCCATCGCCGTGTAGCGGTTCTCGGCGTCGACGAAGGCGCCCCAGAGATCGACATATTGCCCGCCGGCTTTCTCTGCCTGCTGGCGGTAAAGCTCGTTGAAGGAGACGAAATCGGCGGAGAGGCGGGGGTTCTGCACGGGCGGCGCGCCGACCCAGATCAGCGGGACGCGCCTGGTCGCGAAGGCGTTGGCGACTGCGTCGATGCGGGCCTTGTAGAGTTCGCTCCAGCGCGGGCTGAGCGGCTCATGCACCGTCTCGCCCTCGCGGATCGCCTGCCGGTCGTTGAGGCCGAGCAGAATCACGCCGAGGCTGATCTTGGAGTCACTCGCCAGAAGATCGTTGGCGACCTTGGGCCAGTCGTAGAAATCGCTCCTGACCAGGCCGGAATCGGGCTTCGCCTTGTTGACCACCGCCACATCGGGCCTGTCGTTCAAGGCATCGTCGAGCCCGCCGGCAAGGAGCACGGCAAGCGAGTCGCCGATCACCAGGACCTGATGGGCGACATCGACCTTCGGAATGACCGGGTCGTCCCTGACGATGACCGGCGGTGCACGTCGTTTCGCCGCCGGCGGCACCACACGCGGACGCCGCGGCACGACGGCGGGAGGTGGTGGCGGCTGCTGCCAGAAGAAGGAGAAGAAACTGCGTTGCTGCGGCTGGGGCGCGCCCTGGGCGAGCGAGGATGGCCCGCCGGTCATGAACAGCAGGCAGGCCGCACCCAGCATCGTGACGAGGGAACGCAAACGCATGAGTCTTTCGATCCTGCGCCGTGGCTTCCTCGCCCTTATAGCGCAGGATCGCGACAGCGTCAGCGGGCGTCGCGCATCTTGGCGAGCAAGGCCGGTGTCGGATAGCCGTCGGCGATCTCTCCGGTCTTGAGCTGGTATTGCCGTACGGCTTCGCGCGTGCCGGTGCCGATGCGCCCGTCGGCGTCGTGATTGTAGAGGCCGGCCGCCTTGAGCCGGCGCTGCACCTCCTGCAGGCCGGTCTTGTCGAGGCGCGGCGCCTGGACCGGCCAGTCGGCCTGGATCGCCGGGCGGCCCATGATGCGGTCGCCGAGATGCCCGACGGCGAGCGCATAGGCGTCGGAGGAATTGTATTTCTTGATGACGTCGAAATTCTCGGTCAGCAGCATGACCGGTCCGCGATGGCCGGCAGGGAAGAACAAGCGCCCCTCGCCGGAGGCGGGCAGGGGACGCCCATCGGCCCGGCGCACGCCGGCGGCGGCGAAGGAGGAGAAGCTCGCCTTGTTGATGCGGTAGTCGAACCGCTCGGGCAATGTGACCTCGAGGCCCCAGGGCAGGCCCGGCACCCAGCCATAGCCCTTGAGGTAATTGGCCGTGGAGGCAAGCGCGTCGCTGGTCGAGGTCCAGATGTCGGCATGGCCGTCCCCGGTCCAGTCGACGGCGTATTTCATGTAGCTCGACGGCATGAACTGGGTGTGGCCCATCGCGCCGGCCCAGGAGCCGCGCAGTTCGGTGCGCTCGACATGGCCCTTCTCGATCAGCTCCAGCGCGGTCAGCAATTCGTCACGGAAGAAGTCGCCGCGATAGCGGATCTGCGCCAGGGTCGCCAGGCAGCGGATCGTGTCCTTGTCGCCCTTGAACGAGCCGTAATTGGTCTCCATGCCCCAGATCCCGAGCACGACCTCCTTGGGCACGCCGTAGCGCGCCTCGACCTGTGCCAGGACGCCGGCATTCTCAGCTGCGGCGTCGCGCCCGCGCGGGATGCGCGTGCCGCCGAGCGCGCTGTTGAGATAACCCCAGATCGGCGCAGTGAACTCGGACTGCTTCTTGGTCAGCGCCACGATCGAGGCGTCTGGCGTCACGCCGCGAAAGGCGAGGTCGAAGGTCGCGCGCGAGATACCGCGCGCCTGGGCCTGCGGCCAGAGCCCCTTCAGGAAGGCGTCGAAGGAGGCATTGACTGGGGCCGTCCTGGCGTCCGTGGCGCGGGCCGCCGAGACGCTGATCGAGCCGGTGGTCTGCGCAAGCGCGGGGGCAAGGCTGATGATGGCCGTGGCAGCGATCACGGACAGACGCATGACGAACCTCGCTCGGGCAGGCTAGTGGGAAAGAGACCTTCCCCACAGCGCCCGAACAAGATTAACCAAGGGTAAACGGCGCGCAATCGCGCGCCGGTTTCGCGGGCCGTTTTGCCTGGTTGCAAGCCTATTTGGCGTTGCGGGTTTTCAGCTGGTCTTCCCAGGTCAGGGCCTGGCGCACGATCTGCTCGAGATCATCATGCTCAGGCTGCCAGCCGAGCTCGGAGCGGATGCGGTCGGCCTTGGCGACGAGCGAGGCGGGATCGCCGGCGCGGCGGCCGGAGAACTTGACCGGGAAATCGACGCCGGAGACCTGCTTCACCACATCCACCACCTGCTTGACCGAATAGCCGCGTCCATAGCCGCAGTTTAGGGTGAGGCTGGCGCCGGCGGCGCGCAGATGGTCGAGGGCGGAGAGATGCGCGCGCGCCAGGTCGGTGACGTGGATGTAGTCGCGTACGCAGGTGCCGTCCGGCGTCGGATAATCCGTGCCGAAGACCTCGAGCCCGGCGCGCTGGCCGAGCGCTGCCTGGCAAGCGACCTTGATCAGATGGGTCGCGTTGGGGGTCGACTGGCCCGAGCGGCCCTTGGGGTCGGCGCCGGCGACGTTGAAATAGCGCAGTGCGACATAGGTCAGGGGAAATGCGCGCGCCACGTCGCCCAGCATCCATTCGCTCATCAGCTTGGAGCGGCCATAGGGGTTGATCGGATTGAGCGCGATGTCCTCCGGCACCGGGCTGACCGGCGGCTCGCCATAAACGGCGGCCGTGGAGGAGAAGATGACATGCTTCACGCCGCCGCGGACCGCGCTTTCAAGAAGCGCGCGCGTCTTCACCGTGTTGTTCAGATAGTAGCCGAGCGGGTCGGAGACGGAATCGGGCACCACGATCTTGGCGGCGAAATGCGCGATTTCGGTGATGCCGTGCTCGGCGATGACGCGCTCGACGAAGGGCTGGTCGCCCATATCGCCCTGGACGAGGGTGGCTTCCTTCGGTACGGCCCACCAGAAACCGGTCGAGAGATCGTCGAGTACGACGACCTGCTCACCACGATCGAGCAATTCCAGCACCATATGGCTGCCGATATAGCCGGCGCCGCCCGAAACCAGAATTGCCATTACACATCCTCTTCCGTCACAATCGTTTCGACTCATCTAAGCAAAAGATGTTGACGAGCCATCAAGGTCGTCCTGCTATTTGCCATCATCGGCGGGCTCAGTGAACATGTGAGCCAAGTCGCCACCTCCACCCCAAACGCTACCGTCGTCGCACGGTTAAGCGCGCGAAATGGATCCTTCATGACGAAACGCATTCGCAAGGCCGTTCTCCCCGTAGCCGGGCTCGGCACGCGCTTCCTGCCCGCCACCAAGGCGATCCCCAAGGAGATGCTGACCATCGTCGACCGCCCGGTCGTGCAGCATGTCGTGGATGAGGCGAGGGCCGCCGGTATCGAGCATTTCGTTTTCATCACCGGCCGCAACAAGGGCGTGATCGAGGATCATTTCGACCTTGCCTACGAGCTCGACGACACCTTGCGCAAGCGCAACAAGCTCAAGGAGCTGGAAGGGCTCCTGGCCGATCTGCCGGCCGCCGGCGCGACGAGCTTCACCCGCCAGCAGGCCCCGCTCGGCCTGGGCCACGCGGTCTGGTGCGCGCGCGACATCATCGGCGACGACGAGCCCTTCGCCCTGCTCCTGCCCGACATGCTGCATCACAGCCATGGCAAGGGCTGTCTCGCCGAGATGATGGACGCCTATGAGAAGCATGGCGGCAACCATATCGCCGTGGCGCCCGTGCCCGAGGACCAGACCCATCAATACGGCATCGTCGGCGTCGAGGATCGCAACGCCAAGGTGTCCAGGGTGACGAAGATGGTCGAGAAGCCCGCCAAGGGCACGGCGCCCTCGAACCTGCACATCACCGGCCGCTATATCCTGCAGCCGACGATCTTCAACCTGCTTGCCAATCAGGAGCCGGGCGCCGGCGGCGAGATCCAGCTCACCGATTCGATGATCGCGCTGTCGCGGCTGGAGCCGTTCCATGCCGTGCGCTTCGACGGCGACATCTACGACACCGGCTCGAAGATCGGCTTCCTGACGGCCAACATCGCCTACGCGCTCGATCGCGGCGAGCTCGGCCCGCAGCTTCGCCAGGAGATCGAGCGGCTGCTCGAGAGTTGATGGGGCGCATAGGCGAGGAGCCGTGCTTGAGCGACAACCAGCTCGTCTTCGATCGCGATCTCGGCCGGCGCCGGCTGGCACGGGCGCTTGCGGCCGGCTACCCGGATTTCCTGCTCGCGCGGGCGGTCGAGGATCTGGCCGAGCGGCTCGACGCGGTGCTGCGGCGCTTTGCGCTTGCTGCCGATCTCGGCACGCCATTGCCGGTTGCGGCACCGGTGCTTCAGGCCAAGGCGGAGACGCAGCTGCGCATGGCCGAGGCGGCGGGCGCGGACGCCGACATCGTCGGCGATCTCGAGCGCCTGCCTTTCGCGACCGGCTCGCTTGATCTCGCCGCCTCGCTCCTGGCGCTGCACGGCGTCAACGACCTGCCCGGGGCGCTGATCCAGATTAGGCGGGCCTTGCGGCCGGACGGGCTGTTCATCGGCTGCCTGCTCGGCGGCCGCACGCTGCAGGAACTGCGGCAGGTGCTGCTGGAGGCGGAGGCAGAGACATCTGGCGGGGCGAGCCCGCGTGTCGCTCCCTTCGCCGATCTGCGCGACATGGGCTCGCTGCTGCAGCGTGCCGGTTTCGCGCTGCCCGTGGTCGACAGCGAGCTCGTCACGGTGCGCTATCGCGACATCTTCGGTCTGCTCGGCGATCTGCGCGCCATGGGCTGGGCCAATGCGCTGACGCAGCGCAGCCGAACCGGATTGCGGCGTGAAACGCTGGCGCGGGCGGCTCTGCTCTATGCGGAGCGCTTCGCTGATGCCGATGGGCGCTTGCGCGCGACCTTCGAGATGGTCTGGCTCTCCGGCTGGGCCCCGCATGAAAGCCAGCAGAAGCCGCTGCGCCCGGGCTCGGCCAAGGCGCGATTGGCGGATGCGCTGGGCGTGCCCGAGATCGGGGCCGGCGACAAGGCTCCCCGATGAGTGCCCGCGAGCCCCGCCTCTCCCGCGTCGACTTCAAGCTGTTCCGGTCGATCCCGACGCGCTGGCACGACAATGACGTCTTCGGTCACGTGAACAATGTCGTCTATTACGGCTGGTTCGATACGGGCGTGAACGCCTGGCTGATCGAGCAGGGTTTTCTCGACCCGGCGACGAGTCCGGTCGTCGGCCTCGTGGTCGAGACGAGCTGCACCTATTTCGAGAGCGTCGCTTTTCCCGAAACCGTCGAGATCGGGCTTGCCGTGGCGCGGCTGGGCACCAGTTCGGTGACCTACCGGCTCGGGATTTTCCGCCAGGGCGGGCAGGTTGTGGTGGCGCAAGGCCGTTTCACCCATGTCTATGTCGAGCGGGCGACGCAGAAGCCAGTGCCGATTCCGGCCCCCTTGCGTGCGGCGCTGGAGGCACTTTCCGCCTGAACGCAGCCATTGCAGGTCGGGAATGCGTTGTCTCGCGCCCGCAGGCGCGCTATGCCCCGCCCATCGAGGGCCGGCCCTTCTTCATGCCGGACGATCAGGAACCGTCGCGCCGTGATTCCCAACGAGATCAAGATCACCCCGCAGCTCGTGGCCGAACATGGCCTGAAGCCCGACGAATATCAGCGCTTCCTGCATCTGATCGGCCGCGAGCCGACGATCACCGAGCTCGGCATCGTCTCGGCGATGTGGAACGAGCATTGCTCCTACAAATCCTCGAAGCTGCATCTGAAGACGCTGCCGACCAAGGCGCCCTGGGTGATCCAGGGGCCGGGCGAGAATGCCGGCGTCATCGATATCGGCGACGGGCTTGCCATCGTCTTTAAGATGGAGAGCCACAACCACCCCTCCTTCATCGAGCCCTATCAGGGTGCGACGACCGGTGTCGGCGGCATCCTGCGCGACGTCTTCACCATGGGTGCGCGGCCGATCGCGGTGCTCGACGCGCTGCGCTTCGGTTCTCCCGATCATCCGCGCACGCGCCATCTGGTCTCCGGCGTCGTCGCCGGCATCGGCGGCTACGGCAATTCCTTCGGCGTGCCCAATGTCGGCGGCGCGACCGGCTTCCACAGCCGCTATGACGGCAACATCCTGGTCAACGCCATGGCGGTCGGCATCGCCCGCGCCGACGAGATCTTCTACGCCAAGGCCTCGGGCGTCGGGAAAGCCATCGTCTATCTCGGCTCCAAGACCGGCCGCGACGGCATCCATGGCGCGACCATGGCCTCGGCGGCTTTCGGCGAGGGCGGTGAAGAGCGGCGCCCGACCGTGCAGGTCGGCGACCCCTTCGCCGAGAAGCTTTTGCTGGAAGCCTGCCTCGAGATCATGGCGGCCGGCCATGTCGACGCGATCCAGGACATGGGCGCGGCCGGCCTGACCTGCTCGGCCGTCGAGATGGGCGCCAAGGGCGATCTCGGCGTGGAGCTCAACCTCGACGCTGTGCCCTGCCGCGAGGATCAGATGAGCGCCTATGAGATGATGCTTTCGGAGAGCCAGGAGCGCATGCTCATGGTGATCAAGCCCGGTCATGAAGAGCCGGCCGAGGCCATCTTCAGGAAGTGGGGCCTCGACTTCGCCGTGGTCGGCTACACCACGGATAATCTGCGCTTCGTCGTGAAGCATCAGGGCGAGGTCATGGCCGACCTGCCGATCAAGGAACTCGGCGACGAGGCTCCCGAATATGACCGGCCCTGGATCGAGACGCCCAAACTGCCGGTGGTCGAGGCCGCCTCGGTCCAGCCGCCGCTGTCGCATGCCGATGCGTTGCTGAAGCTCATCGGCTCGCCCGATCTCAGCTCCAAGCGCTGGATCACCGAGCAATACGACACGCTGATCCTGGGCAATTCGGTGATCACGCCCGGTGGCGATTCCGGCCTGATCCGCATCGAGGATGGGCCAAAGGGCCTTGCCATGACCGCCGATGTGACGCCGCGCTATTGCGAGGCCGATCCGTTCGAGGGCGGCAAGCAGGCGGTGGCCGAAGCCTGGCGCAACCTCACAGCCGTGGGCGCGACGCCGCTCGCGATCACCGACAACCTGAATTTCGGAAATCCCGAGCGCCCCGAGGTGATGGGCCAGCTCGTCGGCTGCATCAAGGGCATCGGGGCAGCCTGCAAGGCGCTCGATTTCCCGGTCGTCTCCGGCAATGTCTCGCTCTACAACGAGACCAATGGCGTCTCGATCCTGCCGACCCCGACCATCGGCGGCGTCGGCGTGCTGGCGGATGTGACCAAGCATGCGACCGTCGCCTTCAAGGCTGTGGGCGAGACCATCATCCTGGTCGGCGAGACCGCGGGCTGGCTCGGCCAGTCCGCCTATCTCGCCACGATCTGCGGCCGGGAAGAGGGCGCGCCGCCGCCGGTCGATCTCGCGATCGAGCGCAGGAATGGCGATGCGGTGCGGGCACTGATCACCGCCCGGCGCGTTACGGCCTGCCATGACCTGTCGGATGGCGGCCTTGCCGTCGCGCTGGCCGAGATGGCGATGGCGGGCGGCGTCGGGGCGGCGATCGACGCCCTGCCTGCCGGACCTGTCCATGCCGTGCTCTTCGGCGAGGATCAGGCGCGCTATCTTGTCACGGTGCCGGAGGTTTCGGCCGCCGCGGTGCTCGCCGAATTCAAGGCGGCTGGTGTGCCCGCGCTCGCGCTCGGCAAGACCGGCGGCGATGCGCTTGCCCTTCCCGGGGAGGCGGCGATCGCGGTTGCGGCCCTGAAGTCCGCGCATGAAACCTGGCTGCCCGCCTATATGGCTGGCAAGGCCGCCTGAGGAGAGCCACGATGGCGATGGATGCGCGCGATATCGAGGCGATGATCAAGGCGGCGTTGCCCGACGCCACCGTCGAGATCAAGGATCTCGCGGGTGACGGCGACCATTACGCCGCGACCGTGACCTCGTCAGCCTTTGTCGGCAAGAGCCGGGTGCAGCAGCACCAAATGGTCTACGCCGCGCTGAAAGGTAACATGGGCGGCGTGCTGCACGCCCTTGCGCTGACGACTTCGGTTCCCCAGAATTAGAACGAGACTAGTCCAGCAGTCCTTGCCAGCGGGCCTTGAACCCGCCTCAGGAGATCAGATCATGAGCGACGTCAACGCCCGCATCGATGCCGAAGTGAAGTCCAACGATGTCGTGGTCTTCATGAAGGGCACGCCGCAATTCCCGATGTGCGGCTTTTCCGGCCAGGTCGCGCAGATCCTCGGCTATCTCGGAGTGCCCTATAAGGGCGTCAACGTGCTCGAGGACCAGGAAATCCGCGAGGGCATCAAAGCCTATTCGAACTGGCCGACGATCCCGCAGCTCTACGTCAAGGGCGAGTTCATCGGCGGGTGCGACATCACTCGCGAGATGTTCCAGGCTGGCGAGCTCCAGGCGCTCTTCGAGGAGAAGGGCATCACGGTCAAGCAGGCGAGCTGAAGGCTCGTTCTCGTTCACCCAGGCCTGCCTCTCGCAAGCGCGAGGCAGGCTACGCGCAGCCTCAAATCGAGGGGCCGTTCAGGCGGGCTGTGCAGTTGCGCGCATGGCAGGCCTTTGGGCCATTCTCTCCCACCAGGCCTCTATCGTTGGCTGGCCGGCGAGCAATGGGCCGGCTTCCGGCGCCAGCGTGAAATAAGCGAACATCGGCGCGGCATGCAGATCGGCGAGCGTGAGCGCGCCGCCGGCGAGGCAGGGGCCGCCATCCATCAGTTCGGCGATCGCGCTCAGGCATAGCCGCGCTTTCGGCAGCACCGCCTGGATGCGCGCCTCGTCAGACGGACGGCCCTTCCTGGGATTGGAAACGCGCTCCACATAGATGTCCCAAACCAGGGTGCGGTAGGCGTATGAGTCGAGGATGCTGATCACCTGATTGACCCTGGCGCGCTCGCGCGGCGCGGAAGGCTGCAGGGCCGGTCCCGGGAACGCCTCATCGACATAGCGCTCGATCGCTCCCGCCTCGTACAGCTTGAAGCCGTCATGCTCGAAGGCGGGTATGCGGCCGAAAGGCTGCCTCTCAAGCAAGGCGGCCGGCGGCCCGGTTTCGGCAAAGACATCGATCGGCTCCAGCCGATAGGGGACGCCTTTTTCTTCGAGCGCCAACCGGACTGCCCGGACATAGACACTGTAGGGCGCGCCATAGAGGACGGGGACGGACGTCATTGCGAGTTCCTTGCGATCGCTCATCCCCATCTGCAGGTGCTGTTCAAGCCGCCGCACATTCCGGATGCGGCTTCCTCACCCGCTCCTGCGAGGCTGGATATTTTTCCAGCTTGCCTGCTGGCCTGACCGGCCGGCGCACCAGTTCGCCGCCGCAATTCGGGCAGGCGCCGTGGAAGCGCGTGTCGGCGCAGTCCGCGCAGAAGGTGCATTCGAAGGTGCAGATCATCGCGTCGCGCGAATCGGGAGCCAGATCGCGGTCGCAGCATTCGCAGTTCGGGCGCAGTTGCAGCATGACAATATCCTCCTAGCGCGGAGAATGCGGCCAGTCGCGATCGTCTGCCAACGCTTCTTGCTGATGGGTTGGATCACTTCACCAGAAGCCAGTCCTCCACCACCAGCGCGTCGAGGCCGCTCGTATAGAACATCAGGATCGCGTCCTCCGCCGTGTGCAGGATCGGCTTGCCCATGATGTTGAAGGAGGTGTTCAGCACCACCGGCACGCCGGTCAGCGCATGGAAGGCCTGGATCAGCGCATGGTAGCACGGATTACGCTCCGCGGTGACGCTCTGCAGCCGGCCGGTCGCATCCTCATGGACCACGGCGGGCACGCGCTCGCGCATGGCCTGCTTCCAGACCAAAGTGCGTTCCATATAGGGCGCGTCCTGGTAGTTCTCGAACCAGTCCGGCCCGTGCTCGGCCAGAATCGAGGGCGCGAAGGGGCGGAAGGCCTCGCGATACTTCACCTTGGCGTTGAGCAGGTCCTTGGCGTTGGCAGGGCGCGGATCGGCCAGGATCGAACGGTTGCCGAGCGAGCGGGGGCCGAACTCGGCCTTGCCCTGGACCCAGCCGATCAGCTTGCCCTCGGCTAGCAATTGCGCCGTGACGGGGGCGACCTCTTCGGGCGCGAGCTTACGCAAGCGCGGCTCCCAGGCTGCCATGCGCTCCAGCGGCTCGGTCGAGACGGTCGAGCCGAGATAGGGCGATTGCGGACCCTCGGGCGCGCGCCAGTCAGGATTGGCCTGCGCATGGGCGAGCCAGGCCGCGCCGATCGCATTGCCGTCATCGGCAGGTGCGGAGGGAACATGGACGCGACTGATACCATGGCGACCGACGATCTTGCCGTTGAAGGAGGAGTTCAGCGCGCAGCCGCCGGCGAGTACGAGGTTCTCGGCCGGCACCAAAGCGGCGGTTTCCGTGAGCAGCGCCTCCATCATCTCGGCGAAGACGTCCTGGCCGCAGCGGGCGAGGTCGGCCCAGCCCTGATCGAGCGCATCGATTGGGCGCAGCGCCAGGATCTCGGCGCTGACCTGGCGCACTGTCGCGGCGTCCGCAAAGGAGAGCTTGTGGCCGTCGATCCGGTAGAGCCGGCGCAGCAACGCCATCAGCGCGCCGTCGGCCTTGCCATAGGGCGCGAGCCCCATGATCTTCCATTCCTCGCCCTTGGCCTGGTCGAAGCCGGCAAGGTCGGTGACGAGGCCGAAATAGAAGCCGATCGACTCACGTCCGCGATGGCGCTTCACCTCGGTGATCTTGCCATCCGCGAGCGCGAAGATCGCTGAAGCTCCGGTCTCGCCCATGCCGTCGACGATCAGGCAGGCGGCGTCCGTGAAGGGCGAGGACCAACAGGCATAGGCCGCGTGGCTGAGATGGTGGTCGTAGCGCGTCAGGCCGGTGACATTGGCCTTGCCGAAGGCGCGGTCGAGCCCGAGCAGCGTGCCGAGGCCGGCGCGCTGCTGGCCCAGATGCAGCGAAGCGATCAGCGCGCGCTCGGTGCGCTCGGGCACCAGCGAGCGGTTGAGTTCGGGCGAGAGCTTGAGCAGGGCGTCGAGCGAGAAGGAGCCGGCGCGGCTCATCTGGTCGAGGAAGCCGGTGAAATCCTCGCTCCAGCTTGTGGCGATCCGGACGTCGGCATCCCTGGGAATGTAGCGCTTGAGCAGCCCTTCCATGCGCTGCACAGGATCCGGCTCGGAGTTGGGAGCGCGCTTATATTGCAGGTAGCGCTCGGTCGCCTCGGCGAAGACGACCTCGCCATCGGGGCCGATGATGGCGAGCGCGGGGTCGTGGAAGGTGGTGGCGAGGCCGATGGTGTAGGTCATGGCCGGCAGCGTATGGCGCAGCTGAAAGCGCGAGGCAATCGACGCAGGCGGTCGACGCTGCCGCTGCCGGCCTATTTCCCGGCTGCGAAGGCCACGCTGCCGGCGATCGCCGCGATCGTTGGCTGCAGCTTTTCGAAGCCGCTTTCTTCAACGCCCCATCGCGGCGGCGATCAGCGCCTTCGCGTCGGCGCTCGCCCAGTCCGCCGGTCCCTGGATCATGCCGAGTTCGCAGCCCTGGGGATCGACCAGAAGGCTCACCGGCATGCCTTCGATCTTCCGGGCAGCGCGCAGGTCCTGGAAGACCTTGGCCTGGGCGTCGGCGTAATAGGGCAGGCGCGTGATCTTGTTCTCGGCGAGCCAGGATTTCGGCTTGTTGAGATTGCGCGTGTCGATATTGATCGCGACCACCGCGAAGTCAGGCCCGCCGAGCGCGCCCTGCAGGGCGTCGAGCGCCGGCATCTCCTTGAGGCAGGGAGCGCACCAGGTCGCCCAGAGATTGACGAGCACCGTCTTGCCCCTGAAGGCTGCGAGCGTCGTCGGCTGGCCGTCGGGGCCTTCGAAGGCGAGAACGGGCGCCGGCTGCGGGCTCGTACGCACCTCGACGGCCGCTACCTCGCCCTGCGCCAAAGGCTGCATCTTCGCCGCACGCGCCGCTGCTGCGCCGCAAGATGCGGAATTGCCGGCACGGCCCTGGCCGGAGTAGAAGGCCGCCATGCCCGCGAGGCCGAGCGCCGCCACGACCCCGAGGGCCAGACCTATCTTCGTTCCAGACGTCATCATACGTCCTTTGAAATCAGGAAAGACCGCCGTGAGCAATCGCATGTGGGGTGGGCGTTTCGCCACGGGTCCCGACGCCATCATGGAGGAGATCAACGCCTCCATCGACTTCGACAAGCGCCTGTGGCGGCAGGATATCCGAGGCTCGCTCGCGCATGCGGCGATGCTGGGCGAGACCGGCATCCTGACCAGGGACGATGTGGCCGCCATCAGCGCCGGACTCAAGAGCGTCGAGGGTGAGATCGAGGCGGGCAGCTTCACATTCTCGCGCGCGCTCGAGGACGTCCATATGAATGTCGAGTCGAGCCTGAAGGACAGGATCGGCGCCGCCGCCGGCCGTTTGCACACGGCGCGCTCGCGCAACGACCAGGTCGCGACCGATATGCGGCTCTGGGTCCGCGACACGCTCGATGCCCTTGACGAGCAGATGGCCGATCTCCAGCTCGCCTTGGCTGAGAAGGCCGATCTCCATTCCGGCGCGGTGATGCCGGGCTTCACTCATCTGCAATCGGCGCAGCCGGTGACCTTCGGTCATCACCTCTTGGCCTATGTCGAGATGCTGTCGCGCGATCGCGGCCGCGTCCGCGATGCACGTCAGCGCCTCAACGAATGCCCGCTGGGGGCTGCGGCGCTTGCGGGCACCTCCTTCCCGATAGACCGCCATATGACCGCCAAGGCGCTCGGTTTCGACCGCCCGACGGCGAATTCGCTCGATTCGGTCTCGGATCGCGATTTCGTGCTCGAGACTTTGTCGGCGGCCTCGATCTGCGCCATGCATCTGTCGCGTCTGGCCGAGGAGATCGTGCTCTGGGCGACGCCGCAATTCGGCTTCGTCAAGCTCTCCGACAAGTTCTCGACCGGCTCCTCGATCATGCCGCAGAAGCGCAATCCCGATGCCGCCGAGCTGGTGCGCGGCAAGGCAGGCCGCGTCTTCGGTGCGCTGCAAGCCATGCTGACGATGATGAAAGGCTTGCCGCTGACCTATTCCAAGGACATGCAGGAGGACAAGGAAGGCACTTTCGACGCCCTCCAGACGCTCTCGCTCTGCCTCGCCGCCATGGCCGGCATGGTGCGCGACATGGAACCGGATCTGAAGGTGATGAAGAAGGCGGCGGGGCTGGGCTATGCCACCGCGACCGATCTCGCCGACTGGCTGGTGCGCGTACTCAAGATGCCGTTCCGCGATGCGCATCACGTCACCGGCCGGCTCGTTGGCATCGCCTCCGCCAAGGGCGTCGGGTTGGAGAAACTGACGCTGGCCGAGATGCAGGAGGTCGAGCCCAAGATCACGGAAGCGGTCTTCGCCGTGCTCGGCGTGACGCAGTCGGTGAAGAGCCGTGTCAGCTATGGCGGTACGGCCCCCGTCAATGTCCGCCGGCAAGCGAAGTCATGGCTCAGGCGGCTTGCAAAGGAGCGCGGCTGACGAAACCGTCACGCTCGGGCTCGATCCGAGCATCTCCGCCAGGGTTTCCCGGGTCTGCGCGGAGCCTCCCCCTGGGCCGGCCGATGGCCGGACCCGTGGCCTCCGCCCGAGAATGAGGTTGCAGCGCCTTCAAAAGCTCGCAACAGGTTGCTCCATTCGCTACAGTCTCCGCCACGCTTCGTCCGAGGGTTTCCTTTCGTGCCGCATTCCAGCCTGAAATTGGGCCGTGCCGTCGTTCTGGCCGGCCTGCTCGGACTTGCCTTGACCGCTTGCGGCCGCAGGGGGCCGCTGGAGCCGCCGCCGAAGGCGACCAGCGCGCTCGACCTGCCTGACCGTGACATCGGCGGGGAGGAGCAACAGCAAATCGAGACCCAGGCCGGCGGCGCGCCCTTCGGCAAGCCGCCGAAAGCGGATAGGAACTTCACGATTCCGGAAAAGAGCTTCGTGCTCGATCCGATCCTCTAAAGCGAAGCGTTTGCAACGCGCGCCCTTGCACTTCGAGACGCTGTTCCGGCCGGAATGGCGCTTGAGCGAGGGCCATCGGCATTCCTGAACAGGCACTGAGCGCCCCATGCACCATTTCAGTTATCGCGACGGTTCGCTCTTTGCGGAGGACGTCGATCTCAGGCAGATCGCTGCCGAGGTCGGCACGCCGGTCTATGTCTATTCCTCGGCCACGATCGAGCGGCATTATCGCCTGTTCGCCGCGGCGGTGAAGGCGAACGCTCCGGCGGGGACGGCCCATGTCTTCTATGCGCTGAAGGCCAACGGCAATCTCGGCGTGCTGAAGACGCTGGCCGCGCTCGGGGCCGGGGTCGACACGGTCTCCGAGGGCGAGATCCGCAAGGCGCTTGCCGCCGGCTTCCCGCCCGAGAAGATCGTCTTCTCCGGCGTCGGCAAGAGCGAGAGCGAGCTGCGCTTCGCGGTCGAGGCCGGAATCTATCAGGTCAATATCGAGACCGAGGGCGAGCTCGATCTGCTCTCGCGCATCGCGGCTTCGCTGGGCAAGCGCCAGGAGGCGGTGTTCCGGGTCAACCCTGATGTCGGCGCCGGCGGCCATGCCAAGATCACCACGGGCTCGTCCGAGAACAAGTTCGGCGTCTCCTTCGAGGAGGTCGGCAGGCTCTATGCCCGTGCGGCCAATATGCCAGGCGTCAGGATCATGGGGCTCGCGCTCCATATCGGCAGCCAGATCCGCGAGACCGATTCATTCGAGACGGCCTATGCCAAGATGGCGACGCTGGTCAGGAGCCTGCGTGGCGAGGGTCATCGCGTCGAGCGGCTCGATCTCGGCGGCGGCCTCGGCATTCCCTATGAGATCCCGAAGGATTTCGACTACGGGCCCGATCTGATCGAGGCCTATGCCGCCATGGTCGGGCGGGTCACCAAGGGGCTCGATGTCGAACTCGGCTTCGAGCCCGGCCGCCTGATCGTCGGCAATGCGGGTATCCTGCTGACGCGGGTCTTGTATCTCAATCCGCGCCCGACCAAGCAGTTCCTGGTGGTCGATGCCGCGATGAACGATCTGATGCGACCGGCGATGTACGAGGCCTATCACGAGATCTGGCCGGTATCCGAGCCGGCGGCGGATGCAAGCCGCATCGCCTATGACGTGGTCGGGCCGATCTGCGAATCAGGCGACACCTTCACGACCGGGCGCGTCCTGCCCGAGCAGAAGCCCGACGACTTGATCGCCTTCATGACCGCGGGCGCCTATGGCGCCAGCATGGCCTCGACCTACAATCAGCGCCTGCTCGTCCCGGAAGTGCTGGTGAAGGGCGGGCAATTCGCCGTGACCCGGCCGCGCCAGAGCTATGAGGAGCTTCTCGGCACGGATCGTGCACCGCCCTGGCTGGCCTGAGCTCTCGATCACGATGCGCTGAGGCCCCTGTGGGCGGAGCGCCTTCGCTCTGGCCTTGCCACATTCACGTGTTAGCGTGTGTCGAGTGGCGAAGGTTCAGGATGGTGCGCAGGCAGCTCGGAGCGACGGCATGAATGAGGCTGAGCGCCGCAAGGCGTCCGATCCGATCGAGGGCATCCGGCAGCGGCTCGGTCGGCTCACGACCGCTTCACGCCTGTCGCTCGGCTGGGAGCGGATCTGGCCGCGGCTCTGGCTGTCGGCCGGCATCATCCTAGCCTTCCTGGCGCTCTCCTGGTTTGGCCTGTGGACATTGCTGCCCTGGCAGGGGCGTGCGCTCGGCGTCGTGCTGTTCGTCGCCGGCCTGGCGGCGAGCCTCTGGCATGTCGCGACGACACCGCTGCCGACCCGGCGCGACGGGCTTTCGCGGCTCGATCATTCGCTCGAGGGCGGCCATCGCCCGGCCTCCTCGCTGGAGGACAGCCTTGCTGTCGGCTCCGGAGACCCGGTCTCGCAGGCTTTGTGGAAGCTCCATGTCGAGCGTCAGAGCCGTCAGGTCGCCGGACTCAGGCTCGCGGCCCCGCATCCGCTCATGGCCGGGCGCGACCGCCTCGCCCTGCGCGCCGTGCCGCTGCTTGCAGCCATCACCGCCTTCTTCATCGCCGGCCATGAGGCCGGGCCGCGCCTCGGCGCCGCCTTCGACTGGCGAGGACCGGCTTCGGCGGCGCCCGCCATCCGCATCGACGCCTGGATCGATCCGCCTGCCTATACGCGCCTGCCGCCGATCCTGATCGACTTCGCCAGGCTGGCGAGCCCCAATTTCAGCGCGCCCGAGAAATCCGTCGTCGTCGTCCGTATCGCCGGCAAGTCGGGCATGGATGTCGCGACCACGGGCCGGCTCGACGCGCTGCCGGCGGCCGACGCCAAGGAGGTAAAGCCGGCCGCGGGGACCGCGCCTGCCGTGCTGGAGAAGCGCTATGCGCTGGCCGGCAACGGCACGCTGCGGCTCACCGGCAGCGGCGCGCCCAATGCGACGCTGCATCTGAATGCGGTGCCCGACCAGCCGCCGGAGATCAGCTTCATCGAGCCGCCCAAGCCGATCACCGGCGCGCAGAGCGGCGGGCTCGGGCTGAGCTATCGCGCCAAGGACGATTACGGCGTCGCCTCGGTCGAGGTTCTGGTCTCGCGGCCGGGCTCGTCCTCGACCGGGCGTTCGCTGGTCGAGCCGCCCAAGCAGTCTCTCAGTACACCCTCTTCGCCGACCGGCGAGGAGGAGATGAAGAGCACGGTCGATTTCTCGGCTCATCCCTGGGCCGGCGCCAAGGTCAGGATGACGCTGGTCGCGCGCGACGACGCCGGCCAGGAGGGCCGCAGCGAGCCGGTCGAGGTCACGCTGCCGCAGCGCACCTTCACCAAGCCGCTTGCCAAATCCCTGGTCGAGCAGCGCCGCAAGCTGGTCATGGATGTCGAGACCCGGAGCAAGGTCCAGCTCGCCATGGACGCGCTGCTGATCGAGCCCGAGCTGTTCATGAAGGAGACGGGTGTCTATCTCGGCATGCGGATGATCGCCGAGCGGTTGCGCCGTTCGGCCAGCGACGACCAATTGCGCGATGTCGCCGACCTGATGTGGTCAATGGCGCTGCAGCTCGAGGATGGCGACCTGTCCGATGCCGAGCGCGCCCTGCGGGCGGCGCAGGAAAACCTCCAGCAGGCGCTGGAGCGCGGCGCCTCCGAGGAGGAGATCAAGAAGCTCACCGAGGAGATGCGGCGGGCGATGGACCGCTTCATGCGCCAGCTCGCCGAGCAGATGCAGCGCCAGCTGCAGAATGGCGATCAGAAATCGGCGCAGCTGCCGGAGAATTTCCGCTCGGTGACGCCGCGCGACCTGCAGAACATGCTCGACCGTATCGAGGAACTCTCGAAGCGCGGCGACATGGCCGAGGCACAGCGCCTGATGGAAGAGCTCAACCAGATGCTCAACAATCTCCAGATGGCGCGCCCCGGCCAACAGGACCCTCGCCAACGCGAGATGAACCAGGCGCTGGGCGAGCTCGACAAGATGACGCGCGAGCAGCAGGGACTGCGCGACGAGACCTATCAGCAGGAGCAGCAGCGCCAGAACCGGACGCAGCGCGGACAGCGCCCCGGCCAGCAGCAGGCGCGCCCCGGCCAGGGACAACGCCAGCAAGGACAACAGGGCCAGCGCGGGCAGCGCGGCCAGCAGCCCGGCCAACAACCCGGCGATCAGGGCGAAGGCGAAGAAGGGCAGGACGGCGAGGACCAGCAGGGGCAAGGCCAGAGCCTGTCCGAGCGCCAGCAGGCCCTGCGCGAGCGTCTGCAGGAATTGCAGCGGCGCATGCAAGGCATGGGCGCACCGAGCCAGAGCGAACTCGGCGAGGCGGAGGACGCGATGCGCGAGGCCGAGGGCCAGCTCGGCCAGGGCCAGGGCGAAGGCGCGCTCGAATCGCAAGGGCGTGCCCTGGAAGCCTTGCGCAAGGGCGGCCAGAACCTCGCCCAGCAGATGCAGGGCCAGCCCGGCGAGGGCGACGGCACCGAGGGCGCTTTCGGCGAGCCCGATGGCCGGCCGGCCGGGCGTCCTTCGGCGCAGCAGCGTGGCCGTGAGGATCCTCTGGGCCGGCCGCAGCGCCAGCGCGACTGGGCCGATGGCCGCGTCCGCGTGCCCGGTGCCGATGAGAGCGCGACGCAGCGCGCCCGCCGCATCCTGGACGAGTTGAGGCGACGTCTCGGCGACCCGTCGCGGCCGAGCGAAGAGCTCGACTATCTGGAGCGCCTGCTCCGACGGAATTGAGCGGCAGCGTCATTCTCGGGCGAAGCCCCCGGGTCCTGCTTTTAGCCGGCCCAAGGACAAGCTCCACGCAGACGCGAGAATCTCCTCCAGGAGATGGTCGGCTCAAGGCCGACCATGACGTCTCTCGAAGCTGGCCACCAGCGCCCCGACCACGATCAGCAGGCAGGATGCCGCCAGGAGCCAGCTTGCCGCCGCGTAGCCGGCGATCACCAGGATGATCGTCGAGAGCACCGGGGCGGCGTAGGAGGCGACGCCGAGCAGGGCGACGTCGCCCTTCTTCATGCCGATGTCCCAGACGACGAAGGCGAGCCCGATCGCACCGAGGCCAAGTCCAAGCACGCCGCTCCATTCGACCGATGTCAGCGACCATAGGGTCGTCTCGAAGGCGAAATGGCAGGCGAAGGCGGGGATCGCGCAGCCGAGCATGGTGACGCTCAGGCTCTCGGAAGGCACGGTGCTGAACCGGCGCGAGAGCACGGAATAGCTCGCCCAGACAAAGGCGCCGAGCGCCGCCAGCCCATGGCCGAGCGAGATGCCGCCGCCGGTGCCGAGGCCGCCCGAGATCAATAATGCCGTCGCCGCGAGCCCGATCAGCGCGCCGATGAGGTGGCGCGGCTTCAACCGGCCGCCCGGCAGCAGGGCTGCGAACAGCACAATCAGCAGCGGCCAGAGATAATGGATCAGATTGGCCTCGGCCGCCGGCGCGGTCTTCATCGCGGCATAATAGAGCGCCGTATCGCCGAAGGGGCCGTAGAGCCCGAGCGCGAAGGAGGCCGGCGTCGGCATGACGCGGCGCAGTTCTCCGCGCGCCGCGGCAATGGTGAGGATCAGCAGCCCGCCGATGACGAAGGTCATGCCGACGAGCTGGAACGGCGGCACCCGCCCCGACATGGCGGCGAACAGCGCCAGCGTCGACCAGAGCAGGATGGCGATGAAGCCGATGAGGGTGGCGCTGCGGGAAGACATGGCTCGGCGGGACTTGGCTTGGCAGGATTTGGTTCGGCAGGACTTGGCTGCGGAACGAAGGAATCTTGTGCCCGCGATATCAGCTTCGGCGGCAAATGCCGATGGCGGCCTGCCGAAGACGGCTTTCTTGCACCGCAGCACGGCCTGGGCGCGATGGGCGCCATGCTCTGAGCGCCGCGCCGGAATGTTGACCGTGCGCCTGCGCAGGATCATGCGTCAGTCATGACCACGATCCCGATGCCCACTGCAGCTGCGCGGCGCCCGTTGCTTCCGGTGCTGCTGGCGCTGAGTCTGGCCCATCTGCTGAACGATCTCGTGCAGTCGATGATCCCGGCGCTGTATCCGCTGATCAAGGAGGCCTACAAGCTCGACTTTCTCCAGGTCGGCTTCATCACGCTGGCCTTCCAGGTGACGTCGTCGCTGCTGCAGCCGCTGCTCGGCTACGTCACCGACCGCAAGCCCTGGCCCTATGCGATGGTCGCCGGCATGTGCGGGACGCTGGTCGGGCTGCTGCTGCTCTCCCATGCGCACAGCTATGCGGTCGTACTGGTCGGGGCCGCGCTGATCGGGCTGGGGTCCGCCGTGTTTCACCCCGAGGCGACGCGCATGGCGCGCCATGCGGCCGCCGGCCGGCAGGGGCTGGCGCAGGGCGTGTTCCAGGTCGGCGGCCATATCGGCTACGCAACCGGTCCGCTGCTGGCGGCGGCCGTCGTGGTGCCGCGCGGGCAGGAGAGCCTGTCCTGGTTCTCCGGCGTGGTGCTGGTCGCGATGCTGGTGATGGGTTGGCTCGGCGCGCGCTATTCGGCGCTGCGCCGCGACCAGAAATCCTCCAAGGACCATGTCGAGGAGAGCGCCAGCCACGGCCTGCCGAGGGCGAAGGTCATCCTGGCGATGACGATGCTGATCGTGCTGCTGATGTCGAAGAACGGCTACACCTCGGCTTTCAGCTCCTATTACACCTTCTACCTGATCGAGCGCTTCGGCATCGCGATTCAGCTCTCGCAGATCATGCTGTTCCTCTATCTCGTCGTCGGCGCGCTCGGCGTGATCGTCGGCGGCATGATCGGCGACAGGATCGGCCGCCACCGCGTGATCTGGCTCTCGATCCTGGGCTCGCTGCCCTTCGCGCTGATGCTGCCCTATGCCGATCTGTTCTGGACCGGTGCGCTCAGCATCGTCATCAGCTTCATCATGGCGAGCGCCTTCTCGGCGATCCTGATCTATGCGATCGACCTCGTGCCGCACCGCATCGGCCTCGTCGGAGGGCTGTTCTACGGCCTCTCCTTCGGCCTGGGCGGCATCGCTGCGGCGGGAATCGGCGCGCTCGCCGACCAGATCGGCATCGTCAGGGTGTTCGGGCTCTGCGCCTGGCTGCCGGCTGTCGGGCTGCTCGCCATGTTCCTGCCGCGTGGCCGGCCGGCGGTTGCATGATCGTCGCCGCGATGCTCGATTCACGAGACCGGAGTGCAGCCGCGCGCCGGCATGGATATCGCCGCGAGACCGGTCAGCGCGCCGGTGACATGACAAGGCACGGGCAAGCGAGCCTGACTGTCTCTCCGGGCCTTCAGCTTAGGCAAGCCGTCACGCCACCTGCGGCCGCCAGGCGATGACGCCTTCCGTCCGCGCCCGCACCTCGGGCGAGGCCAGGCAGGTCGCAACGGCTTCAAAGCCCGGCGCGCCGGGATAGGGGGCGACGCGGCTCGGCGGGCTGTGATTGGCTGGGCAGAGGATGATCGCCTCGTCGGGGCCGATAGCGGCAAGATCCAGGATCGCGCAGGAGCGCGTGAGCAGGAAGAGCGGCCTCCCGCTCGGGCCACGGCGGCGCAGATGGGCGATCACGGCCTCCTGCGTGGCCTGGTCCAGCCCCTGTTCGATCATATCGACGACCAGCACGGAGGGGCCCTCGGCTTCCAGCCCGGCGAGCAGGGCGATGAGCTCGTCCGACGCCAGGGCGCCATCCTCGGCGAGCCAGGCCAGGGCCTGGTCGACCCGCGCCTTCAGGGCGAGGTCGGCGTCCAGCCGGGCGCGGGCCGCCGCGCCACCATCAGCTAAGCGATCCAGGCCGAGGAAGGCAGCGCCGGGCAAGGTCTCGGCCAGGCGCAGGGCCAATCGCGTCTTGCCGCTGCCCAGCGGCCCGATGATGTAGTTCAGCGGCCGGATGTCGCGCAATTCGAAGCGCTCTCCGCCCCAGGGCCAGGGCAGGGCGAAGGCGACGTCGCGCTCTGGAGCCGGCCCCAGCAGGCGCGCGAGCTCTCCGTCGGCCGGCGCCTTGCCCCGGGCGAGGTCACCGCGCAGCTCGCGGACCCTCGCGATCGCCCCAGCGAGCTGGCGGATCCGGTCTTCGAGCGTTGCCTGATGCGCGGCGAGCGCCGGCTCCAGGCCCTGCGGGTCGCCGCCCAGCACCCGCGCCACCTGGGCAAGGCTGAGGCCGAGCTTGCGCAGGGCCGCGATCTCGGTGGCGCGAGCCATCTGATCGGGGCCATAGGCCCGCCAGCCGGCGACGCTGCGGATGGGAGAGAGCAGGCCGCGCTGCTCGTAGAGCCGCAGGGCTTTAGTCGAGACGCCGAGCCGCCCTGCGGCTTCGGAGGCGGAGAAGAATGGGGTGGAAGCGCTCACGAATCACCTCGCTGTTGCCGAGAGCCATGCTTATCGAGGCGGCCCCAGGGGCCAGGTCAACCGTCGGTGGCGCTTGTGACTGCCGTCGGCGCTCCCTAAAGATCGTAGCCTCGCGAGGTCTTGGATTCCGGAGCATCCGCCAGGTGACGATATCGACAGAAAGCTATGTGCCGCCATCGGATGGCGACGCCTGGGACAGCCTTTCGCCGGCGCAGGCCGGTTTCGACGCTGTCGGGCTCGCGGCTGCCGTCGATTTCGCCAGGGCGCATGAGAGCTCCTGGCCGCGCAGCCTGTATTATCCCGATGGGCGCTATGTCGGCCTGGTCGAATGGAACGAGAGCGGACCCTGGAGCGAGATCGTCGGTCCCGTCCGCGAGCGCGGCGGGCCGGCCGGGCTGATCGTCAAGGGCGGCCGCATCGTTGCCGAATGGGGCGACACGGCGCGCACCGACATGACCTTCTCCATCGCCAAGAGCTATATCGCGATCCTGGCGGGGCTTGCGGTTGCTGACGGGCTGATCGGCGATGTCGACGAGCCCGTAGTGAAGACCGTCGCCGGCCCATGGTTCGAGAGCGCGCATAACCGAGCCATCAGCTGGCGCCACCTGTTGCAGCAATCGAGCGAGTGGCAGGGCGAGATTTTTGGCAAATCCGACCAGGTCGACCATAACCGCCAGATCGGGCCCGGCGCCGACAACAGCCGCAAGGGCGAGAAGCGCGCGCTCCAGCCGCCCGGCAGCTATTACGAATACAACGACGTCAGGGTCAATCTGCTGGCCTATTGCCTGCTGCAGCGCTTCCGCCGGCCGCTGCCGGAGGTGCTGCGCGAGCGCATCATGGACCCGATCGGGGCCTCGCAGGACTGGCGCTGGCAGGGCTATGACAACGCCTTCGTCGAGATCGACGAGCGCCGGGTCCAGTCCGTGCCCGGCGGCGGCCATTGGGGCGGCGGGCTCTTCATCGGCGCGCGCGACCATGCCCGGGTCGGCCTGCTGGTGGCGCGCGGCGGCGTGTGGGGCGGCCGCGAACTGCTGTCGCCGGCCTGGATCGAGGCGATGCTCACGCCCTCGCCGACGCTCGCCAATTACGGCTATCTCTGGTGGCTGAACCGGGGTGCGACCGCCAGGCCGAATGTGTCGGAGACAGCGGTCTTCGCGCTCGGCGCCGGAGTCAACGCGATCTGGCTCGACCCGGCGCAGGATCTCGTCGCGGTGCTGCGCTGGATCGACAAGACGGCGCTCGACGGCTTCGTCGACCGCCTCATCGCCGCGATCCGCTGAGCGGGCCAACTAGAGCGGTTTTGAGGCGTTTTCGGGCGAACCGGTATCCACTTCGCTCGAAAACGCTCTGATCGAGGTTTTTCGGCATGGACCAGTCTTCACGGCGTTTCGGTCGCTACGATATCACCATCCTGCACGATGGCGTTTTCCAGGCCCCGGCGGATGTCCTGATCCATGCGGGAGGCGACGAGGCGCGAAAGCAGGCGCTCGCAGGCTGGGGCAAATCCGCGATCAGCGTCGATGTGAACTGCTTCCTGCTGCGGGACGATACGGGGGTCACCCTCGTCGATGCCGGAACAGGCGCCTCCTGGGGCGATGCCTTCGGCCATGCCCGCGCGGCGCTCGAAGCTACGGGCGTGACGCCTGCCCAGGTCCAGCGCGTCCTGATCAGCCATCTCCATGGCGATCACGCGCTGGGTCTCTTCGACGGGGAGGCGCCCTATTTCCCGCAGGCCGAGATCTGGGTTCCGCAGGTCGAGCTCGCCTTCTTCACCGACGAGCAGGCGCGCGAATCGCTGCCGGCGTCACGGCGGAGCGGCTTCGTGATCGCTGCGAAGCTGCAAAGCCTCTATGGCGGCCGCATCCGCAGCTTCGGCGAAGGCGAGATCCTGCCGGGCATCGCCGCGCGCACCTTGCCGGGACACACGCCAGGCCATACCGGCTTCATCGTGCAGGATGCGCAGCACAGCCTGCTGCTCTGGGGCGATCTCGTGCATGTCGAGGATCTCCAGCCCGAAGATCCGGATGTCGGGCTCGTCTATGATCTCGATCCGGCAGCGGCCGTGCGCAGCCGCCACATCATCCTGAAGGAGGCGGCCCGAGACGGCTGGGTCGTCTCGGGAGGGCATATAACCGGCTTCCAGCGGTTGGAGGCGGTTGGAGACAGCTATCGGCTCGTGCCGGCCTGAGCCCGAGGGCATCCCTGGCTTGAATCGACCGCTGGTTTCTTGCGGGCGGCCGCGCTTGCCGCGACGCGCGCCAGCGCGGCATAATCAAAAACCTCAACCCCGACGATGGTCCCGCTTCATTGCCAGCCGACACGCCTGTTCCGCGCGCCCAGAGGCCGACTTTCCTCGACTGCGAAGCCGTCGCCGTCGATGCCGTGCCGCGAGGCGCGGTCGCCGTGGTCGGCCTTCCCGGTGCGACGCCCTATGCCGGGAATGGCGCCCATAGTGCGGGCGCGCCGGCGGCGATCCGGGCAGCGAGCGCACGGCATGCCGCCCGCCGCACGCATTACGATTTCGATCTGGGCGCTCCGCTGATGACGTCCGACACGGTTCTGGTCGATTGCGGCGATCTCGCCTTTGACGAAACCGATTTCGGCGGCAATCGCGTGAGGATCGAGGCGGCTTTTTCGACGCTGCTGGGCCGTGGCGCGCGGCCTCTTCTGCTGGGTGGCGACGACAGCGTCCAGATTCCTGCGCTGCGCGCCTTTGCTGCGCATGGCAAGGTCACGCTGCTGCAGATCGATGCGCATATCGACTGGCGCGACGAAGTCGAGGGCGAGCGCTTCGGGCCCTCGAGCACGATGCGACGGGCCTCCGAAATGGCAGGTGTCGGGGCGATCGTTCAGGTCGGTGCCCGGGGTATCGGCAGCGCCCGGGAAGCGGATGTGGCAGATGCCGTCGCGGCGGGAGCACGACTGGTCGATATGCGCATGCTGCGCGCCAAGGGGCTCGCTTATGCCGCCCAACAGGTGCCGGAGGGCCAGCCGGTCGTCGTGTGTTGCGATGTCGATGGGCTGGACCCCACGGTAGTTCCCGGCGTCGTCGGCCGGGCTCCGGGCGGGCTCGGCTATGGCGATATCGTGGAGCTCTTGCACGGTGTGGCCGTCCGCGCGCCGATCATCGGCTTCAACCTTGTCGAATTCACCCCTCAGCACGATCTCGGCGACCTCGGAGCCAGGACCGTCTGCCGCCTCGCAATGCTGGGGGCGGGCTTTCTGGCTATGAGCGAGCGGGCAGGATCGCAGCGGTGACAGGCGGCTGTTGCGCCATGCACGGCCCAGGCGTCACACAGGTCGCGCCAAGGCGATTGTGCTGCGCCGTTACAGCGCGTGCTTCAGAATCTCCGCCGCCGCCCCGGCGAGGATGAGCGCCAGCGTCGTCGTGAGCGCCTCGGCGGGTGCGCCAATGCCGTCACGGAGACCGTAGAGCTACTGCCTGAACTCGGAACCTCCCGGCCATTCCAGGCTCGATCCTTCAGATCGCCCCGGAATGGTGGTGTGGTTTCCGTCTGAGGTCTTAGGCCATGTATTGCCCGCCATTGACCGCGAAGGTCGCGCCCGTCGCGAAGGCGCCGTTGTCGGAGGCGAGGAAGACGACCATCTGGGCGATTTCCTCCGGCTTGCCGAGACGGCCGACCGGGATGCCGGCGACGACGCGCTTCAGCGCTTCCTCGGGCATCGCCGCGACCATGTCGGTGCCGATATAGCCCGGCGTGATCGCGTTGACGGTGATGCCCTTATTGGCGTTCTCCTGGGCCAGCGCCTTGACGAAGCCGATATCGCCGGCCTTGGCGGCGGAGTAGTTGACCTGGCCCATCTGGCCCTTCTGGCCGTTGATCGAGGAGATCACGATGATGCGGCCGAAATTGCGGGCGCGCATGCCCTCGATCACGGGACGCGTCATGTTGAAGAGCGAATCGAGATTGGTGCGGATGACGGCCGACCACTGGTCCTTGGTCATCTTGTGGAAGAAGCCGTCGCGGGTGATGCCGGCATTGTTGACCAGGATGTCGACCGGCCCGATATCGGCCTCGACCTTGGCGATGCCCGCAGCGCAGGCGTCATAATCGCCGACATCCCATTTATAAACGGGGATGCCGGTCTCGGCCTGGAACTTGGCGGCAGCCTCGTCATTGCCGGCATAGCTCGCCGCGACCTTGTGGCCGGCTTCCTTCAAGGCCTTGCTGATCGCAGCGCCGATGCCGCGCGTGCCCCCTGTGACCAAAGCGACCTTCGACATTCCCGTCTCCTCCCTCATGGCGGCGTGAGCGCCGCGCTATTGTTCTGCAAGCTTCATGTCAGGCGAATAGGACCCGTCGATATCCTTGATGATCGCTTGCCCGCAGACCACGCGTCCTTGCGCTGCGTCAAAGGTCAGGGTGGGGTGCCCATAGAGCACCCAGCCCTGGCTCAGGGCCTCCGAGACCCGATGACAGAAGGCGGCGTCATCGGGCCCGGTGAGATAGCGGTAGAGCGTCGTCTGCCTTGCCATGCGCAGGGCTCAGCGCTCGACTGCGAGCGCCACGCCCATGCCGCCGCCGATGCAGAGTGTCGCCAAGCCCTTCTTGGCGTCGCGCTTGGCCATTTCGTGCAGCAGCGTCACCAGCACGCGCGCACCGGACGCGCCGATCGGATGGCCGATCGCGATCGCGCCGCCATTGACGTTGACGATGTCGGTGTTCCAGCCGAGGTCCTTGTTGACCGCCAGCGCCTGCGCCGCGAAGGCCTCGTTGGCCTCGACGAGGTCGAGATCACCGACACTCCAGCCGGCCCGTTCCAGCGCCTTGCGCGTCGCCGGAATCGGACCAGAGCCCATGATCGCCGGGTCGACGCCAGCGGTCGCCCAGGAGGCGATGCGGGCGAGCGGGGTCAGACCGCGCCTGGCGGCCTCCTTGGCGCTCATCAGCACGAGCGCGGCGGCGCCGTCATTGATGCCCGAGGCGTTGCCGGCGGTAACGGTGCCCTCCTTGGAGAAGGCGGGGCGCAGCTTGGCCATGGCTTCGATCGTCGCGCCATGGCGGGGATATTCGTCGTCGGAGACGATGATGTCGCCCTTGCGGCCCGAGATGGTGAAGGGAACGATCTCGTCCTTGAAGCGCCCGGCTTTCTGGGCGGCCTCGGCCTTGTTCTGCGAGCCGACGGCGAACTTGTCCTGCTCTTCGCGGCTGATCTGCCATTTGGTCGCGACGTTCTCGGCGGTGGTGCCCATATGGTAGCCGTGGAAGGCGTCCCAGAGCCCGTCCTTGATCATCGTGTCGACGAACTTCATGTCGCCCATCTTGGTGCCGTTGCGCAGATGCGCGCCATGCTGCGACATCGACATCGATTCCTGGCCGCCGGCGACGATGATGTCGGCATCGCCATTGACGATCTGCTGCAGGCCGATGGCCACGGCGCGCAGGCCGGAGCCGCAAAGCTGGTTGAGGCCCCAGGCGGTCGCCTCCTGCGGGATGCCGGCCGCCATCGCGGCCTGGCGGGCCGGGTTCTGGCCCTGACCGGCGGTCAGGATTTGACCCATGATGACCTCGTCGACCTCGGCCCCCTCGACCTTGGCGCGGGCGAGCGCTTCCTTGATCGCGGCGGCGCCGAGCTCATGGGCCGGAGTGTTGGCGAAGGCGCCGTTGAAGGCGCCGACGGCGGTGCGCGCTGCGCCGACGATGACGATGTCCGTATCAGCCATGGGAGAGATCCTCGCTGTTGTCGGGACGGTCCGCTCTCACGCCGGGCCGCCTGGTTCGTCAGGCACCTTCGAAGCCTGTCGCGCTTGCGTCAAGTCAGGCGAAAGGTGCGCTTGTCGGGATTCGACCGGTTCGTCACGCTCCGCCTGCTGCAAAGACGGGCAGAACAGTCATGCTTTAGTCTTGTTTTTGCGCTGCACGCTCAAAAAACTTGCGGCAAACCACTGAGCGGCTATCGTCAGGAGGAATTCGTTCCGTTTGGTCCGCTGCGGGTTTCGCGGCAGGAGCCGAACCAACGTCATGTAGGGTACTGATGGCTAGCGAAAAAGAACCGACCGTCATCAAGAAGTACGCCAATCGGCGACTCTACCATACAGGCACGAGCTCTTACGTAACGTTGGAGGATCTGGCCGGCCTCGTGCGCGGCGGAGAGGATTTCGTCGTCTATGACGCGAAGTCCGGCGAGGACATCACGCGCTCCGTCCTCGCTCAGATCATCTTCGACGAGGAGGCCAAGGATGGGCAGAACCTGCTGCCGATCGCCTTCCTGCGTCAGCTCATCCGCTTCTATGGCGACAGCATGCAGGCGCTGGTGCCGCGCTATCTCGAATTTTCGATGGACCATCTGACCAAGGACCAGGGGCAGTTCCGCGAGCAGATGACCAAGGCCTTCACGGGCGGGGCCTTCGGTACCGGTGCGATGGATGCGCTTCAGCAGCAGACGCGCGCCAATATGGCGCTGTTCACCGATGCCTTCCGCATGTTCAATCCCTTCGCTGCCGCCGCAGCCGCCGCCAAGGCGAAGGAGGAGGGCACTGCCGCCCCGGCCAAGGGCGATGATCTCGGCGACCTCAAGCGCGAGCTCGGCGAGATGCGCGAGCGCCTGGACAAGCTCACCAAGTCGAAGTGAGGCTGGCTTAGAGCATCGGCCCGAGAAGTGGGAACCGATTTCCGGGACATGCCAATGCCAAGTCAAAGCCCTAAAGCATCAGACCGGATACGGTATCCGGTCTGATGCTTTAGGGCCTGCGCTCAGCCGGCCACGCGCCTGGGTGACCCAGCCTGGGCCTTCGGCCGGATTTCGGCTCTGCCGATCAGGTGACCCTGCAGATAGGTCACCCCCCAATCGGTCAGCATCGTCGCCTGCAATTCGTCATCGACCCATTCGGCGACGGTCTCGACACAGAGATGGCGGGCGAGGTCGATCAGCGTGCGCACATAGAAGCGATCGTCGGTCGAGCGGCGCAGATTCTGGGTGAAAGCGCCGTCGAGCTTGAGGATGTCGATCGGGAAGGCGCGCAGGTGCCTGAGCGAGGTGTGGCCTGCGCCGAAATCGTCGATCGCAATGCGCGCGCCCTGTTCCTTGATCTTGCCCAGCAGCTTGGTGATCCGCATCGGATCCTCGATCGTCGCCGTCTCCGTAACCTCGACGATCAGGCGCTTGGCCACGCCGCGCGCGGCATTGGTGCAGGCGAGGAAGGCATCGAGCCATTCGGGATCGGCAAGCGAGCGCGGCGAGACATTGACCGAGAGCGACAGCTCGGGATCGCCGGCGAGCATGTCGACGGCAAGCTCGAGGACGCGGTGGTCGAACAGGCGGATCAGGCCGCGGCGCTCCAGCAGCGGAATCAACTCGGCTGGGGAGAAGAAGAGGCCGTTCTCGCCTTGGCCGACCCGCAGCAGCGCCTCATGGAAGGCGGTGTCGCGCTGGCGGGCGCGGACGATCGGTTGCAGCGCAAGCTGCACGCGCCGTTCGTTCAGGGCGGCCACGGCCTGCAGGTCAAAACCCTGTTGCGCCACGGCGGGTTCACGCATGTCGCTGCGCTTGGCTATGACGGCGGTGTCTATCGCGCCGGCCTTGGCGTTGGCGAGCGCATTCTCGGCACCAGCGACCAGGGGCCCTGCATGGCTCGAGAGGGTGGGCGCAATCGCTGCGCCGACGCGCAGGCGCACCAGGGCGATGCCGCGCGCGGTCTCGATGGCCGACTGCGCCACCGCCTTGATGAAGCGGCGTGCCGCCGCCTCGACCTGATTCTGCGGGCAGCCGGTGAGCAGGATGGCGAAGCGGTTGCCGGAATAGCGCACGAGATGGTCGCGCCGGCGCATCACCGAGCGCAGACGCTCCTGCACCACGCCGATGATCTCGTCGGTCGCCTCATGGCCGAAATCGTCGTTGAGGCGGGTCAGTTCGTCGATCGCCGCGATCAGCACGACGACGACGCGCTCGGCCGGCAGATGCTCGGCCAGGGCCAGTTCGACGCGCTCGACCAATGAGGTGCGGTCGCAGAGCTCGCCATGGTTGGCGCCGAGCTCGTCGGGCTTCACCGCGCGCTCCAGGCGCAGCACGCCGCGCGCGCTGGCAGGGCGGCCATCGACGCCGGCGAACCAGCGGCCGGCATCCTCGATCCACATCTTGCGGCCGGCAAGGTCGGCGGCGTAGCGGGTGCGGTAGACCACGCCCTCGCCCTGGTCCTGGCCGCTGGCCGAGAAGATCGCATCGTAGCGGCTGCGCCCGCTTCCGGGCTCGACCAGGCCGGCGAAGGAGAGGCCGCGGCTCATGATCGCTTCGGAAACGCCGGCGAGAACTTCATGCGCATTGGGACCCCAGCTCAGGGAGTCATGGGCGATGTCCCAGGTGTAGACGACCTCGCCGATCGAGGAGAGCAGGCTGCGCGGATCGATGTGGCAGTCGTCGCGGGGGCTGAGGATCGACGGCGCATGCATCGGACGGGGGCCTCAATGGGGCTGTTCGAACGATGCGGAGCGATGCCGTCTCGTCCTGGCCCGGGCGGATCGGGACATGTTTCGAAACGATGCGGCTTTCAGCCTTAACGCGCCGTTAAGTTTGGCTGTAACTTTGCAAATTCAGCTCCTAGACTGACCCAATGTTTCGGAGCGGGACATGACGGATTTCGACGATCAGAGCCGCAGCCGCGCCCCGTTCGCAGCCGATTCCGCATCCGATCTCGCCATGGTGCTGCTGCAGCTCGCGGCCTGCCGGGCCGAGATCGGCCCCTTCGCCCGGTCGGGGCGGGAGACGCCGCGCGAGGCGGCGCGCGTCTATGAGGCGGCCCGAACCTCCAAGGCGACCCCGACTTTCAGGGATCGCAGGCCCGTGCGCCTCTGACGGCAGCGTTCGTATTCTCGCGTTCGTATCCAAAGAAAAAGCCGGCCTTGCGGCCGGCTTGTTTCGTTAGCGTCGGGCGCAGAGCCCGCGCTGGGCAGTGAGGCGATCAGGCCTCGGCCTTGACCTTCAGGACCTGGCGGCCGCGATACATGCCGCTCTTCAGATCGACATGGTGCGGGCGGCGCAGTTCGCCGGAGTTCTTGTCTTCGATATAGGTGGGCTGCTTCAGCGCGTCGGCCGAGCGGCGCATGCCACGCTTCGACGGCGACGTCTTTCTCTTCGGAACGGCCATAGTAATCTCCATCGTGCCGCCGTCCGGAAGCGCTTGGCTCAAGGCCGCGCTGCCGTCACGACGACGGATCAATCTCGTGAGGCGTTGCCCATACACGCTGCGGCGCGCGCTGGCTAGAGCGGGATGCGAAAAAGTCGCAAGCCCGCCTGTGAATTCGAGTCCACAGCGTCTGGATCAGTCCATATCCTCCTCGCCCACGGGCACCGCGCAGTTGGCGAGCGCGCCCAATTGTCCGACGCGCCGCTGCACGCGCGCCGCCCCGGCCTGCAGGCTGCGGCTCGGCCGGCCGGGATCGCGGGCGCTCGGATTCGGCAGGGCGGCGGCGAGCCTGGAGGCTTCCGGCCCGGTCAGCCCTGCCGCCGACTTCTTGAAATAGCGCTGGGCCGCGGCCTCCGCGCCGAACAGCCCATCGCCCCATTCGGCGACGTTGAGATAGACCTCGATGACGCGTTGCTTCGGCCAGGCGAGGTCGATCGCCAGCGCCAGCGGAATTTCCAGCGCCTTGCGGATATAGGAGCGGCCGGGCCAGAGGAAGAGGTTCTTGGCGGTCTGCATGGTCAGGGTCGAGGCGCCTCGGCTGGGCCCGTCCTCATCGTCGAGCACCGTGTTGAGTTCGATCCAGTCGACGCCGGAATGGGCGCAGAAGCGCTGATCCTCGGCGGCGATCACGGAGCGGATCAGGGCCGATGAAATCTGATCGAGCGGCACCCAATGCCGTTCGACCGGCTGCAGCGTCAGCCAGCGCGCGATCATCAGGGTCGATGGCGCCGGAATGAAACGATACAGCAGGAGGCCCAGTGCCAGCACGATCAGCAGACTGAGGACGAGCCGACCGATCCAGCGAATCAGGCGCGCGAAAAACCCGCGCCGCGCCGTCCGCTCTCCTGCCGCCATGCCCTTACGCCCCCTTGGCTTGCTGCCCCTTGGCTTGACGGTGCCGGCTGGCTCCGGCAATCGGGGCTCTCATCACTTGTCGAGGGCAGGCTTCATGCGAGACACCGGTTGTCGCCGTCCCGCATCCCGCGCTCACGGCGAATGCGAGATTCGCGCATGAGTTCCGCCCTGCCCACCGCCGAGACCGGCGACCTTGCCTCCAGCCTCGCACGGACGGCGCAGGCGATCGAGTCCCTGTTGGAGGCTCTGCTGTCGGCTGCACCGCGCGACAGCGAGATCGCCCGGCCGGAGCCCTTGCTCTCGGCCATGCGCCATGGCGCTCTCGGCGGGGGCAAGCGGCTGCGGCCCTTCCTGACGGTCGAGACTGCGCGGCTGCTGCGTGGCGATGCGGGCCAGGCGCTGCGGGCAGGTGCGGCGGTCGAGCTCGTGCATTGCTACTCGCTGGTCCATGACGACCTGCCGGCGATGGATGATGACGACACACGCCGTGGCCGGCCGACCGTGCACAAGGCCTATGACGAGGCGACAGCGATCCTGGCCGGCGACAGCCTGCTGACGCTGGCCTTCGACGTGATGGCGGATGAGGCGACGCATCCTTCGGGCGAGATCCGCGCGGCGCTCGTGCTGGCCCTGGCGCGCGCCTCGGGGTTAGGGGGCATGGCGGGCGGGCAGATGCTCGACCTCGCGGCGGAAGGCCGCTTCGACGGCGGCCGGCCGCGCAGCCTCACCGAGGCCGAAATCCGCCGGCTGCAGGCGATGAAGACCGGCGCCCTGCTGGCGGCGAGCGTCGAGATCGGTGCGCTGATCGCAGGCGCCGCGCCCGAGGCGCGCGCCGCGCTGGTCGGCTACGGCCGAGCGCTGGGCGCCGCCTTCCAGGTGGCCGATGACATCCTCGACATCGAGGCCACGCCCGAAGCGCTCGGCAAGGCGACGGCGAAGGACCAGGACAGGGGCAAGGCGACGCTGGTTTCCGTGCTGGGGCTGGACGCGGCGAAGCGCGAGCGCGACCGCTTGAGCGCCGAGGCCATCGCGGCGCTGGCCGGCTTCGGGCCGGAGGCGGATGTCCTGCGCGCGGCGGCGCGTTTCGCGGCTGAGCGGACAAGCTAGCGCTGGAGATCAGGCGCGGAACCACCCGTCATCCTGGGTGCCTCAAGGGCTCCCGGGATCCATTGGAGAGACGCTGCGTTCCGCGCCGCCTCGCGCCTCGTCCAGGATCACGTGTTGTTCCACGCCGCGGGCCGCACGCCTTAAAGCGAAAGCCTCAGCGCCAGCGGCCGAAGGCGTCGGCCAGGGTCTGGCTGCCCGGGAAGCCCTTTTCGAAGGTCAGGATGCCGCGCTTGCCCGAGGCGAAGCGGATCGGCACGTCGATCCAGTTGCGGTTCAGGATCAGATCGAGATTGCGCTCGACCTCTACAGGCACGTTCGACAGGGCCGCGACGAAGAGGTTTTCGCCAAGCGCCGAATTGATCGCCGACAAGGGCGCGCCGCGCTCGTTCTCGTCGGTCTTGAACTGCGGCACGCCGATCTCGCGAATGGTCTCCGGCGCCGTCGTGCCCGTATTGGTGAAGCGCAGGCCGATGATGTGCGAAGCCGGAAAGGCCGGATCGGTATTGCGGCGGATGGTGAAGTCGAGCCCGATGCCGGCCTCCGGCACCTCGATCGTGGCGCGTACGATCGTCTCGACCGGCCGACCGGGCCCGGCGCTCTCGCTGTCCAACCGCCAGAAGACGCGACCGTTCACGGCGCGCGGCTGCTGCGGGCTCTCGGGAACCTCGGTGTAGAGAATGGCGCGCTGCGCGACGGCGACCTCGCTGCCCTGCGCGGCTGCGCCGGCGTTGCTGTTCGGCCGGGTCTGCGGCGGCGCTCCGGCATCGCCGACGCGGTCGTTCAGCTTGCCCGTGGCGTCGGGTTGCGGCGGCTGGGCCGGCGTCTCGACATGGCTGCGCGCCGTATTCTCGGGCGGCCTGATCTTGTTGACGTAATAGGCGGCGGCCGCGATCGCCGCCACCGCGATGGCGACGCCGCCGCCGACGATGGCGGTGCGGACATGGCCGGGATTGAGGCGGCGCTCGCGCCGGGGCGCGACGCGAGGGCGGATCGTCTGCTGCTCGGGGACTTCCGGCAGCGGATTCTCGAAGCGCCCGTCATCCTGGGTTTGCTCGGGCTCCGGCTCCGCGCGCGCCATGGCGGCCGGAGGCGTCGTGACCTCCCTGCGGGCCGGCTCGGGCGTGATGGCGGGGCGGAAGACCGGCCCGGCCTGGGCCGGCGGCTGTGCCGGGCCCTCGCCGTAATCGGCCTCGATCTTCGCCACGGCCTCGTCGAGCGAGAGCCGCTCGCGCATGATCTCGGCTTCGCCGAGCGGTGGGTCGAGGCTGCGCAACTGCGCGACGAGCGCGGTCCTGGCGCGGTCATAGACGGCCCGCCGCGCCGCAGACGACTTGTCGGGCAACCCAGCGATCGCGCGTGCCAGGATGGGATAGAAATCGGCCATTGGCCTCACTTGTCGATGTTGGCTGGTCCCGTCAACCCTCGAAAGGGTTGTGGACGAGGATGGTGTCGTCGCGTTCCGGACTGGTCGAGAGCACCGCCACGGGTGCGCCGATCAGTTCCTCGATACGGCGGACATATTTGATCGCCTGGGCCGGCAGATCGGCCCATGAACGGGCGTTCGCGGTCGAGCCTTCCCAGCCTTCGATCGTCTCGTAGACGGGCTCGACGCGGGCCTGGTCGCTCTGCCCGGCGGGCAGATGCTCGAGCAGTTCGCCATCGAGCTTGTAGCCGGTGCAGACCTTGATCTCCTCGAAGCCGTCGAGGATGTCGAGCTTGGTCAAGGCGATGCCGTCGATGCCCGAAGTCTTCACCGTCTGGCGGACCAGACAGGCGTCGAACCAGCCGCAGCGGCGCTTGCGCCCGGTGACGACGCCGAATTCCTTGCCCTTCTGGCCGATCAGTTCGCCGGTCTCGTCGAAGAGTTCGGTCGGGAAGGGGCCTTCGCCGACGCGGGTCGTGTAGGCCTTGGCGATGCCCAGCACATAGCCGACGGCCGAGGGACCCAGCCCCGAGCCGGTCGCGGCCTGGCCGGCGACGATGTTCGACGAGGTCACGAAGGGGTAGGTGCCGTGGTCGACATCGAGCAGGGCGCCCTGGGCACCCTCGAACAGGATGCGCTTGCCGGCGCGACGCTCCGAATCGAGCAACGCCCAGACGGTGTCGGCATAGGGCAGGATCTGCGGCGCTATGGTCGTGAGCTGCGTCAGCAACTCCGCTCCGTCGACCTCGGCGATGCCCAGGCCGCGCCTGAGCGCATTGTGATGCGCGAGCAGGCGCTCGATCTTGGCCTCGAGGATCGCGGGATCCTTCAGGTCGATGACGCGGATGGCCCGGCGGCCGACCTTGTCCTCATAGGCCGGGCCGATGCCGCGCTTGGTCGTGCCGATCTTGAGGCCGGCATTCGAAGTCTCGCGGAAATGGTCGAGCTCGCGATGCAGCGGCAGGATCAGGGTCGCGTTGTCGGCGACACGCAGGTTCTCGGGGCTGATCGCGACGCCTTGCGTGCGCAGCCGCTCGATCTCCTCGACCAGATGCCAGGGATCGACGACGACGCCGTTGCCGATGACCGAGAGCTTGCCGGGCCGCACGATGCCCGAGGGCAGCAGCGAAAGCTTGTAGACATTGCCGTCGATGACGAGGGTATGCCCGGCATTATGGCCGCCTTGAAAGCGCACCACGACATCGGCCTGGCTCGACAGCCAGTCGACGATCTTGCCCTTGCCCTCGTCGCCCCACTGGGCGCCGACCACCACCACATTTGCCATGGTCCAGGTGTCCTGCTGTCTTGCCTGTTTGATCCCACGCAAGCGCCGCGCACATGAAAAACCCCGGCGCAAGACCGGGGTTTGTAAGGCAGGTTCTTGCAGGCCCTCATGAGGCAACACTGCGGCGAGGTCAAGGCTGTGCATATCCGACGTCGCTGGTTGCCGGGTTCGTGGCGGCGTCAGGCGCCCGGGGAATACAGGTTCCGGTGTCGCTCAGCCCGGCAGCGCGCGGCGCATATAGGCGCGTGGCGGGGTTCCCAGGCGGCGCGTGAACATCGTGGTGAAGGCGGCGACATTGTCATAGCCCGCCAGCATGGCGATCTGCGTCACCGGAGCACCGGCGGCGAGCTTAGGCAGGCAGGCGAACAGGCAGGCCTGCTGGCGCCATGCCGCGAAGCTGAGGCCGGTTTCGCGCAGGAAGAAGCGCGTGAAGGTGCGCCGGCTCATCGCCAGCCTGTCGGCCCATTGGTCGAGACGCAGATGGGCCGAGGGCGCTTCCATGAAGGCCCGGCACAGCTCCGCGAGCCGGGCGTCGCTGGGAAAGGGCAGGCCGAGCGGCCGGGGTGCCAGGGTCGAGACCTCCTCGGCGAGCAGGTCGAGCACCAGTTGCGATTTGCGGCCCTCCACCCCGGCATCGTGCAGGCGAATCGCCTCGATGATCAGGCTGCGCACGAGCTGCGTGACCGCGAGCACCTGCAGGAAACGCTTGGCGAGCGCATCGTCGCCGGGCAGCAGATAGACCGACCGCATGCTGACATCGCTCATCATCTCGACGGAATGTTCGAGACGCGGCGGAATCAGCAAGGCGTGGCCGGGCGGGATCATCCATCCTCCGATCCCGGTCGCGACGAACACGACGCCGGAGAAGACGCACAGCAGCTGGACGTGCCTGTGGCTGTGCGGCGGCACGGTGTAGCCGGCTGGATCATCCGAGCGATGCACGATCACGCTGCTGCCGGCATGGAAGATCTTGCCGACACTGTGCCGGTGGCTCTCGTCGAGCGCCGCGACCGTCGGCGCCGGCAGCTTTGTCATATCTTTAGCTTCGTCATAACCTTGGCCCAATCGCGAAAGTTTTTGACCAAAACACGAATGAAGGTCAGCGGCAAGGCCTGTAGAAGGAGTCCGGCATGGCGCGCCGAATGGCGGCGCGAAAGAGGTTTCGAGATGGTTGCGGCATTTCCGGGGGCTGAGCCCCGCATCGAGAAGACGACGACGTCGATCCTGCTGGCGGTGAGCTTCTGTCATCTGCTCAACGACCTGATGCAGTCGCTGCTCGCTTCGCTTTATCCGCTGTTCAAGGCGAATTACGCGCTCGACTTCGTCCAGATCGGGCTTCTGACCATGGCCTTCCAGGTCACGGCGTCGCTGCTGCAGCCTCTCGTGGGCATGGCGACCGACCGCTGGCCGATGCCCTATTCCCTGCCTGCCGGCATGGGCTCGACCTTCCTCGGCCTGATCCTGCTCGGCAATGCCGGCAATTTCGCGCTGCTGGTGATGGCGGCCTGCCTGATCGGGCTCGGCTCGGCGATCTTCCATCCGGAGGCGTCGCGGGTGGCCCGGCTGGGTTCCGGCGGCCGGCACGGGCTGGCGCAGTCGCTCTTCCAGGTCGGCGGTAATATGGGCTCGGCGATGGGGCCGCTGCTGGCCGCCTTCATCATCCTGCCTTTCGGCCAGGGCAGCGTCGCCTGGCTGTCGGGCGTCGCGATGCTGGGAGTCGTCGTGCTCTGGCGTGTCGGGGCGTGGTATGCGGCCCATCGCAAGCAGAATGCGGGCAAGCCCGCTGCAAGCCGCGCCTTGCCGTTGCCGCAGGGGCGGGTCGCCATCGCCTTCGGCATCCTCGTGCTGCTGACCGCGACGAAGAACGTCTACATGGCCAGCATCTCCAGCTATTTCACCTTCTACGTCATCGACCAGTTCGGGCTCGGCGTGCGCGAGGCGCAGCTCATGCTGTTCCTGTTCCTGGCCGCGGCTGCGGCCGGAACCTTCCTCGGCGGGCCGATCGGCGACAGGCTGGGCGCGCGCTTCGTGATCTGGTTCTCGATCCTGGGCGTCATCCCCTTCGCCCTGCTGCTGCCTTACGCCAACCTGTTCTGGACGGGCGTGCTCAGCGTGGTCATCGGGCTGATCTTCGCCTCGGCCTTCTCGGCCATCGTGGTGTTCGCGCAGGAGCTGGTGCCTGGGCGTGTCGGGCTGATCGCGGGCGTGTTCTTCGGCTTCGCCTTCGGGGCCGGCGGGCTGGGGGCGGCGCTGCTCGGCGACTTCGCCGATACGCATGGCATCGCCTTCGTCTACCGCATCTGCTCCTACCTGCCGCTGCTGGGGCTGCTCACCATCCTGCTGCCGCGCCTTCCGCGCGCGGGGTAGGGGCTGGCCGCTCCGGCTGCAGCGGAGGGCGTCATCCGGAGCGGCTGCGGCTGGGCATCCTGCTCTCGCTCTTGGATGAGAGGCGGATTCAGATCCCGGATGGGATCACTTCGTGATTCCATCCGGGATCATCCGGCTCTATGCCGGCAGCTCTCTCCAGCCGCCGGAGCTCCCGCATGAAGACGCTCGCCATCTCGACCCTGACGATCTGCGGCATCGACGAATTGCCGGCGCAGAGCGAGCGCCGCGTCACCCATGTCCTGTCCCTGCTCGATCCGGGCCTGGCGGAGCTCGATGCCTTCGGCGCCTATGGCGAGCATCACCGCGTCACCCTGCGCTTCCACGACATCCTCGGTCCCTCGCCGGGCTATACCCATCCGCAGCCGAAGCATGTCGAGGCGATCCTGGGCTTTGGCGAGAGCCTGCGGGAGGGCGTGGCCGGCCGCGTCGAGGGCCATCTCCTGGTGCATTGCCATATGGGCATTTCGCGCTCGACCGCCGCGATGCTGGCGCTGATGGCGCAAAACGACAGCGAGGCGAGCGAGGACGAATTGTTCGACCGTCTGCGCGGCGTGCGCCCGCAAGCCTGGCCGAATTCGGTGATGATCGGCTTTGCCGACGAGCAGCTCGACCGTGGCGGGCGACTGGTCGAAGCGCTGCGCCGCCATTACGGCCACCAGCTCAAGGTCCAGCCGCAGTATCAGGACTGGATGACCCGGCTCGGCCGGCAGAGCGAGCTCGACATGGCGCTGTGAGCGCCGGTTTGTATTGGGCCCTCGCTGTCATTCCGGGGCGGCCCGTAGGGCCGAGCCCGGAACCCGCGGCCGGGTGAGCGCCCAAAACGATCGGTGGCCGGAGGGCCCAGTCGTCGGTTCCGGGTTCATGCCTGCGGCATGCCCCGGAATGACGGCGTGGTTCCGAGGACGGTCGAATAGGCAGTTCAGCTGCCGCTTCAGCGCATCAGGCGCGGCTCGGCGATGTCCTGCGGCCGGTAGGTCAGCTCGCGGTCGCCGGGCCATTTGATCCGGTAGGCGAGCTTGATCTCCTTCTCGGAAGAAGGTGCGAGGTCGAAGGTCCAGGCCTGGACGCCGCGCTTGTCGCCGACCTGTTTTTCGGTCGGCGGCGTGGTCTGCGGCAGGGTCTCGATGGTGATGGCGCTGCTCTCGGAGAAGGGCACGCGCTCGGTCACCGTGACCTTCACCGGCTGGGCGTGCAGGCTCTTCACCACGGTGCGGAATTCGCGCAGGTCGGTGCGGCTCTGGCCGAGCCAGGTCGGGTCGTTCTCGCGCCGCCTGACCGGCGCGCGCGTCACCTTGAGCTTGTCGTCGGCGCCGAAGCCGAGCTCGACCTTGTCGCCGGAGGCGACGAGGCCAATCCGACCCTTGCCGATATAGCCGCCGTCGCGATGCAGGAAGACCTCGCCCGGCAGCAATGGGGCTTCGTCCTCGTGGGTGAAGGCGGCTTCGAGATAGGCCTTCTCCTCCAGCTCCGGTGTCGTTCGCGCGCTCAGAGTCGGGCTGACCTTGCTCTGGCTCAGCAGGACGGCCTTGGACGAGCCGTCCTGCGGAACCGTGATCCGGCCGGGCACCTGGAAGCTCGCCTGATAGGCGCCGGCCTCGATCGTCGAGGCCGCGATGGTCGCCGGCTGCGCGACGCGGCCCTCCGGCGACTGCGTTGCGTCGAAGCCGCGTGGCGCCGGCGCACGGGCGATGGCGGGAGGCGCTGCACGCTCCGTCGCCTGCTTGCGGGCCTGCTCCATGGCGCGCTCGCGAGCCTGATAGATTTCCTGCGGGTCGAAGAACATCACCTGCATCGGGGCGAGATCGGGCGCGCGCGTTCCGCCGGCAGAGCGGGTGGTCGAGAGGGTGACGGCGACATCGGTCCAGTCCTCGCCGCTGCGCTGGCGCAATTCGGCGCGGCGCATGAAACTGATCTCGGGCTTGGCCCCAGCGCCGCCGGTGGCGAGCCTGGCCTCGTAGAGCGGCGTCCAATTCGCCCCGGCGACACGATAGCTCACGGTGAACTCGGCCGCGACGGGGGCAGGGGCCTCGACGGCGATGGCGACGTCGCGCTTGGGCGCGCCGGGGCGGCCCGTCTGCGGGCGGGCGCGTTCGAGGGCTGCGATCTCACTTTCGATCTCGGCGGCGCGGCCGCGCACGGTCCTGAGTTCGGCATTGACCTTGACCAGCGCGGTGCCGATCGCATCGAAAATCGCCGGCCAGTCGGCGACCGGCAGCGCCTTGCCGTCGGGGCCGAGCTTGTCGGGGCCGGTCTGCGCAAACCGTTCGATCGTGCCGCGCTTGGCCTCGATGGCGCCAGCCTGGCCGTCGAGCATCTCTTTCTCGTCGCGCAGAGCCTTGAGCTTCGCTTCGATCACGCTGTCGAGCGGCTTGGCGTCGCCCGGGGTGAGGCGGACATCGACGGCGCCGATCGAGAAGGAGCCGTCGCCTTTGCCCTCGACGCGGATCGAGGCCGGATCGATCGTCGCCGGCAGGCCGCGCAGGACGATCTGCGAGGCGCCCTGCAGCAGTTCGGCCCGGCCGATGCGGGTGATCACCGCGCCATCGGGATAGACGGTAACGCGATCGATCCGCGAGGCGAGGTCCATTTCGGCGGCGGCGGCAAAACTCGGCGCGACGATCAAGGCAGCGGCCAGTCGGCTCATCATAACGGTGTCCCCTCCCAAATCACGATGCCCGCGATAAAGCACGCCCGATTTCGACGTGGCAAAGGCGGAATTGGGCCGGACTGCGGAAGGGCGTGGCGGAGTGCGCCACAGGTGTTGACGCAGGCAGCGGGTGGCGCAGAGGGATACTCGATTGGAGCGGCTATCTTGCGAGCTTACGCCCGGCCCCGCGCGCTCGCCTGCGGCTGGACGCGATGCTCCAGGAAATTGCGCAGTTCGGTGACGCGCCGCCAGGGATCGAGCACTTCCTCGTCGAGGCCATGCGCCCAGGCGAGGTCGAAGCGTGCCGGATCGGCGTCGAGGGCTGTGACGTCGGCGAGCCAGGCCGCCGTGGCGGCTTCGTCCTTGCGAAACCCTTCCGCGATCAGCAGCGGCGTCATCCGCTCCAGGATCGAGGCGACCTGCGCCAGCGGGAATTCGGGGTGGTACTGCACGCCCCAGAACAGCCCGCCATCATGGGCGATCTCGCAGGCATGGACGACGCTATAGGGGTTGGAGGCGAGCACGGTCGCGCCCGCGGGCGGCTGCGCGACGGTGTCGAGATGGATCGCGGGCGCGTCGAAGGCGGTTGGCCGGCCGGCGAGCAGCGGGTGGCCCTGCCCGGCCTGCGTCAGCGTGATCCTGCGGGCGAAGCCGACCTCGCGGCCCCTGGGGTTGGCGATGACCGTGCCGCCGGCCGCGACCGTGCCGATCTGGATGCCCCAGCAGGAGCCGAAGCAGGGCGTGCCGCTGGCATAGATCGCCTGCATCAACTCGATCTGGCGCGTGACCGCCGGCTCGAGATTGTAGATGTGCAGCGAGGAGCCGGTTAGGAAGATGCCGTCATAGGATTGCAGGCCGCTGCCGTCGGGGAGGTTGGCGCCCTCATCGGCCGGCAGGCAGATATCGGTGATGCTGCCCGGCGCGATACGGCGGACCTCCTCGGCATAGGCGTCGGCGGGCGAGAGGTCGCGATAGCCCGCCGCATGGTTCTGGCGCTGCTCGCGCGTGTTGCCGTCGACGAAGAGCAGGCGGAGCGGGCGAGGCGAAATCTGCAGCATGAGCGGAGTCCAGGCCAGGAATGCGTGCCAAAAGAAAGCGTGCAAGGAGGTGGGTCGAGGGATGCGCGGGGCGATGGGCGGCCCTGCGCCTCATCTCATAGGACGCAAGCCGCCTGCAAGGCTATTGCAAGTGCCCATTCCTGAGGCAGCCGGACGCCAGACGTGACAGAAGCCGAGACCATGCCGGCCAAGACTCCACGCGACAAGACTCCCCTCAGCGGGAGCGCCAGCAAGACCTTGCCGCAGCGCCTCTGGGGCAATGCCTATCTCCTGCTCAGCCTGACCACGCTGATGTGGGCCGGCAATGCCGTGGCCAGCCGGCTCGCGGTCGGCCAGATCTCGCCGATGGGCCTGACCTCGCTGCGCTGGGTGTTCGTCTGCGCCATCCTGCCCTGGCTGATGCGGCGCGAGCTTGCCGCTCATTGGCCGGCGCTGAAGGCGCGCTGGTTCTTCATCATCGCCACGGGGACGATGGGCTTCACCGCCTTCAACGCGCTGATGTATCTCGCGGGCTATTCGACCACGGCGATCAATATCGGCATTCTCCAGGGCGCGATCCCGATCTTCGTCCTGGTCGGGGCCTTCCTGGCCCATCGCACCGCGATCGGCCCGCTGCAGGCGCTTGGCGTCTTCGTCACCCTGCTCGGCGTCATGGTCGTCGCCAGCCGCGGCGATTATCACGTGCTGACGCAGTTCGCCTTCTTCCCTGGCGACCTCCTGATGATCCTGGCGAGCTTTTTCTATGCCGGCTACACGGTTGCGATCCATTCGCGCCCGGCCGTGCCCGGCCTCGTCTTCTTCACCGCGCTGGCGATCGTCGCCTGCCTCGCCTCGCTGCCGCTCTTCGGGGCCGAGATCGCCTTGGGCCACGGCTACTGGCCGACGCCGAAGGGCTGGCTCATCCTCGCCTTCGTGGTGATCTTCCCCTCGCTGATCTCGCAGATCTGCTTCCTGCGCGCGGTCGAACTGATCGGTCCCGGCCGCGCCGGCGTCTTCGTCAATCTGGTGCCGGTCTTCGCGCCGATCCTGGCGGTCTTCATCCTCGGCGAGCAATTGGCGCTCTATCACGGCCTGGCGCTGGCGCTGGTGCTCGGCGGCATCTTCATCGCCGAGCGACTGGGGAAGCGGTGAGGTTCAGGGCGGTTTTCGAGCGGTCGGCCATCGTCATTGCGAGCGAAGCGAAGCAATCCGGGGCTCGCGCTACGCCCCCCGGATTGCTTCGTCGCTTTGCTCCTCGCAATGACGGGGACGCCTCAGCGCAGCGCCGCGACCGCCGCCTTCGCCACCGCCGCATGGGCTGCCTCGCGGCCCTTCTCGTCGGCTTTCGATCCGGCGAGATAGATCGCGATCGCGAAGACGCGGCCATTGGGCAGCGTCACGATGCCGATGTCGTTGGTGGCGTGGTTGACGCCGTCCATGGTCAGGCCGGCCCCGGTCTTGTGGGCGAAACGCGCCCCTAGCGGCAGGCCGGCGCGGATGCGCAGCGGGCCCGTCTTCGTCTGCGTGATGACCGTATCGAGGAAGGCGGCGTGGGCCGGGTCGCGCAGCCAGTTGCCCTTGGCCAGCGCCTCCAGGAACAGCGTGCTCGCTTCGGGCGTTGCGGCGTCGCGCGGGTCCTTGAGGGCGAGAGCGAGCGCGGCCGAGCGCTTCCTCGGAGAAAGCGCGTTCAGCTCGGCCCGGAAAGCCGGCTCATCGACGGTCCTGTCCCAGCCGAAGCCTTGCAGGCCGAACACCTGCGGCTGGAATTCGCGCTCATAGCGATCGACCGAAATCCCCCCGATGCCGCCATCCCGGAGCATCTTCGTCACGACTTGAGGGCCGCCAATGAGGCGCATCAGAGTGTCGGCCGCGGTATTGTCGCTCTCGCCGGCGGCGAGCGCGATCAGCTCGCGCAGCGGATAGGCGTTGCTCTCGCCCTTGAAGGCCTTGGCCAGCGGGCTGTGGAACAGCGAGAAATCCTTGCGGGTGATGGTGATCTGCTGGTCGAGCTTCAGCGAGCCTGCCTCGACCGCCTGCAGCACCGCGACCGCCAGCGGCAGCTTGAAGACGCTCTGCATCGGGAAGGTCTCGGAGCCGCGATGCGACCAGCTCTTGCGGTCCTTCAGGTCGAGCAGGGCGACGCCGAGTCGGCCCTGCGACTGGCGCTCGATCGCCGCGATCTCCTGGTCGAGCCTGGCCTTGTCCCAATCGGCGAGGGCCGGTGTCGCGAGCAGATTCGGCGTAGCAGTGAGGATGGCGAGGGCAAGGGCGGCGTAGCGAAGCATGAGGCATCTCCTGAGGCGGCGCCACAGGGGCGTGCGATTGGGGCGGGGATGGGGCCGAGCCGGAAAGAGAACCGGAACTACGCCGTCATCCTGGGCGACCGAAGGTCGACCCGGGATCCATCGGAGGCCTCCGGAACTCTACGATGGATCCCGGCGTTCCGCTTCGCTTCGGCCAGGATGACGGCGTGGTTCCTGAGCCAAGATGGTCAGCTTTCCAGAACAGCCGGCTTTACGCCGCGCCGCCCGGCTCGTCCGTCCAGATCTCCAATTCGATCGGGCAGTCGCAGTCGAGATCGAGATGATCCGGCACGAGCTGCTTCAGGCGTTCGCGCAGCCCCTCCAGCGTCGGGGCTTCCGTGACGATGCCGAGATCGCAGCAGGAGACCGCGTACCAGACGCCGGCCTCCTCGTCGCGGCGGACCTCGAACTTGACGGGGACCATGGGCTCAACCTTGCGGGGTGCGACGATGGCGCGCAGATCTGCAAAACGCATCAGCTCAGAACCTGAGCCGCCGGGCCCGTTTGACCATCGGGATCTCATGGATCTTGTCGAGCAGCGCATCCGAGATCGGCTCGTCGACGGCGACATAGCAGATCGCGTCGCCGCCGGGCTTGTCGCGGCCGAGCGAGAAGGTCGCGACATTGACGCCGGCCTCGCCGAGCAGCGAGCCGAACTGGCCGATGAAGCCCGGCTTGTCGGCATTGCGGACATAGAGCATGTGCGGGGCGAATTCGGCATCGACCTGGATGTCGCGGATCTCGACGATGCGCGGCTTGCCGTCCTGGAAGACGGTGCCCGAGGCATGGCGCGGCATGTCCTCGGCCTCGACCACGATGCGGATGACGCTTTCGAGGTTCCCCGCCACCTCGCGGGTCAGTTCCTCGACCACGATGCCCTTCTCCTTGGCGATCATCGCGGCGTTGACCATGTTGATCTCGGGCAGGAAGGGGCGGAGCACGCCGGTGATGGCGGCAGCCGAGATCGCCTTCAGGTTGAGATGGGCGACCGCGCCCTCATATTCGATGCGGATGCCCTTGACCGGCGCCTCGGTGAGCTGGCCCAGGAACGAGCCGAGTTTTTCGGCCAGCGCCACGAAGGGCTTGATCCGCGGCGCTTCCTCGGCCGAGATCGAGGGGAAGTTCACCGCATTGGTGATCGCGCCCTTGAGCAGATAGTCCGACATCTGTTCGGCGACCTGGAGGGCGACATTCTCCTGCGCCTCATTGGTCGAGGCGCCCAGATGCGGCGTGCAGACGACATTCTCCAGGCCGAAGAGCGGGTTGGTCTCGGCGGGCTCCACCGAGAACACGTCGAAGGCCGCGCCCGCGACATGGCCGGACTTGATCAATTCGGCCAGCGCCGCCTCGTCGACCAGCCCGCCACGGGCGCAGTTGATGATGCGCACGCCCTTCTTGGTCTTGGCGAGATTCTCGGCCGAGAGGATGTTCTTGGTCATCGCCGTCATCGGCACATGCAGCGTGATGAAATCGGCGCGCTTGAGCAGGTCTTCCAGTTCGACCTTCTCGACGCCGAGCTGAACCGCCCGCTCGGCCGAGAGATAGGGGTCGAAGGCGATGACGCGCATCTTCAGCCCGATGCCGCGCTCGGCGACGATCGAGCCGATATTGCCGCAGCCGATCAGCCCCAGCGTCTTGGCCGTGATCTCCACGCCCATGAAGCGGTTCTTCTCCCATTTGCCGGCCTGGGTCGAGGTGTCGGCCGCAGGGATCTGGCGGGCCAGCGCGAACATCATCGCGATGGCGTGCTCGGCGGTGGTGATCGAATTGCCGAAGGGCGTGTTCATCACGATGATGCCGCGCGCGGTGGCGGCGGGAATCTCGACATTGTCGACGCCGATGCCGGCGCGGCCGATCACCTTCAGATTCTTGGCGGCCTCGAGCAGTTTGGCGGTGGCCTTGGTCGCCGAGCGGATGGCGAGGCCGTCATACTCGCCGATGATGGCGGCGAGCTTGTCCTTGTCCTTGCCGAGATTGGGATCGAAGGTCACCTCGATGCCGCGATCCTTGAAGATCTGCACGGCGGCGGGGGAGAGGGCGTCAGAGATGAGGACTTTGGGGGCGGGATTCTGAGCGGTCATCGGGGATGGCTCCGGCGGCGCGGCGGCGCGCGCGAAAAGAGGAGTGCCTCGTCTGTCATTCCGGGGCGGCGCGTCAGCGCCGAACCCGGAACCCATGACGGGGTGCGACGGTGTGGATGCGGCGGCGGGGAAGGCTCGCCCGGTCGTGGGTTCCGGGTTCGCGGGCTTGCGCCCGCGCCCCGGAATGACAGGGCAGCGCCTCAGGCCGCCTTCTTGCTCAACCCCGCCTTGGCCTCGGCGAAGGCATAGGCGATCCAGGGCGTGAGCGCCTTGAGATCGCGTGCTTGCACGGTCGCGCCGCACCAGATGCGCAGGCCCGGAGGGGCATCGCGGTAATGGCCGAGATCGAAGCCTGCGCCGGCCTTCTCGATGATCGAGACGACCTGCTTGGCAAACGCCGCCTGCGCCTCGGCCGGCAGCGCGGTCACCGCAGGATCGGTGAACTTCAGGCAGACCGAGGTGTTCGAGCGCGTCTTCGGCTTCACCGCGAGGAAGTCGATCCAGTCGTTCTCGCGCACGAATTTCGCCAGCACGCGGAAATTCGCATCCGCCCGCTTCACCAGCCCGTCCAACCCGCCGACCTTCTTCGCCCAGGCCAGCGCGTCCAAATAATCCTCGACCGCGAGCATGGAGGGCGTGTTGATCGTCTCGCCCTGGAAGATGCCTTCGATCAGCTTGCCGCCGGAGGTCATGCGGAAGATCTTCGGCAGCGGCCAGCTCGGCTTGTAGGTCGTCAGCCGCTCGACCGCGCGGGGCGAGAGGATGATCATGCCATGGGCCGCCTCGCCGCCGAGCACCTTCTGCCAGGAGAAGGTGGTGACATCGAGCTTGGGCCAGTCGAGGCGCTGGGCGAAGGCGGCCGAGGTCGCGTCGCAGATCGTCAGCCCCTCGCGGTCATCGGCGATCCAGCTGGCATCGGGCACGCGCACACCGGACGTCGTGCCGTTCCAGGTGAAGACGACGTCGCGGGTCTTGGTGTCGACCTTCTTCAGGTTCGGCAGTTCGCCATAAGGGGCGGTGATGGTGCGCACATCGGTGAGCCTGAGCTGCTTGGCGACATCGGTCACCCAGCCCTCGCCGAAGCTTTCCCAGGCGACCATGTCGACGCCGCGGGCGCCGAGTAGCGACCACATCGCCATCTCGACGGCGCCGGTGTCGGAAGCGGGCACGATGCCGATGCGGTAATCGGCCGGCACCTGCAGCACCTCGCGGGTCAGGTCGATGGCAAGCTTGAGCTTGTCCTTGCCGACCTTGGCGCGGTGCGAGCGGCCGAGTGCTGCGTCACTGAGGTTCTTGAGAGCCCAGCCGGGGCGCTTGGCGCAGGGGCCGGACGAGAAATGCGGCACGCGCGGACGCGTGGCCGGAACTGTATTCGCCATCGATGTCTCCATCCTTACAGATGGGCGCGCCTCGGTGGGGAGGCGTGTCCCGTCGATGGGGGTAAGGCGGGAGGGGGGAGGGAGTCAAGGTGCCCCCCCAATGTAGCGCGAACAATCAGATGTCGGCAAAGTTTGAATTGCGCTACGGCTTCCAAAGGGCAGAGCGGAGGGGCAGCTGTGGCGTCTGGCGATCGAGTCGACCGGGTTTTGCCGGGCGCATATGTACTGAAAGCAGATGACCTCAAGTCGGTTGAAGCGCTTCTGAATCGCGAGTTGGGGAGCGAGGCGAAATGCATCCTAACATTGGGGATCGATCGGAGGAGTGAGTACGAAAGCGTCGAGGCGATGCTCACGGACACCTTCCTCTACAAGGAGTCGATCGAGTCAATCTCGTTGGAAGGCTCAAATGGGCATTTGCGCGCCAGTGTCGACTTCAGACGATCATTCGTTCGGCCAATCTCCATGCATCTATCCGGTCAGCGTAACGAGGTCTTGGCGCTAGAGAAGCAGATCGAGAATCTGATTGAGGGGCCAAGGCAGTGGTACTCCTGGGTCATAGCTCCTTTCGGACAGCACATTCAGGCGGCCGTGCTTGTGTGGCTGACCGCGCTGGCCGGTCTGGTGCTGATAAGCTTTGCAGTTGGGGTAGAGGTCAGCGGTGGCAAGGCCAAACCCAGCGTGTCAACCGCCGCCCTTGTCCTTTTGGGAGTATCGCTTTCCTGGATTGTGCTGCCCTCGATGATTTTTGCGATTGGTAAAGGCCAAAAGCGCTGGGAAATGGCAAAAGCGGTTCTTTCTGTATTTTTCTTGAGCATTGCTATTGCTGCATTCGCAAATTTGGTGACCGCGATCTGGAACCCTCTGCAATCAAGCTAAAAAGGCTCGATTGTCTCTGCATCGCCGTCGCCAACCCGGGTCTTGTAGACGCGTTTGTCTACGACCCACTCCTGGAGCTGTAGCGCGTCTTGTGCCGCAATTCATCGCCGAGTGGCCGCGTCACGCTGGGCCCGAGCATGACGGAGAGGACGCGGGAAACCCTTCTCCCCTGGCGAGTGAAGGGCAGAGATGAGGGTGGGCCGCTGATCGCTGGGGCGGGATCTTGGCTGATTCACCCAAAATACTGGCAGAAATATCCACGTGACTGGGAATTTTGCGCTGTATGTAAGAGGCCCCTTGAGCGCCAGGAGGCCGAATTGTCATTTCTTCAGATCTCTTACGTGATGATCGCTGTATCCTATATTGCCGCTGCTGCGGCTTTGTATGTGGGGCATTGATGCTTGATGGCATGGGCCCCCACACCTTCATCCGACGTTCCGTGCCACTCTTTCCGACCGATCCAGGAGAACGAAAGACGCGTCGCGATTCTGTCGAAAGGCGCGGGGAACCCTTCTCCTCTAAGGAGAAGGGTAGGGATGAGGTGTCGGCCCCTGGACCAGTGAAGCGCAAGCCTCACCGCTGCTCACGTGAGCCCAACGCGGCCAACGGCGGACACCTCACCGTGCCCTCACCTTATAGGAGAGGGGTCTCCGGCGCGGTTCCCGCTGCCTCTCGAATCCGGGCAATGACCGCGTCGCGGTCGTTCAGGACGACTTCATTGCCGAAGCGGATCACCATGAAGCCGTGGCGCTCGATCTCCTCTGATCGCGCCGCGTCATACTCACGCTCGACATCATGCTGCCTGCCGTCGAGTTCGACGACGAGCTTGCGCTCGAAGCAGAGGAAATCGACGGTGTAGCCGAGCAGCGGCTGCTGACGTCGGAACTTCAATCCATCAAGGCGGCGGGCACGCGGCAGGTCCCAGAGGATGACTTCCGGTTTCGTCGATTGCCGGCGGAGTGTCCTTGCGAAACTCTGTTGTTCCGTCGCCATCGCGCCTCACCGTCCAACGGCCTACACCTCACCCCTGCCCCTCTCCCTGAACTCGGGCCTGCCCGAGTTCAGCACTTCAGAGTGTCGAAGTCGGGTAAACCCGACTTCGATGTAGGAGAGGGGTTCCTCGCGCTTCACCTGCGAGGGGCTGGAGCGCCCCCTCAATCCCCCGTCACCGTCATCTCCGCGTCGATCGCCTTCATCTTCGGGTTGGCGGCGCAGAAGGCCCTGATCCTGGCCTCGACATCATGGCTGGCCTGGCGGGCCTTCGGCTGGCGATGGCCCTGCGCGCTGCTCTTGAGATAGGTGGCGCAATCCATCTCCGGGTCAGTGATCGCAGCAAAGGCCGGGGCGGCGGTGAGGAGGCAGGCGAGGGCCGCGACGAGCGCGCGGGAGGCGAGGGGCATGATGGCGGTCCTGAACGAGCGGGCCGCGCGCTGCGGCCGCGCCGCTCCTGCACCGCCCCGCCGTCGCGCGCAACGGCGTTTCCCGAAGGCCCGGCTTGCAGGGAGGGTATTGCTCGGGGGAGGGCGCGACGGAAATCAGCAGGCGCGGGGAACCCTTGCTCTCCCGAAGGGAGAGGGCAGGGTGAGGGGTCGGCCGTTCGACGCGTGGGTCGTGCCCCTGACCGCTGCTCCATCGTCATTGCGAGCGCAGCGAAGCAATCCAGAAGGGTTCGCTCTATGTCCCCTGGATTGCTTCGCTGCGCTCGCAATGACGGCAAGGTGTCACGCAGCTGGTCCAGGGGCCGACACCTCACCCCTGCCCCTCTCACTGAACTCGGGCCTGCCCGAGTTCAGCACTTCAGGGTGTCGAAGTCGGGTAGACCCGACTTCGATGCAGGAGAGGGGTTCCCCGTCGTCTCGAAAGCCGGGCGGCCGATCGAATATATGGGGGTGGTGATCGACATCACCTTCGGCTCGCGCCACGATCTGGACGATGCCGCCGACCACCTGATGGCGGCGCGCGAGATCGCCGCCGCCGCAGGGCAGAACGATCTGCGTTTCATGATCGACATGGCCCTGCTCGAGCTCGGCCGTGTGGTTCCGCACGAGCAGGCGCGACTGTCTCCGGGCCGCGAGCGCTGAGCCAAGCCAAGGCGGCGCGAGAGCAGGATCGAGAAAAAGCCGGAGCCGGTTCTTCTCGATCCTGCTCTCGCTCTTAGATGAGAGATGGATTCAGACTTCAGCAAGACGGCCCTTGCGCCAGCCCGACGGTCATGGTGGGACAGGCCGACACGAAAACCGGAGCCCGTCATGGCCAAGAAGACCCCCGAACAGCTAGCCAAGGAGTTCGAGGGCCGCAAGGCGAAGGGGCTCGCCAAGGGCGGGGCGGCGTTCTGGCCCAACATCATCGCCAATGCGGTGCTGAAGCTCACCGCCGCCGGCAGCGAGATCGATGCGGCCGTGCTGATCGAGATGATCGAGCGCGAGGCGCAGACGCAGGAGCTGGTGATCAAGGCCGGCGCGGCTGAGGCCGTGGCGCGGTTGAAGCAGGCGGTAGCGAAGGGGGCGTAAGGGTGCGCTCGGGCGGAGCCCTCGGGTCCGGCCTTTGGCCGGCCCAAGGACAGGCTCTCCGAAGACCCGAGAATCTCAGGCCGGCAGAAGCTCCGGCAAAGGGAGGCTCTCTCGGCACGAGATGCTCGGGCCAAGCCCGAGCATGACGAAGAGGCTGCGCGCTGCCAGCTTCTCCCAGCCATCTCGCGCTTGCCCGAGATGGGCAACCCAAAGTGTCAAAACCGGCAAGAGCCGGTTTTGATGGGGGAGAAGGAAGAGAGGGCGCTCAGGCGCCCTTCAGCCTGGTGTTGCACTGGCTGTAATAGCCGCCGCCCTTCTGGATCCATTTCAGGTCGCCATTGCCGCCATTGGCCTTGTTGATGTTGTACTGGTCGTTGCAGGTCTTGAAGCGCTGCTTGCCGGCCGAGAGGGTCGAATATTTCGGATCGACCTTGGTGGGGAAGACGGCGTTGCCGGCGGCGGCCGGCGCGGCTGCGGGCTTGGCGGGCGTTGCTGCTGCCGGGGCGGTGGCCGGGGCCGGCGCGGTGGCTGCAGCCGGGGCGGCGGTGTCGGAGCACTGAGCCTTGCGGAAATCGTTCCAGGACTGGCCGCCCAGCGTGTTGCTCGTCTTTGCGGCGTTATATTTGGTGCTGCATTCCTTCATCGTCAGCGCCTGGGCCGGAGCCGAGGCTTGCAGGACGAACCCGCCGACGAGTGCGAAGACGCCGGCGGCGAGCGCGGTGCTGGTCTTTGTCATGGTCATCGTTCCCTGACGGGCATGGCCCGTTGGTGGAGCTTCGGCCGGACGGCTCATTCCGGGCGGTCGTGCTGCAGGGAAGGAGGCTAACCCCTTTAAAATGAACGGTCCATGACAGAAGCCCGGGCTCGTGGCCGGGCCAGATCGGCCCTTTAGCCGGGCTCGCCGGCGATCACGCCCTTGCGGAACAGGAAGCAGCCATAGGGGCGGGGATCGCCGACCTGGACGATGGCGAAGGCGGCTTTCGCCGCCTCATAGAAAGCGAAGCGCTCGATGCCGACAAGCGGGAGGGGAGCACCAGTCGCGCGGTCGAGCTCGCGCTGCACCTCCTCCTGCACGACGGGAACAACCTGCGCATCGCCGACCACGAGCATGCGCCGCACTGGCCCGGGCTCGAAATCGTCGATCGGCAGCACGGAGAGGATGGCGCGGGCGGCGCGGGCCATGGTCAACCCGGGCAGGCGCACGAGCCTGCCGCTGGTGGTGGCGCGCGCAATGGTCTCGGCCGGGTGATTGGCATCGACCAGAGCGAGATCGTCGCCATGGCCCATGGCGGCGAGCAGCCAGAGCAGATCGGCGGAGAGGACGGGATCAAGGCCCTTCAGCATGGGAAATCTTTCTGAATCCGTTTGGAAACACAGCCCTCATCCTGAGGAGCCATTCCGTACGGAATGGCGTCTCGAAGGATGGTCCAGCGGATACCGAAGTCTCCTGGAGCATCCTTCGAGACGCCGCTACGCGGCTCCTCAGGATGAGGGCTCGGAAAGAGGAGCAAACAGATAGTCAGCATGGCAGCGCGCTCATAGCGGGTTGCGTCCCCGGCGCGCGAGATAGAGCTTGCGGGCGTTGCCGCCCATGATGGCGGCGCGCTCGGTCTCCGAAAGCGGCGCGAGCAGCGTCTCCACGGTCTCGATCCAGCGGCCATAGCTGGCGCGCAGGGTCAGGACGGGCCAGTCGCTGCCCCAGACCAGGCGCTGCGGGCCGAAGCTTGCAAGCAGATGTTCGAAGACCGGGCGCAAGGTCGCAGGCGTCCAGTCCTCGCTGGCCTCGGTGACGAGGCCGGATAATTTGCAGAAGAGGCCGGGATGCCGCGCCAAGGCGGTGATGCCCTCGCGCCAGCCGCCGAGATCGCCGCTGACGAGGTCGGGCTTGGCGGCGTGGTCGATCACGGCGGCGAGCCCGGGATGGCGTTCGAGCCGGCTCAGCATCGGCGCGATATGCCGAGGCTTGAGCAAGGCGTCGAAGACGAGGTTTTCCGCGATCAGCGCATCGAAAGCGGGGTCGAGCTCCGGTTTGCCGAGCCAGTCCGGATCGGGAATGTCATGCACCATCGGGCGCAGGCCGACGAGCAGCGGGGTCGAGGCGAGGTGTGCGATGCGCAGGCTTGCATCCCGCGCCTCGAAATCCGCCCAGCCGACGACGCCGGCGATAAAGGGCGTACGGGCCGCGACATCGAGCAGGAACAGGGTCTCGGCCTCGGTCGGTGCGGCCTGGACCAGGATGGTGCGGTCGATGTCGTGGCCGGCCAGAAGCGGCGCGAGATCGTCGGGGCCGAAATCGCGATGGATCGGTCCCAGCGCCGGCGTCAGCCAGCCATAATCGCCGCGTGCGAGCGTCCAGACATGCTGATGGGCGTCGATCCGCATCGGTTCAACCCGGCACGGGAACGTCGGCGCCAAGCAGCCCCTCGGCCTTCAATTCGGCCCAGAGCGCGGCGGGAACAGGGGCGGCGAATTCGGCGATCTGGTCCTCGACCTCGCGGGCCGAGACCGCGCCCATAACGAGGCTCACGACCGCGGGATGCCCCAGCGGGAAATGCAGCGCGGCGCGCCTGAGCGGCACGTCATGGCGGCGGCAGACGGCTTCGATTGCCGCCACGCGGGCGAGGATCTCGGGCGGGGCGGGCTTGTAATTGTATTTCGCGCCGGCGACCGGGCCGGTCGCCAGGATGCCGGAATTGAAGACGCCGCCCAGCATCAAGCCGATGCCCTTCTCCAGCGCCAATGGCATGAAGGAGGCGAGCCCCGGCTGCTCCAGCAGGGAATAGCGGCCCGCCAGCAGCATCGTGTCGAAATCGCCGGCGCGGGCGAAGCGCTCGCACATCTCAGCCTCGTTGACGCCGACGCCGATCGCCTTCACCGCGCCGGAGGCCCGCAAGCGTTCGAGCGCGCGATAGGCCCCGTCCATAGCCTGCGAGAAGCGCGCCTCGATCGCGCCCGCGCCATGCGTCCAGACATCGACATCGTGAATCAGGACGATGTCGATACGGTCGACGCCGAGCCGCAACGCCGATTGCTCCAGCGAGCGCATCGCGCCGTCATAGGAATAGTCGAAACGCAGCGCATGCGGCAGGCCGCCGAGATAGCCGGAACCATCGCCGCGCGGGCCGAAGGGTTCGGCGACGCGGCCGACCTTGGTCGAGACGACGATGTCGGCGTGGTGCACGCGTCGCAGCGCCGTGCCGATGCGGTGCTCGGACAGGCCATGGCCATAGAGCGGGGAGGTGTCCAGAAGCGTCACGCCGCCCGCAATGGCGGCCTCGACCGCCGCCACGGCCTGGACCTCGTCGAGCCGGGCATAGAGATCGCCGAGCGGCGCGCCACCGAAGCCGAGCGTCGAGACACTGAGGCCGGAGCGGCCGATCATGCGCATTGCGAGGGCGGTGGCGGCAGGCATGTCAGGGCGTTCCCATGGTCGTCGCCGGCACTATGTGCACGCCAACATGTTAGCTTGCAACCCAGATCGAACGGCGCTAGCGTCCGTGCCGGATCGATCGAAGTCGAGGTCGGAAGATCGAGGCGATCGCATAACCAACAGGCCCGTCAACGGGTCGTGCCATGTCCGGAGGGAGGACACCGATGTCATCTGAGATTCTCAAGCCGACCCGTCGCGCCTTGTTGCGCAATGCCGCAGCGCTCGGCGCGCTTGGCACGCTCGCGGCGCCCGCGATCATTCGCGAGGCCAACGCCCAGTCGAGCTTCAACTGGAAGCGCTTCGCCGGCACCAAGCTCGACGTGATGCTGGTGAAGAACCCGCGCTCCGACCTGATGCAGGCCGAGGAGAAGGCCTTCACTGCGTTGACGGGCATCGAGGTCTCCTCCGAGCAGGTGCCCGAGCAGCAGCAGCGCCAGAAGGCGATGATCGAGTTCTCCTCGGGCAAGCCCGCCTTCGACGTGACGATGCTGGCGCTCCACGTCCAGAAGCGGCTCTCCGCCAAGGGCAAGTGGATGGAGGACCTGCGGCCCTATCTCGCCGATGCCTCGCTGACCTCGCCCGATTTCGACTATGCCGATTTCGCAGCCGGCGCGGTGGATTTCGGCAAGCAGGCGGACGGTTCGATCGATACCCTGCCGCACTTCATCGATTTCTGGATGGTCTATTACAACAAGGAGATGTTCGCGCAGAAGGGGCTCGAATATCCCAAGACCATGGACGAGCTGGTCGCTGCCGCAGCCAAGCTCAACGATCCGTCGAAAGGTATCGCCGGCTTCGTTTCGCGCGGCCTGAAGAACGCCAACATTCCGGTCTGGACCTCCTGGCTGCTCGGCCAGGGACTGGAGACGGTCTCGCCCACAGGCAAGCTGCAGACCGACGGGCCGGAGGCGGTCTGGGCGGCCGACATGTACCGCAAGCTCAACAAGGATTACGGCCCTCCGGGCACGATCGGCTTCAACTGGAACGAATGCCAGACCACCTTCATGCAGGGCCGGGCCGCGATGTGGCTCGACGGCATCGGCTTTGCGACCCCGCTCGAGGATCCGACCAAGTCGCGCATCGTCGGCAAGGTCGGTTATGGCGTGACGCCGGCCGGCCCGAAGGCACATCACTCGGCGCTGTTCGGCGATGGGCTGGGTATCGCGCGCGGGTCGAAGAACAAGCAGGCCGCCTGGCTCTACCTTCAGTACATGTGCAACAAGGGCAACCAGCTGGCGATGATCAAGGCAGGCGCGGGTGCGCCGGGCCGGCTTTCGGCGCTGAGCAGCCCGGAGGCCTCTGCCGGCTCGCGCTTCCCGAAGCAGTATTTCGAGTGCCTGGCGGAATCCGGCAAGATCGCGCGCGCCGGCCTGCCGCAGATCATCCCGGTGACCGAGTTCCGCGACGTCTTCGGCGTGGCGCTCACCAACACGCTGACCGGTGCGGACTCCGCCACCGAACTGAAGAAGGCGACCGAGACCTTCAAGCCGATCCTCGAGAAGAGCGAACAGGCCTAAAGCATCCGCGCTCACGCGTCATGGCCGGGCTCGTCCCGGCCATCCACATCTTCGCTGCCGCCATGCGGCGTTCAAGAGGTGGATGCTCGCCGCAGAGGCGGGCGTGACCGGGCGTGCCAGACAAGGCGCATCTGATGACGATCAGCACATCCATGCCTGCAGCGGTTGCACAGCCGCCCTCCACGGCGTTCCAGCATTCCGCCGATTTCACGCCGCGCTACTGGCTGTTCTCGCTACCGGCCGTACTCATCGTCGCCGGCGTGATCGTCTTCCCCTGGCTGTTCACGCTCTATATGTCGACGCAGGACTGGAAGATCGGCGGCGGGCCGGAATTCGTCGGCCTGCAGAATTTCGCCGAGCTCTTTCGCGATGCCCGCTTCATCGAATCGATGGGGCACACGGCCTATTTCACGATTCTGGCGGTGGTGCTGCCGATCCTCTTCGGCACGGCCGCGGCACTGGTCTTTCATCGCGAATTTCCGTTCCGGGGTTTGCTGCGCACCATCTTCGTGATGCCGATGATGGCGACGCCGGTCGCGGTCGCGCTGGTCTGGACGATGATGTTCCACCCGCAACTCGGCGTGCTGAACTATCTGCTCTCGACCATCGGCATCGGCCCGCAGAACTGGGTCTATGACCCGGGGACCGTGATTCCGACGCTGATCCTGGTCGAGGTCTGGCACTGGACGCCGCTGGTCATGCTGATCGTGCTCGGCGGCCTCGCCGGGTTGCCGCGCGAGCCCTATGAATCGGCGCTGATCGATGGCGCCAACAACTGGCACATGTTCCGCCACATCACCCTGCCTCTGGTCTGGCCCTTCATCATGGTCGCGATCGTGATCCGCACCATCGACGCGCTGAAGGCCTTCGACACGATCTTCGTGATCACCCAGGGCGGGCCGGGCACGGCGTCGGAGACGCTGAACATCTTCCTCTATCTGCAGGCCTTCCAGTTCTACAAGATCGGCTACGCCTCGGCCGTGGTGGTGATCTTCTTCGTGATGATCATCATGCTCTCGCTGCTGCTGCTCTATGCGCGCCAGAAGTCGAAGTGGGACGCGTGATGAAGCGCCTGGCAACCAAACTCGGCTTCTATGCCTCGGTCTTCGTGCTGGTCTCGCCGGCGGTGCTGGTCTTCCTCTGGATGATCTCGCTGTCGCTGAAGAACGAACTCGACAACACGGCGTTCCCGCCGGTGTTCATTCCCGATCCGCCGACGCTGAAGAACTATGTCGACGTCTTCGCGCAGAACAATTTCGCGCTCTATCTCTGGAACTCGATCCTGGTGACGGGCGGGGCCGTGCTGATCGGACTGCTGGTCGGCGTACCCGCGGGCTACGGCATAGCGCGGGGCAAGGCGACGAAGTTCGCGATCCTGATCCTGATTGCGCGGATGACGCCGGCGCTGTCCTATCTGATCCCGCTCTTCCTGCTCTTTCAGATCACCGGGCTGGTGGGCACGATCACCGCACTGGTGATCACCCATCTCGTCATCACCATCCCGATCATCGTCTGGATCATGATCGGTTATTTCGAGAATGTCCCCATGGAACTCGAAGACGCGGCGCGCATCGACGGCGCCACGACCTGGCAGGCCTTCCGCCATGTCGCATTGCCGCTGGCGCTGCCCGGCGTCACGATCGGCGGCATCCTCGCCTTCATCTTCTCCTGGAACAACTTCATCTTCTCCGTCGTGCTCGGCGGCAAGAACAGCCGTACCTTGCCCTCGGCGGTCTATAATTCGCTGACCTTTGAACAGATTTCGTGGGGGCCGCTGGCCGCGGCCGCGCTCCTTGTTACCCTGCCGGTTCTTCTCGTCACTGTCCTGGCGCAGCGCCAGATCGTCGCCGGTCTGTCGGCCGGAGGCCTCAAGGACGGGTAAATCACCCGTCCTGGCCTTGCGGCTTTTCTACGCTCAAACTAACATGTCAGTCCGTCATCTTCCTCGAAAGACAAGTTCCATGGCTCTCAATCCCGATCGTTTCGGCCTCTCCTGCGCCATCACCACGCCGATGCGGGAGGGCGGCGCCGTCGACCTGCCGCGCCTCGTCAGGCATGCGCGCCATGTCCTCGCCGAAGGCTGCGACAGCGTCACTTTGTTCGGCACCACCGGCGAGGGCGCGGCGCTCGGCCTGCCGGCGCGCACGGCGATGATGGGGGCGCTGATCGGGGCGGGCGTCGACCCGAACAAGCAGATCTATGCGGGCATCGCGGCGGCTTCGCTGCATGAGGCGGTCGAACAGGCGCGGCTGGCGCTCGACGCCGGAGCCAGGGGCCTCCTGGTCGCGCCGCCCTTCTACTTCAAGGGCGTCAGCGACGAAGGGCTCTATGCCTGGTTCTCGCAGTTCTTCGACAAGCTCGGCGCCTCCGCGCGCAACGCCATTCTCTATCACATCCCTTCGGTGACGGCGGTCAGCATCAGCGTCGGGCTGGTGCAGAAGCTGAAGACCGCGTTCCCGGGTGTCGTCACCGGCATCAAGGATTCGTCGGGCGATTATGCCAGCACGGAAGCGTTCCTGAAGGCGCATGGCGAACTCGCCATCCTGGTCGGCGACGAGCGGCAGCTCGCCCGGGCGGTGCGTGCGGGTGCGCAGGGCTCGATCTGCGGCGTCGCCAATCTCGTGCCGCATCTGCTGCGGCCGCTGGTCTACGAGGGAACCGACAGCCCGGTGGTGAACGCGCTGGTCGACGAGATCTGCAGCTATCCGGTGCTGGCGGCGGTGAAGGCCCTGGTCGGGCATGTGCATGGCGATGCCGGCTACGGCGCGATGCGCGCGCCGCTGGAAGCGCTTGACGACGGCCAGCGCAAGCGGCTCTTCGCCGCCTTCGACACGATCACGCGCGCCAAGGCGGCCTGAAACGAGGCGGCCCCAGGGAGGACAGGTTGAACCAGCCGGAGACCGAGCCCGAACGCGAGGCCGAGCCGCTGAAACTGCGGGAGCGGGCCTATGCCAGCTTCACCGAACGGTTGTTGGCGCGCGAGATCAAGCCCGGGCAGTTCGTGACCCAGCGCGAGCTCGTGGCGCTGACCGGCCTGCCCCTGGGGGCGATCCGCGAACTGATCCCTCGGCTCGAAGCCGAGGGATTGATCAAGACGGTGCCGCAGCGGGGCATGCAGGTCGCCCATGTCGACCTCAACCTGATCCGCAACGCCTTCCAGTTCCGGCTCTTCCTGGAAAAGGAGGCGACCGCCCTCTACGCGGCGAATGCGACCGATGCGGAAATCGCCGAGCAGCGCGAGCGGCACGAGGCGATCATCGCGCGCGCCGAGGCCGGCGGCGACGAGAGGCTGATCGAGGACGCCGAGGATGTCGACCGATTGATGCATGAGGCGATCATCGATCATCTCGACAACGACATCGTCTCGAAGGCCTTCCGCGTCACCTGGCTGAAGATCAGGCTGATCCGGCAATATGAGACGCGGATCCAGAACCACATCCTGGTGCCGGTGATGCGGGACCACCTCAAGATCATCACGGCGATCGAGGCACGCGACCCGGTGCGTGCCTCCGAGGAGATGAGCCTGCATATCGGCAATGCCCGGATGCGGGCGATGAACTACTGATGCGATACGAAGCCGGCTCATAAGAGGCGGCTTCACCCTATAGCGATCCGGACAACCGGACATTCTCGGGAGGAGCAAAGATCATGACCAGGCTGACCAAACGCGAGCTGCTCGCCGGCTCCGCGGCGCTTGCCGGAGCGAGCATCGCCATGCCGGCCGTCCTGCGGGCGCAAGCGATCGTACTGCGCTGGGCCGACGGCCAGGCGATGACGCATCCCTCGCCGCAAAGCGCGGTGAAGGCCGCCGCCGAGGTCAAGGAGAAGACCGGCGGGCGCATCGACATCCAGACCTTCCCGGCCGGCCAGCTCGGCTCGTCGCGAGACATGGTCGAGTCCGTCGCCAGCGGCGCCTTGACCATGGTGACGGAAGGGGCGGCGCAGCTCGGGCAGTTCGTGCCGCAGCTCTCGATCATCGAGGCGCCCTATCTCTGGCGCGATCCGGCGCATATGACGCGGGCGCTGAAGTCGCCCTTGATCGACGAACTCAACAAGGCCCTGGTCGAGAAGCGCGGCATGCGCGTCATCGGCGTGACCTATTACGGGGTCAGGCACCTGACCAGCGGCAAGCGCCCGATCAACTCGGTCGAGGACATGAAGGGCTTCAAGCTGCGGGTGCCGGAGGTCGACACCTTCCGCGCCATGGCCGAGGCCTGGGGCGCGCGGCCGACGCCGCTGAACTTCAGCGAGCTCTATCTCGCTTTGTCGCAGGGTGCGGTCGACGGCCAGGAGAACCCGCTGCCGACGATCCAGTCGGCCAAGCTCGCCGAGGTCCAGAAATACCTCGTCCTGACCGCGCATATCATCACGCCGCGCCTCGTCATCGTGAACGACGCCGCCTGGTCGAAACTCTCCGAGGCCGACCGCACCCTCGTCCGGGCCGCGATCGACACGGCCTCGGCCTGGCAGGACAAGGAGATCGTCACGCAGGAGAACGGGCTTGCCGAGAGCCTCGGCAAGAGCGGCATGATCGTGGTCAAGCCCGATCTGGAGAGCTTCCGCAAGCCGGTGCTGGCGTCGCTGCCGGCCAAGTTCGAAAGCAAATGGGGCAAAGGCCTGTGGGAGCGCATCGAGGCGCTGTAGCGCCAAGTTCGTTCTGAAAAGGCGCCGTCGTCCCGGCCGGAGCGAAGCGCAGACCCGGGATCCATTCCTGAAGCGCTCCGGAATGGATCCCGGCTCTCCCTCCGGTCGTCCGGGATGGCAGCCTCCGCAGAATGCGAGCCGCTCTTCCCTGGGAGTAAAAAACGCATGATCGCCTTCGCGCGCACGGTGTTCGACCGGGCCATGGAGATCCTCGCCGGTATCCTGATCGTGACGCTGCTCGTCTGCGTGACGCTGGGCATCGTCACGCGGGCGCTGGGCGATCCGCTGATCTGGACCGACGAGGTCTCGCGCTTCCTGATGCTCTGGGTCGCCGTCTGCGGCTGGGTCATCGCCAGCCGGCGGCAGGTCCATATCCGCATCCGCTTCTTCCATGACCTGCTGCCGCGGCAGGGCTGGCGGGCCGCCGAGACGGTGATGCAGATCGCCATGATCGTCTTCGGCCTGCTGGTCGGCTGGTACAGCATCCATCTCGTCGCCGTGAACCGCGATCTCGAGGCGACGACGGTGCCGATCTCGATGGGGCTGCTTTACGCCCCGATGGTCTTCGCCGGCTTCGTTACGGCTGTGCAGGGCCTGTTCGAACTCATCGCCAATCTCAGGAACTGGGCGGTCTCGCCCTATGAGCCGGCCGAGCCCCCGATCACCGGAGAGGTTCTGTGAGCACACTGATCTTCCAGATCTCGGGCGTCTGGCTGCTGTCGATTCTCGCCGGCTTCCCGCTCTTCGCCTCGATGGGGCTCGCCGCCTTCGCCTTCGTGGCGCTCGCCGATCTCTCGGCCTCGATCGTGCCGCAGAAGATGGCGCAGGCCATGAACGCCTTCCCGATCGTCGCAGCCCCGCTCTTCATCCTGATGGGTAACATCCTGGGCGCGGCCCGCATCACCGACCGGATCGTGGCGTTTGCGACCTCGGTGATCGGCTGGCTGCGCGGCGGCTATGCCCATGCCTCGATCCTGACCAGCATGATCTTCGCCGGCATGGTCGGCTCGGCTGTCGCCGATGCGGCAGGCTCGGGCGCAATCGAGATCAGGGCCATGAAGAAGGCCGGCTACCGGCCCGAGACGGCTGCCGCAATCACGGCTGCCGCGGCGACGATCGGCCCGATCATCCCGCCCAGCCTGCCGATGGTGATCTACGGTGTCACGGCCGATGTCTCGATCGGCCGGCTCTTCATCGGCGGCGTCATTCCCGGCGTCCTGATGGGGCTGTCGCTGATGGCGATGGTCATGCTGATCTCGAAGCGCCAGGGTTTCCGCAAGGAGCCGTTCAAGGGTTTTCGCGAGATCGGGCGCACCTTCGTCAGCGGCTTCTTCGCGCTGATGACGCCGCCCCTGATCCTGGGCGGCATGTTCTCCGGCATCTTCACGCCGACGGAAGCTGCCGCGGTCGCCTGCCTCTACGCGCTGTTCCTCGGCTTCTTCGTCTATCGCACCCTGGAGGTGAGGCAGCTCGGACCGATCCTTGTCGAGACCGTCGAGACCACCGGCCTCGTCATGGTCCTGGTCATGGCGGCGGGCGCGCTCGGCTGGTGCATGTCGATCTCGCGGGTGCCGCAGACGCTGACGCCGCTGATCGTCGAGACGATCAGGAATCCGCTGGTCTTCCTCCTGGTCTGCAACCTGATCTTGCTCCTGGTCGGCTGCTTCATGGAAGCACTGGCGGCGATGCTGATCCTGATCCCGATCCTGGTGCCGGCCGCGCATAGCTTCGGCATCGACCCGGTCCAGTTCGGTATCATCATGATCCTGAACCTGATCCTGGGCACGATCCATCCGCCGATCGGGGTGGTGCTCTTCGTGGTGACGCGGATCGCCAATGTCTCCTTCGAGACCATGTCGAAGGCGATCCTGCCCTGGATCGTGCCGCTGCTGGTCGTGCTCGTGGCGATCACGCTCTGGCCGCCGCTGACGACCTGGCTACCCAATCTGGTGATGGGCAAGTAAGGCGCTTCGCTCCTCGCAGGGGAGGGATGCTGTTTCGCGCCCTCGCGGCGGTGGTGCTGCGAGGGATATTGCTGGTTTCAACTCAGCATCAGACAATCTGTCAATCATATTGACAGGCAGGCTTCGCTTGGCCAATTTGTCGCCGCGATCAGGCGCGGGGCTTCGGCACCTGCCAGCGGATCGCGCATTCATGCGCCCCGCAGAGGGCGCTGCGATCCAGGGAGTCGAGCGATGAGCAGCAGCGGAAACGACACGGCCTCGGGCCGCATCAATCGGCGCCAGGCACTCGCCTTCGCGGCGGTGGGCGGCATCGCCATGCCCTTCGTGCTGCGCGATGCGGTGGCACAGGGCAAAGCGGTCAATGTCGGCGTGGTGATGCCGCTCTCGGGTGCCAATGCGCAGTTCGGCATCAATTCGCGCAATGGCGTCGAGCTCGTCGCCGACGAGATCAATGCGGCCGGCGGCATCAAGGCGCTCGGCGGCGCGCGCATCAACCTCGTCATCGCCGATTCGACCTCGACGCCGACAACGGCGGCCAATGTCGCCCAGCGCCTGCTGACCCAGAACGATGTCGTCGCGATTCTCGGCGCCTTCGCATCCTCGCTCACCATCGCGATTTCTGAAGTGACCGAGCGGCGCGGCGTGCCGCTGCTGACCATGTCCTTCTCCGACCAGATCACCGGGCGCGGCTTCGAGAACATCTTCCAGGTCGTCGCCAAGGCCTCCGTGCTCGGCAAGGCCCAGTTCGACGGTACGATGGCGCTTGCCGCCACCGCCGGCCAGAAGCTCGAGCGTATCGCGATCATGTATGAGGACACGGCCTATGGCACCTCGCAGGCGGCGGGCCTGCGCGAGGGCGCCAAGGCGGCGGGCGTCCAGATCGTGATGGACGACGCCTATCCGCTGGGGATCACCGATGTGACCCCGCTGATCAACAAGCTCAGGGCCTCGGGCGCGCAGGCAGTCTTCCCGGTCTCCTATCTCAACGACAGCCTGCAGATCATCCGCGCGATGCGTCAGCAGAAGATCGGCATTCCCGCGATCGGCGGTGCTGCCGGCTACGTCATCCCCGATTTCGAGAAGGGGCTCGGCGAGTTCGCCGAGGGCGTGCTCTCGATCGCGCCGGCCAATTACGACCTCGCCCCGGAGCTGACCGAGCGCTTCCGCAAGCGCTACGGCTATTTCATGGTCCATGAAGCGCTGGAGCACGCGGTCTGCATGGATGTGCTCGCCCAGGCGATCGAGACGGCGAAATCGACTGCCCCTGAGGCGCTGCGCAAGGTGCTGCACGGCACGAGGTTCGAAGCCGGCTGGACCAAGACGATGACGGGCGGCGCGGTGCAGTTCGACAAGACCGGGCTCAACACACTCTCCGTGCCGGTGATGGTGCAGTGGCGCAGCAAGGAGCTCGTCACCGTCTGGCCCTCCGACGTCGCCAAGGCCAAGGCGGTCTGGGCGTCCTGAGCGACGCCCAAGCCTGACTTAAAGCGAGATCGGAGAACGGAATGGCGGTGGTTCAGGCCATCCTCGACGGGTTGATGATCGGCGGCGTCTACGCCGTCATCTCGATCGGCTTGACGCTCGTCTTCGGAGTCATGGGCATCGTCAACTTCGCGCAGGCGGAGTTCCTGATGCTGGGCATGTTCGTGGCCTACTACGCCTGGGCGTGGCTCGGGCTCGACCCGCTGCTGGCGGCGCCGCTCGCCTTCGCCGTGGTCTTCGTGCTCGGCGCGGCGCTGCAGCATCTTCTGATCCGGCGCGTGCTGAAGGCGCCCGAGGTCGCGCAGATCTTCCTGACGGTCGGTCTGCTGATCGTGATGGAGAACGCGGCGCTGCTGATGTTCGGCTCCGGCTTCAAATCGGTTTCGACGCCTTACCAGACCGCCTCGCTCCAGCTCGGGCCGCTTTTCGTCAGCGTGCCCTATCTCGCGGCCTTCCTGATGTCGGTCGCCTCGGGGCTGGTGCTCTGGCTGTTCATGAAGCTGAGCTGGTTCGGCAAGGCGATGCGCGCGACCGCACAGGACCCGATGGCGGCCAAGCTCCTGGGCATCAACTCCGACCGCATGCATATGCTGGCCTTTGCGCTCGGCGTCGGGCTGACCGCCTTCGGCGGCGCGGTGATCCTGCCCTATCTGACGGCCTCGCCGACGGTTGGCGGCCAGTTCGTCGTGCTGATGTTCACGGTCGTGGTGCTGGGCGGTCTGGGGTCGGTCGCGGGCGCGGTGGTCGGCGGGTTCGCAGTCGGCATCATCCAGTCGCTCTCGGGGCTCGCCTTCCCGATCCAGTTGCAGAACCTCGTGCTCTTCGTCGTCTTCATCGGCGTGCTCGCCTTCCGGCCAAAGGGCCTGCTGGGGGCGGCCAGATGAGCCGCCTCTCTCCCATGCGCCTGATCCTGATCGCCGTGCTGCTGGCGGCCGCCATCGCGCTGCCCTTCGCCTTCGATCCGCGCGGCTATGCCATCCGCATCCTGTGCCTGGCGCTGCTCTTCGGGGCGATGGCGCAGGCCTGGAACATCGTGGCGGGCCTCGCCAACCAGGTCTCGCTCGGGCACGCCGCCTTCTTCGGCATCGGTGCCTACACCTCGACCTTGCTGCTGATCCATTTCGGGATCTCGCCCTGGCTCGGCATGATCGCCGGCGCGGTGCTCGGTGGTCTGGCGGCGCTCCTGATCAGCCTGCCGACGATGCGATTGCGCGGGCATTATTTCGCGCTGGCGACGCTCGCCTTCGGCGAGGTGATGCGCGTCATCGCCAATAGCTGGGGTGGGTTGACCGGCGGGCCGGTCGGCATCTCCGTGCCTTTCGCGCCGTCGAGCCTAGCCATGCTGCAGTTCAAGGAGACGCGGCCCTATTACTGGCTGATGCTGGCTGCGCTCATCGCCGTCACCGCGATCTTCGTCGCGATCCGGAAAAGCCGGCTGGGCTATCGGCTGCGCGCCATCAAGGAGAATGTCGACGCGGCCGAAGTCATCGGCATCGACACCACCCGGACCAAGATCATCGCGGCGGTGCTCTCCGGCGGACTGACGGCCTGCCTCGGCACGCTTTATGCGCAATTCCAGTATTTCTTCGATCCCGACACGGTCTTCGGCGTCGGCTCGATCTCGGTGCGCGTGGCGATGATTGCGATCGTCGGCGGCATCGGCACCGCGATCGGGCCGATCCTGGGCGCCTTCTTCGTGATTCCGCTGGAGGAGTTCGCCAACCAGATCTTCTCGGCGCAGGCGGCGGGCCTCTCGCAACTCGTCTTCGGCGTTCTGCTGGTCGTTGTCATCCTGGTCGAGCCGCGCGGCTTTGTCGCCATGGGCCAGCGCCTGGCGCGGCGCTTCCGCCGGGAGGACAGGTCATGACTGAAGCCCTGCTGCAGGTTTCCTGCATCTCCAAGCGCTTCGGCGGCCTGAAAGCGCTCTCGGATGTGTCTTTGACCGTGAATGCCGGCGAGATCGTCGGATTGATCGGCCCCAATGGCGCGGGCAAGACGACGCTGTTCAGCACGCTGGTCGGCTTGCACAAGCCCGACAGCGGCACGATCACGCTCGACGGGCGCGAACTTGTCGGCCTGAAGCCGCACAAGATCGCCGCGGCCGGCATGATCAAGACCTTCCAGAACGTCGCGCTCTTCCTCGATTCCTCGGTGCTCGACAATGTCCTGACCGGCGGGCTGCTGCGCCATTCGGTCGAGGACGCGCGCGATCTGGCGCGGCGCTGCCTCGAGCGCGTCGGCATCAGCGCGATCTCCGACAAGCTGGCACGCGATCTCTCCTTCCCGGAACGGGCCCGCGTCGAGGTGGCGCGCGCGCTCTGCACCCAACCGCGCGTGCTCCTGCTCGACGAGGCGATGGCGGCGCTCAACCACGTCGAGATGGACGAGTTCATGCGTCTGTTGCGCCAGCTTCGCGAGGAGGGGCTGACCTTGATCGTCGTCGAGCACCACATGCGCGCGATCATGTCGCTATGCGAGCGGCTCGTCGTGCTGAACTTCGGCCAGTTGATCGCGACCGGCACGCCGGCGCAGGTCTCGCACGATCCGGCTGTGGTGCAGGCCTATCTCGGCCGTTCGGCCGCGTGAGGGGAGGGCACACGCCATGACCACGGCCACCGCGCTTCTTGCGATCCGAAACCTCGATGCCGGCTATGACGGCGTCGCCGTGCTGCACGATATTGCGCTTTCGATGGATGCAGGTGAGTTCGTCTGCGTCATCGGCGCCAATACCGCCGGCAAGAGCACATTGCTGCGGACGATCTCCGGCCTCGTCGCCGCCAAGGGCAGCATCAGTTTCCAGGGCGAGGAACTGGTCGGCCGGCCCTCGCATAGGATCCCCGGCCTCGGCATCGCCCATGTGCCCGAGGGCAGACATGTCTTCCCCGAGATGAGCGTCGACGAGAATGTCACGCTCGGCGCCTATTCCGTGCGCGGCGCCTCCGATCTGGCGCAGCGGCGCGAGCGCGTGCTGGAGATGTTCCCGCGCCTGCGCGAGCGCCTGACGCAAGCCGCCGGCACCTTGTCGGGCGGCGAGCAGCAGATGGTCGCGATCGGCCGGGCGCTGATGCTGTCGCCGCGCCTGCTCCTGCTCGACGAGCCCAGCCATGGGCTCGCGCCCAAGGTCGTCGACGAGTTGCACGACACCTTCCTGACGGTGAGCCGGACCGGCACGGCGATTCTGCTGGTCGAGCAAAACACCACGCTCGCACTCTCGGTCGCCAGCCGAGGCTATGTGCTCGAATCCGGCCGCATCGTGCTTGCCGGCACGAGCGCCGAACTCTCCGATAACGACGCTGTCCGCAGCGCCTATCTCGGCCTGTGACATTCACCAAAGGAGCCAAGACATGTCCCGCAACGAACAGTTCGAAAAGGGCCTGAAGGTCCGCCGCAAGGTGCTAGGCGCCGAGTACGTCGATGGCAGCCTCGCCAAGGCCGACGACTTCATGATGGCCTTCCAAGAGATCACCACCGAATGGTGCTGGGGATATGCCTGGACGCGGCCGGGCCTAGAGCACAAGACACGCTCGATGCTGAACCTCGCCATGCTGACGGCGCTGGGCAAGCCCGCCGAGCTCAAGCTCCACGTCAAGGGCGCGCTGGCGAACGGCGTCACCGTGGACGAGATCAAGGAGATTCTGCTCCACGCTACGGTCTATTGCGGCATCCCCGCCGGCCTCGACGCTTTCAAGGCGGCCCATGAGGTACTCAAGGCGGAAGGCGCGGTTCCGGCTGGGACGTGAACCAGCAGGCGCGCTCGACGCGCTGACACGATCTCGACCGTCATCCTGGGCGCCCGTAGGGCGTCCGGGATCCATCGGAGGGCGCTGAACTCTGCGATGGATCCCGGCCTTCGCGGAGTTCATCCTTGGGCCGATCGAAGATCGGACCCAAGGGCTGCGGCCAGGATGACAGGCTAGGTTCCGATGCTGGTGCAGGACCAGTAACCCAGGAGAGTCCGCCATGCGGCTATGGGACGTCTACGCGCTGCGCTACGCCGTGCATGAGCGCACCGCGCTGGAGAATTTCCTGCGGCCGCCCGACCCGCATGATGTGCCGATGTCGATGGATTATTTCGTCTGGGTGCTGCGCTCGCAGGGCCGGGCGATCGTCGTCGATACCGGCTTCACGCCCGAAGGCGGGGCGAAGCGCAAGCGCGAATTGATCCGGCCGGTCGAGGCGGCGCTGCGACAGCTCGGCGTCGAGCCCGGCGATGTCGGCGATGTCGTGATCACGCATCTGCACTACGACCATGCCGGAAATCTCGACCTCTTCCCGAAGGCGATGTTTCATCTCCAGGATGCGGAAATGTCCTTCGCGACCGGGCGGCATATGTGCCAGGCCTGCCTGCGCTATCCCTTCGAGGTCGAGGATGTCGTGCGCATGGTCCGTGCGGTCTATGCCGAGCGCGTCGAATTCCATGATGGCGATGCCGAGATCGCCGAGGGCGTGACCCTGCACAAGGTCGGCGGCCATAGCGCCGGCCTGCAGATGGTGCGGGTCGAGACGGCGCGCGGGCCGGTCGTGCTCGCCAGCGACGCGGCGCATTTCTATGCCAATATGGAGCGGCAGAACCCGTTCCCGATCTATTACGACCTTGGCGCGCTGGCGCAGGGCTGGCGGGCGGCAAAACGCCTCGCCGGAGCCGAGGAGCGCGTCATTCCCGGCCACGATCCGCTGGTGCGATTGAATTATCCCGCCCATCCCGGTTCGGATGGCGAGACGGCGATCTTGCATCTCGATCCGGTGACCTGAGCCTGGTCGGGCTGAGAGGTCGCCGCGTCATTCCGGGGCCCCGTAGGGGCGAGCCGGGAACCCAGAACCGCAGGTGGCGATGAGATAAGCGGTGCCGATGACGGCGCCTGATTCCCGGCTCCATCGGTTCTGGGTTCCGGGCTCTACGCTTCGCATAGCCCCGGAATGACGGAGTGGTTCCAAGTCACACCATCAGACTCAAGCGGCGATATGGTCGAGCGCCGCGACGAGATGCGGCCGGAACAGGTCGGGGTTCTCGCACATCGGGAAATGGCCGAGCCCGTCCATGACGCGCAGGGCCGCGCCGGGCATGAGGGCGGCGAGCTTTTGCCCGTCCTCAGGCGTTGCCGAATAATCATAGGTGCCGCAGAGCAGCGCGACCGGCGTGCGCTTCGTGTCGATGCGCGGGGCGATGAGCGCACCGTCGAACTCCTCGCTGTAGAAGGCGAGGTCGCCCGAATAGATCTCCGGCGCGCCTTGCGAATAGATCCAGGCGGCGCGGCGGCGCTGGTCGAGCGGGCTCGTCGGGCTCATCAGGCCGCGCACGAAAGACGAATTGTGCAGTCCGGCATGGATGCCGACATGGTGCTGATAGGGGTTGCGCCGGCCCTTCGACTGGAAGGGCGGCTCGATCGCGACCACCCCGGCGACGAGGTCGGGCCGCTCCGCCGCGAGCAACAGCGCCATCGCCGCGCCCATCGAGCCGCCGGCGACGACGACCTTGTCCCCGGCGATTTGCTCGATGATCGCCACGCACCAACCGAGATAGCGCGCGGCGTTCAGGCGATAGGGCTCGCCCCGCCAGCCCATTGGGGGCATCGAGCGGCCATGGAACGGCATGTCGGGGGCGATCATGCGCCAGGAGCGCCCGAGCCCGATATCGGCGAGCTGGCCATGGAACTGGCGCGCATCGGCGCCGGCCGTATGCAGGAACAGGATCGGCACGCCGCTGCCGGCGCTTTCGACGAAGAGATCGCAGGGACCTTCCGCCGTCTCGAGGCGGTGATAGCGGCTCGCGACCTGCCTGAGATCGCGCGGGACTTCTGTCGCCGGTGCGGGCTCGCTGGCCGCGACCTGCTCGAACAGGCGCTCGAGCACCGGGCGGGCGCGGGCGATCTGCAGCGGGTCCCCCGTCAGCGTGAAGTCCGGGTTGGCGATCGCAAAGGCGGTGAAGGCATGGAAGCGCGGCGGGGGCGGTGAGGCCAGCGCCTGGTCCCAGGCCTCGGGCGCGGCGGCCAGCACGATATCCGCAGGGGCGTCAGTCGCCAGGAACAAGGGCTCACCGGCATCGAGGCGCAGCACGAGCGCATCGCCGCCGTTTTCGAGCCGCAGGCTCGCCTGCAGGCCGGGGCCGAGACGCCGCAGTTCCGGGTCGGTTGCGGCGGCTTCGAGGCGCTCGCGCAGGCGCGCCAGGCTCATCCCTGTACGGGCCCATTGTCGAAGGCCTCGGCGAGGTAGCGGTAGATCTCGGTGTGGTCGGCGTCGGGCTTGAGCTTGCCCTTGGCCTCCTCCCACAGCCTCGCCACCGCCGCGATCTGCGGAATGCCGAGGCCGAGATGCGTGGCGAGATCGGCGGCGATGCGCAGATCCTTGGCCATCAGCGCGAAGGAGAAGCCGGAGTTGAACGCCTCAGAGATGACAAAGGGCTTCATCTTCACTTCAGTCGAGTTGTTGCGGCCGGTGGAGGCGTTGAGCACATCGACGATGGTGTCGGGCTTCAGGCCAAAACTGCGCCCGACCAGCAGGGCCTCGGAAGCGGCGATCAGCCCGGCTGCGGAGACATAGTTGTTCAGCGCCTTCATCGCATGGCCCGAGCCTGTCGGGCCGGTGGCGAAGATCGACTTGCCCATTGCCTGCAGGATCGGCCCGGCGCGCTCGACTTCCACTTCGGGGCCGCCGGCCATGATGGCGAGCGAGCCGTCGATGGCGCGCTTGACGCCGCCTGAGACCGGGGCGTCGAGCAAGGGCAAGCCAAATGGCGCGAGCTCGGCGGCGAGGCTGGTCGTGTCGGTCGGGGCCGAGGAGCTCATGTCGATGATCAGCGTGCCCTTGGGCAGGCGGGGCGCGATGCCGTTGGCGCCGAGCAGCACGTCGCGCACGATCTTGCCGTTGGGTAGCATGGTGATGATCGCGCTCGCGCCTTTGGCGGCCTGCGCGGCATCGGCGAAGGCCTTGCCGCCGCCCTGCTCGAAGAGGGCGCGCGCCGTCTCGGAGGGGTCGGCGCCATGGACCTGGAAGCCGGCAAGGATGAGCCGCGCCGCCATGGGCAGACCCATCTGGCCGAGCCCGATCAGGGCGATGATGGCGGGTGGGGCGATCGGCGCGCTTTGGATTGCATCCGGCATGGGCTTTCCAGTCTCCTCGATCCGACAGTTCCGCACGGCGCAGGTCAGGCGCGTCGTCGCCGGCTCCTCGTCAGTTGGCGGCAAGATGTGCAGGCAAGCAGACAATCTGTCAATCTTGATTGACGCGCCTCGGCCATGCCGAAGGCGCCGTCAGGCCTTGCCGTTATGCGTCTCGCCGGGCTCGGCCTTGGCCAGGACGGCGAGCGCCACATGGGCAGCCATCTCGATATGGCGCTTGCAGGCGGCCTCGGCGCGATCGCCGGAGCGGGTCTTGATGGCCTCGAAAATCTCGCGGATCTCCGCGACGCTGTTCGCGAGCCGCCCGGTCTGGGTCATCGAGGTGACGCGCAGCAGCGTGATGCGATTATGCAGCATCGTCAGCGACTGCTTCACGAAGGTGTTGCCGGCGCCGTTCATCAGCACGGCATAGAAGCGGGTCTTGGCGGCCACGAGTTCGGCGCGATCCTCGCCCAGCGCAGCGGTCGCGAAACGCTCGACGGCGAGGCGCAGCTCCTCGATCGCTTCGTCGCTGCCATGCTCGGCGAAACCGCGCCCGGCGAAGCCCTCGAGCAGAGCGCGCACCTCATAGAGCTGGCGCGCTTCCTCATACGTAATCGAGCTCACCTCCGGGCCGCGATGGGGAATGGTGATTACGAGGCCCTCTGCCTCGAGCTGGCGCAGCGCCTCGCGCACCGATGTGCGCCCGACACCGATCTGCTCGCAAAGCTCACGCTCGATCAGGCGCTGGCCGGGCTTGAAATGGCCCGAGGCGATCGCCGTGCGCAGGCGGTCTTCGACCAGGAGGCGCAAGGTCGCTGCCTGGCGGGGAATCTGGAGGTTCATCGTGCTCATCACGGAGTCTTCGCCTTCGCCTGAACATCAGTCAATCGTCTGTGTGCGCCTGTGACCGCTCGAGACGGCTTGACAGCAATTTTGACTGATTGTCTGATAGCAGGCAAATCCGAGCAGGCGGAAGCCAGACTTCCTGACGGGCAAGGCGAACTGCCGGAGCCCAAAAGCTTGCCGACACCAAGGAGGACAGGATGCTTCGCCCCTTCAAGGCGCTGATCGCGCTCGCCGCGCTGCTCGCGCCGGCAGCTGCCTCGGCTCAGACCTACCCGACACGCCCGGTCACCATGATCGTGCCCTTCGCGCCCGGAGGCACCACCGACATCCTGGCGCGCATCGTCGCCGAGACCATGGGGCGGGAGCTCGGCCAGAACGTGCTGGTCGAGAATGTCGGCGGGGCGGGCGGGAGAACCGGGACCGAGCGCGTCGTCAAGGCGCAGGCTGACGGCTACATCATCCTGTTCGGCAATATGGGGCCGATGGCGGCGAGCAAGGCGCTGTTCAAGGACCAGCGCTACGACCCGCGCAGCGATCTCGCGCCGATCGGGCTCGTCTCCGACGTGCCGATGGTGCTCGCTGCCAGCAAGGCGAGTGGCGTCACCGATCTGAAGGGCCTCCTCGCCAGGATGCGCGAGAAGGGCGAGGCCGTGACCTTCGGCACGGCGGGTTATGGCGCGACCTCCGACATGGCGCCCAATCTCCTGCTCCACCAGACCAAGCTCAAGGCGACGATCGTGCCCTATCAGGGCGCGGGGCCGGCGATCCGCGATCTCACCGGCGGCTTCGTCGATGCCGTCATCGACCAGACGGTGACGATGCTGCCGATCCATCAGGGCGGGCTCGTCACGGCGCTGGCGGTGAGCGGACCCAGGCGCATTCCGCAAGCGCCCGACCTGCCGACCTTCACCGAGGCGGGGCTACCCGAATTCGGCATGACGGTCTGGAACGCGATCAGCGTGCCCAAGGCGACGCCCGGGCCTGTCATCGACAGGCTGATCGCTGCGCTCGACGCCACCTTCGAGACGGCCTCGGTGCAGAAGCGCTTCGAGGAGCTGGCCGTGCCGATCCCGCCCAGGGAGGAGCGCGGCCCCGCCGCGCTGCAGAAGCTGGTCGATGCCGAGGTCGCGCGCTGGGCCGAAATCTTCAAGGACGGCGCGGCGAAGCCATAGACCAGCATCACATCGGCCCCAGAGTCCCTAACGCCTCTAGACCGGCGTTGTTACACCCGGTGTTGCGCTGAAGCGCGGCGCCGGGTGTTTTGCATGCCCGAAACTTCGCACGCAGGCGGGTTGCGCAGGCGGCTGCGATTGCGATTTCACGCCTGTGGAAGCGGCGTCGCGGCAAGAGCTCATCTTGCAATTGGTATTCTAGAGGGCTAGCCTTCGATGAGACCACTCCGGGCAAGGCCATAGGCCGCCCGATGCATTCGGTAGGGGAGTTGAGGCATGGCGCGTTTTCTGACCACCACGGCGCTGGCGCTGACCATGGGGCTCGCTGCGGCGGCGCTTCTGCCGGCGCCATCGCGGGCGCAGGTCCTGCAGGCTGCGGTCGATGCCTCGCCCGCCGGTCTCGACCCGCATATCATCACGGCTTTCAGCTCCTTCCAGGTGGTGAACGGCACGATCTATGAGGGCCTGACCGGGATCGACAAGGATCTGCGCGTGGTGCCGGCCCTGGCACAGTCCTGGACGCTCTCCAGCGACGGCAAGAGCTATGTCTTCAAGCTGGTCTCGGGCGCGACCTTCCATGACGGCAAGCCGCTGGAGGCGGCCGATGTCGTCGCGAGCCTCAACCGCGTGCTTTCCAAGGACATCGCCTCGCCATTGGCGAGCCGTCTCGCGGCGATGGAGAAGGCGAGCGCCGTCGATGCCGGCACCGTCCAGGTCACGCTGAAGGAGCCGTCGGCACCCTTCCTGACCGCGCTGGCCTCGATCGGGATCGTGCCGCGCGCCTTCGAGACCAACAAGGACGGGTTGCAGCGCCAGCCTGTCGGTACAGGCCCGTTCAAGTTCAAGGAATGGCAGCCCAACGGCTTCATCGAACTGGAGAAGCATGCGGGTTACTGGAACAAGGGCCAGCCCAAGCTCGACGGGGTGAAGTTCAACATCATCCCGGAATCGGCGACGCGTCAGGTCGGGCTGTCGAGCGGCCAATATGCGCTGCTGCCGAATATCGACGCCGCCACGGCCCTGCAGCTCAAGGGCCGGCCGAACGTCAAGATCGCCGACACGCTGGAGCTTGCCTACACGCTCGTCGGCATGAACACCTCCAAGCCGCCCTTCGACAATGCGAAGGTGCGCGAGGCGCTGAACTACGCGCTGAACCGGCAGGAGATCGTCCAGGCCGCGCTCTTCGGTGCCGGCGTTCCTGGCGGGCCGCTCTCGCCGGCGCTGAAGGAATGGGCGCTCGACGTGAAGGAGTTCCCCTGCTTCACGCCCTCTGCCACCAAGGCGCAGGAGCTGCTCAAGGCCGCCGGCATCACGACACCGGTTGCGGTGACGCTGCTCGTGCTGCCGCGCCAGGATATTCGCGACATCGCCCAGGTCGTACAGGCGCAGCTCAACAAGGCCGGCTTCAAGGCCGAGCTGAAGATCCCCGAGCTCGGCCAGTTCGTGCAGGATTGGCGCAACTCGAATTTCGACGCCTTCGTCTCGACCAATGCCGGCTCGATCGATCCGGACGATTATTTCTACCGGACCTTCCGCACGGCCGGCTCGACCAATGTGTTCAAATACTCGAACCCCGAGATCGACGGCTTGCTCGATGCGGCCCGCATCGAGACCGATCAGGCGAAGCGGAAGGCGTCCTATAACCGGGTGCAGTCGCTCCTGACCTGTGACGGCCCAGCCGCTTTCATGACCTATGGCCAGCTCTTCACCGCCATGCGTACGAATGTGAGCGGGTTCGACATCGTCGCGAACCGCTCGCTGTTCTCGCTCGCCACGACGACGCAGGCGCGGTGAAGCAGGGTTGACACATTCGGCGCTGACAATAGCCGAGCCCGTGCTGCTTCATGGATTAATGGGTTCTCTTGGAAACACGCCGTCATCCTGGACAAGCGGCGTAGCCGCGCAGCTCCGGGATCCATCGGAGAGCTCCGGAGCCCTCCGATGGATCCCGGGACTTCGCTGCGCGAAGCCCAGGATGACTGCGCGTGTTTTATAAGCCATGAGCTTCATCCGCTCCCGCGCGCTTGATCTAGCCGTCGTTTTGTTTGGCGTGTCTGTTCTGACCTTCCTGATGATCCGGCTGATTCCGGGTGATGCGGTTGCGATCATGCTCGGGGCCAATACCGAGGTGACGCCCGATCGGGTCGCCGCGCTGCGCAGCCGGATCGGGCTCGATCAGCCGGTGGTGCTGCAGTATTTCAGCTGGCTCGGCGGCGTGCTGAGCGGCGATCTCGGCGTGTCGCTGTGGACCCGGCGGCCGGTCTCGGAGGAGATCGCGGGCCATATGTGGCCGACGATCCAGCTCACCGTGCTGGCGCTGTTCGTGGGAGCGGGCCTGTCGCTGCCGCTGGGCGTGCTGATGGCGCGGCTGCGCGGCAAGGCCTGGGACACCGCCTTGCGGATCGGCTCGGTGGCGGGGCTCACCATCCCCTCCTTCTGGCTCGGCATCATGATGATCCTGGCG
>NZ_PQFZ01000009.1 GCF_002917105.1 Allobosea psychrotolerans
GAACGTCGAGGCGATCCTTGGATACGTCGATGCCGACGAAAACAGCGAGAGCTTCATCCATGACCCATCCTTGCAAATGCGGGCTCGGGCCCAAGCGGCTGTCCGGGTTCGGGACAAAAAGGCGGAAGCCGCACCTCGCTCATCCACGGGCTCAACTCACCCAAGGGGGGACCGGGCTGACTTCCGCCTCAAACCTCGCCGGTACAAAACCGACTGGCAAATCAAAGATACAAGGGGGCGCCGTGCCTTACCCGGCTGGCGTCGTGTTCGGTTAGTCGGAAAGCTCACAGCACCCCCTCATCCGTCTCAGCTGCGCCGATCCACCTTCTCCCGCGAGGGGAGAAGGGATTTCCGCACCTCATCCCGACGGGAAACACCAGACTGCTGACAGGCTTTTGCGTTGGCCACGCCAACAAGCATGGACCGGCTCGCCCTGCCCGAATAAGGTCCGCGCCATGAGCGAGACAGCCCCGAAGACCACCGCCCCCGACCTGAAGCCCGGCGACCACCTCTTCCTGGTCGATGGCTCAAACTTCATCTTCCGCGCCTATTTCCAGTCGATCAACCAGGACCGGAAATACAATGCGCGCTCGGACGGCCTGCCTTCCGGCGCGGTGCGATTGTTTGCGACGAAAATGTTCCAGTTCGTGCGCGAGGGCGTGCTCGGGGTGAAGCCGACCCATCTCGCCATCGTCTTCGACAAGACCGAGAACTCGTTCCGCAAGGCGCTCTACCCCGCCTATAAGGGCAACCGCTCCGAGCCGCCGCCGGACCTGATCCCGCAATTCCCACTGATGCGCGAGGCCGTGCGCGCCTTCGGGCTGATCCCGGTCGAGCAGGATGTGTACGAGGCTGACGACCTGATCGCGACCTATGCCAGACAGGCGCGCGAGGCCGGGGCCGACGTGCTGATCGTCTCGGCCGACAAGGATCTGATGCAGCTCGTGGGCCCGGGCGTGGCGATGTATGACCCGGCCTCGGGCGACGCCAAGAAGGGCGCCGGCTTCCGGGCCGAACGCCGGATCGGCGAGCCCGAAGTGGTCGAGTATTTCGGCGTGATGCCGAACAGGGTTGTGGATGTGCAGGCGCTGGCCGGCGATGCGACCGATAATGTGCCGGGCGCGCCCGGCATCGGCATCAAGACGGCGGCCCAGCTCATCGGTGAATATGGCGACCTGGAGACGCTGCTGGCGCGGGCCGGCGAGATCAAGCAGCCCAAGCGCCGGGAGACCCTGACCAATCCCGAGGTGATCGAGAAGATACGCATCTCGCACAAGCTCGTGACGCTGGTCGACGACGTAAAGGTCGAGACACCGCTCTCGCATCTGACGCTGGCCGATCCCGATCCGGCCAGGCTCGTCGCCTTCCTCAAGGCGATGGAGTTCACCACCATCACCAAGCGCGTCGCCGAGGCCTATGGGGCCGATGTCGCGGCGATCGACGCCGACGAAGCGCTGGCCCCGGGCGGCGCGCGCGCGGCTGAATTGAAGGCGCTCTATGTCGGCGCCGATGCCGCCGAAGGCGGCTTCGCAGCGCCGACCACGGCCTCTGACGCCGGCGCCGAACCCGCCAGCGCACAGCCATCGAACGGCGACGGCTGGATGAAGCCGTCCGACCTCGCAGCCGCCCGCAAGAACGAAGCCATCGGCGGGAAGATCGGCCGCACCGCTTACGAATGCGTGCGCACGCTCGCCGATCTCGAGCGCTGGATCGGCTGGGCCTATGAGGCCGGCCAGGTCGCACTCGACACCGAGACCAATTCGCTCGACGCGATGCAGGCCGATCTCGTCGGCGTCTCGCTTGCAGTCGCGCCCGGACGCGCCTGCTACATCCCGCTGCAGCATCGCGGCGGCACCGATTTGTTCGGCAGCGGCATGGTCGAGGGCCAGATTCCGCTCGACCAGGCGGTGGCAGCCCTCAAGCCGCTTCTGGTCGATCCAGGCGTCCTGAAGATCGGCCAGAACCTGAAATACGACCTGCTGATCCTCGAACGGCACGGGCTTTCCGTCGCGCCGATCGAGGACACGATGCTGATTTCCTATGCGCTCGACGCCGGCAACAACAATCACGGCATGGACCGGCTCTCCGAGCTCCATCTCGGCCATGAGACGATCCCGTTCTCGCAAGTCGCGGGCACCGGCAAGGCGCAGGTGACCTTCGACAAGATCGCGCTCGACAAGGCGACGGATTATGCCGCCGAGGATGCCGATGTGACGCTGCGGCTCTGGCGCGCGCTCAAGCCCAGGCTCGCGGCGGAGGGCAAGACCACCGTCTACGAGACGCTTGAGCGGCCATTGATCGCCGTGCTCGCCCGCATGGAGCAGCGCGGCATCGCCATCGACCGGCAGATCCTGTCGCGGCTCTCTGGCGAGTTCGCGCAATCGCTCGCCCGGCTGGAAGACGAGATCTACGAGGTGGCGGGCGAGAAATTCCTGATCGGCAGCCCAAAACAGCTCGGCGACATCCTGTTCGGCAAGATGGGGCTTTCCGGCGCCAAGAAGACCGCGACCGGACAATGGGCGACCGGGGCCGGCGTGCTCGAGGAGCTCGCCGAGCAGGGCCACCCACTGCCCTCGAAGATCCTGGAATGGCGCCAGCTCGCCAAGCTGAAATCGACCTATACCGACTCGCTGCCGACCTATCTGCACCCGCAGACCAACCGGGTGCACACCTCCTATGCGCTGGCGGCAACGACGACGGGGCGGCTCTCCTCCTCCGAGCCCAATCTGCAGAACATCCCGATCCGCACCGAGGCCGGCCGCAAGATCAGGACCGCCTTCGTGGCCGAAAAGGGCCACAAGCTGATCTCGGCCGATTACAGCCAGATCGAGCTGCGCCTGCTCGCCCATATCGCCGACATACCGCAGCTCCGGCAGGCCTTCGCCGACGGCATCGACATCCATGCGATGACGGCCTCGGAAATGTTCGGCGTGCCGGTCCAGGGCATGCCGAGCGAGGTGCGTCGCCGCGCCAAGGCGATCAATTTCGGCATCATCTACGGCATTTCCGCCTTCGGCCTCGCCAACCAGCTCGCCATCAGCCGTGAGGAGGCCGGCGCCTATATCCGGAAGTATTTCGAACGTTTCCCGGGCATCCGCGACTACATGGACCAGACCAAGACCTTCGTGCGGGCCAACGGCCATGTCACGACGATCTTCGGCCGGGTCTGCCATTTCCCGGCGGTCGCCTCGAAGAACCCTTCCGAGCGCGCCTTCGTCGAGCGCCAGGCGATCAATGCGCCGATCCAGGGCTCGGCCGCCGACATCATCCGCCGCGCCATGATCCGGATGGAGGGCGCGCTCGCCGCCGCCAGGCTCGACGCCCGCATGCTGCTGCAGGTGCATGACGAACTCGTCTTCGAGGTGCCCGAAGCCCAGGTCGAGGCGACATTGCCGGTGGTCCGCCAGGTGATGGTGGAGGCACCGCACCCGGCCGTGCAATTGCGCGTGCCCCTGCAAGTCGATGCGCGGGCGGCGAATAACTGGGACGAGGCGCATTGAGGCGCCGACGTTTCGACCCCAGAAACCTGGCCTGCAGGAACCTTGCCGGCCAGTGCCACGTTATAGGTCTGACGCGCCGGGGGGCGCGCTTTGCGCGTTGGATATCGTCACATGCTCAGTTCGTCCGCCTGGAGACCGTTTCCGCGCTATATGGCGGAACCCGAGATCGAGGAGATCCAGGACGAGGTCACGCCCTATGAGCATGATCTCATCGTCCGCTACGCCACTGTCGGCATCTTCGTCATCCTGGCGACCACGACGCTCTATCTGACCAAGGTTATCGCCCTGCCGGTGACGGCGGGCGTCATCTTCGGCCTGGTGCTGGGACCGCTGGTCGACTGGCTGGTGCGCCGCGGGATACCTCAGCATCTGGCCGCAGCCATGGTGGTCCTGCTCGGGCTCGGCCTGATTCTCTTCGCGATCACCCTGCTCGCCGTGCCGATCGCCGGCTGGAGCGACCAGGCTCCCGCGATGATGGCGGCGTTGAAGGCCAAGCTCGCCAGCGTCTTCGTCTTCATGGACGAATTCAAGCGGGCCGCCGCTACGCTGACCGGCAAGAGCGGGGCGGAACTCAACGTCTCGCAAGGGAATCCGCTGCTCGATATCGCGGTCTCGTCTTCGGCGGCGGCGGGCGGCCTGCTGATCTTCGTCGCGACGGTGTATTTCTGGCTGGCCACGCGGCGCCATCTCAAGGCGCGCGCACTGCGGTTTTGCCTCGGCCGCGGGGCGCGAAAATCCGCCGGCGCCTTCTTCGAAGAAATCGAGACGCGGGTCGCGCGCTATTTCGGGCTGGTGACGCTGATCAATCTCGGCATGGGCTTGATGAGCCTGGCGATCGCTACCCTCGCAGGGCTGCCATTCCCCATATTCTGGGGCGCGCTCGCCTTCCTGCTGAACTATCTCGCCTTCATCGGGCCGATCATCGTCACCGTGCTGCTGCTTGCAGGGGCGCTGCTGGACGCACCCTCTCTCCTCGCCGCGATCTGGCCGGCAGCGGCGTATTTCGTCCTGCATCTGATCGAAGGCAATGTCGTGACCCCGGTTTTCGTTGGGCGCAGGCTCACCGTCTCGCCATTCCTGGTCTTCATCTGCTTCATCTTCTGGCTTTGGCTCTGGGGGCCCGTCGGCGCGGTGCTCTCGACTCCGATCCTGCTGGTAGCCATGGTGGCGCAGGAGGAATTCGCCGCATACCGCAAGGCGCAGCAGGACGAGGCCACGCCCCAGGACGAGCCCGCCCAGCCGCAAGTGGCCGGTGCAGGCTAGAACGTTTGCGAGCAAAGAGGACATCGGTTCGCGTGACGAAGACAGGTTAAGGCAAGGGGCGAGAACGGGCGAACGATCCAACGAGATCGGAAACCGCTCTAGCCGGGTACAAGGAACCCGCGCGCCATGCGTGCGTTAGGTCACCAAGCTCCGGTTTCATTCGGAGCGCACCCATCCATTCGCAGTATCGAGAGGGGGACATCAGACATGGCCAGCACCACTTCCGCGAAACGCCAGGCGGCTTCGGCGGTCAAACGCGCCAAGGATGAAGCCGTCGCGGGCGCCGAGGACATCGCTGCTGACGCCAAGGCCTCCGCGCAGAAGACCAGCCGGCGCGTCAAGCGCGAGACGAGCGAACTCGAAGCCAGTCTGACGCGCAGCGCCGAGGACCTGGCTGCAACGGTCACCGAAACGCTTCGCGCCGTCGGCGTCGACACCGACAAGATGGTCGGCGTCGCCAAGGAACAGGCGACCGATCTGCAGCGGATCATTGTCCAGGAGATCCAGGAGCGGCCGCTGCGCGCGCTCGGGGTGGCCGCGGCGGTCGGCCTGTTCGTCGGCTTCCTGTCGGCGCGATAAGCCATGTTTGGGGGGCTGGGAAACTTCATTACGTCGGAAATCTCCGGCGCGGTCAGGCGGAATGTCATCATCTACGGCCTGTACGGGTTTTCGGCCCTGCTGGTGCTGTGCGCCGCGGGCTATGCCCTGAACGCGCTGCACACCGTTCTGGCGCTGCGCTACGACCCGATCACTGCGAGCCTCTGGATCGCGGGCGGACTGTTCCTCGCCGCCTTGCTGAGCCTGGGCGTCGCGACCTATGTCAAGAATCGCCGGCGACCGCCGCGGCCGCTGGCGACCACGGCCTTGGCCGCCGCGCCGATCGCAGCCAAGCTGCTCGGATCGTCGCGCTTGGGCTGGCGCACGGCCGTCATCGGAAGCGTCGCCATCCTCGGCGCCCTGATCGGCTGGCAGTTCTTCAACCGCGACGGGGGCGACGAGGACGAAGCGTGACGGTCAGGGCAAGGCGCTAGAACAATTGCTCTATTCCTTTGTTTTGGCGCGTTTTCTTCACACGAACCGGTGTCCGCTTCGCTCGAAAGCGCTCCAAGGCGAATGCGGAGATCGCTCGACCGCCCCTGTCTTTTTACATAGGGATTGCGGATTCCGTCCTGTATCACGGTATCCATGTCCACTGAGGTAAGGCCCCGCAGCCGCTTGGCGCTGCCCAGCATTCCCGCCCTAGGCGCCCGCCTGCGATCGGCCACGACGACGATCATCGCGATCGGCGTCGTTGGCGTGGCGGTCATCCTGGCGGCCTGGATCAATGCGCAAGCGCGCGCCACGGCGGAGCGCGTCTCCCATTCGATCGAGATCCGCGAGCGTTCCGAGCGGTTCCTGGGTCATATGCGCGACGCCGAGACCGGACAGCGCGGCTATCTCCTGACCCATGATCCAGCCTATCTCGGCCCCTACACGAACGGCCGAGCCGCCGCCCTCCCGGAACTCGACGCCCTGACGCAACTCGTCGAAGGCGATGCCGCGCAGACCGAACGCGTCGCCAAGGCGCGCAGCGAGGCTATCGCCAAGCTGGACGAGCTCGACTCCACGATCGCGCTCGCGCGGGCAGGCCAGTTTGATAGGGCTATCGCACGCGTGAAGGGCGGCAATGGCTTCTCCGTCATGGACGCGTTGCGCGGCACCGTGCAGCAGCTTCAACTCGGCGAGAACATCCGCCTCGTCGCGCTGAATCGCAGCGAGGAGCGCAGGCGGCTTTTGGCCAGTATCGGCATCGTCGTCGCGCTGGCCGGACTTGCCTTCGCCGCCTGGCAGCAATTGCGCACGCGGCAGCGCCGCAGCACCCTGCTGGCCTCCAGCAACGCGCAGCTCGAGCGGATCGTGAGCGAGCGAACCCAGCAGCTCGAGAACGAGCGGCTGCGCATCGAGGCGTTGCTGCGCGACGTCAACCACCGCGTCGGCAACAATCTGGCCATGGTCTCGGCGCTGCTCAACGTCCAGAGCCGGCAGACGCGCGAGCCTGCCGTGCGCGACGCCCTCTCCCAGGCGCAATCGCGCATCCAGGCGATCGCCGCCGGGCAACGCCGCCTGCGCCTCGACATCGAGACCGACGAGATCGACGCCCAGCCCTATATGGAGGATCTCCTCGCCGAGATCGGCAAGGCGGCCGAGGGCCGGCCGATCGAGATTGTATTGGAGATGGATTCGATCCGCCTGCCTGGACGCGACGCGGTGTCATTCGTCGTGATCGTCAACGAGCTCGTGACGAACGCAATCAAACACGCCTTCCCCGACAATGCGCCGGGGCGAATCGTCATCCGTTTCAGCGAGCATGAGGAGGACGGGGCGACCAGGCTTGTGCTGACGGTCGAGGATGACGGCGTCGGACTGCCGGTGGTCGAACCGGATACCAAGGGTCTGGGTCAGACGGTGATCGCCAGCCTGTTGCGCAGCATGCGGGCAACGATGACCAGCGAACCGCTTTCTCCCGGTTCCGCGCGCCCCGGCTCCAAGATCACGTTGACCTTCCCGAAACGGGACTGAGTGCGGCCTGAGGGCCAGCCGTCAACGCGCTTTCTTCGTCGGACCGGCATCCATTTCGCTCGAAGACGCTCTAAGCCACCTTGATCGCGCTCGACACGAAGCTCGCGATCTCGCGCGTGGAAAAGGGCTTGCGCAGGAAGCGTACGTCCCGCAGCGATTTGGGCACATCGTTTGGGAGCGAGCCCGAGACGAACGCGAAGGGGGTACCGCTCTGGAGCAGGCTGGCGGCGACATCGAAGGTCTTGCCACCGACGACGTCGATATCGAGCAAGGCGCAGGACAGCTGCGACGCAGCCGCCACGCGCGCGCCGGCAACCGATTCGACGACGATCAACTCGGCGCTTTCACCGAGTTGTTCCGCCACGGCGGCTTCGATGTCCATTGCGATGAACGGGTCGTCTTCGACGATCAGGATGCGGATATCGGACATCAATCCAGCCTCCCTTCCTCTACTCTCTTGTCGTAACATGCCGAGAGAACGTCAGAATGCTTGCGATGTTCCGACAGTGTCCTCCGATGAGGTTGGGAAATCGTCAAATACGACTCAAATTGCAGCGATAAGGTTAGCGAATCGTTGCGAACCTTCGCAGGCGCCAGTCATTTGGACCTCAGCGACTGCGACCTCAGCGACGTCTGGACTTCGCCAGCGTGAGCTCGAATCCGGTCACGCCGATCGCCACATTGATCCCGCGGGTGCCCTGAAGCGAAAGCGGCTGCAGGGTGACATCGCCGTCATTGCCGCCGACGAGCAGATTGCCGGAGCCGCCCGTCCCTACGGAGCCGCCTACCGCCGCTCCGCCATAGCGGCCGGCAAGCGCGCCCAGCGGCGCCCGGGCATAAGGACCATAGACCCGCCACGACATCGTGCTGCTGCGGATCGTGCCGAGATCGAGGCCGAAACTCCTGACGACGCCGACATAGCGCTGCACCGGACCGCGGCGCGGCGTGAAGCGGCACTCCATCGGGCGTTGCGATGTCACCACCAGCCCCAGCCCCGCGCCGACGCTGCAGTTGAGGCGCCCCGCCGGCGGGCCTGACTGAGCGAAGGCCGGAGCCTGGAATGCGAGCAGGCCCGCAGCCGCGGCAGCAAGGATCGCAACAGTTTGAAACCGGGGAAGCGGGGCAGCCATATTGAAACTCCTCACGATCGAATGACGCTGAAACGCCGCAAACGCTCCACAGTTCCTCATTAGACGGAACCTGCTCGGAGATGTTGCGTTATGCTCGGCGTCGAGACGGAAAACCCACATGCTCATCAGCTTCCTCCAGGATGATGCGTCTGCCAAGGGACTAGCCTGCAAGGGACTGGCTTGGCGAGGCGAGTTGGGCACGCCGCCGTTCTGGGAATTGGAAGAGCTGATCGCACAGGGGCATGACACCGGGACGGCTCTGGAGATCATCGCGGTGCGGCGCAGCGAAGCCGAAGGGCAGGACCGCCCACCCGCTTGCGACGCAGCCTCCCCCGCGCGCATTCCCGCCTGAAGCCAGCGGGTTCCAAATCCCTCCTGGTGCAGGACACAAAAAAGCGCGAGCCGGCTTTTAGCATCCTCCTCCAACGCTTTGCCCAGAGACGGATTCATTGGCAGAACCGTGTCGACGGCGAACGGCGCGCCTGGATGTCCAGATGCAGGTGATTGGCATGGGCAGCATCCGCACCGGGCCCTATGCTGGTGGTGAATGCACCGCAGGCGGCCTGCCTCACAGCCGAGAGGAACCGCTGCTGGACGCCATCCTCGGGCCGTTCGACGCCGACCGTCAGGCCGCCAGCCTCCCCCGCCAGGACAAAGGCGAAGACATCGAGCGCCCGACCTGTCGCATGCTCGCTCAGCGGCCCAGTTGCCGCCCTGTTGCGACGCCGGCATTCCTGACCGCCTCCAACCCGCAGGCCAACCAGATCCCGGCCGAAATAGCCTTTCGCCAGCGGCTGGACGCTGCTGGCGAGAAATTCAGCCGCCCTTGTCGCCATCTCGCAACTCAAGGTGACAGGTGGCTCGAAGACGACCGGCACCGACCCCATCTCGAGCGCCTCGACCAGGACGGGGCTCTCGACGCGGCAGGCGGGATCCTCGGATTTGGCGGCGTCGGCATCAGCTGCACGCACACGCGTGCCATAAAGCGCGCGCAGCTCCGCCAGGCAGGCGGCGCCATCGTTAGAATTCGGCAGCTCCGCTGGGCTCGCGCCAGTGGGGAGCGCAGGGGGGTCGGCGGGCTTCGACGGCTGCTGCGGGCGCAGATCAACCGGTCGCGGAGGCGGCAAGGCCTTGATCCCTGCCTCGCTTTGGCTGTTGTTTTCCACGCCATGAACGTCCGGGGCATGGACTTCCGCGCCATGAACGCCACCTGCCCAGATCGCGACGGTCAGGACGCCCAAGGCGAGCCGGCCAACGCTTCGAGGCCATAGAGCATTGCGCGAAGAAGCGGGTCCCGGTTTTTCGCGGGAACAATGCTCTAAACTGCAGGAATCGATGACGTTTTTCGCATTCGGACGGAACCGTCCGAATGCGACGTGATCTAGCGATGGATGTGCCCGCACCGCCCCGGATGACGCGCCTATCCCGGCCAGGTCGCGGAGGGCTGTGATGTGCGGATTCAGCTGTCGAGGGCGGCTGCGCTGAGCACGGCCAGGACCGTGGTAGCCGCCAAAGCGAGCGACAGGGCTTCCCCCGTCAGCGCGCCGGCTGACACGGCGCCACCAAACAGAACCAACGCCATCGAACCGCCCGTGATCAGGGCTGCAACAAACGTCGTCGCCATGGACCAAGACCTCCCGAAAGGCGGCCGGTTTGGTCCAGCCTGCCGTTGCGCGTAACGCCGGAGGGACCCGCCGGTTCCCGCCTGGTTCATGCGTCTTGATCGGCTCACCTATGCTTCCCGGGTCGGCCTGGAGCAGGATGCGAAAAAATGGGAACCGGTTTTCGCAGCCTGCACTCGCCCTGAGATGAGAGCAGGCAAGCCCGAACGACAAAAAGCCGGCGGCATGAGGATACCGCCGGCCCCCCGGATCGTGGACGCCGAGAGCCCGCTCAGGCTGCCTTGCGGCCGGCCCGGCGATCGAAGAACAGCGCCTGGCTGATCGCAGCCTTCACCGCCTCGGGCTGGAACGGCTTGGTGATCAGAAAGGCCGGTTCCGGCCGGTCGCCGGTCAGCAGGCGCTCCGGATAGGCGGTGATGAAGATCACCGGCACATCGATCGAAGAGAGGATCTCGTTGACGGCGTCGAGGCCCGAGCTGCCATCGGCGAGCTGGATGTCGGCGAGGACGAGGCCGGGGCGCTTCTTGGCGACGAGCGCGATCGCCTCGCGATGCGTGCGGGCAACGCCGGTCACGGTATGGCCGAGCTCCTCCACCATGGTCTCGATGTCGAGCGCGATGATCGGCTCGTCCTCGATGATCAGCACATCGGTCGCGACCTGCTCGGCGATCTCCTGACCTGCCGCCTGGATCAGGTCGGCGGCGTCGGGCGCTGAAATACCCATGATCGTGGCGACCTCCTCGATCGAGAAACCTTCGACGGTGCGCAACAGGAAGGCCTGGCGCGGCCGCGGCGTCAGCGCTTCGAGATTGCGCTCGGCCGAAGGCCGGTCGGGCTCGGCGGAGCCGGTGCTGGCGGCGTTGAGGCTGACCGAAGACCACAGCTTCAGAAACGTATGATAGAGCCCCAGCCTGGGATCGAACCCGCGCGGGAATGAAGAGGGATCGGCGACGAGCGCTTCAAGCATCGCGACGACATAGGCGTCTCCGCTCGCCTGCGTCCCGCTCAGCGCCCGGGCAAACCGGCGCAGATAAGGCAGGTGCGGTGCAATTTCTTTCGCAATCGACATGCAAGGGTCCCTTGTAACGTGCCGAAAATGAGCACCCGCAGCGGCTTTCTGACAAGCGTTTTATTTTTTGTTCTTCCTGGAACCTTTTCGGGCGAAGCCTGTTATCAGGCCGTATGAATGCCTGCTTGGGCGAGCCGGCATGATCAAGCGCGAGACCCGCTGGAAAAGCAGGCTCGCTTTCGTTGCGAGGGCTGAGATGAACAACGCGAGCGTCCCGATGACGGAACCCGGTGGGAGTGACAATGACGAGGCCGAACTGATCCTCGATCCCAGGGTGCAGGAATCGATCGGGCGGTCGCTGAAGGCGCATTACGACGATATCGTCAACGCGCCGGTGCCCGACAAATTCCTCGTGCTGCTCGCCCAGCTCGAAGCTCAGGAAATCCGCGCCGCTTCCGGGGACATGTCCGATGAGCGCCTCTGATTTCAAGGACGGGCTGATCAAGGAGATCCCGAATCTGCGCGCCTTCGCGGCCTCGCTCTCGGGCTCGATGCAGCTCGCCGACGATCTCGTGCAGGATACGCTGCTCAAGGCCTGGGGCAATTCGGAAAAATTCGAGCCCGGCACGAGCCTGCGCGCCTGGCTCTTCACGATCCTGCGCAACACCTACTACTCGCTCTACCGCAAGCGCGGTCGGGAGGTTCAGGACAGCGAGGGCACCTATGCCGAGCGCATGGCGACACATGGCAACCAGGAAAGCCATCTAGACCTCGCCGATTTCCGCAAGGCGCTCGCCAAGCTGCCCGAAGAACAGCGCGAAGTGCTGATCATGGTCGGCGCGACCGGGCTCTCCTATGAGGAAACCGCCGAGATCTGCGGCGTCGCCATCGGCACGATCAAGAGCCGGGTCAACCGCGCCCGGACGAAGCTGGCCGAACTGCTTTCGATCGGCGGACTCGACGATCTCGGGCCAGACCGCAAGACCGCCGCCGCCATCCAAAGGGTCGGTTCCGAAATCGTCGGTCTCTGATGCGGCTGGCGCGCTTCAAGACCGTCAGAGGGCGCCTGCTCGCACTGCTGATCGGCATAGCGCTGCCAATCGCCGGCCTGACCGCGATCACCGCCATCACCACCTACCAGACCGTCACCGCCGCGATCCGCACATCCCAGATGCGCACGGTCGAGGACTACGCCGTGCGCACCCGCGTCTGGTACCGCGGCGCCTTGCGGTCGCTGCTCGCCGGCGGGTCCGCACTGGCCCTGACCGCTCGCGATAGCAGCGATTGCGGCAAGGTCGGCGGCCAGACGCTCGCTCGGGTCGCCGGCTATCGCGCCATCCATGTCCTGCCGCGGGGCGGGGACGCCTGCGCCTTCTCGCTCGATCCCGAGGTCAGCGCTGCCGATCTCGCCGCAGCAGCGGCAATGTTGCAGGCAAAACCTCCGGTCCAGAGCTGGGCCGGGACGGAGCTCGCCCAGGTGCGCTACGACCATGTGACGCTGGGCGGCAAGCGCTATCTCGCCGTCTACGCGCAAAGCGACGAAACCGGCAGCCCGCTGCGGGAAGGCCTGCTGCTGGTCGATCCGGAGTTGCTGGACCAGGTCTTCGACCTGGGTGACGGCGAACCCGGGCTCGTCGTCGCCCTGGTCGGCCGCGGCGGCGACATCATCGTCTCGCGCGGCACCGCGCAGCCAGATGACGCGTCCTGGCTGCCGGCGCGGGACCTGGCGCCGGCGGCGAAGGAGCCCTCGCAGGTGCAAAGCCGCGCCGGCGTCTCGCGCGTCTACGCCACCCGCATCGTCGCCGACCCCGATTTCTACATCATCGCCAGCTTCGACGATGCGCTGGGGCAGGCGGCCCGGACACAGTTTCTGGTGCTGCTGCTGGCGCCGCTGCTGACGCTGGCTCTGCTCTGCGTTGTCTATCTGCGCGCGATCGACAAGCATTGCGTGCGCTGGCTGCGCGGCATCGAGGCGGCGGCCAGGACACGCTCGACCCTGACGACGGCACGCGCGGTGATCGCCGACGACATGCCAAGCGACATCCGCAGCGTCGCGGAAGCCTTCAACACCATGGTCGAGGAGCAGGAGGTCAGGCAGCGCAAGCTGCAGACCGCGCTCGACGACAACCGTTTCCTCGTTCGCGAACTGCATCACCGCGTAAAGAACAGCCTGCAGGTGGTGCAGAGCTATATCGGCCTGACCAAGCGCGACTACCGCGGCGATGCGCGGATGGCCTTGGCCGACGCCGAATGCCGCGTTCACGTGCTCTCGGCCGCCTATCGCTTCACGCTCGCCGATGGCGAGATGCAGCCCGTGCGCATCGACCTCTTCGTCGACGATGTCGTGACGATGATCTCGAACCTGCTGCGCCGCCGCGACCAATGGGTCACCAGCATCGTCGACACGCGCGCCTCGCTCTCGGTCGACCGGATCATCCCGCTCGGATTCCTGATCGTCGACGTGATGTCGCGTGCGCTGCGCAGCACGCCGGGCGTCAGCATTCAGATCTCCGTCTCCGACATCGACGACGGCACGGTCGAGATCGCCATCGAGGCCGATCGCGAGATCGCCCATAGCGCGCCGCCCAAGCTCTTCGCCGGCCTCGTCACCCAGATCGAGGCGATTCAGGCGGGTGCGCCGGAAGGAGCGCGGCTCGGCGCCTGGAGGGTCGCCCATTTCACCTAAAGCAATTGTTTTGACGCGTTTTCTCCGCGCAAACGCTTCGCGTTTGTCGCGATGGAACCGGTATCCATTCGCCCGAAAACGCTCAAGATCCGGATGATTTCAGATGGAACCACAAAGTGATCCCATCTGAAATCTGAATCCGTCTCTCATCTAAGAGTGAGAGCAGGATTGATGCGAAAAACCGGTTTCCACTTTTTCGCATCCTGCTCTGAGGAGCGCCGCGCCATCAGGCAGGCTTGTCGATCGGTTCGATATTGACACCGACGCTCAGCCCGAGGAACGAACCCGTCCCCCCGGTGAAACTGCCGGAGACGGGCGAGGCGTCCTCGGGCACGCGCGCGACGGCGACGCGCAGAAGCTGCCTGTCGGCGACGAGATCATTGGTCGGGTCGAATTCCACCCAGCCATCGCCGGGGATGAAGACATCGGCCCAGGCATGGGTCAGACCGATGCTGGAGACCAGCCCGGCCGCGTCGGGCGAGCGGTCGTGGATATATCCCGTCACGAAACGCGAGGCGAAGCCCATGCGCCGGGCGAGCTCGATGAAAAGCCAGGCATAGTCGCGGCAGGAGCCGGCCAGTGAGCGCAGCGTATCGGCGGGGTGCTGCGTGCCTTCGTCGAAGCGCACCGCATAACTCAGCCCAGTATAGATCGCATGGGCAAGGTCGCGCAGCAGATGCCCGGACCCATGGCCGATGCGGGCGCGAAAATCCGCCAGCCATTGGTCGAGCAGGCCGTCAGGGTCGGCGGCAGCGAGATCGAGATAGGGCTGGAGCACGGCACGCTCCGCTTCGCTGTAGACCACGCCGGTCACGCCAGCGGAATGCTCGATCTCGGTACGCAGCAGGGCCGAACCGAAGCGCTGGATCACCAACTCGCTGACGATGTCGAGCGTATTGGCGGGCGCGTCGAAATTCGCGATCGCGACCGAATTGCCGTAGGCGTCGTGCATCCAGCGCAGCCGCGCCCGGGGAGCGATCGACAGGGCCGTGTCGACAACCCGCAGATCGAAGGAATCGCGCGGGCGCAGCATCAGCCGATGCGGCCCGAATTGCACCGGAGCGGCATAGCGATAGGTGGTGGCGTGGCGGATGCGCAGATACATCGGTCCCCCCAGGCGTTTTCGTCAGCAAATCCGCGCCGGCCTCCGCGACGACCAAAAAACAAGCCGCCCGGAGGCGGCTCGAAGTGCATCGCGCGAGGGAGCGCTGGATTGTCAACGTGCAATCTTGAGAACGGTTCCCGCCGCGAGAACAAATCGGTTCAGCGGATGATCACCCTTGGGCCGCTCTCCAGCATGGCCTGCTGCGAACTGGCGATGGCGCGCTTGGTGCGATCGACGACCTTCTGGCCGGAATCCACGGAAGCGAAACGGATATCGGTCGGCTCATGGCGCTGAATCTTGACCTGCGCGACCGTGCTCGAGCTCTGGTCGTCGAGGTGCTGCCAATCCGCAGCCATTGTCAGGCTGGCGACGGCCACGCCCATGAAGCCGAAGAAGAGGCCAGCGCGTTTGATGGGGGCAAGGCTGTCATTCAACATCTGTCTCTCCCAACGCCACAACCAGCCACCATCAGCCGGCTTCTGCAGGAGTTAACGCAGGGATCGCCTCGCAGTTCCATTTCGGCACGATCGGGGCGCGAACCGGCGATCACGTCGACGTGAACCGTCTTCGCTCAAGCCGCATCGTCATTGGCGGAGTTGCGGCTGCGGAATAGCCGCCAGAGCGACTTGCCCAGTCGCCGCGAGCTCAGATGAGCGCCGGCCAGGCGCTTCTCCAGCGTGATCTTGCGGTCATGGAACTCCTCGAGACCGACCCGGTGGCCGACGCTGATCACCGTCGCATGGGCAAGGTCGCCCTCGAACAGACCCAACAGCGAATTCTGGCTGTCCTCGTCCAGCGCCGAAGTCGCCTCGTCCATGATGACGATATCGGGCTTCTGGATAAGCAGACGGGTGAAGGCGACGCGCTGACGCTCGCCGCCGGAGAGGATCTGATCCCATCGATCCTCGTCATCGAGGCGCTTGGCCATATAAGCCAGCCCGCAGCGCTTCATGGCGGCGACGACGACATCGTCGGGAACCGGCAGATCCGCTTGCGGATAGAGCAGCACGGTGCGGAAGCTGCCCATCGGCAGATAGGGCTTCTGCGGCACGAAGGCGATCGACTTGCCACGCGGCACCTCGATCCTTCCAGAACCCCAGGGCCACAGCCCCGCCAAGGCCCGGATCAGCGTGCTCTTGCCGGAACCGCTTTCACCGACGATCAGCACCTTCTCTCCCAATTCGATCACCACCGAGGCATCGGCGATGACCACGCGGCCATTGCTGTGGGCGATCGAGAGATTCTCGATATGGATCGCGCCATCTTCGCTCTCGCCGAGGCTGATCTGGGTTTCGCCCTCCATGATCGTGCCGACATCGAGCGCTTCCAGCGCCTCCTGGAGCTCGTCGACGCGGGCCACGGAGGCAAACCACTCGGCCAGCCGCACGAAATTGTCGACGAACCAGATCAGGGCCGCTTGCACGGCGCTGAAGGCCGCGACGACCTGCATCACGGCGCCCAGCGTGACCTCGCCCGAAAGATATTTCGGCGCGATCAGCAGCAGCGGCACGATCGGAAACAGCGCGCCATTGGTGTTGAGCACCAGCGCGATGACGCCTTGCTGGCGGATGACGCCCAGCCAGGCCGCGACGACGCGGCCATAATTCTCGCCGACGGAGGTCCGTTCGTCAGCGTCGCCGCGGATCAGCGCGATGCTCTCGGCGTTCTCGCGCAGCCTTGTCATCTCGGCGCGAAACTGCGCCTCCGCCTCGTTCTTCGCCGAGATGCGGCCGACCAGCGGCCGGCCGGCAAAATAGGCGGCGAGCGAGGCGATGATCGCATAAAGGATCGCCGCGATCGCCATATAGCTCGGGATCACGATGTCCGCACCGCCAAGCACGAAGTGGGCCGAGCCTGCGACATGCCAGAGGATGGTGGCGAAGGTCGCGGCGGTGACGGCCGCGCTGATCAGGCCGATCGCGAATTCGACGAGCGGTTCGACGGAGAGGCGGACATCCTCCGCGATACGATATTCCGGTGCGCTCTGCTCCCTGGCGGTGAACTGCATCCGGTAATAGCGCTGGTCGGCGATCCACCAGCCGGCGATGCGGCGCGTCAGATCTTCACGCCAGCGCATCTGCAGCAGCATGCGGCTGATCACCAGCGCCGACAGCGTCAATGCCGAGACCGCGATGAGCAGCGGCAACCAGGCGATCGTGGCCCAGACCGCAGCGACATCGCGCTTTTCGAGAGCGTCGAAGAACAGCCGGTTCCAGGCATTGATTCCGACGGCGGTCGCAATCTGCGCCGCGACGAAGACGAGTACGACGATCGTCAGCCCCCAGGCGCGCAGCCGGGTTTTGCCTGTCCAGAATTTCAATGCCGTCGCGAAAAAGCTGCGCATACGCGAGCGTTGCGGCGCACTCAGCGTGTCAGACATGCACCGGCCACTCCAGAATCGTCACGGCACCATGACGGACGCTGATCGAGAACGTCCTGCTGCGGCGCAAGTTCCCTTGCCACTTCATGCATGCAGCGCCGCGCAAGATCGAGAATTCGAGCGGGAAATATCTGCAAGACGGGAACAAGTGGCGGGATGCCGGGTTGTCTTGTCCGGCCAGACGCGTATGCCGGCAGCCATTGCAAGAACGGATCAATCGAGACGATGGCGACGAGCGCGAATCCGAGCCGCATCGGCGTGCCCTGCCTGGCCTGCCCGCTCAGGCTCAAGCCGGCCTTCAAGGACAAGACCGACGACGAGGTGCGCTTCATCCAGGCGATGAAGATGGAGCATCGCCAGTTGCCGGCCGGCGCCGACATCATCCAACCCGGACAGGAGGACGCGGCGCTGTACACGCTCTTCTCCGGCTGGGCATTCCGCTACAAATCCCTGCCCGACGGCCGGCGCCAGATCCTGAACTTCCTGCTGCCGGGCGACCTCGTCGGCTTGCAGGCCTCGCTGCTGAGCGCCGCTCAGCACGGCATCGAGGCCTTGACCGAGGTCGAGCTCTGCGCATTTCCGCGCAAGCGGGTCTGGGACCTGTTCGTGCGGATGCCGAGCCTGTCCTATGAGATCGCCTGGCTCGGCTCGCGCGAGGAGAGCTTGATCGACGAGAACCTGACCTCTGTCGGCCAGCGCAATGCCGCCGAGCGCATCGCGGCGCTGCTGATCTCGCTCCATCGCCGCGCCGACGCGCTTGGCCTGGTCAGCGAGAACAGCTTCCGGTTCCCGCTCTCGCAGCAGCAGCTCGCCGACGCGCTCGGATTGTCGCTCGTCCACACCAGCAAGACATGGTCGAAGCTGCGCCGGGCCGGCCTTTTTGCGATCTCGGGCGGACGATTGACCTTGCTCAATCCGCGCCTGACCGCCCGCATGGCCTCGCTTTTCGAGCGGGAACTCGAGCCGAGACCGCTGATCTGAGGCACCTCCTGCCTCGGCGAGTGGCACATCTTCGTGCCCTCAAGGCTCTTGAACCCTATATGTCTGGCAGGTAACGTCATTATTTCGTCATGGTTGCCGCATGTTGCGTCAACACCAGGGGTCAAATGTCTCAAACTCTCCACCATCGTCGCCCGCGCACCGGCTCTCTAGCTGCAAGGCTAGGCCAGTCGAGCATGGCGGTGCGTATCGAGGATGAGGTGCGCGTGACCGCTGCCGACCTCGTCGACAGCATGGCCGAGGCACGCTTGAGGGTCGCCGCCGTCCGCTACAAGGTCGAAGGCGAGGTTCGCCAGAAGGCCGAGAAGTTCAAGACCCATGTGTCCAGGGTCGCCGGCGAAGCCAAATCGAAGCTGAGCGACGAAGCCCGTTTCATCAGGTCCTGGATCGACGACCCCGGCCGTACCGGCTCCGTGACGCCGTCCAGCCCGTTCCTGGCGCGGCGCATGGCGTCCTTCGTCGACCCCGCCATTCCCGGACCGGTGATCGAGATCGGCCCCGGTACCGGGCCGGTGACCGAGGCGCTGATCGAACGCGGCATCAGCGAGGACCGGCTCATCCTGGTCGAGTACAGCCCGGAATTCTGCGCGCTGCTGCGCCAGCGCTTTCCACGCGCGACCGTGGTGGAGGGCGACGCCTATGCGCTTTCGACGACGCTGGCGGGCCATCTCCAGGAGAAGGCCATCGCCGTGGTCTCGAGCCTGCCCCTGTTCAACCGGCCGCCGGCGATGCGCAGCGCGCTCGCCAAGGACGCCTTCACCTTGCTGGTCGACGGCGCGCCCCTGATCCAGTTCACCTATTCGGTGATCTCGCCCGTGCCTCGCAAGGGCTCCGGGTTGAAGGCCTTCGCCTCGGATTGGGTCTTGCGCAATATCCCGCCCGCGCGCGTCTGGGTCTATCGCCAGGCGACATAGGGCTCGGGAGGCGGCCCTCCACGACGATCTGATCGCTCGGACATGAGCACGCCTTCATTGCACCTGCGCAATCGTGGCATCGCACTCGGCGGTCTTGGCGTCGCGGGCGCAACGGCATAGCCTCCGTGCCAGTCGCTCCCGACCGTCCTGATCCGACCGAGGCCGTCATGTCCGCACCCAAGATTCTCGTTTTTTCCGGCTCGTCGCGCCCCGGCTCGCTCAATGCGAAGCTCGCGGCCCTGGCGGCAAAGAAGCTCACGGCGGCGGGAGCGCAGGTCACGCTGATCTCGCTCGCCGATTATCCCCTGCCGCTGGTCGATGCGACAGGTTTCGGCAACGCGCCGCAGCCGGCCCATGATCTGCGTGCCCAGATCGACGCTCATGCCGGCCTGTTCATCGCCAGCCCCGAGTATAATGCGGGCTATGCGCCGGCGCTGAAGAATGCGCTGGACTGGGCGAGCGTCGCCAAGCCCGGAGCGCCTGCAACCGGCCTCGCCGGCAAAGTCGTGGCGCTCGGCGGCGCCTCGCCGGGCGCTCTGGGAAGCTATCGCGGTCTGACGCAGTTGCGCACCGTGCTGGAGCTCGGTTTCGGCGCGCTGCTGATCCCGGAAATGGTCGCGGTCGGCGGCGCCGACAAAGCCTTTGGCGAGGATGGCGAGATCACCGACGGCCGCACCAGCGGCTTCCTCGACGCGGCTCTGGAACGATTGATCAAGCTGTCCAGCCAGGCGGTCTGAGCCCTACCGTCTCCACTGCAACTCGCAAAATCTCTTTCGCGAGCGAGAGCCGCCAGAGCATGTCGCCGGGCTTGCGCGGAATCTTGGCCGCCTTGTCCGCGCTTTCTTCGGCATCATAGCGGTCGGGGGGCGACGATGCCGTCGCCTCTGACGTCAAGCGTGCCGCCGGGGCCGGCATCGATGCGCGAGGACCCGACCTCCCATTCCGGCCGGCAGCACAGGCCCTTGCCGTTTGGCCGGCAGAAGCCGCCGAGCTGATAATCCCAGCCTGTCGCCGCAATGCTCCGGCGCAGGTTGATGTAGAACTGGACCGAGCTGCCGCCTGGTTCCGGCGGTACGGCACCGGGCAGGTGAACCAGCCGGGCGCTCGCCACGGCTGCGCCGGATGCGCCATGAGATCGGCAGCGTCGGAGTCTCGCTCCCGGCAAGTGGGCGCTGTGTGCTTTCCACCTGGCCGAACACGATGCCAACCTGACAGGGCTGGCGCCCCCTTATTCAACGCCCGATTACCCCCGGCATTCCGCCAGCAGCCTGCGCATGAAAGCCTCGCCGGCGGCGAACTGCTCCAGCGTGATGAACTCGTCGGGCTGATGGGCCTGGTCGATCGAGCCCGGGCCGCAGACGATCGTCGGCAGTCCGGCGCGCTGGAAATGGCCGGCCTCGGTGGCATAGGCGACCGCGATGGTGCTGTTGCGGCCGGCGAGGCGCATCACCAGCGTCTCGGCTTCCGACCCCGGATCGGGCGCGAGGCCCGGCACATCCGAGCTCATCACCGTCTCGATGGTCGCCGAGGGCGCGGTCTTGCGCATGCGGCCGAGAACCTCGTCCGAAAGGGTCTTGAAGCGCGCCGGCACATCGTCTGGATCCGAGCCCGGCAAGGTGCGCACCTCCCAGGACAGGTCGCAGCGATCGGCCAGGATGTTGCGGGCGATGCCGCCATGGAATTTTCCGACATGGACGGTGTCGTAGGGCGGATCGAAGCGGCCGCTCGGGTCGAGCCTGCCTTCCCGCTCATCGGCCATCGCCACCAGCCCGGCCGCCAATCGCGTGCCGGCATGGACGGCGCTGGCGCCCAGATGCGGCTTCGACGAATGCGCCGCGACACCGGTGATCGTGGTGAAGAAGGTGCGGATGCCCTTATGCGCATCGGCGAGGTCGAGCGAGGTCGGCTCGCCGACGATGACGGCGCGCGGCCGCGGCAAGTCCTGACCCATGCGCGCGATGCCGTCGACAACGCCGAGGCACGTGACCTCCTCGTCATAGGAGAAGAACAGATGGATCGGCGTCTTGAGATCGGCGGCGAGGAAATCCGGCACCAGCGCCAGCGCCAGCGCGATGAAGCCCTTCATGTCGACGGCGCCGCGGCCATAGGCCCGGCCGTCCGCGACATGCAGCGTGAACGGATCGCGGCTCCAGGCCTGACCCTCGACCGGCACGACATCGGTATGGCCCGAGAGCAGGACGCCGCCGCGATCCTGCGGGCCGATGGTGGCGAAGAGCGCCGCCTTGTCCCCGCTCGCATTGGGGATGCGCACGGAGGTGACGCCCCAGCCGGCGAGGTAGTCCTCGACGAAGGCGATCAGATCGAGATTGGATTTATGGCTGACCGTGTCGAAGGCGACGAGGCGGGCAAGCATGTCGAGCGGCGCATAACGCTGCCCGGTCGGCTGGGAGGAAGCAGTCAATGCAGAACCTTCTTCACATAGGGCGAATCGAGCGGAAAGAGCGGCACGACGACATCGAAGATCGCGCCGTCCTCGCCAAGCATGGCGTAAAAGCCGCTCATCGAGCCATCCGGCGTCGTCAAGGGGCAGCCGGAGGTATAGCTGAAGCTCTCGCCCGGGCGCAGCACCGGCTGCTGGCCGATGACGCCGTCGCCACGCACTTCATGAACCTCGCCGCGGCCGTCGGTGATGAACCAGTGCCGGGTCATCAATTGTACGGTTTGAAGCGACAGATTCACGATCTCGATGGAATAGGCCCAGAAATAGCGGCGCTGTTCATGCGAGGATTCCCCCTCCATGAATTTCGGCGCGGCGGTCACGCGCACGCCATGCGTCTCCGCTTGATACATCGTGACGGCTCCCTCGACGACGCGGGCGCCGCGCGGCCCGATCGTGGCCGGCGGGCGATGCCCCTGTTATGAACCGGGCGACGGCGGCGTCAATCCTGACGCGGCCGAACAGGCAAGCGCAAGCCCGCAGCCACGCCCAAGGAGCGGTTCACAGCACCGGCAGCCAGGCCGGGCGATGCCGATCCAGGACCCAGCAGGCGCATTCAAGCGCCGATTTGCCGCGTCGAGACGCCCAAAACAGCCAGGACAGCCAAACAGCACTGTGGATGGCTGCGCGGGAAGCACGGATTGCGCTTTGCTTTCGCTGTAAGCTCTCGCCGAGCCCTTGAACGGACATCTGAGTATGAATTACGGAATTTGGCCCTCGCAGACCATTCGCTCGGCGATCGCGAACGGGACCATACGTGCGAGTTCTCCGATCCATGAGGATCTGATCCAGCCCGCGAGTCTCGATCTGCGGCTCGGCGCCACGGCGTTCAGGGTTCCGACCAGCTTCCTGCCGGGCAAGGGCAAAGCGGTCTCGGAGAGGCTGAAGGATCTCGCGACGCATGAGGTCGACCTGTCCAAGCCGCAGGTGCTCGAACGCAACTGCGTCCACATCATCCCGCTGCAGGAGCGCGTCTCGCTGGGGGCGGATACGAGCGCCCGCGCCAATCCCAAGAGCTCGTCCGGCCGCCTCGACATCTTCGTCCGCTTGATCGCCGATGGCGGCACGTCCTTCGACGAGATCCCGGCGGGCTATGACGGGCCGCTCTATGCGGAGGTCGTGCCGCGCTCGTTTCCGATCATCGCGCGCGCCGGCGACACGCTGAGCCAGTTGCGCTTCCGACACCACGCCTCCGACGCGGCGCAGCCGGCGAACCGGACGATCTCCGTCTCCATCGACCTGGAGGGCGCGGCGGCCGACGGGGTCATCGCCTACCGGGCCCGCAAGACCACCGGCCTGATCGATCTGCAAAAGGTCGGGGAATACGATCGGAACGATTTCTGGGAGCCGATCAAATGCCGCCCGGGCCGGCGCGAACTCGTCCTGGTCCCGGACGAATTCTACATCATGGCCTCGCTCGAGGACATCGTCATCAATGAGAACGAGGCGGCCGAGATGATCGCCTATGACACGGCGGTCGGAGAAGTGCGGGTGCATTATGCCGGCTTCCTGGACCCGTTCTTCGGCCGGATCACCGATTCTTCCGGCAAGAGCAAGATCGTCCTCGAGATCAGAAGCCACGACGTTCCGTTCATGCTCGACCATGGCCAGAGGGTCGGCACGATCGTCTTCGAGAACATGATCGAGCGCCCCGACAAGCTCTATGGACAGTCGATCAAGTCGAACTATCAGGGCCAGGGGCTGAAGCTCGCGAAGCAGTTTTTCTAAGCTCCTGGGATTCGCCTGTTGAATCATGCTGGGAGCCAACAGGGCGGTCCTATTTGGACAGCCTGCCCTCGTCGTCGATCAGGATGAGTTGGGCAGGTGGGGCATCGCTCCAAGCCCAGAGTACGAGGTTGAGATCATTCGCTCCGGCCCCGGCAGCGAAGCTGCGGACCAAGAGCCCGCGATAGCCCTTCGCCATCAATCGCTGCGCGAAGGATTGCGTTCGAGACTTGCCATTCGCCTTCACCTCGTCGCGCCAGCTTGGCGCCGCGAGCAGATCGGCGTCGAAGTCCTCTGCAGCGATTGCCGGGGTGTCGCGCGTGTCGAAGACCTGCTCGATCGCTGCTTCATAGGAAACGAGCGTGGTTGGTTGGAGGCTCCCGACCTGGTTGGCCTCGCGCAGTGCTGTCATGACAGACAACGAGGTATAAAGCGCCGGCACGCCCTTTGGGTTGAACCGTCCGCCGTATAATTCCGCTCCACGGCCGGACAGCGGTTCGCGCGCATAAAGCGGATTGAGCGCGCGATAGAGCTTCCCCTGGTAGTTGAGCGCCATCGTCAGGCGTGGACGCCTGCATCCACAGCGTCGACGTAGTCGAGAACATCTTCGGCACGACCCGCGCGCACAAGCTGCATGGCGGTCTGGCCGGAAAACCCGGGCAGTGGTTCCGAACGATACCAGGCATAGGCGATCAGCGCTGAGCCAAAGCGCGGCTCGACCTTGTTGATCACCTCGATCATCTCGCGCAGCCGGCTTTGCGTCCGGTCCGATTGAATCCGGTCACGGCGCTGGACGGCGTCCTTGCCGAGACCAGCGGTGCGGGCAACCTCTTCACTGGTGGTGCGGAAAACGTCGGCGATTTTGCGAGGAGCAAAAATGCCGTCATCTGCATACTGCGCGAGACCCATGACGCTCTCCCTTTCTCCGCTTATTCTGACGCTATATTGCGTCAGAATAAGCGGAATGCAAGAGCGTCGGGCCGTCCATCCTATAGAAACCCGATCGAGATCCACGGGATGAAGGTGATCAGCAGCAGGCCGAGGAAGAGCCAGGCCAGGTAGATCCAGATGCGGCGCATGCCGGCGTCGGGCGGCACGTCGCCGATGATGCAGGCGGCGTAGTAGCAAAGTCCGAAAGGCGGCGCGAACAGCCCGAGCCCCATCGCGAGGATGACGACCATGCTGTAATGCACCTCGTGGATGCCGAACTGCTTGGCGATCGGGAACAGCAGCGGTCCGAACAGCACTATCGCGGGAATGCCTTCCAGCACGCTGCCGAGCACGATGAAGGCGATCACCGAGATCAGCAGGAAGCCGTTGGCGCCGCCGGGCACGCCGGCCATGCGGGCCGCGAGTTCATGCGAGAAGCCCGATTGCGCCAGGGCCCAAGCCATGGCGCTGGCTGCGCCGACGATGAACAGGATCGCGCCCGACAGCGAGGCCGTCTGCACCAGCATCGGCAAGGCGTTCCGCCAGACCAGGCCGCCGCGATAGATCAGGAGGCCGAGCACGAGGCTGTAGGCAATGCCGATGGTCGAGACTTCCGTGGCAGTGGCGACGCCCTCGACCACGGCGCTGCGGATCAGGAAGGGCAGGATCAGCGCGGGAATCGCGATCCAGAGCGTCTTGGCCACGAGCGACATCGGCGCACGCTCGATCTTGACGCTGGCATCGTCCTCCTTGCCGGCGCGATAGCGTGCCACCAGCGCCAGCACGAAGGCGAGCACCAAGGCCGGCAGGATGCCGGCGGTGAACAGCGCCGCGATCGAGACGCCGGTGACCGAGGCGATCGCGATCAGCACGATCGAGGGCGGGATCGTCTCGCTCATCGCGCCGGAGGCGGCAAGCAGCGAGACCAGCTCGCCGTCCTTCATGCCGCGCTTGCGCATCTCCGGAAACAGCACCGGGGCGATCGCCGCCATGTCGGCGGTCTTCGAGCCTGAAATGCCCGAGACCAGCAGCATCGCGCCGAGCATGACATAGGACATGCCGCCGCGGACATGGCCGAGCACCGAGGCCAGGAAGGCGACCATCACGCGCGCCATGCCGGTCGCCTCGACCAGTTGCCCGAGCAAGACGAAGAGCGGCACCGCAAGCAAGATGAGCGAGCTCATGCCCTCGTCGATGCGCCCGACCACGACCAGCAATGGCGTCCGCGTCGTGATCAAAAGGAAGGCCGCCGTCGCCAGGCAGAAGGAAAAGGCGATCGGCACGCCCGCCATGACGGCAAGCCCGAGCAGCCCGACGAAGAAGATCAGCAGGTTCCAGTTGCCGAGCCCCTTGAGCGAGGGGCCGATGAGATAGAGCGCACCGGCGATCAGCGCATAGAGCGCCGCAACTGAGAGTACGTCGCGCCAGGAATGCCGCGCCAGGCTCAGGAGCACGCTGACCAGCGCGATCAGGCAGCCCACCGGAATGGCGGCGGCGCGGATGGTGCCGGGCCAGCCGAGCGCGGGCGTCTCAACAAAGGACTGGTCCTCCATATACTCCCAGGTCGGATGCAGGATCAGGGCGAGGAAGATCGCCACGCCGCCGGCGGCGAGCGTCGCCGCCCAGGCCTCGGCGCGCGGTGAGAGGAAGGAGACGAAGAAGGTCAGCCGCATATGCGAGGCGCGCTGGACGGCGATGGCGCTGCCCAGCATGGCGAGCCAGAGGAACAGGATCGAGGCCAGTTCGTCCGACCAGATCAATGGCTGGTGGAAGGTGCGGGCGAGAATGCCCAGGAACAGGATCACGACCTCGGCGACGACGACCGCCGCGGCTGGGATTTCGACGAGCAGGCGCAAGCCGCGCTCGATCCTCCCGATCAACCCGGAGCTGCGCCCCGGGTTGAGTGCGACCAAATGCGGATCGCCGGTCGCCGCGCTCATGCCAGCGCCCCGACCACGGCCTCGAGCGCCTTCCAGTTGTCCTCGCCGAACTTAGCCCGCCACTCCTTGTAGAAGCCGGCCGCGCTGAGGCCCTTGCGGAAAGCCTCCTTGTCGGCAGCCTCGAAGGTCAGGCCCTTGGCGACAAGCTCACCCTTCAGCGTGGTGTTGAGCTTGGTCGTATCCTCGCGCTGTTCCAGCGCGGCGCGGTCGAGTTCGCGCCTGACGACCTCCTGCAGTGCGTCGGGCAAGGCTTTCATCGAGCGCCGGTTGCCGAGGATGAAGAACGGATCCCAGATGTGGTTGGTCTCGGAAACGTATTTCTGGACCTCGTAGATCTTGCCGGCCTCGATGGTGACGAGCCCGTTTTCCTGGCCGTCGACGAGGCGGGTCTGCAGTGCCGTGTAGAGCTCGTTGAAATTGATCGAGGTCGGGCTGGCGCCGAGCGACTTGAACAGCGAGGTGAAGATCGGCGAGACCGGCACGCGGATGCGATAGCCGGCGAGGTCGGCCGGCGTCCTGATCGGCTTGGCCGAGGAGGTAATCTGCCGGAAGGTGTTGTCGGCCGGCTTGGCGACGACGAGCGCGCCGGTCTTCTCGATCTGCGTGGCGATCAGCTTGCCGAGATCGCCATCCATCGTCTTCCAGACCTGGCCGTAATCGGCGAAGGCGAACCCGACATTGGCGATGCCCGCCAGCGGCGCGACGGTCGAGAGCACCGAGCCGGCAATGTTGAGGAAATCGACGCCGCCGCTCCTGATCTGCGTCAGCAGATCGGTATCGGAACCGAGCTGCGAGGCGGGGAAGAAGCGGATCTCGATCCGGCCGCCGCTCGCTTCCTTGATCCGCAGCGCGGCTTCGCCGAGCCGGGTGTTGATCGGCTGCGTCAGGGATTGTCCGGTTGCGAGCTTGTACTCGAATTCGGCAGCGCGCGCCGGCCCGGTGCGGATGGCGACGAGCGGGATGGCGGCCGCGCCGGCGAGGAGGCTGCGCCGGGTCAGCGTCGCGCATGGCGACGATGCGGGTGTGGATGACGGCTTCTGGTGATCTGGCATGGACGGTCCTCCTGAATATTGTCTCCAACGTCGCTGATGCGCGTCGGTATCCTGTTCGAGTCTGGCTGCGCCTGGCCTGAAACCCACGCCCCGACTGAGCGCCGGCCGCGTCGAGCGGCGCGCATGGCGGCGCCGGCACATCCCGCAGCGGGACATGCGCGTATTCGGCTATGACGGGGGCTGTTCGAGCGGTCCTCTTCCTTGGGCGGTCCGACCTTTGGCCGGTATCCAGCGTTCCTGACGCCTCTCTGACCGGAGGCTTTCCCTTCTGGCGCCGACCTTGCGGCCGTCTCCAGCAGCGTCAGCCTAGATTGCTGGCCACTGCGCACAATTGAGTTATATTTCGCGTCCTTTTAGCTGACCTTAAAGGTTCGCGATGCAGATTCCGTTCCGCTCGATCATCGTCTTCCATGCGGTGGCACGCGCCGGCAGCGTCTCGCGCGCCGCCGAGGAACTGCGCGTCACGCCGTCTGCCGTCAGCCAGCAGATCCAGGCGCTGGAGCTGCATCTGGGAACGGCGCTGACCCTGAAGGTCGGCCGCAACATCACGCTGACCGAAGCCGGCGAGCGCTATTTCCAGATGGTCGGGCGCGAGATCGAGCATATCGCCGATGTGACGCAGCATGTGCGCGGCATCCGCTCGGCCACGACCCTGACGGTACGGGCCGCGCCCAGCGTGTCGAGCAAATGGCTCCTGCCGCGCCTCCACAGCTTCGTCGACGCCAACCCGGATATCGAGTTGCGGCTCGACGGCACCAATGAACCGACCGATTTCAGCAAGGAGAACGTCGATATCGAGATCCGGCATGGCGAAGGCGTCTGGCCCGGCCTGTTCATCGAGGGGCTCGGCAAGGAGCGCTTCTTCCCGCTCTGCTCGCCCGCGCTGCTGCCGGCTGCCAGCATCACCGCCGCGGATCTGCCCGAGCAGCGCCTGATCCACTCCGTCAAGTCGCAGATGCAATGGCCGCGCTGGTTCGCCGAGGCCGGCGTCGAGCCGGAGCGGCGCTGGCATCGCGTCCTCTTCGACCGCAGCCATATGGCGATCGATGCCGCTGCCAGCGGCATGGGCATCGCGCTCGAAAGCGAATTGCTCGCCTGGCGCGAGCTTGCCGACGGCTCCCTGATCCGCCCGGTCCGTGACGCCCCCGAGGTCATGGTCGCGACGCAATGGATCGTCTGCCCGCACAATCATCTGCGGCACCGCAAGACCCGCACCTTCCTCGACTGGCTCCGGGCCGAGCGGGAGCGTTCGCTAGAGCCGGATGATTTCAGACGGAGTCACAAAGTGGCTCCGTCTGAAATCTGAATCCGTCTCTCACCAAAGTGTTAGAGCAGGATCGATCGCGAAAAACCGGTTCCCACTTTTTCGTATCCTGCTCTAGTGCAGCATGCGGAAACGGCGACAGTTTAGCCGTTCTACATCGTTGGTGCAGATAATCTGAATTGCCCCGATGCCGGCCGCTCCCTAACCTCAGGGTCGTAGCAAGGCGGGGCATATTGACCTCTGGTCGCGACAACCCGCCGCTCGACAGGGAAGCGCAATGACCAAAGAGGATGTCGCCTCAAGCCCGGCGACGGCCGCGGCGGCTGTCTGCGCCTCTCCCGGCCGAGCCTTCGCGACGCTTTTCCCGAAGACCGCTCGCGATCCGGCCTTGCGGCCGGCGCGGTTGAATCCGCTCTAGGCCTTTGTTTTAACGCGTTTTCTTCACGCGAACCGGTACCCGCTTCGCTCGAAAACGCTCTGGAGGACACGTCATGAATCTGCATCGCATGCTGCTGGAGCGTCAGGCCGCGGGTAAGCCGGTCACCGTCGGACTGATCGGAGCGGGCAAGTTCGGCCTGATGTTCCTGTCGCAGGTCCGCTCGACCGACGGCATGCATCTCGTCTGCGTCGCCGATCTGAACCCCGCCCGCGCCCGCTCGCAGCTCAAGCTCGGCTGCTGGCCCGAGCAGCAATACGCCGCGACCTCTGTCGAAGACGCGCTCAAGAACGGCTCAACGATCGTCACCGACAATGCCGAGGCGCTGATCACGCATCCCGGCATCGAGGTGATCATCGAGGCGACGGGCGATCCCGGCGCGGGCATCCGCTTCGCGCTCAAGGCGATCGAGCACGGCAAGCATATCATCATGGTCAATGTCGAGGCCGACGCGGTCGCCGGGCCGCTCCTGGCGCGCAAGGCGAAGCAGGCCGGCGTGGTCTATTCGCTCGCCTGGGGCGACCAGCCGGCCCTGATCGCCGACCATGTCGACTGGGCCCGCGCCGCCGGTTTCAAGGTGGTCTCCGCCGGCAAGGGCACGCGCTACCACCCAACCTACCACCAGTCGACGCCCGACACGGTCTGGGACATCCTCGACAAATACATGAAGATCAAGGATCGCAATTCGATCAATCCGAAGATGTTCAACTCCTTCGTCGACGGCACGAAGTCGGGCATCGAGATGACGGCGGTCTGCAACGCCACGGGGCTGCATTCACAGGCCGACGGCCTGTCCTTCCCGCCGGCGACGCGCTTCGAGCATGCCGAGATCTGCAAGCCCAAGGCGGATGGCGGCGTATTGGAGCGCAAAGGCGTCACCGAGGTCACCTCCTCGGTCTATCGCGACGGCAGCGACGTGCCGCACTCGCTGGTCATGGGCACCTATGTCGTCTTCGAGAGCGACAGCGCCTATAGCGAGGAGTGCTTCCGCGAATACAGCATGCTGCCCGACAAGACCGGCAAATACGCCTCGCTCTATCGCCCCATCCATATGATCGGCCTGGAGCTCGGCATCTCGGTGGCCTCGGCCGCGCTGCGCAAGGAGCCGACCGGCGCCCCGATCTGCTTCAACTCCGACGTCGTCGCCACCGCCAAGCGCAAGCTCGCGCCCGGTGAGATGCTCGATGGCGAAGGCGGCTTCTGCGTCTGGGGCAAGCAGACCCCGGCCGATGCCTCGCTGAAGGAGGGTTATCTGCCGCTCGGCCTGGCTCACAACGTCAAGCTGAAGACCGAGATCGCCGAGGGCCAGCGGATCAAATGGGACGATGTCGTCTATGATCCCGACAGCCAGGCCGTGCGCGTCCGGCGCGAGATGGAGGCGGCTTTCCGCCAGCCCAACGCCGTGTGACGGCCATTCGAGCATGGCGGGCGCTAGCCCTGCACAGCGCCGGGCCCTGTCGAGAGACGGGGCCCGGTCTGCATGTGATCAGCTGCTATGCTCGAACGCCGCATCGATGATGTCGCAGCCCATCCGCGTCAGGGCTTCGTCCGCATAGGCCGAGCGGTCCCATGTGCCCGACGCGATGCTTTCGCGAGTCTTGAGCTCCTTGGCGAGCTTGCCCTTGGCGCGCTCGAGGATGGCCTGCGCCTCGCGCGGCGGAACGATCAGGACGCCGTCGCCATCGCCGAGCACGATATCGCCGGGATTGACGACGACACCGCCGCAGGAGATCGGCACATTGATCTCGCCCGGCCCGTTGCGATGCGGGCCGCGAGGGGTGGCGCCGCGCGCATAGACCGGAAAATCCAGCTCGCGGATGGCGTCGACATCGCGCATCGCGCCATCGATCACCAGGCCGGCGAGGCCGCGTTTGCGCGCCCAGAGCACCATATTCTCGCCGGCGAGCGCCGTCGTGAGATCGCCGCCATCCTCGACGATCACGACATCCCCGGGCGCGGCCATGTCCAGCGCCTTGTGGACCAGGAGGTTGCAGCCTGGCCGGGCCCGCACCGTGAAGGCACAGCCCGCCATCAGCGCCCGGTTCCACGGCCGGATCGCGGCATCCAGACAGAACAGCCGGTTCATCTCGTCGGCGATGTTGGCGACCGGGATCACGGCCAGTGCTCGGACCAGGCCCGGATCGGGGCGGTTGATCCTTCGGAAAATCCGGAAGCCGACATTGCTCATAGCGGGGTGCCCAGTCTCAAGGGGTTGTGAAGCGAAATGGCTGCGATCTCAGCCGAAACCATAAAGCTCTGCGGGATTGTCGACGAGGATGCGCCTGCGCACCGCCTCGGCGCCGGACCAGCCGTCGAGGAGATCGAGCAGGACGGCGTCATCGGGCTTGTGCCCGGCCGGCTCCGTGACATGCGGCCAGTCGCTGCCCCAGACGAGCCGCTCGGGCGCGAGACCGACGAAGGCGCGCGCGATCGCGCCGGCGTCGGGGTAATCCGGCGCGCCGATCTGCGTGTTGAGATAGGCGCCGGCGAGCTTGACCCAGGCCCGGCCCGCGGCGAGCAGATCGCCGATCACCGCGAAGGCTGCGTGCTGCGGTCCCAGTGACGGCGGCAGCCTGCCCATATGGTCGAAGACGATCGCGCATGGCAGGCGCTTGAGCAGCGCGGCATGCGCGACGATCTGGTCGCCCATCATATGCAGCTGCGCATGCCAGCCGAGATCGGCAATGCGCCGGGCCAGCGGCTCGATCATCGCGATGGTCGTGACGGTGTCGGCCGGATTCCAGACGCTGAAGCGCAGACCGCGCACGCCGCCCGCGTCGAGTCGCTTCAGCTCGGCGTCGCTGACGCCGGGATCGAGCACGCCGATACCGCGACCGGTCCCATCGAAGCGGCGCAAGGCGTCGAGCAGGCAGGCATGGTCCTGGCGATGGAACTTGGACTGCACGACCACCGCCCGCTGCGTGCCGAGACGCACCTGCAGCAGCCGGTAGTCGTCGAACGTCATGCCGGACGGCTTTTCCGCATCCGGGCTCGGAAAGCGCGGATCCAGGATATGGCAATGCGCGTCGCAGGCGCCGGCCGGCACGGCGGAGCGAGGCGCCGCCATGCCTGCGGAGTTGGGGACCGGACCATCATCCGCCATCGGCGGCTCCTCCGCGTAATCGATGGGCTTCAATCGAGCTTGATGTTGCGGGATTTGACGGTGGCGGCGGCGCGGCCGATCTCGTCGTCGAGGAAGCGTGCAAAGGCGTCTGGCTTGTTGCCGACCGGCTCGAGCCCGAGCTTTTCAAGCTTCGCCTTGATCTCCGGATTGGCGACCGCAGCGACGATTTCGCGCGAGAGACGCTCGACGATCGCCGGCGGCGTGCCCTTCGGCGCGAACAGCCCGTTCCATTCCTGCGTCTCGAAATCCTTGAGACCGCTTTCGATCAGCGTGGGAACCTCGGGCAGCAATGGCGAGCGCTTCGGGGAGCCGATGGCGAGCGCCCGCACGGAGCCCGACGTGACCTGGCCGAGCGTGGAGGCCGTGTTGCCGAAATAGAGCGAGACGCGGTCGCCGATGACATCGTTGAGCGCCGGCGCCCCGCCGCGATAGGGCACATGCACGATGTTGAGACCCGCAGTGTGGTTCAGCGCCTCACCGGCCAGATGAGAGGCCGATCCCGCGCCTGCCGAGGCGTAGGTCGCCTTCTCCGGGTTCTTGCGCGCGAAGTCGAGCAGCTCCGCAACCGTCTTGTACGGCGCCTTGGGGCTGGCGACGAGAATGTTGGGCGCGATCACGACCAGCGAGACCGGGATGAAATCCGCCTTGGGGTCGAAGGGCAATTTGCGCAGGGTCGGATTGGCGGCGAAGGCCGAGGCATCGAAGAGCAGCGTGTAGCCGTCGGCCGGGGCCTTGGCGACGAAATCAGCGCCGATCACGCCGCCGGCGCCCGGACGGTTCTCGATCACGATCTGCTGGCCGAGCGCCTGGCTCATCTGCTGGCCGACGATGCGGGCGGTGCTGTCGGCGCCGCCGCCGGCCGCATAGGGCACGACCATCTTGATCGGCCTGTCCGGATATTGCGCGAGCGTCGGCACTGGCGACAGGGCAAGGAGTACAGCGGCGATACGGAGCAGCGTCTGATTCATTCTGGATGTCCTTGCTGGATCTGCATGGTCTGGGAATATCGACGGGCTGGGATCAGCCGCTATGGAGCACGCCGGCCTGCGCCAACTCGGCCAGGGCGTCCTCGGTCAGGCCGAGCCCTGCCAGGATCTCGCGGTTGTGCTCGCCCAGGCGCGGCGCCTTGGTGCGGATCGAACCCGGCGTGCCCAGCAGGCGCGGAACGACATGGTGCATGGGCAATTGGCCCATCTCCTCATCGGGATAATCGGCTACGAGTTCGCGGGCGATCACATGCGGATCGGCCATGATCTGCGGCGTGTCGTAGATCGGGCCGATCGTGACCTCGGCCTTCTCGAAGAAGGCGACGTTCTCGGCCTGGCTTCGCTGCGCGATGAAGGCGCCGATGATGGCGTCCAGCTCCTCGACATGGCGCAATCGGTCGGCATTGCTGCGGAAGCGGGGGTCCTCGATCAAGTCCGGCCGGCCGATCGCGCGGAAGAGCCGCTCGGTCATTTTCTGGATCGAGCCGGACAGGCTGACATAGGCGCCGTCGCTGCAGCGATAGGCATTGCGCGGGGCGGAGTTGGTCGAGCGGCTGCCGGTGCGCGGCTTGACCTTGCCGCTCAGGCGGTAATTCGCGGCTTGCGGGCTCAGGATCGCAAAGAGCGGGTCGAGCAACGGCAGGTCGACGACCTGGCCCTTGCCGCCATTGATCTCGACCTCGCGCAACGCGATCATCGCTGCCGAGACGCCATAGAGCCCGGCGATGCCGTCAGCGAGATACATCGGCGGCAGCACGGGCTCGCGATCGGCAAAGCCGTTGATCGCGGCGAAGCCCGAAGCGCCCTCGATGACCGTGCCGAAGCCGGGGCGCTGCGCATAAGGCCCGTCCTGCCCCCAGCCGGAAATGCGGATGATGACGAGGCTGGGATTGATCGCGAGCAGCGCTTGCGGCGAGAGCCCCATCTTCTCCAGCACGCCGGGCCGGAAGCTCTCGATCAGGACCTGGGCGCTCGGGACCAGGTCGCGGATCAGCGCGCAGGCGCGCGGGTCGCGCAGGTTGAGGCAGAGGCTCTTCTTGTTGCGCGCATAGACCTTCCAATGCGTCTCGACGCCCTCGGTCTTCCAGGCGCGCAAGGTGTCGCCCTCGGGCGGCTCGACCTTGATGACCTCGGCGCCGAAATCGCCGAGCACCTGGGTCAGCACATTGCCGGCGAAGAGGCGTGACAGATCGAGGATGCGGATGCCGTCGAGGCTGCCTTTGGCAGCCGGCTCATAATCGCGGCGATGAAGTTCGCTCATGTCTCAGATGTCCGGACTGGTTTGCGCTTGCTCGGCCGCATCGGCCAGGGCGACGATGGCGCGGGCGCGGATCAGGAAGGGCGCATCGATCATCTGGCCATCGACCAGATAGGCGCCGACGCCTTTGGCTTGCGCCTCCTCGGCTGCCGCCAGGATCGTCCGGGCGCGGGCGATCTCGGCGGCCGCAGGCATGAAGCTCTCATTGGCGATCGCGATCTGGCTCGGATGAATGCAGCTCTTGCCGGCGAAGCCATGGCGCCGGGCCGCCGCGCATTCGGCGCGATATCCGTCGGGGTCATTGACCGCGCCGAAGGCGCCGTCATAGGCCGCAACGCCCGCTTCGGCGGCGGCGAGGCGGACGGCGATGCGGATATGCGCCAGCGCCGCCTCGTCGCGCCGGTCGATCCCGGTCGGTTCGAGCAGATCGGCATAGCCGATCTGAAGCCCGGCGACGCGGGGATGGGCTGTTGCGAGCTCGGCCGCCCGGCGCAAGGCCTTCGGCGTCTCGATATTGACCAGCAGCCCGGTGGGCTCGCCACGACCGGCCGCAGCGTCAAGCGTGTCGAGCAGCAGGGCAGCCTGCCGCACCGTCTCGGCATCCTCGACCATCGGCAGATTGACGAGGTGCACGCCGGGCATGACCATCGCCGCCATATCCGCCTGGAAATGACGGGTGCCGAGCGCATTGACGCGGACGACAACCGTCTTGCCGCGCAAGGCCTCGGGAGCGCGCAGGAACGCCGCGAGCTGGGCCCGGGCCTCGTCCTTGCGCTCCTCGGCGACGGCATCCTCCAGATCGAAGGACAGCGAATCCGCGGCCGAGGCGGCCGCCTTGGCGAAGAGCTCCGGCCGCGAGCCGGGGACGAAGAGCTTGCTGCGCATCAGCATGACGATGATCCCTTGTTCAAAGCGGGTCCCTTGTTCAAAGCGCCTGGGGGCCGTTCTGGAAGATCATGATCGCCTCCGGCGGGATGCGGACCAGCACCTCGGGAGAGCTCACCGCCCGGCTGGTCTGGACCCGCAGCCTGAAGCCTTGCCCGGCCATTTCGTGCTCATGGACCGAGCCGAGATAGGCGCTGTGCGTGATCCGCGCCCCGAGCACATTCGCACCGGGAGCATCGGTCAGTTCGATTCGCTCGGGCCTGATGGCCAGGACGAGCTTGCCGCTAACCGCGTCGGGGCAGGAGCTGGCGACGAGCTGCGTGCCGTCGCCGAGCCGCAATTGCGCCTGCCCGGCGGAGCGGCCGACAAGCTCCGCCTCGATGAAATTGGCCGAGCCGATGAAGTCGGCGACGAAGGCATTGGCCGGGCGCTCATAGATGTCGGTGGGCGTACCCAGTTGCTGGATCTTGCCCATGCTCATCACCGCGATGCGATCGGACACCGCGAGCGCCTCCGACTGGTCGTGAGTGACGTAGATCGTCGTGACGTTGAGGCGCTCCTGCAATTCGCGCAGCCAGATTCGGGCCCGCTCGCGCAGTTTGGCGTCGAGATTGGACAAGGGCTCGTCCAGCAACAGCAGCCGCGGCCGGTAGACCAAGGCGCGCGCCAGCGCGACGCGCTGCTGCTGGCCGCCGGAGAGCTCGAAGGGATAGCGCTCGGCATATTTGCCCATCTCGACGAGCTCGAGCCCTTCCTTGATGCGGCTGTCGCGCTCGGCGCGCCCGACCTTGCGCAGCTCCAGCGGGAAGGAGAGGTTCTCGGCGACCGTCTTGTGCGGCCAGAGCGCGTAGCTCTGGAAGACGAGGCCGATATTGCGCGCCTCCGGCGGCACGGCGATGCCCCTGGCGCCGTCGAAGAAGACCTTGTCGCCGATGCGGATCGTGCCGGAGGTCGCTTCATTCAGGCCCGAGATCGCAAACAATGTCGTCGATTTGCCGCAGCCGGAGGGGCCGAGCAGCGTCAGGAACTCGCCGGAGGGGACGGTGAGCGAGATGTCGTCGACGGCGTTGACGTTGCCATAGGCGATGGTGAGACGGTCGAGAACGAGATCAGCCATAGATTTTGGCTCCCAGGACGCGGCGTGCGACGAGCACGAAGATGGCGGTGATGACGACCTGGATGGTCGCGAGAGCCGAGACGGGGCCGTTATCGCCCTGGGCCCAGAGCTGCAGCATCGTCGTGCCGATGATCTCGGAGCCCGGCTGGAACAGGAAGACGGCCGTCACATACTCCTTGAAGAAGTGGATGAAGAGCAGCGCGAAGGTCGAGAACAGCGCCGGCTTGAGCAGCGGTGCGATGATCCGCGTCACGGTCGTCCACCAGTCGGCGCCGGAGATGCGGGCGCCGCGATCGAGCTCGTCGCCGATCTGGGCCAGCGCCGGCGCGATCGTGCCGAAGCCGACCGGGATGTAGCGCACCATGAAGGCGAGGATCAGGATCCAGATCGTGCCGCGGATCGCATCGAGCCCCGGCACCCAGATCACCGCGTAGAAGAAGCCGAGGCCGGCGATGATGCCGGGCAGCGAGCGCGGGAACAGCGCGATATATTCCAGCGGGCGCGCACCCTTGAACTCGGAACGGCGCGAGACCAGCGTGATGATCGCGACCAGGACGGTGCCGATGACGCCGCCGATCAGCGAGATCAGCACCGAATTGCCGATCGAGCGCATATAGTTCGGCGTCTGCAGGATCAGGTCGAAATTCTTCGTCGTCAGCAGCGTCCAGAACGGCACGAGCGGGGTCAGGAAGCTGACGCTCGCACGCATCAGCGTGCCGGCGAAGACAAGGACGATGGTGAAGAAGACATAGGCGAACACCGCCGCGAAGACGAACCAGCGCCAGCGGCCGAGATCAAGCAGAGCAGGCCGGCTCGCCTTGCCGCGCACGGTGACGAAGCGGTTGCTGCCGACCATGAGGCGGCCCTGGAGCCAGACCAGGAAGGCAACGATCGCCAGCAGGATCAGCGCGGCAGCGCCGACGATGCCGTAATCGGGCTGGACGGCGGCGTTGATGCCCTTGTCATAGAGGAAGCTGGTGATGGTCTCGATCTTGTTGGGAGCGCCGAACAAAAGCGGGATCGAGAGCATCTCGATCGCGACGACGAAGTTCAGCACGGTCGAATAGATCAGGGCCGGGCGCATCATCGGCACGGTGACGCTCCACAGCGCTCGGAACGGACCGGCGCCGACCGAGCGCGCGGCAGCCTCGAGCTGCGCATCGGCCTTGCTGACGGCGCCCAGGCACATGAGATAGGCGAGCGGCGCCTGCGACAGCCCGGCGACGACGCCCATGCCGGAGAGGGAATAGAGATCCCACGGCGTCACACCGGTCCAGCTGCGCACCGCGAGCGTGACGTAGCCCGAGGGGCCGTACATGGTGAGCCAGCCGAAGGCGATGACGAGATGGCTGACGAAGAGCGGCCAGACCAGGACCTCGCCGAGCCAGCCCCGGCCCGGCAGATTGGTGCGCCCGATCACGACGGCAGCGAGCGCCCCGAAGACCTGGGCGAAGATGGTGGAGAGAACCGCGAAGATCACCGTGTTGAGCGCGATCTCGCCGATGCCGGCCTCGGTGACGAGGCGGCCGAAATTGGCCGCGGTCAGCGTGGCCGAAGCGTCATAGAGCGGCTTGTTCAGAAAAGCCTGCATCGCGATCGGCGCGATCGGCCCGATGACGAGCAGCGTCGTCAGCGCGGCGACGCTCCAGAAGATCAGGCGCGAACGGTCGAAGCCCGTTCGCTCGAGGGCGGCATCCATGATGGGGCGAACCTTGTGATCGGCAACCTTGCGGTCGGCAACCTTGTGATCGGAGAGTGTGGCCGCAGCCACCGGGGCGGCTGCGGCGTGCGGACGGCCTCAGCGGCCCTGCATGGCGGCGTTCCATTTCTCGACGAAGGGCTTGGCCTCATCGATCAGCGCCTTGCCGAAGCCGACGACGATCATGTTCTTTTCGCCGACCTTCTGAGCGATGCCCTGATAGGTGTAGCGGACCTCACTCTCCGCCACGTCCTCGCGATAGGGCACGAGACCGCCCTTGCCGAGCAGGGTCTGGCCCTTGTTGCTGAGCAGGAAATCGAGAAACAGCTTGGCGGAATTGATGTTGGCCGCCTGCTTGGGAATGCCCATGCCGCGCAGCATCACCGGCGTGCCGTCATCGGGGAAGGCGAAGCCGAGGATCTTGCCGCCCGGTTCGTCGAGGCGCGGGAAGATGGTGATGCCGGAGACCGCGATGCCGACGACATATTCGCCGGCCGCGATCTTCTCGTTCATCGGCCCGCCCGAGACCTCTCCGCGGATCATCGGCCCGATCGTGCGCAAGGCCGTCCAGCCGGCATCGCCCTTCTCGTGCAAGGTCTGCCACCAGGCCGCGAGGCCGAAGGAGTTGCGCGCCGCGTCATAGGTGGTGATCCGGCCCTTGTAGGTTCCGGGATCGGCCGCGGCCATCTTGGCGAGCGAGGCGAGGCCGGTCGGCCGCTGGCCCTCCTTCAGGAGAGCCGTGTTATAGGTCAGGACCAGCGGATCGGACGAGGCCACGAACACGCCGGGATAGGGCTTGCCGAAGGCGGGCAGTTTCTCGGCCTCGGGGCTCCTGTAGTCGAGCATGCGCCCGTCCAGGCCATAGGCGGCCCAGCGGTCATTGGCGCCGGAGACCAGCAGATCGGCCGTGCGCGCGCCGCTGCCGGCCTCGGCCTCCCAGCGCGAATGCACGGTGCCCGAACCGAGATCGAGCGTCTCGACCTTGATCCAGGGATAGCTCTGGCGGAAGCCGTCGAGCACCGGCTTCCAGTTGTTGTTCGCCATGTTGGAATAGATGACGAGCCCGTTTTCCTTGCGCGACGCCTCGATCGTCGCGCCGTAGTCGGCGGGGTAATAGCTCGGCGTGGCAGGCGCCTGCGCCGAGCCGATGCCGGGCGAGGCCACCAGCGCGGCGGCAGCGAGCAAGCTAGTCAGAAGGCCCTTGATCACGGTCGTTTCTCCCTGTGTTTTTCGCAAAGGACGCCGAGCGCTTCGCAAGCTCGTGGCTTGCCTGCGCGGCGGCGGCGATGGTCAGCGCCTTCAGGCGCTCTTGGTCTTGCGCGATCCGCTCACGCGGTCCCGAGATGTTGAGGGCGGCGACGACCCTGCCGTCCTGCGACAGGATCGGCGCCGCAATTCCGGCTGCGCCTTCGACGACGCCCTTGAGATTGACGAAGGCGCCGTCGCGCTGGGCGGCTTCGACATGCGCCCGCACGGTTGACGCCGTCGCCTCATCGAGCCCGGCGAGATAGGCCTCGCGCTCGCCTTGGCTCATTCCAGCCAAGAGGACGATGCCGCTGGCGACTTCGTGCAGGGTGCGCGCATGCGAGATATCCCGGTCGTAGCGGATCTCGCGCATGGGCAGGAGCTTGTTGAGGTAACGGACCTTGCCTTCGGTCAGGATGGCGATGAAGCCCGACTCGCGCGCGGCGTCGACGGCTTCACGCAGGACGGGTTCGACGACCCGCAGGATCGTGCCCCAGCCCTGCTGCCCGGGAGAAGGCTCGCCCGGCAGGCGGATGAGCACATAAAGCCCGTCGGGCTGCCGCAGCACATAGCCGGCCGAAACCAGCGAGCGCAGCAGCAGCAGGGCGCTGCTCTTGGGCACCGCCATCGCCTGCGTGATCTCGGCAAGCGTCGCCGGCTCGTAGCGGCGCGCCAGCCATTCGATGAATTCGAGGATGCGCTCGGCGCCTCGCCCACTCATCTGTCGCCTCGTCCCATCGTTCAGTATTTTGAACGTGTTTTATTTTATGAATGAGGCATAGCGCCCTGATGCCGGGGCTGTCAAACCCCGCGAGATCGGAAGCGCCTCGGTTGCCGGCGTGGCGCAGGGCGTCTTCTCGGCCTTGTCGTCCTGGTTGTGGGAACGCGCATGATCGTGAGGGCTTTGAGCGCCCCATCGCGATGTCACAGGCCTGCAGGCCAGCGAGAAGCGCGCTAGACGAGACGTTTCGTCTCGTCTAGCCTTGGCTCATGACCTCCGCCGCCGTCACCGCTCCCCGCCGATCGGCACAGTCCCATGAGGCCGTGCTTGCGGCCGCAGCCGAGATCGCTGGCCGGCGCGGCTATGGCCTTGCTCGGATCGAGGACATCGCCGCGCAGGCTGGCGTCGGCAAGCAGACGATCTATCGCTGGTGGCCCAACAAGGCCGCGCTCTTCATCGAGGTCTATGGCAGGCTCGTCCCTACCGGCCTTGGGGCCGAGAATGCGGGCAGCCTGGCCAACGACCTCACGAGGCTCCTGCAGCGACTATCGGCGTTGTATGCGGACACGCCTGCCGGCAACATCCTCTCCGGGCTGATCGCCGAAGCCCAGACCGATCCCCGCCTCGCCAGCCAATTGCACGACGCCTATGTCGCGCCGCGCCGCGAGATTCTGCGCTCCATCCTGAAGCGGGCCGCCGCGCGCGGGGACATCGCCTTTCCCGACAATGCCGACTTCGTCATCGATCTGTTCTCGGGCGCCGTCTGGTTCCGGATCCTGCTCGGCACGCGCCGGCTGGACCCGGCATTCATACAGCAGCTCGTCGATGCGCTGCTGCGCATGGTCCAGCGCGCTGAGCCTGCCCCGGCGATGCTGGCGGATATCCAGGCGAAGGATTGATCAGGGAGGGTTTGTGCCATGGCGCGCATCGATCCGCTCAATGTAACCCATTACTGGCGGGACCAGCGCCTGGATGGCCTGAGCCTGATGCGCGCCGACTTCCGGACGCAGCACTACGCCCCGCATCGCCACGAGGCTTTCGTCATCGCCGCAACCGAGTTCGGCGGCTCCGTCTTCAGGAGCAGGGGGCTTGTCGAGCAGGCGAGCGCCTCCACCTTGCTGGCCTTCAACCCCGCCGAGCCGCATTCGGGCGGGATGGGAGCGAGCCGGAGATGGCGCTACCGCTCGCTCTATCTCGAGCAAGCGGCGATCGACGCCGTGGCGCGAGGGCTCGGCATCCAAGCGGTGCCCTATTTCACCCGCAACCTGCTCCCCGATCTCGACCTCATCTCGCGCTTCCTCCTGCTGCACGGCGTGCTTCAGGATGGGCGCGACGTGCTCCGGGCCAATGAGCTGATGATCTCGACCTTCGCGCTGCTGTTTACGCGCCATGGCAGCGGCGGCGGCCGCATCGAGCCCGCACCGCGCGATCGCGCCCGGCTGAAGACGGCCCTCGACATGATCCGGGCGCGGCTGAACGAGGCCCTGTCCCTGTCCGACCTCAGCCAGACGCTGGCGCTGACCCAGTATCAGGTCATCAGCCTGTTCAAGCGGACGACGGGGCTGACACCCCATGCCTATGTCACGCAGCTTCGCCTGGACGTGGCTTGCCGCCGCCTCGCCCAAGGCGCTGGTATCGCCGATGTCGCGGTCGATTGCGGCTTCTACGATCAGAGCGCCCTGACCCGGCATTTCAAGCGCTGCTTCGGCCTGACCCCGCTGCAATTCGCCGCTGCGACCCGCAGCTGAATGGGCCGGGAGGCTCGCCCCTCGGCCCTTGATCGATATCAGCCTTCGCGACCGGCCGAGACCGGTGTCAGGATCGGATCGGGCACACCGCGGCCTATCGAGGTCCGCGGGCGGCCATGCAGCGCCAGGATGATCGCGGCGCTGAACGCCACCGCCGCAGTCACGTACCAGGCCGGCGACAGGCCGTTGCCGGTCCTGGCGATCAGCCAGGTGGCGATGAACGGCGCAAAGCCGCCGAATATCGTGACGGCAAGGTTGTAGGCGATCGAGGTCCCGGTCGAACGGATCTCTGCCGGGCATATTTCCGCGATCGCGGCCGGCGCCGTTCCGGTGAAAGCCGCGATCAGGGTGGCGAAGACGAGCTGGAAGGCGAGCAGCGACCCTAGCGCCGGCGACGCGCTGAGGAGCGCGAGCAAGGGATAGGTCAAGACCACGATGGCCAAAGCGGGACCGAGCAGAAGCGGGCGGCGGCCGATGCGATCCGACAAGGCTCCGAAGACCGGCGCCAGCACGAGCAGCACGACCAGGCTGACCGCATTGGCCAGGAAGGCCGTGCTCTGCGGCAGGTGGAGCTGGCGCACCGCATAGGTCGGCATGTAGATCAGGAAGAAATAGGTGCAGACGGTCCAGGTGATCGTGATGCCGAAGCCCGTGGCGATGCTGCGTTTATGGAAGCGCAGCGCCTCGCCAAGCGGCGAACCAGGCAACTTGCTGGCAGCCTGGGTGAACTCCTCGGCCTCCTCGGTCTGTGCGCGGATATAGAAGCCGACGGGACCGATCAGCAGGCCGAGCAGAAAGGGGATGCGCCAGCCCCAGCTCTCCAGCGCCTCCTGGGAGAGCAGGCCGGTGACGGCGGCGCCCAAGAGCGAGCCGAGCAGCAGGGCGCAGGCCTGGCTGGCCTGCTGCCAGCTTGCGAAGAAGCCCCGGCAACCGGGTGGCGCGTGCTCGACCAGGAAAGCCGTCGCGGCGCCGATCTCGCCCCCGGCGGAGAAGCCCTGGATCAGGCGCGCGAGCACGATGATGGCGGGAGCCCAGGCGCCGATGCTGGCATAGGTCGGCGCGAACCCGATCATGGCGGTGCCCAGCGCCATCAGCAGGATCGTCACAGACAGCGCGAATTTGCGCCCCCTGCTATCGGCCATGCTGCCGAGCACGATCGCGCCGACAGGCCGCATGAAGAAGCCGACGCCGAAGGTCGCGACCGTGAGAAGCAGCGACACCGTCTCGTCGCCGGCGGGAAAGAAAAGCCTGGAGATGATGATCGCGAAGAAGCCATAGACCGCGAAATCATAGGTTTCGAGCATATTGCCGATCGTCGCCGCGACGATGGCGCGACGGGATTTGGCGTGCATGGTCGCCGATACCGGCCCGGACTGCCCGAGGCCCGCTTGCATCTGTTCTGCCGACATGAAGATCCCCTTGTGCTTTTGTTGCCTTAAGCCTCGGCCCACTGCGTCGCGCGAGCGAGGAAGCGGGTCGCTCCCTCCAGCTGTTCCGCCGCGATCCATTCATCCGCCTGATGCGCCTGCTCGATCGAGCCCGGGCCGCAAACGACCGTCGGGATGCCCGCCGCCTGGAAGAAGCCGGCCTCGGTGCCGAAAGGCAGGTCCAGCAGCGGCAAGGCGCCGCCGAGTTCCTGCGCGATCGCAAGCGCCGGATTGTCCGGCTCCGGCCGCAGCGGCGGGATCGTCACGGTTTCCCGGGTTTCAGGCGGCAGGCCCGGCGGTGCGGCGCGCGCAATGAAAGCCTCGGTCGTGCTCCTCAATGCGGCGATGTCGGCGCTCGCAGCCGGCCTTATCTCCCAAAGGACCTCGCAGCGGCCCGGCACGATATTGATGCCGGTCCCACCGGAGATCTGGCCGACATTGAACGTCGTCCGGTCGTCGCCTTCGGCGTCGTGAGCCCCATGCCCGTCGAGAAGGCCGACGAAACGCGCCGCGGCCGCGATGGCGCTCACCCCCTTGCCGGGATTGCCGGAATGCACGGCATGGCCGTGGAAAACCGTCCGGAAGCCGAGATAGCCGCGATGGCGATCGCCGATGCGCATGCCGGTGGGTTCGCCGACGACGACGAGGGCCGGCCTGGACAGGTTCGCGACGAGATCGGCGACGAGGCTGGGCACGCCGAGGCAGCCGATCTCCTCGTCATAGCTCAGGGCCAGATGGACCGGGCGCTTCAACCTTGCCTGCCCCCATTGCGGCGCGAAAGCCAGGCAGCAGGCGACGAAGCCTTTCATGTCGGTCGCGCCGCGCCCGTAGAAGCGGCCGTCGCGCGGCGTCAGCTCGAAAGGGTTGCTGCTCCAGCTCTGGCCGTCGACGGGCACCGTGTCGGTATGGGCGGAGAGCACGATTCCGCCCGGCACGTCCGGACCGAAGCTGGCCAGCAGATTGGCCTTGGCGCCACCGGCGTCATGCGTGAGCCGGATCCTGGCGCCGGACGTTTCGAGCAGGGCCGCCGCCCAGCCCACGAGCGCCAGATTGGAGTTGCGCGAGGTCGTGTCGAAGGCGACGAGGCAATGGAGCAAGCCGGCGGGCGTCATCGGGTCGCTCATGCCGCGCGCGCCCTGGCCGATGTCAGTCGCGCCTTTGATCCTCCGGGCAGGGCGCAGCCGGAGCCGACGCCCAAGAGCTTTGCAGCCGGTCTCGGCTTATCGAGGTCGCGATGGTGGAAACTGTGCGCCATGCCCTGCCAGCCATTTCGAGTGTGCCGGGCAGCGTGATGCGGAGACGCCTGATGCTATTGGCGAAAATCGAGGGTTTCAGAAAAGAAGCGCCGCCGCGTCATCTCCCTGGCGAACCGGCGATGCTGCTTTGCCAGGGAGATGACCGCGCGAATCGAGATCGTGCATTGGCGCTTATTGGGAGATGACTCGCGCCGGCGATCCCGCTATGGAGGGCAATGTCGGCGGCAGGCGCATGCCCGCGAGCCGGCATGCGGGCGTAGTTCAGTGGTAGAACGTCAGCTTCCCAAGCTGAATGTCGTCGGTTCGATCCCGATCGCCCGCTCCAACATTTCAATGATTCAGCTTAGCCTCGACCGCGAGACGGTCCGCGGGAGCTACAAGCGCGAGCCACTCGTCGCCAGGCCGCGCTCTCTCGGCAATCGCGCAAAATTCTCCCTGATCAGGTTGCGCCTGTCCATGCGCCTGGAGCTGGCAAGATCCGAGGCGCTCGATACGCGCTTCCTTCTGCGGCCTCACCCAGGCAGCGCGCGCATGGCCGCGCCGATACAGATGATCAGCATCATCGCCGGCAGCGCCCAGCGCAGATGCCAGCGCAGATCGGCCGCATGGCCACGCCAGCGGGAGCTCGGCTGGGCGATGGCCACCGACAGGGCGATCTCGAACATCAGGACCGCGACAAGATAGAGGTAGCCGAGCGAGATCATCTCCGCCACGGGCGTATTGAGGGAGATCGAGCCCGGGAAGGAGGATTCGAAGGTGAAGCTGATCGCGGCCAGGGCCAGCAGCGAGGAGAAGATCAGCCCGCCCTTGTCCTGTTCCTTCAGCCCCGGAGACCAGAGCACGAACAGCGAGACCGCCAGCACGGCGATGATGGGGACGAAAATGCGCAGCAGGTAGCGCTCTGCATAGCGCGCGATCGTCACCGTTGCGTTGAGACGCGAGTAGGAGCGCGCGTTCCAGCCGATCACCTGGTCATTGGCGAAACGCAGTCCGATGGGGCGCCAGTCGACGACCGAGAGTGTGCTTTCGATGCCGGAGAAGGGGCGATCGGCTTCCGTGGTCAGGACGATCGCCTCCTGCTGCGCATAACGCGGCAGCGAAAGGCCGATCGTCAGATTCTGCCTGTCGAAGGGAAAGGCGTCCATGTTCATCCGGAAGCGGAAATCGCTTTCGAAGCGCTCGATCAGGACGGCTTCGCCGTCGGCATGCACGGAGAACGCAACGGTGCGCGCGTCCTTCTCCCCGATCTGGTTGTCGAGCGAAAGCCCGGGCGACCAGATGGTCTTGAGGCTGTCGTCGGCCTCGTCGCCCACCTTGTCCTCGCGTGCGAGGCCGCGCGCGACGGCGTCGAAGGCGAGGCGTGGATCTCGCCAGCGCTGGGTCAATTCGAGGTGGAGGCGCCCCTGCCCGGACACCTCCTTGATCTCCAGGATGTTGAGGACGCGCAGGGCCACGTGAACGCGCACGGGCAGGCCGGCGGCTTGGGGCAGGCTGGTCTTGCCGCCATTTGGCGGTTCGTCGGCCGAGGCTCCGCGCATGAGGCCGATGAGCAGCAGAAGCGTCAGGGTGAGGAGGCGAGTCATGCGTCGAGCCGTCGCCTTTGACCCGACAGCACGAGAAATCCGACGAAGGCCAGTATCCCGCCGCAAAGAGCGATGACCCAAAGCTCCGTGCCGAGGCGGCGCCAGTCGGACTGGGAATCCTCCTTGAGCATCAGGACCGTCCCGACGAGCTTCCCGGAGAAGTCGACGAGCGGCTGGCTCATGAACGCATAGCTGCGCTCGCCGATCTGCTTCTGTCCGATCTCCACATCCCGCAGCGGCTTGATCGTCTGGGAACGCAGCAAGGCCAGAAATATCGGATCATCAGTCGATGCCATGATCGTCAGCTCGCCGACCGAGGGCAGCTTCGGATCGAGCGCAACGCCGGTCAGGGACGCGGCTGCTATCACCGCGATCTCGCTATTGGTGGTGGTTTTGACGAGTTCGATCAGCGGGCGCAGGTCGAAACCGATCTCCATCGTGCCGAGAAAGTCTTCGCCGCGCTGGACGAGCGCGACGCCGCGGATGCCGATGCCCGCGATGCCGATCTCGACCCCGGTCTGGGCCCGCCGAAGCCGATTGGCCGCAACGATCATCGCGCGAAAGGCGGAGATGTCGTCGCCGTGCTGATCCGGTCGATGCATGCGGAGCAGATAGCGCAGGTCTTTGCCGTGATAGCCGAAGATCTGTACGTTCGCCTGGCGGCCCAGATACTGGTAGGCCTCGTTCGACAAGGCCTGCAATCGGGCGCGATCTTCGGCCGCCAGCGCGTCGCGGATCTCGGCGTTGCGTGCGAAGGATTCGGCGAGCGACAGCGAGAATTTGGCGGCCTGTTCGAAGCTGGAGCTCAGCAAGGTTCCAACCAGCCGCATCTGCGCCTCGCGACCGCGCGACGCTGCGCCTTCGAGGCTGCGCTGCTGGTGCCACAGCATCGCCCCGAGAATCAGGGCGATGAGAAGCGCTGGCAGCCCTGCGATCAGCAGGCGCTTCCTGGAAACCGATAGCATTGAGATGCCCCCACATCTTTTGCGCGGGGCTGGACACTCTGCCAGCCGGCCGGCGCATTACGTGGCGATATGGCAGCCTCTGACGCGAGGCAAGGGGCGGTCCGCGCCTTCCCGCGGATTTTGCCAGGCTCGCTCACCGCGGGCGGTTCGGGCGAGGCCCGGCTCGACGCCGCGCGCGACGTATATCTGCGTCAACTCGGCGAGTTCGGTCTCGGGCTGCCCGGCGAGCTCACGGCGTTCTTGGCCGCGGCCGCGACGCGGACGGCCAGCCTCGGCGTCGAGATGATGCCGTCATTGGCGCCCAGCACAGCAGCACGAAGCCGGCCGATCCGCTCGACGGGGTGATTGTCGCGGTGGAGTCGATGCATGATGGCGGTCATTCCGGCTCGTCGCAGGCGTCAGGCGCCAGGGCTGGAGCGGCGCGGCGTCACGAAGGGCACCATCCGCGCGAGCGTGGCATCCCTGAGGACGAGATGATGCCCGATCGCAGCCAGCGCATGTCCGCCGGCCAGGATCATAAAGGCATGCGCGGCGACGCCATGGGCGTCCTCGAGCGTCTTGGCCAGGGCGATATCGAGTGCGAACGGAGAAGGGATGACGACCAAGGAAAACAAACCGACCACACGGCCCTTCATCCAGGCTGCAGAGAGCCCGATCAAGGGTATGGCGAACATGGCGCCGTAGAGGCCAAGATGCGCCATCCTGGCAGCGAAAGCGGCCATTGGCGCTGCCGCGATCGCCTTCGGCGCAGGCGTCATCGCGCGCCATCCGATACGCATGATCGTCAACGCGATCACGAGCAAGCCGATCGACATGTGCAGCGTGAGCAGCCCCGCTCGAAAATCGCCCTTGGGCAGCTCTTCGCGCACAAGACCGATCGCATAGGCCGCGAAGACTGCGAGCGCGATGATCCAGTGCAGGCTTATGGTGACGGGGTCGTAACGGCGGGTCGGCATGGGGTATTCCTTCTCGTGAAAGGGGCGTGGCCGAAGACGGCGGGTCAGTCGTCATCGCCGTCCCGCGCGACCCGTTCCAGCGTTGCGGGATCGAACTTCGCCTTGATCCGTCGCCCCTGGGCATCGGTGGCGCGAACCTTGTAGCAACCGTCGTCGGTCTTGATCCGGCGGATGGTCCAGCCTTCGGCGTGCAGCTTTTCGACCAGCGCTTCGCGCGGCTTCCACTCTGTCATGGGCGCGGAACAGCGCTGGCTGGCGATCGCGGGAGCCGCCACGCCGACGATGATCGTCAGCGCTGCAATTGGCAGGATGCGCTTCATGGGATCTGTCCTCCCCGGACGGCGATGAATGGCCCTTTTCATCATGCCAGGCTGACACCCACCTGAATGGCAGGCGCGATTGCGTTCAGCCTGCTGTCAGCTTCGTGCCATAAGCGGGCGACGGCTCCCGGAGGTTGCCCCCTGCCATGCGCGTGCTACTCGTCGAGGACGATCCGATCCTGGGGCCGGCGGTGCGCGACCAGGTCGCAGCCGATGGGAACGGTGTCGATTGGGCGACACGGCTTGACGATGCGGCCGAATTCGTCCGCCTAGCGGCCTATGATTTGATCCTGCTCGACCTGATGCTGCCCGATGGCCGCGGCCTCGATTTCCTGCGCGCGCGGCGACAGGCCGGCGACACGACCGCGGTGATCATCCTGACGGCGCGCGACCAGGTTTCCGACCGTATCGCGGGGCTCAATGCCGGCGCCGACGACTATCTGGTCAAGCCCTTCGACCTTGCCGAACTGTCCGCACGCCTGAGCGCCGTGGCGCGCCGCTATGGCGGCAACCCGAACCCGCTGATGCAGATCGGCGGGCTGACGGTCGATCTGGCAGCGCGCAGCATCGTCAGGGACGGCCGCTCCGTCTCCCTGACCTCGCGCGAATGGGCCCTGTTTGACGCCTTCATCCAGCGCCCGACCATGCTGCTCTCCAAGGCGCTGCTAGAAGAGCGGCTCTACACCTTCGACTCCCAGGTCGAAAGCAACACGATCGAGGTCTATGTCGGGCGCCTGCGCAAGAAGCTCGGCGCGGGGGTGATCGAGACCGTGCGCGGCATGGGCTACCGGCTCGGCGCCGTCGCCGTGGCGGGGTCGAGCCGGAGCCGGCCATGATGCGCATCGCCGTGCCGCCCAAGGGAAGCTTGCAGCGCCGGCTTGCCTTCGCGCTCACGGGTGGGGTCATGGCGTTGTGGCTCCTGGCGACGGTGGGCGCAGGCCTGCTCCTGCGCCGTGAGATCGACGAGGTCTTCGACAGCGCCCTGCAGGAGGTGGTGCAGCGCGTGCTGCCGCTGGCCTATGCCGAGGTTCTCAACCGCGAGGCGGACGCGGAGCCGGGCCTGCAGCAGGTCGCATCGGTCGGCGCCCATCGCGAATACATCACCTATTTGGTGCGTGACGCGGCAGGCCGCAGCCTGCTCCAGTCCCATGACGCAGACCCGGCGCAGTTTCCGCCGAATCCGCCCCATGGTTTCAGCGACGGGCCAAGCTCGCGGCTCTACACGGAGGTGGCTGTCAGCGGGACGCTGGTCGTCACGGCCGCCGAGCGTCCGGGCCATCGCCAGAAGGCGGTGCGCGATGCCATCAAGGTGCTCGCCTGGCCGCTGCTCCTGCTGCTGCCGCTCGGCATTGCCGGAACCTGGGCGCTGGTCGCAGTCACCTTGCGTCCGATCGCGGCGTTCAGGCGCGAGATCGAGGCGCGCGGGGACGGTCATCTGGCACCGGTCTCCGTCGCCGCCTTGCCCTCCGAGATCGCTCCGGTGGCGGAAGCGGTGAACGCGCTGATGGCGCGGGTGCGGCGGGTGCTAGACGCCGAGCGCAGCTTCACGGCCAACAGCGCTCATGAACTGCGTACTCCGGTCGCTGCCGCCCTCGCACAGGCCCAGCGCCTCAAGGCGGAGCTTCCCGAGGGGCCGGCTCGCGCCCGGACAGTCGAGATCGAGACGGCCTTACAACGGCTGGCGCGCCTGTCCGAGAAGCTGCTTCAACTCGCCAAGGCCGAAGGCGCCGGGGTGCGGTCGGAGGTGCCCCAGGACCTCGTGCCGGCGCTTCGCATCGTCCTGCATGACCTCGAGGCCCAAGGCCTGGTCGAGGTCTCGTTACCGAGACGAGGCCGGTTCTTCTCGACACTGGACATGGACGCGTTTGCGATCCTCGCGCGCAACCTGATCGAGAATGCGCTCAAGCACGGCGATTCCAGCCGGCCGGTGGGCGTGAGACTGACGGATGACGGGCGCTTCAGCGTGACCAGTCCCGGCCCGGTGCTGTCGCCGGAGATTATCGCCGGCATGACACAGCGCTTCGTGCGTGGCGCGACCACGGCCGATGGCGCAGGCCTGGGCCTCTCGATCGTGCAGGCGATCATGCGCGGTGTCGGCGGCGAGATCGCGCTCTCCTCGCCTGCCTCGGGGCAGGCAGATGGCCTCGAGGTCTGGGTGCAACTCCCCGTCTCGAAGCTGGCAGCCGGCTGAACACCTTTCGCCACCGTCTTCAGGTCCCTGTCAGCTTCGCGGCGCATCTCTCCTCGCATCGTTTCCGCAATCCGGAGAGTTGCCATGAGACATCTCGCACGCGCTTTTGCCTTAGCCGTTCCGCTTGGCCTCGCCGGCGCCATCACGCAGAGCGCCGTCGTCGAGGCGCGGCCGGTCCGGATTGCCACGACCCTGAAGCCCTATGGCGGCAACGGCGCCTATCTCGCGATCTACATCACCGACCCGCAGGGCAAGCTCCACAAGACGGTCAGGATCGCCGGCGGCAAGGCCAAGTACTACAAGCATCTCAGCGCCTGGAACCGGCTCTCGGGCGGCCGTATCGACGGCACGACCGGCGCCAGCGTCGGCAGCGGGCAGTCGCTTTCGGTCAGCGTCGAAATCGCCGATGCGCTCATCGACGCCGGCTACCAGATCCGCGTCGACAGCGCCGTCGAGGACGGGAACGACGTCCCCGGTGACGCGGTCGCGCCGCTCGCCCAGTCCGATGCGGGCAAGCCCGTCGCTGGCAGGGGTTATGTGAAGTCCCTGACCTTCGACATGTGATCGGGGCCAGGTGTCACATGCTGCGCCAGATCCACTCCTTGCCCGGCCTGATCGCCGCATTGCTCGTAGCGGTACTGGCGCTGACCGGTGCGATCCTCTCCGTCCAGCCCGCGCTGGAACATGTCGCGGCGCCGTCGGTCGCCACAGATACGATCAGCGTCGCCGCCCTGGCGGGAGCCGCGCAGGCGCAGCACGCCGAAATCGACAAGATCGTCAAGACAGCCTCCGGCTCGGTCCTCGTCAGCTATTTCGAGGGCGACAAGGCCGGCGTCGATCTCGTGGACCGCGCCACGGGCCAGGTCATCGGCCCGCATACGCCGTCCGCGACCATCCGCTTCGTCACCGACCTGCACCGCTCGCTGCTGCTGGGTACGGCTGGCCGCGTCGCGGCGGGGCTGGGCGCGCTGGCCATGGTGATCCTCACCATCACTGGCGCCATGATGCTTGCCGCGCGCCTTGGCGGCTGGGCCGCGCTGCTGAAGCCGATCCGCGGCCGTTCGCGCCAGCGCTGGCATGCACAGGCGGGGCGGCTGGCCATGGTCGGGCTGCTGCTCACGGCCCTGACGGGCTGCTACTTGTCCCTGACGAGCTTCGAACTGGTTCCTGACGGCTCGACCCAGCAGTCGCCGGCGGCATCTGGAAGCGGCGCCGACCGCGCTCCCGTCGGCAGTCTTGCCGCATTGAAGGCCATCGACCTCGCCGATCTGCGCGAACTCGCCTTTCCTTACGCGGCGGATCCGACCGACACCTACCGGCTGACCACGGCGGCTGGTGTCACGCAGATCGATGCCGCCACGGGCGAGGCCCTGTCGTTCCAGCCGCATTCGGCGGCCAGGCAGATCTACGAGCTGATCTACATGCTCCATACCGGCCAGGGCCTGTGGCCGCTGGGCCTGCTGCTGGGGTTGTCCGCGCTGGCTGTGCCGGTCTTCGCGGTCACGGGCGCGATGATCTGGTGGCAGCGCCGCCGGTTCCTGCCGCGCTTCGAGAGCAACAGTCCTGCCTCCGCGGCCGACACGATCATCCTGGTCGGGAGCGAGGGAGGCAGCACATGGGGTTTCGCAAAGACGCTCCATGTCGCCCTCACGCGAGCCGGATACAAGGCGCATGCGGCTTCCATGAACGCACTGGCACCTTCCTATCCGAAGGCGGCGCGCATGCTGATCCTGACCGCGACCTATGGCGACGGGACGGCCCCGGCCAATGCCAACGCCTTCCTGACCCGTCTTGCTCGGCACAAGGCGAAGCTTCCCGTCGCTGTGCTCGGCTTCGGCGACCGCTGCTTCCCGAAATTCTGCCGGTTCGCCGATGACGTCGCGGCTGCCCTCGCCACCAAAGGCTGGCCGGCACTGATCGAGACCGACCGCATAGACCGCCAGTCGGCACAGTCCTTCGCGCTCTGGGGCGAACAGCTCGGGGCGGTGCTCGGCCACAAGCTGGCGCTCGCCCATGTCGCGGAACGACCCAGGACCACGGCGCTCGAACTGGTGAAGCGCCTCGATTTCGGTTCCGAAGTCCAGGCTCCGACGGCGATCTTGACGTTCGCTCTGCCGAGTCTCCCGGCTGAGCGAACGGTCTGGAGACGCCTTTTCCCTGCGTCGCTCCCGCACTTCGATGCCGGCGACCTCGTCGGCATCGTCCCGCCGGGAAGCACAGTGCCGCGCTATTATTCGCTCGCCTCGTCCTCGCGCGACGGCTTTCTCGAGATCTGCGTGCGCAAGCAGCCCGGCGGCCTCTGCTCGGGCTTCCTCAACGACCTTCCGTTCGGCGGGCGGATCGACGCCTTCATCAAGAGCAACCCAGCCTTCCGGCCGAATGCGAGCGCCGCTCCTCTGATCCTGATCGGGGCCGGTGCGGGAATAGCGCCTCTGATGGGCTTTCTGCGCGCGAACCGACCGCGGCGCGAAGCCCATCTCTACTGGGGCGGACGTTCGCCGGCGTCCGACTTCCTCTACCGCGACGAACTCGCCTCATGTGTCGCCGACGGGCGACTGACCGGACTGAACGCCGTCTTTTCGCGCGTCGCCGATGGCGGCCATGTGCAGGACAGGCTGACCGATGACGCCCAGTCCCTCTCTGCACTCCTGCGGCGCGGCGCGCAAATCATGGTCTGCGGCGGGCGCGACATGGCCGACGGCGTCTCCCTCGCCCTCGACGCGATCCTGGCCCAGATGGGACTGAGCACGGCCGAGCTGAGGGCCAGCGGGCTCTATCTCGAAGATGTCTATTGAGCCGCCGGCGCTGGAGCGCCGCACCCTCAACGGGCCGACCATGGGAACGCGCTATTCGGCCGTCTTCTTCGTCTCCAACGATGTGGACCAGGAGAAGCTGGCCGCGGCCCTGTTCGAGGCCGTCGATCGCGTCGACCATCAGATGTCGACATGGAAGCCCGATTCGGACCTCAATCGGCTCAATCGCGCTGCCACCGACATCTGGGTGCCGATTCCCGCCGAGCTGATGAGCGTCCTGCAGGCGTCCCTGCGGATCGGCCGGCAGTCGCAGGGCGCATTCGACATCGGCATCGGCGATCTCGTCTGCGCCTGGGGCTTCGGCGCCAGGGCGGCCGCCTCCGACAGCGTGCTACCGGGTCCGGTCGTGCCGCAACGGATGACGACCACCGAGGCGCTCGAACTTGATCCGTCCCTGCGCCGGGCCCGTAAGCATGCTCCCCTCGCGCTTGATCTGTCGGGGATCGCCAAGGGCTACGCCGTCGATGAGATGGCGCGCGTCATGCGCCGGTTCGCGGTTCCTGCCTGGCTGGTCGGCATCGACGGCGAGATGCGTGCCGCGGGTGTGAAGCGTGACGGAACGCCCTGGGTCGTCGCCCACGAGCGCCCCGTGCGCGGCGCGCGAGAAGCCATGGGCGTCATCGAACTCGAGGACCGCGCGGTCGCGACCTCGGGCAATTATCGTCGGTTTCGCGACATCGGCACGCGAACGATCTCCCACACCATGGATCCCCGGATCGGTCTGCCGCTGGAGAACGGCCTCGCCTCCGTGACGGTGCTCGCTGCGACATGCATGGAGGCCGACGCCTGGGCGTCGGCCTATCTGGTCATGGGCGAGGTCGCCGGGCCATGGCTGGCCCAGGTGATGGACATGGATGCGATCTTCGTGCTCGCAAACGGGACCGTCCTGGGGCGGCCTTAGGATGAGCGGCTCTTCATCGAGGGCAGCTCGGTCAGCGTGCCATCAAGTCGAATAGCAGGAGCAGCAGACTCGTCCCCAGGCCGGCAAACGGAACCCAGCCCGGACACAGGAAGATATCCGGCGGAGGTTCGCCTTCCTGACGCTTGATCCGGATCAGGGCGATGTTGACGATGGCGAAGATGATGAGCGTGAAACGCGATGTGAAATCGGCGAGCCCCGCCAGCGGGACCGAGAGCGACAGGACGAGGATGGCCGAGACGCCGAGCGCCGTCGCCAGGAGCGGCGTGCCAGTCGTGGTGTTCAGTTTCGTCAGCGCGCGTGGAAGATTGCCCTGCTCGGCCATGCCGTAGACCACGCGCGCGATCATGATCATGTGGACGATGATGCCGTTCAGGGTGGCAACCACGGCGATGGCACTCATCGTCACGAGCGGCAACCCGGTCTGGCGCTCGAAGACGAGCGCCAACGGCGCCGAGGAGAGCGCCAGTTCCTGCGGAGGGACTGCGACGACGGCGACCCAGACCACGACCGCATAGATCAGCGCCGTGAGGCCGAGGGTCAGGAACAGGGCCCGTGGCAGCGTACGGCGCGGCTCTTTCATCTCCTCGGCGACGTTCACGATGTGCTCGAATCCGATGAAGGCGAAGACGGCGATCAGCGTCGTGCTGGAGAGTCCGACCCAGGCCGACATGTCGTCGAAGCCAGGCCACGCTTCCGGCAACCGCGTCAGCAACTTGCTGCCCGAACCTAAGCCGGCAACGATGATCAGGAGGAGGCCCCCCACCTCGATCAGGGTCATGATCCCGGCGAAGGTGACCGACTGGACCGTTGCGAGACAGGCGATGAGGCCCATCGCGAGCACGACCCCGGTGATGATCCAGGGGGCGGGCCAGTCCAGGAAAATGGCGACGTAGCCCGCGCTCCCCACGCTGATCGTCGCTGCGGAGATCGTGGCGGTGGCGACGACGAGAAGCCCGACGGCAAGGCTGAGCCAACGCCGCTTGAAGGCCGTCTCGACATAGGCCGCCTCGCTCGCGCTGACGGGCATGCGCGTGCCGAGTTCGGCAAAAGTGGCCGCGGTGAAGGCCATGACGAGCGCCGCGCCCAGGAAGGCGAGCGGCGCGTGCATCCCGCTGCGGCCGGCGGCCGTGCCGACCAGGACATAGATTCCGGCGCCGATGGTGACGCCAAGGCCATAGAGGACGGCGTGTGCGAGAGTCAGCGTCCGGAGCAGGCCGTCGGGGCCAGCGGAACCGCCCTGCACTTCATCGCTGGGCAAGGCTCGGCTCCGTGGGTTGGGACTCGGCATCAGTGGTTCATCTGCGACACGGAGCGAGCCAGACGCCTTGGAGAGGCGGGACAGCGGACGTGAAACGACCGCATCCGCAGCTTTGGGCCTCCAGATGCCGCGGCGCAAGCGAGGACGTCCGGGGTGCCCGTGGGGACCGGCGTCGTCGTCCCGTGGTCAGGTCGGCATTCTGGTCGCCGTCGACGCCCCCGCATCGGCTCGCGGCATCCTGGGAGACAACCTCATCTTGTCCGCGGCTGGGAGCAGCCGCGCCGAGTTGGAGATGAAGATCAATTCCGATGAGACATGGATGAAGGCGGCCAAGAGCGGGTTCAGGAAGCCGAACGCGGCAAGGGCGATGCCGAGAGCATCGACGGCGATCGTGCCGGAGAAGTTCTGCCAGATGACGCCGCGCGTGCGCTGGGCGATCCGAACCGTCTCGACGAGGCGCTCCAGGTTGTTGGCAAGCAGGACGATGTCGGCGCTCTCCTTGGCGACATCCGTACCCGAGCCCATCGCGATCCCGACGCTCGCGGCCGTCAAAGCCGGCGCGTCGTTGATGCCGTCGCCAAGCATGGCGACCTTGGCGCCGGACGCCGCCAGCGCCCGCACGCGCTCCAGCTTTTGCTCGGGCAGCATGCCGGCCTCGACCGTCCCGATCCCAAGGCTGGCGCCGACGCGCTCGGCCACCTTGGCGTTGTCGCCGGTCAGCAGGATGGTGCGGATCTTCATCGCGTGCAGGGCCCGGATAGCGTCTGCGGCCTCCGGACGCACCTCGTCGGCGACGGCGAAGGCCCCGGCATAGAGCCCGTTGACCGCGACGCAGATCTCGGAGGAGAGGGCGTCGCCCGCGCGGCCGGCGGGAACGTCGATCCCCTCGGCCTGCAGCAGCTTGACGCTGCCGATCAGGATGCGGTCATCGCCCAGCCTTGCCGTGACACCACGTCCGAGCGTGTAGTCGAAGCTGTCGGGCTCCGGCACCGCGATATCTCGAAGGCGGGCCTCCGCCACGATCGCCTTGGCGAGCGGGTGCTCGGAGCGGAGTTCCGCCGATGCCGCCAGCCTGAGCAGGTCGGCCTCCGTGCGGCCGGCCGCCGGATGGATCGCCGAGACGCGCGGTTCGCCGAAGGTCAGGGTGCCCGTCTTGTCGAGCACGATCGTGTCGATGCGGCCGAGCATCTCGAGATGCATGCCGCCCTTGATGATTGCACCGTTGCGCGCCGCGCGGCCGATGCCGCCCAGTACCGCCAGAGGCGTTCCTGCCGCGACGCCGCAGGCGCCGGCGACGATGATCACCGAGATCGTGTCGCGGATGTTGCCGGTGAGCAGGTAGGTTACGATCGCCGCGGCGAAGGAGAAATAGACGAGATAGCCCGCCAGTTGATCGGCGAGGCGCTGGACCGGAGCGCGCGACTGCTCGGCGTTCTCGATCGCATCGATGATGCGCCCGAAGCTGGTGTCGCGACCGATCCGGTCGACCTGGATGTCGAGCGCGCCAGACTGATTGATGGAGCCGGCGAAGACGGCATCCCCTGCGCTACGCTTGACCGGCATGGATTCGCCGGTGATGCGCGCCTGATCGACATAGGAGAGGCCCGACTTCACGACACCGTCGACAGGAATGTTCTCGCCGGGCGCGACAAGGACGCGGTCGCCGACGACGATCATGTCGATCGGGACCAGCGAGATGATGCCGTTGCGGCGCACGGTCGCCTCATGCGGCATGACGTCGATGAGGTCGGCGATCGCGGCCCGCCCGCGATCGACAGTCAGATGCTCCAATTCCTCGGCTACGAGCACGAAGAAGGTCACGACCAGTGCCGTGAAGAACTCCGAGATCGTGGCGGCGGCCAGGATGGCAATCGACATGGAGAGTTCCATGGTCATCCGCCGCTCTTTGATGTTCTCAAAAGCCTCGCGCAGGATCGGCCAGGCGCCAAACAGCAGGCCCGCCGAGCCCACGACATCGACGCCGGCCACGCTCCCGCTCAGCCCGAACCAGACCAGCGCCGCCGAGACCGCGACGACCGCAACCCGCAAGACCTCGACGGTCTCGACATCATGGCCAAACAGGCTGAGCGCCCGTGGAATCCGGTCTCCGATCCAGCCGGGCGAGTGCTTGGCTTGCTCGGCCGCGCTCGCCGAGCAGGTCGATTCGAAGGGCCGGAAGCAGGTGCAGGGCCGCGCGCTGGCGGGGCAGAGCGGGACGGAAGCAGCGACGGTCGTCATGGCGGAATCATCCTGGTCGAAAGGATGCCTGGCTGGCTCACGCAACCTAGTTTGGAATTATTCTAATTACAAGGAGTGCTTCACTTTGACGAGGCCTCCTCGCATTGTGGCGATCGCTGGCGCGCGGTCACCACAGAGGAGAGAACCGATGAAAGAGGGAGGCTTGATTTTTGCCGGTGCCGTCGCGGCGCTGACGTTTTGCACGATGAATCCGGCCTATGCGGATGCGATCGACGGTGCCTGGTGCTCCGAGAATGGGCGGCGCTTCACAATCGAGGGCTCCGCCGTGACGACGACCAAGGGAGTGAGGCTGTCGGGGAACTACACGCGACATACGTTCAATTTCATCCTGCCGCCCGAAGAGGCCGATGCCGGCGCTGCCGTCGATATGGTGCTGCAAGGCGAGACGCAGGTGCGCGTCACGATCGGTTCAGCCAGCGCCCAGACATGGCGCCGTTGCTCGCCCGGCATAAGTTAACGCGCCAGAATCGTCGTGATTTGAGATGGGATAGGTTGGTACAGCCGACTGCCGATTGCCCCTTCGGAGTTCTCACTCGGGCACGGAAGCAATGACGGCGTCTTCCTTGTTTTTCAGAGCGTTCAGGACCGTTCGTCAGGTTCGAATCCTCTCCCGGACAGCCTGGGGATAAGCAAGCCACGAGTTGGTGCATTGTGACGGCACGCCATTGTCCCAGCATTTCACCAGCTTGATGCGGCCGTTCTCACCGGCTCTCGTGAGCGTCAGGGACCGCACGCGTTTCGCATCGAACACTCGGCATCGTTTCCCAAGCCGAATGTCGTCGGTTCGATCCCGATCGCCTGCTCCAATCCTCCCTAAACGCTCATGACCTGCGTCACGGACGCCGCTTCCGGCAGCGGCCGCGCGGGGGTATGAGTCAGCGCATGACGCAAGCGCAGGACGATCCGCAGCAGGATACGGCCCCGCCGTCGCGAGCGGGCATCCTGCTGCTCGCCGGCGGCGCGCTCGGCCTGCTTTTGACCGGGCTCTTGCTGTGGTGGCGCGAAGGCGACCGGCTTTTCACCGACGGTCTCATCGCCGCCCTCGTCGCCTGCTTCTGAGCCCCTCCCAAACGCCCTGAAACCGGATCGCCCGCCGTGCAACGCCGCCTCATCCTGCCCCTGATCGTCTTTCTTCTGGGGGCGCTTGCGCTCGCTGCGGCTGCGATTCTCACCTTTTCGCCGACACGGCAGAATCAGACGGGAACGGCGAGCGTCGGCGGGCCATTCTCGCTGACGACCCCGGACGGCAAGACGCTGACCGACAAGGAGCTGCGCGGCGCGCCCTTCCTGGTCTTCTTCGGCTTCACCCATTGCCCCGACATCTGCCCGACCAAGCTGTTCGAGATTTCGGAGACGCTGCGCGCCGCCGGTCCCAAGGGCGAGAAGCTGCGCGCGCTCTTCATCAGCGTCGATCCCGCGCGCGACACGCCGGAGACCCTGAAGAGCTATCTCGGCAGCTTCGACCCGCGCATCATCGGACTGACCGGCGACCAGGCGGCGATCGACGCCACGGTCAAGGCCTATCGCGCCTATGCCAAGAAGGTCCCGCTCAAGGATGGCGACTACACCATGGACCATACCGCGCTGGTCTATCTGATGGGCAAGGACGGCAGCTTCATCGGCGCCTTCAACAGCGAGCGGCCGCCGGCGGAGGCCGCGGCGGAGTGGCTGCGGCATCTCTAAGGCTCGCGCCGCTGCGCGCGGCCATGGGCGACCCTGTTCCGGACGAAGCGGTCGGCCCAATACGCCTGGAACGCCCGCCGGGCTCAACCTTCGGCGCGTCGGCTGAAACTAGGCCGGCAGCTTGTTCATGAGTTCCAGCTGAGCCAGGTGCTCTTTGACATGGCCGCGAATCAACATCGCGATCGAGCGATGAGTCTGATTCTTGCCATTGGTCAGATAGACCTCCTGAATCTGCAGAAGCCGCTGGTGCCCCTCGACCTGCCCTTTCACATAGGCCTTGTCGAATTCCGGACCGGACGGCATCGCCTTCAGAATCTCGACCATGGCTTTCGCCTCGGCCGTCAGGGGTGGCGGAGCGGTTTCCGACATGCCGGTGGCCGCCTTGACCACGGATGCCACCACCTCTTGCTCCGCCGACTCGAACTGGGCAAATCGCCGGACATACGCATCGACGCCCTTGGTGGCAGCCGCGCGGCTTGCCTCCAGCGACATCGCGCTCGCTTCCAGGGTTTCCGCCGCATGCTTCTGTTCAGGTGAAATCCCGGCCGGCGCTCCTTGTCCAAACGCCGCCGAGGGGAGAGCAGACACCATGGCTGCTTGCAGAAATGACCGGCGATCCATGAAACGCTCCCCAGATTAGCTAAAACTCAAAAGGGCTGAACGTCCGCCGGCGCTTAATGTTCATTTGCGCGCGAAACCTGGCATCCGCAGGTTCCGGTCCTGCCCAACCCGACCTCAACTGGTGAGGCTGCCTGATTGCGACGGATGCCGCCCCGGCCACCATTGGGAGGGGACGGACCGGGGCGGCAAGGCTGCGCAAACGCGACGCCCGATCGGCTAGTCGCGGCAGAACCGGAACAGGTTCACAAGGCACGCCACATTCTGGAGCCGGCGCCTGAAGCGCTTTCGAGCGAAGTGGGCACCGGTTCGCGTGAAGGAAGCGCCTTCAATGAAGGGCTGGCGGCCATGCCGAGCGTCGTGGCCGCACAGGCTGCTGCCTCAAACGTGCCAGCATCGATGTAGCCTTTCGACATAAGGCTGCCTTCGAGGGGCGGGAGGATGCCGGGCGAAACTCCAGAACCGAACGTTGTCGAACATGCTGCTCGCCATGCTGACACTGATGATGAAAGCCGTCAGGCGCCGGCGGGCGCGGTCCAACCGGCGGCGCCGGCGTTAGAACGCTTTCGCGCGAGCGACCCTGCCGGATCGGAGATTGCTCCAGATCCTTGTTTTGACGCGTTTTCTTCAGGCGAACCGGTATCCACTTCGCTCGAAGAACGCTCCAGCCGCAGCCAGGCACCCGCCGTGAAGACGGCGTTGGCTCGGGATTTGCTGCTGATGCCCGGCGAGGCTTCTTAAGGCTCGGGTAACCATGAAGCGTCACTTTTGAGCGGATAGAGGCCACCCCCGGCGCAGAGCCACCTTGGGAGTGAAGTCATGGATGCCTTTACGATGGTCATCATGGCCTGCGTGTCGGGGGAGCCGACCTGCACGGCAACGCGAATCAGCGAGATGGGCTTCACCAGCGTCGAAGCCTGCGAAGCGCGGATCGACGACATCACGCGCTCCATGACCAAGCAGCTCGCCACTCATGCGGAATTCAAGGGGCGCGAAGTGACCTATGATGTCTCCTGCCTGGACAGGACGCAGCTCTGGCGCAAGCTCGGTGTCGCGCAGGCCGATACCTAGCCGCGGACGTGAGGCGCGCGGCGTGCCGGCTGATTCTCCGGAAACCTTCACCAATCTTGATCGGTCGAGGGTAAAGGCTGGAATAGTCCCGGTTGATCCCGGGCAATCCCGCCGCGTTCCAGCTATTCAGCCTGGAGAAGAGATGGTGGAGCCAGGCGGAATCGAACCGCCGACCTCTTGAATGCCATTCAAGCGCTCTCCCAACTGAGCTATGGCCCCACGCTAGCCGGCTGATTTGGGGGTCAGCCGGGATATTCCCGGGCGGTCATTCCTCACCTTTGCGGCGATCGACCGTCCCGTCCTTGTCGCCGCTGCGAGCGGCGAAGCGCTCTATAGGCAGGAGTGCGGGAAGACTCAAGCGCAGAATGTCGCGCGATCGTCATTTCTTCACAGCCCCCGCCAGGCGGGCAGACTCCTCAGACGTCCTCGTCGCCCTCGATGTCGCCATCGATCAGGTCGGCGACGTCGTCATCGCCTTCCTCGTCTTCCTCGAGGAAGGTGTCGTCCTCGGCGGCGATGTCGTCGTCCTCGACTTCGATATCGTCCTCGCTGGTGACGACGGCCTCCTTCTCGGTGGCTTCCGCATCGGCCTCGTCGAGCGAAACGAGTTCGACTGCGCCGTCGGCGACCTCGATCTCGTCCTCGTCATCGGCGGGCTTGGCGGCAACGGCCGCCGCCTTCGCCTGGGGCTCGAACATGGAACGCGGGAACGCCTGCCCGGTATAGGGCGAGACGATCGGATCCTTGTTCAGGTCGTAGAATTTGCGGCCCGTCGTCGGGCAAACGCGCTTAGTGCCAAGTTCCGGTTTCGCCACTGCGTCGGACCTTCAATCATTCATGTTCTGAAAAGCAGGCGCGTCCGTTAGTCGGGGCAGGCGGCCCTGTCAAATGTTGATTTCGCCCCGAGGGGCGCGTGACGCCTGGCCAAGGCTCATGCTAGGCAGCCCGCGCTTCCCTCAGACCAGCCGGCAGAGACCAAAGTGGCCCACGCGCAGCCCCAGATCCCCGTCACCGCACGCAGCAGGGGCCCGCTTGCAGGGCGCGTGCGCGTGCCCGGCGACAAGTCGATCTCGCATCGCTCGCTCATCTTCGGCCTGCTCGCGATCGGCGAGACGGTGATCAGCGGCCTGCTCGAGGGCGAGGACGTGATGCGCACGGCCGATGCCGCGCGCGCGCTCGGCGCGATCGTCCATCATGACAGGCCGGGCAGCTGGCGCGTCCGCGGCGTCGGCGTCGGTGGCTTGCGCGAACCCCGTGGCGTGCTCGATTTCGGCAATGCCGGCACCGGCTCGCGCTTAATGATGGGCGTCTGCGGCGCCCACCCGATCACCACGATTTTCGACGGCGACGCCTCGCTGCGCAAGCGCCCGATGCGGCGCATCCTCGACCCGCTCGAACTGATGGGCACGACGATCGTCGCGCAGGAGGAGGGCGGGCGCGTGCCGCTGACCCTGCGCGGGCCGAAGGAGGCCGTGCCGATCACCTATCGCACGCCGGTCGCCTCGGCGCAGATCAAATCCGCCGTGCTGCTGGCGGGCCTTGCCGCTCCCGGCGAAACCACCGTGATCGAGACGGAGGCGACGCGCGACCACACCGAGACGATGCTGAGGCATTTTGGCGCGGATGTCTCGGTTTCGCCGGATGGCGCGCATGGACGGCGCATCGTGCTCAAGGGCCAGCCCGAATTGCAGGCGGCGCCGATCGTGGTGCCGGCAGACCCCTCCTCGGCCGCCTTTCCGCTGGTCGCGGCCCTGATCGTGCCCGGTTCGGACATCCTGATCGGGAGCGTGATGACCAATCCGCTGCGCAGCGGGCTCTTGACCACCTTGCGCGAGATGGGCGCGGATATCAGCGTCGAGAGCGAGGCGAATGAGGGTGGCGAGGCGGTCGCGACGCTGCGCGTGCGGGCCGGCGCCCTGAACGGCGTCACGGTTCCGCCCGAACGCGCGCCCGCGATGATCGACGAATATCCGGTGCTGGCGGTCGCGGCCTCCTTCGCCACGGGCACGACGCGGATGCGCGGCCTGCAGGAGCTGCGCGTCAAGGAATCCGATCGTCTGGCCGCCGTCGAGGCCGGGCTGAAGGCCGCCGGCGTCACCTGCGCGATCGAAGGCGATGATCTCGTCGTCGAGGGCCGCGGCGGCGAGGTTGCCGGCGGCGGCCTGGTCGCGACCCATCTCGACCACCGCATCGCGATGAGTTTCCTGGTGATGGGGCTGGCGACGCGGCGACCGATGACGGTCGATGACGGTGCGATGATCGCGACGAGCTTTCCGAGCTTCGTCGCCCTGATGAACGGGCTTGGAGGCGACATCGCATGAGCCGCAACGATGGGCGGGAGCGGCTTGTCATCGCGGTCGACGGTCCCGCCGCCTCCGGCAAGGGCACGCTGGCGCGCCGGCTCGCCGCGCATTACGGCCTGCCCTATCTCGATACCGGACTGCTCTACCGCATGGTCGCCAGGGCCGTGCTCGATGCAGGCCACGACATCCAGGACGCGGATGCCGCCGCGGCGATCGTCGCGAGCTTCGATGAAGCCGCCTTTCCCGAAGACAGCCTGCGCGGGCGCGAGATCGGCGAGGCCGCCTCCGTCGTCGCGGCGATGCCGGCCGTGCGCAGCGGCTTGATCGCGCGCCAGCGCCGCTTCGCCGGGCAAGCCGGCGGCGCGGTGCTGGACGGGCGCGATATCGGCACGGTGATCTGCCCGGAGGCGCGGGCGAAACTCTTCGTCACCGCTACGCCCGAAGTGCGCGCCGCCCGCCGCCATCGCGAGCTGGCGGGACGCGGCGAGCCTGCCACTTTCGAAGGCATCCTGGCCGATATCCGCCGGCGCGACGCGCGCGATTCCGGCCGCAGCGACGCTCCCCTCAAGCTGGCGGAGGACGCCGTCCTGCTCGACACCTCGGCCCTGACCATCGAGGAAGCGGCCGCGGCCGCGATCGGCATCGTCGATGCCCGTCGCGCCAATCCAGGTCACGAGAATGCGATAATAAGCGACTGAGCCTGCCCAGCTTTCGCCCTTGGCGGGAATAGAAACGAAGCGCACACTGCCGTCAGCATAAGATGACGGAGGTGGCGATGCGGCGTTGGCTGTTCGGTCTCTTGAGTCTCGCGGCGGCGGGTCTGCTGACCGGCACGGCGCCCAGGGCGCAGCAAGCCGCCGCGCCCGCCGAGGAGGTCGATGTCGCGCTCGTCCTGGCGCTCGACGTGTCCTATTCGATGGATATCGACGAGCTCGCCCTGCAGCGAAACGGCTATATCGAGGCCTTCCGCTCGAAGGAGCTGCACAATGCCATCGCCAAGGGGGCGATCGGCAAGATCGCCGTGACCTATTTCGAATGGGCCGGCGGCGACTTCCAGCACATCGTCAAATCCTGGACCATCATCGACACGCCGCAATCGGCGCTGGCCTTCGCCGAGGAGCTGGGCGAGGCGCCGACGCGGCGCGGCCGGCGCACCTCGATCTCAGGGGCGATCGACCTCGGCATGGCGCTTCTGGAAAAGTCCAACGTCACGGCGATGCGCCGGGTCATCGACATCTCCGGCGACGGCGCCAACAATGACGGGCGGCCCGTCACCGCCGCGCGCGATGAAGCCGCGGCCAAGGGCGTCAACATCAACGGCCTGCCGATCATGCTGAAGCAGGCGAGCTATTTCGATATCGACAACCTCGACGTCTACTACAAGGACTGCGTGGTCACCGGTATCGGCGCCTTCGTGATCCCGATTCGCGAGCGCCATCAATTCGTCGATGCGACGCGGACCAAGCTGGTGCGCGAGATCGCCGAGATGCCGCGTGATGGCGAGGCGCTCGTCCAGAAGGCGCAGTCGACTGGCCAGAATCCGAGCTGCCTGGCGGGCGAGCGGCAATGGCGCGACCGCATGGGGAATTGAGGCGGCCGTCTCACGTCCCGCGCGGCTTCGCCCTTGTCGTCGGCGGAGCGGCGGCCGGGTCGTCCGGCCAGGGATGGCGCGGATAGCGGCCCTTCATCTCGGACTTCACCGCTGACCATGAGCCGCGCCAGAAGCCAGGCAGATCGCGGGTGATCTGGATGGGCTTGTGCCCCGGCGACAGCAATTCCAGCACCAGCGGCACGCGCCCGCCGGCCAGCGCGGGGTGGACGGCGAGCCCGAAGAGCTCCTGCACCCGCACCGAGATCGTCGGGCCGGCCTCGGCGGCATAGTCGACCGCGAGGTTGGAGCCAGTCGGCGCAACGAAATGCGTCGGGGCTTCGGCATCGAGCCGGCGTTTCAGGTCCCAGGGCAAAAGCTCGGCCAGCGCCGCATCGAGATCGGAGGCCTGGATCGCCGCAAGCGAGGCGCGTCCCAGAAGGTGCGGCGCGAGCCATGTCGCGGCGTCGGGGCCTAGACCCTCATCCGTCAGGTCGGGCCAGGGATTGTCGCCGCCCGAGGCGAGCATCGCCCTGCGCAGGAAGTCGACGCGCTCGCGCAGTTGCATTTGCGCCTTCGTCCAGGGCAGGAGCCCGATGCCGAGCGTGGCGATGCCCGCGGCGAGCGCCGTGGCATTGTCCAGGGATGCGTCGACCGGCAATGGCCGTTCCGCCAGCAGCAGCGCGCCATAGCGCCTCACGGCGCGGACACGCAGCGCCCGCGCAGCCCGCTCGAACGTGACCTCGCTGCGCTCCTCGATGGTGAAAGGCGCGAGCCCCTCGCCCGCGAGCCAGAGGATGTCCGCCTCCGTAATCGCCACAGCCGCCATGATCCGCGCCTGCTGGGCGGCCCCGGTCATCTCCGCCACCACGAGCCAGGGCTCGCGCGCCAGCCGCTGGGTGGACTCCAGCGCCGCACCGCGGCCATTGGCGAGCAGATACTGGCCGGAGCCCGCGTTGCGCGCCTTGGCGATGCGGTCAGGATAGGCCAGCGCCAGCAGGAGGCCAGGCGACAGCGCCAGCTCCCGCAACTTCGGCCTCGCTTTCTCCGCGCCGCGCGCCCAGCCTTCGGCGAGCCGGCGCATATCGGCGGCGCGGCCGCCGCGCTCGCGGCCAAGGCGCTCCAGGCGCTCGGCAAGATCGATCGCATCGCCGCCCAGCCCGCGCTCGACCAGCAGCGCGGCGAGCTCGGCCGCCGGGCTCGCCTGGCCGAAGCCCGCGGCGGCCACGACCATGCGCGCCAGCCTGGGCGGCAGCGGCAGCGCCTGAAGCGCCTTGCCCTCCGGCGTGATGCGGCCATCGCCGTCGAGCGCATGCAGCGTCGTCAGCAGGGCGCGCGCCTCCTTCTGGGCGGGTGCGGGCGGCGCATCGAGGAAGGCGAGGCTCGTCGGGTCGGTCACACCCCAGGCGGCGCAATCGAGCAGCAGGGGAGCAAGGTCGGCGGAGAGGATTTCGGGCCGAGCGAAGGCCTCCAGCGCGCCGGTGCCGGCCTCCTCCCAGAGCCGGTAGCAGATGCCGGGCTCAGTGCGTCCGGCGCGGCCGCGACGCTGGTCCGCCGCCGCGCGGCTGACGCGGCGCGTCTCCAGTCGCGTCACGCCGATATCGGGCTCATAGACCGGCACGCGAGCAAGGCCTGAATCGATCACCACGCGCACGCCCTCGATCGTGAGCGAGGTCTCGGCGATGGCGGTCGCCAGCACGACCTTGCGGCGGCCCTTGGGCGCAGGCAGCACGGCGCGGTCCTGCTCGGCCTGATCGAGCGCGCCATAGAGCGGCGCGATCTCGACGGAAGCATCGCGGATGCGTTCGCGCAGGCGCTCCTCGACGCGGCGGATCTCGCCCTGCCCGGGCAGGAAGACGAGCAGCGAGCCCGCCTGCTCGTTCAGCGCCAGAAGCACGGCCTCCGTGACCTGGTCCTCGATGCGCTTCAGCGGATCGCGGCCGCGATAGCGGGTCTCGACGGGAAAGGCCCGCCCCTGGCTCTCGATCACGGGTGCTTCGCCGAGCAATCGCGCCACGCGCGCGCCGTCGAGCGTCGCCGACATCACCAGGATGCGCAGATCCTCGCGCAGGCCCGCTTGCGCATCGAGCGCCAGCGCCAGGCCGAAATCGGCATCGAGCGAGCGCTCGTGGAACTCGTCGAAGAGCACGGCCGCGACGCCGTCGAGCCCGGGATCGTCGAGGATCATCCGGGCGAAGACGCCCTCGGTGACGACCTCGATGCGGGTTTTCGGGCCGATCCTGGAGCCGAGCCGGACGCGCAGCCCGACCGTCTCGCCAACGCGCTCGCCCAGCGTCTGCGCCATGCGGTTGGCGGCGCCGCGCGCCGCCAGACGGCGCGGCTCCAGCAGGATCAGCTTGCCGCCCTTCGCCCAGGGCTCGTCGAGCAAGGCGAGCGGCACGCGCGTGGTCTTGCCCGCGCCGGGCGGCGCGACGAGGACGGCGTTGGGCCGCGCCCGCAGCGAGGCTGCGAGCGCGTCCAGGACGGCATCGATGGGGAGCTTCGTGTCGAAGGCGCGCATGACGCCTCGCCTGTGGCGCGACGGGAGGCGAAGCGCAAGCCTTGAAGCCGCGGCCGTCGAGCGAAACGCGGCATCCGGGCTTCCGGCAAGGCCTGAGGCTCGACCCTTGCTTGCAACAGGATGGGATTGCCCAAGGTCGGCAGGATCGCGCTTTCCGCTGAAGCCGGCCCGGCCTTCGAGAGATCAGATGTGTCCCAGAGCATTTTCTTCACGCGAACCGATGTCCACTTCGCTCGAAAATGCTCTGGCGTCAGGCCGCCTGCTTCAACCCGACCTCGAAGGGCGACAGCACGACTGCGCCGCTGCGCACCGTGACCAGCGTGTTGGCCGGCAGCGCCTGCCAGCAATCGCGCGCGGCATCGACCGGCTCGGAAGCGATGATGACGCTGTCGCCGCGGTCGCAAAGATAGAGCGTCGGCGGCTTGGGGTCGGAGGACCAGCGCACCGCATGGATGCTGTCGCCATCGGCAAGCGCCGCGGCGCAGCGCAAGGGCTCGCGAATGCCGGCCTGCTGCATCAGGGCGAGCGCTTCGCCCAGCGCCCAGGCCAGCGCTTCTCCAGGCGCCATTCCGTCAGTCATGCCGGCCAGGGTGAGCAGGAAGATCGCCTCGGAATCGGTCGTGCCGACGCGGACGCCATAGAGTGCATCCGGAATCAGGCTCTCCAGCTTGCGGCGGATCAGGCCGTAGCCGCCGATCTGGCCGTTATGCATGAAGAGGTGGTGGCCATGGGCGAAGGGGTGGCAATTGGCCCGCGTCGTCGCGGTGCCGGTCGCAGCACGGACATGGGCGAAGAAGAGACGCGAGCGGACCTGGCGCGCGATCGAGAGCAGGTTCTCATCCGCCCAGGCGGGCCTGACCTCGCGGTAGAGCCCGGGCTCGCGCCTGTCGCCATACCAGCCGACGCCGAAACCGTCGCCATTCGTGCCGGTCTTGGTTTCCTCGGCATGGAGCGACTGATGGATGAGCGAATGGCAGGGAGCCGCGACGAGATCCTCAAGAAAGACGGGCGCGCCTGAATAGGCGAGGAAACGGCACATGATCGGTCCCGAATCGGCCGCGGCCGGGATGCCGCTAGGAGGAGATTATTCTACAGAAATGAATGCCGGCATAACAATCGACCCATGCAGGCCATTCCGCACGCGCAGTGTCGCTGCGCAGATGCGGAACCGCGGACGAGAGGGTGTCCCGTCCTGACGACGGCCCCGCATCTGCACCGCACCAAGCTGAGCTGCGGCTGGCACGGGGCGACGACAGGCTACTCTCCGCAGGTGAAATCGAGCTTCGCGCTCTTGGTGCTGCGGCCGACCTTGACCTCGATATCGAGCGGCGCGCAGGTCGCATTGTCGAGCAGGAAGGCCTTGTGGATGCGCCCGCTCTCGCCGAACAGAAAGCCGCCATAAACGCGCCGCAGCAGGGTCTTCTCGCCGGTCCTGGCCCGCTGCTTGACCGTGATGGAGGCAAGGTCGCGGGCGATCTTGTCGGAGGATCTGGTGTTCTTCGCGCCGGTGAACACCAATGTCACCAGAACCGCATCTGCCGGCTCGCCGGCATCGCCTTCGCCGATGACCGTGTTGTGCAGCGCCTTGTTGGCGCCGATGAGATTATCCGAGAGCTTGCCGGAGCGTTCGAGGAAGATCTGGGCCCTGATCTCGGCGACCGAGACCTGGGCGAAGACCGGCCTGGCCAGGACCGGGACGAAGACAAGGGCCAGCACCACTGGCAGAAGCGCTCGCATCCTCGCAATCCCCTCGTCATCTGTCGTTGCGTCAACCGGGCCTATACTGATTTGGCCCTCGGTTGCTAGGCCTTCGGTCCTCGTCTAACCAGCTAGCGGCCGCTATGAGCCATGGGGCCGATGTGATGATGACAACCACGCGAAAAGCGGGCGGGGGATGGCCTTGGCGAGCTTTCTGACACGAACCGGCGCGGTGCTCGCGCTATGCCTGATCTCCAGCGCGGCGCTGGCGGCAGGCGATATCGGCGGCGCGACGATGGGAGCGGCCTGGGCGCTGCCCTTCGCCGGCATGCTGCTCTCGATCGCACTCGGCCCCGTGCTGTTCCCGCATTTCTGGGAGCTGAACTACGGCAAGTTCGCGGCTTTCTGGTCGGTGCTGGTGCTGGCGCCATTGGTTCTGTCGCGCGGCTTCGACCCGGCGCTGGGCGCGCTCCTTCATATGGGGCTGCTCGACTATATCCCCTTCATCATCCTGCTCTTCGCCCTGTTCACGATCGCCGGCGGCATCCTGATCATGGGCAATCTGCACGGCACGCCCGCGACCAACACGGTTCTTCTGGCGATCGGCACGCTGATGGCGAGCTTCGTCGGCACCACCGGCGCTTCGATCATCATGATCCGCCCGATCCTGCGCGCCAATGACGCGCGGCGCTTCAACGTCCATGTCATCGTGTTCTTCATCTTCCTGGTCTCCAATATCGGCGGCTCGCTGACGCCGCTCGGCGACCCGCCATTGTTCCTCGGCTTCCTGCGCGGGGTGAGCTTCTTCTGGACGACCACGCATCTGCTGCCGGAGACCGGCTTTGCCGTCATCGTGCTGCTGGCGCTGTTCTATGCGCTCGACAGCTGGTTCTACCGCAAGGAGGAGGGCCTGCCGCCGCTCAAGGACCCGACGCCGGACCGCGACATCAAGCTCTATGGCAAGATCAACATCGCCCTTCTGGGCGGCGTCATCCTCGCCATCCTGATGTCGGCAAGCTGGAAGCCGGGCATCGCCTTCACCGTGCACGGCATTTCGGTGGAATGGCAGAACCTGGCGCGCGACGTCATCCTGCTCGCGCTGGCGGGACTTTCGCTGAAGCTGACGCCGGGCCCCGTGCGCGCCGGCAATGAATTCAGCTGGGGGCCGATCAAGGAGGTCGCGAAACTCTTCGCCGGCATCTTCATCTGCATCATTCCGGTGCTGGCGATGCTGCAGGCGGGCCGGAACGGAGCCTTCGCGCCGCTGGTCGCGCTGGTCAGCCATGCCGACGGCACGCCCAACACCATCGCCTATTTCTGGCTGACCGGGGCGCTGTCCTCCTTCCTCGACAACGCGCCGACCTATCTCGTCTTCTTCGAGCTCGCCGGCGGCGATCCCAAGGCGCTGATGACGACGGGTGCACTGACCCTGGCGGCGATCTCGGCCGGCGCGGTCTTCATGGGCGCCAACAGCTATATCGGCAACGCGCCGAACTTCATGGTCTATGCCATCGCCAAGGACCGGAAGGTCGCGATGCCGAGCTTCTTCGGCTACATGCTCTGGTCGGGCGCGATCCTGATCCCGCTGTTCCTGGTGCAGACGCTGATTTTCTTCAGGTGAAGCGGCGATCTCGCCAGGCTCGGACTTGACCCGAGCGGCTCTTGCCGGGGGGCTCGGATCCCCGCGGCGTGTGCGTCGATCAACGCCACGCATGGCTGATGTCACCGTCTCTGACTTGAAGCGTGGCTGCCTGTGCTGGCAGATAGGGTTGAGACGATCACGCCGCAGGACAGATTTCCATGACCGACGCAGCCGCCAGCAAGCCCTCCCTGCCGACCTATGCCGATGTCGAGGCGGCGGCGCTGCGCATCAAGGGCGTCGCCCACCATACCCCGGTTCTGACCTCGGCCACCGCCAACAGGCGCACCGACGCCAGCCTCGTCTTCAAGGCCGAGAACCTGCAGCGCATGGGCGCCTTCAAGTTCCGCGGCGGCTATAATGCGATCGCCGCATTGTCACCGGAGCAGAAGCGCGCCGGCGTCGTGACCTATTCCTCGGGCAATCACGCCCAGGCGATCGCGCTGGCGGGCAAGCTGCTCGGCGTGCCCACCACGATCATCATGCCGGAGGATGCACCGGTGGCGAAGGTCGAGGCGACGCAGGCCTATGGCGGCGAGATCGTGCGCTATGACCGCTACAGCCAGGACCGTCTCGCGATCGGCGGCAGGCTCGCAGCCGAGCGCGGCCTGACCGTGATCCCGCCCTACGACCACCCTCATGTCATCGCCGGACAGGGCACGGCGACCAAGGAGCTGATCGAGGATGCCGGCCCCCTCGACATCCTGCTGGTCTGCCTCGGCGGCGGCGGCCTGCTGGCCGGGGCGGCCCTGGCGGCCAAGGCGCTGAATCCGGGCTGTCGCGTCTTCGGCGTCGAGCCCGAGGCCGGCAATGACGGCCAGCAATCCTTCCGCTCCGGCAAGATCGTCAAGATCGCGGTGCCCAAGACGATCGCCGACGGGGCGCAGACCTCCTTCCTGGGCGATCTCACCTTCCCGATCATCCAGGCCCTGGTCGAGGACATCGTCACCGTCAGCGACGCTGCGCTGGTCGAGGCGATGCGCTTCTTCGCCGAGCGGATGAAGCTCGTGGTCGAGCCGACCGGATGCCTGGCGGCCGCCGCCGCATTCACCGGCGCGGTGCCGGTCGCCGGCAAGCGCGTCGGCGTGATTCTGAGCGGCGGCAACGTCGATCTGGCGAGCTTTGCCCGTTTCATCGCGCCAGCCAGCTAAAACCTGCGGTCGTGCGCCATTCCGGCGTTGACGCCGGGCGCGGCAGCGACTATACGCCTGCCTCTCGCGACGGTCCGCGCAAGCAACGGCCGCCGCCCACGCATTTTCCATCACGGTCGCGGTCCGACCCCGCCAGGCATGTAGCCTGAGGCGAACGGACGCGATGAGAACGAGGACGTTTCGATGGCCAATACGACGTCGGCCAAGAAGGCCACGCGCAAGATCGCGCGTCGCACCGAGGTCAATAAGGCGCGCCGCTCGCGCATGCGCACCTTCCTGCGCAAGGTCGAGGAGGCGATCGCCTCCGGCGACAAGAGCGCCGCTGCCGACGCTCTGAAGGCTGCCCAGCCGGAGATCATGCGGGCTGCTCAGAAGGGCATCGTTCACAAGAATACCGCGTCCCGGAAGGTCTCGCGCCTGGCGCATCGGGTCGGCGCTCTCGCCTCCTGATTTTCGCTACTCCGCAGAGCGGATTTTCGACTGAAAAACCCGGCCGTGAGGCCGGGTTTTTTCGTTGGCTGCAAACCGGGCTGTGACCCGGCTGCTACAGCGTAGGGAATGATTGATTCGGATTGCTTGTCAGCAGGATTCTGCAATCTTTCCACGGCTTTGCGGGGTTGACTCTGGCGGCGCTCTGAGGGCGCAAAATCGACCTCTCCGGCGCTTTTGACCGCGCAGCGAAAGCGCTTATTTTTCATGAGTTTAGCGGGCAAAGGATTTGGCCCTCGGGATTCCCTCCGACTCTCCTCGGGCGGATCGCGCATTTGGAAAAAAAAGATTCGCCCCCGACGGCATGGGGCATCCGTAAAGAAAATCTTAAGTTCCACAACCAATTGCGCGGTGAATGCCGGTAGGTCAGGACCCCCGTTCCGGGCCTCGACTCTCGGAAGCCGGCTGAAGGGGATGTTGATCCCTTTCGAGAGCGCCCTGTAAGGTCATTTTCATCGCCGGGCGGACAGCAATGGCCACCGGGGATTTCCATAAGAAATGAGAGTGTTTTGGCTCGCAACCTAAGGGGGGTTGGAGGATGCGGCTCTTTGTCTTGTCAGGTTGAGATGAAGTGCGGCTTCGTCTCACGGCGGGCTTTCCAAGCGTAATCGACAAGAGCGAAGGCAGGTCCCCTGCGAGCGCGCAGCGTTCGTGGGAAGCCTGATCTATCGACCGGACAGTAGCGCCGGCGAGGCTGCCGCATTGCGGCGGTTCTCGCTCACGCGCGCCAAATTTTTCAAGAACGGGGCAACACACATGTTTGAACGGCAGGAGACGGCGGAAGCGATCGAGGCAGTGGCGGCGCCACTTCCTTTGGTTGCGGCCACGATCACGGAGACGACAGCCCCCCTGCAGGGTTCGCTCGGGGAGGCCTGGGATCGCGTTCGCCGCCGCCTGCGTGCGGAGCTTGGCGAGGACGTGTTCTCGAGCTGGTTCGCCCGGGTCGAGATCGGCGGGCTCGTCGACAGCGTCGCCTACCTGACCGTGCCGACCCGTTTTCTGAAGAGCTGGCTCGAGGCGCATTACGCCGAGCGCCTTCAGGTCAATTGCGAGGCCGAACTCGGCGCTGTGAACGGCGTCATCCTGTCCGTCCGCCAGGTATCGCGTGACAATGCGCCGGCCCCGGTGCGGGAGACGGTCGCCGCGCGTCCGCGCTCTGCGGTGGCTGCACCCGCGGCGGCTTCCGCCGAGGTCCGCCATGGCGAAACCGCGACGCCGTGCGAGCGCGACATCGTCGACGCTTGCGGCACGGTGCTCGACCGGCGCCTGACCTTCGAGAACTTCATCGTCGGCAAGTCGAACCAGCTCGCTTTCGCGGCTGCCGAGCGTATCGCTGCGGCTCCGGCCGGTTCGACGCCCTACAACCCGCTCTACCTTCATGCCGGCGTCGGCTTGGGCAAGACACATCTGCTGCAGGCGATCGCCCAGGAAGCGCGCCGCCAGGGCAAGCGCGTCGCTTATTTCACCGCCGACCGGTTCATGTACGGCTTCGTCGCCGCGCTGAAATCGCAGACCGCGCTCGCCTTCAAGGAGAAGTTGCGCGGCATCGACCTGCTCGTGGTCGACGATGTGCAGTTCATCCAGGGCAAGTCGATCCAGCAGGAGTTCGGCCATACGATCAATGCGCTGATCGACGCCGGCAAGCAGATCGTCGTGGCCGGTGACAGGCTCGCCAATGACCTCGAGGCCCTCGACGAGCGCATCCGCTCGCGCCTTGGCGGCGGACTCGTGGTCGAGGTCGGCGATCTCGACGAGACGCTGCGCGGCAAGATCCTCGGCGGCCGGCTGGCGGCGCTGCACGCGGCCCATCCGAATTTCCACGTCAATCCCGATGTCGTCGCCTATGTCGCTTGCGTCGTCGCCACCAATGGCCGCGATCTCGACGGTGCCGCCAACCGCTTGCTTGCCCATGCCACGCTGTCTGGCCAGGCGGTCACCCTGGAAACCGCCGAGGCCGCGATCCGCGATCTGGTGCGCACCCGCGAACCGCGCCGCGTCAAGATCGAGGACATCCAGAAGCTGGTCGCGACGCGCTACAATGTCAGCCGGGCCGATATCCTTTCGGAGCGGCGGACGGCGGCGGTAGTGAAGCCGCGCCAGATCGCGATGTATCTCTCCAAGGCGCTGACCCCGCGCTCCCTGCCCGAGATCGGTCGCCGTTTCGGCGGGCGCGACCACACCACGGTGCTGCATGCGGTGCGCAAGATCGAAAAGGCGATCACCGAGGATCGCATGCTCCATGACGAGGTCGATCTCTTGAAGCGCATGCTGCAGGAGTGAGCCGCGGGCATTGAAGCCCCTCCGCCCGCTTTGATTGTGATTGCCGGCGCGCCTGCCCTTGCGCCGGTGGCGCGCCTCCGGCAATGTCGCGGGCCATTCCGCCGCCCGCGCCTCCTTGGCCGGGCGCAATCACGCCAGAAGACTAAGAGATATGAAGGTCACGGTCGAACGTTCCACGCTGCTGAAGTCGCTGGGCCACGTGCATCGCGTGGTGGAGCGCCGCAACACGATCCCGATCCTGTCGAACCTGCTGCTCAGCGGAGCGGAGGCCGGCCTGAGACTCAAGGCGACCGATCTCGATATCGAGGTCGTGGAAACGATCGCCGCCGATGTCGCCGAGCCCGGCGCGACGACCGTCCCGGCCCATACGCTGTACGATATCGTCCGCAAGCTGCCCGACGGCGCGCAGGTCTCGCTCGAGACGACCGGCGAGACCGGGCTGACCTTGCGCTCGGGCCGCTCGCGCTTCCAGCTCCAGACCTTGCCCGAAAGCGACTTCCCGGACATCACCGCCGGCGAAATGGCGCATCGCTTCGTGCTCCCGGCCGGCGAGTTCAAGCGCCTGATCGACAAGACGCAGTTCGCGATCTCGACCGAGGAGACGCGCTATTACCTGAACGGCATCTATCTCCACACGCTCGATGTCGAGGGCCGCAGCCTGCTGCGCGCGGTCGCCACTGATGGCCACCGCCTCGCCCGCGTCGACACCGCAGCGCCGGCCGGCGCTGCCGGCATGCCGGGCGTCATCATCCCGCGCAAGGCCGTCTCCGAAATCCAGAAACTGCTGGAGGACGGCGAGACCGAAGTGGCGATCGAATTGTCCGCGACCAAGATCCGCGTCGCGACTCAGGCCGTGGTGCTGACCTCGAAGCTGATCGACGGCACCTTCCCTGATTATCAGCGCGTCATCCCCAGCGGCAACGACAAGCGATTGACCGTCGACAAGGGTGATTTCGCGGCCTCGGTCGATCGGGTCTCGACGATCTCTTCCGAGCGCGGCCGGGCCGTGAAGCTCTCCATGGCCGATGGCCGCATGACGCTCTCGGTCACCAATCCCGATTCCGGCTCGGCGACCGAGGAGATCGAGGTCGACTATGATGCGAGCCCGCTCGATATCGGCTTCAATGCCCGCTATCTCATGGATATCGCCGCCCAGCTCGATGGCGATACGGCCCTGCTCAAGCTGGCCGATCCCGGCTCGCCGACCGTGATCCAGGACCGCGAAGGAGCGTCTGCGCTCTATGTGCTGATGCCGATGCGGGTTTAGGCGGCGTTCAGCGCCGTGACCGCTGTCGCGCGCCTGATCCTCCAGGATTTCCGTTCCTATGAGGCCCTCGATCTGACGATCGAGGGCCAAATCGTTGCGCTCGTCGGCGAGAACGGGGCAGGCAAGACCAATCTGCTGGAAGCGCTTTCGCTGTTCGCGCCCGGGCGCGGCCTGCGCCGCGTCGACCTTGCCGACATGGCGCGCCAGGGCGGGCCCGGCTCTTTCGCGGTCTCGATCGCGCTCGCCGAAGACGGGCCGCGCTTAGGTCTGGGGCTGACCGAGCGCGACGGCGAGGGCAAGCGCAGCCGCCTCTCGCGCATAGACGGTGTCCCGGTCGGCTCGGCGCTGGCCTTCAGCGAGCATGTGCGCCTGGTCTGGCTGACGCCGGATGTCGACGGGCTGTTCAGGGGTGCCGCCGGCGACCGCCGCCGCTTTCTCGACCGGCTGGTGCTGGCCGTCGACCCGACGCATGCGACCCGCTCGAACGCGCTGGAACGCGCCTTGCGCTCGCGCAACCGCATCCTCGAGGAGACGCCGCATCAGACGCAATGGCTCGACGCCGTCGAGCGCGAGGTCGCCGAGCTCGGCGTCGCGGTCGCGGCCGCGCGCGCCGAGACGGTGGCGCGATTGAGCGCGATCATCGCGGAAACCCGCGACGACGCCTCACCCTTCCCCTATGCGGCGCTGGCGCTGGCGGGCGAGCTCGACACTCTGGTGGCGCAGCTGCCGGCGCTCGATGCGGAGGACGCTTACCGGTCCCTGCTGCGCCAAGGCCGGGCTCGCGACCGCGCCGCCGGGCGAACGCTGATCGGGCCGCAGGCCTCGGATCTCGAAGTCCGCCATGCGCCCAAGGACATCCCCGCCGAGCTGGGGTCAACCGGCGAGCAGAAGGCGCTCCTGATCGGCCTCGTGCTCGCCCATGCCAGGCTGGTCGCGGCGATGAGCGGCATTGCCCCGCTCGTGCTGCTGGACGAGATCGCCGCCCATCTCGATCCGCGCCGGCGGGCGGCGCTCTACGACGCCTTGCTCGCGCTCGGCTGCCAGGTCTGGATGACCGGCGCCGACCCGGCGCTGTTCACTGACCTGCCGGATGGTTCCCAGCGGATCAGGGTCGAAGCCGGCCGGGCGTTGCCCATGGCGTGATCGAGATCAGACGTGCAAATTGTGATCGGCGTGGCGATGATTGCGCCTTGGGGAGCGTTCCTCGCCTGCAAGGACGTGCGCAAGTCTCGGTTCCAGAGCGTTGTCGAGCGAGGTGGACACCTGTCTGCGGATACGGCAAAGCCGTCGTCATGCTGGCTGGGGCCGCGCCTCATGGTTGATGGGCGGTTAACCATTCGGCGCTAATGTCATGGCCCATGCAGCCATCCCCGAACATGTTCTCTGCGTCGGAGAAGGAGATTGCGAGCCGTCTGCTCGCGCTCCTCGCACCGTATTTCGATGCCTCGATCGAGAAGCTCTACAGTTCGACCTTCGGCCGCGACAAGCTTAACCAGGATCGCCAGCTCCATCGTGACGAGCAGGCCAAATACCGGCTGCTTTTCGCCCTGCAATTCGATGCCGATTACATTGCCGCCAAGCGGCGCATCGTCAGCCGGGCCAACCAGCACGACATCACCTTGGCGGACTATCCGCTGTTCTTCCTTGAGGATTTCTCCAACTTCCTGTCAGTCATTTTCGCGCGCTGGAAGCGGCGCTGGGGGCCGGTCGACGAGGCGCTGCGCGTGTTCTGCAAATTGATGCTGACCGACATTGCCTATTCGATCGCCCGTTTCGACGAGGCGATCGACCTGCAGACGGGCGAGCGCCTCAAGCTGGTCGAACAGGCATTTCGCAGCGGCATCGCCGAGCGCATCTCGGCGATCGAGGTCAGCATGGGCGACATTTCCGGGTTCTCCAGCGAGCTGTCGGCCAAGGCCGGTGAAACCCTGTCGGCGGTGGCCGAGACCCAGCGCAAGCCCGAGCAGGTGGCGGCCTCCGTAGCCGAGATCGTCTCCGCCACGCGTGCCTTCGGCGCGTCCTGCGCCGAGATCACCGTCGAGACCGCAACCTCCAGCCAGGCCGCGGATGAGGCTGGGGCGGACTGCGAGGGGATCGCCAGCAATGTCGCCATGCTCCGGCAGGCCAATGGCCGTATCGGCAGCGTGGTCGAACTGATCCGTAATCTCGCGGCGCAAACCAATTTGCTGGCGCTCAATGCCACCATCGAGGCCGCCCGCGCGGGCGAGGCCGGGCGCGGCTTTGCGGTTGTCGCCGCCGAGGTGAAATCCCTCGCGACGGCGACCAACAGCGCCACGGAGACCATTCGTCAGGGCATCGACGAAGTGGTCAATGCGAGTCTCGCCATCGATGAAGCCGTTGCCCAGCTCGGCAGCACCATGCAAGCGATGCAGGCCAGCGCCCGCCTTGTGGCCGAATCCGCGGCCGGTCAGGCCGGGCGCATCGAAGCCATCGCCGCCCAGGCCGAAGCCTCGTCGCTCGGGGTCGATGCAATCGCCCGCCATGCGGCGCTGATCGAGGGGCTTGCCGGAGAGGCTGCGGCGCTCGCTTACCACACCGACGAACGCATAAAGGCAACCTCCCGGCTGGCCCAGGAACTCGAAAGCTCGATCGCCGTCTTCCTTGGCGAGGTCGCGCAGGTGCGCGCCGACAGGCATCACGCGGTCGTACGCGAAGCGGTCTGATCGATCAGACCACGCAATGCGATGGGACCGGATGCGGCAAGGCTGCTAACCTCGGGGCGCCATCACGATAAGCGGTCGCGCGCCCATGGATTTTTCCAGCCTTCTGATTTTCGCCGGTGTCTATTTCCTCGCCGTCGCCTCGCCGGGGCCGAGCATTGCGGCGCTGGTGGCGCGCTCGCTCGCCACCGGCTTTCGCCGCTCGCTGCCTTTCGCGGCCGGCATCGTCGCGGGCGATCTGATCTGGCTCTCGCTGACCGCGCTCGGGCTCGCCGTGCTGATGCAGAGCTTCCACGGGCTGTTCGTCGCGATCAAATATGCCGGCTGCGCCTATCTGCTCTATCTCGCCTTCAGGCTGTGGAGAGCGCCCGCGGGAGCGCTGGAGCAGGCTCCGGCGGCGCGCGGCGAAGGCTGGCGCCTGTTCCTGGGCGGCATCACGCTGACGATGGGCAATCCCAAAGTCATCGTCTTCTTCCTGTCGATCCTGCCGCTGGTCGTCGACCTCTCCGCCCTGACGCCGCTCGCCTTCGCTGAGATCGCGGCGCTGATCACGGCGATCATCGGTTCGACCCTGATCGCCTACGCCTATGCGGCCGATCGGGCGCGGCGGCTGGTGGCGAGCCCACGCGCGCTGCGCAGGATCAACCGATTGACCGGCGGCGTCATGGCGGGGGCCGCCGCCGCCATTGCCATGCGCGGCTGAACCTCCGTGCTGCTGCTGGCGGCGGCCTTGCTCGATCTCGGCTTCGCGCTGTTCCATGCGGCCTTCGCCCTGGCCGCCGCGCTTCATCTGTTGGCCGGGCTGTCCTGAGGCTGGCAATCCGCGCGGCGGTCGGGCACACCACTCGTCATGCCGCAATCCCGCGAATCAGACGCCCGCGCGATCCTCAAATCCGTCTTCGGCTATGACGAATTCCGTCCCGGCCAATGGGAGGTGATCGCGGCCGCCCTTGCCGGCGAAGACGTCTTCGCCGTGATGCCGACGGGCTCGGGCAAATCGATGTGCTATCAGCTCCCGGCGCTGGTCGCGGGTGGTCTGACGCTGGTGGTCTCGCCATTGATCGCGCTGATGCGCGACCAGGTCGGGCAATTGACGCGGGCCGGCGTCGCCGCCGCCTCGCTCAACTCGATGAACAGCGAAACGGAAGCCACTGAAGCCTGGGGCAAGCTCAATGCCGGCGAATTGCGCCTGCTCTTCGTTTCGCCGGAGCGCTTGGCGGGCGAGGGGCTGGTCTCGCGCCTGCGCCGGCTCGGCGTGACCCGGCTCGCCATCGACGAGGCGCATTGCGTCTCGCAATGGGGCCATGATTTCCGCCCTGAATATCGCCTTCTCGCCAAGGCGCGCGAGGCTCTGGGCGGCGTGCCGGTGACGGCCCTGACCGCGACCGCCGACCGGCAGACGCGCGAGGACATCGCCCAGCAGCTCTTTCCCAGGCCCCCGCACAGCGTCGTCCACTCCTTCGACCGCCCGAATCTGAAGCTCGCCTTCGCGCCCAAGGACCAGCCCAAGCGCCAGATCGCCGAGTTCCTGACGCGCCATCGTGGCGGCAGCGGCATCGTCTACTGCTCCTCGCGCGGCCGCACCGAGCGCTTGAGCGAGGGCCTGCGCGAGAAGGGCTACAATGCGCTGCCCTATCATGCGGGCATGGAGCAGGGCCTGCGCAACCGCAATCAGGACATCTTCCTGCAGGAGGACGGCGTCGTCGTCTGCGCCACCATCGCCTTCGGCATGGGCATCAACAAGCCCGATGTCCGCTTCGTCGTCCATGCCGACATGCCGGGCTCGATCGAGGGCTATTACCAGGAGATCGGCCGCGCCGGCCGCGATGGCCTGCCTGCCGACACGCTGACCCTCTACGGCATCGAGGACATGGCGCTGCGCCGCCGCCAGATCGAGGAGAAGGCGGTCGAGGACGAGCGCCGCCGGATCGAGCACAAGCGCCTGAACGCCATGATCGACCTGTGCGAATCCGCACTTTGCCGCAGGAGCGCGCTGCTCGCCTATTTCGGCGAGGAGACGCAGACCTGCCGGCATGGCAACGCGCCGATCCGCTGCGATCTCTGCGGCGGCGAAGCCGAGTTGACCGACGCCACGCTCGATGCGCGAAAGCTGCTCTCGGCGGTGGCGCGCTCGGGCCAGCGCTTCGGCGCAGGCCATCTCGCCGACATCCTGACCGGCACCATGTCCGAGACCATCCGCCGCCAGAACCATGATGGGCTGAAGACCTTCGGTGTCGGCCAGGACAAGCCCAAGAGCGCCTGGACCGCATTGACGCGAAAACTCTTCGCCGCCGGCGCCCTGGCCGAGGCCAGCGTCGAGCATGGCGGCTTCTGCCTGACCCCGAGGGGCGAGGATATCCTGTTCGGCCGCGAGGCGATCGCGCTTCGGGCCGATCTCCATGCCGATCGCCGGACGCGTCGCGCCGGGCGCGAGGCGGCCCGCGCCGACGGGCTCGACGAGGGCACGGCCGGGCTGTTCGAGCATCTCAGGCAGCTGCGTCTGTCGATCGCCCGCGAGGAGGGTGTCGCGGCCTACATCATCTTCACCGACCGCACCCTGATCGCGATGGCGCGCGAGCGGCCGCTCGGCCTGGAGGCGATGCGCGCGATCGAAGGCGTCGGCGAGCGCAAGCTCGCGCAATATGGCGAGGCCTTCCTGGAGGCGATCGCGGGGTTTGCGGGCTGATCCAAGCCCGACTCGCGCACGCACGCGTACACGCGTGAAAAAGCCGTCATTACACCCTATATTCAGCCATACGAATCAAGACGATCGCGGATGCCCGCGCCTCCGCCGAAGGACCACGACATGAGCAATGCAGCCCGCGACCTTGAAGATGCCGCCTATGGCGCAGATTCTATCAAGGTTCTCAAAGGCTTGGATGCGGTGCGCAAGCGCCCCGGCATGTATATCGGCGACACCGATGACGGCTCGGGCCTGCATCACATGGTCTATGAGGTGGTCGATAACGCGATCGACGAGGCGCTCGCCGGCCACGCCGACCTCGTCACCGTCACGCTGAACGCCGAGGGTTCGGTCACCGTCACCGATAATGGCCGCGGTATCCCGACCAATATCCACAGCGAGGAAGGCATCTCGGCGGCCGAGGTCATCATGACCCAGCTCCATGCCGGCGGTAAGTTCGACCAGAACTCCTACAAGGTCTCGGGCGGCCTGCACGGCGTCGGCGTCTCCGTGGTGAACGCGCTCTCGGTCTCGCTGAAGCTGCGCATCTGGCGCGGCGGCCAGGAGCATTTCATGGAGTTCCGCCATGGCGATGCGGTCGCGCCCCTCGCGGTCGTGGGGCCGGCCGGCGACAAGCGCGGCACGGAGGTGACCTTCACCCCGTCCCAAGAAACCTTCACCATGATCGAGTTCGACTACAAGACGCTCGAACATCGCCTGCGCGAACTCGCCTTCCTGAATTCGGGCGTCCGCATCGTCCTGACCGACGCCCGCCATGCCGAGGTGGTGCGCGAGGAGTTGATGTATGAGGGCGGCGTCGAGGCCTTCGTGCGCTATCTCGACCGGGCCAAGACCGCGATCATCACCCAGCCGGTGATGCTCTCGGCCGAAAAGGACGGTATCACCGTCGATGTCGCGCTGTGGTGGAACGACAGCTACCACGAGAACGTGCTCTGCTTCACCAACAACATCCCGCAGCGTGACGGCGGCACCCATCTCGCCGGCTTCCGGGCCGCGCTGACGCGCCAGATCACGGGCTATGCCGAGACCTCGGGCATCCTGAAGAAGGAGAAGGTCGCGCTCACCGGCGATGATTGCCGCGAGGGCCTGACCGCGATCGTTTCGGTCAAGGTGCCCGACCCGAAATTCTCCTCGCAGACCAAGGACAAGCTGGTCTCCTCGGAGGTGCGCCCCGTCGTCGAGAACGTCGTCAACCAGGCGCTCTCGACCTGGCTCGAAGAGCACCCGCCCGAAGCCAGGCTGATCGTCGGCAAGGTCGCCGAAGCCGCCGCGGCGCGCGAGGCCGCCCGCAAGGCGCGCGACCTCACCCGCCGTAAGGGCGCGCTCGACATCGCCTCGCTCCCGGGCAAGCTCGCCGACTGCCAGGAACGCGATCCGGCCAAGTCCGAACTCTTCATCGTCGAGGGCGACTCGGCCGGTGGTTCCGCCAAGCAGGGCCGCGCCCGCGAATACCAGGCCGTGCTGCCCTTGCGCGGCAAGATCCTCAATGTCGAGCGGGCCCGCGTCGACAAGATGCTCTCCTCCGAGCAGGTCGGCACGCTGATCATCGCGCTCGGTGCCGGCATCCGCGAAGAGTTCAATATCGAGAAGCTGCGCTACCACAAGATCATCATCATGACCGACGCGGACGTGGACGGCTCCCACATTCGCACCCTGCTCTTGACCTTCTTCTACCGGCAGATGCCGGAGGTGATCGAGCGCGGGCATCTCTTCATCGCCCAGCCGCCGCTCTACAAGGCGGCGCGCGGCAAATCGCAGACCTATCTCAAGGACGAGCGCGCGCTCGAGGATTACCTCGTCGAAACCGCGCTCGATGGCGCGGTCTTCAAGACGAGCGACAGCGCCGAGCGGGCGGGATCCGATCTGCGCGGCCTGATCGAGGAGGCGCGCGGCATCCGCTTCACTCTCGGGCAATTGCATTCGCGCTATGACCGCCGCGTCGTCGAGCAGATGGCGATCGCCGGTGCGCTTCATCCCTTCTCCGAGGACAGCGAAGCGCAGGCCAACGAAAAGGCGGCCGCCGTCGCGGCGCGTCTCGACGCGATCTCCGACGATCTCGAGCGCGGCTGGGAGGGCAAGGTCGCCGATGGCGGTTTCCTGTTCTCGCGGATGGTGCGCGGCGTGAAGCAGGTCGCAGCGATCGATGCCGGCCTGCTCGCCAGCGCAGAGGCACGCAAGCTCGATGCGGCGAGCGCCTCGCTGCAGGAGGCCTATGCCAAGCCCGGCCTGCTCACCCGCAAGGGCGACGACCATACCGTCAACGGCCCCACAGACCTGTTCGACGCCGTGACCGCCATCGGCAAGAAGGGCGTCTCGCTGCAGCGCTATAAAGGTCTCGGCGAGATGAACCCGGAACAGCTCTGGGAAACCACGCTTGATCGCGAAGCCCGCTCGCTGCTGCGCGTCAAGAACGACCAGAACGACGAGGCCGACGACCTCTTCGTCAAGCTGATGGGCGATGTCGTGGAGCCGCGCCGCGAGTTCATCCAGAGCAACGCCCTGACCGCGACGGTCGATACCTGAGCCGCGCTTATCCTACGCTGTCGGCCGACCCACCCTCAAAGGCTGCGATCTCCGTGCCATGCGGCAAGGAGATCGCGCCCGGTAGCGCAGCCGGCTCAATCTGGCCTGCCGGAGGGAACTCGAGGGCATGATCGGCAAGTCGTGCCGAAGATCACGGGTGGAGTTGCTTTCGGATCAGCACCAGGGCTGCATCGTCGGGATAGCTCACCGCAACGAAGCCTTGCTCCCGCTCGAGCTCGATAGCCTCGTGATTCTGGCGGTTTTCCACTGACTCGAGCGTCTTGACGCCTTTCGCCTCGGCGTATTTGGAAACATGGCGAAGCAGTTCCCAGCCCACGCCCCTGTGCTTGTATTCGGCGCGGATCGAGATCGCCACCTCGCCTTTCTCCAAGGCCGGATCGCAGGCCAGCATGGCTGTGGCGATGATCGTCTTTCCGTCCTCGGCAAAGGCGAGGAAGTTCTCGGTCTGCCGATGGTCGATATGCGTCATGGCGACGAGGCGATCATGGCTCACTTCGCGCACGCTGGCGAGAAACCGGAAGCGCAGGTCCTCCAGCGTGACATGGGTGAAGAACTCCGCCAAGCCCTGTTCGTCTTCAAGACGAGCCGGGCGCACGTGAAATGTTAAACCCGTTCGCGTGGTGATGTCGCAGCTCCAGTCAGCCGGCTTCATGTCTTTCTCCTTCACGGGCGCCCGAGCGCTTCCTGTGCATCACGAATCCAGCCGATCTTGGCGACAAGTAATCAGCCATGTCCGGCCGGTCCTGCCGAGCGCACGGTCTTGAACCTTCGTGCAAGAATATTGTAATCGGCCTGAGTTTGGATTGAGCGAGATCAACCCGGGTAGCGGCCATATATTCGAAATGGCTGTGTTTTGGCGCGCAAGCTCGGGTCTAATTCAATTCCACTGCAGACAGGCGGTGATCTGGCGCTGTTTCCCGGCAGTGGTCCGCGCCCAAAAAGAGGCTGCCGAAGGCTGCTGTCCTCGTAAGCCCCCGGCGCAGGAGCCAACTGCCCGCGCTCGCCGAGCGCATGAGAGCGCAGGCGGCCAGCTATCCGCTGGTCACATATGGGACGGTAAAGGGGTGCGTCAGACTTTTTCGACGTCATTCGATTGAGGCACTGATCCGTGTTGGCGGGTCAGTGATGCGCAGGCCGATGGGCTGCCGAGCCCAACGGCGAATCGAGCGAACTTTGAAAGGGAGAGTCTGGTTTACCGGCTGCTTCTCATGGCGAGGCAGAGGCGATCCCGTTTCAGCTGCGCGCGCCGGGCGGGCGCTCGAACTGCTCGCAGAGCGCTTCGCTCGCCCGGACCAGCATCGCCGCATCGACGCCCACGGCCGTGAAGGTGGTGCCGAGCTCGATGCAGCGTGCGGCGAAGGCGTTGTCGGGCGTCAGGATGCCGGCGGGCTTGCCGCAGGCCCTGATACGGCCGATCGCCTTCTCGATCACTGCCTTGACCTCCGGATGGCCGGGCTGGCCGACATGGCCGAGGCTCGCCGCCAGATCGGCAGGGCCGATGAAGACGCCGTCGACGCCATCGACCGAGGCGATCGCCTCCAATTGGTCGAGCGCCTCGCCGGTCTCGATCTGCACGAGCAGGCAGAGCTCTTCATGGGCGCGCCGGCCGTAATCCACGACGCGGCCGAAGCGGGTTGCCCGCGTCACGCCCGAGACGCCCCTGATGCCGTCGGGCGGGTAGCGCATCGCCGAGACCGCGGCCCGCGCCTCCTCGGCGTTCTGGACATAAGGGATCAGCAGGGTCTGCGCGCCGAAATCGAGCAAGCGCTTGATCAGCACCGCGTCGTTGCTGGCAGGGCGCACCACCGCCGAGACCGGATAGGGCGCGACCGCCTGAAGCTGCGCCAGCACAGTCAGCGGATCGCCGGGTGAATGCTCGGTGTCGAGCAGGAGCCAGTCGAAGCCGGAACCCGCGACCGCCTCGGCGGCATAGCTGCCGGGCAGGCTGCACCACAAGCCGATCTGCGAGCGGCCCTGGTTCAGGGCGCGCTTGAAGAGATTGGGCGGGAGTTCCATGGCGAACCTCAACTGAACGAGACGCCGATGGCGCCGAGCGGACCGTAATCGGCCTGGATGACGTCGCCGGCGGCAATGTCGACCGGCCGGGTGAAGGAGCCGGCGAGCACGATCTCGCCTTTCCTCAGCCCCGTTCCGACAGCGTGCAATTTGTCGACGAGCCAGGCAATCCCGGCGGCAGGGTGGCCCATGATCGCGGCCGAGACGCCGGATTCCTCGATGATGCCGTTCTTCGACAGCGTCGCGCCGACCCAGCGGATATCGACATCCATCGGGCGGATCGGCCGTCCACCGACCACGATCGCCCCGAAGGCGGCATTGTCGGCGATGGTGTCGGTGATCGCGCGCGGAACCTCGGTGCGGTAATCGATGATCTCGAGCGCCGGCAGCACCATCTCGGTCGCGCGCATGACGTCGTAGATGCGCGCGCCCGGGCCTTCCAGGTCCTGCCCCATGACGAAGGCGAGTTCGACTTCCAGGCGCGGCTTGATGAAGTCGCTCGCCTTGATCCGGGCGCCGTCATTGTAGAGCGCGTCGTCGAGGATGCAGCCATAATCCGGCTCGGTCATCTTCGACGCCATCTGCATGGCGCGCGAGGTCAGGCCGATCTTGTGGCCGACCATGCGGGCGCCATTGGCAATCCGCGCCTGCGCCCAGAGACCCTGGATGCGGTAGGCGTCCTCGATCTCGATGCCGGGATAGGTCTTGCTGAGCTGGGGGATCGCCTGGCGCGTGCACTCCGCCTGGAGCAATGCGTCCGCGCCCTGCTGGCGCTCACCTTCGGTCAGCATGATGGTCTCCTGTGCGGCTCGTCGGGCTGGCTTGTCGGGCTGGCTTGCGGAATGAAGCGGCGGGTTCGCTACTTGATCGGCGGGCGCGGCAGCACGGTTTCGCCGGGCTCCATCACATAGGTGTAATCCAGCGCGTACCAGGGCGTGGCGATGCCGGCATCGGACGGGTGGGGCTCGTCATGGCGGACATAGTCGCCGAGCAAGGCCCTGGTGACGCCGAACTGAACGTCCGTGTCGATATGCGGATCCTTGGGGTCGTAGACCTGCGAGATCAGCACCTTGAAGCCCGGCTTGACGATCAGCGCATGCAGATGCGCCGGGCGATAGGGATGCCGGTCCTGCGCCGCCAGCAGCCGGCCGACGACGCCGTCGGTCGGGATCGGATAACCGACCATCTTCACGGTTCTGAACCAGAAGCGGCCATCCGCATCGGTGGTGAATTTGCCGCGCAGGTTCATCTCGGCCTGTTCGGGATCCTGATTCTCGTAAAGCCCGACCGGCGAGGCGTGCCAGACATCGACCTCGGCGCCAGCGATGGGTGCGCCGGCCTGGTCGACGACGCGGGCCGTCACCAGCAGCGGATCGCCTGGCGTATCCGAGCGGATGATCGTGCCGCCATTCGCGACACGCGGCGCGTTCAACCGCCAGAACGGGCCGAGCAGCGATTGCGAGGTTTCGGTGTTGCCGCCATCGCCATTGTTGAGCAGGCAGACCAGGGAGGAGACGCCGAGCGAGCCGGCCATCAGCACCATCTCGTTATGGCTGTCGCTGGCGAGCTTGCCGATCTCGTTCAGGAGCGCGGTCGCTTCGCGAAACTCGACTTCGGTCAGGCGCACGTCGCGGATGAAGGCATGGAGATGGGTCACGAGCGAGGCCAGGATTTCGCGCTGCCGCGGGTCTTTCGTGCGCGCCATCACCGCCAGCGCATCGCGCGTCACATCGTGGTGGTTCTCGATGATCATGGCGTCCTCCTTGCGCGCCTCCATCAATTAAAATCGATTATCTGTCAACTCGAAAGACCCGAGCGGGAGTTGCGGAGCTCGTGCCCGCCAGGTGCACCTCGTCAGGTTTTCGGATAAATGGTTTATTTCATACGCCAATTTCGATCGCCTTGCCGCTTTCCGATGACACGGATCGCATCTCCTGGCTTTTCAGGGTTCAGAATTTGACATTAATAATCGATTATTATAGCTATCGGCGATGGCTGAACCGGCATGGCCGAGAGGGGGTGGCAGCATGAGTTTTGTCGCCGATGAGTTGGCCGATGCATTGGCGTCGAGGGCAGGATTTGCCAGAGGTGGGAGTTCCGCCTCCGAGGAACCCGCATCCATGCCCGGCTCACCGACCCATGGTTCAAGCGAGAGCAAGAACACGAAGGCATCGCGTCTGGTCGACCGGCTGCGCGAGGCGATCTTGTCGGGCGAGCTGCGCCCCGGAACCAAGATCAATCTCGACGCGGTCCGGCGTGAACTCGATGTCTCGCTGAGCCCATTGCGCGAGGCGCTGGCTCGCTTGATCGCGGTCGGCCTCGTCGAACTGCACGACAACAAGGGCTATTCGGTCGCGCCGGTTTCATTGAGCAATCTGGCGGAGATCACTCGGCTACGGGTCGAGTTCGAGAGCCTCGCGCTCTCCTCGGCCATCGCCCATGGCGATCTCAGCTGGGAGAGCGATGTCATGCGCGCGCTCCATCGCCTCAACCGCACCGAGCGGGTCGCAGGCGACCCGGCGACGCTGGAAGCCTGGGAACACGCCCATCGCGACTTCCACATGACGCTGATCGCGGGCTGCGGCATGCCGCTGCTGCTGAATTTCTGCGCCATGCTGCATAATCTGAACGATCGCTATCGCAGGGTTTTTCTGGTGGCGCAGGGTGGCGATCGCAATGTCGCCGCCGAACACAGCGAGATCGCGCAGGGCGCGGTGGCGCGCGACGGGAGTTACGCCTGCGAGAAGCTGCGCGAGCATATCCTGCGCACCGGCACCAATCTGCGCGCCCGCCTGTCCGACCAGCTTCAGCCCTGAACCGAGAGGGGCGCTATCCTCATGCAGCTGACATCCGCTTCGCCGCCAGCGCTCGGGATCGCGCATTTCACCACGATCGATGCCGCGCCGCTCGATTTCGTCGCTCTTGCCGCGAAGATCGGCTACGCCACGGTGGGTTTGCGGCTCCACCCGGCTTTCCCGGGCGCCCCGTTCTACGAGATCCGGCCGGGCAGCGCGCTGATGGCCTCGATGCGGGCTTTGCTCGCGAATACGGGCCTGCGCGTCCACGATATCGAATTCGTCGTCATCGACGGCAGCTTCTCGCCGGCCGGTCTGGCGCAGGTTCTCGAAAGCGCGGCCGAACTCGGAGCGAAGCGGCTGAGCGTCTGCGGTGACGATCCCGAGCATGGCCGGCTTGTCGCCAATTTCGCCGCGCTCTGCGATCTGGCGGCCGGCTTCGGCCTGGGCGTCGATCTTGAAAACATGCCCTGGCGGCACGTGGCAAGCATACAGGATGCAGTGCGGGTCGTGCTGGAGGCAGAACGCGCCAATGGCGGCGTGCTCGTCGATGCGCTGCATCTCGCGCGCGGCGGCGGGAGTCCGGCCGATCTGCGGGACATGCCGCGACAGCTCATCAGGAGCGCCCAGCTTTGCGATGCAGCCGCCGGGCGGCCCGCATCGGTCGAGGCGATCATCCAGGAGGCGCGCGGCGGGCGGTTATTGCCGGGGCAAGGCGTCCTGCCCTTGCAGACTCTGCTGGCCGAGCTCCCGGCCGACGCGGTGCTCTCGGTCGAGGTGCCCAATCACGGCGCCCCGGCGCAGGAGCATGCACAGGCCGTCTTCGACGCAGCGATGACGGTGATGGCGGTCCGCGATCTGCCTGGATCGGCCTGAGGCGATGACACAGGCGCCAGATCACGTCCCATCAGCGGCAGACCATCCGCAGCACGGTCTCGATGGCGCTTCGGCGACGGCGCTCGCGCGCCGCGGGGGCCGCCATGTCGTGGCCGAAGACCTGGCGGATGCTGGCCTGGTTCGAGACGTTGTAGAAGCTCAGCGCGCTGATCGTCAGGTGGATGTCGATCGGGTCGAGCCCCTCCCGGAACACGCCTTCCGCCAGCCCGCGCTCATAGACCTCGCGGATCATGTCGATCGCCGAGAGGTTCAGCACGCTGATCTTGGTGGAGGTCGCGAGATGGCGGGCGTGGTGGATATTCTCGATCATGACAAGGCGGACAAAATCCGGATTGTCGGCGTGGTAGTCGAAGGTGAAGCCCGTCAGCGTGGCGATCGCCTCGCGCGGCGGCAGGGCCGCGAGATCCAGGCTGCGCTCGAAGGTGCGGATGCGGGCATAGGCCTCCTCCAGCACGGCCCGGTAGAGACCCTCCTTGTCGCCGAAATAGTAGTAGATCATCCGCTTGCTGTTGGAGGTCTTGGCCGCGATCTCGTCGACGCGAGCGCCGCTGAGGCCGTTCTCCACGAATTCGGCGCGCGCCACCGCGAGGATGTCGCGGCGCACGCCTTCGGGATCCTGCGTCCAGCTCGCCGATTTGCGGCGCTTCGCCGGCACGGGCGGGGCGGTCACCATCCGATTCATCTCGCAACGTTCCAAACCGGTCGCGACCCTAGCGCGCTGCGCGCGGCTGTAAATGGACCAGGCGGTTAATTTTGCTTGACCAATTGAACTATCCCGTACAATTGGAATCGCGGATTGCTGCCAGGCAGGGCGCGCGCCATGCGCGCCGAGCTTTAGACACACGCCAAGGCTCCCGATCAGAGGCGCCGGACATGACGATATAGTGCTCGGACCGACCCGTTCAGAAGGTTGGCCGCTCCAGGGAAAACGCCGTGAACTACACGCTCGACTTCTTGCCCGTCATCGACGGGCTGCCCAGCTTGCTGGCGGCCTGTCTCGGCACGCTCGGATTGGCCCTGGGCGGCATGATCCTCGCGATCATCATCGGGGTCGGCGGCGTGATGCTGCGCGATTCCGGCATCAGGCAGGTGCGCTGGCTCGTCATCGCCTTCGTCGAGCTGATCCGCAACACGCCCTTCCTGGTCCAGATCTATTTCATCTATTTCGCCCTGCCGCTCGCCGGCATCCGGCTCGATCCGACGCCGACGGCGATCATCGCGCTCGGCATCAATGGCGGCGCCTATGCGATCGAGATCATCCGCGGCGGCGTGCAATCGATCGGCAAGGGCCAGATCGAGGCCGGCCTCGCGCTCGGCCTGCACAAGACCCAGGTCTTCCGCCTCATCGTGCTGAAGCCGGCGCTGCGCGCGATCTACCCCTCGCTCACCAGCCAGTTCATCCTGCTCACCCTGACCACGAGCGTGGCCTCGGCGATCGCGGCCTATGAACTGACCTCGGTCGCCCAGAGGATCGAATCCGACAGCTTCCGCAGCTTCGAGGTCTATGGCGCGGTGACGCTGTTCTACCTCGTCATGTCCTGGCTCTTGATGCGGATCTTCGGGCTGATCCAGTCGCGCTATCTCAGCTATCCGGTCAAGTGAGGGAGGGCGTCATGGGTCTCAACGAATTCCTCTTCCTCCTCGCCGGCTTGAAATGGACGCTGGCCCTGTCGGCCATCGGCTTCGTCGGCGGCGGCGTTGCCGGCCTCGTCGTCGCGCTGGCGCGGACCTCCGGCATCGCCCCGCTGGAGCGCGTCGCAGCGAGCTATATCGGCCTGTTCCAGGGCACGCCGCTCCTGATGCAGCTTTTCGTGGTCTACTACGGGCTGGCGCTTGTCGGGCTGAAGCTCGACGCCTGGGTCGCGGTCGCGATCGGCTTCACGCTGCATGCCAGCGCCTATCTCGGCGAGATCTGGCGCGGCTCGATCGAGGCGGTGCCGCGCGGCCAGACCGAGGCCGCCAAGGCATTGAGCCTGAACTACGTCTCGCGGATGAAGGACGTCATCCTGCCGCAGGCGATCCGCATCTCGCTGCCGGCGACGATCGGCTTCCTGGTGCAACTGATCAAGGGCACCTCGCTGGCGGCCATCGTCGGCTTCACCGAATTGGCGCGTGCCGGCAGCATCGTCTCGAACCAGATTTTCCAGCCCCTGCTCGTCTTCGGCATCGTCGGGGCTCTCTACTTCGCCATGTGCTGGCCGCTGTCGCTCTACGGCGCCTGGCTCGAACGCCGCCTCGCCACGGCCACGCGGTGAAGGGGGCCGGCACAACGCTCCACCACGCCTGACTCAAGATGCCTACCCCACAAGAAGCCAACCCAGGGAGAGAGACCATGACTGACTTGACCCGCACGACTCTGAACCGCCGTCACCTGCTGCTCGGCGCTTCGGTCGCCCTTGCCGCGCCCGCCCTTCTGACCCGGCCCGCGCGGGCGATCACGCCAGCCGAGATCAAGAGCAAGGGCAAGCTCGTCATCGGCATCCAGGGCGACAACCCGCCCTTCGGCTTCGTCAACACCAGCGGCAAGCAGGAAGGGTTTGACGCCGATGTCGGCGAGCTGTTCGCCAAGGAGCTCGGCGTTACCGTCGAATTCGTGCCGCTCGCCGTGGCCAACCGCATTCCCGCGCTGACCGCCGGCCGCGTCGACATCCTGTTCGCGACCATGGCGATGCTGCCGGAGCGCGCCAAGGCGGTGCAGTTCTCCAAGCCCTATGTCGCGAACTACATCACGCTGGTCGCGCCGAAGGCGACCGTGGTGAAGACCAATGCCGATATGGGCAAGCTCGTCATCGGCGTGCCGCGCGCCAGTGTCCAGGACGCGCAGATCACCAAGAATGCTCCAGAAGGCACGACGATCCGCCGCTTCGACGACGATGCCGCGACCATCCAGTCGCTGCTTTCGGGCCAGGTCCAGGCCGTCGGCGGCAACATGTTCTATGTCCAGCGGCTCAACGCGCAGAAGCCCGATGGATTCGAAGACAAGCTCGAATTCACCCGGCTCTACAACGGCGCCTGCACGCGGCTCGGCGAGAAGGAGATCAATGCGGCGACGAACGCCTTCATCGACAAGATCGTGGGCAATGGCGAGCTTGCGAAGATCTATGCGAAGTGGATGAAGGTTCCGATGCCGAGCTTTCCCAACAGCGTTGAAGGCGTCTCCTTCGTCGTCAGCTGACGCCCTCTCCCGCAGCCGGAGCCCTCAGTCATGACCAACCATGCCACGACCCCGCCCGCCGCCACGGACACGCCCATGATCGTGATGGAGAGCGTCGAGAAATGGTATGGCGGGTTCAAGGCCCTGACCGGCATCAACCTCTCGGTCCGCGCAGGCGAGAAGATCGTCCTGTGCGGGCCGTCAGGGTCGGGTAAATCGACCCTGATCCGCTGCATCAACCATCTCGAAGCCTATGAGAAGGGCGCCATCCGTGTCGATGGCATCACGCTCGGCGATGATTCCAGCACGATCGACGCCGTCCGGCGCGAGGTCGGCATGGTCTTCCAGAACTTCAACCTGTTTCCGCATCTGACCGTGCTGCAGAACTGCACGCTCGCTCCGATGCGCACGCTGCGCCAGGGCCGGAAAGAAGCCGAAGCCACGGCGCGTCGCCTGCTCGACCGGGTCAAGATCCTCGAGCAGGCCGACAAATACCCGGCCCAGCTCTCGGGCGGTCAGCAGCAGCGCGTTGCGATTGCGCGCGCGCTCTGCATGGGTCCCAAGGTGATGCTCTTCGACGAACCGACCTCGGCGCTCGACCCCGAGATGGTCAAGGAGGTGCTCGACACCATGGTCGCGCTCGCCGAGGAGGGCATGACCATGATCTGCGTCACCCATGAGATGGGTTTTGCCCGCCAGGTCGCCGACCGCGTCATCTTCATGGCTTCAGGCGAGATCGTCGAGGAGGCCCCGCCCGAGGTCTTCTTCAGCAAACCCAGCCACGCCCGCACCAAGCAGTTTCTCGGCGAGATCCTGCGTGGGCATTAGAGCTTTGCGCGCCAGCTACCGGAGCCGATGATGAGCCGCCTCGTCTATGTCCTGAACGGACCCAATCTCAACCTGCTCGGAAAGAGGCAGCCGCACATCTACGGCCATGTCACATTGGCCGATGTCGAAGCCGAATGCCGCGAGCTTGCCGGCGAATTGAAGCTCGACCTCCGCTTCCATCAGAGCAACCGCGAATACGAGATCATCGACTGGATCCACGCGGCCCGGGAGGAGGCTGGCGGCATCGTCATCAACCCGGCCGCCTTCACCCATACCTCGGTGGCGATCCTCGATGCGCTCAACACCTTCGAGCCGCCGGTCGTCGAGGTGCACATCTCCAATGTCCATAAACGCGAGGCCTTCCGGCACCATTCCTATGTCTCGCTGCGGGCCGATGGCGTCATCGCCGGCTTCGGTACGCAGGGCTACTCGCTCGCCTTGCAGCGGGTCGCGCGATTGATCGACGAGAAGGCGGCCTGATCGGCAAGCGCCATGCCGAACATGTCGCGACGGGCGCGATCGACTGAAGTATCCGGTTCTCGCGGCCGAACAACTCAACTCTCCGAGGAGATGCATGATGGATGACACGGGATCGCGGCCGCTGCGCATCGGCGTGCTGGGCGCGGCGAACATCGCGCGCGCCTTTACCAGCGGGGTTGCGCCTTCAAAGACCGTGACGGTCGCGGCGGTTGCGAGCCGCGATGCCGGCAAGGCGCAGCGCTTCGCGCAGGAATGCGGGATCCCGCGGTCGCACGGCTCCTATGAGGCCCTGCTGGCGGATCCGGAGATCGACGCGATCTACAATCCGCTGCCGAATTCGCTCCATGCGGAATGGTCGATCCGCGCCATGGAAGCGGGCAAGCATGTGCTCTGCGAAAAGCCGCTGGCGATGACGGCGGTCGAGGCGCGCGCCATGTTCGCAGCCGCGAGGCGGCTGGGACGCCATCTCGTCGAGGCCTATCCCTATCGCGCCCAGCCACAGACCCTGAAGCTGCGCGATTTGCTGGCGGAGGGCGCGATCGGCAAGGTCCAGTTGATCCGCTCCAGCTTCGGCGTCGCCTTTTCCGACCCGAGCAATATCCGCCTGAAGCCGGAGGTCGGCGGTGGCGCGCTGCTCGATGCCGGCAGCTATGCCGTCAGCCTCGCGCTGCTGGCCGCGGGCGAACGACCCGAACGCGTCAGCGCCATGGCGCGCTGGAGCGAGACCGGCGTCGATCTCAGCGTCGTGGCGTCATTGGAATTCCCGAACGGCGCGCTGGCGCAGATCTCCTGCAGCTTCGCCACGGCCTATCACCGCCACGCCCTGATCGCCGGCGACGCCGGGACGATCGAGACCAGCTACCTCAACCATCCCCCGGCCGGCGGCCCGCCGATCCTGACGCTGCGGCGTGGAACCACCATCGCGGCTGTGCCTGAGATCATCGAAGTCGCGCCCGGCAACGGCTTCCTGGCCGAAGCCGAATCCTTCCAGCGCCTCGTGACGCAAGGGCCCGCCTATTGGACCGGTGCGACACCCGCCGAATCCATCGACATCGCCCTCACCCTGGACGCGATCGGCCAGAGCGCGCGCTCGGGCGCGGCCGTGACGATCACGGGATGAGGAGCCGGCATCGGCCAAGCCAGACCATGAAAGCCAGTTCGCCATGATACGCGGCACGACGAAGCTCATCGCCCATCTCGGCTACCCGACCGAGTCCTTCAAGGCGCCGATGATCTACAATCCCTATTTCGAGCAGCACGGCATCGATGCCGTCGTCGTGCCGATGGGCTGCAAGGCGCAGGATTATGCCGCCTTTCTCAAGCCGCTGTTCAGGCTCTCCAACATTCATGGCGCACTCGTCACCATGCCGCACAAGGTCGCGACGATCGCGCTCCTGGACGAGGTCATGACCACGGCGAAGGTCGCGGGCGCCTGCAACGCGATCCGCCTTGGTCCCGATGGATCGCTTATCGGCGACATGTTCGACGGCGAAGGCTTCGTGCGCGGCGTCCTGCGCAAGGGCCGCACGCTCCTGGGCGCGCGCGCGCTCGTGGTCGGCGCGGGCGGTGTCGGCTCCGCCATCGCGGCCTCGCTGGCCAGGGCGGGCGTCGCCGAGCTTGCCTTGTTCGACGCCTATACTCCCATGGCGGAGGGGCTCGGCGAGCGCCTGCGGGTCCATTATCCCAGGCTCGAGGTCTCGGTCGGCTCCAACGACCCCGCCGGCTACGATATCGTCGTCAATGCGACGCCGCTCGGCATGAAGGAGGGCGATCCGCTGCCGGTCGACGTCGAGCGCATCGCGCCCTCGGCCTTTGTCGGCGAGGTCGTGATGAAGCAGGAGATCACGCCCTTCCTGGCGGCGGCCCGCGCCCGTGGCTGCGCCTTCCAGATCGGCACCGACATGCTGTTCGAGCAGATCCCGGCCTATCTGGAGTTCTTCGGATTTCCCGCGGCCACTGCGGACGAACTCCGGGCGGTTTCACGGATCGCCTATTGAGCAGGCCATGCGAAGGCCTCAACTCATCGCGCTGAAAACCGACCAGCCCGTCGCTTCGGCCACGCGTTCCAGCGCCAGCGTGCCCAGCTTGGAGTTGCCATTGGCGTTCAGCCCGGGCGACCAGACCGCGATCGAGGCCTTTCCCGGCGCGATCGCCAGAATTCCGCCGCCGACACCCGATTTCCCCGGCAATCCGACGCGGAAGGCGAAGTCGCCCGAGGCGTCGTAATGGCCACAGGTCAGCATCAGCGCGTTGATGCGGCGCGCCCGCTGGGCCGAGACGACCCGCGCACCGCCGGGCTGGTAGAGCCCGCCATGCATCAGATAGCGCCCGGCCATGGCGAGCTGCCGGCACGTCATCGCGATGGCGCATTGATGGAAATAGACGCCCAGCGTCAGCTCCGGCGCGTGCTGGATGTTGCCGAAGGCCTTCATATAGTTGGCCAGAGCGACATTGCGGAATCCGGTCGCCTGCTCGGCGCGCGCCACCGCCTCGTCGATGGTGATCATGTCGTCATCAGCGAGATAGCGCACGAAGCGCAGCAATTCGCCGATGGCCACGCGCGGCTCATGGCCGGCGAGGTTGATGTCGGCGACGACCAGCGCGCCCGCATTGATGAAGGGGTTGCGCGGAATGCCCTGTTCGCGTTCGAGCTGGACGATCGAGTTAAAGGGCGTGCCGGAGGGCTCGCGGCCGACGCGACGCCAGAGCGTGTCGCCGACCTTGCCGAGCGCCTGCGTCAGCGCGAACACCTTCGAGACGCTCTGGATCGAGAAGGCCTGCTCGGCGTCGCCAGCGGCATGGATCGCGCCATCCGCCGTGACGATGCAGAGCCCGAAGCGGCTGGGGTCGATCATGGCCAGAGGGGGAATATAGGTCGCGACCGCGCCGCGATCCTCGGCTGCCGCCATCTCCTGGGCGATATCGCGGACCAATCGGGTTATGTCCGTCACGCTTTCCACCCCCGCCGGCCTTGCGGCCCGTCCGGGCGCAACAAGCCCGAGCGAACCGGATGGGTCAAGCGCGCCGCGGGATGACGGCCGTTGCGCTGCGCCGGGATCTGTCGTGACCTTCAGCGCGGGAAAATAGACCGCCGGGAGCCGATGCGACACAGATGGCCGCAATCTCTGCCCTGGTGCTGCGGTCTTGTCTCACCCTGCTCGCCGCAGCGCGCCCGCTCGAACGCGAGCTGCCGCCAAGACAGGCCGCGCATCCGTCACGGCTTCGCCGATCCACGTTCCCCCAGCAGGGGGAAAGGAATCGCGCGCGCCGAAAGTCCCGCCGGCTCATCGCCGGGAGGGTATCGGGTCTGGCTTTGTGCGCATCCTGAAGGGTGCGCGGGGCCGTTTGACGCTTTGGCCCGCACCCTATTCCGCCGCCGGCAATCCCGCCTCGACCTCCGACGCCTCGAAGGTATAGCGCCGCGAGCAGAATTCGCAGGTCACGCCGAGCGTGCCGTCATCGGCGACCATCGCCATGCGGTCCTCGGCCGAGAAGCCGCGCAGCATGCCGAGCACGCGCTCGCGTGAGCAGCGGCAGGCCTCCTGCACCACGACCGGCTCGAAGACGCGCGCGCCGCGCTCATGGAACAGCCGGTAGAGCAGGCGTTCGCTCTCCAGCATCGGGTCGAGCAATTCATGGTCCTCGACCGTCTCGACCAGCGAGCGCGCCTCGGCCCAGGAATCGTCGCTGATGCCGTCCGGGTCGGTGCTGGTCAAGATCTCATGGCCCTCGGGCGCATCGCCGGGATGCAGGTCGGCAGCGCGCAGCCGATCGGGCGAATGCGGCATGAACTGCACCAGCAATCCGCCGGCGCGCCATTCCCGGCCCGCGCCGGTGACGACGCTGCCGACGCCGAGCCGGATGCGGCTGGGAATCTGCTCCGACTGGCGGAAATACTGGTGCGCCGCCTCTTCCAGGCTCTGCCGGTTCAGCGCCACGACGCCCTGATAGCGCGTGGTCTGCGAGCCCTGGTCGACCGTCATGGCGAGATGGCCTTCGCCGAGCAGGTCGCCGGTGCTCAGATTGCCCGAGGCCACCGCCTGTTCCAGCTTGGCCTCGTCGATATGCGCGACGGCGCGATAAGTGTCGGGCGCGTTGAAATCGACGACCATCATCGAGATCGGCCCGTCGCTCTTGGTCTGGAGCTGAAAGCGGCCCTCGAACTTCAACGCCGTCCCGAGCAGCACGGTCAGCGCCGCCGCCTCGCCGAGCACGCGCGCGACGACTTCCGGATAGTCGTGCCGGCCGAGAATGGTGTCGATCGAGGGGCCGAGCCGCACGACGCGACCGCGCACATCGAGATCGGGCACCGTGAACGGCACCACCCGGTCGTCGAGCAGGGCGACGCCTGCCCCCAGATCATCGGCCGCCATCAGGCGGAAACTCCGCCGAAGCACCAGGCCAGGATGCCCTTCTGCGCGTGCAGTCGGTTCTCGGCCTCGTCGAACACGGCCGATTGCGGCCCGTCCATCACGGAATCGGTGACCTCCTCGCCGCGGCTCGCCGGCAGGCAATGCATGAAGATCGCATCCTTCCCGGCGCGGTCGAGCAGGCGGTCATCGACCTGGTAGGGCCGCAGCAGGTTGTGGCGCGTGCCTTCCTCGTCGCCCATCGAGACCCAGCAATCGGTGATGACGCAATCGGCGCCCTCGACCGCCGCTTCCGGCCGCGTCGTCAGCTTCAGCTTCGCACCCTGGTCGCGGGCCCAGTCGAGCAGCGCCGGAGGAGGGGCGAGCTCGTCGGGCGTCGCGATGGCAAGCTCGAAATCGAGCCGGCCCGCGGCATGGATCCAGGAGGTCAGGACATTGTTGGTGTCGCCGGTCCAGGCGATGCGCTTGCCCTTGATCGGGCCCTTGCGCTCCTCGAAGGTCATGACGTCGGCCATGACCTGGCAGGGATGCTGGCGCTTGGTCAGCCCGTTGATCACCGGCACGGTGGCGTATTTCGACATCTCGACCACGGCGTCATGGTCGAGCATGCGGATCATGATCGCGTCGACATAGCGCGAGAGCACGCGGGCCGTATCGGCGATGGTTTCGCGCTCGCCGAGCTCGATCTCCTGGCCGGTCACCATCATCGGCGAGCCGCCGAGTTCGCGGATGCCGACATCGAAGGAGACGCGCGTGCGCAGGGAGGGCTGCTCGAAGATCATGGCGATGACCTTGCCCTCGAGCAGACGATCCCCGGCCGCATCAGGAGTGCGCCGGCGCGCCTTGATCTCTTCGCCGGCGCGCAGGATGGCACGCAGTTCCTTGGTCGAGAAATCGGAGATGTCGAGGAAATGGCGCGTCACGGGCGCTTCCTTCACGTCGTGGGTCATGGCAGGTCTTGGGTCATGAAAAGAGCAGGGCTTATTCGGCGGCGGGGCGCTTCAGCGTGGCCTCAACGCCGCGCGCGGCCTGGTCGAGCCGCGAGACCGCCTCGGAGACCTCGGCATCGCTGATGATCAAGGGCGGCAGCAGGCGTACGACATTGTCGCCGGCGGCGACGACGAGCAGGCCGGCGGCGCGCGCTTCCGCAACGAAATCGGTGTTCGGCGTGCGCAGCTTCAGCCCGAGCATCAGCCCCTCCCCGCGAATCTCCTCGATCACGTCGGGATGCTGGTCCTTGAGCTGGGCCAGCGACTGGCGCAGCCGCAGGCTGGTCTGCGCGACCTTTTCGATGAAGCCATCGCCGAGAATGACATCGAGCACGGCGTTGCCGACCGCCATGGCGAGCGGGTTGCCGCCAAAAGTGGTGCCATGCGTGCCGAGCGTCATGCCCGAGGCCGCCTCTTCGGTCGCCAGGCAGGCGCCCATCGGGAAACCACCACCGATGCCCTTGGCGATCGACATGATGTCGGGCGCCACGCCGGCATGCTCATAGGCGAAGAACTTGCCGGTGCGGCCGACGCCGGTCTGGATCTCGTCGAAGATCAGCATCAGCCCGTGCTCGTCGCAGAGCTCGCGCAACCGCCGCAGCATGCGCGGCGGCACCGAGCGCAGGCCGCCCTCGCCCTGGATCGGCTCGATCATCAGGGCTGCGGTCTCGGGGCCGATCGCGGCCTTCAGCGCGGCCTCGTCGTCGAACGGCACCTGGTCGAAACCGTCGACCTTGGGGCCGAAGCCGTCGATGTATTTCTGCTGGCCGCCGGCGGCGATGGTCGCCAGCGTCCGGCCATGGAAGGCACCCTCGAAGGTGATGATGCGGTAGCGCTCGGGATGGCCCTTCGCCGCATGGTACTTCCGCGCCATCTTGATGGCGCACTCATTCGCCTCGGCGCCTGAATTGGTGAAGAAGACGCGCTCCGCGAAGGTCGCCTCGCAGAGCCGGCGCGCCAGCTTCTCGCCATCGGGCATCGTGTAGAGGTTGGAGGTGTGCCAGATCTTGCCCGCCTGCTCGGTCAGGGCCTTGACCAGATGCGGATGGGCGTGGCCGAGCGAATTGACGGCGATGCCGGCGCCGAAATCGAGATAGCGCGTGCCGTCACTGGTGATCGCCCAGGCGCCTTCGCCACGCTCGAAGGCGACGGGGGCGCGGGCATAGGTCGGCAACAATACGGACGGGGCAGTGGAAACAGGAACGGCGGATGACATGGAGACGGTCCTCGCGACGGGGCGGATGAGAACGGAAGGGCGCTGAGCTTGAACGACAATCTGGGCGCGAGCCGGCATCTTGCCAGCATCATGCGACCCGACGGCGACGTTATCGTCGCAGCCAGTTCCTGATCTCTCGTCGCGCCGTCATCCGCATCGCAGGAAGACCCTGATCCGTCAAAAACATAAGCGCCGCCCAAAGGGGCGGCTCGACATGGCTGACTATGCAAAAGCGGTCGGGCGCTGTCAATTGCGCCGCAAGCGGATTCATGCCGCTGCGTCAGCGTTGCCGAATGGATTCACTTGACGAGACATTCACGAATGGCCTGGGGAAAAGCCGTTTTCCGATTCGCAGACTCTTGTCGCCGAGTCCCGCCATCTTGTATGATCTCAACAGTCAGATACGACATCTCGTGCGGCGTCCCCTGTACCGTCAGTTCCGGGTGTAACAGCTTCCGTTGAGCAACGGGCGCTGCCGGTCATGGATTCCGTCATGAGCCACCCTGGCCCGGGCCCGCAAGGGGCTGGGCGGAGACGATAGGTGAAGCCGATGAACGAAGCCGGAGCATGGACGGAAGAACGCGTCGAGCTTCTCAAGAAGCTCTGGAGCGACGGCCTGAGCGCCAGCCAGATCGCGGGTGAGCTCGGCAGCGTCACGCGCAATGCCGTGATCGGAAAAGTCCACCGTCTCGGCCTGTCCGGCCGGGCCAAGAACCCTGCTGCGGCAAGCACGCCGCGCGCCAGCACGCCGCGCAAGGCGCCGACCCGCTCGCCGAGCCATCCGATGGCTGGCGCTCATGCCGGCATGACCCGCGGCAACAATGCGCTCGCTCCGCAATATGCCGCCGAAGCGGATGCCGAGGCCGAGCAGGAGACCGTCCTCTCCGAGGATGTGGTGGTGCCGTTCTCCGAACGTGTCACCATCATGGACCTGCGCGAATATATGTGCCGCTGGCCGATGGGCGATCCGACGACGCCGGAATTCCGCTTCTGCGGCGGCCGCTCGCAGACCGGCATGCCCTATTGCACCTACCACTCGCGCATCGCCTACCAGCCGGCGGCGGATCGCAGGCGCGACCGCAGCAAGATGGCCGGACGAGGCTGAGACTCAACAGCAATCCAGGCGCTCGATTTTGCCGAGCGCCTCACGCTCTCCCGATACCGCCCGCCGCCCGACTTTCTCCTTGTCTTCGGCGGGCGGCGACTTTTCCGGCCGGATGTCCCTGTCAACCAGGGCTTGTCGCACTGGTGGTTCCGACGCCAAGCTTGCGGTCTCTAAGACCGAGCGGCCCCGGCCGAGAGGCGCACAGCTTCGGAAATCTGCGAAAACTGCTTGGATAGCGGGCTCGTCTTGCGCCAGACCATGCCGATCGTGCGCGACGGCTGGGGCGGTTTGAAGCGTGTGACGGATACCGAAGCCGAACGTGTCTCGACCGCTACGGCCATCTCCGGAAGCAAGGTCACCCCCAGCCCCGCATCGACCATCTGCACCAGGGTCGACAGCGAGCTTGCATCCAGCAGATCGCGCGACTGCACCGCACGCGGGTTCTTGTTGCAGAATGAGAGGGCCTGCTCGCGAAAGCAGTGTCCTTCTTCGAGCAGCAGCAAACGCATTTCGCGAAGCGCTTCGGGATTGGGAGCGGGTTTGCCCGCGTCCTCGCCGGGCCGGACGAGGACGAAGCTTTCCGTGAACAGGGTGGTTTCGGTCAATGAAGGCTCCGATACCGGCAAGGCGACGATCGCCATGTCGAGCCGGCCTTCATTCAGTTCCTGAACCAGCTTCGGCGTCAGCGTCTCCCGCACATGCAGGTCAAGGCCGTTATAAAGACGGTTCAGCTCGCCGATAAGGCTCGGCAGCAGATAGGGCGCGACCGTCGGTATCACGCCGATGCGCAGCCTCTCGACCAGCCCGCCGCGGGAGCTGCGCGCATAGTCTTCCAGCTCCTCGAGCGAACGCAGGATGTCCTTGCTGCGCAGGGCGATCTCCTCGCCGAAGCTCGTCAACCGGAGCTGACGCCTGTCTCTCTCGAAGAGCTCGGCGCCGAGCTCCTCCTCGAAGGCCTTGATCTGCATGGACAGGGCCGGCTGGGAGATCGCGCAGCTCTCCGCCGCGCGCCCGAAGTGACCGTGGCGCGTCAGCGCCTCGAAATAGCGCAGCTGCTTCAGTGTCAGGTTCGTCATAATCTCAGCTTATCGCTACAATCAGAAAATCAGAATTAATATAATGAAGCTCCTTTGCTAAGAGGCTCTCAGCGGCGTTCCGCGCGTCCGACCCTCACTCGTCTAACAGGCCACGACATCGGATCGCGTGCCTGGGCCCCGATCCGCTTGTCGAGAGCACCGCGCAACCGGCGTAACGTGAACTGGAGAGAAGCATGAATGCGAAAACTGAAGCGGGCGCGGGAAAATGCCCGGTCGCTCACGGGACCAGCGGGACCCAGAGCCGCGACTGGTGGCCCAATCAGCTGCGCGTCGATCTGCTGAACCAGCACTCGTCCAAATCCGACCCGCTGGGCCAGGCCTTCGATTACCGCCAGGAATTCGGCAAGCTCGACTATGAAGAGCTGAAGAACGACCTGCGCAAGCTGATGACCGACTCGCAGGACTGGTGGCCCGCCGATTTCGGCCATTACGGCCCGTTGTTCATTCGCATGGCCTGGCATAGCGCCGGCACCTATCGCCTCGCCGATGGCCGGGGCGGCGGCGGCCGCGGCCAGCAGCGCTTCGCTCCGCTCAACAGCTGGCCGGACAATGTCAGCCTCGACAAGGCCCGCCGCCTGCTCTGGCCGATCAAGCAGAAATACGGCCAGCGGATTTCCTGGGCGGACCTCATGATCCTCACCGGCAACGTCGCGCTCGAGACCATGGGCTTCCGGACTTTCGGCTTCGCCGCTGGCCGCGCCGACACCTGGGAACCCGACCAGGATGTCTACTGGGGCCGTGAAACCACCTGGCTCGGCGGCGATGTGCGTTATGCTCACGGTTCGGAAGGCGTGGCGAAGCCAGCCGACGAAGCCGTGCTCGTGTCGGACGACCATGCCGACCGCGACGTGCATTCGCGCAAGCTCGAAAACCCTCTCGCCGCAACGCAGATGGGCCTGATCTACGTCAATCCGGAAGGTCCGGACGGCAATCCCGACCCGTTGCTGGCCGCCAGGGACATTCGCGACACCTTCGCCCGCATGGCGATGGACGACGAGGAGACCGTGGCGCTGATCGCGGGCGGCCACACCTTCGGCAAGACCCACGGCGCCGCCCCGGCCGACAATGTCGGCGCGGATCCGGAAGCTGCGGATCTGGAAGAGCAGGGCTTGGGCTGGCACAACCGCTTTGGCTCCGGCAGAGGCGGCGACACCATCACCAGCGGTATCGAGGTCACCTGGACGCAGACGCCGGCGCAGTGGAGCAACCACTTCTTCGAGAATCTGTTCAAGTTCGAATGGGTGCAGACCCGCAGCCCCGCCGGCGCGATCCAGTGGGAGGCCAAGGACGCCGAGGCCGTCATACCCGACGCCCATGATCCGTCGAAGAAGCGCAAGCCGACCATGCTGACGACCGACCTGTCGCTGCGTTTCGACCCGGCTTATGAGAAGATCTCGCGCCGCTTCCTGAACAACCCGCAGGCCTTCGCCGAGGCCTTCGCCCGCGCCTGGTTCAAGCTGACCCATCGCGATCTCGGCCCGCGCTCGCGCTATCTAGGGCCGGAAGTTCCGAGGGAAGAGCTGATCTGGCAGGATCCGGTTCCCGCCGTCGATCATCCCTTGGTCAATGACGCGGATGTCGCCGCGCTCAAGGCCAGGCTCGCGGCCTCGGGCCTGACCGTGTCGGAACTCGTCGGCACGGCCTGGGCCTCGGCCTCGACCTTCCGTGGCGGCGACAAGCGCGGCGGCGCCAATGGCGCGCGCCTGCGCCTGGCTCCGCAGAAGGACTGGGCAGTCAACCAGCCCCAGCAGCTCGCCAGGGTGATCAGGGCGCTCGAGGACATCCAGATCGCCTTCAACAGGGAAGCGAGCGGCGGCAAGACGATCTCGCTGGCCGACCTGATCGTGCTGGCCGGCAATGTCGGCGTCGAGCTGGCGGCGAAGGCCGCGGGCCATGACGTGACCGTGCCGTTTGCGCCCGGCCGCACCGACGCCTCGCAGGCGCAGACCGACATCCATTCCTTCGAGGTCATGGAGCCGGCCGCTGACGGCTTCCGCAACTACCGGAAGGCGGCACTCGGGCTGCCTGCCGAGGCGGCGCTGATCGACAAGGCGCAGTTGCTGACGCTGACCGCGCCCGAGCTGACCGTGCTGATCGGCGGCCTGCGCGCGATCAACATCAATGTCAACGGGGCCACGCATGGCGTCCTGACCCACCGGCCCGGCATGCTGACCAACGACTTCTTCGTCAACCTGCTCGACATGGGGACGCAGTGGAAGGCGGTCTCCGAGGCCAAGGACGTGTTCGAGGGCACCGATCGCAAGAGCGGCGCTCCGAAATGGACCGGCACGCGCGTCGATCTCGTCTTCGGTTCGAACTCGGTGCTGCGCGCTTTGGCCGAGGTCTATGCCAGCTCGGACGCGCAGGAGAAGTTCGTCAAGGACTTCGTCGCGGCCTGGACCAAGGTGATGAACCTCGATCGTTTCGACCTGGTCTGATCCAGGCAGAAAAAGCCTTCAGCGACCGTCCTTGACGGCCGCTGAAGGCACACTCGATTTGAAAGTCTATGCGCCTCGAACCTGATGGTGCTGGCTCATTGAAGACGGGGCCATTCACTTCGCGCGAAAACGCTCTTGGCTTCAGCGCTGCCTCTGGCGGCCGCGACGTTCCAGCGCCCGGCTCCAGCGCGACAGGCCGTAGCAGATCAGCCAGTAGATCCCGCCGGAGAAGAAATAGGCCTCCATGTTCATGCCGACCCAGGCCGGGTCGGCGAGCGAGGCCTGCGCGATGCCGAGCAGGTCGAGGATCGAGACCACCAGCACCAGCGTGGTGTTCTTCACCAGGGCGATGAACTCGTTCGTCATCGCCGGCAGCGAGATGCGCAGGGCCTGAGGCAGGATGATCAGCCCGGTCGCCTTCCAATAGGTCAGGCCAAGCGCGGTCGCCGCCTCGCGCTGGCCCGAGGGCAGCGCCTGCAGGCCGCCGCGCACCGCTTCCGCCATATAGGCAGCGATGACGAGGCCGAGCCCGATCACGGCGCGCGCCAGCCTGTCGATGCCGACGCCGCTCGGCAGGATCAATGGCAGCAGCAGCGAGGCGAGGAAGATCACCGCGATGATCGGCACGCCGCGCCAGAATTCGATGAACAGGATGCTGACGAGGCGGACGACCTTGAGCTCGGATTGCCGCCCGAGCGCGAACAGAATGCCGAGCGGGATCGCGATCAGGCTGGAATAGACCGAGATGAACAGGGTCAGCATCAACCCGCCCCATTCACGCGTCTCGACCGGCCTGAGGCCGAATCCGCCGGCCAGGAGCCAGATGCCGAGCGGCGGCAGGATGACGAGGGCAGACAAGCCCAGCCGCAATTGCAGGCGTTTCGGCGCGAAGACGATGGCCAGGACCGAGAGCAGGAACAGGATGCCGGTCAGATCGACGCGCCAGCGCTGATCGACGGGATAGAGGCCGTACATGAACTGGCCGAAGCGGGCGCGGATGAAGACCCAGCAGGCGCCGCCGGCCGTGCAGTCATTGCGCGAGGTGCCCACCCAATTCGCATCGATCAAGGCCCAGCGCAGGAACGGCACCGCGATCCAGGCGATGCAGAACGCGATGACGAGCGTGCCGATAGCCGTCGCGGGCGTGCCGAACAGGCGCTTGCGCCAGAGCGGAAGGGTGGCCTCGCTCATCGCGTCACCAGCGCGATCCTGGCATTGTACCAGTTCATCAGGGCGGAGACGGCGAGCCCGATGACGAGATAGACCGCCAGCGTCATGGCGATGATCTCGATCGCCTGGCCGGTGTTGTTCAGCGCCGAGCCCATGAACAGGCTGACCACGTCGGGATAGGCGATCGCCGCGCCGAAGGAGGAGTTCTTCAGCACGTTGAGATATTGGTTGGTCATCGGCGGCATCATCACCCGCAGCGCCTGGGGAATGGTGACGAAGCGCAGGATCGGCCCACGCCGCAGGCCGAGCGCCGAGGCGGCCTCGGTCTGGCCATGCGGCACCGCCTGGATGCCACCTCGGACGATCTCGGCGATGAAGCCCGCCGTATAGGTCACCAGCGCCGCCAGCAGCGCGACGAATTCCGGGATCACGACGAAGCCGCCGCGATAGTTGAAGCCGCGCAGGATCGGGATGTCCCAGCGCGTCGCCAGGCTCGCCCAGGCGATGGCGAGGATGGGGACCAGGATGACCAGCACGAGGCCGATGGCGACGACAGGCGCATCGCGGCCGGTGCGGTCCTTGCGCCTGCGCGCCCAGAACGCGACCAGCCACTGCGCCAGCCAGGCCAGCAGGATCGCGGCGATAGCCCAGCGGAAATTGGCGGGCGCATCCGGCAGCGGAATCGTCAGCCCGCGATTGTTGAGGAAGGCGATGCCGAAGACGCTCAGGCTGTCGCGCGGCGCCGGCAAAGCGGCGATCACGCCGAAATACCAGAACAGCACGAAGAACAGCAGCGGGATATTGCGGACGAACTCGATATAGGCCCCAGCCAGCGTCGAGAGCAGCCAATGCGAGGATAGCCTTGCGATGCCGAGCACGAAGCCGAGCAGCGTCGCCAGCGCGATCGCGATCACCGTCACCAGCATGGTGTTGGCGACGCCGGCCCAGAACAGGCCAAGGATATTGTCGGCCTGGGTATAGCTCGTCAGCACGAAGGGCACGTCGATGCCCGAGGTGCGCCAGAGGAAATCGAAGCCCGAGGCGATGCCGGCCTTGACCATGTTCTGCGAGGCGTTGCGCACGAAATAGACGGTCAGGGCGACAAGCCCGACGATGAGCGCGAGCTGGTAGATCCAGTCGCGCACGCGCTTGTCGTTGATGAGGGCGAGGGCTTTGGTCAAGGGCACGGCATCTTATTGGCTGGCGATGTCATTCCGGGGCTTCGCGAAGCGAAGAACCCGGAACCCACGACCGGGTGAGCGCCGGAAACGGTTAATGGCCGGACGGCCCAGTCGTGGGTTCCGGGTTCACGCCTGCGGCATGCCCCGGAATGACGTTGAGGTTTGCTCTCACTGGAACGGCGGGGTGAAGAGCAGGCCGCCCTTGGTCCAGAGCTGGTTCTGGCCGCGCTCCAGCTTCAGCGTCGAGCCCATGCCGACTGTGCGCTCGAAGCTCTCGCCATAATTCCCGACCTGCTTGATGACCTTGTACATCCAGTCGTCCGGCAGCCCCATCATCGCGCCGAAGCCGCCTTCCACGCCGAGCAGGCGGCGGACTTCGGTGTTCTTGGAGTTGGCCTTCATCTCGTCGACATTGGCGGAGGTGACGCCGAGCGCCTCGGCGGCGATGGTGCCGTTCAGCACCCAGCGCACGATCAACTGCCAGCGCTCGTCGCCCCAGCGCGTCACCGGCCCCTGCGGATCGTTCGAGATCGGCTGGGTCAGGATGACGTGATCGTCAGGCACCTTGAGCTTGACGCGCTGGCCGGCGAGCGCGCCGACGCCGGCGGTGTAGGCGTCGCAGCGGCCGGTATCATAGGCGGTGATGGCGTCGTCGTTCTTCTGGAAATTGGTGATTGTGACCTTGAGATTGCGCTCGCGGAACCAGTCGGCGGCGTTCTTCTCCTCGGTCGAGCCGGCGGCGACGCAGACCGAGGCGCCATCGAGATCGGCCGCCGTTTTCACATTGGCCTTCTTGCGGACGATGAAGGTCTGGCCCTCGTAGAAATTGATGCCCTGGAAGTTGAGGCCGAGCGTCGCGTTGCGCGAGAAGGTGATGGTCGAATTGCGCGCGAGCAGGTCGACCTGGCCCGATTGCAGGATCGGCCAGCGCTGCTGCACCGAGGTCGGGGTGAACTTGACCTTGGTCGCGTCGCCGAGCACGGCGGCCGCCAGCGCCTTGCAGTAGTCGACATCCAGCCCGGTCCACTCACCCTTGTCATTGGCGAAGGAGAAGCCGGGCAGGCCGAGATGCACGCCGCATTCGATATTGCCGCGCGCCTTGATCGCATCGAGCGTCGGGCTCGGAGCGAGTTGCTGGGCATTGGCAAACGAGGCCCCTGCGGCCAGCGCTGCCGCGGCTAGAATTGTCGTCTTCATGATCGTCGCTCTCCCCGAAGCCGTGAGCGGCCTTCTGCGTTGAAGACGCGACTATGCAACAGACGAAGAGAGAGTGGTAGCGGGGGTGGCGATGGCTTCGGGTGGGAAGCGGACAATAGAAGCCTGCCTGGAAGCAGACTTCTGGGCATGTGCCGGCCGCCGCTTCATTTCTGTTTTATTTCTGCGGGTGCATCGCGCGGAAGGGCGAGGTGTCCCGCGTTTCATGCAACCCTCCAATGCTTCAAGCAAGTAACGTCTCAACATTCCCTTGTTTGGCATAATCTAGTTATGGTGACGCGCCACCAGAATCAGTTAGGTGGCGCCGCCTACTGGAGGATCGGATGCGAGCTGGTCTGTCTTATTTTAATAATACTGTAGTATTTATTTTTATATTTGGTATATCTGCCTTTGCACTGAGCGGCACAACCGGCCTCGCAGCAGATTTTACAGCAGGGACCGATCAAGAACTGCGCAACGCCATCGCCGCGGCCAATGCCAGCGCCGATACCAGCTCGACCATCACCCTGACCGGCAATTTTACCATGGGAACCACTGCGCTTCCCGTTCCAACCAAGTCAATTACGATCGACGCCCAGGGCTTTACTCTGAGCGGCCCTCCCGGGGTGAACAGCAGCGGCGCGCCCCAGTTCAGAAATCTAAATGGCAGCAACATTACGCTGCTCGGCAACTATGTTGGCGGCACCGGCACAGCGGGGGCCAATTCCACAGGCGGTTATGGGCTTTTCGCCCTCGGAACCGGCACAAGCCCGCTGATCGTGAACAACGGCACGCTCACCGGTGGCGTTGGTTACATAGCTGGCGGTCGAGGCGGCGCAGGTGCCCGAGTGCAGAGCGGAATCTTTATCAACAACGGCACAGCCCAAGGTGGCTCGGGACGTGGAGCCTTGCAGGGAGGCGTCGGCGTCGAAATCAGTACTGCTTCTCTGACCAATAGCGGCCGCATTCAGGGCGGATCGGGGCCGACGGGCGGAGCTGGCGTACAGGCAATCGGTGGAACAACGAACTCACTGGTCAATACGGGCACGATCCGCGGCGGCACCGGTGTGAGCGGCTCAGTGCTCGCCTCCGGCGTCTTGTGGGGCACCGGCTTCGCGACACTCGACAACCAGGGCACCATTGAGGGCGGCACGGGTGGAGCGGGCATCTGGAGCGGCACGAGCATCACGGCCACGAACAGCGGAACGATCAGGGCAGGCTCCGGACAAGCCAACGCAATCATGGTTGGCAGCGGTGCGACCGCCTTCCTGAATCTCACGCTGAAGGCCGGATCGGTCATCGAAGGGAATGTGGTCGGAAGTTCGGCGGGGACCAACGATGTCCTGCGCTTCGGCGGCGCTGCCGATGCCGGTTTCGACGTTTCCGCCCTCGGCCCGACGGCCCAGTACCGCAATTTCGACATGCTGGAGAAAGCCGACACCGGCACATGGACACTGAGCGGCAGCAGCGACTTCGCCGGCCCGACCAACATTCTCGCCGGCAAGCTCGTCGTGAACGGCGCGCTGGCCGGTTCGGCCGTGACGGTTGCGGCAGGCGCCACACTCGCCGGCTCAGGCACGGTCGGCGCGACGACGATTGCCGCCGGCGGCACCATTGCTCCAGGCAATTCGATCGGCACGATAACCGTGAATGGAGCGTTCGTGCAGCAGGCGGGCTCGACCTATCAGGTCGAGGTCGATCCTGGCACGATGACGTCGGATCTGATCAAGGTGAACGGCACGGCGACACTGGCGAACGGAGCCACGGTCTCTGTGGTGAACTACACCGGCGCGGCTTATGCCGCCGGTCAGCGCTACACGATCCTGACCTCGACAGGGCTGACCGGCACCTATGGCTTTCCCGAGCAGGTCCTGACACCGTTCCTGAGCCTGCGTGACAGCTACGACACCCGCAATGCCTATCTGACCGTGGTCCAGACGCGCAGCGTCGGCGAGGTCGGCACGACCCCCAACGAGATCGCGGTCGGCAAGAGCGTCGACAGCCTGCCGGCCGGCGATCCGATCCAGAGCGGCATGCTCAACCAACCCAGCATCGATGCGGCGCAGCGCGCCCTGAACCAGCTTTCCGGCGAGATTCACGCCTCCGCCAAGACGGCCCTGATCGAGGAGAGCTGGCTGCTGCGCGCGGCGATCAACGACCGGCTGCGCGCGGCCTTCGGCAGCGTCGGCTCGGCCGCGCTGAACTATGGCTACAGCGCGGATCTGGCGCCTGGCGCCAGGGGACCGATGCCCCTGCCGCAGACGAACCGCTTCGCGGTCTGGGGCCAGGGCTATGGTTCGTGGGGCCGGGCCGACAGCGACGGCAACGCGGCCAGGCTCAAGCGTTCGACCGGCGGCTTCCTGCTCGGCGCCGATGCGGCGGTCTTCGACAAGCTGCGCTTCGGCGTGGTCGCCGGCTACAGCCGCAGCGACTTCGACGTAGACAGCCGCTTGTCCTCCGGCGAGAGCGACAATTACCATCTCGGCCTCTATGGCGGCGGCCAGTGGGGCGCGCTCAACCTGCGGGCCGGCGCCAGCTACACCTGGCACGATGTCGAGACGCGCCGCGCCCTGACCTCGGCCTATATCGGCGGCACCCCACATGCGAGCTACAATGCCGCGACCGCACAGGCCTTCGGCGAGGTCGGCTATCGCCTCGAGCTTGGTCGCGCCGCGCTGGAGCCCTTCGCCGGCCTGGCCTATGTCGATCTGCACAGCGACGGATTCAGCGAGACCGGCGCCACGGCTGCCCTCACCAGTCAGGGCGGCGATACCCGCGTCGGCTACTCCACGCTCGGGCTGCGGTCCTCGACCCAATTCGATCTCCAGGGTATGGCCATGACGCTGCGCGGCGGCCTGGCCTGGCGCCACGCCTTCGGAGACGTCGATCCCAAGGCGACGCTCGCCTTCGCCGGGTCCAGCGCGTTCACGATCGCGGGCCTGCCAATCGCGCGCGATGCAGCCATGGCTGAAGCCGGGCTCGATCTTGCCATCGGCCGGAACGCAACCCTCGGCGTGAGCTATGCCGGCCAGCTCGCCGAGGACGCTCAGGACCATTCCTTCAAGGGCGTACTGGCCGTCAGATTCTGAGGGCTTAGTCGCAAGCAAGGCCACAATTCAGCCCCCGCCTCTCCGGCCGGCGGGGCCTTCCTTACGTTTGCCGTGAGCACGGACATCACGCGGCTACATTGAAGCGATCGTTGCTGGCACGCTCACAAGCAGGCGCATGGATCTCCCCAATGGGTCGGGAGCGGCCCCTCCGACCAGGCCGCGCCGGGCCGCACCCTCACCCCCCGAACACCGTGTTCAGCTGGCTGCCGACCATGATGAAGGTGGTGCGCTTGGGCACCTCCTTGAGGCGGACCGCGCCGATATAGGTCATCGCCGAGCGCACCCCGCCCATCAATTCCGACATCGTGCCTTCGACCGGGCCGCGATAGGGCACCTCGACGGTCTTGCCCTCGGAGGCGCGGTATTTGGCGACGCCGCCGGCATAGCGCTTCATCGCCGTGTCCGAAGACATGCCGTAGAAGGTCATGCCGACGGCGACCTTTTCGCCATCGCGCTCCTCATAGCGGATCTCGCCCTCACATTCGTCATGGCCGGCGAGCATGCCGCCCAGCATGACGAAATCGGCGCCCGCGCCATAGGCCTTGGCAAGGTCGCCCGGCACGGTGCAGCCGCCATCGCCGCAGACCAGCCCCTTCAGCCCATGCGCCGCGTCCGCACATTCGATGATGGCCGAGAGCTGCGGATAGCCGACCCCGGTCATCTTGCGCGTGGTGCAGACCGAGCCCGGCCCGATGCCGACCTTGACGATGTCGGCGCCGGCCAGGATCAGCGCCTCCGTCATGTCGCCGGTGACGACATTGCCGGCCATAATCGCGGCATCGGGAAAGGCGGCGCGCGTCGCCTTGACCGTATCGACGAATTTCTCGGTGTAGCCATTGGCGACATCGAGGCAAATCTTGCCGATCGGCGCCTTGGCATGGACGGCCTTGAGCTTGTCATGGTCGCTCGCGGTGGTGCCCAGCGAATAGAAGGCGTTGGCGGATTCGGGCTCCCTGAAGAAGGCGATCAGCTCGTCGACGCCGTAGTGCTTGTGCAGGGCGGCCATGGCGCCGTGCTTGAGCAGCGCGCGCGCCATCGCCATGGTGCCGACCACGTCCATATTGGCCGCGATGAGCGGAAAACCGCTCCATTCCGTGCCGGTATGGGCGAAACGGAAGGTTCGATTGACGTCGACATGGGCGCGGCTGCCCAGCGTCGAGCGCTTGGGCCTGATCAGCACATCGCGGAAGTCGAGCTTTGGATCGTTCTCGATGCGCATGGGGCCTCCGACGGCAACTCGGCGCACGCAGAGGGTCGCGTGCATCGATTCATAGCCGCTCGGGGCCGCGCGAGGCAATCCAGACCGTAGCGCCCGACATTCCCTGGATGGCTTCGGCTCACGCCACCAGGCTCTTCGCCAGCATGCAGTGCACGCCCTTGGAGCCGTTGACCGTCTGGGTCACGCGCAGATCGGCGGCGAGGCTGCACAGCATATAGGCCTCCTCGCGCGCGAGCTTCGTGCGCCCGACGATCAGCGCGATCATCTCGCGCAGCGCCTTCTGGGCGCAGATGTCGAGATCGGGATCGATGCCCATGGTGATGTGGTGGGTCGGCGTCTCCGCCCGGGGCGTCGTGAAGGACAGGTCCTCGCGCAGGATGAACTCGAAGGTGCCTTCGAGCGCGGTCTCGATCGCGGTGACGCAGACCTCGCCATCGCCCTGCGCGCCATGGCCGTCGCCGCAGGAGAACAGCCCGCCCTCGACGAAAACGGGCAGATAGAGCGTCGAGCCCGCGACCAGCTCCTTGTTGTCGAGATTACCGCCGAAGGCGCGCGGTATGAGCGAGGTCAATTTGCCCCAATGCGCCGGAGGCGCGGTGCCCATCACGCCGAAGAAGGGCGCCAGCGGCAGCTCCATGCCCCAGGGCAGATGCGCCAGATTGGTTTTCGCATCGAGCCCGATATGGATCAGCTTATGTGTGTCGAACTCGTCGGGCAGCGTGCCGGCAAGCGGCTTGATCATGGTGTAGCCCCAGTCGGTGCGCAGCTTCACCTCGCGGATGCGCACCTCCAGGACCTGGCCGGGCCTGGCGCCCTTCACCGCGACCGGGCCGGTCAGGATATGGCCGGGCACCGAGCGGTCGGCCTTGGCATGGATCTCGTGGATCTCGGGCAGGACATGGAAGCCGGATTTCGGCTGCGCCTCGGCCGGGCCGGTGACGGTGCGGATCGTCACGCTGTCGCCGCTCGCGACCGTCAGCACGGGCTTCAGCGCGGCGTCGAAGAAGCCCCAATGGCAGGTCGGAAGGCCGGCCTCGAGCAGATGATGGGTCACGGGCGGCCTTTCGGATGTGAGGCAGTTCAAGGGCCCGGGCTGGGAGCGAGCGCCGGCCGGGCATTCTTGCGGATGGTGTAGAGCGTCGCGCCGATGACGATGGCGGCGCCGATCCCGGTGGTCAATGCCGGGATTTCGGCGAAGAACACGAAGCCAGTGAAGCAGGACAGGATCAGCCGGGAGAAGTCGAGCGGCGCAAGCGCGGCCGCCTCGCCGACCTGATAGGCCCGCGTGAGCAGCCATTGTCCCGCAGTGCCGAAAAGGCTGAGCAGGACGAGCCAGAACCATTGCTCCGGGCTCGGCTGTGTCCAGAACCACCAGCACGGCGCGGCCAGCACCGCCATCAGCACGACGCCCTGATAGAGCAGGATCGTCTCGGTGCGCTCGGTCGCCGCCAGCATGCGCACGCTGACGGTAACGCCGGCGCCGAAGAATGCGCCGGCGATCGAGGCCAAGGCATAGATGTTGAGCCCGCTCGCGGACGGATCGAGCATGATCATCACGCCGGCGAAGCCGATGACGGTGGCGATCCAGCGCCGCGAATCCACCTTTTCCTTCAGCACGAGCACGGCCGCGATGGTGACGAAGAAGACCTGGCTGAAGCCGATCGCAGTCGCCTGCGCCAGCGGAATGTGGATGACTGCCGAGAAGCCGCACAGCATCGAGGCGAGCGTGATCAGGCCGCGCGTGATCTGCAGTCCGGGGCGCGTCGTTCGCATCAGCATCGGCAGCGCCGGGCCCGCGATCGCGACGATGACCAGGCTCATGATGATCTGGCGGATCATCAGGATCTCGATCAGTGGGATTGCGGCCCCGACATGCTTCATCGCGCCGACCATGACGGCGTAGACCAAGAGCGACGACAGCATGTAGACCGAGCCGCGCAGATTGGGGCTCGCAATAAGCCAGCGATGGGCGAGGCGATGCCGCAGCCGGACCATCCAGCCGCGCCGCGCGGGCGCGGCGATTTTGGATATCGAGCCGACAACGATGGGCGGAGCCGCCTCCGGGGGCGACTCGTTGGCATGCAGCGGACGGAACGAGGCGTCTACGGCGTCGTCATCGAAACCCGAACGGCCCTGCCGCCCGGTTAGCCGCTCTTCACTCATCGCCCGAACCATCGGCCGCACTTTCTAGCGCGCGGCTCAGTTTCCATCCCCGATGCGAAACCATTGATGAAACGGACATCTTCCGCCAGAGGCCCGGACACATGCCTGGGTTGTGCGCGGCGGGCCGGCCGATGCGTGGCAGCGGCAAGGGCGGCATTCCAGTCCCGGTCTGTTGCGCCCATGCAAAGGCGTGTAGGACGCCTCCAACTTGCGCGGGCGTGTGCCTGCTTCATGCTTGCCAGGGTTCAAGTCGGACGTATGAGGGATCTGCTGTCGAGTCTGTCGGGGGGCCTTCGCGCGCTCGCGCCGGGGCGCTTCCCTTATCGGCGTTTTGCGTTGGCGTTGGTCCTTGGCGGTCTCGGCGGCTGGCTCTTCGTGCAGGGGCGGTTGCCGCTGCCCTGGATGCTGGGCTCGATGGTGATCTGCACGATCGCCGCCCTGCTGCGCGTGCCAGTCGCCGCGCCGCCGGTGATCCGACCGCCGATGACGATGGTGATCGGCGTCATGCTCGGCGCCGGCTTCAAGCCGGAGGTGATCGGACAGATTCCCAACTGGCTGCCGACCATCGCCGGCCTTGTGCTGTTCATGTGCGCCTGCGGCTTCGCCTGCGTCGGCTATTTCCGAAAATTCGCGGGGTTCGACCCGGTCACCGCCTTCTTCGCCGGCATGCCGGGCGGCCTGGTCGAGATGGTCACGGTCGGCGAGGAAAAGGGCGGCGACGCCCGCATCATCGCGCTCATCCACTCGGCCCGCATCCTGCTGGTGGTGATGACGCTGCCCTTCATCGTGCAGTGGATCGGCGGCGTTCCGCTCGGCGGCACGCGGGTCGCGGGACCGTCATTCCAGCAGACGCCGCTCCTCGCCGAGGCCAGCTTGCTGGCCTGCGGGCTGGCCGGCATCGTCGTCGGGCACTGGTTGAGATTGCCGGCAAAATTCCTGCTCGGGCCGATGCTGGTCAGCGCCGCAGTGCATCTGGCGGGGCTGAGCAACGCCGTTCCGCCTTTCGAGATCGTCAATGCAGCCCAGCTCGTGCTCGGCGTCACCATCGGCTGCCGTTTCGTCGGCACGCCGCCACGCATCATCCTGCGCGTGCTCATGCTCTCGGTCGGGTCGACGGTGCTCCTGCTGGCGCTGACCCTGAGCTTCGCCTGGCTGGTCGCGCTGGTCTCGGTCCACGGCCATGTGCCGTTGATCCTGGCCTATTCGCCGGGCGGCCTCGCCGAGATGAGCCTGATCGCGCTGGCGCTGCACACCGAGGTCGCCTTCGTGGCGGCTCACCACATCATCCGCGTCTTCCTGGTGATGGTCTGCGCCGGCCCGCTCTTCGGCGTCATCATCGGACAACGCAAAACGACCGATGGGCGAGTGGCCAATCGCGAGTAGCCAATAGAGATTGGCTACGGTTTCACCGCGTGGATCGACGCTCGAACAACCGGGCGCGCAGCATGCGCAGGACGAAGACCGGATTGCCGAGCACATAGCGGCGCCAGAGCCGGCTGGGCTCCAGCCAGAGCCGGAAAAGCCATTCCAGCCTCAATTGGCGGAACGCCTCGGGAGCGCGCGGAACCTCGCCGGCCAGGAAATCGAACAGGGCGCCGACGCCGGCCGCAACCGAACAATGCTGCGGTCCCAGCTTCTGCGAGATCCAGCGTTCCTGCCGTGGATTGCCGAAGGCAACCAGAAGGAGATCGGGCGGCGTGGCCTCCAGCTTCGCCAGCAGCGCGGCCTCCTCACCGGGAGCGAAATAGCCGTGGCTGAGCACGCTGAAGCGATGCTCGGGATATTGCAGGGACAGGCGCACGGAGGCACGGGCGGCGACACCGGGGCGCCCACCGATCAGGGCGACACGCAGCCGCCGCTTTCCCGACGCGAGCAAGCCGGGGATGAAGTCCGTGCCGTTGAGATTGGCCGGGAAGGAGGCGCCATGCAGCAGCCAGCCGCCGAGATCGATGCCGATCCCGTCGGCAAGGACCAGGAAGCCAGCCAGATCGCGGCGCAGCGCCTGGTCATGCGCCGCCAGATTGACGAGATTGGCGTTGCAGAAGGCAAGCTTGAGATGGCGCTGGTTGGCCATCGCATCGTCGACTTCCGCGAGCGCGGCGGAGCGCGTCAGCACCGCGATGCCGATGCCGCCAATGTCGCGCGTGGCGAAGCCCGGCTTGGCCGGGGCGTCCGCTTGGGTCGCGAGATTGAGGGACAGGGTGGCGGCCACGGGTTCACGCTTGCTCGATGGAACTGGAGCTTACGTCAGCGCCGATAGGGACCATGGGTCAAGTTGAACCCAACGGGAAGGTGAACGGCCTCTTCCTGCAATTGTAGCGTCCGGGTTAATCGAAAATCGCTGCAGATCGACGGTCTGTTTCGATCCGGCACGTCACCGAGACGATGCTCTCGCAACTACAGCTGTAAGTCGAAAAATCTAACCTTTCCGAGTTGCACGCTTCATTCTGGCACGGCGACCTGGCCGCGCGGCGATTGCTGATATGGTTACCGAAATCTATCGATTGATATCCAATCTTGACGCGGCCCGGGCGAACGTGGTGCAGCCGCCGGCTTTCCCGGCTTGCTCCTCTCCCGCAGCGTCCGCTCCAATTGGAGCGTTCGACGGCGCCTGCTTTTTTGCCTTAACGCGCTGTCTTCACGCGACCCGGCGCCCGCCGCGCTCGAGACGCATCTGTTTCAGCCGCCGTCCCTGTCGCGGCCGAATCCGTGCGTTCTGCGCGCGGGCCCTGATGCTGGAATGGGTTCACAGTCGCGGCGGTCACCCGGCTCGCATCGACGAGCGAGCGGGCTCAATGCGAAAAACCGGTTCCCACTTTTTCGCATCCTGCTCTAGGTTGCGGCACCACCGAGCCAGGGGCCGAAGATGAATCAAATCGATTTAAAGAACCGCGTCGCCATCGTCACCGGCGGAGCCCAGGGCATCGGCCGCGCCGTCGCCGAGCGTTTCGCCGCCAGCGGCGCCAAGGTCGCGATCTGGGATCTCGACGGCGATCTCGCGCGCAAGGCCGCGGCCGAGATCGGCGGCGAGGCGACGGGCCTCGCAATCGACGTGACCGATGCGGCTGCCGTGAAGGCGGCGAGCGACGCGCTGGAGGCCCGGCATGGCAGCGTCGACATTCTCGTCACTAGCGCCGGCATCGCCGGCCCCAACCTCAAGACCTGGGAATACCCGCTGGAGGAATGGGCGCGGGTCATGCGCCTCAATGTCGACGGCACGCTGCATTGCTGCCAGGCGGTGATCCCGGGGATGATCAAGCGCAACTATGGCCGTCTCGTCCTCGTCGCCTCGATCGCCGGCAAGGAAGGCAATCCCAACGCCTCCGCCTACTCCGCCTCGAAGGCGGCGGTGATCGCGCTGACGAAGTCGCTCGGCAAGGAACTGGCGACGCAGGACATCGCGGTGAACTGCATCACTCCCGCCGCCGCGCGCACCCGCATCTTCGACCAGATGAGCGAGGAGCATATCGGCTACATGCTGGCCAAGATCCCGCGCGGCCGCTTCCTGCTGCCCGACGAGGTCGCCTCGATGGTCGCTTTTCTGGCCTCGGCCGAGAACAGCTTCACCACTGGCGGCGTTTTCGACCTTTCGGGCGGCCGGGCGACTTACTAAGCTGGTTGCATGACTCAAATGCTTCCCTCCGCAGCCGTGCTCGGTGCGCGCGCCTTCGCCGCGCTTTCCGGCCTCAACCGTTTCACCGACGAGCCGGGCAGGTTGACGCGGCTTTATCTCTCGCCGGCGCACAGGCAGGCGGCCGAGTGGACCAAGGGCGCCATGGAGGTGGCCGGGCTGACCGCCTTCATCGACGCAGCCGGCTCCGTGCAGGGTCGGCGCGAGGGCGCGACGCCCGGCCTGCCGGCGGTGATGATCGGCTCGCATATCGACACGGTGAAGGATGGCGGGCGCTTCGACGGCAATCTCGGCGTCGTCGCCGGCATCCTGGCGGCGCAGGCCTTGCGGGATGCGGGCGTCGTCCTGCCCTTCGCGCTCGAGGTCGTGGCCTTCGGCGACGAGGAGAATGTCCGCTTCCCGACCCATCTCTCGACCTCATGCGCGCTCGCCGGCGATCATGATCCGGCCTCGCTGGAGGCTCGCGATTCCGAGGGAACGCGGCTTGCCGACGCGCTCGTCGCCTTCGGCGGCGACCCCTCCGCCGTCGCCGCGCTGGCGCGCAAGCCCGGCTCGGTGAAGGCCTATCTCGAGGTCCATATCGAGCAGGGCCCGGTGCTGGAAGCCGAGAACGAGGCGGTCGGCATCGTCACCGCGATCAACGCGCAGAGCCGCGCGCGCATCCGCGTCACCGGCGAGGCCGGCCATGCCGGCACGGTGCCGATGAGCCTGCGCAAGGACGCGCTCGCCGCCAGCGCCGAGATGGTGCTGGCGCTGGAGGCGATCGCCGCCGCCCATGACCAGGCGGTCGGCACGGTGGGGGCGCTGCGGCCCGAGCCCGGCGCCACCAATGTCGTGCCCGGAGCCGTGGAGTTCACGATCGATTTCCGCAGCCCCTCGAACGGGACGCTCGTCGCCATGGAGGCCGATATCCGCGCCCGCTTCGCCGAGATCGCGGCGCGCCGGGGCGTGACGATGACGCTGACGCCCTATGCCAAGGCCGAGGCCGTGCCGATGGATGAGGGCCTGCAGGAGGCTTTCGCGGCAGGCATTGCGCGTGCGGGCGCGAATTTGAGCGCGCGGCGGTTGCCGTCGGGGGCCGGCCATGACGCCATGACGATGGCGAAACTCTGCCCGGCTGCGATGCTGTTCGTCCGCAACGAGAAGGGCATCAGCCATTCGCCGCTGGAGAACATGACCGAGGCCGATGCCGGTATCGCGATCCGCGTGCTATTGGAGACGCTGCTGGATCTCGCGCGCCGGGAAGCCTGAGGCGCGATCGGGGCATTTCCCCCGCGACACCGCGTGCCATTTCCCGCTTACGCCCATTTGCGTAGGAGGTAGGCCGTCAGGAGGCGTCCGATGGACTACGAGAACTTCTTCCGCACGGAGCTCGAAGGGCTCCACAGGGAAGGCCGCTACCGGGTCTTCGCCGATCTCGAACGCCATGCCGGCCATTTTCCGCGCGCGACCTATCACGGCGCGCAGGGCCCGCGCGACGTCACCGTCTGGTGCTCGAACGACTATCTCGGCATGGGCCAGCATCCCGATGTGCTCGCCGCGATGCATGGCGCGCTCGATGGCTGCGGCGCGGGCGCCGGCGGCACGCGCAACATCGCCGGCACCAACCACCATCACGTGCTGCTGGAGCGCGAGCTTGCCGACCTGCACGGCAAGGAATCGGCCCTGCTGTTCAACTCCGGCTATATGTCGAACTGGGCCTCGCTTTCGACGCTCGCGTCCCGCCTGCCCGGCTGCGTCGTGCTGACGGACGCGCTGAACCATGCCTCGATGATCGAGGGCATCCGCCATTCGCGCGCCGAAAAGCACGTCTTCGCCCATAACGATCCCGAGGATCTGCGCCGCAAGCTGAAGGCGATCGACCCTGGCCGACCCAAGCTGATCGCCTTCGAGTCGGTCTATTCGATGGATGGCGACATCGCGCCGATCGCGGCGTTCTGCGACATCGCCGACGAGTTCGGCGCCATGACCTATATCGACGAGGTCCATGCGGTCGGGCTCTACGGCCCGCGCGGCGGCGGCGTCAGCGAGCGCGAGGGCTTGAGCCATCGCCTGACCGTGATCGAGGGTACGCTTGCCAAGGGCTTCGGCATCATGGGCGGCTATATCGCCGCCTCCGCCGCGACCTGCGACTTCATTCGCAGCTTCGCCTCGGGCTTCATCTTCTCGACCTCGTTGCCGCCGGCCTTGGCTGCCGGTGCGCTGGCCTCGATCCGCCACCTCAAGCGGAGCCAGGCCGAGCGCCAGGGCCAGCAGGATCGCGTCGCCGCCCTCCGCGCCCGGCTCGACACCGTCGGCATCCCGCATCTGCCCAATCCCAGCCATATCGTGCCGGTGATGGTGGGCGACGCCGTGCTGTGCAAGCGGATCAGCGACGAATTGCTCGAGCGCTTCGACGTCTATGTCCAGCCGATCAATTACCCGACCGTGCCGCGCGGCACGGAGCGCCTGCGCATCACGCCCTCGCCGATGCATAGCGATGCCGATATCGACCATCTCGTCGGTGCGCTGACGGCGATCTGGGCCCAGGTCGGGTTGAAGCGCGCGGCGTGAGGCGTGTCATCCCGCACGCGCCGCAGCACGTAGTGCTGCTGCGCAGACACGGGATGACCACGGTTTTCAGACCGTCGCCAGCGCCTGCTTGATATCGGCGATCAGGTCGTCGGGATGCTCGAGCCCGATCGAGAGCCGGATCATCCCGTCGGTCACGCCCATCGACGCCCGCACTTCGGGTGTGAAGCGCTGATGCGTCGTCGTGGCGGGATGGACGATCAGGCTCTTGGCGTCGCCGAGATTGTTGGAGATGCGGATCAGCTTCATCGCGTTGAGCAGGCGGAAGGCCGCGTCCTTGCCGCTGGCGACCTCGAAGGCGATCAGCGTCGAGGGGCCGCTCATCTGCTTGGCGATGGTCGCGGCCTGGGGGTGGTTCTTGTGGCCGGGGAAGATGACCTTGGACAGCTTCTCCTGGCCTGCCAGCCAGTCGGCGATGATGGCCGCGCTCTGCGCCTGCCTCTGCACACGCAGCGGCAGGGTCTCCAGCGCCTTCAGCATCACCCAGGCGTTGAAGGGCGACATCGCCGGGCCGGTCTGGCGCAGATAAGTCTGGATCTCGGTCTGGATGAGCTCTTCGGAGGCGAGCAGCAGCCCGCCGAGACAGCGTCCCTGGCCGTCGATATGCTTGGTGGCGGAATAGACCACGATGTCCGCGCCCAGCTCCAGCGGGCGCTGGAAGAGCGGCGTCGCGAAGACGTTGTCGACGACAAGTCTGGCGCCGACTTCCTTGGCGATCGCGGCCACCGCCGCGATGTCGATCACCTCCAGCGTCGGATTGGAAGGGCTCTCGAGGAAGAACACCTTGGTGTTGGGCCTGACCGCCTTGCGCCAGGCCTCGATGTCGGGCCCGTTCACCAGCGTCGAGGCGACGCCGTAACGCGGCAGATGCTCCTCGACGACATAGCGGCAGGAGCCGAACAGCGCCTGTGCGGCCACGACATGGTCACCGGCGCGCACGAGCCCCATCACAGCGGCCGTGACGGCGGCCATGCCGGTCGCGGTGGCGCGGCAGGCCTCGGCACCCTCGAACGCGGCCATGCGCTGCTCCAGCATGGTCACGGTCGGATTGGAGAAGCGGGCATATTGGAAACCCGGATCCTTGTTCAGGAAGCGCGCCTCGCATTGCTCCGCACTGTCATAGACATGGCCCTGGGTCAGGAACAGCGCCTCGGAGGTTTCGCCGAATTGCGAGCGCAGGGTGCCGGCATGGACCAGCCGCGTTTCGGGGTGCAGGCTCGCCGCGCCGCCTTCTGAACCTGACATCACCCACACTCCGACCGTTCGTTATAACGGATACGGGGAATATCAGCTTCGTGATCGTTCGTAAAGACGAACGATTTTTCCTCTGAGGGGAACGGGACTATGTTCGAGCCAGCGCGTCAGCCGGGCTGGCGCGGTGTCCCCAGCGGGGCAAGGAAGCGGGTCAGGTCGTCCGTGACATAGTGCACATGCCCGGCATCGATCGCGGCCTGCTCCCAGACCTCGCGGAAGGGGTCGGGCGTGCGCGGGATGATCAGCACGGTCTTCATGCCCAGCGCGCTGGGAACAATGAGGTTCTTCTCGATATCCTCGAACATCGCCGCCCGGCCGGGATCGACCGCATGCTTGGCGAGGAAGTTCTCATAGGTCGCCCGCTCGGGCTTGGGCAGGAAGCCGGCCTGGACGATATCGAAGATGTCCTCGAAATGATGCAGGATGCCGAGCTTGCCGGCGACGTTCTCGGCATGGCCGCGCGAGCCGTTGGTCAAGATCAGCTTGCGCCCGGGCAGAGCCGCGATCGCATCCCCCAGCGCCGGGTTGGGATCGAGCAGGGTCAGGTCGATCTGGTGGGCGAAATCGAGGAAATCGTCGGGATCGACGTCATGCTCCTCCATCAGCCCCTTCAGCGTCGTGCCGTAGCGCTCGTAATAGTAGCGGCGCAGGGCATGCGACGACAGGCCGTCGAGGCCGAAGAGTTCGAGCAGGAACAGCGTGATCCGCTCGTTCACCTGCGGCCAGACCATCGCCTCATGCGAGTACAGCGTGTTGTCGAGGTCGAAGACCCAGTGGTCGACATGCGCGAAGGCCTCCGCGGACAGCGGCGGCAGAGAGGCGGGAGGTGAGGCGTGCGTGTTCATGGGGACTCAGGAATGTGGAGCGCCCAGCCTGACATGCAAGTCCTCTGCTAAGGTTTAAGCACGAGGCCGGCTCCACGCCGTCATTGCGAGCGCAGCGAAGCAATCCAGAAGGGTTCGCATTGCGGCCCTGGATTGCTTCGTCGCCATGCTCCTCGCAATGACGGATGGGGAGGCGCGGATTACCGCCGGATGATCGTGCCCGAGCCGGTATCGGTGAAGAGCTCGATCAGCGCCGCATGCGGCACCTTGCCATCGAGGATGACGACCGCCTCGACGCCCTTTTCCAGTGCGTAGATGCAGGTCTCGATCTTCGGGATCATGCCGCCCGAGATCGTGCCGTCGGCGATCAGCCTGCGGCATTCCTCCACCGTCAGCTCCGGGATGAGCTGCTTGTCCTTGTTCAGGACGCCGGGCACGTCGGTCAAAAGCAGCAGGCGCTTGGCGTTGAGCGCGCCGGCGATCGCACCGGCGAAGGTGTCGGCGTTGACGTTGTAGGTCTGGCCGTCGTCCGCCGCACAGACCGGCGCGAGCACCGGGATGAGTTCGGCCTTCAGCACGGCGTCGAGCACCGTGGTGTCGACCTTGTCGGGCTCGCCGACGAAGCCGAGATCGAGGATTTCCTCGATCTTCGAATCCGGATCGACGATGGTGCGCGTCACCTTGCGGGCGGTGACCATGTTGCCGTCCTTGCCGCACAGCCCGATCGCCTTGCCGCCCTCGCGCGAGATGTAGCCGACGATTTCCTTGTTGACCGAACCGGCGAGCACCATCTCGACGATCTCGACCGTGGCCTGGTCGGTGACGCGCAGGCCCTGCTTGAATTCCGACTTGATGCCGAGCTTGGTCAGCATGCGCGCGATCTGCGGCCCGCCGCCATGGCAGACCACGGGCTTCACGCCCGACTGCTCCAGCAGCACGATGTCCTCGGCGAAATCCTCCGCCGTCGCGGCGTCGCCCATGGCGTTTCCGCCATATTTGATCACGACGACCTCTTGGTCGTAGCGCTGCATATGCGGCAGTGCGACGACCAGGAGGTCGGCCGATTGCGACGGTGTCAGAAGGGCGGGGTTGATCATCGAGCAGGCTCCGCAAGCGCGCGCAAGACAGCCGCGCCGGTGCGCCTTCTAGAGCATCATGCCGAAAAGTGGAAACCGGTTTTCGGCGGTCTCAGTTGCGTGGCGCAAGCGCGGCCGCCACGGCCAGCCCGAGCCAGCCACCGAGCATGAACCAGCCGCCGATCGGCGCGGCGCGCGGGAACAGGGCCTCGTTGAAAAAGCCCCGCCGCGTCAAATCGGCAGCGAACAGGGCCGCGCCCAGGATCAGCGCCGAGAGCGCCAGGCGCGCCACGAAATCGATCAGGAAACCGGCCTTGCGGGCTGCGGTCGCGCCGATCACGGCAGGGGCGTGGAAGAGCAGGATCTGTCCGGCGGTCCCAACATTCTGCGTGCCGGTGACATGCGCGGCCGCCGCCAGCAAGGCGACGCCGGCAAGGCCCATCAGCGCGGCGAGGGTGAGATGGATCTTTGCGGCGGTCATCTCTCAGTCCTCGATCGCGAGTTCGACGAAGCCGGCCGGGTCGGCACAGAACTCGCGCATGATCCGGAAATGGGCGGTGTCCTCAAGTGCGATGGGCTCCAGCCCGTATTTCGACAAGCCGAGCAGGCGCGCGCCAGGAAACGCCATCAGCATGGGGGAATGGGTGGCCATGATCACCTGCGTATGTCCCGCCCGCTCGATCCGCCGTAGCAGCTTAAGGAATGTCATCTGGCGTGCCGGCGACAGCGCGGATTCCGGCTCGTCGAAGATGAAGAAGCCCTGCCGCACGCAGCGCTCCTCGAAGAAGCGCAGAAAGCCCTCGCCGTGGGAATGAGACAGAAAGTCCGGCGGCGGCCCAGAGCCGATCGCGGCCTCGTCCAGATAGCGGGCCACCGAAAAGAAGCTCTCGGCCCGGAAAAACCAGCCATTCGTGATCTTCGGCAGCCAGCTCGCTCGCAAGGCCGGGCCGAGCGTGCCGCCCATCGCCTCGATCGCAATGGAATGATCGACCGGACGATAGCCCTTGCCGCCACCTGCCTCATCATAACCCGCCAGTGCCGCGATCCCCTCCAGAAGAGTGGACTTCCCGGTTCCGTTCTCACCAACGATGATCGTGATCGCGCGGTCGAAGTCGAGCTCGAAACCCCGTGCCAGAAAAGGCAGGCAGAACGGATAAAGCGAGGGATCGGCGACCTTCTCCTCGTCCAGCCAGACCCTTTTCAGGAAAGGGGCAGGCAAGCGGGTCGGTCGCGATCCCCTCATCATCCGGGCCTTTCCGCTCACTGCGCATCGAACCAGGCTCTCGACTGCCGCGTCTATATTTCTGGTTGCCGGTCGTGAGCGCCGCTCACTCCCGCTCCGCCAGCACGCGGCCCACGGCCGCCCGCAATTCGGGGATGCCGAGACCGCTCTCGCTGGAGGTCAACAGCACCTCGGGGAAGGCGGCCGGGCGGCGCTTGATCTCGTCATAGGTCGCCTCGATCATGAACTGCTGATCGGCCTTCTTGAGCGCGTCGCCCTTGGTCAGCACGATCTGGTAGGAGACGGCGGCCTTGTCGAGCGTCGCCAGCACCGCGCCGTCGACATCCTTGATGCCGTGCCGGGCGTCGACCAGCACATAGACGCGCATCAGGTTGGAGCGGCCGCGCAGATATTCATGGATCAGATTGGTCCAGGCCGCGACCTTGGCCCGGCCGACGGCGGCATAGCCATAGCCCGGCATGTCGACGATGGTCAGGCGCTCATCGCCCCCGACCTGGCGGAAGAAATTGAGCTGCTGGGTGCGGCCGGGCGTATGCGAGGTCCGCGCCAGCGCGTTGCGGCGGGTGACCGCGTTGATCAGGCTCGACTTGCCGACATTGGAGCGCCCGGCGAAGGCGATCTCCTGGCCGACCATGGGCGGCAGGTCATCGACATGGGTCGAGGCCCAGACGAAGTCCCAGGGGCCCTCGAACAGCTTGCGCGCGCTTTCGATCTCGTCGTCGCCATAAGGCGTGGTCAGGCTCGTCGTCATCGTGCTTGTCTACTCATCGTCCTTGCCTACACGGCCGCGCGCAGCGCGTCGATGTCGGCTGAGGCGATGACGCCGATATTGCGCGCGATTGTCTCGGGCTCCCAGTCCCACCAGCGGATGGCGAGCAGCTGCGCCACGATCTCGGGCGCGAAGCGCATCTTCACGACGCGTCCGGGATTGCCGACGACGACGGCATAGGGCGGCACGTCGCGCGCGACCTGCGCCCGCGTGCCGATGATGGCGCCGTCGCCGACCGTGACGCCGGGCATGATCACGGCCTCGCGGCCGATCCAGACGTCGTTGCCGATGACGGTGTCGCCGCGAAAGCCGGCGTTTTCACGGCTATAGCCGGGCGCATTCTCGAAACCGAACATGCCGAAGGGAAAGGTCGAGAAGCCGCCCATCGGATGGTTGGCGCCGTTCATGATGAACTGCGCGGCCTGGGCGATGGCGACGAATTTGCCGATGATCAAGCGGTCGCCGATGAAGTCGAAATGATAGCGCACGCAGCGCGCGACGAAATGCTCGGGCCCGCGCGAGTCGTCGTAATAGCTGTAATCGCCGACCTCGATCAGCGGGTTGTCGACGATCGCCTTGAGGAAGGCCGTTCCCTTCCAGCCCGGAATGGGATGTCGGGTCAGCGGATCGGGGAGGGGCATCGCGGCCTCCTCGTCATCCCGTCGACCGCAGGTCGGCCGGGATGACGGTATCTGGAGCGGCGGCTGGAGTGGGCGCCGCCTTACTTCTTGTTGCTGTTGGCCGGCTTGGTGGGAGCCGCGACCGCGGTGGCTGTCGTCGCCGGCGGCTTCTTGCCGAACAGGCCCTTGATGTTGTCGAATAATTCGATCTTGGCGCCGTTCTTTTTCATGATGTAGCCCTGCTGGGTCACGGAGAGCAGGTTGTTCCAGCTCCAGTAGATCACCAGGCCGGCCGGGAACGAGCCGAGCAGGAAGGTGAAGAACACCGGCATCCAGGTGAACATCATCTTCTGCACCGGGTCCGGCGGCTCCGGGTTCATCTTCATCTGGATGAACATCGTGATGCCCATGAAGATCGGCCAGGCGCCGATATGCAGGAAGGCCGGCGAGGCGAAGGGCAGGAGTCCGAACAGGTTGACGATCGAGGTCGGATCCGGCGCAGCCAGATCCTTGATCCAGCCGAAGAACGGCGCATGCCGCATCTCGATGGTGATGAACAGGATCTTGTAGAGCGCGAAGAACACCGGGATCTGCAGCAGCACCGGCCAGCAGCCGGCGATCGGGTTGATCTTCTGCGTCTTGTACAGCTCCATCAGCGCCTGCTGCTGCTTCATCTTGTCGTCCGCATAGCGCTCGCGGATCGCGACCATCTCCGGCTGCACAGCCTTCATCTTCGCCATCGAGGCGTAGGATTTGCTCGCGAGCGGGAAGAACAGGCCCTTCAGCAGCAGCGTGACGCCCAGGATCGCGATGCCGAAATTGCCGACATGCTTGTAGATCCAGTCCATCACGAAAAACATCGGCTTGGTGATGAAGTAGAACCAGCCCCAGTCGATCAGCAGCTCGAAGCGCTTGATGCCGAGGTTCTTCTCATAGCCGTCGATTGCCGCGACTTCCTTGGCGCCGGCGAAGAGATGCGCCTGGCTCGCCGCGCTCGCGCCCGGCGCGACGGTGACGGCTTCGCCGAGAAAATCGGCCTGATAGGTGCGCTGCGACCCGGTCTGGACCGAGGAGTAGCGGCCTTCATATTTGCGCGCCTGGTCGGGGGCGACCGCCGCGGCCCAATATTTGTCGGTGATGCCGACGAAGCCGCCGACGGCGTCCTTCCAGACCTTGCCATTGGCGCCGGGCGAGAGCAGCGGCTCCTTGTCGATCTTGTCGTAGGTGTATTCCTGCAGGCCCTGCTCGCCGAGATTGCCGATCAGGCCCTCATGCAGGACGTAGTAGCCCAGCGTAGCCGGCTTGCCCTGGCGCACGACCTGGCCATAGGGGAAGAGCGAGACGGGCGCGCCGCCCTTGTTCTCGACCTGGTCGTTGATCGTGAACATGGCATTGTCGTCGATGGTGATGACGCGCTTGAACAGCAGGCCCTGGCCATTGTCCCAGGACAGCGTCAGCGGCGTGCCGGACCGCAGCACCGGCCCGTCGGCACTCCAGAGCGTCGAGGCGTTGGGCAGCGGCACGGCGGCGCCGGGAGCGGCCACCCAGCCGAAATCGGAATAATAGGCGTTGGGCCCGCCAAGCGGCGAGAGCAGGACGATGATGGGGCTGTTGGGATCGACCGTCTCGCGATAGGCCTTGAGCGAGACGTCGTCGATGCGCGCGCCGGTGAGCGCGATCGAGCCGGCGATCTTGGCCGTCTCGATGCGCACGCGCGGGCTGCGGGCAAGCGCCTGCTCGCGGGTCTCTGAGGCCAGCGTCGCAGGGACGGCGCCCGGAGCGGCGGTGCCGGCAGGCTGGCCGGGCACGGTCGAGGGGGCAGGCGTCGCGGCGGGCGAGCCGGCGGGCGTGGATTGCGCCTGCTGGTTCTGCTGGGCGATCTGCTTCTGCTTCTCCATCTGCGGCACGCCGTAGAAGAACTGCCAGCCGAGCAGCACGACCACGGAGAGCGCGATCGCCAGAAGCAGGTTGCGGTTGTCTTCTTTCATCATGATCGGAAACAAATCTCGCTGACGCCCGACGGGGCTTAAGGTTTGGCGGCCGCGCTGCCGGTATCGGGCGCGCGGCGCTGGTCTTGCGGGGGCTTGCGGCTGGATCCGGCCGCAATGGGCTTGGCCGGACGGGGCTTGGCCGGCCGAGCCCGGTCGAGCGCGATCGAGAGATCGGCGACCAGGGCCTCGAAGCCGGCGCTCAGCGTTTCAGTGCGCGCGATGATCACGACATCGCAGGCCCGCCCGGCCTGGGCGCCGAGGGCGAGCTCGGCGGCGGCGCGCAGGCGGCGGCGGATGCGGTTGCGCTTGACGGCGTTGCCGACCTTGCGCGAGGCGGTCAGCCCGAGGCGCAAGCCGTCGCGGCCCGCCTCCTCGGCAGCATCGCGCACCTGCACCGTGAGGAGCGACGAACGAAAACGGCGGCCGTGCTCGGCCGCCGCCAGGAATTGCTTGCGTTGGGTCAGACGGGCGAGGCGCATGGCGATTGGCCAGTCTTCCAGACAAGAAGGCGCGCGAGGCTCACGCGCCGGCAGCTCAGGCCGAAAGCTTCTTGCGGCCGTGGGCGCGGCGGGCTGCGATGACCTTGCGGCCGCCGGCAGTCGCCATGCGGGCGCGGTAGCCGTGGCGGCGCTTGCGAACCAGCTTGCTGGGTTGATAAGTTCTCTTCACGATCCGTCTCCGGGGCCTTGTCAGCCCGGCAGTCGCGGCTTCCCTCGGGAAGCGTGACCATGCGAGCCTGTCATGCAAAAGGTTCTGCGCCGCCTATAAGGCTGCGCAAGTGGCGGGCTTATGGCGGATGGCTCCGTCCAAGTCAATGCCGAATGCCCGGCCGAATGCCCGGGTCGCGCGCGCTGGCCTGCGACCCTTCGTCCTTGGAGGCGGTCGTGACCCGCCCAGGCCGGCTTGAACCGGGAACAGCGACAGGCAGGCTTGCGCTCGGGCGCGACATCCCCGATATAGCGCCCGGGAGGTTGGCGAGGGACGTCTCACTCGCCAACCGGGTCAGGTCCGGAAGGAAGCAGCCCTAACGAGACCGAACGGGTCTTCGTCCAGCCTCCCACCTCATGCACAGGATCGGCATGCGGCCTGGCGGCGCGGTTGCGACATGTGCGACGCCCTTCAGGCCATCCGCGACAAGACCAGGCCCTGACCGTCACTAAGCGTTGACCGTCGCCTCGCGATTGGCGAAAGCAGTCTGATGACCGACGAGACCGACGCCGCCTCCACAGACGAACCTGGCTTTGCCGGCTTCGAACCGGCGCCCGCTCCGGCCGCGCCGACGCCTTACCGCGTGCTGGCCCGCAAATACCGCCCCGCCCATTTCGGCGACCTGATCGGCCAGGACGCGATGGTGCGCACGCTCACCAACGCCTTCAGCGCCGGCCGCATTCCCCAAGCCTGGATGCTGACCGGTGTGCGCGGCGTCGGCAAGACGACAACCGCCCGCATCCTGGCGCGTGCGCTGAACTACCAGACCGAGGACGGCGGCGGCGCGCCCACGACCGACCTCACCCGTTTCGGCATCCACTGCAAGGACATCATCGAGGGCCGGCATATCGACGTGATGGAGATCGACGCCGCCTCCAACAACGGCGTCGACAATGTCCGCCAGATCAACGACGCCGTGCGCTACGCGCCGGTCTCGGCCCGCTACAAGGTCTACATCATCGACGAGGTGCACATGCTCTCGGCCGGTGCGTTCAATGCCTTCCTGAAGACGCTGGAGGAGCCGCCGCCGCATGCGCGCTTCATCTTCGCGACGACGGAGATCCGCAAGGTTCCGGTGACCGTGCTGTCGCGCTGCCAGCGCTTCGACCTGCGCCGTGTCGATGCGAGCCTGCTGGTGTCGCACCTCTCCGGCATCTGCAAGGCCGAAGGCGTCGATGCCGATGACGAGGCGCTGGCGGCCATCGCACGCGCAGCTGAAGGCTCGGTGCGCGATTCGCTCTCGATCCTCGATCAGGCCATCGCCCATGCGGCGGGCACGATCATGCTCGACGATGTCCGCTCCATGCTCGGCCTCGCCGACCGGGCTCGCATCATCGACCTGTTCGAGGTCGTGATGAAGGGCGACATCGCCGCCGCGCTCGGCGAACTTCGGGCGCAGTATGACGCGGGCGCCGACCCCGTCGTGGTGCTGACCGATCTCGCCGAATTCACCCATCTGGTGACGCGCCTCAAGCTCGTGCCCGAGGCGCTGAAGGACAACACGCTGAACCAGGCCGAGCGCCTGCGCGGCGGTGATTTCGCCCAGCGCCTGTCGATCCGCGTGCTGGCCCGGACCTGGCAATTGCTGCTCAAGGGCATCGCCGAGGTGAAGCAGGCCGACAGGCCGGTCATGGCGGCCGAGATGGTGCTGGTGCGCCTCGCCCATGCCGCCGATCTGCCGACGCCCGACGAGGCCCTGAAGATGCTGCGCGACGGCTCCGGGGCGATATCCGGCGGCAATGGCGCGCCCTCCTCCGCGCCGCGCCCGCCCTCGGGCGGCGGCAACACGGCGCTCGCCGCGCGGCCGGTGCTCGCCAGCGCCAACCCGATGCCGGCTCCCATGGCCGCCCCGCGCGCCATGGCCCAGCCGCTGGTGCAGGTGGCTTCGCTGGAGGACGTCGTGGCGCTCGCCTCGCAGCATCGCGACATCACGCTCAAGATCGCGCTGGAGCGCGATGTCCGCCCGGTGCGCTTCGAGCCGGGCCGGATCGAGTTCTCGGTGACCTCGGGCGCATCGCGCACGCTCGCCACCGATCTCTCGCGCAAGCTCAAGGAATGGACCGGCCAGACCTGGATGGTGGCGGTCGTCACCGCCGAGGGCGGCGCGACCCTGCGCGAGCAGGCCGAGGCCGAGAAGGACCGGCGCGAGAGCGACGCGGCCTCGCATCCGGCGGTCAGGGCGGTGCTCGAGCGCTTTCCGGGCGCGCGCATCGTCGATGTCCGCGATCCGCGCGCCGCGGCCTCCGAGACGCCTGCCATGGCGGCCTCAGAGGATGATTATCTGCCCGAGGCCGAACCGCTCTTCGACGATAGCGAGCCGGATTTCGACGGCATCGATTTCTGATTTCCGGTATCCGGTTTCCAGAGGCAGTCAGGGACAACGGGAGAAGCGACCATGCGCGACATGATGGGCCTGATGAAGCAGGCGCAGCAGATGCAGCAGAAGATGGCCGATGTTCAGGCCGAGCTCGACACCATCGAAGTCGAGGGCGCGGCCGGCGGCGGCATGGTGAGCGTCACCATGACGGCCAAGGGCGCGGTCAAGGCAGTGAAGATCGACCCCGCCTTGATGCTCGCCGATGAGCGCGAGATTCTGGAAGACCTGATCGTCGCCGCCTGCAGCGATGCGCGCAGCCGCTCCGAGCGGGTGATGCAGGAGCGCATGGCCGAGATCACCAAGGGCCTGCCGATCCCGCCCGGCATGAAGCTGTTCTGAGCGTCTGCCCCGCATGACCCGCGCCATCGCCGGCCCCGAGATCGAGCGCCTGATCCAGCTCCTGGCCAAATTGCCGGGGCTGGGGCCGCGTTCGGCCCGGCGCGCGGCGCTGCACCTCGTCAAGAAGCGCGAGCAATTGCTCGGCCCCCTCTCGGAGGCCATGGCGGTCGCCCGCGAGCGCATCGTCGTCTGCTCGAGCTGCGGCAACATCGACACCAGCGACCCCTGCTCGCTCTGCCGCGACCCGCGCCGCGACGACGGCCAGATCGTGGTGGTCGCCGATATCGCCGATCTCTGGGCGCTGGAGCGCTCGGGCGCGGTCCAGGGGCGTTATCACGTGCTGGGCGGGATTTTGTCGGCGCTGGACGGCGTCAGGCCCGAGCATCTGACGCTCGAGCCGCTGGTGGCGCGCGCCTCCGATCCGGCGGTCAAGGAAATCATCCTGGCGCTCAACGCCACGGTCGACGGCCAGACCACGGCGCATTTCGTCACCGACCTTCTGGCCCATCTGCCGGTCAAGGTGACCAAGCTCGCCCATGGCGTGCCGGTGGGCGGCGAGCTCGACTATCTCGACGACGGCACGCTCGCCGCCGCGATCAGGCAGCGTACGGGTTTCTAGAACGCTTCCTGCCAACCTCCATCGTCATTGCGAGCGCAGCGAAGCAATCCAGCTTCAGGCGCACCCCTGGATTGCTTCGCTGCGCTCGCGATGACGGGCACTGGTGCGCAGAGCCGCCGGCGGCGCCTGCTCAGAACTTGTAGGCGAGGCTCGCGCGCACGCTATGCGTCTTCGCCTCCTGCTCGCCGGTGAGGCCCAGCGCGGAGTTCCGGGCCGTGGGGTCGAACTTGCCGTAATCGGTGTAGCGGTATTCCGCTCCCAGGATCAGGTTGCTGGTCAAGGCGTAGTTGACGCCGCCGCCGAACGTCCAGCCGGCCCTGGAAACCTGCGTGCTCCCACCGAGGCCGGAGACGGGATCGTAGGATCTGAGATTGAATTCGGTGAAGGCCGCGCCGCCCGTGCCGTAGATCATCACGGTGTCGAAGGCGTAGCCGATGCGGCCGCGCAGCGAGGCCTGCCAGTCGCGCTGGCTGCGTCCGAGCCCGAAGCTGCCGCGCTCCTGCAAGGCTTCGAGATCGCCTTCGAGACCGAGCACGATCGAGTCGAACTGGACATTCAGGCCGGCCTGTCCGCCGCCGAGCGCGCTTCCCGGCGTATCACGGAAAGTGCCGGCATAGCCCAGCCCGGTGGCGGAGAGCTGCCGGATCTTGTCCGAACCCCAGGAGTAGCCGCCCTGCGCGCCGAGATAGAAGCCGGTCCAGGAGTAGAAGCTCGGCAAGGCCGGCGCGGGCGGCAATTGCCTGCTCGAGGACAGATCGGCAGCCATGGCGCCGCCGCCGGTCAGGATCAGCAGGGCGGCCAGCGCAGTTCTCAGCGGCGTTCTCATCGCGACCTCAACTCTCAAACGACATCTGGGACTCGGGGCTCTGGCGCCGCACCTTGCAGCACGGCCCTTCCGGAGCATCCGAGCCTTTCCGCGCATTCGTCACGCGCGCCGGTCCTTGAACAGAAGAAAGCGTTAAGGTTAACAATCACCTAAGCTGCCGCACCGGCGCTGATACGGAACCAGCGTGGCGCTGCGTTGTTGCAGCCACGCTGTCGTCATTGCATTGAGCGCCGAAGGCCGAAGCCAGCGCTGGATCGCTCACGATCCGCTGCGGAAAAATTTCGGTCGCTGAAATTCCCAGACGAAATAGAGACTCTAGAAATGACAGACGAGCCGATTAAAGCGCTTCTTCCAAAGTCGGGCGGCCACCAGTTCGTAATGTATGGAGATTCATGTTCCGGCGTTCCAGGCGCATTGCACGAGCGAACCTTTGCGGACGTGAATGCTATCGTGAATCGATTAAGCCCCGGTCCTGAGTTTATATTATTTCCCGGCGATGAAATTATTGGCTTAACTCCTGATCCCACTGCTTTACGCGACCAGTGGAAACACTGGTTCGATGTCGAAATGGCCTGGCTCGATCGCCAGAAAACGCCGATGTGGCACACGACAGGTAATCACACAGCCTATGACAGGATGAGCGAAGACATTTTCAGGGAGGTCCTCCAGCTTCCTGATAATGGTCCGAAGGATCAAAAAGGCCTGTCCTATTGGGTCCGTCGCGACGATTTATTGATGGTCTTCGTCCACACCCTTTGGTCCGGCCTCGGTGGCGAAGGGCATGTTGAAACCGAATGGTTGGAAGCCGTTCTCAAGCAGCACGCCGACGCAAAGTATAAAATCGTGCTCGGTCATCACCCGGTGTTTCCGGTGAACGGATTTTCCGGAACTTATCAGCGCGAGATCGGGCACGAATATGCCGAGACGTTCTGGAACATTTTGGTGGATGCCGGCGTCTTTGCTTATGTATGCAGCCATATTCTCGCTTACGACGTTCAGGTGCATCACGGCGTGCTTCAGATATGTACGGCAGGAGCCGGAACAGCGCACAGAATGCCGGAAGATGTTGAGTATCTTCACTGTATTCAGGCGGCGCTCGATGAGGACGGCCTAAGATATCAGGTTCTGGATACGGGCGGCGTTGTCCGAGAACGGCTGCAATGGCCGCCGAAACCTGTCGGCACGTCTTCCGAATGGCGGCGTCTTGCAGCCGGCAGATCTGAGGCGCCCTTTACCGGATTGATAGATGCCGGAGATATTGTCGCGTTTCGTGTCACCGGGAGAACGGCGTTAAAGCCTTGGGCTCCGGAGCAGACGCTGTTCACTGCCCATTCCCCCGAGGCGATCGCTCCTATCTGGCTTGGTTCGCGCGGCCCGAACCAGACCCTCACGCTCGTCGTGGGAAAGCAGCCCGGACGGAGCCCCTCATATTGGTTTGGGCCCGATCTGCCTGCCAACGGCGATTTCGATTTCCATGTCGCGTTTTATCCGGAGATGGGGCCTGGAGGTATTCTCTATCGCGCCCATCGGGAAACCGTATGGACCTCGCTCAAGGCTGCCGCGGCAACCGGAGTTGAAAACGTTCGATGGCCCAACGCGTGGAATGTTGGGTATGGTCAGCATGGATCCGCTGACCGCCCGTTCAAAGGTCATGACCTGGCGGTGAATGTTTGCATGGGATCGTCCTAAGGTGTCATTTCATCCCCGACTTGCCCCGATCAGCCGATGGCCTTCCTGAAACGCATTGCCGGGTTGGCCAGCGCAGCCGTGGCTCTGGGCTATGTCTATGGCGCGGTGTCGCGGCGCTTCACACGGAAATCGCGGGAGGCTGCGCGCGGGCGCACGGCCTCATCGCCGCTGGAGATGACCTGGCTCGGCTGGAAGGACGTGCTGCTGCGCTTTTTCGGCAATATGGCCGAGAACCGGCTGGCCTCGCTCGCCGGGGCGGTCGCCTTCTACACCTTGTTGTCGCTGGTGCCGGCGCTCTCGCTCCTGGTGACGATCTATCGCTCCTTCACCGATCCCTTGACCATCGCCGAGCAGCTCGACGGCCTCACCGTCGTCTTCCCCCAGGCCGCACGCGACCTCATCCATGAGCAGGCCATGCGGCTTGCCGGGCAGAGCGCCTCGGCGCTGTCGCTCACCGTCCTGATCAGCGTCCTCGTCGCCTTCTGGAGCGCGAACGCCGCCGTGAAGGCGATTTTCGATGCACTCAACATCATCTATCGCGAGCGCGAGAAGCGCAGCTTCCTCAAGCTCAATGCCCTGTCGCTGCTGACCACGATCAGCGGCGTGGTGCTGCTGGCGGCGGCGCTGATCGTCATCGCCTCCGTGCCTGTCGTGACCGCGCTGTTTCCCTTCGCCTATGAGCTGGAACGGCTGTTGCGACTGGTGCGCTGGCCGTTCTTCCTCGTCGTCGCGATGCTCTCCATCGCCTGCCTCTACTGGATCGGCCCGAGCCGGCGCGCGGCGCGCTTCGCCTGGGTGATGCCCGGTGCGGTCGGCGCGGCCTTGCTCTGGGCCGCCGCGTCCTGGGCCTTTTCCTGGTATGTCGGAACGCTCGGCAACTACACTGCGACCTATGGGTCGCTTGCGACCGTCGTGGTGTTCATGACCTGGCTCTGGCTTTCGGCGGTGATCGTGCTCGCCGGGGCCGAATTCAATGCCGAGCTCGAACACCAGACCGCCCACGACACCACCATGGGCAACCCCAAGCCGCTGGGCCAGCGCGGCGCGACCATGGCCGATTCGGTCGGCGAACCGACGGCGGATTGAGGCGGATGCTGGATCCAGACACCACCCGCCAGGACGATCTGCGCAGCGGCCGCGGCCCATGGCTTTCCGGCCCGGCACGCCCGGCCAGCGAAGAGCTGGTGGCCGATATCCAGTGCGATGTCGCGATCGTCGGCGGCGGCATCACCGGCGCGATGGTGGCAGAACATCTCTCCGCCTTCGGCCACAGGGTCATCGTGATCGATCGCGAGCGGGAGGGTTTCGGCAGCACGGCTGCCAGCACCGCCATGCTGCAATGGGAGATCGACCTGCCGCTGCGCCGGCTGGCGGAGCTTTATGGCTTCGACCGCGCCGCCGACGTCTATCGCCGCAGCTTCCGCGCCGTAGCGGGCCTCGGCGAGCTGGTCGCGCGGCTGGGACTCGGCTCGGCCTTCATTCCGCGCGAGACGGTCTATCTTGCCGCGGGCGAGGTCGGCCCGCGCGAGCTTCGGGACGAGCATATCCTGCGCGAGCGGGCCGGCCTTCCCGGCGCTCTGCTCGACCATGCGACGCTGCTCGGCGCCTTCGGTTTCGACCGCGCGGCCGCGCTCGTCTCGCCGGGCTCCGCCGAAGCCGACCCGCTCAGCCTGTGCCACGCCTTGCTGGCGCAAGCCGCCGGGCGCGGGGCGCGCCTGGTCCGGGACGAGGCAATTGCTTTCGAGAGCAGCTCGCAAGCGGCCGCCGTCACACTCGCTGGCGGGCGGACCGTCGAAGCCGGCCATATCGTGCTGGCGACCGGCTATGTGATGCCCGCTTGCGTGACGAGCGACCTGCACCGGACCGCCTCGAGCTGGGCGATCGCGACCCTGCCGCAGCCGCCGGCGGCGCTCTGGCCCGGCCCTGCCCTCATCTGGGAGGCTTCGCAGGACTATATCTACTGCCGCACGACGACCGATGGCCGCATCGTGCTCGGCGGCGAGGATGAAGCGACCGAGGATCCCGAGCTGCGCGAGCGGCTGGGCCCGCAGAAGACGAAAGCCCTGCTCGGCAAGCTCAAGGCTCTCCTGCCGCAGGCCGAGCCGACGCTTGGCCATGCCTGGTCGGGCGCCTTCGGGCAGACTTCGGACGGGTTGCCCTTGATCGGGCGGGTGCCCGGGCAGGCGCGCATGCTCGCGGCCTATGGCTATGGCGGCAACGGCATCACCTTCAGCTTCGTCGCCTCGCGCCTGCTCGCTTCGCTGATCGGCGGGGTGGAAGCGCCATGGTTCCAGCATTTCGCGATCGACCGGCGCGACCCGACCAAGCCGTGAGCCCTGCCCGCGATTGCGCGGCTGCAATCATGAGCTTGCCGGCGCCAGGGGCGACAAGGCGGGCGAAGATCGCCATGTTCCGGCTCACACGGCCAAGTGAAGGCCGGCTCATTTTCGGAGGCTGCCATGGTCGCGGTCCAAGATTCCTTCCGGGACGCCACATCCGCTTCGCCCGTCCGGCTCGAAGCGCTGGATGCGCCCTTCCATATCGGCGCGGTGGCACTGCGGGTTCACGATCTGGCGAAGCTGACGGCGTTCTATCGTGACGCGATCGGCCTTGCCCTGATCCATCAGGAGCCGGGCCTCGCCACGCTCGGCGTCGATGGCGAGGTTCTGGTGCGGCTGGAGGAGGGCGCCGAGCGCCCGACCTCGCCGGCCGGCCTGTTCCACCTCGCCATCCTGCTGCCCTCGCGCGGCGCCCTGGCCGATTGGGTCGGCCACGCCGCCAATGCGCGCATCGCGATCGAAGGCGCCTCCGACCACCTCGTCAGCGAGGCGCTCTATCTGTCGGACCCCGAAGGCAACGGCATCGAGATCTACCGCGACCGCCCGCGCGCCGACTGGCCGCGCCGCGACGGTGCGATCAAGATGGCGACCGAGCGGCTCGATCTGCAGGCGCTGCTGAGCGAGGCGCAGGCCGGCGCCTATGCCGGCATGCCGAGCGGCACGCGCATGGGCCATATCCATCTGCGCGTCGGCGATACGGCGGAGGCCGAGGCGTTCTACGCCGGCAAGCTCGGCTTCGCGCTGATGGTGCGCTATCCTGGCGCGAGCTTCCTCTCCAGCGGCGGTTATCACCACCATATCGCCGGCAATATCTGGAACAGCCGGGGCGCCGGCGCACGCGGCGAGGGCGAGGCGGGGCTCGGCTTTTTCGAGCTGGTGGCTCGCGAGGCCGGGGATTTCGAGGCGATGCGCCAGCGCATCCTGGCTGCCGGCGGCAGCGAGGATGCCAAGGGACCCTCGATCGCCGATCCCTGGGGCAACCGGCTCGTACTGCGTCGCTGAGCGGCCAGAGCATTTTCGAGCGAAGTGGATACCGCTTCGCGTGAAGAAAATGCGTCTAACAAAGATTGAGAGCAATCGAACGATCGGATCGGATTGGACCGGAAATTGCCCTCGGCTCAGCGCTCCAGCAGATGCGTACGCGTCGCGCCGCTGGGATCGCGCCGAAAACCTTCCGCATCCCAGAAGGCGGTGGCGCGGTCATCCGCCGCGCGCAGGGAGAGCCGCGCCGCCACGGCAAAACCCTGCTGGATCAGGGCCGCGGCGATGGCGCGCCCGACGCCATGGCGGCGGCGGGCGGGCCGCACATAGAGGTGGCGCAGCCGGGCGAGATCCGGCTCCGGGTCGTAAGGGTCGGGCGTGAGTGCGCCCAGCCCTGCCAACTCACCCTCCGCGAAGGCTGCGAAGAGCACAGGCAGATCGGCATCGCTGGCATAGTCGCCGCGCGCGACCTCCTCGGCCAAGCGATCGAGGAAGGCGTAATCCTCCCCGGCCGCCTCTTGCCGCAAGGCCTCGAAACCGTCCGGCAGCGCAGCGCTGACGCGGACGATCTGAATCGTGGTCGACGTCACAGCCCCTCGAACAAGGCGCTCGAAATATAGCGCTCGGCGAAGGAGGGGATGATCACGACGATGGTCTTGCCCGCGTTCTCCGGCCGCGCGCCGACTTCGAGCGCCGCGGCCACCGCTGCCCCCGACGAGATGCCGGCGGGAATGCCCTCGCTCTTGGCAAGAGCGCGCGCCGTCTCGAAGGAGGTCTGGTTGCCGACGGTGACGACCTCGTCGATCACCGAGCGGTCAAGGATGCCCGGCACGAAGCCGGCGCCGATGCCCTGGATCTTGTGCGGGCCGGGCGCACCGCCCGACAGCACCGGCGAATCCTCGGGCTCGACCGCAATGATCTTCACGTCGGGCTTGCGTGCCTTGAGCACCTGGCCGACGCCGGTGATGGTGCCGCCCGTGCCGACGCCGGAGATGAAGATGTCGACCTTGCCGTCGGTGTCGTTCCAGATTTCCTCGGCGGTCGTCTTGCGATGAATTTCCGGATTGTGCGGGTTCTCGAATTGCTGCGGGATGATCGAGCCCGGAATCTCCGCCTTGAGCTCCTCGGCCCGGGCGACAGCGCCGCGCATGCCGCCGGGGCCGGGTGTCAGCACGAGCTCGGCGCCGAGCAGCGCCAGCATCTTGCGGCGCTCCAGCGACATCGTCTCCGGCATCACCAGGATCAGGCGATAGCCGCGCGCGGCGGCGACAAAGGCAAGCGCGATGCCGGTATTGCCCGAGGTCGGCTCGATCAGCGTGCCGCCCGGCTTCAACGCGCCGGAGGCCTCAAGCGCATCGACCATGTTGACGCCGATGCGATCCTTGACGCTGGAGATCGGGTTGAAGAATTCGAGCTTGGCCAGGATCGTCGCCTTGACGCCGCGCTCGGCCGGCAGGCGGTTGAGCTTGACCAAGGGGGTGTCGCCGATGGTGTCGGTGATCGATTCATAGACCCGGCCGCGGCCTGGGGCCTTGCTCGGAGCGGGGTGGGGCGTGCGCACGGCCTCGGTCATGGGATCCTCCTGGGAATGATCGTGATTGATGGCGACGCTAATTCAATTCACAGCCCGTGTCGATGATAGGCCTTATATACAAATTCAGATTGTGAAATCAGCCGTCGCACCCGCCCCGTCAAAGGCTGCGCGCCGCTCCGCCTGCTGGCACAGCTCCTCGACCGTGACTCCATCCAGTGTCGAGAGAAAGGCCTGCGAGGCTCGTTCCACCTGCGGGCCGACTACGAGATCGATCAGGCGCGATTGCGGCATCGGACCGAGGCCGTCCTCGCCAGCCTCCTGCATCGCCGCGCGCGCGATCTCGCCGGCGGTGATCCGGCGGCGCTCGCGCGCCAGCTCATAGCCGCCGCGGGGACCGCGAACGCCCTTCAGGATGCCGACCCGGACCAGCGCCTGCAGCAGCGTCTCGAGATGGCGCGGCGGCAGATCGTGCCGCGCCGCCAGCATTTTGGCCGCAACCGGCGAGGGCCGCGCATGCAAGGCGATATCGACCACCGCCGCGATGGCGAGCAGGCTGCGGCGCGAGAGCAGGTTCACGCGTCGGCTCCCTTGATCACGTCCGACTTGGGCGCGTCCGAAACGCCCGTCGAGCCGAAGCCGCCGGCGCCGCGCGCGGTTTCATCCAGGATTGCCGTCTCGAGGAGATTGGCCTGCGTGACCGGCGCGATCACCAATTGCGCGATGCGGTCGCCACGACGGATCGTGAAGGGCTCCTGGCCCAGATTGACCAGGATCGCCGTGACCTCGCCGCGATAGTCGCTGTCGACCGTGCCCGGTGCGTTGAGCAGGGTGATGCCATGCCTCAACGCCAGTCCCGAGCGTGGGCGCACCTGCGCCTCGAAACCGGCAGGCAGCTGCAGGGCAAGGCCGGTGGGAACCGCGATGCGCTCGCCGGGCGCCATGACGAGCGTGCCCTCCTCTTCCAGCGCCGCGCGCAGATCGAGCCCCGCGGCGCCCGCGCTTTCATAGGCTGGCAGCGGCAGCCCGGCGCCATGCCCGACGCGGCGTACGGGGATCGTGACCATGCCTAGGCTCCCGCCTTCGAGACGCCCGTCAGCCCGGCGAGATGTGCGATCAGGCGACTCGCGACCTCCTCCTTCGCCAGGGTCGGCCAGGTCTCGACGCCGTCGCGGGTGACGAGATGGACGGTGTTGGAATCGCCGCCCATCACGCCGGTGCCGCCGACATCATTGGCGACGATCAGGTCGCAGCCCTTCCTCGCGAGCTTGGCGCGGGCATAGTCGATGACGTTTTCCGTCTCCGCCGCGAAGCCGACGACAAGCGCCGGCCGGCCGGTCTTGCGGTGAGCGACTGTCGCCAGGATGTCGGGATTCTCGACCAGCGCCAGGGCCGGCGTCCCACTGGGGCCCTTCTTCATCTTCTCCGGTGCTGCGTCCGCGACGCGCCAATCGGCGACGGCGGCCGCGAAGACCGCGATGTCGGCGGGCAGCGCCGCCTCGGTCGCCGCCAGCATCTCGCGAGCGGATTCGACATGGATCGTAGTGACGCCGTCGGGGTCGGGCAGGCCGACGGGGCCGGAGACCAGCGTCACGCTGGCGCCAGCGGCTGCGGCTGCGGCTGCGATGGCATGGCCTTGCTTGCCCGAGGAGCGGTTGGCGATGTAGCGCACCGGGTCGATCGGCTCATGTGTCGGGCCCGAGGTGACGAGCACATGCTTCCCGGCAAGCGGCTTCTGCGCGATGGCCGCGCCTCCCGGCATGCGGCCGAGGAAGCCGATGGCACGCGGCTGCGCCGCCATATCGCCGGCCAAAGCGCGCTCGATCGCGGCCAGGATCTCGAGCGGTTCGGCCATGCGGCCCGGCCCGCTCTCGCCGCGCTCGGCCATGGCGCCGGAATTGGGCCCGACGACGAGCACGCCGTCCTTCTCGAGCTGCGCCATGTTGCGCCGTGTCGCCGGATGCTCCCACATCCTGGGATTCATCGCAGGCGCGATCAGGATGCGCTTGTCGGTGGCGAGCAGCGCGGTCGAGGCCAGGTCATTGGCGAGCCCCGTCGCCATCTTGGCGATGAGATCGGCCGTGGCGGGCGCGACGACGATGAGGTCGGTCGAACGCGACAGCGCGATATGGCCGATATCGGCCTCGTCGGTCAGCGAAAACAGATCGGTGAAGCAGCGCTCGCCGGCCAGCGACGAGACGGAGAGCGGCGTGACGAACTCCTCGCCCGCCTTGGTCAGGATGCAGCGCGAGGCGATGCCGTGATCCTTCAAGCGCCGGATCAGTTCCAGGCATTTATAGGCGGCGATGCCGCCGCCGATGATCAGGAGAACGGAGCGGGATGCGGACAAGGGCGGAGGTTCCTGAGCCGGGATGCCCTTCACCTAGCATCCGGCGGGCGGGGCTGTCATGGGGCGGGCCGCCTTGCCGTCATGCTCGGGCGAAGACCCGAGCATCTCTTGCCGGAGGTTCTCGGGCCTGCGCGGAGTTTATCCTTGGGCCGATCGAAGATCGGACCCGAGGGCTTCGCCCGAGAATGACGGCTGGTCTTCCTCACCTGAACGGCGGCTCGTCGAAGCTCCTGAGCTTGCGCGAGTGAATGGTCGAGCCCGCTTCCTTGAGCTTCTCCAGCGCCGCGAGCCCGATCTTGAGGTGCTCGCCGACGGCGCGCTCATAGAAGGCATTCGCCGCGCCGGGCAATTTGATCTCGCCATGCAGAGGCTTGTCGGAGACGCAGAGCAAGGTGCCGTAGGGCACGCGCAGGCGGTAGCCCTGCGCTGCGATCGTGCCCGATTCCATGTCGACCGCGATGGCGCGCGAGAGGTTGATGCGGCGGCGCTCCTTGGTCCAGCGCAGCTCCCAGTTGCGGTCGTCCTGCGTCACGACGGTGCCGGTGCGCAGGCGGTTCTTCAGGCGGTCGCCGCGCTCGCCCGTGACTTCGGCCGCCGCCTGCTGCAGGGCGACCTGGACCTCGGCGAGCGCCGGGATCGGAATGTCGGGCGGCACCAGCTCGTCCAGGATGCCGTCCTGCCGGAGATAGGCATGGGCCAGGACATAGTCGCCGATGATCTGCGTCTGGCGCAGGCCGCCGCAATGGCCGACCATCAACCAGCAATTGGGCCTGAGCACCGCGAGGTGGTCGGTGATGTTCTTGGCATTGGAGGGGCCGACGCCGATATTGACCAGCGTCACGCCATCGCCCTTGCCGCGGATCAAATGATAGGCCGGCATCTGGAAGCGATGCCAGGGCGCCGACATCACCCGCTCGGCTGCCGAAACGTCGATGCCGTCGCGCTCGATCCGGACACCGCCCGGTGTCACCAGGGCCTCTGCCGTGCCGGCTTCGATCTCGGCCAGCGCCAGCCGCACGAACTGGTCGACATAGCGGTGGTAGTTGGTCAGCAGCACCCAGGGCTGCACGGCGCGCCAGTCGGTACCGGTATAGTGCACCAGCCGCCGCAGCGAATAGTCGACCCGCACCGCATCGAACAGCGAGAGCGGGCGGGGCTCGCCCTCGACGATGTCGAAGGTGCCGTCGGCGATCTCGTCGCCGACCAGCGAGAGCAGCGGCGTCGGGAAATGCCGTGCAAGCTCGGCGGCCGTGACCTTGCCGCGCCCGAACTCGTCGCCGCCTTCGAGCGCATAGGGGTAGGGGATCTCCTGATGGCTCACACCGGTCTCGATCGTCGCGCCATAGTCCTCGACGAGCGGCTGCAATTGGTCGAGCAGATAGGCGCGGAATTCGGCCGGCTGCGTCACCGTGGTCGAATAGACGCCCGGCGCTGCGAATTTGGCGAAACCGCGCCGCGTCGCGGCGGGCAGCTTCGAGGGCTCGTAGGTGACGCGCAGCAGCGGGTAGCGATAGCGCGCGCGCTCCTCGACTGTCGGCGCCTCGCCCGTATCGAAGAAGCGCTGCAGGTCGCCCCGCAACGCCCTCTTCGCGTCCGCATAGAGCAGCTCGAGCCGGTCGACGGCGGCGTCTGGCGTGGCAGCGGTCTCGAATGTCATGGGGCGAACGTACCTCTCGTTCGGTCGAGCTTCTAGCTGCGCCGCTGCCCTGCTGACAACAGGGATGGGTCCGATGCAGGCCGGCCGGGGTGTCCGCTTGACAGCGCAGCGCTGTGGCATTACTGAACCGTCAAGTTAATTAACTCATCGGTTTAATTGAATGTCGAGCGACCCGCTCAGCCTCACCTTGTCCGCCCTTGCCGACCCGACGCGGCGCGCCATCCTGGCGCGGCTGTCGCTGGGCGAGACCTCGGTGACGGAGCTGGCCGAGCCCTTCGCGATGAGCCTGCCGGCCGTCTCCAAGCATCTCAAGGTGCTGGAGCGGGCCGGACTGATCACGCGCGGTCGCGAGGCGCAGTGGCGGCCTTGCCGACTCGATCCCGGCCCGCTGCGCGAGGTCTCGGAGTGGCTGGAACACTACAGCCATTTTTGGGACCAGAGCCTGGGACGATTGGAGGAGGTGCTGCGCGAGATAAAGGCGGCGCCAGCCAAGGACGCGCAACCGTAGAGCGTTTTCGAGCGAAGTGGACACCGGTTCGCGTCAAGAAAACGCGTCAGAACAAAGAGAAAGAGCCGCGCGGCGGCGTCAAACGAGGACAATCCATGCTCAAGACCAGTCTTCTCAGCCTGCTGGCGCTCCTCGCCATCGGCATCGTCGTGGTGCTGATCCTCGCCGCAATGAAGCCCGACACCTTTCAGGTCCAGCGCGCCATCGCCATCAATGCGCCGCCCGAGCGCATCTACCCGCTGATCGCGGATTTCAGGGCCTGGGGCGCCTGGTCGCCCTGGGAGAAGAAGGACCCCAACCTGAAGCGCAGCTTCAGCGGGGCCGAGACCGGCAAGGGGGCGATCTATGCCTGGGCCGGCGACAAGAATGTCGGCGAAGGCAGCATGGAGATCGTCACGGCCGAACCGTCAAGCAAGCTCGGGCTCAAGCTCGACTTCATCAAGCCCTTCGAGGCCCATAACGCCGCCGTCTTCGCGCTGCAGCCGCAGGGAACGACGACCCATGTGACCTGGACGATGACGGGACCGACGCCGTTCTTCGCCAAGATCATCCATGTCTTCTTCAACATGGACCGGATGGTCGGCGGCGATTTCGAGGCCGGTCTCGCCAGCCTCAAGGCGCAGGCCGAGCGCCCCGCCTGACCGTCATGTCCCGCACATCACGAAAACCCAAGCTCAAGAACCGGAGAGGAGGCACCCCATGAAAGCAGAACCCCAGAAGGAACATGAGTGGCTCGCGGAGCTCGTCGGCGAGTGGGCCACGGAGATGGATTGCTCCATGGGCCCCGACCAGCCGCGCCAGACGTTCAAGGGCACGGAAAGCGTGCGATCGCTGGGCGGGCTCTGGACGCTCGGCGAAGGCCGGGGCGAGATGCCCGACGGATGCACCGGGAGGACGCTGATGACGCTCGGCTTCGACCCGGCCAAGGGCCGCTTTGTCGGCAGCTTCATCGGTTCGATGATGACCCATCAATGGCTCTACGACGGAGCCCTCGACGAAACCGGCACGGCCCTGGTGCTGGACAGCGAGGGGCCCGCCATGAGCGGCGACGGCTCGCTCTCGGCCTATCGCGACATCATGACCATCGTCAGCCCCGATCACCGCATCCTGACCTCGTCCGTGCCCGATGGAAACGGCGGCTGGACCGAATTCATGACCGCCCGTTACCGCCGGACCGGGTGAACGCGGGCCCATCCCCTCCAGACGCAAGGACAGATCCCATGAAGATCGCCCCCTATCTCTTCTTCCCCGGCAATTGCGAGGAAGCCTTCACCGCCTATGAAAAGATCCTCGGTGGCAAGATCATCGCCATGATGAACCACAAGGGCACGCCGGCCGAGAGCCAGGTCGCCCCTGATTGGGTTCCAAAGATCATGCATGCCTGCCTCCAGCTCGAGGGCGGGCAGATGCTGATGGCGTCCGACGCTCCGCCCGACCGCAGCGAGGGGCCGATGCAGAGCGTTTCGGTCAGCGTCACGGTCAAGGAGACGGCCGAGGCCGAACGCATCTTCGCCGCGCTCTCGGATGGCGCCAGGATCAAGATGCCGCTGGAGGAAACCTTCTGGGCGCCGCGCTTCGGCATGCTCCAGGACCGCTTCGGCACACATTGGATGATCAGCAGCGCCCCCGCGGAAGCCTGCGTGGCGGCTTAACCGGCATCCTCATCGTCATTGCGAGGAGCGTGGCGACGTAGCAATCCAGGGGGGCGTCGAGTGCTGCCGCTCCCGGATTGCTTCGCGGAGCCTGTGCTCGGGCTTGCCGAAGGCAAGACCCGGGTGCTCGCAATGATGGGATCGGGCTTATCCCAGCACCGCATAGGCGATCAGGCCCGCGATCAGCCAGAGCGCCCAATTGCCCCAGCGGTTGCGCTGGGCTTCGGCGCGGCCGATCGCCTCGATGCTGCGCTCATCCAGCGAAAACCCGTGCCGCGAGGCGTCTTCGAGCTGGCCGAGCACGCGCTCCGCCCGGCCGACCGTCTCGGGCAGGCTGGCGAGGCTGAAGGCGAGCGAGCGCATCCCGCGCCCGACATCCTCGATCTTGCCCAGCGGCCCGAGATTGCGGGTGATCCAGTCGCGCACCACGGGCTCGGCCGTCGTCCACATGTCGAGATGCGGATCGAGCGTGCGCGCGACGCCTTCGACCACCACCATCGTCTTCTGCAGCATCACGAGCTCGGTGCGCGTCGCCATGTCGAACAGCCCGGTGATCTCGAAGAGCAGGGTCAGGACCTTCGCCATCGAGATCTGGTCGGCGCTCTTGTCATGGATCGGCTCGCCGACCGCGCGGATCGCCTGGGCGAAATCCGCGACCGCATGGTGGCCCGGCACATAGCCGGCCTCGAAATGCACCTCCGCCACGCGAGTGTAGTCGCGGGTGATGAAGCCGAGCAGGATTTCGGCGAGGAAGCGCCGCTCCTTCAGTCCCAGCCGGCCCATGATGCCGCCATCGACGGCGACGAGCCGCCCTGCCGAGTCGACGAACAGGTTTCCCGGATGCATGTCGGCATGAAAGAAGCCGTCGCGGATCGCATGCTTCAGGAAGGACTGGATCACGGTTCGGCTGAGCGCCTGGAGATCATGTCCGGCGGCCCGCAACCCTTCGATGTCGGAGAGCCGGACGCCGTCGATCCATTCGTCGACCAGCATTTCGCGCGCGGTGAGCTGCCAATCCGGCGTCGGCACGCGGAAATCGGCATCATCCTTGGTGTTCTCGGCGAATTCGGAGAGGGCGGCGGCCTCCAGCCTGAGATCCATCTCCATCGTCACGGAGCGCGCCAGCGTCTCGACCACGCCCGACATGCGCAGGCGGCGCGCCTCGGGCGAGCGACGTTCCGCCATCTCCGCGCCGAAGCGCATCGCCGCGAGGTCGCGGTGGAAGCGGTCGCGGATGCCGGGCCGCAGCACCTTGACCGCGACCTCCGAACCATCCTTCAGCCGGGCGCGATGCACCTGTGCGATCGAGGCGGCGGCAACGGGCGGCCCGAATTCGGCGAAGATCGCCTCGACCGGCTGGCCATGGGCGGCCTCGATCGCGGCGCGCGCCTGTTCCATCGGGAACGGGGCCATCCGGTCCTGCAGAGCCGAAAGATCCTCGGCGATCTTCATGCCGACGACATCGGGCCGCGTCGCCAGGAACTGGCCGAACTTGACATAGGACGGTCCAAGCCGCGTCAGCGCCGCTGCGAGCCGCGTCGCCGAGGAGCCCGCGCCCTTGCGTTCGATCAAGCGCCCGAGCCGGATCGCGGCGCGCGCCAGAGGCGGCAGGACGGAGGGATCGACGAGGGCAAGCGCGCCCTCGCGCGCCAACACGAAGCCGACCCGCGCGGACCGGGCGAGATGAGCGATGGCAGTGATCATGCGCGTTCCGTCATGGCAGGGCTCGACCCGGCCATCTCCGGCAGGACACTCTGGCCTGAGATGCTCGGGGCAAGCCCGAGCATGACGCGTCCGGCATCGTCACAGCTTCCAGCCGGAATGCAGCGCCACGACGCCGCCGGTCATCGGCGTGAACTTCGCCCGCCGGAAGCCGGCATCCTCGATCATGCCGGCGAAGGCCTGCGGCTTGGGGAATTTGCGGATCGATTCGACGAGATACTGGTAGGGCTCGGCCTCGCCCGTCACCATCCGCCCCATCGGCGGAATGACATTGAAGGAATAGGCCTCATAGACCTTGTCGAGCAGCGGCACGTCGACATGGCTGAATTCGAGGCAGAGGAACCGCCCGCCGCGCTTGAGCACGCGAAAAGCCTCGGACAGCGCCTTGTCGATGCGCGGCACGTTGCGGATGCCGAAGGCGATCGTATAGGCGTCGAAATGGTTGTCGGGCAGGCCGAGCGCCTCGGCATTGCCCTGGACGAAGCGGATGCGATCGTCATCGGGAAAACGCTTCTGCGCCCGGTCGCGGCCAACGCTCAGCATCTGCGCATTGATGTCGAGTACGGTGACGTCGGTCTGCGGCCCGCCAGCGTCGAGCACCTGGAAGGCGACGTCGCCGGTGCCGCCGGCCACGTCGAGATGATGAAAGGGCCGGTCCTTCGCGGGCTTCAGCGTCGTGATCAGCGCATCCTTCCAGAGCCGGTGCAGGCCCGCCGACATCAGATCGTTCATCAGATCGTAGCGGCTGGCGACCTTGTGGAAGACGTCGTCGACCTTGGCCTGCTTCTGCGCGAGCGGCACGGTCTCAAAACCGAAATGGGTGGTGTCGGAGGCTGCTGTCACGGCGCGGGCTGCTCTTGTGTTCTGGTGAGGCGATGAATAGCGAAACGAGCGGGGCTTGTCGCGGCCCGTCTCGACGCAGGCTTGAGAGTGGATTGGAATGCCCGAACTTCCCGAGGTCGAAACCGTTCGTCGCGGGCTGGAGCCCGCCATGCTGGGGCAGGTCTTCGCGCGCGTCGAGCAGAACCGGCCCGACCTGCGCTTTCCCCTGCCTGATCGCTTCGTCGAACGGCTGACCGGCCGCAAGGTCGAAGCCCTGTCGCGGCGCGCCAAATATCTGATCGCCGATCTCGATGACGGCCAGGCGCTGATCATGCATCTGGGCATGAGCGGGCGCTTCGTGGTGGAGGCGCCCGGCACGCCGCCGACCGAGCCTGGCGCCTATTACAACGAGATCGGCCGGCACCTGCAGCACGACCATGTCGTCTTCCATCTCGGCTCCGGCGCCCGCGTCACCTACAACGATGTCCGCCGCTTCGGCTTCATGGACCTCGTTCCGCGCGCCGATCTCGCGACGTCCAAGCATTTCGCCGGCATGGGCATCGAGCCGCTGGGGAACGAACTCTCCGGCGACACTCTGGCGAAGCTTTTCGCGGGGAAATTCGCGCCGCTGAAGGCGGCCCTGCTCGACCAGCGCCTCGTCGCCGGCCTGGGCAACATCTATGTCTGCGAAGCGCTGTTCCGCGCCGGGCTCCATCCGGAAGCCGAGGCCGGTTCGATCGCCACCGCGACGGGCCGCCCGCGACCGGCGGCGCATGCGCTGGCCCAGATCATCCGCGAGGTGCTGGAGGAGGCGATCATCTCCGGCGGCTCGACCTTGCGCGACTTCGCCCATGCCGACGGCTCGCTCGGCTATTTCCAGCACCGGTTTCGCGTCTATGACCGCGAGGGGCAGGCCTGCGTGACGCCGGGCTGCGGTTCTGTGGTCAAGCGGCTGGTGCAGTCGGGCCGCTCGACCTTCTATTGCGAAAGCTGCCAGCCACCGCGCTGATCAGCGGGCGGCAACGGGCGGCGGCTGGTTCGGACAGGACGGCAGGTCGGTGTCGGTCAGGCCCCAGGACGGTGCGGACGCGGTCCAGATGAAGCCCTCCGGCTTGCCGAGCTCGCGATCGTCGAGCGCGCCGGCGCGGACCACGACCATCTCCGGTCGCGATGACGAGGTGCTGAACAGCGGCGTGCCGCAATGCGGGCAGAAGCTGCGGCGCATCGTGTTGCCGCTGTCGGAGAGGCTGACATAGTCGCGGACCTCGCCCTCCAATTCGCGGCTGGCGAGCGGGAAGATCAGGTTGATCGAGGCGTTGCCGGCCGAAAGATACTGGCAGTCGCGGCACCAGCAGGCTCGCTTCGCCACCGGCGGCTGATTGAAGCGGAAGCGTATGGAGCCGCAGAAGCAGGCGCCGGTGATGGACTCGGTCATGGGGTCGCCCTCCTCCTGCAAGACGGGGTGAGTGAAGGTGATCCGGCTTGCGACGGCAAGACCTGGTCACGGCAGCGCCCATGTCGGCGTGCGCTCCCTCGCATGGACCGCGCTCCTCCCGCCCGCTAAACGTGGCCCAACGAAGCATTCGGGAGGCCGCCATGGCTTATGAGACCATTCTCGTCGAGGTGAAGGGCAAGGTCGGCGTGATCACGCTGAACCGGCCGCAGGCGCTGAACGCGCTGAACGGCCAGCTCATCGACGAGGTCAACGCGGCCATCGACGGCTTCGAAAAGGATCCCAATATCGGCTGTATCGTCCTGACCGGCTCGGAGAAGGCCTTTGCCGCCGGCGCCGACATCAAGGAGATGCAGGGCCGGACCTTCCCCGGGACCTATCTCGACGACAAATTCGCCGATTGGGACCGCATCGGCCAGCGCCATAAGCCGATCATCGCAGCGGTTGCGGGCTTTGCGCTCGGCGGTGGCTGCGAGCTTGCCATGATGTGCGACTTCATCATCGCCGCCGACAACGCCAGATTCGGCCAGCCCGAGATCAATCTCGGTGTCATTCCCGGAGCCGGCGGCACGCAGCGCCTGACCAAGGCGATCGGCAAGGCCAAGGCCATGGATCTCTGCCTCACCGGGCGGATGATGGACGTCAACGAGGCCGAGCGTGCCGGCCTCGTCGCGCGTATCGTGCCCCTGGCCGATCTCATGGCCGAGACGATGAAGGCGGCCGACGGCATCGCCGCCAAGTCGCTTCCTTCGGTGCTGATGGCGAAGGAAGCGATCAACCGCGCCTTCGAGGTGGCGCTGAGCGAAGGGCTGCGCTTCGAGCGCCGCGTCTTCTCCTCGCTCTTCGCGACGCATGACCAGAAGGAGGGCATGGCGGCCTTCATCGAGAAGCGGAAGCCCGATTTCCAGAACAGGTGAGACACATCTTTCCGTCAGTCTCGCGCATTTCCGCGTTTCTCCGAAGCGCGGAAATGCTCTATCTCTTTGTTTTATCGCATTGTCTTCACGCGAACCGGTGTCCGCTTCGCTCGAAAATGCTCCAGACCTATGGCCGCCCGGCCGGCACGCCGGCGCGGATCTTCTTCGAAAACTCCGGATCGTCGAGCGACAGCGTCCGCGCCCGCTCGCTGATCCGCCCCTGCCGGACCAGCTCGTCGAGCGGGATGTCTGTCCTGACCGCGCCGATGCGCTGGAGATAGCCCGGCAGATAACCCGACAGCAGCACGCGCGGGTCGAGCGGCAGCGAGAAGGTCCAGCCGGGCGCGACAGAGCCGACGAGATGGTAGACCACCGTCGTGCAATTCGTCGTCAGCGTATTGTACCAGCGCGGCGTCGCCGCCAGCCGGTTGACGTCGGCGATATAGGCCATGAGCACGTCGCGCGCCTGGGCAGGCGTGGCGGCGAGCCGGAACAGGCGGACATCCTCCTGGCGGGCATGGCTGCGCAGGCCGACGATGTCGCGCTCGTCGGCGGCGACATAAGCCATCTCATAGGTGCGGAAGAAGCCGGCGAGCGAGGACCACTCCTCGCCCTTCTCGCGCCTGACCTCGATCGAGAAGGTCAGCGGCACCGAATCCTTGAAGGTGAAGCTGACCAGGAGATGGGCGATCGCCTCGCCCGACCAATAGGACAGGAACAGGTCCGCGCCCTCGATCCCGGTCAGGTCGTAGCTGCGCGTCTCCCAGCGCTGGTCGTAATCAGCCTCCGTGCGCCAGCGGAAATCGCGCAGATTGCCGACGGTGATCGTCTCGCCCTCGCGCGTGACCTGCGGCAGCTTGGCGAGTTCGGGAATCCAGTCCCGGTCGTGCGACGCCGCCATGCCGTTCCACCAGCCGAGCAGGCCGAGAAACAGCACCGCGAAGGAGAGCGGCAGTCGCGCCGTGCCGGTCCAGATCCCGACCGCGCCAGCAAGACCTGCGAGGCCGAAGCCGATGGCCGCCAGCGTCGCGATCGTACCGGTCAGGCGAAAGAGCAGGAGGCCGCAGCCCCATGCCGTCGCACTGAGGACGATCAGGGTGGTCAGGAGTTGGACAGTGACAAGAAGAAGGCGGCTCATCGCCGCCTTCTCCTATCACAGCTGGAGCGGGAAGCGCTCACGCCGCCAAGGAATTCACCGGCGCCGCGGCCTTGACCGCATCGTCGACATGGCTCTCGAAGCGCTTGAAATTCTCACGGAACATCCCGACCAGCCGCTTGGCCGTTTCGGCGAATTCGGCCTTATCCTGCCAGGTCTTGACCGGATAGAGGATGTGCGGCTCGACGCCGGGCACCGAGGTCGGCACCGCGAAGCCAAAATAGGGGTCGCGGCGGAAGTCGGCGCGGTTGAGCGAACCGTCCAGCGCCGAGGTCAGCAGACGGCGGGTGACGCGGATCGGCATGCGCCGGCCGACGCCGTATTTGCCGCCCGTCCAGCCGGTGTTGACCAGCCAGCAATCGACATGGTGCTTGGCGATGAAATCGCGCAGCAGATTGGCGTATTCCGACGGATGGCGCGGCAGGAAGGGCGAGCCGAAGCAGGTCGAGAATTCCGGCTCCACGCCGACGAGGCCGCGCTCGGTGCCGGCGACCTTGGCGGTGTAGCCGGAGAGGAAGTGGTACATCGCCTCTGCCGGCGTCAGCTTGGCGATCGGCGGCATCACGCCGAAGGCGTCCGCCGTCAGCATGACGATGTTCTTCGGCACGCCGGCGCGACCGGTCCGCGAGGCATTCGGGATGAAATCGAGCGGATAGGCCGAGCGCGTATTCTCGGTCTTGCTCTGATCGTCGAAATCGACGACGCGGGTGAAGGGGTCGAGCACGACATTTTCGAGCACCGTGCCGAAACGCTGGGAGGCGGCGAAGATCTGCGGCTCGGCCTCGGCCGAGAGCTTGATCGTCTTGGCGTAGCAGCCACCCTCGAAGTTGAAGATGCCGTTCTTCGACCAGCCATGCTCGTCATCGCCGATCAGCGTGCGATCGGGATCGGCCGAGAGCGTGGTCTTGCCGGTGCCGGACAGGCCGAAGAAGATCGCCGAATCGTCCTTGGAGCCGACATTGGCCGAGCAGTGCATCGGCACGACGCCCTTGGCCGGCAGCGTGTAGTTCAGATAGGTGAAGACGGACTTCTTCATCTCGCCGGCATAGGCCGAGCCGCCGATCAGCACGATCTTGCGGGTGAAATCGATCGCGATCACGGTCTCGCTGCGGCAGCCATGGCGCTTGGGATCGGCCTTGAAGCTCGGCAGGTCGACAATGGTCAGCTCCGGCACATAACCGGCGATCTCCTCGATCTCGGGGCGGATCAGGAGGTTGCGGATGAACAGCGAATGCCAGGCGAGTTCGGTGAAGACGCGCGCCTTGACGCGGTGCACCGGGTCGGCGCCGCCATAAAGGTCCTGCGCGAAGAGCTCCTTGCCCTCGGTGTGCTTGAGGAAATCGGCGAGCAGCGCCTCGAAATGCTCCGGCGACATCGCGCCGTTGTTCTCCCACCAGACCGTGCCTTCGGTCAGGGCGTCGCGTACCACGAACTTGTCCTTGGGCGAGCGCCCGGTATGCGTGCCGGTGTCGGCGCAGAGCGCGCCGCCTGCGGCCAGCCCACCTTCGCCGCGCTTCAGGGCCTGCTCGTAGAGCTGCGGCGCCTGCAGGTTCCAGGACAGGGATTTCAGCTTGCGGAAGCCGAAGGTTTCGGCGCCGTGAGCTGTGTTGAACTGACCAATGGTTTCCACTGGGACACTCCCGAGGCATGCCATTCAAGGCAAAAACGCATTTTAAAGATACGCGAACAGAGGTCGTCGCGCAGACGAGGCAGGCTTTAAAGATTTAAGTGGCAGGCTCTTTAGGCCTATGATGACGCCGGCTCAACCCGCCGAAAAGGCCTTCACCCGAAGAAAATCTTTTAAATCGTTTAAATGATCCGATGTGGTAAACCCCGTTCAAGCCCGGTGAATGTCCGGAAGATGCTGGCGGGCCTGCGCGGCCAGTTCCGCCAGCGTCTTTCGCAAGCTCGCCGGGCTATCCACGCAAGCGGGAAAGCCGAGCCGCAGCACGGCATCGCCGAGCGCAAGATCGAGCCCGTCCGGATCGAGCCCCGTCGCGCGCCAGGCCCCGTCGCGCGCTCCGAGCAGTACCCGCGCATAGAGCCTGAGCGCATCGGCATGGTCGGCATTCATATGCGCGACCGCGCCCTCCTCGATCTCGGCCAGGGCCTGCGCCCGGGTCGGTTCGCTCAGGATATCCGCGGGCCCCAACTCATAGGCCTTGCCGAAGCCGCCATTCAGGCTTGCAGCCTCGATACCGAGGGCAAAGAACGAGAAATCGCCGAAATCGGCATAAAGTGCGGCCTTGGGCTGGCGCGCCAGGAAGCGGCGGCGGATGCGCAGGCCTTCCTCCGTCTCGCGCGCGATGCGCCGTGCCCTGAGCTTGAGCGTGATGCGGGCATGGGCCAGCGGATCGCCCTTGCCGCCCGGCGCGATCAGGAGTGAGGCGCGCGGATCGGCGATCAGGTTGCCGGTATGGGCCGCGAGCGCCGAGACCAGGATCAATGGCGTGCCGTCGCTGTCGGTGGCAAGGCTCGTCAGCGTGGCAGTCGGGTGGCCGTCCTGACCCAAGGTCGCGAGCGAGCCGAAGCGCGCGCTACGCAAGAGATGTCGCGCCAATCCGCGCGCCGTCTCATCGGTCGGCCGGATTGGATTGGTTCGGGCAGGGTTCCCGCTTGGCTGGGCGGGCTCGTTACTCGACCTGACTGGGTCTTGATTCGAGCTGACGGCGTCTTCATTCCGCCTGACGGGATCTCGCACCACGGAACCTCTTTGCCTTTCCGGCCTTATTCTGATGACGGTAGCGGAACTGTCACGCCATCGCTAGATTGCAGCCACGGTTTGGCCGCTCTCTCGCGAGAGTGGACCCATTTATTGCAACGCGGCCAAGAGACGTAAAACTTATGCCAACAATTGCGCTGGTCGATGACGACCGCAACATCCTGACTTCGGTGTCCATCGCGCTCGAAGCCGAGGGCTACCGGATCATGACCTATACCGACGGCGCCTCGGCGCTCGACGGCCTGAAGCAGAACCCACCGGACCTGGCGATCTTCGACATCAAGATGCCGCGCATGGACGGGATGGAGCTGCTGCGCCGCTTGCGCCAGAAGTCCGATCTGCCGGTGATCTTCCTGACCTCGAAGGACGAGGAGATCGACGAGCTCTTCGGGCTGAAGATGGGCGCGGACGACTTCATCCGCAAACCCTTCTCGCAGCGGCTCCTGGTCGAGCGCGTCAAGGCGATCCTGCGCCGCGCCGGCGCCAAGGATGTCGGCGCGCCGGCCCGCCCCGAGGACGCCAAGGCGCTTGAGCGCGGCCTGCTGCGCATGGACCCGGAGCGCCACACCTGCACCTGGAAGAACGAGCCGGTGACGCTGACCGTGACCGAGTTCCTGATCCTGCAATCGCTGGCGCAGCGCCCGGGCGTGGTGAAGAGCCGCAACGCCCTGATGGACGCGGCCTATGACGACGAGGTCTATGTCGACGACCGCACCATCGACAGCCACATCAAGCGCCTGCGCAAGAAATTCAATCAGGTCGATGTCGATTTCGATATGATCGAGACCTTGTATGGCGTCGGTTATCGCTTCAAGGAAAGCTGAGCATCGGGGGACGGGTTTCAGCACTCATCCCGGAGAACCGCGAAGCGGCGTCTCGACCGATGCGCCACTTCGCAGCGGCAGCGCATACTGAACCGTCCCTCGCGGCGCGTTTCCCCCGAAACGCTATCCGGGGTGAAGGCCTTGGACCAGAGGCTGTTATGGACTGTCGGCTGCTCAGGAAATGCAGGGCGCTTGAGGCCTATGGCGACGGTCGATGACGAACGCAGGATTGTGATCCGCACGCAGCGCTTCGCGCCAATGCTGCGCAAGCGTCTGGCCGTGTTCGGCCGGCGCAGCCTGCGCGCCATCTCCTCGCGCGCCGCCTCCAGCCTGACGCGGCGCATCGTCGTCCTCAACCTGGCAGGGCTCGTCGCGCTGCTGCTCGGCTTCCTCTATCTCAACCAGTTCCGCGAGGGGCTGATCGAATCGCGGGTGCAGAGCCTGCTGACGCAAGGCGAGATCATCGCCGGCGCGATCTCGGCCTCGGCGACGGTCGAGACCGACACCATCACCATCGACCCCGACAAGCTGCTCCAATTGCAGGCCGGCGAGAGCGCCGGCATCGCCGAGGACCCGCTCGATTTCTCGATCAACCCCGAAAAGGTCGCGCCGCTGCTGCGGCGGCTGGTGACGCCGACCAAGACGCGGGCGCGGGTCTATGACAAGGACGGGCTGCTGACGCTGGATTCGCGCAATCTCTATTCGCGCGGCGACGTGCTCCGGCTCGATCTGCCGCGCGTGGGCGAGCCCGACGAGACGCCCTTGCTGGAGCGCACCTGGAACATGCTGCGCAACCGGCTCGGCCGGGCCGACGTTCCCACCTATGACGATTTCGAGAACGCCAACGGCAAGTCCTATCCCGAGGTGGCGCGCGCGCTGAACGGCACCCCGGCCAGCGTCGTGCGCGTCAACACGCGCGGGCAGACCATCGTCTCCGTCGCTGTGCCGGTACAGCGCTTCCGTGCGCTGAAGGGCGTGCTGCTGCTCTCGACGCAGGGCGGCGACATCGACGCCATCATCGCCTCCGAGCGCTACGCGATTCTCCAGGTCTTCACCGTGGCCGCCGGCGTGATGATCGTGCTCTCGGTGCTGCTCGCCGGCACCATCGCGGAGCCGATCCGCAAGCTCGCCGAGGCGGCGCAGCGCGTCCGCAAGGGTGTCAAATCGCGCGAGCAGATCCCCGATTTCGCCGGCCGGCACGACGAGATCGGCCATCTCTCGGGCTCGCTGCGGGAGATGACCAAGGCGCTCTACAGCCGGATCGAGGCGATCGAGAGTTTTGCCGCCGATGTCGCCCATGAACTGAAGAACCCGCTGACCTCGCTGCGCAGCGCCGTCGAGACGCTGCCTCGCGCCAAATCCAACGAGTCGCGCGGCCGGCTGCTCGCTGTGATCCAGCATGACGTGCGCCGGCTCGACCGCCTGATCTCGGACATTTCCGACGCCTCGCGGCTCGACGCCGAACTCGCCCGCAACGACGCCGCCCCGGTCGATATCGGGCAGGTCCTCGATGCCGTCGTCTCCGTGCAGAACGAGACCCGCCATGAGGGGCGCGCCGGCATCGAGCTCAAGATCGAGCGGCGCGGCCAGCGGCCGGGCGGGCGCGACGGCTTCCTGGTGATGGGCCATGATTCACGGCTGGGCCAGGTTCTCGTCAACCTGATCGACAATGCCCGCTCCTTCTCGCCGCCCGACAAGCCGGTGCGCGTCACGCTGTCGCGCGAAGGGGCCGACGTGCTGATCACCGTCGAGGATGACGGCCCCGGCATCGAGCCGCATGCGCTGGAGCGCGTCTTCGAGCGCTTCTACACCGACCGGCCCAATGAGGGCTTCGGCCAGAATTCTGGCCTGGGTCTTTCGATCTCGCGCCAGATCGTCGAGGCTCATCGCGGCTCGATCCGGGCCGAGAACCGCCTCGGCCCGGCCGATGGGGACGGCGAACAGCCGCGCATCGGCGCCCGCTTCATCGTCCGGCTGCCGGCCGTGCCGCTGGCTTCCTGACGCAGATGAACGCGACGAGCGCGCAGTCCAGCCGCATCCATGCCAGCACCGTCGCGATCGGCGAGGCCGGCATTCTCATCCGCGGCCCGTCCGGTTCAGGCAAATCGACGCTGGCGCTGGCGCTGATTGCGGCCGCGACGCAAGCGGGATCCTTCGCCAGGCTGGTGGCCGACGATCGCACCGAGATCGCCAGCCAGGCCGGGCGCCTGCTCGCCCGCCCGGTCGCGCCGCTGGAAGGGCTCGTCGAGCGGCGCGGACTCGGCCTGACGCCGGAGCCCCATCTGCCGGCGGTCCAGGTCCGGCTGATCGTCGATCTGCTCGCGGAGGAGCCGGCGCGCATGCCCGAACCGGAGGATCTGGTCGACCGCCTGGCGGGCATCGACCTGCCGCGCCTGAGGCTGGCGGGCCGTCCCGGCGACGAAAGGCTAGTCCTGGCGGCCTTAAAATTGTTTCTTGATCAGCCTTAAGTCGGGATTTCGACAAGTTTTAAGCGCGCCGGCTTGCGCATATCTCGCACCTGCCGCATAAACCGCGACCTTGTCCGGGCGCCACGCGCGCTCTCCAGGCGCCATAGTGAATGATCGGACTCGTCCTCGTGACGCATGGGCATTTGGCGACGGAATTCCGCGCCGCGCTCGAACACGTCGTCGGCCCCCAGAAAAACCTCGCCACCATCGCCATCGCCCCCGATGACGACATGGAGGGTCGACGCCGCGACATCATCGCAGCCGTCGAGGAGGTCGAGACCGGCCGGGGCGTCATCGTGCTGACCGACATGTTCGGCGGCACGCCCTCGAATCTCGCCATCTCGGTGATGGAGCCCGGCCGCATCGACGTCGTCGCCGGCGTCAACCTGCCGATGCTGATCAAGCTCGCCAGCGTGCGCGAGGAAAAGAGCCTCGACGAGGCCGTGACCAGCGCGCAGGATGCCGGACGGAAATACATCACCGTCGCCAGCCGCGTCCTGGCCGGCAAATAGGCGCTGACCCGATGAAGACGAGCAGTCAGGTGGATGAGCGGCAAGACGACGAGGATTGCGACTGCCCCGAGCCCGTGATCCCGACCGGTTCGCTCTATTGCGAATTGCCGATCGTCAACAAGAAGGGGCTGCACGCCCGTGCCACGGCGAAATTCGTGCAATGCGCCTCGAATTTCGACGCCGACATCACCGTGACCCGCTGCGGCGAGACGGTCGGCGCGACCTCGATCATGGGCATCCTGACGCTGGGAGCCGGCATCGGCTCGACCATCACCGTGGTGGCGAAAGGGCGCGAGGCGAAAGAGGCTCTGCAGGCGCTGGAAGCGCTGGTCGCCGACAAGTTCGGCGAGGGCGAGTAGTTCGCCATCAATCGATCGGCCTTGCCTGGGCGGAGCGAGGCATCGTCATCGCGCGCAGGACATTCGCCAGTACACGCGTCGCCTGCATGAAATCGACGATCTCCATCGCCTCGGCCGGATTGTGGCTGCCCTTGTCGTTGCGCACGAAGATCATTGCGGCCGGGATACCGGCATCGGCAAAATCCTGGGCGTCGTGCCCGCCGCCGCTCGCCATGGTCAGGAACGGGATCGACAATCCGCTCGCGCTGGCCTGAAGCGCCGCGACCAGCCCGGCATCCATCAAGGCGGGCGTCGCCCGGTCGACCGGGTCGAGCTCGAAGGAGACGCCGCGCCGGGCCTCGATGTCACGGGCGCTCGCGCGCAGAAACGCTTCCATGCCGTCCAGCACCGCCACGTCCTGGCTGCGGATGTCGATCGCGAAATCGACCTGCCCCGGTACCTTGGTGATCGAGTGCAGTTCCGCCTCGGTCGAGAATTTCCCGACCGTGACCACGAGATCGTCTCCCGCGGCACGGCGGCGGCTCCATTCGCTGTCCAGCGCCATGACCAGATCGGCCGTCGCGAAGACGGCGTCCTGGCGGTATTCATGGGGAACGGCCCCCGAATGCGAGTAGGCGCCGAGTGCCCTTGCACTGCGGGCGCGATAGGCGCCGCGGATGCCGGTGACGATGCCGACGGGAAGGCCGCGCTTCTCCAGAATCGGCCCCTGCTCGATATGCAGTTCGATATAGCCCGCGATAGCGGCCGGGTTCAGGAGCGGCGGCCCGGCCTCGATGCGGGCCGCATCGAAACCGGCCTCGTTCATCATCGCGCGCAGCGAACGGCCGGTCGCGACATGGATCGCGCTGTCGAGTTCGCCCTCCCAGAGCAGGCCCAGCGCGGCGCGGCTGCCGAAATGGCCGCCATGGCGCCCGACGAACCAGGCGCTGCTCTCCTCCGCCCTGAACGCCATCAGGACGATGTCGCAATCCGGCTGGAGCCCGGCGTCGATCATGGCCGCTACCGCGACCAATCCCGCGATGACTCCGGCCGCTCCGTCGAAGTTGCCGCCCTGGCGCACCGAATCGAGATGCGAACCGGTGATCCAGGCCGGACGCTCCGGATGCCTGCCGGGGAACCGCGCCGAGAGATTGCCCGCCGCATCGACCGAGACCGCAAGGCCGAGCCCCCGCGCCAGATCGGCGATCAGATCATGCGCTGCCTGTTCGCCCGCCATGTAGGAGGTTCGGGTCACGCCCGGCCCGTCGAGGCTCAAGGCGCGCAGGGCATCAAGGATCGAGACGGTGAAGGCCTCGCGGGCGATGACGGCGGCGTCGAGCAGGCGGCAAGGCTGAAAGGCAGCGGCGTTGGCGGACAAGGCTGTCTCCGAAGTGGCGTCGCAGGCGGCACGCAAGATCTGCTGTCTCCTCCTAGCCCAGCAAAGTGCTGGCCAACAGGATCTGCCCCGCACTGCCGATTCTCGTCTTCGAACAGATCAAAGACATAAAGACATCTTTATATCTTTGATTGCACTCCGCCGCCCGCACTGCTAAAGACCCGCCCGTCATTCCAGAACCAGCAGTGGAGCAGCCCCGTGTCGAAGACCGATTACATCGTCAAGGACATCAGCCTCGCGGAATATGGCCGCAAGGAAATCAACATGGCCCAGGACGAGATGCCGGGCCTGATGGCAATTCGTGCCGAGCACAAGGGCAAGTTCCCGCTCAAGGGCGCGCGCATCGCCGGCTGCCTGCACATGACGATCCAGACCGCCGTGCTGATCGAGACCCTGAAGGAACTCGGCGCCGATGTGCGCTGGTCGTCCTGCAACATCTTCTCGACCCAGGACCATGCCGCCGCCGCGATCGCCGCGACCGGCACCCCGGTCTTCGCCATCAAGGGCGAGACGCTGGAAGAGTACTGGGAATACGTCCTCAAGACCGCGACCTGGGGCGACGGCGGCACGCCCAACATGATCCTGGACGATGGTGGCGACCTGACCATGCTGATCATCCTCGGCGCCGAGGCCGAAGCCGGAAAGGCCGAGTTCCTGGACAAGCCGGGCAATGAGGAAGAGACGATCTTCTTCAAGCTGATCAAGCGCGAGCTCAAGGCCAATCCGGGTTGGTTCACCAAGACGCGTGCCGCGATCAAGGGCGTCTCGGAAGAGACCACCACCGGCGTGCACCGCCTCTACGAGCTGGCCAAGGCCGGCCGCATGCCGTTCCCGGCGATCAACGTCAACGACTCCGTCACCAAGTCGAAATTCGACAACCTCTATGGCTGCCGCGAGTCGCTGGTCGACGCCATCCGCCGCGGCACCGACGTGATGATGTCGGGCAAGGTCGCGGTCGTCTGCGGCTATGGCGACGTCGGCAAGGGCTCGTCCGCCTCGCTGCGCCAGGCCGGCTGCCGCGTGCTCGTCACCGAAATCGACCCGATCTGCGCGCTGCAGGCGGCGATGGAGGGCTACGAGGTCGTCACCATGGAGGAGGCCGCCCCGCGCGCCGACATCTTCGTGACCGCCACCGGCAATCTCGACGTGATCACCGTCGACCATATGCGCGCGATGAAGCACCGCGCCATCGTCTGCAATATCGGCCATTTCGACTCCGAGATTCAGGTCGCCGGCCTGAAGAACTTCAAATGGGACAACGTCAAGCCGCAGGTCGACGAGGTCGAGTTCCCCGACGGCAAGCGCATCATCCTGCTCTCGGAAGGCCGCCTGGTGAACCTCGGCAACGCGACCGGGCACCCCTCCTTCGTGATGTCCTGCTCGTTCTCGAACCAGACGCTGGCCCAGGTCGAGCTCTGGAACCACCACGCCAAATACGAGAACAAGGTCTACACCCTGCCCAAGCACCTCGACGAGAAGGTCGCAGCGCTGCATCTGGCCAAGGTCGGAGCCAAGCTCACCGTGCTCAACGACGCCCAGGCCAAATATCTCGGCCTGGCGCCGACCGGCCCGTTCAAGCCGGAACTCTACCGCTACTGACAGTCGGTATCGATAAAATCGGATCAGGCCCGGCGCGATCGCCGGGCCTTTTTCTTTTCCGGAACAGGCGCGCGGCCTGCCAAATATACTACTAATAGTAACTCGACGCGACCTGTCGTCTACTGGTTGACGATCGCTGGAAATCTTTGGCGCGATTTCGAAATTCGCCCGATTTACCATCCATTAAGCACTTCCTGCCGGAGTCTGCGGACGATTAGAGTGGGGCTGATTCGGGCCCGCCCCTTGGCATGGGCCGGATCGACACTCTGATGTGGTTGGCGTGGTGGCAGGCGTTGCGTCGGGTCCAGGAGGACGGCGTAGCGACCGGCCTCAAGCTCGATTCTAAGGCGTGCTTGGGTGGCCAGGCAGGCTACCCGCCGCCTTCAACGATAACGGACGCAGGATGAGACGGTCGAGGCGACAGAAACGAAGCGGCGGCGGTTGGCGCGGCCACGCGGTTCTTCCCGGCCTCGCCGCCGCGCAGGCGCCGACCGCGACACTCGCCCAGGCCGACTGGCTCTCGCCGCTCCACACGGAGACGCTGAGCACGGGGAGCCTGTCGCTGCTGCTCATCGGCCTCACCGTCTTCGCCGCAACGACCTCGCTGATCTATGTGCGCGAACGGGGACGCTGGCACCGCCGCGAAACCGAGATGGCGGGCGAGCTCGAGGCCGCACGGGGCCATCAGGACCGCCTTGCCGCCCTGCTCGCCGCCGACCCGCAGGTCGTTGTCAGCTGGAGCGGGCGCGACGCCCAGCCGATCTTCGAAGGCGACAGCGGCTTCCTCGGCGCTCCGGGCGCAACACTGGCGCTGGCCTATGGCGCCTGGGCTCCCCCGGCCGAGGCCAAGAAACTGGAGCTCGCCACGGATGCGTTGAAAGAGCGCGGCGAGGCCTTCGGCTTCACGCTGCGCGCCAAGACCGGTCCCTATATCGATGTCGAGGGCCGTCCCGTCGCCGGGCGCGCGGTGATCCGCTTCCGGGAGGTCACCGGCGAACGTGCGCAAGTCATGACCTTGCGCGGCGACCTGGAACGCCTGTCATCCGATCATTCCGCCCTGGTCGCCTTATTGGCGGGCCTGCAGCAGCCGGCCTGGACGCGCGCGGCCGACGGACGCCTGACCTGGTGCAATGCCGCCTATGCGCGCGCCGTGGAGGCCGCCGACGCCCCCGAGGCAACCAAGAGCGGCCTCGAACTGCTCGATCGGGGCGAGCGCGAGGCCGCGGCCAAGGCCAGGCGCGAGGGGCGCATCTTCTCGGTGCGGGCGCCGGCCGTCGTCGCCGGGCAACGCCGGACGCTCGATATCCTCGAACTGCCGACGCCCGTGGGTTTTGCCGGCATCGCCACCGATATGAGCGAATTGGAGGCTGTACGGACCGATCTGCAGCGCCAGATGGACGCGCATGTGCGCACGCTCGACCGTTTGAAGACGGCGGTCGCGGTGTTCGACGCCACGCAGCATCTGGTCTACCGCAACTCCGGTTTCGACACGCTCTGGTCGCTCGATGCCAGCTTCCTCGACGGCCAGCCGAGCGACAGCGAGATCCTCGACCGGCTCCGGGCCGAGCGCCGCCTGCCCGAGCTCGGCGATTATCGCAGCTGGAAGGCCAGCGTGCAGGCCGCCTATACCGCGACGCGCGCCATCGAGGATTGGTGGTATCTGCCCGACGGGCGCACCATCCATGTCGTCGCGAGCCCCAATCCGCGGGGTGGCGTGACCTATCTGCTCGACGACGTGACCGAGCGCTTCACGCTGGAATCGCGCTTCAACGCGCTGTCCCGCACCCAGCGCGAGACGCTGGATTCGCTGCGCGAGGGCGTCGCCGTGTTCGGCTCGGACGGTAGGCTCAAGCTCTCCAACCCGGCCTTCGCCCAAGCCTGGCGGATTCAGCCCGACATTGCCGGCGCCGCACCCCATATCGACGAGATCGTCAGGCTGTGCCGGCCGCTGTTTCCGCAGGACGAGGTCTGGAGCGAGCTGCACAGCGTCATCACCGGCGTGCGCGACGCGCGCGAGGATTATGGCTGCCGGATGGAGCGGCGCGACGGCTCGGTGCTCGACTGCGCCGCGGCGCCTCTGCCGGACGGCGCGACCCTGATCACCTTTGCCGATGTGACCGCGAGCGTGAATGTCGAACGCGCCCTGACCGAGAAGAACGAAGCGCTCGAGAAGGTCTCTCGCCTGCGCGAGGATTTCGTCCACCACGTCTCCTATGAGCTGCGCTCGCCATTGACCAACATCATCGGCTTCGCCCAGCTGCTGGGAACGGAGGCGATCGGCGCGCTGAACGAGAAGCAGCGCGACTACACCTCCCATATCGTACGCTCCTCGGGCGCGCTGCTTGCGATCATCAACGACATCCTGGACCTCGCCACGATCGACAACGGCGCACTGACGCTGGAGCTGAACGAGGTCGACGTCGCCGCGACCATCGCCGAGGCGGCTGCGGGGCTGCACGACCGATTGACCGACAGCAAGATGAAGCTGCAGGTCGAGATCGCGCCGCAGACGGGGCCGTTGCGCGCCGACGGCAAGCGGCTGCGCCAGGTGCTGTTCAACCTGATCTCGAATGCGATCGGCTTCTCCTCGCCGGGTCAGACCATCACGGTCAGCGCAGCGCGCAGCGGCGGCCATGTCCGCATCACCGTCAGCGATCAGGGTCGCGGCATCCCCGCCGAGGTGAAGGAGAAGGTGTTCGACCGCTTCGAGAGCCATTCGCTCGGCTCCAACCATCGCGGCGTCGGCCTGGGCCTCTCGATCGTGCGCTCGATCGTCGAGCTGCATGGCGGGCGCGTCGAGCTCGATTCGGCGCCTGGGCGGGGCACGCGGGTGACCGCGGTGTTCCCGTCCGAGGGACTGCCGCTTTCGGATGCGGCGGAATGAGCGAGGAGCTGGCGAAAAGCGGCGCGCATCGGCTCCTGCTGGCCGATGAGGCGGCGACCGCGCGGCTGGCGGCCGATCTCGCCGCCATCCTGAAGCCGGGTGACATCGTCGCGCTGTCGGGCCATCTCGGCGCCGGGAAATCGGCATTGGCGCGGGCGATCCTGCGCGAACTCGCCGGCGACCCCGCCCTGGAAGCGCCGAGCCCGACCTTCACCCTGGTGCAGAGCTACGACACGCCGCGCGGCCCCGTGCTCCATGCCGATCTCTACCGCGTCCGTTCACCCGACGAACTCGACGATATCGGGCTGATCGAGGATCTCGAGCGCATCGTCACCCTGGTCGAATGGCCAGACCGCGCCGGCACGCGGCTGCCCGCCGGACGCCGGCTCGACATCGTGCTCGACGTCGACCCGGGAAACCCCGAGACAGGCCGGATCGCGACGCTTGCCGGCGGCGTGCTCTGGCGGCAGCGGCTCAGCATCGCGATCGCGACGCGGCATATGCTCGACGAGGCCGGCTGGGGCGAGGCGCAGCGCGACTTCATGCAGGGCGACGCCTCCAGCCGCGCCTATGAGCGCCTGACGCGCAGCAATGGCGAGAGCGCGATCCTGATGATCTCGCCGCCGCGCCCGGACGGACCCGCCATCCGGCAAGGCAAGCCCTACAGCGCCATCGCGCATCTGGCCGAAACCATCGACGCCTTCGTGGCGATGGATCGCGGCCTGCATTCGCTGGGCTATTCCGCCCCGGAAATCCTGGCCCAGGACCTTTCGACCGGGCTGCTGCTGATCGAGGATCTCGGTGAGGAGGGCGTGCTCGACGCGGATGGCCCGATTCCGGAGCGCTACGAGGCCGGCGCCCGGCTGCTCGCCGATCTGCACCGCCACACCTTGCCGACGATCCTGCCCGTCACCGAGGGCCGCGACCATGTCGTACCCGACTACGACCGCGGCGCGCTGGCGATCGAGACCGAGCTGATCCTGGAATGGTATGCGCCCCATATCGCCGGCGTGACCCTGCCGGCGGTGACGCAGGCCGAGTTCGGGCGGATCTGGAGCCGGCTCTTCGACGAGATCCTGGAAGCGCCCACGACCTGGACCTTGCGGGATTTCCATTCGCCCAACCTGATCTGGCTGCCGAAGCGTCAGGGGCTTGCTCAGCTCGGATTGATCGATTTCCAGGACGCGGTGCTCGGGCACCCGGCCTATGACCTCGTCTCATTGGGTCAGGATGCGCGCGTCGACGTGCCCGCCGCCCTGGAGCTGCGGCTGCTCGCCGCCTATGGCGCGGCGCGGCGCGGCGACGACCCCGATTTCGACCTCGCCGGCTTCGCCCGCGCCTATGCGATCCTCGGCGCGCAGCGCAACACCAAGATCGCCGGCATCTTCGCGCGGCTCGACCGGCGCGACGGCAAGCCGGCCTATCTCGAGCACCTCCCGCGCATCGAAGCCTATCTGCGCCGCAATCTCGAGCATCCCGCGCTCGAAGAGCTCAAGGGCTGGTATCAGGCGCATCTGCCGAAGCTGTTTGCGGCGAACTGAATTCAGCTCGCGCCGTCATGTCCGAGCATCCACGTCTCGCGACGCGGATGAAGGGAAGATGTGGAACCTCGGGACAAGCCCGACCATGACGCGCTATGGATCGCGCAGATTCACCCCGCTCAGGAGATTCGCGTGACGGAAGCCGCATCGCCACCAATCCGCCGGGCCATGGTTCTGGCGGCCGGGCTGGGCCAGCGTATGCGGCCGATCACCGATACGCTGCCCAAGCCGCTGGTCAGGATCGGCGGCAAGGCGATGCTCGACCATGCGCTCGACCGATTGGCCGAGGCCGGGGTCGAAGAGGTGGTGGTCAATGTCCACCACCTCGCCGGGCAGATCGAGACGCATGTCGCCGGGCGGACAAGCCCGCGGATCGTGATCTCCGATGAGCGCGCCGCGCTGCTGGAGACGGGGGGCGGCACCAAGAAAGCACTGCCGCTGCTCGGCGACGGGCCGTTCTTCAGCGTCAATTCGGATACCCTCTGGAGCGAGACCGACGTCTCCAATCTCGCGGCGATGGCGCGGGCCTGGGATCCGGCGCGCATGGACATGCTGCTTCTCCTGGCCCGGCGCGAGACCAGCGTCGGCTTCACAGGAGCCGGAGACTTCGTCAGCGACGATGCCGGGCGTCTGATCCGGCGCGGCCAGGCTGCGAGCGCTCCCTATATCTTCGCGGGCGTCTCCGTGTTGACGCCGGCTTTCTTCGCCGGGACGCCGGACGGGTCGTTCTCGCTCAATCTGCTGTTCGACCGCGCCATCGCCACGGGCCGGCTCTTCGGCCATGTGCTCGAAGGACAATGGCTGCATATCGGCGCACCGCATGAAATCGCGCCCGCCGAAGCCGCCCTCGCGGCGGCGCAGGCGCTCGATGCCTGAACTCAACCTCTTCAGCATTCCCGCCGGCGCGCCCTTCCTGGAGGTGCTGGCGCAGGCGATGCTGGATGGCCGCTTCGGCAGGATCCACGACCCCGACGATCCCGCCGCGATGGCGCGCGCGACGCTCTATCTGCCGACGCGCCGGGCCGCACGCGCCTTCGCCGCCAGCCTTTCGGACAAGCTCGGCGGCCAGCCGCTGCTGCTGCCGCGGATCGTGCCGCTGGGCGATGTCGACGAGGCCGAGACCGCCCTGATCGGCGCCGGCGCCTGGACGGATGAGCGCGTCGCGCCGATCGACCCGGTGGTCAGGCGCATGCTCCTGACGCGGCTGGTCGACGCCTGGGGCAAATCAGCCAACCGCAGCCATCTCAAGCTCGATCCGTCCGAGCCGTCGCTCGTCCCGGCCACCCTCGCCGAGGCTTACGGGCTTGCCGGCGACCTCGCCGCGCTGCTCGACCAGTTGCAGACCGAGGGCGTGCCGGTCGAGCGGCTGCGGACCCTGGATGCGACGCGCTTCGACACAATCTGGCAGCTCAACGCCAGCTTCCTGGCGATCCTGGGCGAGGCCTGGCCGGCGATCCTGGCCGAGCGCGATGCCTGCGACCCGGCCGCCTTCCGCAACGCCATGCTCGCGGCCGAGCGGGAGCGATTGCTCGCGGGCGGCGCGACGGGGCCGATCATCGCCGCAGGCTCGACCGGCACGATCCCGGCGACGGCGCGGCTGCTCGCGGCCATCGCGCGCCTGCCCAACGGCGCAGTCGTGCTGCCGGGCCTCGATCTCGCCTTGCCGGAACGAGCCTGGAGCGCGATCGAGACCGAGCCTGCACCGTCGCATCCGCAGGCCGCACTGCATCATCTCATGCAGATTCTCGAAGCCACCCGCGCCGATGTGCGCTCCCTGGCCGAGCCCGACGCCTGCCGCGCGAGCCGGGAGCTCCTGCTGCGCGAGGCCCTGCTGCCGGCCTCCGTGACCGAGGCCTGGGCCGATCTGGCCGAGCGCATCACCGTTGCGGGTTCCGAAGCCGGCTTCCGCGATCTGCGCATCGTCGAGGCCTCGGCCGAGCGCGAGGAGGCGCTGGCAGTCGCCATCGCCCTGCGCGAGACGCTCGAGGAGCCGGGCCGGCAGGCGGCTCTAATCACGCCCGATCGCGGGCTGGCCGAGCGTGTCGGCGTCGAGCTGCGGCGCTGGGGCATCGATATCGACGATTCCGCCGGCCTGCCGCTGGCGCGCTGGCCGGCCGGCGCCCTGCTGCGATTGATCCTGGAGGCCGCTTTAAGTCAGGCGAGCCCGGCGAGCCTGGTCGCCCTGCTGGCACATCCGCTCTGCCGATTGGGGCTGACGCCCGAGGCCGTCGCGCGTGGAGCGGCGGCGCTGGAGATCGGCTGTTGGCGCGGCGTCTCGGTGGCCAAGGGGCTGGACGGTCTGCGCCTCGCGCTGGCCGACCTGGCGGGGCTCAAGCAGGAACCGCACGCGCCGGGCCCGCGCCGGCGGCTCAAGCCCGAGGACCAGGCCGCCGCCGCCCAGCTTCTCGATGCGCTTTGCGCGGCGCTCGGCCCGCTGATCGATGCCTTGCAGGCACCGGACGCCTCGCTTGCCACCACCATTGCCGCGGCGCGATCCGCGATCGAGGCGTTTGCCCGCGACCCTGATGGAAACACGCTCGCCTTCACGGGCGCGGACGGCGAGGCCCTGGCCGGGCTCTTCGACGATCTAGCCGGCGCGGAAGCCGACATGCCCGCAGGCGGGCGGGCACAGGATTTCATCGCGATCCTCGACGGGCTCTTGGCGGAGCGCGTGGTCAGGCGGTCGGGCGGCGGCCATCCGCGCGTCAAGATCTGGGGCCTGCTCGAAGCCCGCCTGCTCGAAGCCGACCATATCGTGCTCGGCGGGCTGAACGAGCTGGTCTGGCCGCCGGAAACGAAGACGGATTCCTTCATCAACCGGCCGATGCGGACCGAGCTCAAGCTGTCGCAGCCGGAGCGGAGGATCGGCCAGACCGCGCATGACTTCGTTCAGGCGCTGATGGCAAGGCAGGTGACGCTGACGCGGGCGCGCAAGGCCGGCGAATCCGAGACCATCGCCTCGCGCTTCTGGCTGCGGCTGAAAGCGGTGACGCCACCACCGCTCTGGAGCCAGGCGACAGCGGGCGGCAACCGATTGATCGGCCTGGCCGACCGGCTCAGCGCGCCCGCGGCGGCGCGGCCGACGGGCCGACCCGCGCCGAAGCCGGCGCGGCATCTCCAGCCGCTCTCGCTCAGCGTCACCGATGTCGAGACTTTGTATCGCGACCCCTATCAGATCCACGCCCGCAAGATCCTGAAGCTCGACGCGCTCGACCCCTTGATCGAGGATCCCACGGCCGCCGATCGCGGCAGCCTGCTGCACGACATCGTCGCGACCTTCGCGCAGACCTATCCCGAGCAATTGCCGGCCGATGCGCTCGGCCGCCTGATCGCCATCGGGGACCGGCTGTTCGAGGACTTCGCCGAGACCCCGGAGGTGCGCGCCTTCTGGTGGCCGCGCTTCCTGCTCACGGCGAGCCATTTCATCGCCTGGGAGGAGAGGCGGCGCGGGACATTGGCGCGCGTCGCCGTCGAACGCGGCACGGGCTTCGCCTTCACGCTCACTGATGGCGCCGAACTGCGGTTGAGCGGCCGGGCCGACCGCATCGAGGTGACGCATGAGCCCAAGCTCAGGATCATCGACTTCAAGACCGGCGCGCCGCCGAGCAAGGCGCAGGTCGAGAAGGGTTTCGCGCCGCAATTGACGCTGGAAGCGGAGCTCGCGGCCCGCGCCGGCTTCCGCGACCTGATCGGCCCGACGCCGGTCGAGGCGCTGCTCTATCTCAAGCTGCATCATGACCCGAAGGCCTGGGCCAAGGACAAGCCGCTCGATTTCGACGGCGAGCCCTTGGCCGATGTCGCCGCGCGCCATCTCGAGCGCCTGCTGCAGCATCTCGACGCGCTCCGCAGCGGGCGCGAAGCCTTCGTCTCGCGGCGCGCGCCGGACTACATCAAATATGCCAGCCCCTATGACCAGCTCGCCCGCGTCAAGGAATGGTCGGCCGCCTCCAGCGAGGATGAGGGGGGCGAGGCATGAGATCGGCACCCCAGATTCCGCCGCTGACGCAGCAAAGGCAGGCGCTCGCCGCCAACCCTCGCCTCAGCGCCTGGGTCTCGGCCAATGCCGGCTCGGGCAAGACCTATGTGCTGGTCAACCGCGTGCTGCGCCTGCTGCTCGACGGCGTCGAGCCCGGCCGCATGCTCTGCATCACCTATACCAAGGCGGCCGCCGCCAATATGGCGAACCGTATTTTCAAGGCGCTCTCGGAATGGGCGACCATGCCCGACGACGGCTTGACGGAGCTGCTCACGGCGCTGACCGGGAAAGCCTCCTCCCCGGAGCAGCGCGCTACGGCCCGGCGGCTCTTCGCGCAGGCGCTGGAGACGCCGGGCGGCCTGAAGATCGAGACCATTCACGCCTTCTGCACGCGGGTGCTGCAATCGGCCCCCTTCGAGGCGAATGTGCCGCCGCGCTTCGAGGTCGCGGACGATCTGGCCCAGGCCGAGATGCTGCGCGATGCGCGGCGCGCCTTGCTGACGCTGGTCGCGGCCGATCCGGAAGGCGCCGAGGCCAAGGCGCTCGACCTGCTCGCCCGGCAGGCGGCGCAGGACACATTCGATGCGATGATGCAGGAGGCGCTGCGCCAGCGCGCCTTGTTCAGCGATGCGCAAGGCCGGGCACGAGACGCCGGCCAGATGCGCAACGGCATGGCGGCCTTCCTGCGCATCGCGCCCGATCTGACCGCCGAGGAGGTGCAGGCCTCCTTCCGCCGGTCGCTCGCCGGGATGGGCGGGCTGCCGCGCCTGATCACCGGGCTGGAAGCAGGCAGCGCCACGCGCCAGCTTTTCGCCGCGAATCTGCGCGCGCTGCTCGCCGGACAAGGCGACGGCGACCCGGTCGCCCAATGCCGGCGCGGCTTCATCACCGAGGCCGGCAGCATCAACGCCAATATCCGCGGCAAGGGCAAATCCGAATTCGAGCCGGATCTGCTCTCGGTGCTGGAAAGCCTTGCAGCCGGCGTGCTTACGGCCAGCGACCAGCTCAACGCCATCGCCATTCGCGACCGCAGCCATGCCCTGGCGCTGCTGGTGACGCGGATGCTCGCCTCCTATCAGCGCCTGAAGAGCGAGCGCTCACTGCTCGACTATGACGACCTGATCGCCAAGACACGCTCGCTGCTCTCCCGCGTCGAGGCGACCTGGGTGCTCTACAAGCTCGACGCCGGCATCGACCACATCCTGCTCGACGAGGCGCAGGACACCAGCGAGGCGCAATGGGCGATCCTGGGCAAGCTCGCCGAGGAGTTCAGCGCCGGCTTCGGCGCAGGCGAGGATGCGCTCAAGCCGCGTACCGTCTTCGTCGTCGGCGACGAGAAGCAGTCGATCTACGGCTTCCAGGGCGCGATGCCGAAGGCTTTTGGCGACGAGCGCCAGCGGCTCGGCCAACGCATCCAGGAGGCCGGGCAGCGTTTCGAGCCGGTCAGCCTCAACACCTCCTTCCGTTCGACCAGCGACATCATGCAGGCGGTCGATGCGGTCTTCGCCGCGCCCGACCATGCGCGCGGCCTCGTCTTCGACGGCGCAACGCGACCCGAGACGCATGACACGGTGCGCCGCAACGACCCCGGCTGCGTCGATCTCTGGCCGCTCTGCGCCAATGACCAGGGCGAGCCGCCCGACGCCTGGACGACCCCGGTCGATGCGGCCGAGCGGCGCAGCGGCATCGTCAAGCTGGCCTCCCGCATCGCCGGCGTGCTCGGCCGCTGGAGCCGGGCCGGGCAGGACGATCTCGGCCACCCCTTCGCGCCCGGCGACGTGATGATCCTGCTGCGCCAGCGCGGGGCGCTGTTCGAGACAATCGTCAAGGCGCTGAAGGACGAGGGCGTGCCCGTCACCGGCCGCGACCGCCTGACCCTCGCCGACCACCCGGCGGTCGAGGATCTGATCGTGCTCGGGCGGACGCTGCTGCTGCCCGATGACGACCTCACGCTCGCGACCGCATTGAAGACGCCGTTGATCGGGCTCGACGACGACGATCTGCTGCGCCTGGCGCCCGAGCGTGCCGGCTCGCTGCGCGAGGCGCTGCGAGAGGCCGGCGCCAACGAGCCGCGCTATGCCGCGGTCGAGCGCAAGCTGGCCGCCCTGGCGGTGGAGGCCGGGCGCTCCGGGCCGTTCCGCTTCTTCGCCGGGCTGCTCGGCCCGGGCGGCGGGCGCAATCTCGCTTTGGCGCATCTGGGAGCCGAGGCGGGCGACGCTCTCGACGCCTTCCTCAACGCGGCGCTCGACCATGAGCGCCGCCATGGCCCTTCGCTCGCCGGTTTCCTGCAGCATATTTCCGGCACGGCGGCCGATGTGAAGCGCGACCTCTCCGCCAGCGCCGGCGAGGTTCGTGTCATGACCGTGCACGGCGCCAAGGGGCTGGAGGCGAAGATCGTCATCCTGGCCGACCTCGCGCCCGAACCCGGCGCCAAGCGTTTGCCCAAAATCCTTGCCGTCGACCCGCCACGCGGCCTGCCTGTGCCGCTCTGGCCGCCGGCGGGCGCGGAGGATGCGGAGGCGACGCGGGCCGCCAAGGCGCTGGTCGTGCAGCAGATGGTCGAGGAGCACCACCGCCTGCTTTATGTCGCGCTGACGCGGGCAGAGGACCGCCTGATCGTCTGCGGGGCGCAGCCCAAGGGTGAAGCGCCCGAGGGCAGCTGGTATGCGATGGTCGCGGCCGGGCTCGCCGCCTCCGAACAGGGCCTGCAGGACATAGCCGCACCCGACGGCCAGGGCGTGATCCAGCGTTTCCGCGTTTCCGCGCCGCGCGCTGCCGAGCCTGCCAAAGCGCCGGACGTGCGCGGCGCGATCGAGATCCCCGCCTGGTTCGACCGCCCCGCGCCGCGTGAGCATGAGCCCGCGCCGCCCTTGAAACCGTCGAGCGCTCTGGCTGCCGCCGATGGCACCGACCGGCCGGGCGACGGACCCTTCCTTGCCCAGGCCGCGAGCGCCGGCCGGTTGGCACATCTGCTGCTGCAGATATTGCCCGAAGTCGAAGCCGCACGGCGCGAGGCGGCCGCACACGCGCTGGCGGCGACGCGCGGCGGCGGCCTGCCAACAGAGCGGCGCGCGCGGATCGTCGAGGCGGCGCTGGCGTTGCTGCGCGAGCCGGCGCTGGCCGCGCTGTTCGCTGAAGGCTCGCTCGCCGAAGTGCCGGTCGCCGGCGCGATCTTGCTGGCGGATGGTTCCCGACGCGCGGTATCAGGCCAGATAGACCGGCTGGCCGTGACGCAGGATGAAGTCCTGATCGCCGATTTCAAGACCACGGCGCGGCCCCCAGCGAATGCAGCCGCGATCCCGCCTACGACGCTGGCGCAGCTTGCGGTCTATCGTACACTTGTCGGGGCGATCTATCCCGGCCGCCGCGTGCGGGCGCTGGCGATCTACACCGCGACGCTGACGACGCTCGAGCCGGACGCACGTGATCTCGACGCCGTCTTGGCGCAAATGGCAGACTTGGCGAAAATGGCCGACCTGGCGAAAATGGCAGGTTAGCCTTGCTTCAAGGGCCTGTGACCGCGCCTTGACCCAGGCCTTGCGCATTCATAGCTTCACCGCGAATGCAGCGCTGCTGCCAAACAAAGTCTTGAAAGGCGACCAAGCCATGGCGACGACCAAAGTGACCGATGCGAGCTTCGAGGCGGATGTCCTGAAGTCCTCCGAGCCGGTCGTGGTGGATTTCTGGGCGGAATGGTGCGGTCCCTGCCGCATGATCGGCCCGGCACTCGAGGAAATTGCCGGCGAGATGAACGGCAAGGTCAAGATCGTGAAGATGAACGTCGATGAGAACCAGGCGATCCCCGCTCAGTTCGGCATCCGTTCGATTCCGACCCTGATGCTGTTCAAGGACGGCAAGCTGGCCTCGCAGAAGGTCGGCGCGGCCCCCAAGAGCGACCTGTCGCGCTGGATCGCCGGCTCCGTCTGAGCGTTTTGCCCGATCCAATAAAAGAAGCCCGCCTTTCCCCTGGGGAAAGGCGGGCTTTTTCGTTGCGCTAGAAGCTGAGAGTATTGCTCTTGCGAAAAACCGGTACCGACTTTTTCGCGCAATGCTCTCGTGGTCGAGGCAGGCTCGATCAGGCCTTGCTGCGGCTATCGACGCTCCAGGCGCCGGCGCCGGCGACGAAGAGATAGAGGAAGACGAAGCAGTAGAGGATCGCAGCGTCGCCACCGTTCATGATCGGGTAGAGGCTCCGGGGCGCGTGGAACATCCAGTAGGCGTAGGCCATCTCGCCCGCGAGGATGAAGGCGACGGGCCGGGTCAGGAAGCCGCCCAGCAGCAGCAGGCCGCCGAAGGTCTCGAGGATCGCGCCGAACCAGAACAGGGTGAACGCGGCCGGCAGGCCGCTGGCCGGCGCCACGGGGAAGCCGATGAGCTTCTGCGTGCCATGGGCAATGAAGATCAAGGCCGTGACGATGCGCAGCAATCCGAGCATCTGGGGGGAATAACGCTGGAGGGAATTGAGGGCCTGCATATATCTCTCTTTCCGTGCAACTTGCGATTTCGACACAAAATCTTCGTCGATCCGCGGAGAATCGATCGAGGCATCCCCACCCAAGGGTTTATTTTTGCGTTTGATAGGCAGATTGCCGCAGGCGGCGCAATATTCTCCGCGCGGCGATACAGGCTTGCATGACTGCAACATCTTCACGTTCACGTGACGCTGCGACGCATCCCCGCCAGCTCCAGGCTTAACCACCCCTTAAAAGCGCCATGTTTCACTCCTGTTTGACGCGAGGGCAGCTTTACCTTTTTGAGAATGTGCCGACAGGCTTGAACGGGGCGGAATGAACGACAAGGCGAGACGGGGCGAACGGCGCGAGCCGTCATTCGAACGCGGACGCGACGAAAGCCGCGACGATTTCGACATGCGTCTGTCCGATGACGATCGCCCAGTGCGCGGCAACCGTGCGCCCGCCCGTTATGACGAGCGGCGCGAAGCCCCGCGGCGCGACAAGCGCAATGGTGGCGGCAATGGCGGTGGCGGCCGGCGGCGCAAGCGCAGAGGCCGCTCGCTGCTTGGCGGCCTGTTCTACTGGACCATGGTGCTCGGCCTCTGGTGCGCCATCGGGCTGGGCGGGCTGATTGCCTATCACGCCGCGCAATTGCCGCCGATCAACCAGCTTACCGTGCCGAAGCGACCGCCCAATATCGCGATCCTCGCTGCCGACGGCACATTGCTCGCCAATCGCGGCGAGACCGGCGGACGCACCATCACGATCGGCGAGGTGCCGCCCTATCTGCCCAAGGCCTTCGTGGCGATCGAGGACCGGCGCTTCTACGAGCATTTCGGCATCGATCCGGTCGGCCTGGCGCGCGCCATGGTCAATAATCTGCGCCGCAGCGGCGGCGTCCAGGGCGGTTCGACGCTGACGCAGCAGCTCGCCAAGAACCTGTTCCTGACCCAGGAACGCACCGCCGCGCGCAAGATCCAGGAGGCGATCCTGGCGCTGTGGCTGGAGCGGACCTACTCCAAGAACCAGATTCTCGAACTCTACCTCAACCGCGTCTATTTCGGTTCGGGCGCCTATGGCGTCGAGGCTGCGGCGCAGCGCTATTTCAACAAATCGGCACGCTCGGTGACGATAGCGGAGGCCGCGATGCTGGCTGGCCTCGTGCAGGCGCCCTCGCGGCTCGCGCCCAACCGCAATCCGGACGCCGCCGAGAAGCGGGCGCAGCTCGTGATCGCGGCGATGGCCGATCAGGGCTTCATCTCGCAGTCTGCCGCCAAGACGGCGCTGACAGCGCCCGCCGAGGTGCCGGAACGCAGCGGCGCCGGATCGGTGAATTATGCGGCCGATTATGTGATGGACGTGCTCGACGACTTCATTGGGGGGGTCGAAGGCGACGTCACCGTGCTGACGACGATCGACACCAAGCTGCAGGCTTCGGCCGAGACGACGCTGGTCGAGGCGCTGGCGGCGCAAGGCGCCAAGCTCAGCGTCAGCCAGGGCGCGGTCGTCTCGATGGCGCCGGACGGCGCGCTGCGGGCGCTGATCGGCGGACGCGACTACACCAAGAGCCAGTTCAACCGCGCCACTGCCGCCAAGCGCCAGCCGGGCTCGTCCTTCAAGCCCTTCGTCTATCTGACCGCGCTGGAGCAGGGCCTGACGCCGGACACGATCCGCGACGATTCACCGGTTTCGATCAAGGGCTGGGAGCCGGAGAACTATTCCCGGAGCTATCGCGGCCCGGTGACACTGCAGACCGCCTTCGCCCATTCGCTCAACACCATCGCCGCCCGGCTCATCCAGGAGGTGACGCCGAAGGAGGTCGTCCGCACGGCGCAGCGCCTCGGCATCTCGTCCAGCCTGCAGCCCAATTTTTCGCTGGCGCTGGGCACCTCCGAGGTCACGCCGGTGGAGCTGACGACGGCTTATGCCACCTTCGCCAATGGCGGGCAGTCGGTGCTGCCCTATGTCATCCGCGAGGTGAAATCGGCCTCCGGCAAGGTGATCTATGCCCGCAAGGGCTCAGGCTTCGGCACCGTGGTGCAGCCGCAGGCGCTCTCGATGATGAACACCATGTTCCACGAGGTCATGCTCAGCGGCACCGGCGCCAAGGTCAATATTCCCGGCTGGGAGGTCGGCGGCAAATCGGGCACGACGCAGGATTTCCGCGACGCCTGGTTCGTCGGCTTCACGGCCCGCCTCGTCACCGCCGTCTGGCTCGGCAATGACGACAACAGCCAGATGAAGCGGGTGGCCGGTGGCGGGCTGCCGGCCGAGATCTGGGGCAAGTACATGAAGACCGCCCATGCCGGCATGCAGCCTGCGCCCCTGCCGGGCGGGCTCTGGCGCAGCGGGCCCAAATCGATCTTCGACAGCGGCGCGCCGGTCGCGGCCGCCCGCCCGCCGGCCAATACGCAGACGGCCGACAGCGAACGCAGCTGGGTGCCGCCAGCACCGCAGGAGAAGAACCTGCTGCAGAAGCTGTTCGGCGGCTGATGCTGGGTTGTTCGCTGGAACCTCCCCGTCATTCCGGGGCAGGCCGCAGGCCTGGGCCCGGAACCCGGAACCGCTGATGTCAAAAGGCTAAGACGCTTCTGTCGCCGCGCCTTGTCCTGCTGAACCTGGGTTTATGGTCCAGGCTCGCTGCCGCGCAGCGCCCGGATGACGGCGTCGGTCCGAGCGAAAGCGGCGGCCCCTCAGACCTTGCCGGCGCGGATCGCCGTGCTCGCCTTGAACAGCACCAGCGCGGCCACGCCGAGCGCCGACATCACCAGCGGCAGCGGCAGCGCCGTGCCCTTCAGGGCATGGCCGACGAGAAGCCCGACGCAGGCTGAGAGCAGCATCTGGCAGAGCCCGTTGAAGGACGAAGCCGCGCCCGCCCTGTCGGGAAACGGCATCATCGCCGAGGCTTGCGACTGCGGCACGGTCAGCCCGACGCCGCAGGCATAGAGCGCCATCGGTACGACCACGCCGAACGGCCCGCCGATACCGGCCGCGACGCAGATCAGCATCGCCAGGCCACCGCCGGCGAGACAGGCGACGCCGATCGCGATGACGCCGTCCAGCCCGCGCGAGCCGACGAGGCGCTGGGCGAGGATGGTGCCGCCGATGAAGCCGAGGACGCCGAAGCCGAAGGACAAGCCGTACTGCACCGGCGACAGGCCGTAGACGCCGATCAGCACGAAGGACGAGCCCGAGATGAAGGCGAAGAGCCCGGCATAAGCCAGCGCGGTCAAGCCGACATAGACGCGAAAGGCGCGGTTCTGCAGCAGCACGCCGAAGCCGCGGAAGATCGCGGGGATGGAGAGCGCGCCGGGCGTGCGCGCCCTGAGCGTCTCGGGCATGACGAGAATGATCGTCGCGGCGAGGCCGAGCGCGAAGACGAGCGAGGCGACGAAGGTCGAGCGCCAGCCGAAGGCATCCTGCAAGACGCCGCCCAGGACCGGCGCGACCGCGGGCACCAGCCCCATGATCATGCCCATGCGCGCCATTTCGCGGCCGGCACGCGGCCCCTCATAGAGATCGCGCACCATGGCGCGGCCGAGCACGATCGGGCCGGAGGCGCCGAAGGCCTGGATGGCGCGCGCCGCCGTCAAGGCCCCGATCGAGGGCGCGAGCGCACAGGCGAGCGTCGCCAGCAGGAACAGGGCCAGCCCCGCGAGCAGGATGGGCTTGCGGCCGAGCCGGTCGGAGAGCGGGCCCCAGATGATCTGGCCGCCGGCATAGCCGAAGAGGAAGGAGGACAAGGTCGCCTGCGCGCCCGCGACATCCGTTTCCATCACCCGCACGATCTCAGGCAGCGACGGCAGGTAGAAATCGGTCGAGAGCGGCCCAAGCGCGGTCAGCATGGCGAGGACGGCGGTCATCGCCAGCGTATCGGGACGGAGTTTCATGGAGGTCGCGACCCTTGGGCTGGCTGTGCCCGCTATCTAGGCCGGGAGCATGGTGCTGTCGAGCTTCAGCCGAAGCCGTGCAGCCCCGCGCCATGGCGCTTGAGCCAGATTTCCGCCTCTTCCGTGCGCGGGCAGAGCTTGTGGGTCAGGGCCCAGAAGCGGTGCGAATGGTTCATCTCCTTGAGATGGGCGACCTCATGGGCGGCGAGATAGTCGAGCACCAGCGGCGGCGCCAGGATCAAGCGCCAGGAGAAGTTCAAATGGCCCTTGGACGAGCACGAACCCCAGCGGCTGGTGGTGTCGCGGATGGTGATCTTGCGCGCCGGGATGCCGAGCGTCGCTGTGTGCGTCCTGACGGCGCGCTCGAGGTCCTCGAGCGCGGCGCGGCGCAGGAAATCCTTGACGCGGCGGGGCACATGCACCGCCTCGCCCGCCACCGCGATGATCGCCACGCCATCCTTGTCGGCCGTCGCCCGGGTGACGCCACGCGCCTTCGACCAATGCACGATGCGGTGCGGCACGCCGCGATAGGGGATGATTTGGCCGGGCTCGAACGGAACCGATAGCGGCCGCTTGGCGAGACGCGCCGCGATCCAGCCGCCATGCCTCTCGGCGAACAGCCGACCCGTCGCGAAATCGGCGCGTTCGGGCAAGGTCAGCGTGATCTCGCCCGTCGCCTGCGAGACGCGCAAGGTCATGCGGCGCGCGCTCGCACGCCGCTTCACCGCGACCGGGTAGACCGTGCCGGCATGGGGAACCTCGATCCTGTCGGGATCGGGCTGCCGCTTGAACAGAGAGAGCCGCATCGCGCGCAATGGTGCCGGATTCGCAAGCTTTGCGGAAGAGGCGAAAGAACTCTAACGGCGACCGGTCGGTGAACATGGTCGCGCCGGCCGGCTGTCCAGTGAGAGATGGAAGGCTTTCGGCTCCTCGCCTGTGCGGCGCGAAGCGGACGCTACAGACGTCGCGACATGCGCCCAGCCCCATTTTGTATTGATGACCGCGACATGGCGTATTGATATGAATGTCCATACAGATTTCGGAAGACACCCGCATGACCCTGCAAATCCGCGACGATCGCGCGCGCGAGCTCGCCCAGCAGCTCGCTCGCAAGCGCAAGGTGACGATGACCGAGGCCGTGATTCAAGCGCTCGAGGGAGAATTGCGCCGCGAGACTGAGAAAGAGCCGCTGGCCGCTCGGCTGAAACGGATCGCGGCCGAACTCGCGGCCAAGGGCGAGCCGGACGGCCACGCCATGACGAAGGACGAAATCGACGCGATGTGGGGCCATTGATGTTCGTCGATACGTCGGTCATCGTCGCGATCCTGGCCGACGAGCCGGAGGCGGGTGGCTTCGCCCTAAAGCTCTCGGCCGCACCCCATCGCTACACCTCGGGGCTTGTCATTCTTGAAGCGGCGATGCGGCTATCGAGCTTGCTCAACGTCAATCCGATCGAGGCGGAGATCCGCATCCAGCTGGTTTTGGATGAGGCCCGAATTTCAATCGTTCCGATCAATGGCAGCATCGCCAAAAAGGCCGTGGCGGCCTTCGCGGCCTTCGGCAAGGGCCGCGACCATCCGGCCCAGCTCAATCTCGCCGACTGTATGTCCTATGCCTGCGCCCAAGCCTACCGCGTTCCCCTGCTGTTCAAGGGCAACAACTTTTCTCAGACCGACATTCAGGTGGCCTGAGAGACCGTTTCCGCCAAGAGATCAGCTCGCGATCTTCAGCGCCTTGCGGGCCTCGACCGCGCTCGCCTCCCGCCGGCTCCTGGCCGCCTCCATGTCGAGGCTGACCATGAAGTCCGAGATGCGCGGAGCGATCTCGGAACGGAAGCGCGAGCCGTTGAAGACGCCGTAATGGCCGACGCCCATCTGAAGGTAGTGGACGCGCTTGTCGGCCGGGATATTGGCGCAGAGATCATGGGCGGCCTGGGTCTGGCCGACGCCGGAGATGTCGTCCTTCTCACCCTCGACCGTCATCAGCGCGACGCGGCGGATGGCCGTGCAGTCGACCGGCTTGTCGCGATGCATCATCGTGCCCTTGGGCAAGGCATGCTCGACGAAGACGGTCTCGACGGTCTGGAGATAGAACTCGGCGGTCAGGTCCATCACCGCCATGTACTCGTCGTAGAAATCGCGATGCTTCTCGGCGGAATCGCCGTCACCCCGAATCAGATGCTTGAACATGTCGTAATGGGCGGTGACGTGCCGATCGAGATTCATCGCCATGAAGCCCGAGAGCTGCAGAAAGCCGGGATAGACAGCGCGGAAGAAACCCTGGTTCGGGAAGGGCACGGTGGTGATGCAGTGGTCGCGGAACCAGTCGATGCCGCGATCCATCGCGAGCTTGTTGACCTCGGTCGGCGAGCGGCGCGTGTCGATCGGCCCGCCCATCAGCGTCATCGAGCGCGGGGCGCATGGATCGTTCTCCGCTTCCATGCGGGCGATCGCGGCGAGTACCGGCACGGAAGGCTGGCAGACGGCCATGACATGGGTGTCGGAGCCGAGCATCTGCAGCATGGCGATGACGTAGTCGATATAGTCGTCGAGATCGAAACGCCCGGCCGAGAGCGGCACATGACGGGCGTCGACCCAATCGGTGATGTAGACCTCATGGCCGGGCAGGAAGGCCTCGACCGTGCCGCGCAGCAGCGTGGCGTAGTGGCCCGACATCGGCGCGACCAGCAGCACCTTGGGCTGCGGCTTGCGGCGACCCTCGATCTTGCGGTCGAAATGGATCAGCTTGCAGAAGGGCCGCTCCCAGACGATGCGCTCCTCGACCGCGACCTTGACGCCGTTGATCGTGGTCTCGGCCAGGCCGAAGGCAGGCTTGCCATAGCGGCGCGTGCTGCGCTCGAACAATTCGCAGGAGGCGGCGATGGTGCGCCCAAACGGCGTGTAGCTCAGCGGATTGGCCGGGTTCTTGAAAGCGAGCTGCATCGCGTCGGACAGGCCGCGCGCGGGCCCCACCATCATGTGCACAGCTTCAAAGGCATGGTAGGCAAACGACATGGCGGCCCCGTACATGCGAAATCGGTCTTTCGGTCGCGGCGACGACTCATGATGCGCCGCAACAGGGAACGCACCGTAGGTGGTATTTGTTCTCATTCAACCCGGCTAAAGACTAAGATTTCGCTGCGATGCCGATCTGCCACAGGAAATTGCTGACGATGCCGCATCGGCCAGTGTCCGGAACAGAGCCGTGACGCCCCCCGATTTCCTCGAATCGGCGCTCGCCCGGTCGAGCCGGCATCTGCGTCTCGACACCCTGGTCCGGCTGCGCTGGCTCGCGATCTCGGGCCAGAGCCTGGCCGTGGCGGGCGTGCATTTCGGGCTCGGCTTCGTCTTGCCCTTCGGCTGGTGCTTCGCCGTCATCGCCGTCTCGGCCTGGCTCAACATCGCGCTGCGCATCCGCTTTCCGCTCAGCCATCGCCTGACGGCGGGCGCTGCGACCGCGCTGCTGGCCTTCGACATCATCCAGCTCGCTGCATTGCTCTACCTCACCGGCGGGCTGCAGAACCCCTTCTCGATCCTGTTCCTCGCGCCGGTAATGATCTCGGCGACGGCGCTGCCGCCGCAGCGCACCTTGCTGCTCGGCATGCTCGGCGTCGTGCTGGCGACAGGGCTCAGCTTCGCGCATCTGCCACTGCCCTGGGCCGGCGAGGGCCGCCCGGTGCTGCCGCCCTATTACCAGGCCGGCAACTGGATCGCGCTCGTGCTGGGCCTGGGCTTTACCGGCATCTATGCCTGGCGCGTCGCCAAGGAGGCGCGCGACCTCTCCGACGCGCTCACCGCCACCGAGCTCGTGCTGGCGCGCGAGCAGCATCTCTCGCAGCTCGACGGGCTGGCCGCCGCCGCCGCCCATGAGCTCGGCACGCCGCTCGCCACGATCGCGCTGGTGGCGCGCGAGCTCTCGCGCCTGGCGCCGGCGGAAGGCGAAATGGCCGAGGACATCGCGCTGCTGCGCGAGCAGGTCGAGCGCTGCCGCGGCATCCTCGGCAAGCTCACCTCGCTGCAGGACGACGATGGAAGTCCTCTGGATGAATTGTCGCTGCGCCTGCTGATCGAGGAGGCGGCCGGGCCGCAACGTCCCTTCGGCATGCCTTTCAAAATCGCAATGCAGGGCGAGAAGCCCGAGCCCATCTGTCGCCGCAACCCCGGCATGATCTACGGACTCGGCAACATCGTCGACAATGCGGTCGATTTCGCCCGGACGGCCGTGACCATCACGGCGCGCTGGGACGACAACCAGGTCACGCTGATCATCGCCGATGACGGGCCGGGCTTTCCCGCCGACGTGCTGATGCGCGCTGGCGAACCTTACCTCACCCATGGGGCGGGCGAGAGCCGCGCCGGCGGCGGGCTGGGCCTGGGGCTCTTTATCGCCAAGACACTGCTCGAGCGGGGCGGGGCGACGATCGAGTTCTCGAATCTGCCCGCTCCGGCAAGCGGCGCCTCGATCAGGATCAGCTGGCCCAGAGCCGTGTTCGAAGCCGGCCTGCGTCCGCAGGGGGCTACAAACCCGGACATTTCGGCCCTACATAGGGGTTGATTGATCCGCCCCCCGCCTGATGCGTAGCGAGGGCAACCGCGCTACAATTCCGCCGGGACAGGCCCGGCGGAAGGAGAGTTCCGATGCAAGACGTGCTGAGCGAAGCCGCCCCGACGGAGACGTCGGCGGATATGTCCCTGCTGCTGGTCGACGACGACAAGCCGTTTCTGACCCGGCTGGCGCGCGCCATGGAGGGACGTGGCTATCTGGTGCGGACTGCTGAAAGCGTCTCGGCCGGGCTTGCCGCCGTCGAGGAGGCCGCCCCGGCCTTCGCCGTGATCGATCTGCGCCTCGCCGACGGCAACGGGCTCGATGTGATCGCGCGATTGAAGGAGCGCCGGCCCGATGCACGCGGCATCGTGCTGACCGGCTATGGCAATATCGCGACCGCCGTCAGCGCCGTGAAGCTCGGCGCCTTCGACTTCCTCGCCAAGCCCGCCGACGCCGACGAAATCCATTCGGCCCTGGCCGCCTCGCGCAATGCCCGCCCGATGCCGCCGGAAAACCCGATGTCGGCCGACCGGGTGCGTTGGGAGCATATCCAGCGCGTCTATGAATTGTGCAGCCGCAATGTCTCTGAGACGGCACGCCGGCTGGGCATGCACCGGCGCACCCTGCAGCGCATCCTGGCGAAGCGCGCGCCGCGATAGGCCTCGCGCGCTCGCCATCGCGGTCTAGACTGGTGGCGGGTTGATCTGCTTGAAGCCGCCTTCGCGCCAATAGGGATAATGCGGGTAGGCCGGCGTCACCGCGCTCGCCGCATCGAGCCGCGCGACCTGCTCGCGCGTCAGGCTCCAGCCGACGGCGCCGAGATTCTGGCGCAACTGCTCCTCGTTGCGCGCGCCGATGATGACGCTGGCGACGCTCGGGCGGCGCAGCAGCCAGTTCAATGCGATCTGCGGCACGGTCTTGCCGGTCTCCTGCGCGAGCGCATCCAGCACGTCGACGATGGCGTAGAGCCGCTCATCGTCGACTGGCGGGCCGAAATCGGCGCTTTCATGCAGCCGGCTGCTGGCGGGAAGCGGCTGGCCGCGGCGGATCTTGCCGGTCAGGCGGCCCCAGCCGAGCGGGCTCCAGACCATCGCGCCGACCTTCTGATCGAGCCCGAGCGGCATCAGCTCCCATTCATAGTCGCGCCCGACCAGCGAATAGTAGACCTGATGGGCGACATAGCGCGGCCAGCCATGGCGGTCGGCGGCGGCGAGCGACTTCATCAACTGCCAGCCGGAGAAGTTGGAGGCGCCGACATAGGTGAGCTTGCCGGCCCGCATGAGCGCGTCGAGTGCGCTCAAGACCTCCTCGACCGGCGTCGCGGCATCAAAAGCATGGAGCTGCAGCAGGTCGATATGGTCGGTGCGCAGGCGCTTCAGCGCCGCCTCGACGCCGGCGATCAGGCGCAGGCGCGAGGTGCCCGCCTGCAAGGGGCCATCGCCCGCGGGCAGCCCGAGCTTGGTCGAGATCAGCGCCTGATTGCGCCGGCCCTCCAGCGCCTCGCCCAGGATCGTCTCGGACGCGCCGCTGGAATAGACATCCGCCGTGTCAAAAAGCGTGACGCCGGCCTCGAGGCAGATGTCGACGAGGCGCTTGGCCTGGGCAACGTCGGTGTCGCCCCAGGCGCTGAAAAGCGGCCCCTCGCCACCAAATGTGCCGCAGCCGAAGCTGAGGGCCGGGACTTTCAGGCCGGATGCGCCGAGCTGTCGATGATCCATGAGGTTTCTCCTGTCAGGCGAAAAGCGCATTCTCAAGCGAAGCGGACGCCGGTTCCCTCGCGACAAATGCGAAGCGTTTGCGCGGAGAAAACGAGTCAAGACAATCAGACGGTCGCGAGGCGGGCGCTGCGTCGTTCGATGGCGAGGCTCCAGGCGGCGAGGCCAAGCGCCGCCAGCGGCACCAGCGCGGCGATCGGCGCGATGCCGGGCAGCCCCGGGCCATGGCTGATGACGAAGCCGCCGAGCCAGGCGCCGAAGGCATTGCCGAGGTTGAAAGCGGCGATATTGAGGCTGGACGCCAGTCCCTGACCCGCGCCGCCGGCCTGCTGCAGCACCCGCATCTGCAGCGGCGCGACCGTGGAGAAGGCGGCAGCGCCCAGCGCGAAGGCCGCGACGACCGCCCCGATCTTGCTGTGGAAGGCGAAGCCGGCTGCGACCATCACCAGCGTCAGCAACAGCAGCGTGCCGATCAGGGCGGGCGAGAGGCTGCGATCGGCCCAGCGGCCGCCGAGCAGATTGCCGATGACGAGGCCGGCCCCGAAGACCAGCAGGATCGGCGAGACCGCCTCCTGGCTGAAGCCGGCGAGCTCGACCAGCAGCGGCTGGATATAGGTGAAGACCGCAAAGACGCCGCCGAAGCCGAGCACGGTGATCAGCAGGCCGAGCTGGACCTGCGGCCGGGCCAGCACCGCAAACTCCTCCGAGAGCGGCGCAAGCGGCGCGGTCTCGCGCGCCTTGGGCACGAACAGCGCCAGGATGACGAAAGCCAGGATGCCGATCGCGGTCACCGCCCAGAAGGTCGCGCGCCAGCCATAGGCCAGGCCGAGCCAGGAGCCGAAGGGCACGCCGAGCAAGGTCGCCAGAGTCAATCCCGTGAACATCACGGCGATGGCCGAGGCCTTGCGCTCCGGCGCGACAAGCCCGGTCGCGACGACCGAGCCGACGCCGAAGAAGGTGCCATGCGCCAGCGCCGTGACGATGCGCGCGGCCATCAGCCAGCCGAAGCTGGGCGCGAGTGCGCAGGCCAGATTGCCGAGGGTGAAGATCGCCATCAGGACGAGCAGCGTCGTCTTGCGCGGCAGCCCTCGGGTCGCGATCGTCAGGATCGGCGCGCCGACGAAGACGCCGAGCGCATAGCCGGTCATCAGCAGGCCGGCGGTCGGGATCGAAATGGCGAGGTCACCCGAGACCTGCAGCAGCAGGCCCATGATGACGAATTCGGTGACGCCGATACCGAAGGCGCCAACGGTGAGGGCATAGAGTGCGACGGGCATGACGGCTTTCCCGGAATGATGATGAGCCGGGGATATGGCAGCTGGCCCGCTTATGAATTAGATTGCCTTCAGGACATTGATTTGTGAGGTGAAGTCATCATGCCGCGGCCGGACATCAACCGCTCCGGCGAGATGGAGGTGTTCGCGAGGGTCGTCGAGCTCGGCGGCTTCTCGCCGGCGGCGCGCTCGCTGCGGATGACACCCTCGGCGGTGAGCAAGCTGATGGCGCGGCTCGAGGCGCGGCTGGGCGTGCGCCTGATCATCCGCTCGACCCGCAAGCTCCAGCTCACCGAGGAGGGCGCGACCTTTCACGCCGGGGCGTTGCGCGTGCTGGCCGATCTCGACGAGGCCGAGCGCTCGGTCGCCGCCGGCCAGATTCCGCGCGGGCGATTGCGGGTGAATTCGAACGTGCCCTTCGGCCGGCTTTACCTGCTGCCGCTCGCGCCGCGCTTCATGGCCGCCCATCCCGGCGTACAGCTCGACATCACCATCACCGACCAGGTCATCGACCTGATGGACGAGCGCGCCGATGTCGCGATTCGAGTCGGGCCGATGCGTCCCTCGCAACTCGTCGCGCGCAAGCTCGGCGCAGCCGCGATGGCGATCGTCGCCTCGCCCGATTACCTCGCCCGCCATCCGGCACCCCGGAGCATTGCCGATCTCGCATGGCACGACCTGATCACCTTCAATTTCGCCCGCCATTGCGACGAATGGCCGTTCTGTCTCGATGGCAAACGCCTCTTCGTCCCGGCCCATGGCCGCGTCACGGTCGGCGACGGCGAAAGCGCGCGGCAGCTCGCCCTGAACGGTCAGGGGCTGGCGCGGCTCTCGCTCTTCCATATCGGCCATGACATCGCGGCCGGCCGCCTCGTGCCGGTGCTGGAGGATTTCAATCCCGGCGATGTCGAGGAGATCAACGCGGTCTATGTCGGCCATGGCGGCCGCTTGCCGGCGCGCGTGCGCGCCTTCATCGATTTCCTGGTCGAGACGGTGGACCTGACGGCGCCGCCGGTGACGGCCGAACCGAGCCCTGCCTAAAGTCCCGGATCCTCCAGCAGCGCCAGGCGCCCGGCTGCGAGCTTGGCGAAGGCGATGGTCAGCGCCTTGCGCCTGGAGCCGCTGAGCGGGTGGCGGGGCGCCTCGCGCAGCATCTCGCCGCCATAGGCGTCGGCGACGATCAGCCCGACATCCTCGGGCAGGATCTCGCTCGGGAATTCCGGCGCGACCGCGAAGAGGAAACCATCGCAATAGTCGCGATAATCCGGCCATTTGCCGTCGACGCGGTAGTCCTCGATCCCGGATTTGACCTCGACCACGAGCAATTCACCCGACGGCGAGAGCGCGACGATGTCGCCGCGCCGGCCATTGGCGAAGGTCATCTCCTTGACGATGGCGTAGCCGCGCTCGCGCAAGTGCCGGCCCGCGCCACGGCAGACGGCGCGGGTGATGTCGGGCCGCGTCGGTGGCGGGTTCAGGCGGGACTCTGCAGTGGACATTGCGCCATGTTCACTCTTTGTGCCAATCCATGCAAGCCCGGCTTGCAACACGGCCCCGCACCGGACGGATTCGCACGCCTTTGGAAGCCATCACCCTCTAGGCATTTGCCTCGACTTGCTTATGGTGCCGCCGCCTTGGACAGCTTTCTCGCCCCCCTCCTGATCCTGATCACCGCAGCCGCCATCTCGGCCGTGCTGTGCGTCGCCTTGCGGCCGCTGCTCGCGCGCTATGCGCTGGCGCGCCCCAATGCGCGCTCCAGCCACAGCATCCCGACGCCGCAAGGCGGCGGGATCGCGGTTCTGGCCGGGGCTTTCCTGGCCCTCGGCCCCGGCCTTCTGCACGGCCCACTCCCAGCCGGGGCGCAAAACGATCTCGTGCTGGTCGGCGCAGCCGCGATCCTGCTCGCCGTCGTCGGCGCCTGGGACGATATCCGGCCATTGCCGGCGAGCCTGCGGCTCGTGCTGCAGGCGGCCTGCGTCGGGCTCGTCATCGTCTATGCCGCGCCGGGGCTGCGGCTGTTTCCCGGTCTCATGCCGCTCGCGCTGGAGCGCGTGCTGGCGCTGCTGGCCGGCGTCTGGTTCGTCAATCTCGTCAACTTCATGGACGGGATCGACTGGATCACCATTGCCGGCATCGTGCCTCTGACCGGCGCCTTGGCGCTGGCGGGGCATGCGGGCGCGCTCGATTTGGGCAGCACCTGGCTGGCTGCGGCGCTCTGCGGCGGGCTGATCGGCTTCGCGCCCTTCAACAAGCCCCGCGCCCGGCTCTTCCTTGGCGATGTCGGCTCGCTGCCGATCGGCCTGCTCACCGCCTATCTGCTCTACAGGCTCGCCGGAACCGGCGCTTTCGCGGCGGCGCTGATCCTGCCGCTCTACCATCTCTGCGACGCTACGCTGACGCTGCTGCGCCGATTGGCGCGCGGCGAAAAAATTTGGGAGGCGCATCGCTCGCATCTCTATCAGCAGGCGACCACGAACGGCTTCAGCGTGCTCGGCATCGTCACGCGCATCGCCTTGCTGAACCTGATCCTGATCGCGCTGGCCGCGTTCAGCCTGCGTATCCCCGACTTCTGGGGGCAACTCGCCTGCCTTGCGGTGGCGCTGCTGCTGACCGCGGCTCTGCTGCACAGCTTTGCGCGCCCGAGGGCCGCCCATGGCTGAACCGCGCATCCTCGTGACCGGCGCGAGCGGCTTCGTCGGCCCGCATGTCGTGGCCGCGTTGCGCGATGCGGGTTACCGCCTGCGCCTGACGCAGCGCCGCGTCACCACGGCGCCGCCCGGCATCGAGACCGTCGTAACGGGCGATCTCGCCACGGCTATCGACTGGCGCGCCGCGCTGGAGGGCGTCGACCATGTCGTGCACATGGCCGGGCTCGCCCATGCCGGCCCCGGCCTCGATGAGGCGCTCTACCAACAGGTCAACACGCAGGCGACGCTCGACCTCGCTGAAGCCGCCAGGCAAGCGGGCATTGCGCGCTTCGTCTACCTCTCCTCGATCAAGGCGCTGAGCGGGGCTTTCGGCGGCCCGCCCTTGCGCGACGACGACAGCCCGGCGCCCGACGACGCCTATGGCCGCTCCAAGCTCGCAGCCGAGCAAGGCCTGGCCGCGCTCGATCTCGACTGGATGAGCCTGCGCCCGGTCCTGGTCTACGGGCCGGGCGTGAAGGCCAATATGGCGGCGCTGCTCAGGCTCGCACGCCTGCCCTTGCCGCTGCCGCTCGGCGGGCTTAACGCGCCGCGCTCGCTGCTGGCGGTGGAGAACCTGGCGGAAGCGATCCTGTTCGCACTGACGCCGGCCTGCCCGGCCCGCAGGAGCTACATCGTCTCGGATCCCGAGCCGATCAGCGTCGCGGAGATCATCACGGCGATGCGGGCGGGCCTGGAACGCAAGCCCGGGCTGATTCCCGTGCCCGTGGGATGGCTCGGCCTTGCCGCCCGTCTTGCCGGCAAGCAGGACGCTTTCGCCAAGCTGAGCGGCGGGCTCGTCGCCGCGCCGGACCGCCTGCTCAGGGCAGGTTGGCGGCCGCGGGTCGCGACTCCGGCAGCTCTGGCCCGGCTTGCGGCTTCGCCCGCAATCTGAAATCGGGGATGGCCTCGTCGAGGATGGCCTCGGCGGCGGCGCGCTCGTCGTTCCTGATGCCGACTTCGAGCCGCGCCAGCCAGCCCTGCATGCGCGAACGCCCGGCGAAGATCGGCTTCGCCGCCATGACGCCATCGAGCCCGGTCTCGGCCTTGGGCTCGTCGCGGGCGAACAGGATCTCGTTGAGACGCTCGCCCGGCCTGACGCCGGTGACCGCGATGTCGATATCGATGCCGGGCTCATAGCCGGCGAGCCGGATCATGCGCTCGGCCAGGTCCATGATCTTGACGGGCTGGCCCATCTTGAGGATGTAGACGGCAGCGCGCTCGGCCTCCGGCTCGTCGCCGCGCGCATGCGAGGCGGCGGTGAGGACGAGATCGCAGGCCTCGCGGATCGTCATGAAATAGCGGATCATCTCCGGATCGGTGACCGTCACCGGCCCGCCGCGCTCGATCTGCGCCTTGAATTTCGGCACCACCGAACCGACCGAGCCCAGCACATTGCCGAAGCGCACGGCGACCAGCCGCATGCCGGCGGCGGCCGCGACGAACTCGGCATCGCGCGACTGGACATACATCTCGGCGAAACGCTTGGTCGCGCCCAGCATCGAGACGGGCTCGATCGCCTTGTCGGTCGAGATCAGCACGAAGATCTTGGCGCCGGCCGCGATGGCGGCATCCGTCACATTCACCGAGCCGAAGATGTTGGTCTTGATGCCCTCCGTCCAGTCGGCTTCCAGATAGGGCACATGCTTCAGTGCCGCCGCGTGGATGACGATGTCGGGTGCGAAGGAGCTGAAGAGCGGCGTGATGCGGGCGCGGTCGCGTACATCGGCCAGCGCGCCGTTGACCACGGTCTGGTGGCCCTGGGCGATGAGCTCCTCGGTGATCTGGAAGAGCGCAGGCTCCGAGCTCTCGACGATCAGCAGTTCGGCGGCGCCGAAGGCGGCGCAGCGCAGGCAGATCTCGGAACCGATCGAGCCGCCGCCACCGGTGACCAGCACGCGCTTGCCCTTCAGGAAGGAGCCCAGCCGCTCGCGATCGATCGTGACCGTGGGGCGAACCAGCAGGTCCTCGATCTCGAGCGGTGCGAGCTCGGTGTCGCGCATGCCCTCGCCCAGGCTGTCGACGCGCGAAATCGGCAAGGCGAGCTTGCGCGTGCGCGCCAGCCATTTGTCGGGCTCGGCTTCGGGAACCAGCGCGCTCGCCGTCGCGACGATGCGGCGGAAGGGCTCGCCGCGCTCGGCGGCGTCCAGCGCCACCGTCTCGATCTCCGCGAGGAGGCCCAGCACCGGAACGCCGCGGATCGACTGGCCGAGATCATCGGCGCGCGGCGACAGGATGCCGGCCGGTCGCAGATTGCGCATGGTGCCGGCCTCCATGGCGCGGATCACCATCTCGACTTCGACGCCGCGCCCGAGCAGCAGCGCCGGCAGGGTCTGGCCGCGCTGCGCCAAGTGCTTGGAGCGGGAGTATTTGAAATAGCGATAGGCCAGCCGCGGGCCGCCGAGCAGCGCGTTCTGCACCAGCCAGTAGAGCGCGATCGTGATCTTGCCGAAGAAGAACGTGCCATAGAGGTTCGGCGCGACCAGGACATAGTCGACCACGAGCAGGGTCAGGCTCAGGATCGAGACCGCCTTGACGATGTTCGACAGGTCCGGCAGCGAGGCGAAGCGCCATTTCGAGCGGTAGAGCGAGAAGAACCAGTAGACCAGCCCGGCATAGGCGACGAAGAACGGCAGGCCGCGCGGCAGGAGCCTGAGATGCTCGGCGAGCTGCCAGTTCTCGAAACGGATGACGAAGACGAGCCAGATCGCCAGCGCCGTGACCACGAGATCATGGACGATGACGGCGAGCTTCTTGAGATTCTGTTTGGAGAAAGAGGCCATGGCAGGCGGGGTATCCCGCTCCGTGGAGGGCTTGTCAACGCAAGCGGAGGCGGGCGTCGCTCAAGCGGCGTCGACCGGCGGCTCCAGCGCGGCCATGATGAAGTCGATCATCTCGTCGATGCTGGGCCCCGGCATGCGCGAACATTGCGACATCAGCAGCGGGTGATGAAAGCGGATCATCGCCGTGCGGATGCAGCGGGTGGCCTCACCGGGATCGACCTTCCGGAACGCGCCGCTCTCGACGCCCTCCGCGACGACTTTGCACATCAAGGCGTCGAACCGGGCGATATGGCCCAGGATCGCGTCCCAGCTCTCCTCCATCGCCGCGCAGACCATCTCATGCATGCGCTGCTGGTCGGCATAGCGGGCCTGGTTGATGCGGTAGGAGGTCTGCAGCATGTCGCGCAGGCGGTCGGCCACCGGCCGGTCCTCGGCCGCGATCGCAGCCAGCGCCGCCTCGTGCTCGCCCTTGTAGCGAGCCAGCACCGCCTCGTTGATCGACTTCTTTGAATCGAAAAAACGATAGACGTTGGCTGGGCTCATGCGCAGCGATTTGGCGATGTCGGCGACCGTCGTCTTCTGGTAGCCGATGTCGCGAAAGAAGCGCTCGGCCGTGTCGACGATGGTTTGCCTCGTATCGCGTTCAGGATGGCTCAACGCGGTTGTCCGATGTGCTGATTGGCAGGCAGTCTTCGGAATTTGTTGGTATGACGAATTTCATCATTCGTCAACCTCATGACAGACAAAGACTTTAGCCGATTTTGACATGGTGCCGATTGCACGTTCTTGCTGCCGATCGCGCCCAAGCCGGACAGCGGGCGATTGCACCCGGCTCAGGCGAGTCCGAGCCTCTGCCGCGCCAGCGCCAGAAGCGCCTCGACATCGAGATGGGCGGCGAGATGGGCCGCCAGCCGGTCGAGCGTGGCCTCGACCTCGGCCTCGTAGGAGAATGCAGAGGCAACGCCACTGACCGCCGCAAGCCAGGCGCTGCGGACCGGATCGGCCGAGAAGACGCCATGGAGATAGGTGCCGACGACGCGGCCGTCCGGGCTCATGGCCCCCTCAGTGCGGGTACCGACGCGAAACGGCGCCCTCATGGTGTCGGCGCCCTGCGTATCGCCGAGATGGATTTCATAGGCGCGGCCCGCGGCCCCGCTCGCCGCATGGGCGATATCGACCTCGCGCACGGTTTTTTCGCGATCAAGCACCGTCTCGACATCGAGCAGGCCCAGTCCCTCAGCCTCGCCGGCCGGCCCTTCCAGGCCCAGCGGGTCGCGCACGACGCGGCCCAGCATCTGATAGCCGCCGCACAGGCCCATAACGCACCCGCCGCGCCGCCGATGCGCCTGGATATCGATGTCCCAGCCCTCGCTGCGCAAAACGGCGAGATCGCGCAGCGTCGTCTTGGAGCCGGGCAGGATGATCAGATCCGCGTCGCCAGGCAGTGCTTCTCCACGCCGGACCAGGACGAGATCGACGCCGGGCTCGGACTTCAGCGGATCGAGATCGTCGAAATTGGCGATGCCCGGCATCACCGGAACCGCGATCTTCAGCCCGGCGCCGGGCTTGCGCGCGCCCGAGCGCAGGTCGAGCCCGTCCTCCGCCGGCAGCCTGGCGGCTTCCGCGAACCAGGGCACGATGCCCAGGCAAGGCCAGCCGGTCGCAGCCTGGATCGTCTCGACGCCGGCGCCAAACAGGCTGGCATCGCCGCGGAAGCGGTTGATGGCGAAAGCCCGGAGCATGGCGCGATCGGCCTCCTCCAGCACCGCATGCGTGCCAATGAGGCTGGCGATGACGCCGCCGCGATCGATGTCGCCGATCAGGATCGCAGGCACATTGGCAGCCCGGGCGAAGCCGAGATTGGCGATGTCGCGCGCGCGCAGATTGGTCTCGGCCGGCGAACCCGCGCCTTCGACGATGACCAGGTCGGCCCTGGCGCATAATCGCTCGAAGCTCTCCAGCACCTGAGGCAGGAAGTCGCCGCGCCTGGCATAATCGCCAGACGCCAGATGGCCGGCGACACGCCCTTGCAGCACGATCTGGCTGCCGGTCTCGCTTTCGGGCTTGAGCAGCACCGGATTCATGTCGACATGCGGCGCGATGCGGGCGGCACGGGCCTGCAGGGCCTGGGCGCGGCCGATCTCGCCGCCCGGCGTCGCCGCCGCATTGTTGGACATGTTCTGCGGCTTGAATGGCGCGACCTTCAGCCCGCGATCGGTGAAGAGGCGGCACAGCCCCGCGACGATCAGGGATTTCCCGACATTGGAGCCGGTGCCCAGGATCATGATTGCGGGGGTGTGCGCCAAGCTCATGCGCTGTGATTAGAGCATGCCCGCGCAAAGGGGGAGCCGGTTTTCGGCATCATCCCCGCGCCGTCGCCGCAAACCTCGGGCGGTGGCCGGGACAGGCTGTAAAGACGCAGCGCAAGAGGGAGGGTCACCGGTTCACGCCAATATCCCGCAGCGTCAAAGGGGCGAAGCCGCCGCGGGCGCCCGTCGTGAACCGGCTTGGACAGATAAGCATTGATCGCTGACGAATGTCAACATTCATCATTCCATATTCCGCCGGGTCAATTCCGACACATCCTTGCTTGCCCGCCAGGATGCGCTGCGGCCCATGGCATGGTAGAGGCCCTGCCTGCTTTCGCCCAAAACACCCTCGCTCGAGCCGGCCCGATGACGATGAACCCGATCTTCTCCGCCCTGCAGACCAGCGTTTTCGAGGTGATGTCGCGGCTCGCGCGCGAGACCGGAGCCGTCAATCTCGGCCAGGGCTTTCCCGATGATCCCGGTCCCGAGGATGTCCGGCGCAAGGCGGCCGACGCCGTCGTCAATGGCTGGAACCAGTATCCGCCGATGATGGGCCTGCCCGAGCTGCGCCAATCCGCCGCAACCCATTTCAAGCGCTGGCAGGGGCTCGATCTCGACCCCGACGCCGAGGTGATGGTGACTTCGGGCGCAACCGAGGCGATTGCCGGCGCGCTGATGGCTCTGATCACGCCGGGCGACGAAGTCGTGCTGTTCGAGCCGATGTACGACGCCTATGTGCCGCTGGTGCGCCGTGCCGGCGGCATCCCGAAATTCGTGACGCTGACGCCGCCGGCCTTCGGGCTGAGCGAGGAGGTCCTCGCCAAGGCGTTCTCGCCGAAAACCCGCGTCGTGCTGTTCAACAACCCGCTGAACCCGACCGCGACGATCTTCAGCGAGGCCGATCTCGATCTGCTCGCCGCCTTCTGCATCCGGTTCGATGCGGTCGCGATCTGCGACGAGGTCTGGGAGCATGTCGTCTTCGACGGCCACAGGCACCGGCCGATGCTGTCGCGGCCAGGCATGCGCGAGCGCACCGTGAAGATCTCCTCGGCCGGCAAGATCTTCTCGCTGACCGGCTGGAAGGTCGGGATGGTGATGGCGGCGCCGAACCTGATGCCGGTGCTCGCCAAGGCGCATCAATACATCACCTTCACCACGCCGCCGAACCTGCAGGCCGCCGTCGCCTACGGACTGGGCAAGGACGATTCCTATTTCGAAGGCATGCGCGCCGATTTCCAGCGCTCGCGCGACCGTTTCGCCACCGGCCTGACAGGGCTTGGCTTCGACGTGTTGCCCAGCGTCGGCACCTATTTCCTGAATGTCGACATCGGCGCGCTGGGGGAGAGCGACGATGTCGCCTTCTGCCAGCGCCTGGTCACGGAAAACGGTGTCGCGGCGATTCCGGTCAGCGCCTTCTATGCGGAAGGAGCGGTCAAGACCGTGGTGCGCTTCTGCTTCGCCAAGCATGATTCGACGCTCGACGCTGCGCTGGAGCGGCTGGCCGATTGGCGGAAGGCGGCCTGAGCGTCGCTTGCGGGGACGAAAGTCCCGCTCTCAAGAGCATTGCGCGAAACGGGGACACCGGCTTTTCGCGTGAGAAATTCTCTAAACTCTTGGAATCGATCACCTCTTTCCGCCTTCGGACGGAATCGTCCGAAGGCGACGTGATCTAGGCCTTGTGCAGCGCCTCGACGAGAGCGCCGGCCTTTATCAGGTGCGCCTCGAGGCGCTTGGCATTGGCGGCAAAGCCGGCCGAGCGCATGGCCTCGATGGCGACGGCGATCTGCGTCAATGCCTGCCTTGCGAGAACGGGGTCCTTGCGTCGTTCCGCCAGCCGCATCATCGGCAGCGCCTGATTGGCTGAACTGGTCGCCCAGAGCAGCGGCACGCTCTCGCGCCGACGCTCCTCAAGCGCCGCGGCGAAGACCGCGATCGCCTCCTCGAATACGACGGGCTCGCGGTAGCGCTCGCCCATGGCGACGAGCACGCCGCCCATCTGGTCCTGCAGCTCGGCCCAGCGCAGAGGCTCCCGAGTGCGATCGACCGCCTTGGCGACCCGATTGAAACCGTTGAAGGCGCGCTCGAGCAGAGCGAGATCGCTCCGGCGCCCGCCGAGCGCGGCACGGGCACGCGAGATCATGTGCTCGGCCTCGAGCCAGTGCGCCTCGTCGCGGTTGCGATCCCAGACGGCAAGGACGGAGGCAAGCGCCGTGACCGCCTCCTCGAGCAGGGCATCGTCCTCGCGCGCTTCGCCGAGCGTGACGGCGAGCCGCCCGAAGCGGACCGTCAGCGCGTGCCAAAGCAGCGGCGCTTCGTCGCGATGGAGGTTCTCCACCCCCGTCCGGCAGCGTCCGAGTGCCTCGACGCGGAGATCCTCCGTGCCGGTAATCTCGGCGAGAGCTTCAAGCGTGGCGGCCAGCGCGTCCTGAGCGCCGGCGAAGGCAACCGCGTCCTCCAGGCTGTCTAGCCCTTCGAGCAAACGGCGCAGCAAGGTCACGGCGGCATCATAGCCGTCGCGCCCACCGAAATCCTCGCTGAGCCGCGCCAGCGCCTTCGCCTGAGCGAGCGCAACGGCGCGGCTGCGGTCGATATCGGCGAGGCCGATCAGCGCGGATGCCTCGCCATAGCGGCCCGCGGCCTCGCGATAGGCGTCCGGCGTCGTTCGCAGGAAGCTGATTCCCGCCCGATCGGCGCGATTCTCGCCAATCCAGAGCCGCTGCGCGACCGGCAGCGCCGAGAGGTCGCTCGAGCCTCCGATCGAATGGAGTTCAGCCTGAGCAAGCGCCTTGTCTGCATCGGCGAAGCGCCCGGCTGCAAGCGCAGACGCCGCCTCCGCGCGCTGGCGACGGGTTTCCTCGTCGCCGAGCGGCACGCCAAGCCGGCCGGTCAAAGCGAGGAAATCCACCGCCCTGCGCTCCAGCAGCGCCTCCTGGGGAGGCGCCGAGCCGGGACGACGCAGCCAATCCGCAACCATCGCCGGCAGCGCCACCGGCGGCAAGCCGTGGCGCCCGGCGACGCGCGCCAGAAGCGGTGCGAGTTCCTCGGACTGACTGATGGCGGCCTCCCGTTCCGGCTTGATGCGGGCGTCCTACTTTGCCGCGATGACCGCGATCTCGACCGTGAACTGCGGCGCGGCGAGCTTGGCCTCGACCGTGGCGCGGCCCGGAGTCGCGCCGGCAACGATCCACTTGTCCCAGACGCCGTTCATCTCGGCAAAGGTTGCCATGTCGGCGAGCCAGATATTGACCATCAGCAGCTTCGTCTTGTCGGTCCCGGCCTCGGCCAGCAGCGAATCGATGATGCCGAGGATCTCGGAGGTCTGTTCGGCAACGCTCTTGCCCGCCGCCTTGTCGGCAACCTGGCCGGCAAGATAGACGGTGTCGCCGTGAACGACGGCCTTGGACATGCGGGGGCCGACGCCGATGCGCTGAATGCTCATGCTCTTGTCTCCTGAAAAAGGGCGCTTGCTGGTAGCCCGAGCTGGAGGCTTTCGCAAACGCTAAGGCAAGACCTCAGGCCAGCGTCACCCAGCCGGCCCAGAGTGCGCCATAGCGCGCGGCCTTGCCGAGGAGCACGAGTCCGATAAAGCGCCCGAGCGGATAGTTCAACGTGCCCGCCACGAAGGTCAGCGGATCGCCCAGGACCGGCAGCCAGGCAAAGAGCAGGGACGGCCAGCCGAAGCGCTCGAACCCGCGCTGCGCATCGGCGAATTTTTCCGGATCAGGCCGCAGCCTTGCCGGCAGGCGCTCGACGCCGCCATGGGCGATCAAGCGGCCGAGCCACCAGTTGACGGCCGAGCCTGCCGTGTTGGCTGCGCTCGCGACCAGGAACAGGGCCAGCGGATCGACGGTCTTGGCCGCCAGCAGCCCGACGAAGACGACCTCCGACTGCGCCGGCAGCAGCGTCGCGGCGACGAAGGCCGCGCCCGCCATCAGACCGAGGGCGGAAAGATCGAGCAGCTCCAGCACCGCCAAAGGTTCCTATCGCGCCGAACGCGCTGGCAAGGCATCAGTCCAGCATCGCGGCAAGCGCATTGACGGTGTTGGCGTTACGCAGCGTGCCGATGCCGAGTTTTTTGGTTGTCAGATGCGAGAGCAGCTTCGTCTCGCTCGGTTTGCCGCCGAAGTCGATCCATAAATCGCCGTCCGCAAGGGCGAGCGCAATACCTGGCGTGGCGATCCTGCCGAGCATGGACAAGGCATCCGGGCTAAGCGGGCTTCGCATGACGCGGATGCCGATATCGGCGCTGTTCCCGTCCGGGAAGGGATTTTGGGCGGCAAGCCGCCGCCAGGCCTGCGCCGTGCGCAGGATGATATCGACATGCTTGCCGAAACGCGTGCGGAAAGCCGCCTCCAAGCGGCTCTCAATCGCTGGGAGGGGCGCATCCTCGCCCTCGAAGATCAGATTGCCGGTGGCGACCCAGCTGCGCACATCGCCAAAGTCCAGCGCCGCCACCATAGCCTTCAGATCCGCCATCGCCAGCCGCTTGCCGGGGCCGAGCACGACCGAGTGCAGTAGGGCGACATAGGTCGTCATGGCGGCTCTAGAGCCGCCGCAGGGCGACCTGCTGGATGCGGTGGCTCGCGCCCTTGGTCAGGATCAGGCTGGCGCGCTGGCGGGTCGGCAGGATGTTCTCCTGCAGATTCGGCAGGTTGATGCCGCTCCAGAGCTTCTCCGCGATCGAAAGCGCCTCGTCCTCGTCGATCTCGGCATATTTGCGGAAGAAGGAGCGCGGATCGCGGAAGGCGGTCTGGCGCAGGGTCATGAAGCGGTTGACGTACCAGCGATGCAGATCGTTCTCATCGGCGTCGAGATAGACCGAGAAGTCGAAATAATCGGAGACGAAGGGGATGACCTTGCCGTCCTTGGGCATGCGGCTCGGCTGCAGGACGTTCAGGCCTTCCAGGATCAGGATGTCGGGCCGCTCGACCGTGACCTCCTCGCCCGCCATCACGTCATAGACCAGATGCGAATAGACCGGGGCGGAGACCGAGGGCTTGCCGGCCTTGACGTCGGAGAGGAAGCGCAGGATCGCCGAACCGTCATAGCTTTCGGGAAAGCCCTTGCGCTGCATCAGGCCGCGCCGCTCCAATTCGGCATTGGGCAACAGGAAGCCGTCAGTGGTGACGAGCTCGACCTTGGGCGTGTTGGGCCAGCGCGAGAGCAGCGCCTTCAACACGCGCGCCGTGGTCGATTTGCCGACGGCGACCGAGCCGGCGACGCCGATGATATAGGGAACCTTGACCTCGGCCTCGGCCATCAGGAAGCGTTGCGTCGCCTTGAACAGGCCTTGCGTGGCGGCGACATAAAGCGAGAGCAGGCGCGAGAGCGGCAGGTAGATCGCTACGATCTCGTCGAGCGAGATCGGGTCGTTGATCGATTGCAGCTTGGTCAGGTCGTCGACCGACAGCGTCAGCGGCGTATCGGCGCGCAGATGCGCCCATTCATCGCGCGTGAAGCTGCGATAGGGCGAGCCCAGCTCGGGATCGGCCGGGGCGGGGATCAGACGCTGGTCCATGAGGCGACCCGCATTCCAGGCTTCGAGGTTCAACGCAGGACTAGCCTCGGCTTCTCAACGGGGCCGCGCGGCCTTCTCCGCCAGACCGGAGCGCACCGTGCGTGCCTCAAGCTGGCTCAACACGTCTCGCAATGCAACATCGCGCGACAAGAGCACGACTAACAGATGATAGAGCAGATCGGCGCTTTCGGCGATCAGCTCGTCGCGATCGCCCTTCACGGCGGCGATGACGGCCTCCACCGCCTCTTCTCCGAGCTTTTTTGCAGCGCGTTCAGGCCCCGCCGCGATGAGCTTCGCCGTCCAGGATTCCTCGGGCGAGGCTTTCGCCCGCTCGGCGATGATGCGTTCGAGATCCGCTAGGGTGAAGGCTGTCATACTGACCTCCTGTCATTCCGGCGCGCACTGAGGGTGCGAACCCGGAACCCACGACCGGGTGCAATCGCAAGATTTGGGCAAAGGGCGGCTCGCCCAATCGTGGGTTCCGGGTTCTTCGCGATGCGAAGCCCCGGAATGACAGCCAAGGTGAGCACTGCCATCAGCTCAATCCAGCCGCATCGCCAGACCCGCCGCCGCCATGTGCTCCTTGGCCTGCTGGATCGTGTAGGTGCCGAAATGGAAGATCGAGGCCGCAAGCACCGCGCTGGCATGGCCGTCGCGCACGCCGGCGACGAGATCGTCGAGATCGCCGACGCCGCCCGAGGCGATCACGGGAACCGAGACGGCATCGGCGATGCGCTCGGTCAGGCCGAGATCATAGCCCGATTTGGTGCCGTCGCGGTCCATCGAGGTGACGAGCAGTTCGCCGGCGCCGAGCGAGACGACCTCGCGGGCGAAGGCGACGGCGTCGAGCCCGGTGGGATTGCGCCCGCCATGGGTGAAGATCTCCCAGCGGCCGGGCGAAACCTGCTTGGCGTCGATGGCCACGACGACGCATTGGCCGCCGAACTTTTCCGCCGCCTCCCTGACGAAGCCGCGATTGGTCACGGCCGCCGTGTTGATCGAGACCTTGTCGGCTCCCGCCAGCAGCAGTGCCCGGATATCCTCGATCTTGCGTACGCCGCCGCCCACCGTCAGCGGCATGAAGCAGGCCTCGGCCGTGCGCGTCACGACATCGAACAGGATCCCGCGATCCTCGTGGCTGGCCGTGATGTCGAGAAAACAGAGCTCGTCGGCGCCCGCCGCGTCATAGGCCTTGGCGGCCTCGACCGGATCGCCGGCGTCGACGAGATCGAGAAACTTCACGCCCTTGACGACGCGGCCGTCCTTGACGTCGAGGCAGGGGATGATGCGGGTTTTCAGGGTCATCAGTGCTGCTGGGCCAAGATGAGGTCAGATAAGGACGAGATCGGATAAAGGCGAGATCGGACAAGCGAGGGCATATAGCGCCGCGGCCGCCCGGCACGCAAACGCAGCCGCGCAGGGGGCCCGGATTGATCGGCGGCACGTTCCCTGCTCTCCTGCTCGCCATAAGCAAGAACAGAGGGATTTCCATGACGATCACCACGACATTCAAGGGCCTGAAGCTGGCGACCCGGGGCCTTACGATCGGGCTTGGCCTGGCTGTCGGGCTCGGCCTCGGCGCGGCCGCGCTTGCCCAGGCGCCGGCGAGCCAGCTTGACGCCATCCAGAGCCGCGGCGCGCTGCAGGTCTGCACGACGGGCGACTACAAGCCGTTCACCCTGGCCAAGGACGGCAGCTATGAGGGCATCGACATCGAGCTGGCGAAATCGCTCGCCAAGGCGCTCGGCGTCGAGGCCAAGTTCGTCCAGACGAAATGGTCCGATCTCCTGACCGATATGGGGTCGGGAAAATGCGACGTCGCCATGGGCGGCATTTCGGTGACGCTCGACCGACAGAAGAAGGTCTTCTTCTCCGCGCCTTACCTCGTCAACGGCAAGGCGCCGATCGTGCGCTGCGCCGACAAGGCGAAGTTCCAGACAATCGCCGACATCGACAAGCCGGAGACCCGTGTCGTGGTCAATCCCGGCGGCACCAATGAGCGTTTCGTGCGGGCGAACTTCAAGAAGGCCGACATCCGCGTCTTCCCCGACAACGTCACCATCTTCGACGAGATCCTGGCCGGCCGGGCCGATCTGATGATCTCGGAATCGATCGAGACCAAGGTCCAGGAGAAGGCCAAGCCGGGCTTGTGCGCCGTCAATCCCGATGAGCCGCTGCAATATGGCGAGATGGGCTACATGCTCCCGCGCGGCGACGCGACCTTCAAGGCCTTCGTCGACCAATGGCTGCATCTGGCCAAGGCGACCGGCGAATTCGCCGGGATCTACAACCAGTTCGTGAAGTGAGCGGCCGAACCGGCGGCAGTCGGCGGCTCAGGCCGCCGACACGCTTGCGGCCTTCGCCACCCGTGCCAGCGCCGCAGCCGGGTCGATCCGCCCGTCATAGAGCGCCCGGCCTGTAATCGCGCCCTCCAGGATTGCCGCATCGGGCGCACAGAGCCGCTCGATGTCGGCCATCGAGGCAAGCCCGCCCGAGGCGATGACGGGGATCGTCAAGGCGTTCGCCAGCGCGATGGTGCCGTCCCAATTGATGCCCTGGAGCATGCCGTCGCGGGCGATGTCGGTGTAGACGATCGCCGCGACGCCGGCATCCTCGAAGCGGCGGCCGAGATCATCCGCAGCCAGCGCCGAGGTCTCGGCCCAGCCCTCGACCGCGACATAGCCGTCGCGCGCATCGATGCCGACCGCGACCTGGCCGGGAAAGGCCTTCGCCGCCTCCTTGACGAAGCCGGGATCGCGCACCGCGGCCGTGCCGATGATGACGCGGCGCACGCCCTTCTTCAGCCAGCCCTCGACCGTCGCCATGTCGCGGATGCCCCCGCCGAGCTGCACCGGGAAGGCGACGCGCGCGAGGATCGCCTCGACGGCGGCCGCATTCATCGGCTTGCCGGCGAAGGCGCCGTCGAGATCCACGACATGCAGCCACTGGAAGCCCTGGGCCTCGAAGGCGGCTCCTTGAGCGGCGGGATCGTCATTGAAGACGGTGGCCTGGCCCATGTCGCCCTGTTTGAGGCGGACGCACTGGCCATCCTTGAGATCGATGGCGGGAAACAGGATCACGGCGTCCACCCGAGGAAGTTGGCGATCAGCTTCAAGCCGAGCTTCTGGCTCTTCTCGGGATGGAACTGCGTGCCGGCAACATTGCCGCGCGCCACCATCGCGGTGACGGGGCCGCCATGCTCGGTCAGCGCCAGCACATCCTGAGGCCGCTCGGGCGTCAGCGCATAGGAGTGCACGAAATAGGCGTGCAGCCCTTCCGGCCCGGTCTCGATGCCGTCGAGCAGCGCATGCTCATCCTGCTTGTGCAGGGTGTTCCAGCCCATATGCGGGATCTTGAGGCTGTCATCATTGGGCACGATCAGTGCGACATCGCCTGGAATCCAGCCAAGGCCCTGCGTCACGGTGTATTCGAGCCCGCGCGAGGCCAGAAGCTGCATGCCGACGCAGATGCCCAGGAAAGGCCGCTGCTTCTGGCGGACGACCTCCTCGAGGGTCTCGACCATGCCCGGCACGGCATCGAGCCCGCGCCGGCAATCGGCGAAGGCGCCGACACCAGGCAGCACGATGCGATCGGCCTGGCGCACCTCGGCGGTGTCGCTGGTGACACGGATGGTCGAGGCGATGCCTGACTCGGTCGCCGCACGCTCGAACGCCTTGGCGGCCGAGTGCAGATTGCCCGAGCCGTAGTCGATGATGGTGACGAGCTGGCTCATCGGCCCCGTGCCTCCGGAAACAGGCCGATGATCGGCACCGAGGCCGCGGGCTGCGGGCGTGCGGGTGCAACAGGGGCCGCGCGCGGCGGCGTGACCTCGCCGGCCAAGGCACGCTCGAAATAGCGTCGCTCGGCCTCGGGCAGTCCCCGCGCCTCGACGACATCGGCCAGCCGCCAGCCCTGGCGTGCGAGCTTGCGGGCGATCAGGTTCTGGCCCTCGAAGCCAAGGAACAGCGCCAGCGCCCCATGCGCCAGGATCAGCGCGCCGGTGCTGAGGCCGAACCTGTTCTGCCCATAGAACAGCGCGCCCCAGATAAGCGCGAAAACGGCAGTCGCCAGCCAGAGCCGGTTGATCAGCAGCCAGAACCCGCTCAGCACAAAGGCCGACCAGGTAAAGGTCTCCGGCAGCAGGCGCGCCTGCTCGATCTCTTCGCGCGGGCCGCCGGAACCGGGCGGCGGGATCATCACGGTATAGAACGCCATCATCGTCTCCTCAGAGAGCGCCCTTGGTCGAGGGCACACGGCCACCCTCGCGCGGATCGACCTCGAGCGCCTGCCGCAAGGCGCGCGCCAGGCCCTTGAAGCAGCTCTCGGCGATATGATGGGCGTTGTCGCCATAAAGCGTCTCGACATGCAGCGTGATGCCGGCATTCATCGCGAAAGCCTGGAAGAACTCGCGCACCAGTTCGGTGTCGAAGCTGCCGATCTTCTCCGCCTTGAACTGCGTGCGGAAGACGAGGAAGGGCCGGCCGGAGACGTCGATCGCGACGCGGGTCAGCGTCTCGTCCATCGGCAGATGCACGTCGGCATAGCGGCGGATGCCCTTCTTGTCGCCAAGCGCTGCTTTGAGCGCCTCGCCCAATGCGATGCCGGCATCCTCGACCGAGTGATGGTCGTCGATATGGGTGTCGCCCTTCACGCTGACGCTGGTGTCGATCAGCGAATGCCGGGCGAACAGGTCGAGCATATGGTCGAAGAAGCCGACGCCGGTCGAAACTTCAGCCTTGCCGGTGCCATCGAGCACGAGCTTGACCGCGATGTCGGTCTCGTTGGTGCGGCGCTTCACTTCGCCAGAACGCATCTGGAAATCCTCAATAGCGGCAAGAGCGGCTCATTGGCGGTGCTTTAGCAGCGCATTGACCGAGTTGCCACCCGGCCGATTGTCTGGCGGCCAAAAACCCCTACATCTGGCGCTGACCCTGGAATAGCGGAACACGCCTCGATGGATAACGCCAGCAATGCACCCGTGATGCACGCGACCACGATTCTGATGGTCCGCAAGGGCGGCAAGGTCGTGATCGGCGGCGACGGCCAGGTCTCGCTCGGCCAGACCATCATGAAGGGCAATGCGAAAAAAGTGCGCCGCCTCGCCAAGGGCGCGGTGATCGCGGGCTTCGCGGGAGCCACGGCCGACGCCTTCACGCTGTTCGAGCGCTTGGAGACGAAGCTCGAGCAATACCCGACCCAATTGCTGCGCGCCTGCGTCGAGCTCGCCAAGGACTGGCGCACCGACCGCTATCTGCGCCGGCTGGAGGCGATGCTGCTCGTCGCCGACAAGGAGGTCTCGCTCCTGATCTCGGGCACCGGCGACGTGCTGGAGCCGGAAGCGAGCGAGCATGGCTCGGTGATGGCGATCGGCTCCGGCGGCAATTACGCGCTCTCGGCCGCGCGCGCGCTGATCGATATGGAATCGGATGCCGAGACGATCGTGCGCAAGGCGATGAAGATCGCCGGCGACATCTGCGTCTACACCAACCACAGCCTCGTCATCGAGACGCTGGACGCCGTCTGACGGCCTGATTTACGGACAGCATAATGACTTCCTTCTCTCCCCGCGAGATCGTCTCCGAACTCGACCGTTTCATCGTCGGCCAGAACGACGCCAAGCGCGCTGTCGCGATCGCGCTGCGCAATCGCTGGCGCCGGCAGCAGCTCGAAGGGCCGCTGCGCGAGGAGGTTTCGCCGAAGAACATCCTGATGATCGGGCCGACCGGCTGCGGCAAGACCGAGATCGCGCGCCGCCTCGCCAAACTCGCCGGCGCGCCCTTCCTCAAGGTCGAGGCGACCAAGTTCACCGAGGTCGGCTATGTCGGCCGCGATGTCGAATCGATCGTGCGCGATCTCGTCGAGGTCGCGATCGGGCTGGTGCGCGAGAGCCGGCGCAAGGACGTGCAGGCAAAAGCGCATATCGCCGCCGAGGAGCGCGTGCTCGACGCGCTGGTCGGCTCGACCGCGAGCCCCGCCACGCGCGACAGCTTCCGCCGCAAGCTGCGCGCCAACGAGCTCGACGAGAAGGAGATCGAGGTCGAGATCGCCTCGGGCGGCGGCTCTGCCGCGCCGATGTTCGAGCTTCCCGGCATGCCGGGCGCGTCGATCGGCGCGATCAATCTCGGCGACATGTTCGGAAAGGCCTTCGGCCAGAAGGGCAAGCCGAGGCGCGTGCTGGTCAAGGACGCCTATGGCCCGCTCCTGACCGAGGAGAGCGACAAGCTGATCGACCAGGAGGCGATCGTGCAGGCCGCGATCCGCGAGGTCGAGAACAACGGCATCGTCTTCCTCGACGAGATCGACAAGATCTGCTCCCGTGAGGGCAAAAGCGGGGCCGACGTATCGCGCGAGGGCGTGCAGCGCGACCTCCTGCCGCTGATCGAGGGCACAACGGTCGCGACCAAGCATGGCGCGGTGAAGAGCGACCATATCCTGTTCATCGCGTCGGGCGCCTTCCACGTCTCGCGGCCCTCCGACCTCTTGCCGGAACTGCAGGGCCGCCTGCCGATCCGCGTCGAACTGCACCCGCTCGACGTCGAGGATTTCAAGCGCATCCTGACCGAGACGGAAGCAAGCCTGATCAAGCAGACGGTGGCGCTGATGGCGACCGAGGAGGTCACCATCCACTTCACCCCCGATGCGATCGACGCGATCGCGCGCATTGCGGTGGATGTGAATTCGACGGTCGAGAACATCGGCGCGCGGCGCCTGCAAACCGTGATCGAGCGCATTCTCGACGAGATTTCCTTCACCGCGCCCGACCGCTCCGGCGACACGGTCACGATCGACGGGGCTTATGTCGAGGCGCGCATCGGCGATCTCGCGAAGAACGCCGATCTGAGCCGGTTCATCCTCTGATGCAGAAGCCGGCGGAGGGCGCGCCGGAACCCTCCCGCCTTGCTCGGGATTCCGCCATTGTCGGCGCGGCGACGATTCTGTCGCGCCTGCTCGGCTTCGCCCGCGACGTGCTGATCGCAAGGTTATTGGGCGCAGGCCCGGTGGCTGACGCCTTTCTCGCCGCGCTGCGCCTGCCCAATCTGGTGCGGCGCGTGCTCGGCGAGGGCGGGCTGAACGCGCCATTCGTGCCGCTCTATCTCGCCGTGAAGGCGGCGCGCGGAGAAGAGGCGGCCAGGCGGTTCACCGGCGAGGCGGCCGGACATCTCGGCCTGCTGCTGCTCGGCTTGGTCGCGCTCGGCGAGATCTTTGCGCCCTGGGTCGTGCTGGGCCTGGCCGGCGGCTTCGCGGAGGAGCCGCAGACGCTCGCGCTCGCCGCGCACTACACCAGGCTGATGCTGCCCTTCCTGCTGCTGACGACGCTGGCCGCCATGCTGGCGGCCGTGCTCAACGCGGAGAAACGCTTCACGCTGGCCGCGCTCGCGCCCGCGCTGATGAACGCGCTTCTGGTCGGTTTCCTGCTCGTCTCGCTGGCGCGCGGGCTGGAGGCCGAGCTTGCAGCGCAATCACAAGCCGTCCTGGTCAGCCTGACCGGGCTCGCCCATCTCGGCCTGGTCCTGTTCGCCCTGCGCAAGATGTTTGCCCTGCACAAGACCGGGCTTGCGCGCCCGAGCCTGCGCTGGTCGCCCGAGATGGCACGGCTGGTCCGGACGGGCGGCGCCACCCTGCTGGCGGCCTCGGCCGCGCAGCTCGTGCTGCTGGTGGCGACGCAGATCGCCTCCGCCGAGCCCGGCTCGGTCGCCGCGCTGTATTATGCCGACCGTGTCTTCCAGCTGCCGCTCGGCTTCGTCGGCGTGGCGATGGGCACCGTCGTCTTGTCCGAAATGGCCGATTCGGCGCAGGCGAGCGGGCCGGACGCCCGGCTCGGACAGGCGCTGGCGCTGGGCCTCGCGCTGGCGCTGCCGGCGGCGCTCGCCCTTTTCGTGCTGGCGGAGCCAATCGTCTCCGTGCTGTTCGAGCACGGCCGTTTCGGCGCGGAGGATCGCGCCCGCACCGCCGCCGCGCTCGCCGGCTTTGCGCTCGGCCTGCCCTTCGCCGTCATCGCGAAAGTCTTCGGACAGGTCTATTTCGCCCGTCAGACGCCGCGCCTGCCCTTGCTGGCGGGTTGTATCGCCGTCCTGGTCGCGGCGATGGCCGGCTATGCCTTGGCCGGCGACGGCAATGCCGCCCGGATGGCGGCCTGCGCGGCGAGCCTGGCTTTCCTGGCGCAGGCGGTGCTGCTTGGCGTGGCGCTGCTGCGGGACGGGATCTGGCGCCCCAGCATTGCCAATCTGCGTCCCATCGCCGCCAGCCTTGCGGCCTCAGCCATCATGCTGGGCGTTCTGCTGATTCTCGCCTTCCTGCTCGCCGCCAGGCTGGCGCCGACGCAATCGACGCCCTGGCGGGTCGCGGGGCTGGCGGCTCTGTGCGCTGGGGGAGCCTTTTCCTATGGCGCTGCCGGCCTGCTCCTGGGCGCCTTTGGCACCTTCTCCGTGCCGCGCTACTTGCGCAAGCGGCGGGCATGAGCCAGAAGCCCCCCTCCTTTTCCTCGTTCGTGATCACGGAGCGCCCGATGGCGACCTTTCACCAGCGCGTCTTCTCAGGCATGCAGCCGACTTCGACGCTGCATCTCGGCAATTATCTGGGCGCGCTGACCAACTGGGTCGCGATGCAGCAGACGCATGAATGCATCTATTGCGTCGTCGACATGCACGCGATCACCATGTGGCAGGATCCCGCCGACCTGAAGCGGGCGATCCGCGAGGTCACTGCGGCTTATGTCGCGGCCGGCATCGACACCAAGAAGAGCATCATCTTCAACCAGAGCCAGGTCTCCGGCCATGCCGAGCTTGCCTGGATCTGCAACTGCATCGCGCGGCTGGGCTGGATGAACCGCATGACCCAGTTCAAGGAGAAGGCCGGCAAGGATCGCGAGAACGCCTCGCTGGGTCTTTACGCCTATCCGAGCCTGATGGCGGCCGACATCCTGCTCTACAAGGCCACGCATGTGCCGGTCGGCGAGGATCAGAAGCAGCATCTGGAGCTGACCCGCGACATTGCGCAGAAGTTCAACAACGACTTCGCCGACCAGATCGCGGAGCGGAACCTCGGCACCGGCAATCTCGGCTTCTTCCCGCTGCCCGAGCCGATGACGCAGGGCCCGGCGCCGCGCGTCATGAGCCTGCGCGACGGCACCAAGAAGATGTCGAAATCCGATCCGTCCGATTATTCGCGGATCAACCTGACCGACGATGCCGAGACCATCGCCCAGAAGGTGCGCAAGGCGAAGACCGATGCGGAGGCGCTGCCTTCCGAGGAAAAGGGGCTGGAGGGCCGGCCCGAGGCCGAGAACCTCGTCGGCATCTATGCCGGCCTGGAAGGCGTCACCAAGGCGCAGGTGCTGAGCCAGTTCGGCGGCGGACAGTTCTCCGGCTTCAAGGCGGCGCTGGTCGATCTCGCCGTCGCCAAGCTCGCGCCCATCGCCGGCGAAATGCGCCGTCTGCTCGCCGAACCCGCCCATATCGACGCGATTCTCGGCAATGGAGCGGAGCGCGCGCAAGCTATCGCCGCGCCGATCCTGGCCGACGTCAAGGACATAATCGGCTTCGTCCGGCGCTGAGTTTCCCGCTGCGACCTCGGCGGGCTTGCGCTGACGCTGCGGCGCGGTTCACCATGCCGGCTCCTGGCGCGCGATCGGTTCGGGACGACACATCCCGAAGCGTGAATCGTCCGCCTCTGTTTTGAGTGAGAGCCGGTCACACGCCTCGGATCGAAAACGATCCAAGACGCCCCAACTCTCGAAGCGGCGACAGGTCACCCCAATGGTCAAGCGACGACGGTCCTATGAAGCGGGCCATCGCCCGAAATTCCTCGCAGTGGTCGACGACAGCGCGGAATGCGCCAAGGCGGTGCGCTTCGCGGCGCGGCGCTGCGCCCGCGTCGGCGCCTCGATCGTGCTGCTGGGCGTGGTCACGCCGCCCGAGCACGAGACCTGGCTGGGCGTCGGCGAGGTGATGCAGGCCGAAGCCGAAGCCCAGGCCGAGGCGCTGATCGACGCGGCGGCGAACGCCGTGCGGACGCTCGCCGGGCTCGAGCCCGAAAAGGTCGTACGCACCGGCGTGAAGGCCGACGAGCTGGTCAAGCTGATCGAGGCCGATGAGGACATCTCGCTGCTCGTGCTCGCCGCCAGCGCCGGGCGCGACGGGCCGGGGCCGCTCGTCAGTGCGCTCGCCGGAAAATCGGCTGGGACCTTCCCGATCCCCGTCGCGATCGTGCCCGGGCATCTGGAGGACGAGGAGATCGACGCGCTGGCGTGACGAAGAGCGCGCTTCCTGCTGGAATGATTCCAACGCCGGGCCTATATCGGGAGCAGGAACGGCGGCCTTGACCCGCCGGCGCCGGAGGTTAGCCATGTTCATCCAGACCGAAGCAACACCCAATCCCGCCACGCTGAAATTTCTGCCCGGCCGCACCGTGATGCCGGACGGAACGCTCGAACTGCGCGATTCGGAACAAGCCGAGCGCTCGCCGCTGGCCCAGCGCCTGTTCGGCGTGAACGGCGTCTCCGGCGTCTTCCTCGGCTCGGACTTCATCACCGTGACCAAATCCGACGGCGAATGGCCCCATCTCAAGCCCGCCATCCTGGGCGCGATCATGGAGCATTTCATGTCGGGCGCGCCGGTGCTCGCGAACGGCTCGGCAGCGGATGTGATCGAAGAGGGCGAGTTCTTCGCACCCGAGGACGCCAAGACGGTCGAGACGATCAAGGATTTGCTCGAGACCCGGATCCGCCCGGCGGTGGCCGGCGATGGTGGCGACATCACCTTCCGCGGTTTCAAGGACGGCACGGTCTATCTCGCCATGAAGGGCTCCTGCTCGGGCTGCCCCTCCTCGACCGCGACGCTGAAGCACGGCATCCAGAACCTGCTGCGCCACTTCCTGCCGGATGTGCGCGAGGTCGAAGCGGTCTGACGCTTTCGGCTTGATCCGCAGGCCGTTTTGGCTTTGTTGGCAAATCAATCCGCGCCGTCATCCCGGGCACAGCGAAGCGCAGATCCGGGATGACGGCGCGTTTCCCTCACTTTCGAAGACGGGCCTGGCAAGACACCGATGCGCATCCTCGCGATCGACACCGCGCTCGGCGCCTGTTCCGCCTGCGTGCTGGAAGCCGGCCAGGCCGAGCCGCTGGCGATCGAGCAAATCGCGATGGAGCGCGGCCATGCCGAGGCGCTGATGCCGCTGGTCGAGCGCGTCATGAAGGCGGTCGAGGGCGGCTTCGCCTCGCTCGACCGCGTCGCCGTCACCGTCGGTCCGGGCAGCTATACCGGCCTGCGCGTCGGCATCAGCGCGGCCCGTGCCATCGCGCTCGCAGCGGGCATCCCGGCGATCGGCGTCACCACGCTGGCTGCGACCGCAGCCCCCTTGATCGGACGCGAATCCGGGCGGGTGATCGCGGCCGCACTCGACGCCAGACATGGCCAGGTCTGGTTCCAGGCGCTGAGTTCCCAAGGCAAGCCGTTGGTCTCGCTGCGCCAGGTCAACCACCGCGACGCTGCCCGCTCCATCGGGGCGGGACCCGTCAGCCTGGTGGGCTCGGCCGCGATGGCGGTCGCCAACGAGGCCTGGGCGATCGGGCTCGATGCCTTGGTGCTCGACGAGAGCCGGGCGCCCGACGTGACCTGGGTCGCCCGGCTCGGCTTGATAGCCGATCCCGAGGATGCACCGCCGCGCCCGCTCTACCTCAAGGCGCCTGAAACGACGCCGCAGGATCGCGCCCGGCTGCCGCGGCGCTGAATCAGCACTTGCCAGCGGTTCAGTCTGTGCCATCAAGCGCCATGGACTGGCTGCGCAGATTGCTCCACCCCGAATCGGCCCCGGCCCGGACCGGGCGCCTCGACGTGCGCCATGCGCGCCATGTCGCGGCGCTGCACCACCAGGGCGGCTTCGCGCGTGGTTGGGAACCTGGCGAATGCGCCGCGCTGCTCGCCGATCCCGCCATCATCTCCGAAGGCGTCTTCGCGGGGAACGGCCCCAACCCCGCCGGCTTCGTGATCTCGCGCAAGGCGGCCGACGAAGCCGAGATTCTCAGCATCGTGGTGGGCCGCGCTCATCGCCGCGACGGGCTCGGACGGGCGCTGCTCCACGCCCATCTCGGCCAGCTCGCCGCCAGCGGCGTCCAGCATGTCTATCTCGAGGTCGAGGACGGCAACCTGCCGGCCGAGCAGCTCTACCGCCATTTCGGCTTTCGCGAGGTCGGCCGGCGCAAGAACTATTACGCCAAGAGCGATGGCAGCCGCACCGGCGCGGTGACGATGCGGCTCGATCTCGCGTGACCGGAGCCGCCCGCGCATGAACGGACTTAGCCCCGGCGCGACCCTGAGGCTTGCAGCGCTGGCCTTTTCCGCGCTCCTGCTCCTGCCGGCGCAGCTCGTCGCAATGCGGCTCGGACCCCGCCATGGCGCCGCGATCCCGCGCCTGTTCCACCGCCTCACCTGCCGTTGCCTCGGCGTGCGTCGCCGCGTCAGGGGCACGCCACCGCCGCCCGGAGCGGCCGGGCTGATCGTCGCCAGCCATGTCTCCTGGCTCGACATCGCGGTGATCGGGGCCCTGCGGCCCTTGTCCTTCGTGGCCAAGAGCGAGGTCGCGGGCTGGCCGGTGATCGGCTTCCTGGCAAGGCTGCAGCGCACCGTCTTCATCGACCGGATGCGCCGCGGCGCCACCGCCGACGTGGCAGCGGTCATGGGCGCGCGGCTCGCGGCAGGCGAATCGATCGTGCTCTTCGCGGAGGGGACGACGGGCGACGGCACGCGCATCCTGCCCTTGCGCTCCTCCCTGTTGGGAGCCGCGCATGAGGCGCTCGGCAAAAACGAGGACCGCGACATTCCGGTCTATCCGCTGACCATCACCTATACCGGTTTCCACGGCCTGGCCGGCGGCCGGGCCGAGCGCACCACGCTCGCCTGGTATGGCGACGAGGAGCTGGCGCCGCATCTCAAGACCGTGCTCGCTGCGGGTACGATCGATGTCGAACTCGTCTGGGGTGCGCCGATTGCGATGGGCGCCCGGACCTCGCGCAAGGAAGCGACGCGACTGGCCGAGGCCGCGATAAGGCAGGCGCGGCGGGAGGCGGTCACCGGGCGGCAGAGCGCCTGACCGGCAATGGCTGTGCGGCATCTGGCTCGGTTGTTGCTTCGCTGACCGGCGCCTCGCGGAGCATGGTCATTTCCTCGCGGCGCAATCAGGAGTAAGGAGACGGTTTGGAGACCCGACCCGCCACGATGAAGAAAGTCCACATCAAGTCCTTCGGCTGCCAGATGAACGTCTATGACGGGCAGCGCATGGCCGATATCCTGAGCGAACAGGGCTATGAGGAGACCGCGACGCCCGAAGGCGCGGACCTGATCCTGCTCAACACCTGCCATATCCGCGACCGTGCCGTGCAGAAGGTCTATACCGAGCTCGGCAAGCTGCGTGATCTGAAGGTCGCGCAGAAGGCCAACGGACAGCACACGAAGATCGTCGTGGCCGGCTGCGTCGCGCAGGCAGAGGGCGCGGAGATCCAGCGCCGGCAGCCGGCCGTCGACCTCGTCGTCGGCCCGCAGGCCTATCACCGCCTGCCGGCCCTGCTGGCGGAGGCCGCGAGCCGGCGCACCGTCGATACCGACCTGCCGATCGACGACAAGTTCGGGCATTTGCCGCCGCCCACGCCCAAGGCGATCCGCCAGCGCGGCATCTCGGCCTTCGTCACCGTGCAGGAAGGCTGCGACAAGTTCTGCGCCTTCTGCGTCGTGCCCTATACGCGCGGCGCGGAATTCTCGCGGCCGGTCGCGCAGATCATGACCGAGATCGAGCGATTGGCGGCTTCCGGCGTGCAGGACGTCACGCTGATCGGCCAGAACGTCAACGCCTATCACGGCGAAGGTCCCGGCGGCGCCGTCTGGGGCCTGGCGCGCTTGATGCAGCGCGTCGCCGAGGTGCCCGGCATCGGTCGCATCCGCTACACCACGAGCCATCCGCGCGACATGGCCGACGATCTGATCGCCGCCCATCGCGACCTGCCGCAGCTGATGCCCTTCCTGCATTTGCCGGTGCAGGCGGGCTCCGACCGGATTCTGGCGGCGATGAACCGCAAGCATACCGCCGACGAATACCGCCGCCTGATCGAGCGCATCCGGGCGGCGCGACCCGACATCGCCTTGTCCTCGGACTTCATCGTCGGCTTTCCCGGCGAGAGCGACAGCGATTTCGAGGACACGCTGCGCCTCGTCGACGAGGTCGGCTTCGCCTCGAGCTATTCCTTCAAATATTCGCCGCGCCCCGGCACGCCGGCCGCCGATCTCGGCGAGCAGGTCGTGCCCGCGGTGATGAGCGAGCGCCTGCTGCGCCTGCAGGAGCGCATCGAGCACCACCGCCAGGCTTTCAACCATGCCATGGTGGGGCGCACCGTCGAGGTGCTGCTGGAACGTGTGGGCCGCCACCCCGGACAGCTTGCGGGAAAAACCCCCTACCTTCAGGCTGTGCAGATCGAGACTGAGTCGAATCAGATCGGCGACCGGGTTCAGGTAGTGATCGAGCGGGCGGGATCCAACTCGCTGTTTGGCCGCAAGGCCGGGCCGGACGAGGTTCCGAGCAAGGAACTTGCGGCTTGAACGCGACCCGGTTCGACCCGATTTTCTTGGGGCAGGGCAACGCCTGTCATCAGACTGAGATTGTTGCGTTCGGTTATGTTGCAGGACGACGCGTTGCAAGACGGTTCATTGCAAGACGACCCGGCCTCACGCTCCTGTCCGGCCGGCCCACTCGCCAGGGAGACGACGCTATTGGCACAGGCTGACCAGGTGACCCCGAGACCGGAACGAGGCCCACGGCGTGAGACGACGCCGGCACGCGTCGAGACCCTGACGCGCGACGGATTGCCCGCCACCGAGGTCCTGCTCTCCTTCGACGACAACCGGCTGGCGAGCCTTGTCTTCGGCGACTACGACCAGAATCTCGCGCATCTGGAGCGGCGTCTCGGCGTCGTGATCAGCCCCAACGGCAACCACGCCACCATCAGGGGACCGCGCGAGACCGCCGAACAGGCCGGACGCGTGCTGAAAACGCTTTATACGCGGGCCAAGGCCGGCGCTTCCGTCACCCTCGGCGAGGTCGATGGCGCGATCGAGGAGAGCAATGTGCAGCGCTCCTTCTTCCCGGCCGCCGACGCCGGCAAGGCCTCCTTTGACGCGATCGTGACGCGCAAGCGCGGGCCGGTGCGCGCCCGCAACGCGGCGCAGGACGCCTATCTGCGCCAGCTCAAGCGCAACGAGCTCGTCCTCGCCGAAGGCCCGGCCGGCACCGGCAAGACCTGGCTCGCCGTCGGACACGCCGTCTCGCTGATCGAGCAGGGCGTGGTCGAGCGCATGGTGCTGTCGCGCCCGGCTGTCGAAGCCGGCGAACGGCTCGGCTTCCTACCCGGCGACATGCGCGAGAAGGTCGATCCTTACCTGCGGCCGATCTACGACGCGCTGAACGACTTCATGGAGGCCCGCCATGTCGAACGCGCCCTGCAGACCGGCATGATCGAGATCGCGCCGCTCGCCTTCATGCGCGGGCGCACGCTGACCAACGCCGTCGTGCTGCTCGATGAAGCCCAGAACGCGACCTCGGTCCAGATGAAGATGTTCCTGACCCGCCTCGGCGAGGGCTCGCGCATGATCATCACCGGCGACCCGACCCAGATCGACCTGCCGCCGGGCCAGCGCTCGGGCCTGATCGAGGCCGTCAAGCTGCTTTCGGGCGTCGAGGGCGTCGGCTATGCCAAGTTCGAGGAGGGCGACGTTGTCCGTCACGATCTCGTGCGCCGCATCGTCATGGCCTATGAGGGCGCGGCCCGGCGCGAGCGCGAGGAACGCGAGGAGCGGCTGCGCGCACTCGAGCCCCAGGCCCCGATCGAGGACGATATCGAGGGCCTGAAGCGCACCTTGTCGCGGGAGCGGCCGCGATGAACGACCGACCTCGCATGCGGCGCTCGGCGCCGCATGCTGACAGGCCCGCGCCGGAGTTGACCCTGGCGCTGAGGATCCAGGCGAAACGCTGGCGCGAGCTTGCCGATCTGCGCCAGCGCGTGGCGGATGCGGCGCAGGCCGCGCTCGCCGTTGCGCCTGTCACGCCGCTCGAAGGCGCCGAGCTCAGCCTGCTGATGACCGATGACAAGCGCATCCGCGTGGTCAACCGCGACTGGCGCGGCTTCGACAAGCCGACCAATGTTCTTTCATTCCCGGCCGCGCCACCCGATCGGATCGCCGGCAGCCCGGTTCTCGGCGACATCGTCCTGGCCTATGAGACGATTGCCCGCGAGGCGCAGGAAGAAGGCAAGGATTTCGGCGACCATGTCAGCCATCTTGTGATACACGGCCTGCTGCACCTGCTCGGCGAGGATCACGAAACACCAGCGCAGGCCGAACGGATGGAGGCGCTCGAGATTACGGCGCTCGCCCGGCTCGGCATCGCCGACCCCTATGCGGACAGCGAGCCGCTCGCCCCAACCCCGGTTCTCTCCACAGCATCATGAGCGACGACAGTCGATCTACCCAGACAGACGCCACCGGCCGTGGCCTCTCCCATTGGCTTGGCCAGTTCCTCGAACGGCTCGGCATGCGCAGCGGCGCGACAATCCGCGAGGACATCACCGAGGCGCTGGCGCAGGACCGCGACAGCGGCCAGTCGGCTGATCTCAGCGCGCAAGAGCGCGTGATGCTCTCCAATGTGCTCAGCCTGCGCGAGCGCCGCGTCGGCGACGTGATGGTGCCGCGCGCCGATATCATCGCCGTTCCGGCCGATGCGACGCTGGACGAATTGCTGGCGCTGTTCCGGACGGCGGGCCATTCGCGCCTGCCGGTCTTCGATGATTCGCTCGATGACCCGCGCGGCATGGTCCATATCCGCGACTTCCTGGAATTCATCGCCGAGCAGGGCAAGGCCGAGCCGGGCCCTGGCCTGTCGGAGCCGGCGCTGCACAATCTCGCTGCGGTCGACCTCTCGACCACGCTGGCGAGTGCGAAAATCCTGCGCCCCGTGCTCTATGTCCCGCCTTCGATGCCCGCCGTCGACCTGCTCGTGAAGATGCAGGCGACACGGACGCATATCGCTCTCGTGATCGACGAGTATGGCGGAACGGATGGGCTGGTCTCGATGGAGGATCTCGTCGAGATCATCGTCGGCGACATCGAGGACGAGCATGATCTCGACGAGGCCCCAGCGATCACCGCCATGGGCGAGAACCGCTTCACCGCCGATGCGCGCGCGACACTGCGCGAACTCAAGGATGCGACCGGCATCGATCTCTCGGATACGGAAGTCGCCGAGGAGATCGACACGCTGGGCGGGCTGATCGTGACGCTGGCCGGCCGCGTACCGGCTCAGGGCGAGACGATCGAGGGGCCGGAAGGCCTGTCCTTCGAGATTATCGAGGCCGATCCGCGCCGAATCAAGCGGCTCAGCATTCTCCGGCGCAGCACGGCATCCCCCGATACGGCGCCGCAGGCGGAAGCCGGCTGATGCAGCTCTCCGCGCTGGCCGACGGGATCATCCTCTCCTGGGGATGGCGCAAGCGCCTGATCGCGCTCGCCACAGGCGCCAGCGGCGCGCTCGCCTTGCCCCCGCTCGATCTCTGGCCCCTGATCGTCGTGCCCATGACCGTTGCCGTCTGGCTGATCGACGGAGCCGTCGGCGCCACGGCGTCGAGCCGCTTCAAGGCGGCCTTTGCGGCAGGCTGGTGGTGGGGCTTCGGTTTCTTCCTCGCCGGCCTCTGGTGGCTGGGCGCGGCCTTCCTGGTGGAGGCCGACAAATTCGCCTGGGCGATGCCGCTCGGCGTCGTCGCCCTGCCGGCCTTTCTCGCCCTGTTCCCGGCGCTGGCATTCGGCTGCGCCCGGCTGCTCTGGCCGGCCGGGGCGGGACGCATCCTCATGCTCGCGGTGGCGTTGACCGTCAGCGAATGGCTGCGCGGCCATGTGCTGACCGGCTTTCCCTGGAACGTCTACGGCATGATGCTGGCCGCCCAGGGCTTCATCGCGCAATTCGCCGCGCTCGGCGGGCTCTATGGATTGACCTTGCTGGCGGTCGCAATCGGCGCCGCGCCTGCGACGCTCGGCACGGCCGAGGCCGGCGCGAGGCGCTGGCGCGCGCCGATCCTCGCCACCTTGACACTCGCCGCTCTCATCGGCTTCGGCGCCTGGCACATCCCGAATGCGGCAGCGCCCGTGGTTGCCGGCGTGAAGCTGCGGTTGATGCAGCCGAACCTGGCGCAGGACGCCAAGTTCAACGCTCGTAACGGCGAGGCGATCCTGAACGAGTATCTCGCGCTCAGCGACCGGGCGACGAGCCCCTCGACGCTCGGCGTGCAGGACGTCACGCATCTGATCTGGCCGGAATCGGCTTTTCCCTTCCTGCTCGGCCGCTCACCCCAGGCGCTCTCGCGCATCGCCGCGGCCCTGCCGCCGAACACGACGCTCATCACCGGCGCGGCGCGGGCGGGCGAGGCGCTGCCCGGCGAAAGCCGGCCGCCGATCTTCAATTCGGTGCAGGTCGTGAACGACGAAGGCGTGATCGTTTCCAGCTACGACAAGGTCCATCTCGTGCCCTTCGGCGAGTATCTGCCGCCGATCCTGGAACGCTTGATCCGCAGCGTCGGGCTGTCGGAGTTCGTCTCGATTCCGGGCGGCTTCGCGGCAGGCGCGCGGCACATCCCACTCTCGATCCGCGGCCTGCCTGCAGTCGCGCCGCTGCTCTGCTACGAGGCGATCTTCCCCGGCGAAGTCATGCCGCAGCAGGGCCCGCGCCCCGGCCTGATGCTCAACCTGACCAATGACGGCTGGTTCGGCCAGACCAGCGGACCTTACCAGCACCTGGCCCAGGCGAGGATGCGCGCCATCGAGGAAGGGCTGCCGCTGGTGCGCGTCGCCAATACCGGAATCTCGGCGGTGATCGATGGTTATGGCCGCATCACGGGCAGCCTGCCCCTAGGCACACAGGGTGTTCTCGATGCAAACTTGCCGCAAGCGGCTCCCGTTACGCTCTATGCGCGCTTCGGAGATGCCGCTTTAGTGGGACTCATTGCACTATTCTTGCTGCTTGCGCGGGTTCGACCGGGCTGATCATCCCATCTGGAACTTTTTCCCGCGAGAGGGATGGCCGTTCCCACCGGAAGCATATAAATTGCTAAAATAAATTCATGCCTGCCGGATGATAGATTTCCAAGAAAACTGACCCGAGGGTGGTCGATCCATGATCAAAAAAGTACCCAACCCGATCGACCGCCATGTCGGAAGCCGTGTCCGGATGCGTCGAATGCTCGCTGGAGTCAGCCAGGAGCGGCTCGGCGAAGGCCTCGGACTGACCTTCCAGCAGGTCCAGAAATACGAAAAAGGCTCGAACCGCATCAGCGCCAGCCGCTTGCAGCAGATCGCCAAGATGCTGGATGTGCCGGTCTCCTTCTTCTTCGACGGAGCCCCGACCGGCGACATGCCGGCGGGCGGCTTCTCGGATGCCGCCTCGACGGCCTATGTCTCCGACTTCATGGCGACCAGCGAAGGCGTGCAGCTGACCAAGGCCTTCGTACGCATCAAGAGCGGGCGGGTGCGACGGCGCATCGTCGATCTCGTCGAGGCGCTGGCGGAAGAAGACAGCGGAATCGCGTGATCTGGCTCTCTTTTTGTTCGTCTTGACGAACAAGGCTCCCGAAAAACGGATTTCCGACTTGACGGCGAACGCGCCCGCTGCAAAGACGGTGCCCGTTTTCGTCGGCCGATCGTGTCGTCACGCCGGTCACACGCCAACCCCATCCGAAGGGTTATCTGACCGTGTCACGCCAGAACTACCTGTTCACCAGCGAATCCGTCGGTGAAGGCCATCCCGACAAGATCTGCGACCGGATTTCAGACGAGGTCGTCGACCTGTTCTTCAAGGAAGCGGCCAAGTCCGGCATGGATGCCGCCCAGGTCCGCGTCGCCTGCGAGACCCTGGCCACGACCAACCGCGTCGTCATCGCCGGCGAAGTCCGCACCTCGCTCGACGAGAAGGCGATGAAGAGCAAGGTCAAGTCGGCCGCGCGCAAGGCGATCAAGGCGATCGGCTACGAGCAGGACGGCTTCCACTGGAAGAAGTGCAAGATCGACGTGCTGCTGCACGCCCAGTCGGCCGACATCGCCCAGGGCGTCGACGCCAGCGGCAACAAGGATGAAGGCGCGGGCGACCAGGGCATCATGTTCGGCTATGCCTGCCGCGAGACGCCCGAGCTGATGCCGGCGCCGATCTACTACGCCCACAAGATCCTCGAAGTGCTGGCCAAGGCCCGCCACGCCAAGGAAGGCGGCGCCGCCAAGCTCGGCCCCGACGCCAAGAGCCAGGTCACGGTCAAGTACGAGAACGGCAAGCCGGTCGGCGTCACCCAGATCGTGCTCTCGACCCAGCATGTCGACGAGAGCCTGACCTCGGCCGATGTCCGCAAGATCGTCGAGCCCTATATCCGCCAGACGCTGCCCGAAGGCTGGATCACCAAGGAGACCGTCTGGCACGTCAACCCGACCGGCAAGTTCGTCATCGGCGGCCCCGACGGCGACGCCGGCCTGACCGGCCGCAAGATCATCGTCGATACGTATGGTGGAGCCGCCCCCCATGGCGGCGGCGCTTTCTCGGGCAAGGACCCGACCAAGGTCGACCGTTCCGCGGCCTATGCGGCGCGCTATCTCGCCAAGAACGTCGTCGCCGCCAAGCTCGCCGACCGCTGCACGATCCAGCTTTCCTACGCCATCGGCGTCGCCAAGCCGCTCTCGATCTATGTCGATTTGCACGGCACCGGCAAGGTCGATGAGGCGAAGCTCGAATCCGTACTCGGCGAGGTCATGGACCTGACCCCGCGCGGCATCCGCACGCATCTCGCGTTGAACAAGCCGATCTATGCCAAATCCGCCGCTTACGGCCATTTCGGCCGCAAGGCCGGCCGCGACGGCAGCTTCTCCTGGGAGAAGACCGATCTCGTCGATGCGCTGAAGAAGGCCGTCGCCTGAGCGACGGTTTCGACTGAATTGCATCAGGCCGGAGCCTTGGCTCCGGCCTTTTTCTTTTGACAGATCGCGCTAGAAACGCGCCGTCAATCTGGACAAGCCGTGCTAGCGGAGACGCGGAATGACGGCGCGTTTCCTTTGAAGAACCTCTTCAAACCAAAGACATGAGCATGACCGACGATTTCGATCCTGACCGCGCCTTCTTCGGCCGTCGCAAAGGCAAGGCCCTGCGCGAAGGCCAGAATGCGATGATCGAGGGCGTATTGCCGCGCCTGCGCCTGCCGGATGGCGAGATCACCGATCTGGCGGGGTTGTTTCCGCACCCCGTGACGGCGGTTCGGCTCGAGATCGGCTTCGGCGGCGGCGAGCATCTGCTTTCGCGGATGCGCGAGAGCCCGCAGATCGGCTTCATCGGCGTCGAACCCTTCATCAACGGGATGGCGAAGTTCCTCGCCGTCATCGAGCGGGAAGGGCTGACGAATATCCGGCTCTGGGACGGCGACGCTGCGCTGATGCTGCCGCGCCTGCCGGCCGGCGGGCTCGATGCGATCGACCTGCTCTACCCCGATCCCTGGCCGAAGCGCCGCCAGCGCAAGCGGCGTTTCGTCTCCGAACGCACACTTGGCCTGTTCGCCCGCTGCCTGCGCCCGGGCGGGCGCTTCCGCTTCGCCAGCGACATCGACGACTATGTCGGCTGGACGCTGGCGCGGCTCGCTCGCTCGCCTGATTTCGACTGGACGGATGAGCGCGCCGATGACTGGCGCAAGCCTTATCCAGGCTGGATCCGCACGCGCTACGAGGCGAAGGCCGTCGCGGCGGGGCGCGTGCCGAGCTACCTCACGGCTGTGCGTCGCGCATCCTGAGGAAGCCGAGCACGCGCTGGGCGGTCGTCGTGTTCAAGGTGCGGAAGCTCTGGCGGGCGCGCTCGATCGCGACCTCCGACTTGCCGAGATCCTTGCGCAGGCCGATCAGCGCGCGCGTGGTCTCCCAGGACCAGCCGAGAGCCCGGCCGACCAGGAGCACGGCATCACGGTCCGTACCCAGAATGATCTGCTCGGTCGCCGGCAGGCCGAGCTGCGCCAGCGCCGCAACGGCGCACATCGCATGCTCCAAGGCGCCCGCAGCAGCAAATTCGACCAGCTTGGCCTCGTCGAGCTGACCGGCTTCATGGAGCCGGTTGATCTCGATCAGGGCCGCGTTGATCTTGGCGTAGCCGTCATGTGTCTGCGCCTCGGCGGCGATCGCCTGGGCGCCGCGCTCGACGGCGATATCGACCGCGCCGGCAAGCGAGGGCTCGAGCGTCGCCGTGAGGCGGCGGCGCGCCGAATTCTTGGCGGCCACCAGAAGCTGGCCGAGCAATTCGGCCGGAATGTCGCTGCGCGAGCCCAAAGTCGCCTGGAGCGCATCGTCCTGAACGGCCCGCATCACCAGCACGCCCATGCCATGGCGCGAAAAGCGCGCGGTCTGGTTGGCCGCCACCGCATGGGTGACGACGCGGCCACCGCGCAGAATCAGGAAATCCGTGACCGGCTCGCCGAGATCGGGCCGCTCGGTGATGGCGAGCATGTGATCGCGGCCCTTGGCCGCCGAGACCGCGACCAGATCCTGGTCGGTAAGACGTTTCGAGGCGATCAGCACCGGCCTGGCGACGGCGATCTCGTCGAGCGCAAGCTGGCGCACGACGCCGCTCGGCGCGTTGGGAATGGGTGCGAGCCGCTCCGACAATTCGATGCGGGCCCGGACCTCGATGGCGCGCGAAAGCCGGCCGATCACCACGTCGAAGATGCTGACCTGGTCCTCCTCCATACCGGCAGCGGTGCTGAGGAACAGGTCGGTCAGGCGGGCCAGAATCTGCGTGCGGTCGTCACTCGACCCACGCGTCATCGTCGCTTCAAGATCGCGCAGCAGCGCACTCACCGAACTCATGCAGCATCCTCACGCAACGTCTGCGGCCGCACTATCGGCAAGAAGAATGACCAGCCGGTTAGCGCGAACGCAGAAAGCGCGACTTCCCGGATCGATCGATCCCGACGCGCAATCGATCCAGACCTTGCATGCGTCGGCAAGCCAGACTAAATAGCGTGTAACAGCTCTGGTTTCGGTATCAGCCGATGATCAAGAGCGGGCCTGCCGGCCCGCTCTTTTTTATTGGCCGAAGCCCTGCCGGGGCCAGAGCATGATGCCACAGCGAAGACCCGCTTCAGCGATGGAGCGGAAACCGGTTTTCGGGCGACATCATGGTCCACTGAGTTGGTTTGGAGCCGGATGACTTTCAGCTCCATGCAGGCGGCCAAGGTATGAACGAAACCACAGCAAGCACCGGGCAGGAGCCACGCCTCGTCGTCGAAAGCGGCGTGGCGGCGCGCGTGGCGGCCATTGTCGAGCCAGCGATCGTCGATCTCGGCTACAGGCTGGTGCGCGTGCGCGTCACCGGCCAGAACGGCTGCACGGTCCAGATCATGGCCGAGCGGCCCGACGGTACCATGAATGTCGAGGGCTGCGAGGCCGTCAGCCAGGCCGTCTCGCCGGCGCTCGACGTTGATGATCCCGTGCAGGTTGCCTATCATCTCGAGGTGTCTTCGCCGGGAATCGACCGGCCGCTGGTGCGGGCGAGCGATTTCGAGCGCTGGGCCGGGCATCTCGCCAAGATCGATACCGAAGCCGTCGTCGCCGGCCGCAAGCGCTTCCGCGGCATCTTGCGCGGCGTGGATGGCGGCAATGCCCTGCTCGCCCGCGACGATGCGAAATCGGAAGAGGAGCGCGACGTCGCCATTCCGATGTCGCTGATCGCCGAGGCCCGCCTCGTGCTGACCGACGCGCTCGTGACGGAATCGCTGCGCCGTGGCAAATCGGGCCTGCCGCCCGAGATGCCGCCGGCCGAAGAGATCGCCAGCCCGAAGAAGGGCAAGGGAAAATCGCTGGGTCCGCGCCCGGGCAAGAAGCCCGGACAGGCTCCGCAGGACACAACGGAAGAGGAGTGAGCGCCATGGTCGTCAGCGCCAACAGGCTCGAACTGCTGCAGATCGCCGACGCGGTCGCCCGCGAGAAATCGATCGACCGGCAGATCGTCGTCGATGCGATGCAGGACGCGATCGCCAAGGCTGCGCGCTCGCGCTACGGCGCCGAGACCGACGTTCATGCCGAGATCAACACCAAGACCGGCGAGCTGCGGCTGGCCCGCCATCTCCAGGTCGTCGACCTCGTCGAGAACGGCGCGACCGAAATCACCGTCGACGAGGCCAAGCGCCACAATCCGGCGGCCCAGGTCGGCGACGTCATCGCCGATCCGCTGCCGCCCTTCGATTTCGGCCGCATCGCCGCCCAGTCGGCCAAGCAGGTCATCGTGCAGAAGGTCCGCGAGGCCGAGCGCGACCGTCAGTACGACGAATACAAGGATCGCATCGGCGAGATCGTCAACGGCGCGGTCAAGCGCGTCGAATACGGCAATGTCTTCGTCGATCTCGGCCGTGGCGAGGCGATCATCCGCCGCGACGAGATGATCCCGCGCGAGACCTTCAAGGTCGGAGACCGTGCCCGCGCCTATGTCTACGACGTGCGCCGCGAGCCGCGCGGCCCGCAGATCTTCCTGTCGCGCACCCATCCGCAGTTCATGGCCAAGCTCTTCGGCCAGGAAGTGCCGGAGATCTATGACGGCATCGTCGAGGTGAAGGCCGTCGCTCGCGACCCCGGTTCCCGCGCCAAGATCGCCGTGATCAGCCGCGATTCCTCGATCGACCCCGTCGGCGCCTGCGTCGGCATGCGCGGCTCGCGCGTCCAGGCCGTCGTCGGCGAGCTCCAGGGCGAGAAGATCGACATCATCCCGTGGTCGCCCGATATCGCGACCTTCGTCGTCAACGCCCTGCAGCCGGCGGAAGTCGCCAAGGTCGTGCTCGACGAGGAGGCCGACAAGATCGAGGTCGTGGTGCCCGACGAGCAGCTCTCGCTCGCAATCGGCCGTCGCGGCCAGAACGTCCGCCTCGCCTCGCAGCTCACCGGCTGGGACATCGACATCCTGACCGAGGCCGAGGAGTCGGAGCGCCGCCAGAAGGAGTTCCTGCAGCGCACCGAGATCTTCATGAACGCGCTGAACGTCGACGAGACGGTCGGCCAGCTCCTGGCTTCGGAAGGCTTCCGCACGGTCGAGGAGGTCGCCTATGTCGAGCCCTCCGAGCTCGCCGCGATCGAAGGCTTCGACGAGGACACCGCCGCCGAGATCCAGGCGCGCGCGCAGGAGTATCTCGCCACGATCGAAGCCGAGTTCGACGAGAAGCGCCGTGCGCTCGGTGTCGCGGACGACTTGCGCGAGGTCGAGGGCATCACCACCTCCATGATGGTTGCGCTCGGTGAGAACGACGTGAAGAACGTCGAGGACCTCGCCGGCTGCGCCACCGATGATCTGGTTGGCTGGACCGAGCGCAAGGATGGCGAAACCACCCGCCATGCCGGCTATCTCGACGGCTATGATCTGTCCCGCCAGGATGCCGAAGCCATGATCATGGCCGCGCGCGTCAAGGCTGGTTGGATCGAGGCCCCTGCCGAAGAGACCGAGGCGGACGCCGCCGAAGAATCGGCCGAGGCCTGAGCCGGATCGCGCGGATGCAACGGGCTGTCTCGATGAGCGAGACGCGGAAAGACGGCCCGGAGCGCAGCTGCGTCGTCAGCCGGGCGGTGAAATCGCCCGACGACCTGATCCGCTTCGTGGTCGGGCCCGAGGGGGTCCTGACGCCAGATCTCCGGCGCAAGCTGCCGGGGCGAGGCGTCTGGACGAGCCTGAGCGCCAAGACCGTCGCCGAGGCGGTGAAGCGCAAGGCCTTCGAGCGATCGCTCAAGGCGAAGATCACCGTGCCGGCCGATCTGGTCGCGATGATCGACGGCCTGATGCTGCGCGATGCGCTGCAGGCGCTGGCGATGGCTAACAAGGCCGGGCTGGTCTCGAGCGGCTTCGCCAAGGTCGAGGCGGTGATCGGATCTGGTCGCTGCGCAGCGGTGATCGAAGCCAGCGACGGCGCCGAAGATGGCCGGCGCAAGATCGGACAAGCCCTGAAGCGGGCCGAGATTGCCCGTGAAAGCGCGGGATTGAAGGCACGAAAGACACCCGTCGTCGCAATTTTTGCGGCAACGGATTTGGAATTGGCGTTGGGGCGGGCACATGTGATACATGCGGCGCTTGCTCCGGGTCCGGCGGCCGAGGGTTTCCTCTTCCGCTGGCGTCGGCTCGTCCGCTACAGGACGGACGATGTCGGTGCGACGGAGCCTGACCACCCGGCGCACTCCGACCCCTTAGACGAACAAACGACCGAACCGGCAGGACCGAACGCGGAATGAGCGATACCAAGACCCCGGGCGATAAGACCTTGACGGTCAGCCCCCCGAAGACCCTGACGTTGAAGCGTCCTGTCGAACAGAGCACTGTCCGGCAGAGCTTCTCGCATGGGCGCTCGAAGCAGGTCGTCGTCGAGGTCAAGCGACGCGCAGGCGGTCCCGAGATCAAGGATGCGCCGATCGCGCGCGCACCTCAGCCTCAGGTCCAGCAGGCTGCGCCGCGCCCCGTTGCTCCGGCGCCTGCTCCCATCACGCGACCGGCCGGCAGCATGCTGCTGCGCACGCTCTCGGAGGACGAGAAGGATGCCCGCCAGCGCGCACTCTCCGACTCGCGCGACCGTGAAGCGGAAGCCCGCCGCATCGCCGAGGAGGAAGCGCGCCAGCGCGCCGCCGCCATCGAGCGCGAGCGCCAGGAGCGCGAAGCCGCCCTCGCCCGCCAGCGCGAGGAAGAAGAGCGTCGCCGCCAGGAAGACGATCACAAGCGTCGCGCCGAAAGCGCTGCACGCCAGCGCATGAACGAGGAGCAGCAGGCTCCGCGCCCGGCCGCCCCGCAGCCGCCGCGTGACGCCACGCCCGCTCCGCAAGGCGACAGCCCGGCGGCTGCGCCGGCAGCCCAGGCGCCTGCTTACGCCCAGGCGCCCCGTCCGGCCCCTTCCGGTCCGCGCCCCGATTTCGCCCCGCGTACGCCGATGCGCGATATCGGCGCCCGCCCGCCCCGTCTGGACTCGCGCCCGCCGCGCCTCGACACCCCGCGCCCGCCGCGTCCTGTCGACACGACCGCTCCGGCCGAGCCGGCCGTCGTCAGGCCTGCCCGCCAGGCTCCGTCCAGCACTGCGCCGCGCAGCCGCCCCGATGACGGTGAGGCACGGCCCGCGTTCCGCCGTCCCGGCGGCGCTCCAGGCGGCCCGCCCGGCCGCGGCGCACCTGCGCCCGCCCCCAAGACCCCCAAGGTCGGCGAGAAGCCGCGCGGTCGCCTGACATTGTCGACTGCGACCGGCGGCGATGACGAGCGCACGCGTTCGGTCGCGGCCTTCCGTCGCCGCGTCCAGCGCATGACCGGCCACCGCGCCTCGGACGTCGCCAAGGAGCGCGTGATGCGCGAGGTGATCGTCCCCGAGACGATCACCATCCAGGAACTCGCGAACCGCATGTCGGAACGCGGCGTCGACGTGATCCGCCTGCTGATGAAGCAAGGCGCGATGCATAAGATCACCGACGTGATCGACGCCGACACCGCCCAGCTCGTCGCCGAGGAAATGGGCCACACTGTCAAGCGCGTCGCCGAATCCGACGTCGAGGAAGGCCTGTTCGACACGCCCGACACCGACGAGATGCTTGAGTCGCGTCCCGCCGTCGTCACCATCATGGGCCATGTCGACCACGGCAAGACCTCGCTGCTCGACGCGATCCGCCAGACCCATGTCGTCTCCGGCGAGGCCGGCGGCATCACCCAGCATATCGGCGCCTATCAGGTGACGACGCCTTCGGGCGCGAAGGTGACCTTCATCGACACGCCCGGCCACGCCGCCTTCACGGCGATGCGCGCCCGCGGCGCCAAGGTGACGGACGTCGTCGTGCTCGTGGTCGCGGCCGATGACGGCGTCATGCCGCAGACGGTCGAGGCCATCAATCACGCCAAGGCGGCCAAGGTGCCGCTGATCGTGGCGATCAACAAGATCGACAAGCCCGATGCCAACCCCGACCGGGTGCGCTCCGAGCTGCTGCAATACGAGATCCAGGTCGAGTCGCTCGGCGGCGAGACGCTGGAAATCGAAGTTTCGGCCAAGACGCGCCAGAACCTCGACAAGCTGCTCGAGGCCATCGCGCTGCAGGCCGAACTGCTCGATCTCAAGGCCAATCCCGAGCGCGCTGCCGAAGGCACCGTGATCGAGGCCAAGCTCGATCGCGGCCGTGGCCCCGTCGCGACCGTTCTCGTCCAGCGCGGCACGCTGCGCACCGGCGACATCGTCGTGGCCGGCGCCGAATGGGGCCGCGTGCGCGCGTTGATTGCCGACACCGGCGCCCAGATCAAGGAGGCTCCGCCCTCCATGCCGGTCGAGGTGCTCGGCTTCAACGGTACGCCGGAGGCCGGCGACCGCGTCGCGGTCGTCGAGTCCGAGGCCCGCGCCCGCGAGGTCACCGATTACCGCGAACGTCAGCGCCGTGACCGTGTCGCCGCACGCGGCGGTGCATCGGGCGGCGGTCGTTCGCTGGCCGAAATGATGCGCGATCTGAAGGAAGGCGCCGGCCGCAAGGAATTCCCGCTCGTCATCAAGGGCGACGTGCAGGGTTCGGTCGAGGCCATCGTCGGAACGCTCGAGAAGGTCGGCAACGAGGAGGTGCGCGCCCGCGTGCTTCAGTCGGGCGTCGGCGCCATCACCGAATCCGACATCACGCTGGCCCAGGCCTCGGGCGCGGCCGTGATCGGCTTCAACGTGCGCGCCCATAAGGAAGCGCGCGAGGCGGCCGAACGGGCCGGCGTCGAAATCCGCTACTACAACATCATCTACAACCTCGTGGATGACGTTAAGGCGGCGATGTCGGGCCTGCTCGCTCCGACCCTGCGCGAAACCATGCTCGGCAATGCCCAGATCCTCGAGATCTTCGCGGTCTCGAAGGTCGGCAAGATCGCCGGCTGCCGCGTCACCGACGGCACGATCGAGCGCGGCGCCAATGTCCGCCTGATCCGCGACAATGTCGTGGTTCACGAGGGCAAACTCGCCCAGCTCAAGCGCTTCAAGGACGACGCCAAGGAAGTCGTGGCCGGCCAGGAATGCGGCATGTCCTTCGAGAACTACCAGGACATGCGCCCGGGCGACGTCATCGAGTGCTACCGCGTCGAAGAGATCAAGCGGACGCTGTAAAGCGGCCGCTTCCCCAAGGAAGCGCGTCATGGTCGGGCTTGCCCTGACCATCTCGTGACGAAAAGAGCGCCGTCCAGCGCCTCATCCTTCAAGAGATGGCCGGGTCAAGCCCGGCCATGACGTTTAATCCGGTCCGATCCCGGAGAACGAGAACCATGGCAAGACCAGCAAAACCTTCTGGCCCCTCGCAGCGGCAGTTGCGCATCGGCGAATTGATCCGCCACGCCATCGCCGAGTTGCTCGCGCGCGGCGACATCCACGACGAGGTCCTCGCCAAGCACGTCATCACCGTGCCAGAGGTGCGCCTTTCATCCGATCTGAAGCTCGCAACCTGCTTCATCATGCCGCTCGGCGGCGGCGACGTGAAGCCGGTGCTCAAGGCGCTGACCGACCATAAGCGCTACATCCGCGGCGAGATCGCCCACCGCGTGAACCTGAAATATGCGCCCGATGTCCGCTTCCTGCAGGATGAGAGCTTCGCCGAGGCCGAGCGCGTCGATGCGCTGCTGTATTCCGACAAGGTGCGCCGGGACATCCTGAAGCAGCCGCTGCGGATTCAGCAGGACAGCCCGAACCAGGATGAGAAAGGGCAGGACGATGAGTGAGGTCGCCGCTGCCGAAGACGCCACCCTGCCGGCGCAGGATGAAGCTCGCAGCTTTGCGCCGCGCCCGAAGAAGCGCGACGTGCATGGCTGGGTCGTGCTCGACAAGCCCGTCGGCATGACCTCGACCCATGCCGTCAGCGTGGTGAAGCGCGCCTTCTCGGCCAAGAAGGCCGGCCATGCCGGTACGCTCGATCCGCTCGCCTCGGGCCTGCTGCCGATCGCACTCGGCGAGGCGACCAAGACCGTTCCCTTCGTCATGGACGGGCGCAAGGCCTATCAGTTCACCGTCGCCTGGGGCACCCAGACCGACACCGACGACACCGAGGGCAAGGTCATCGCCACTTCGGAAGCCCGTCCGGAGGAAGCCGCGATCACCGCGCTGCTGCCGCGCTTCACCGGGACGATCCAGCAGGTGCCGCCGAAATACTCCGCCATCAAGATCGCCGGCGAGCGCGCCTATGATCTCGCTCGCGAGGGCGAGGAGGTGACGCTGCAGGCGCGGCCCGTCGAGATCGATGCGCTGCGCATCGTCAGCCACAGCGCCGAGACCACGACCTTCGAGGCCGAATGCGGCAAGGGCACCTATGTGCGGGCGATCGCACGCGACCTCGGCCTGGCGCTCGGCTGCCTGGGGCATGTCGCCCATCTCCGGCGCACCCGCGTCGGCCCGTTCAGCGTCGCGGATGCAGCCAGCGTCGAGAGCCTGCGCGAGAGCCCCGAAGCGGCGACCGCCGCGCTCCTGCCGGTGAAGACCGCGCTGGCCCTGATCCCTGAGATCGTCGTCCATCGCGACGCGGCGCTGCGCCTGAAGCGCGGCCAGAGCGTGCTGCTGCGCGGGCGCGACGCACCGGTCGAAGCGCAGGCCGTCTATGCGACATCAGGCGGCGTGCTGATCGCGACCGGCTCGATCGACAATGGCGAATTGGTGCCGCACCGCGTCTTCAACCTGTAGTTTCCGGTCCCTTTCTGGCGGCGTTGCATTTCTGGCGGCGTTTGTGGTCTCGAACTGGTCTTGTAGCACTCCGCCCTGAATCGCGATTGCATCGGCCCAGCGGCCAAAATAGATTGAGGTGGGCAGACCTGTTAGAGACCATAGAGCCGGTGCTGCGCGACCAGATGCGGCCCGACGTCAGGGGATGGAAACGATGATCGCGATCACTCGCCGCCTCAGCATCGCCGCCGCGGCCGCTGTCGCACTTGTCGGCGGATTCTCCGGCATCGCCTCCGCGCAGACGGAGCTGACCTTCTGGACCTGGCGTCAGGAGGATCGCGCGGCTTATCAGACGTTCTTCCAGGCGTTTGAGAAGGCCAATCCCGGCATCAAGGTCAGATTCGAGGGCTTCGAGCCCGCCAACTACCAGACCATCCTTTCGACGGCGCTGGCGGGAGGGCGCGGGCCCGATGTGATGCAGGTGCGGGCCTACGGCAATCTCGAGAGCATCGCCAAGCCCGGTTATCTCATGGCGCTCGACAAGACCAACGCGCCCGAGACCGCCAATTTCCCGGATTCGGCGCTGGCGGCCGAGAGCTTGCGCGCCGATGGCAAGGTCTATGCGCTGCCCTTCGCCTCGCAGACCATGCTGGTGGTCTACAACACCGAACTCTTCGCCAAGCATGGCGTCACCCCTCCCGGAAGCTGGGATGAGCTCGTCGCGCTGTGCAAGGCGCTCAAGGCCAAGGGTGTGACGCCGTTCGCCAACGGCACCGCCACAGCCTGGCAGAACGAGACCATCGTTCAGGCGCTGCTCTCGTCCCTGCTCGGCAAGGGGTTCGAGGCCGACCTGCTTTCGGGCAAGGCCGATTTCACCGATCCGCGCTTCGTCGGCGCGCTGACCAGGCTGAACGAGCTCAAGGACTATTTCGCGCCGAATTTCTCCGGCATCGACTACGCCTCGTCGCAGCAGCTCTTCGCCGCCGGCAGCGCGGCGATGTTCGCCGGCGGCTCCTACGAGGTCGCAGCCTTTCAGAAGCAGAATCCGCGCCTCAAGCTCGGCGTCTTCGCGTCCCCGCCCGCCAAGGCAGGCGAGCCGCCGCTCGTCGCCGTTTTCTACGATGGCGGCTATGCCGTGAACGCCAGGACGGACAAGAAGGAGGCGGCGCTGAAGCTGGTGCGCTGGCTCGGCACGCCAGAGTTCGGGACGATGCTGAGCGGCACTCTGCAGAACGTCTCGCCGATCAAGGGGGTGAAAGCTGAAGCGCCGGCAGTGCAGCGGGTGATGAAGCTCAACGAAAACGCGATGTCCTACCTCATGCTGGTGCATTTCCGCTACCAGGAGCCCTCCGGCTCGGTGCTGCTGCAGGCGGGCGTGCAGAAGATGCTGGCCGGGCAGACAACGCCCGCCGAAGTCGGCGCCGAGATCACCAAGGGCATCGCGACCTATTATGCGCCGTTCAAGAAATAGCTGAGCCATGCCGGATATGGGTTCGGCCAGCCGCCACCGGGTTTGGGTGACGTTCCTCGTCACGCCGCCCCTTGCGGTGATGGCGGCGTTCGTGGTCTATCCGATCCTGTCAGCGTTCTCCTATGCCTTCTTCTCCTGGCATGGCCTGTCGCGCGAGGCCTTCGTCGGTCTCGGAAATTTCGTCGACCTGTTCACGAAGCCGCATTACGCGCAGCCGATCATGCGCGCCTTCGGACACAATCTGATCGTGCTTGCGGCCCTGCTCGTGGTTCAGAACGGCGGCGGCTTCCTGCTCGCCTGGTTCTTGTACCGCGAACCCTTCGGCTTTCGCTTTCACCGGGTCGCGGTCTTCCTGCCGGTCATCCTGTCGAGCGTGATCGTCGCCTTCCTGTGGAAGCTGCTGCTTCATCCGAATTTCGGTGCGGTGAACGGCGCGCTGAACGCGGCGGGGCTGGGCAACCTCGCCCTGCCCTGGCTGGGCGACAGCCGCACCGCGCTTGCCGCCCTGATCTTCGCCAATGCCTGGCACTGGATCGGCTTCCCGACGCTGGTCTTCCTTGCGGGCATGCAGCGCATTCCGCGCGAAGTCCTGGAAAGCGCCGAACTCGATGGAGCGAGCCAGATCCAGGTTCTGCGCCGCATCGTCTGGCCGCTGGCGGCGCCGAGCGCGACGGTGACCTTCACCCTGCTCTTCATCGGCGCCTTCAACTGGTTCGAGCTGCCTTATCTGATGACCGGCCTCGAAGGTTCGCCCTTCGGTTCGACGGATGTGCTCGGCCTCGTGTTCTACCGCCTCGCTTTCGGCAACCAGAGCGCCAGCGTTCAGGATTTCGGCCATGGTTCGGCCCTGGCGACACTGCTCTTCCTGTTCATGGCGGCTGTCGCGACGGCGGCGACGATCCGCCTGCGCCGACGCGAGATCGCGTTGTGACGCGGTGGCCCGCTCGTCCCGCCGATCTGGCTGGTGCCGGCATGGTCCAGCTCCTGCTGATCCTGAATTCGGCGTTGATGCTCTACCCGATCGTGATCATGGTGTTCGCTGCGTTCAAGCCGACGGCCGAGATCTTCGCCAGGCCCTTCGCGCCGCCCGATTTCAGCAATATCGACAATTTCGTCCGGATCGTCGAGGAAGCCAACTTCCTGCGCTATCTCGGCAATTCGATCCTGGTCACGGGCGTCTCGGTCGTGCTGATCCTGGTACTGGGAACGATGGCGGCCTACGCGATCGCACGCTACCGGTTTGCACTGGCAACGCCGATCTTCCTGATCTTCCTCGCCGGGCTGATGCTGCCGCTGAAGCTCGCGATCATCCCGCTCTTCGTCCAGATGAACGGGCTCGGGCTGATCGATTCGCGGCTCTCGCTGATCCTGATCTATGTCGCGATGGGGCTGCCATCGACGGTCTTCATCATGACGGGCTTCCTGCGCACATTGCCCGGCGAACTCGAGGATGCCGCCCGCATCGACGGCGCTTCCGAGCCGCGCATCATGTGGTCGATCATGCTGCCCCTGTGCAAGCCGCCCCTGGTGATCGCGGGCATCCATAATGCCGTGCCGGTCTGGAACGATTTCTTCTTCCCGCTGATCTTCATCCAGAGCGATGCGCGCAAGACGCTGCCGCAGGGCCTGACCACATTCGTCGGCGAGTACGCGACCGACTGGGGCATGCTGTTCGCCGGGCTCACCATCGCGGCGCTGCCGATCACATTGGTCTACATCGTGCTATCGCGCCAATTCATCGCCGGGATGACGCAGGGCGTCGTGAAATAGGGCGCCCGCGGATCAGCCACCAACCAGCGCGATACGCTGATCGCGGCGGGCTCGATCGATAGCGGCGAATTGGCGCCCTATCGCGTCTTCAACCTGCAATTCTACTTGGAATCACCTGCACCCATAGGTTGGTAAATCAAACGTAAACGCAATTTCAAGGCTTCTGCGACAATTTGATCCTGTTGCCGTGCGGCAGAAAGCGCGCGCGGCCGGGGGGCGAGCGGGGACCGCGTATGACATTGTCGACTTCGAAGCTGTCGATCAGGCATATCCTGATCGGCCTGATCTGTGCGATGGCGCTGACGGCCGGCGGCCTGACGCTTCAGGAGATCTGGTCTTCCTACAAGCGCTACGGCGTGTCCCAGCAGGTTGTCGGGCTGGCGGGATTGAACCGGAACCTGTTCGATGCGCTCGGCGCCTTCCGGCTCGAGCGCGCCTCGATGCAGAGCGCCGTCATCCTGCCGAGCGACAAGAATCAGTCCTCGATCGCCACCTATCTGCAGCGGCGCAAGCAGGTCGACGAAGCCATGGCACAGGCGAATTCGGTATTGACCGCTTCGAACCGCCCGGCGCTAGCGCCGTTCCAGCGCGACCTCGCCGCCATCTATGACGAGAATCGCAAGCTGCGCGAGAGCGTCGAAGGCGACCTCAAACTGCCGGTCGAGGGCCGCGACAAGCAGATGCCCGAGCGCATCCTCGCCATCGGCGAGAAGCTGCTGGTCAGCCTCGACAAGACGTCACTGGCCGTCGACAGCGAGATCCGCGCTCTCAATCCGGCTCTGACCGAACTCGTGGTCGCTCGCGCGCTCTCCTGGGCGACACGCACCTATGCCGGCACATCCGGCATCATGGTCAGCACGATCACGGCGCAGCAGCGCCCCTTCGACGCGAAGGAGACGCGCATCCTGTTGAGCAATGACGCCAGCGCGCTGGCCAGCTGGCAGGCCCTGCGCGACATGGCCGACACCGCCCAGACCGACCCAGTGATCAAGGCCGCCATCGCCACGGGCCAAGCCACCTATTTCTCCGGCCCGGTCAAGGAGATGCGCGAAAAGATCGTCGCGCAGGCGACCTCAGGCAGCAAGCCCAGCATGTCGGTCGACCAGTGGCGCAGCGAGATCGTGCCCGCGCTCGAAACCATCGCGGCCGTCGCCAACACCGCGCTGGACCGGGCCATCGCAGGAGCGAATGCGACCGCGAATCAGGCCTTTGCCGAACTTCTGACATATGGCGCCGTTCTGCTCGTCAGCCTGCTGATCGCCGCCGCCGGATATGTCGTGGTGCGCTCGCGCGTCACCACCCCGCTCGCCCAGATGACAACGGCGATGACGCAGCTGGCTCAGGGCGATCTCGATGCAGCGCTGCCGCGGATCAGGCATCAGGACGAGATCGGAGCGATGGCGAGCGCCTTGTCGGTCTTCCAGGACAATCTGGTCAAGATGCGCGAGCTCGAGCAATCGGAGCGCACGGCCTCGGCCGCTCGCCTGGCGCGGGCGCAGTCGATGGAGGCCGTGGTCTCCGATGTCGGCGAGGTCGTCGCAGCTGCGGCGTCGGGCGATTTCTCGGCGCGGCTCGAGATCGAGCATGCCGACGAGCAGATGCAGAAGCTCGTCGCCGGCATCAACGAGATCAACGCCGTGGTCGACAGCGCCACATCCGAATTCGCCGCCGCCCTGCAGGCGGTGGCGGGCGGCGACCTGACCGCCCGGATCGAGACCGCCTATCGCGGCAAGTTCGCCGAGCTCAAGGGCGCGATCAACGAGACGGTCGACCGGCTGTCCTCGACGGTGCGCACGATCCAGACGACCTCGGCGGATGTCGGCCTGGCCGCGCGCGAGATCACCATGGGCGCCGACGACCTGTCGAAGCGCACGGAGGAGCAGGCCTCGTCGCTGGAGGAGACCGCGGCCACGACCGAGGAGCTCGCCGCCTCGGTGAAGGCCTCGGCCCAGGCCTCCAGGCAGGCCGC
>NZ_PQFZ01000010.1 GCF_002917105.1 Allobosea psychrotolerans
GGGCGAGCCGGTCCGCACGATCCACAACACCGCTTCCACGAACATGCGGTTGTCGCGCCCAGACGAACCGCGCGTGCGCTCATCGCCGATGATATGGAGCGACATCCGCTCCCACTGATCGTCTCTAAGAATCAAGCGGTCCAGAACGCCCATGGCTGCCTCCAAAAGACAGCCTTGAATCACGCCAAATCACTCTTGGGAATCCCAAGAGTCCACGCCACCTAGAGCGTTTTCGAGCGAAGTGGATACCGGTTCGCGTGAAGAAAACGCGTCAAAACAAAGAGCTAGAGCGGTTGAACGATCCAATTGGGTCGTTCAACAGCTCTAGCCAGGCGCCGCAAACGAAAACGCCCGCCCCGGTTGTCCGGGGCGGGCGAGGCTAGCGACAGGTCGTTATGCGTCTTGAGCGTCAGCCGGCGGTGGGGGGAGTGGCCTCTCCGCCACGCCGGTCGGCCATGAACTGGTCGAACTCGGCCTTGTCCCGGGCCATGCGCAGCCGCCCCAGAAAGTCGTGGAATTCGCGCTGCTCGTCCTCGAGGCGGCGCAGCGTCTCCTGGCGATATTCGTCGAAGGCGCGGTTGCCGCTCGAGGGGCCGCGATGCCAGCCGCCGCCAAAACCGCCACCCTCGCCGCCCATGCGGCTACGCAGACGGTCCATCTTCTCCTGGAGACGGCTCATCCGGTATTCCTGACGGCCGGCCCCGGCATATCCGCATCCCATGCGACCACTCCCTATCGTGAAGGCCAGGGTCGCCAGACCCAGAGGCCACCAAACCATGAAGCCCAGGACCGTGAAGGCGATCCAGGCCCCTCTCCCAAACTCGTCCAGCTTCGCGACGATCGGCATTGTTTCCTCACCGTGGAAAGGCGTGAATGTAAATCACATTTACATAAATGGATGCAACCGGGCCTTTTGTCAAGATGGGCCTGCAGAAGCGCTTCCGGCAGAAGCCCTTCCAAAGAGAGCGGACACCGATTCGCGTGAAGAAATCGCGCCAGACCGGAAAGCGAGGGTATTTTCTGATCAGGATGCATCGCCACCTGATCGGCGCGCGCTAGCCGCGCGTATCCGAGCCCAGCCCCAGCCCTTGCAGATAGATCAGCATGCCGGCTTCGAGCAGCTCCGCGGCCGACATCGGCAAGGGCCGCCGGCCGCCATCGGCGCGGCCGAACAAGGCGGCGACGCCGTGCGACATCGCCCAGACATGCAGCGCCATCATCAGCGCCGGCGGGCGCTTTGTCGCCGGCAGCAAGGCGATCAGCGCCTCCGAAGCTGCGCGCAGGCCCTGGAACGCGCGATCCGCCGCACTGCGCAGTTCGGGGCTCGCATCGAGCGGCACCCCGGCCTCGAACATCGCCGAGTAATAGGCCGGCTCGTCATGGGCGAAGGCCAGATAGGCACGTCCGAGCCGGTGGAACGCCGTCTCCGGATCCGGCCTGCCCTGGTCCCAGGCGCGCGACAGCGCCGCCTCGAACACCAGGAAGCCGCGCGCCGCGACATCGGCCAGCAGCGCGTCCTTGTCGCGGTAGTGCCGATAGGGCGCCGCCGGGCTGACGCCGGCAAGCCGCGCGGCTTCGGCGAAGGTGAAGCCATTGGGGCCCTTCTCCCCGATCAGCCCGAGCGCGGCGCGCACGAGCTCTTCCTTGAGATTGCCGTGATGATAGCCGCGTGGCGGATCGGGGGTATTGCGCTTCCAGCTCATGTATCGAGCGCTAACATGGCGCCAGGCCAGCGTCGACCAGACATTATGCGTCGTCCGTCCCGTCCTCGAGCCTGCGCCTGAGTCCGTCCGGAATCCGCCGCGCCCGCCCGCCGCCGACGCAGGCGACCAGGACCTGGGCCGTGACCAGGACCTCCTCGCCGCGCAGCACCCGCTGCTCGACATCCATCGTCGCCCCGCGCGCCGCGACCGAGCGTGTCTCCACCGTCAAAAGATCGTCCATCACCGCCGGCCTGATGAACTCGATCGCCATCTTGCGCACGGCGAAGCCGAGCGCGGTGCCGCCATCGAACAATTCGCGCTGCGCGATGCCCAGCGACCGGATCAATTCGGTGCGCCCGCGCTCCATGAAGCGCAGATAGGAGGCGTGGTAGACGACGCCGGAAAAATCGGTGTCCTCGTAATAGACGCGGACGGAAAGCCGGTGGACGGTCACGATCGAATACTCTGCTGAGCGAAGGCGCCGCGTGCGGGGATGCAGCGCCTCGGCAATGGGTCCACCGGCCCTCTAGAGCCGGATGATGTCAGATGGAATCACAAAGTGATCCCATCTGACATCTGAATCCGTCTCGCATCCAGGCGTGAGAGCAGGATCAAGGCGAAAACCGGCGCCCACTTCCTCGCACCCTGCCCTCACATGATCCGGCGCAGCCGTGAGCCTGAAACAATCCGGCAACGCCAGGCGACATTTCCGTCGATCAACTGCCCAAGAAGCGCCACGCCGCGGCAGCGGCATCCGCAGCGACAACGGTTGCCGGGCAGTTCCGTCCGGACGCAGCACGAGGCGCGGATGGCTCTGCATCAGACAGTCTACAAGATAGCCGACAGCACATGGTGGCAGCGAAAGGGCTCCTATGCGCGCGCCGCGACACGGTTGTGCTATTGGCTGGCGACCCCCCAGCGGATGTCCCGACGTCTGGAACTGGCCAGGCAGCGCTACTCGAGCGGCGGCTGGCCAGCCGTCGGAGACCTGCTCGCAGCCCCCTTCGCGCCTCCGGCCATGCGGCCCCGGGCCGGATTTTCCTACGGCAAATGGATTTCGTCCTACGACACGTTGAGCGGCGCCGACCGGTCCGCGATCCGCCGCCATATCGCGGCCATGCCACGCCGTCCGCAGATCTCAGTGGTGGTTCCGGCCTATCAGACGCCCGCGCGCATCCTGCGCGAAACGATCGAGTCGGTGCGCGGCCAGGTCTATCCGCATTGGGAGCTTTGCATCGTCGACGACGCATCACCCTCGAGCCACGTCACCGACATCCTGCGCGAGCAGGCCGCGCTGGACTCGCGCATTCGCTGGATCCGCCGCGAGACAAACGGCGGCATCGCGGAGGCGACCAATAGCGCGCTCGCGCTCGCAACAGGCGAATTCGTCGCCCTGCTCGACCATGACGACCTGCTGGCCGAGCGGGCGCTCTATGAAATCGCCGCCGAGCTGGAGCGCCATCCCGCGACCGATCTGCTGTTTTCCGACGAGGACAAGGTCGATGAGCGGGGCCGGCGCAGCGAGCCTTATTTCAAGCCGGAATACAGTTACGATCTGTTGCTGGGCCAGAACCTGATCAACCATCTCGCGGTCTATCGCAGGGCCTTGCTCGAGCGGGTCGGCGGCCTCGATCCATCGCTGGACGGCAGCCAGGATTACGATCTCGCCTTGCGCGCGATCGAAGCGATCGATCCGAGCCGCATCCGGCATATTCCGTTCGTTCTGTATCACTGGCGGCAGGAATCCGGTGGCGGCTCCTTCTCGCAGCGGCGCCTGGAAGCCTGCCTGCGCAATGCCCGCATGGCCGTAAGACGGCATCTCGACCGCATGGGGCACAGTGCCGCCAAGGTTTCGGAAGCGCCGCTCGCCAGGATATGGAACCGTGTCGAATGGCCGGTTCCTGATCCGGCGCCCCTCGTCACGGTCATCGTGCCGACGCGCGATCGCGCCGCACTCCTGCGCAGCTGCATGGACGGGCTGCTGCGAAAGACGGCCTATCCCGCGCTCGAGATCATCGTCGTCGACAATGGCAGCGTCGAGGACGATGCGCTGGCTCTCCTGGATACCCTCGAGCAGGACGACCGCGTGCGCATCCTGCGCGTCGATGGAGAGTTCAATTACTCCGCCCTGAACAATCTCGCCGCCCGCCAGGCGCGGGGCGATATCCTGCTCCTGCTCAACAACGACATCGAGGTCATTGCCGACGACTGGCTCAACGAACTCGTCAGCCTCGCAGTTCGACCCGATATCGGCGCTGTCGGCGCGAAACTCCTCTATGGCAGCGGAAAGATCCAGCATGCCGGGGTCAGGCTCGGTGCCGGCTCCTTCGAGAACGGCCCGGGCATCGCCGGCCATATCGGCCTGTTCCGCAGCGCCACGGACCCAGGCTATTTCGGCCATCTCGGCCTGACCCGGGATGTCGGTGCCGTCACCGGAGCCTGCCTGGCGATCCGCCGCGAGGTCTACGAGGCTGTCGGGGGCCTGGACGACACCCGGCTCAAGGTCGCCTTCAACGACGTCGACCTGTGCATGAAGGTCCGCCAGCACGGCCTGCGCGTCGTCTGGACGCCCAACGCCGTGCTCTACCATCTTGAATCGGCTTCGCGTCCCTCCGACGACAGGCCGGACACGCGAGACCGCTTCCACCGCGAATGCCGCTTCATGCAGGCGTCCTGGCGCGGCGAATTGCTGAACGATCCGTTCTACAGCCCCAATTTCGACAATGCCGCTGAGGATTTTGCGCTCGCATGGCCGCCGCGACAGCGGACGTCCTGGGAGCGATGGCGCAATCTCAGATGAGGAGGCGAACCCACCGACGCCCCCAATGCCAAGACAGCAGGCATATGGCTATATATCTGCCCGGAGCCTGCGATCGACGAGTCGGTCTGGGCGCCAGAGCATTTTCGCGTTTCTCCAAATCGCGGAAATGCTCTGCCCTATTGTTCTATCGCATTGTCTTCGCGCGAACCGCTGTCCGCTTCGCTCGAAAATGCTCTAACGCTTGCAGGGCTTTTTCATGAAGGAGCCGCAGTCATAGGGCTGCGAAAGCTGGCTGCGAACCGTGTAGTCCTTGCCGTCCATCCGGTTGACGATGTCGTCGATGCGCCAGCGGCCATCTTCCAGCTTCATCCGGAAGGTGACGCGCACCGGGCCGAAGCTGATGAAGTCGGCGAAGACCGTGGCGCTCGCGACCGAGCGCTCGGCGACCGTGACGCGCAGTTGCTTGACCTCCCCATCCTGCCCGCTGATGAAGGGATCAGAGCCGATATTGCCCTGATCGCCGCTCTCTTTCATGAATTGCTCGTCACGCGCGAACAACGCCGAGAGCTCCTTGGTCATCAACCGCTGCCGGTGCGGCGGCCGGAAGGGCGGCTGGGCGGCCTTGCCGGCCTCGATGCCGGCAAGCTCGCGGATCGTGATCGCATAGGCCTCGCGGACCGTGGCTTCAGGCGAGGTTTCGGCCGCATAGGCCGCCCCTGCCCCAACAGCCGGCAGCAGCGTCAACGCCATCGCCGGCAGAGCAAACCTGATCGTCGCCAGCATCACTCCTCCTCGCCATCGCCGAACAGCCCGAACTGCGCCGTCTCGCGCACCGGCTCCGGCATGCCGAGATGGCGGAATGCGTGCGGCGTCAGAAGCCGGCCGCGCGGAGTGCGCTGGATGAAGCCCTGCTGCAGCAGAAAGGGCTCGATGATCTCCTCGATCGCATCGCGCGGCTCCGAAAGCGAGGCGGCGATCGTCTCGATCCCGACCGGGCCGCCGCCGAAATTGATCGCGACCATGGTGAGGTAGCGCCGGTCCATCTGGTCTAGGCCGATCGCATCGACATCGAGCAGGTGCAGCGCCTTGTCGGCGACCGAGCGCGTGACGATGGCGTCCCCGTCGACAATGGCGAAATCGCGCACGCGCCTGAGCAGGCGTCCGGCGATGCGCGGCGTTCCGCGCGAGCGCTTGGCGATCTCGTTGGCGCCGTCATCGGACATCGGCACGCCGAGCACGCGAGCGCCCCGCGCGACGATGCCCTGCAATTCCTCGACCGTGTAGAACTGGAGCCGGATCGGGATGCCGAAGCGGTCGCGCAGCGGCGTCGTCAACAGGCCGGCCCGGGTGGTGGCGCCGACCAGCGTGAATTTGGGCAGGTCGATCTTGACCGAGCGCGCGGCCGGCCCCTCGCCGATGATCAGATCGAGCTGATAATCCTCCATCGCCGGGTAGAGGATTTCCTCGACCGCCGGGCTGAGCCGGTGGATCTCGTCGATGAAGAGCACGTCGCGCTCCTCGAGATTGGTGAGCTGCGCCGCGAGATCGCCGGCCTTGGCGATGACGGGCCCCGAGGTCGAGCGGAAATTGACGCCGAGCTCGCGCGCCACGATCTGCGCCAGCGTCGTCTTCCCGAGCCCCGGCGGACCGACGAAGAGGACGTGGTCGAGCGCATCGCCGCGCGACTTGGCGGCGTTGATGAAGACCTGGAGATTGGCCCGCGCCGCCGCCTGGCCGGTGAAATCGGCAAGCGAGAGCGGCCGCAGCGAGCTCTCGCTATCGTCGTCGCGACGGTCGGCGGTCATCAGGCCGGGGCGGCGCGGCGCATCGCTCACAATTCGATCTCCAATTCGAGCGCATCACGCACGGGCAGGTCCTGATAACCCGTCTTGATGATCGTCGGGATCACCGAGCGATAGGCGTCGATCGCCTCGACATAAAGCCCCGAGAAGCGAAAGCCGCATTTCTGGTAGAAGGCGAGGCCGGGCATGTTGTCATTGGTCAGCATCGCCCGCAGCTTGACCGCGCCCTTGGCCTTGGCCGCAGTCTTGACCGCATCGAGAATCTGAATCGCCGCACCTTGCCCCTGAGCCACGGAATGCAGCGCACAGAGCAGCGCGACATCGCCGCGCATGGTCCAGCTCGCATAGGCCATCGCCTTGCCATCCGGCGCGAAGACGCCGAGCAGATCGAGCTCGGCGCAGTCATAGACATGCAGGCCGATCATCATGCTGTGCGAGCCCCAGCTCGCCATCATCAGCGCCAGGAACGCGCTCTTGTCCTCGACGTCGCGGATGATGCCGGCGCTGGGCGCACTCACTTCGCCAATTCCTTCAGCCCAAGCTTGATGAGCTGCGCCGTGCCGGCCCCCTCGCCCGCCGCCCGCGACGCCGCCGCCACGGCAGCGACGGCCTGTGCCTGTGGGTAGCCGAGATTCGACAGCGCCGAGACGGCATCGGCCACCGGCTGCGGCAGTTTCCTGTCCTCCAGCGCGCCAGCGAGCTGCGCGACACCGGGATCGATATGGCCGAAGGCCGGTGCCTTGTCCTTGAGCTCGGCGCAGATACGCTGCGCGAGCTTGGGCCCGACGCCGGAGGCGCGCGCCACGGCCGCCTTGTCGTTGGTGGCGATCGCAGTCGCCAGCGCGCCAGGCTCCAGGATGGAGAGGATCGCGAGCGCGACTTTGGCCCCGACGCCCTGGACCATCTGCATCAACCGGAACCAGTCGCGCTCATTGTCGGAGAGGAAGCCGTAGAGCCGGATCGCATCTTCGCGCACATGCGTCTCGATCGAGAGCGCCGCCGCCACGCCGGGCTTGGGCAGGCGCTGCAGGGTTCGCGACGAGCATTGCACGACATAGCCGACGCCCTGCACGTCGATGATGACGAAATCCTCACCATAGGAATCGATCAGGCCCTTGAGCTTACCGATCATCGAAGGCCTCGCCGCTTGGAGCAGGATACAAGCTGTAGCGCCTCACGCGGAAACCCGCATCTGCGCGACCAGGGTCCGCATGCCGCGATGCTGGGCATGACAAATCGCGACCGCCAGCGCATCGGCCGCATCCGCGGACTTCGTCTCCGCCTTGGGCAGCAACACGCGGATCATCATCTGGACCTGCTTCTTGTCGGCATGGCCGACGCCGACCACCGTTTTCTTGACGAGGTTGGCCGCATATTCCGCAACGTCCAACCCCGCCAGCGCCGGCACGACCACGGCGATGCCGCGTGCCTGGCCGAGCTTCAGCGCCGATTGCGGGTCGCGGTTGACGAAGGTCTCCTCGACCGCGACTTCGTCGGGCGTCCAGGTCGCGATCACGCGGCTGATGCCCTCATGCAATTGCCGCAGCCTCTCGCCCAGCGAAAGCGTGCCGTCGCTCTCGACGCAGCCGCAGGCGACGAAGCTGAGCTTGCTGCCTTCCGAGACGACGACGCCCCAGCCGGTCTTCCGGAGACCGGGGTCGAGACCAAGAATGCGAATCGGAGGTGCCATGTGAAGATGAGCCTAAACCGTGGACACCCTTTGTTCCATCTCCGTCCTAACGATCGATGACCGGCGCGCATCGATCGCATCACAAGGAAAGAGTTGCCCGCAGCCGGAGATCCATGTTGGTGCGAAGAGAACGTCCTTCTCCTCTCGCCCTCCGCAGATGAACGATCTCCTGAACGCGCTCCTTCCCGGAATTTCGGCTTCCGGACTGACGATCCTGCTGGCCGCGAGCGCACTCGGCGGAATCGTGCGCGGCTTCACCGGCTTCGGCTTCGCCATGGTCTTCATGCCGCTGGCCAGCATCGTGCTCGGGCCGGTCGCGGCGTTGGGGCTGATCTGGTTCATCGACCTGCCCTATGCGCTGCCGCTGGCGGCGCGCAGCGCCAAGAACGCCGAATGGCGCGAGGTGTTGCCGCTGCTTGCCGCCGCGACGCTGGCGCTGCCGGCCGGCATCTGGCTCCTGATCTGGCTCGATCGCGAGACCATGCGCTGGATCCTGGCCGGGCTCGTGCTCACTGCCGTCGCGCTGATGGCTTCGGGCTGGCGCTATCACGGCCGGCCTGGCATCCCGCTTTCGCTCGGCGTCGGTGTGCTGTCGGGGTTGTTCAACGGCATGGCGAGCATCGGCGGCATGCCGCTCGCGGTGTTCTGGCTGGGCGCGCAGCGCAATGACAAGCACAAGACACGCGCCAATCTGCAAACCTTCTTCGGCATATCGACACTGATCAGCGGCACGATCCTGTGGCTGAACGGCATCCTGACGAGCGGGGCGGCGCTGATGGCGCTGCCGCTCTGCGCCGTCTATGGCGTGGGTCTCTGGGCCGGCACGCATGGCTTCAGGCTGGCGTCGGACGCTGCCTTCCGCCGCATCGCCTATCTCGTCATTTTCCTGAGCGCGCTGGTCAGCCTGCCGGTATGGGACGGGCTGACCGGGCGCTGAGCCAGGCCCGTCATGCTCGAGCACCCGAGCATCTTCTGCTGGATGAGCCTCCTTCAGCCTGAAATTCTCGGGTCAAGCCCGAGAATGACGGCTCAGGCTGCGCCGAGCTTGGCCATCACCTCGTCGGCGATCTCGAAATTGGCGAAGACGTTCTGGACGTCGTCGTCATTGTCGAGCGCTTCCATCAAACGCATCATCGAGGCGGCCTTTTCCTCGTCGAGCGGAGTCGTCGTCGTCGGCCGCCAGACCGGCTTGGCCGAGGCCGGCGCGCCGAGTGCCGCTTCCAGCGCCTTCGAGACCTCGTTCAGCGAGTCGAAAGCGCACAGGATGGTGTGGCCGCTCTCGTCGCTGATGACATCATCGGCCCCGGCCTCGATCGCCGCTTCCATGAGCTTGTCGGCATCGCCCGCTTCGAGCGGATAGCTGATCTCGCCGACGCGGTTGAACATGAACGAGACGGAGTTGCTCTCGCCCATCGCTCCCCCCGACTTGGTGAAATAGGAGCGAACGGCGGATGCGGTGCGGTTGCGGTTGTCGGTCAGCGCCTCGACGATGACGGCAGCGCCGCCCGGCCCGTAGCCCTCGTAGCGGACCTCGTCATAGTTGTCGCCCTCGCCGCCGGCCGCCTTGTTGATGGCGCGCTGGATATTGTCCTTGGGCATGTTCTCGGCGCGCGCAGCCAGCACGGCCATGCGCAGGCGCGGGTTCATGTTCGGATCGGGCATGCCCATCTTGGCGGCGACTGTGATTTCGCGGCCCAGTTTCGAGAACAGCTTGGCGCGCACGGCGTCCTGCTTGCCCTTGCGGTGCATGATGTTCTTGAACTGGGAATGGCCGGCCATGGCAATTCAGCCTCTGCTGTCACGTCTGCGCACATCGCCCGGCCCGTCTTTCGGCGGCCATGGCGGGAGACCGGCCTTATAAGCGCCGCCTTCGGCGACAGGCAAGCCACCGGGGCAAGAGCTGCCGCAGCGGCCCCAGCGAACCGCAATCGCGCATGATCATCCCGCCCAAGCGGTTCTGTTAAGTCAATATTTGCCATGAGCTCCCAGAGTCGTCCGCGTGCCGACGAGCGGCCCGCGCAGAATCCGGACTTCATGACGACGTTTTCCAGCAACCCGATCGCCGAACAGGAGACGCGCTTCCGCGCCTTCCAGATCGAACCGTTCGACCTCGAGCTCTTGCGCCAGCAAGCGCAGTTCGCAAAGACGCGGCTGCCCACGCTGCTGGAGGAGCTGCATCCCCGGTTCGAGCCCTGGCCCGAAACCGCGCGAGCGCTGCGCCTGCCCGAGGTGCATGCCCTGCGCCTCGGCCACTGGATCAAGCTGACCTCGGGCGACCTCGACGATGGGTTCATGGAATCGGCGCATCGTCTCGCGGCCGCCTTCCACGATCACGGCGTCCCCGCCTATGCGGTCGTCATCTGCCACGCCATCGTCTCAAACCGGATCGGAGCCGAACTGGGCCTCGACCGCGACGCGCTGCGGGCGATGAACGGCTTCTGGCGCCGCAAGGAATTCCGCCGCCGCATCGCGCTGCGCGCCGCGCTCAACAAGGCCGCCCAGTTCGACCTCGAGCTTCTGCTGGAAACCTATGCCGAGGTGCAGCGCCAGAGCAGCGAGCGCGCCAGTGCGGAATTCGCCGCCTTCGGGGTGACCGTGCGCGAGGTCGTCGGCGCGGTGAATTCCGGCGCCGGCACCGTCGAGGCCATGGCCAAGACCATGAACGGCGTGGTCCAGGACACCGGCACCCAGGCGATCGTCGCCTCGCAGGCCTCCGACGCCGCCTCGACCAATGTCCACAGCGTCGCGGGCGCGGCCGAGGAGTTGTCGATTTCGCTCGATCAGGTCGCGATCGAGGTGTCGCGCGCCGCCACCATGGCCCACGACGCCAACGCCGCCGCGCTCGAGACCGACATCATCGTCAAGAGCCTGGCGCATTCGGCGCAGACCATCGGCTCCATCGTCGAGATGATCCGCACCATCGCCGCCCAGACCAACATGCTGGCGCTGAACGCCACGATCGAAGCCGCCCGCGCCGGCGAGGCCGGGCGCGGCTTCGCGGTCGTCGCAACCGAGGTGAAGCAGCTCTCCGCCCGCACCGCGCAGGCGACCGACGAGATCGCAGCCCAGGTGCCCTCGATGCAGATGGCGACCCATGAAGCCGTCGCCGCGATCGAGCGCATCGTCTCCTTCGTCCGGCAGATGGACCAGACCACGGCCACCGTCGCCAGCGGCATCGAGGAGCAGCGCGCCGCGACGCAGGAGATCGCCCGCAGCGTCAATCTCGCCGCCCAGAGCACCGAAGAGGTGGCGCAAAGCGTCAGCGGCGTCAGCCTGATGGCGCAGCAGGCCGGCAGCAGCGTCGGCGACGTGCTCAACCTCGCCGGCACATTGGCCGCCAAGGCCGCCTCGCTCGCCGATGCCTTCGACCACCTGATGCAGCGCAACCGCGCCGCCTGAGACCGCTTGCGGCATCAGACCGAATATCGTCTTTGGTCTGAGGCCGTAGAACTTTGATCCTGCTCTAACTCCTTGACGAGAGCCGGTCAGGCGCGCTCCCAGCCGACGGGCACCGCTTCGCTCAGATGCGGGCCCAGCCGGACCGGCCAGACCGCCTTCGCCAGCCCCGTCGCATCGTCGATCTCGACGGCGACGCCAGACAGCGTGCCCTCGCCGGTGGCGGGTTCGAGCCGCGCGCCCGGCGTCTTCTGCAGGAAACGCCGGATCGGCTCGTCCTTCTGCATGCCGAGCACCGAATCATAGTCGCCGCACATGCCGGCATCGGACTGGAAGGCGGTGCCGCCAGGCAGCACACGCGTATCGGCGGTCGGTGCATGGGTGTGGGTGCCGACGACGAGGCTCGCACGGCCATCGAGGAAATAGCCCATCGCCTGCTTCTCGCTCGTCGCCTCCGCATGGAAGTCGACGATCACCGCATCAGCGACCTCGCCCAGCGGGCAGGCCGAAATCTCCCGCGCCACAGCGGCGAAGGGATCGTCCAGAGCATCCATGAAGATGCGCCCCATCGCATTGACGACGAGCACCCGCGCGCCATTGGCCGCTTCGATCACGGTCGCGCCGCGCCCCGGCGTACCCGTCGGGTAGTTCGCGGGCCGCACCAGCCGGTCCTGGCGCTCGATGAAGACGAGCGCCTCGCGCTGATCCCAGGAATGATTGCCGAGCGTGACCGCGTCCGCTCCCGCCGCGAGCAGTTCGTCGCAGATCGCCTCGGTGATGCCGAAGCCGCCAGCCGCGTTTTCGCCGTTGATCACCACGCAGTCGAGGCTCCAGCGCTGGCGCAGGGCCGGCAAACGCTCCTGCACCGCGACTCGCCCGGGGCGGCCGACGATATCGCCGAGGAAGAGAAAACGCATGGGATGAGAACTCGGATGGCTGTGAGGCGTCCTCCGTCGCGCGAATGCGCGGCAGAATCAACCGCAGCGTATCGCTTCCCGTTCGGTCACCACCCAGTCGAGCCTGCGATCATGCGGCTCGTCCGGCACCGCCTCGATCTCCTGCACGGCATAGGCGACGCCGATGCTCGTGACCGGACCGAGTTCGGTCAGCGCCCTGTCGTAGTAACCCTTGCCATAGCCGATGCGGAAGCCGCGTCGATCGAAGGCGGCGAGCGGAACCAGCAGGATCCTTGGCTTGACCTCGGCCTGGCCCGGTTCAGGAACGAGCGTCCCGAATCCGCCCGGCACGATCGGCTCCCACGGCGCCCAGCGCCGGAACAGCATCGCGCCCGAGACGATGGCGGGAAGGCAAAGCGGCATACCCTGCGCGTGCAGCGCCTCCAGGATCGGGCGCGGATCTGCTTCCGAGCGCATCGGCCAATAGGCCGAGACCGGGCCATCTCCCGACAGGGCCGACAGCGCCAGCGCCCGCTCGGCAATCACCGGATCCCATTCCAGCCGGTCGTCGATCTCCAGCGCGTCGCGACGCGCCAGGGCGGCCTCGCGCAGGGCGGCTTTCCTGTGGGCGGCGCTGTCGGAGAGTAGGTTCGTCATGATGGGAAGTACGGAGCCACCTTGGCCGTGGAGATTTCGATCCCGGGACACCTACTAAAGTAGGTGGGCGCCGTGTGTCCGGGTCCAGGGACCCGGTCAGGGACAGCTCCCTAGGGAGTCGTATGGGCCCGGGAATACAGTTCTCGCACGCACCAGGCAGCCCCGCATCCACAATGTAAGATGCGCGCCGGCAAAGCGCCAGTGGGCATCTCGGCCGGAGCGCGTTTCAGTTCGGATGTCCACAGTCGGGAGAAGCGCCACTGAGGGTAGCGCTCCGCAAGCTCTACTCCGTCGCGAAATAGACCAGCGCCGCGACCGGGAGCGCGAAGCCGATCCAGGACGCGAGCGGCCAGCCGCCCTGCGCGAAGGCCCAGCCGCCAAGCGCCGAGCCGATCGCGCCGCCGGCGAAGAAGGTCGCCATATAAAGCCCGTTGAGGCGGCTGCGATGCTCCGCGCCGAGCGCGAAGATCGCGCGCTGCCCCAGCACCAGATTGGTCGAGACGCCGAAATCGAGCAGGATCGCCGCCGCCACCAGCAAACCGAGCGCCCAGCTCGAACCAGCCTCGCCGAGATGGGTCATCGCGAAAGCGACCGCGACGGACAGCATGGCGAAGATGCTGGCCGGCTTCGTCCAGCCGCGGTCGGCGAGCCGCCCGGCAATCGGCGAGGCGACGGCGCCCGCCACGCCTGCCAGCGCGAACAAGGCGATGCCGGTTTGCGAGAGCTGGAACAGCGGCCCCGCCAGCAGCAGCGGCGTCGTGGTCCAGAACAGGCTGAAGGCGGCGAACAGGCAGGCCTGATACAGCGCGCGCCGTTGCAGGATCGGCGTCGTCGCCGCCAGATGGCCCATGGAGGCCAGCAGCCCGCCATAGCGCAGCTTCGCCACCGGCACGCGCCGCGGCAAGGTCCGCCAGAGAAGCAGGGCGAGCGCGACCATCGCCCCGGCTGAGAGGAAGAACACCATATGCCATGAGGACAATCCGGCGATGAAGCTCGAGACCGGGCGCGCCAGCATGATCCCGAGCATCAGCCCGCTCATGACGTTGCCGACGACCCTGCCGCGCACGGCCTCGGGCGCCATATGCGCGGCATAAGGCACGAGCACCTGCACCGCGACCGAGCCGAGGCCGATGAAAAGCGCTGCGGCGAAGAAGGGCAGGGCCTCGGTCGACAGGGCCGCACCGAGCAGGCCGAGCGTGGCGACGCCGATCATGGTGAGCGCAAGGCGGCGGTTTTCGATCAGATCGCCCAGCGGCACGATCAGCAGCAGGCCCAGCCCATAGCCGATCTGGGTCAGGGTGACGATCAGCCCCGTCGCTTGCGCGGACAGGCCCAGCGCAGCGCTGATCGGCCCGGCCAGGGGCTGGGCATAATAGATGTTGGCGGCGATCAACCCGCAGGCCATCGCCAGGACGAAGGTGATCCAGGGGGAAACCGCACCTTCGTCAGGCGGGTTGTCGGCGGTCGCGGCGATAGCCATGGGCAGCTCCAGAATAGAGAACAATCGTTTCCTAAATCATCGAAAAAATCAGGCCAGCGCCTTCATCGCGACCTCCACCACGGCCGCCATCTCGTCACGGCTGCGGCCGGTCTTGCCGACCACGCGCATGCCCTGGAGAAGGCAGAGCATTAGCCGGGCGGTCGCCGCACTGTCGAGATCGGCAGGGATCGAACCATCCGCCTGGCCTTGCTGGATCAGGCCGCTCAGCAGCGCCTCGTTCCTGTCGAGGCTCGCCGCGACACGCTGCGCCACCTCGTCATCGAAGATGGCAAGCTCCGCCGCGCTGCCGACGACCAGGCAGCCCTGCCGACCTTCGGCGCCATGCGAGGCCTCCGCATAGAAGGCCAGGACCTTGCGAAGACGCTCGCGCCCCGTCCCGCCAGCGCCGATGGCGTCCTGCAGCTTTTCTGCGCGCACGGCCTTGTTGCGGTCGAAAGCCGCCAGAAACACCGCCCGCTTATCCTTGAAAGCCTTGTAGACGCTGCCCTGGGCCAGTTGCATCGCCTCGGTCAGGTCGCCGATCGAGGTGGCGTGATAGCCGCGTGCGCAGAAGACCCGCACGGCCTTGTCGAGCGCGTCATTCATATCGAATTCTCGCGGCCGGCCACGGCTGCGCGAAACGGAGATCGATGCGGGTGACGGGGCGACATTGGCCATGCCCCATTTATAGGAAACGATCATTTCCGAATCAAGGCCAGCCAGATGCCCCTGGATCGGAATATTCGCAATGCAGGGCCGGGATCAGCCGACAGGCGCCGGGACCAGGCTGCGCGCCACGCCCTCGATGCGCTCCGCCGCCGCCATCAGCGCCTCGGCCGCGCGGTCCTCGACCTCGTTCAGGCGGTGATCGGCGGCGCCGGCATCGCCCTGCACGGCGGCCAGCTGCATCTCCATCGCGGCAACCTTCTGCCTCAATTCGGAGACCTCGTCGGCAACCATCAGCGCTGCCATCACATGCAGGCGCATGTCGCCTATCTCGCCGAAGGCCTGGCGCATCTCGTCGATCTTGCCGTCATAGAGCCGGGCCAGCCCCTCCAGATGCGGCTCCTCGCCCTCCCCGCAGGCCATGCGATAGGCCTTGCCGGCGATGGTGACGTTGACTTGCGGCATGGTCGCCCCCGCTCAATGATCCAGATGAGGCATCTCGGCCTGCGCACGCGTGATCACCGCGCCGATGACGTTCATCGCCCGCTCCAGCCGCTGATCGACATCGGTGGCAGCGCTCTCGACCTCGCCGAGCCGCGAGACGGCGCCGTCGAGCTCGGCGGCGAGCCGGGCGCGGTCGTCCTGCATCAGGGTCAGTTCCGTCTCGAGATTGGCGCGCCCGCGTTCCGCCTCGATACGGCGGCGGGCGGCGGCTTCAAGCAGTCCCAACGCGCCGTCGAGGCGCGCGAGCGCATTCTCCAGCATCAGGCTCGCCACCGTCTTTCCTCCTCCAGAACGAAGCCGGCTCACTCGATTCGCGACACTAGCGCATCTGCGGGCGAAACGTGAATCGCTAGCCCAGTCAGGAGCGGCCCGATCCCAAGGGCTTGCGCGCAGTTGCTCAGCCGCCGTCTCGGGCCCGGCCTTGCCCGTCGCATGGCCGAAACGCCTGAGGAGCGAATTGACTCAGGTCGATCCGGCAGCCTAATCGAGCCCGGTCGGCAATCGGCCGAGATCATACATCGCGACCGCCGTCGCCCCGTCTCTGGAACGGGAGCTGGCCGCGGCCTTGCCCCATCCGCCGGCGGGAGCCTGAAATACCATGACATCGATCGACCGGAGCCAGCACGACAAGCTCGCCAACGCCATTCGCTCCCTCGCCATGGATGGCGTCGAGCAGGCGAAATCGGGCCACCCCGGCCTGCCGATGGGCGCCGCCGATGTCGCGACCGTCTTGTTCACCCGCGTCATGAATTATGACGCCGCCGATCCGCACTGGCCCGACCGCGACCGCTTCGTGCTCTCGGCCGGCCATGGCTCGATGCTGCTCTACGCCCTGCTCTATCTCACCGGCGTACCGGGCATGGAACTCGACGATCTCAAGAAGTTCCGCCAGCTCGACTCCAAGACCCCGGGCCACCCCGAGAACTTCATGACGCTCGGCGTCGAGACCACCACCGGCCCGCTCGGCCAGGGTCTCGCCACCGCCGTCGGCATGGCCATGGCCGAGCGCATGCTCGCCGCCGAATTCGGCAAGAAGGTCGTCGACCACCACACCTATGTGCTCGCCTCCGACGGCGACCTGATGGAAGGCATCAGCCACGAGGCCATCGCGCTCGCCGGCCATCACAAGCTGAACAAGCTGATCGTGATGTGGGACGATAACGGCATCTCGATCGACGGCCCGCTGACGATCTCCGACTCGGTCGACCAGGTCGCGCGCTTCAAGGCCTGCGGCTGGCGCTCCGAGCGCGTCGATGGACACGACCCCGAGGCGATCGAGGCCGCGATCCGCCGCGCCCAGAAGTCGAACAAGCCGACCATGATCGCCTGCAAGACCGTGATCGGCTTCGGCGCACCCAAGAAGGCCGGCACCTCCAAGGCGCATGGCGAACCGCTCGGCGCCGAAGAGCTTGCCGCCGCCAAGAAGGCGCTCGGCATCACCGGCGGCCCCTTCGAGGTCGCAGCCGACGTGCTCAAGGCCTGGCGCGGCTTCGGCACCGCAGGCGGCACCGCCCACAAGGCATGGCAGGAGCGCTTCGCCGCGCTCTCCGAGCGCAAGCGCGCCGAGTTCGAGCGTCGTCTCGCCCACAAGGTCCCCGCCAAGCTCGACAAGGTGATTCTCGCCCATAAGAAGGCGCTGATCGCCAGCCCCGTCACCATCGCGACGCGCAAGGCATCCGAGCTCGCGCTCGACGTCATCGAGCCGGTGATGCCCGAACTGGTCATGGGCTCGGCCGACCTGACCCCCTCCAACAACACCAGGGCCAAGGGCGCCGAGGACTTCACCATCAAGACGCCCAAGGGCCGCTATGTCCGCTATGGCATCCGCGAGCACGCAATGGCGGCCGCGATGAACGGCATCACCCTGCATGGCGGCTTCCGCACCGGCGGCGGCACCTTCCTTGTCTTCGCCGATTATGCCCGCCCCTCGATGCGGCTCGCCGCGCTGATGGGCCTGCCGGTCGTCTATGTCATGACCCATGACTCGATCGGCCTGGGCGAGGACGGCCCGACCCATCAGCCGGTCGAGCAGATCGCCTCGCTGCGCTGCATGCCGAACATGCATGTCTTCCGCCCGGCCGATGCGATCGAGACCGCCGAAGCCTGGCAGTTCGCGCTGGAGAACACCAAGGGGCCGACCGTGCTCGCCCTCTCGCGCCAGAATCTCGCCCAGCTGCGCACCGACGCGACCGCGACCAACCGCTCGGCCAAGGGCGCCTACGAACTGCTCGCGGCCGAGGGCGGCAAAGCCCAGGTCTCGCTCTTCGCTTCGGGTTCCGAACTCGAGATCGCGGTCGCGGCGCGCAAGCTCCTCGCCGAGAAGGGCGTGCGCGCCCGCGTCGTCTCCGTGCCGTCGCTGGAGCTGCTGCTGGCCCAGGACGAGGCCACGCAGAGCGCCATTATCGGCTCCGCGCCGATCAAGATCGCGATCGAGGCCGGCGTCCGCTTCGGCTGGGATGCCGTGATCGGCCATGATGGCGGCTTCATCGGCATGCACTCCTTCGGAGCCAGCGGCCCCTATAAGGAGGTCTACAAGCATTTCGGCATTACGCCTGACGCAGTGGTCGAAGCCGCGATGAAGCGCCATAACGCCTGACGCTTGCCAGGCAAGGCAGATATTCCCGCAAAAGGCCTTGCGTTCGGTCATCGTTTGGCCGATTTGCCCGCGTGTATGGCGGCCCAAGGCGCCGAAACCCGGCGAAGGAGAGGATTGAGATGACGGTCAAGGTGGCGATCAACGGCTTCGGCCGCATCGGGCGCAATGTCCTGCGCGCGATCATCGAGTCGAAGCGCAAGGATATCGAGGTCGTGGCGATCAACGATCTCGGCCCTGTCGAGACCAACGCCCATCTCTTCCGCTTCGATTCAGTCCATGGCCGCTTCCCCGGCACCGTGACCGTCTCGGGCGACACGATCGATGTCGGCCGCGGGCCGATCAAGGTCACCGCGATCCGCGATCCCAAGGAGCTGCCGCACAAGGCGCTCGGCGTCGACATCGCCTTTGAATGCACCGGCATCTTCACGACCAAGGACAAGGCTTCGGCGCATCTCGCCGCCGGCGCCAAGCGCGTCCTGGTCTCGGCGCCCTGCGACGGCGCCGATCTGACCGTGGTCTACGGCGTGAACCATCACGAGCTGACCAAGGACCATATCATCGTCTCGAACGCGTCCTGCACCACGAACTGCCTGGCTCCGCTGGTGCGCGTGCTGCATGACGCTGTAGGCATCGACAAGGGCTTCATGACCACGGTCCATGCCTATACCGGCGACCAGCCGACGCTGGATACGATGCACAAGGATCTCTATCGCGGCCGCGCTGCCGCCATGTCGATGATCCCGACCTCGACCGGCGCCGCCAAGGCGATCGGCCTCGTCATCCCCGAGCTCAAGGGCCGGCTCGACGGCGTGTCGGTGCGCGTTCCCTGTCCGAACGTCTCGATGGTCGACTTCAAGTTCATCTCGAAGCGCAAGACCACGGTCGAGAAGATCAACGAGGCGATCCTCAAGGCCAGCAAGCGCGGGCCGCTCAAGGGCATCCTGGCCGTCACCGACCAGCCCAATGTCTCGATCGACTTCAACCACGATCCGGCCTCGTCGACCTTCGCGCTCGACCAGACCAAGGTCATGGACGACAAGTTCGTCAGCGTGATGTCCTGGTACGACAATGAGTGGGGCTTCTCGAACCGCATGAGCGACACCGCCGTCGCCATGGCCAAGCTGCTCTGACCCGACCTGAGCGATGCCGCGCCCATCTGGGCGCGGCCTTCCCTGTTTTCCTCGCATGAACGGACACCCCATGGCCAAGATCGAGCCGACCGTCGCAGCCCCGGCCAGCGCCGCCGAGCCGACCATCGTCACGCCAGCGCCGTCCCATGGCACGCCTTACGTCGTCGGCAGCGCGACGCCGGCCGCGGACACGCCCGCAAGCGAGCCGCGCGGGCTCGACCAGCTCTCCCGCATCGAGGAGAAGGCCGCGCGCATCGAGGAGAAGTTTGCCCGCTACGAGGCCGTGCTGACCCGCGCCGAAGCTTCGCTGGAGCGCAGCGCCCATAAGGTCGACAGCGCCGCCGCGACCCTCGATTTCGCCAGCATCCGCGACGAGGTCGCCGCCCTGCGCCAGCGCGTCGATGCGACACCGCGCTTCGGCGCGCTGTTCATCACCGGCCTCGCCACCGCGGTGCTGACGGTCCTGCTCACCGTGCTCGTGCTCAAATTCGGCGTGCCGGGCCTGTTCGGGGGCTTGCTGTCGCGATGAGCTTCAAGACGCTGAGCGACCTCGACCTGGCGGGCAAGCGCGCGCTTGTTCGCGTCGACCTCAACGTGCCGATGGAAAACGGCAAGGTCACGGACGCAACGCGCATCGAGCGCGTGCTGCCGACGATCCGCGAGATCTCCGGCAAGGGCGGCAAGGTCATCCTGCTCGCCCATTTCGGCCGCCCCAAGGGCCGTGACGCCAAGGACAGCCTGAAGCCGGTCGCGGTCGCACTCGCCCATGCGCTCGGCCAGCCCGTCACCTTCGTCGAGGATTGCATCGGCGAGGATGTCGCCAAGGCCGTCGCAGCCGCCAAGAACGGCGAAGTCCTGCTGCTGGAGAACACCCGCTTCCACGCCGGCGACGAGAAGAACGACCCTGACTTCGTCAAGGCGCTCGCCGCCAATGGCGACCTCTTCGTCAATGACGCTTTCTCGGCGGCGCACCGCGCCCATGCCTCGACCGAAGGCCTCGCCCATGTCCTGCCGGCTTATGCCGGCCGTTCGATGCAGGCGGAGCTCGAGGCGCTTTCTGCCGGGCTCGACAACCCCGCCCGCCCGGTGATGGCGATCGTCGGTGGAGCGAAAGTCTCGACCAAACTCGATCTGCTCGGCAATCTGGTCAAGAAGGTCGACGTGCTCGTCATCGGCGGCGGCATGGCCAACACCTTCCTGGCCGCGCGCGGCATCAATGTCGGCAAGTCGCTCTGCGAGCACGACCTCGTCGGCACCGCCCGCGAGATCGAGGCCAAGGCCAAGGCGGCCGGCTGCGAGATTATGCTGCCGGTCGATGCGCTGGTCGCGCGCGAATTCAAGGCCCATCCCGGCCATCGCGTCATCCAGATCGGCGAGGTCGAGCCCGACGAGATGATCCTGGACGCGGGCCCGCTAAGCGTCGCCGAAGTCGTGCTCAAGCTCGACCAGGTCAAGACGCTGGTCTGGAACGGACCTTTCGGGGCGTTCGAGCTGCCGCCCTTCGACACCGCTACGGTGACGGTGGCCAAGGCCGCCGCCAAGCGCGTCAAGGCCGGCCAGATCGTCGCGGTCGCCGGCGGCGGCGACACCGTCGCGGCGATGAACCATGCCGGCGTCGCCGACGACCTGACCTATATCTCGACGGCGGGCGGCGCCTTCCTGGAATGGATGGAAGGCAAGGCCCTGCCGGGCGTCGAAGCGCTGCGCGCAGCATGAGCGACACTGACCGACTGCCCTTGCGGCAGTCGGTGTTTATGCTATGTTCTCCTCATGAGCGAGAACGTGCAGACAGCGATGTTCGAGATCCTCAAGAAGGTTCAGGAGGACTTGTCTTCGTTTCGTGCTGAGGCCGACACGCGCTTCGAGCATCTTGAAGACCTCGTCCGCAAGCAGCGTCGCGACACCGCCGGCCTTCTCGTGATGGCCAAGGCCGTCACCGGCGACTTCGCCGAGCAGGTCGCCGCAATCGAAGAGCGCGTCGGGGTTCCCGAAGCGCGAGGCCGTTGAGCGTTCACGCTACGCGCCGCTTTCGCTTTGCGTCTGCCGCCTATCCGCTCTAAATCCTCCCCAGCCCTTGAAACCGCACCGGGAGGACCTCCGTGGCCCGTATTACGCTCCGTCAGTTGCTCGATCACGCCGCCGAACATGATTACGGCGTGCCCGCCTTCAACATCAACAACATGGAGCAGGCGCTGGCCATCATGGCGGCGGCGGATGCCACCGACGCCCCCGTCATCATCCAGGCCTCGCGCGGCGCCCGCTCCTACGCCAACGACATCATGCTCAAGCACATGATGGACGCAGTCACCGAGATCTATCCGCATATCCCGGTCTGCGTACACCTCGACCACGGCAATGAGCCGGCGACGTGCATGACCGCGATCCAGGCCGGCTTCACCTCGGTGATGATGGACGGCTCGCTCAAGGCCGACGGCAAGACGCCGGGCGACTGGGACTACAATGTCGGCGTGACCAGGACCGTAACCGAAATGGCCCATCTCGGCGGCATCTCGGTCGAGGGCGAGCTCGGCGTGCTCGGCTCGCTCGAAAGCGGCGAGGGTGAGAAGGAGGACGGTCACGGCTTCGAGGGCAAGCTCTCCCACGACCAGCTCCTGACCAACCCCGAGGAGGCGGTGAAATTCGTCGCCGAGACCAAGGTCGATGCGCTCGCCATCGCCATGGGCACCTCGCACGGCGCCTACAAGTTCACCCGCAAGCCCGACGGCGCGATCCTGGCGATGCATGTCATCGAGGAGATCCACAAGAAGCTGCCGAACATGCATCTCGTCATGCATGGCTCGTCCTCGGTGCCGCAGGACCTCCAGGACATCATCAACCAGTATGGCGGCAAGATGCCCCAGACCTGGGGCGTGCCGGTCGAGGAGATCCAGCGCGGCATCAAGCATGGCGTGCGCAAGATCAACATCGACACCGACAACCGCATGGCGATGACCGGGCAGATCCGGAAGATCCTCTCCGAGAACCCCGGCGAATTCGACCCGCGCAAGTACCTGAAGCCCGCCATGGAGGCGATGACCAAGCTCTGCACGCTGCGGCTGAAGGAATTCAACACCGCCGGCCAGGCGAGCAAGATCAAGCGCATCGCGACCACCGCCGAAATGGCCAAGCGCTACGCCAAGGGCGAGCTCGACCCGACCTTCGGCAAGCCGAAGGCGGCGTGAGCCGTCACGCGCATTGATGTGAAATGAAAAGGGCGTGGCGACCGATGGTCACCACGCCCTTTTCCGTTAGCCGACTATCATATCCGCGCCGTCATTCCGGGCGCAGCGAAGTGGCGGCCCGGAATCCATCGTAGAGTTCAGCACCCTTCGATGGATTCCGGATCGGCGCCGCATTCGCGGCCTGTCCGGAATGACGGTGAGGTTCCGAGTCAAACCATCACGACTTGATCAGCCCCGTCGTCCTGGGCAACCACAATGCAATCTCGGGGAAGAACGTCACCGCGAGCACGATCGCCAGCATCGCGACGATGAAGGGCGGGACCTCCCGGAAGATCTCCGAGAGCGGCGTGCCGGTGAGCCCTGCCATGACGAAGAGCAGCAGGCCATGCGGCGGCAGCGTCAGCCCCACCATCATGTTGAGCACCACGACGATGCCGAAATGCACGAGATCGATGCCTAGGCCCTGCGCCACCGGCACGATCAGCGGCACGATGACGAGCAGGATCGTGACCTCGTCGAGCACGATCGCGAGCAGCAGCATCAGCAGGTCGACGATCAGCAGGAACTGCGTCGCCGAGAGGTTCCAGGCCAGCAGGGTCGACTGGATCAGCTTCGGCACGCCCTCATTGGCGACCGCATAGTTGAAGACGAAGGCGCCGGCCATGATCAGCGCGATCATCGCGGTCGCCTTCACCGTATCGCCCATCACGACCAGCAACTGCGCGGGCTTGAGCGTGCGATAGACGACGAAGGCCAGGATCAGCGCATAGCTCGCCGCGATCGCGGCGGCCTCCGTCGGCGTGGTGACGCCGGAATAGATCAGCCCGAGCAGGATGCCGGGCAGCGCGAGCGGCGCCAAGGCCCGGCCGAAGACGGCCGGCATCGCGCCCCAGGACACCTTCTCCTCGCGTGGGAAATTGCGGCGGCGGGAAATGACGGCAATCACGCCCATCAGCGCCAGCGCCATCATCCCGGCCGGCACGAGCCCGCCCAGGAACATCGCACCGACCGAGGCATTGGCGATCAGCGCATAGAAGATCATCGGGATCGAGGTCGGCATCAGCGGCCCCAGCGTCGCCGAGACGACCGAGGTCGCCGCCGCGAAGCCACGCGGATAGCGGCCGTTTTTGGTCATCATCCGCGCTACGATCAGGCCCGGTCCCGAGGCGTCGGCGACGGCCGAGCCGCTCATGCCGGAGAAGATCAGGTTTGAGACGACATTCACCTGCGCGAGCCCGCCCGGCAGATGCCCGACCATGGCCGAGCCGAAGCGCAGCAACCGCTCGATCACCCCGCTCGCATTCATCACATTGGCGACGAAGATGAACAGCGGCACCGCGATCAGCAGATAGGAACTGTAGAGCCCGTTCATCGTCTGGTCGACGACGAGCCCGACATCCTGATGGGTCGAGATCATATAGGCGAAGCCCGCCGCCAGCATGGACAGGCCAAGCGGCGCGCCAAGCACGGCGGCAGCAGTGAAGACGCCCATCAAAACCCACAACCCGTCGGACATGCGTCCCCGTCTCCCGTCAGATATGTGAGCGCCAGCCCGGCCCGAGCAGCTTGACGATCTGCCAGGCCGAGCGCGCCACCACGGCGATGAGGAAGAGGCCGAAGCAGGAATAGATCAGGTCGAGCCGCAGGTTCAGCACCGGCGTGCGCTCGCGCCAGAGGAAGGCGATGTAGTCGAGCGAGCCCGGCAGCGCCCAGACGAAGATGCCGCCGACGAAGACGAGCCGCGCCAGCGCCATGACGCGTTTCCAGCGCTCCGGCAGCGGGCGGTAGACCAGATCGAAGGTGATCTGCTCCTTGTCGCGCACGACGAAGGCGTTGGCCCAGAAGATGATCCAGATGAACAGGATCACCGAAACCTCGTCGGCCCAGGCCGCCTCGTCATGTTCGAGATAGCGGGTGATGATCTTGTAGTTGAAGATCAGGAAGACGAGCGCGAACATCAGCGCCGGGACAGCGGTCGCGAAGCGCCGCAGCCGCGCGCCCCAGCCGGTTGCACTCTCGCCTTGCGTCTCCACCGCCGCGCCCGTCTGCATGACGCCTCAGGCCTCGGTGACGCGCTTGAGCCAGGCCATGTCCCAGGCCTTGGTCGCATCGGCTCCGGAATAGGCCTTGTCGGCCCCCTCGCGGAACAGAGCGAGATCGATCGCGTCGACGCTCAGGCCACGGCCCTTGAGCGCATCGATGATGCTGGCCTCGTCGGCGAGGCGACCGTCATCGCCCGCTTTGGCGGCCTTGCGCGCCGCCGCCTGCAGGGCCGTCTGCTGCGCCGCCGAGAGCTTGGCCCAGACCGGCTTGGCAATGGCGAAGAACACCGGCTGCAGCATATGCGAGGTCAGCACGACCTGCTCGCTCACCTCGTAGAGTTTTGCGGCGTTGAAGATCGAGAGCGGGTTCTCCTGGCCGTCGACCGTACCGGTCTTGAGGGCGAGATAGACCTCGGGCATGCCGAGCGGCAGCGGGCTCACCCCCAGCGTCCGGCCGAGCAGCAGCCATTCCGGCCCCGCCGGCATGCGCAGCTTGGTTCCAGCGAGGTCGGCCGGCCCCTTCACATTGCGCTTGGTGCGCAGGGAAACCTGCCGCGTGCCGAGATAATGCGTCGCGAGGATCTCGATGCCCATCTTCTCGGACACGACCTTGCGATACTCCTCGCCCATCGGCCCGTCGAAGACGCGGCGCAGATGGGCATGGTCCTTGAACAGATAGCCGCGGTTGAAGAAGCCGAGCTCCGGCATTTGCTGGGCCACCTCGAAGGTGGTCATCGTGCTCATTTCGAGGTTGCCGCGCTGCAGCGCCTGTACCTCGGTGCCTTGCTTGAAAAGGGTCGACGCCGTGTGGACGCTGACGTTCAGCCCAGCCGAACTGCCGTCGATCTCGGCCTTCAGGGCGTCGAGCGCCTTGGCCAGGAAATCGCTCGGCGGAGCCGCCGTCGAGATGCGGATCTGCACCGGCGCCTGCGCCGCGCTCCGCCCCGCATAGCCGATGAGCGCACCGGCCAGTGCGCCTTTGATGATCCCACGCCGCGTCGTCATCGCTGTTTTCCCCTCATTATGCGTTGTGATCAGGACGTCTCGTTCACAGGCCAAATTCACAGGCCCAGTTTCACAGACCCAGACCGCCCAGGGACTTGCCGCCATCCACGAACAAGGTCTGACCGGTGATGAATTTCGTCGCCGGCGAGGCCAGGAAGGCGATCGCGCCGGCGATGTCGTCGGGCGCGGCTCCCATCTCAGGCCGCGGCCTGGATGACGACGCTGAGCGTCCCGATGCCCTCGATCTCGGCATCGACCGTGTCGCCGACAGACAGGAAGGTGCCCTTGGGCACGCCGACGCCGGCGGGCGTCCCGGTCAGGATCAGGTCGCCGGGGTCGAGCGTCATGATCCGCGACGCGGTCGCGATCTGCTCGGCGAGTGAAAAGATCATGTCGCTGGAGCGGCCATCCTGCTTCAGCTCGCCATTGACCGCGAGCTTCAAGCCGAGATTCTGCGGATCGGCGATAGCCGAGGCCGGCACGAAACGCGGGCCGAGCGGGCAGCAGGTGTCGTTGGCCTTACCCGCCACCCAGTCGAGCTTGTAGAAGGTTTCCGGCGCGCGGTTATGGTCGCGGGCGGAGAAGTCGATCGCGACTGTATAGCCCGCAACATGCGACAGCGCGGTTTCGACGGAGGCATTGCGCGCCGTCTTGCCGATCACGGCGGCGAGCTCGATCTCCCAGTCGAATTTCTCGGTACCGATCGGCATGCGCACGGTTGCCCCCTCGCCGACGACCGCGTTGCGCGGCGGCTTCATGAAGAAGAACAGCCGCTGCTCCTCCTTCTTGGCGCCGGGCATGCCCATCTCGGCGAGATGGTCGAAATAATTCGCGCCGGCGCAGAGGATCTTGCCGGGGTAGAGCAGCGGCGCGAGACGGCGCGAGGCCGTGATCAGATCGGACGGATCGACCTCGACGGCCGCCATCGCCAGAGCTGCCTCGGCACGCGCCCAATCCGCGAACAGGCCGATGACGCTGGCCTGCCCGGGAAACCCGACCCGCGCCAACGACGGCTCCAGAGCATAGAGCTTGCCCTCCACCTCGAGGCAGGCAGCGGGCCCGCTCGCCACCTCGACCGTCGTCAGAGCCCACCTGGCCTGCGCCATCGCCGTCATCTCCACTCAAAGCCGCCTTGCTATGAGATCAGGATGATTTTATAAAATCTGCGAGTCAACATGAAATGTGCGGCGGCTATGGACACCCTGACGGAGAACCGCTCGCAAGCCGAGCGAGCCTATCAGCGCCTGCGCGGCGAGATTCTGCATGGCGACCTGATGCCGGGCGAGCGCCTGCGCGCCAACGACCTGCAGGACCGCTTCCAGCTCGGCCTGACGCCGATCCGGGAGGCCCTGATGCGGCTTTCCACCGAGGGGCTCGTCGCAGCCGAGACGCATCGCGGCTCGCGCGTCACCGAGACCTCGCTTGGCGCCTTCACCGACCTGATGGCGACGCGCCGGGAGATCGAGCGGCTCTGCCTGACCAAGGCGATCGCTCTCGGCGACGCCGCCTGGGAGGCCGAGATCGTCGCGGCCATGCACATGCTCTCGCGCACCCCCCTGCCCGCCTCGCAGGACGACCGCGCGGCCGCGACCTTGTGGGAGGACCGTCACCGGCGCTTCCATGCCGCCCTGGTCGCCGCCTGTGGTTCGGATTGGCTGCTGCGCTTCTGGGGCACGCTCGCCGACCATTCCGAGCGCTATCGCAAGATCCGGCTGCTGCACCACCGGGAAGCGCCAGCCGAGGTCCGCGACGTCAACAGCGAGCACGCCGCCATCATGGAAGCCGTGCTGGCGCGCGAGGTGGAGCGCGCCTGCGCCCTGCTCGACGCCCATCTCCACGCCACCCAGACCAGCGTCGTGCGCCTGTTGCAGATCGGCCTGGACACCTCCGAGGAGAAGTCCCGATGATTATCCGCTCAGCCGTGCTCGAGGGCGAGGTGCCCGAAGCCGACCGCGCCCATTTCGACCGTCAGATGCGCGAGACCGTGCTGCCGGCGATCCGACGCTATCCCGGCATCCGCGACGTCAAGCTGCGCTGGGCGGCCGAGCAGGAAGCCGGTGCGCCGCCGGTCTATGTCGTCTTCGACCTCCATTTCGACAGCCTGGAGGCGATGCACCAGGCGCTGGCGAGCGAAATCCGGCAGGAGGTGCGGCAGCAACTCGGCACGATCATGCCGCTGTTCAAGGGCCGCGTGTACCATCTGGTGATGCGCCAGGACGCCTGAGCATCAAGACGCTTGAGCATCGGCAGGAAATTTGATCGGGCCTCATGCAGAGGAGTCTCGCGCCCGAGAGGCACCGCTCCGCGTGCACTTCATGGCCGCAGGATGCCGTGAGGCTTCCGACGCTCCGGCTTTTCTGATTGAAGGAACGCCCCGGGCGTGTCGGCGCCCTTTCGCGAGAGCGTCGCAAGAGCGCCCATGTCGATCGTCTTCTCCGCGCTGGTCGCGGCCTTCGTCGGTTTCGCGGCGGCCGTCGCCGTAGTGCTTGCGGCAGCCCAGGCCGTGGGTGCGACGCCGGCGCAGACCGTGTCCTGGATCGCCGGCCTCGCCATCGCCAAGGGCCTCGCCAGCATCTGGCTGTCCTGGCGCCACAAGATCCCGGTCATCTGCGCCTGGTCGACGCCGGGTGCCGCCCTGATCGCGGCGACGAGCGGGCTCGACCTCCCGACCGCTGTCGGCGCCTTCCTGCTGGCGGCGCTGTTGATGATGCTGACGGCGGCGTTCCGCCCGCTCGGCGCGCTGATCGAGCGCATTCCGATGCCGATCGCGGCGGCCATGCTCGCCGGCGTGATCTTCCGCTTCGTCGTCGCGGTCTTCGACGAGATGCGGCTGAGCCCCGCGCTCGTATTGCCATTGCTCGCGGTCTTCCTGCTGGCGCGGCTGATCAACCCGTTCCTCGGCGTCATCGCGGCGCTGGGCGCCGGCCTCGTCCTGAGCTTCCTGGGGGGCCTTGCCAGTTGGCCCGCCGGGCCTTTGTCGTTGAGCGGCCTCGAATTCGTCACGCCGCGCTTCGATATTGCCGCCATGCTCGGCGTCGGCGTCCCGCTCTATCTCGTCACCATGGCGGCCCAGAACCTGCCCGGCTTCGCCGTCCTGCGCGCGGCAGGCTATCAGCCGCCGACGACGGCGAGCCTCTTCGTCACCGGCCTGGCCTCCTTCCTCACCGCCCCGTTCGGCGCCCATATGGTCAACATGGCCGCGATCAGCGCCTCGATCTGCACCGGCCCCGACACTCATCCCGATCCGGCCCAACGCTGGAAGGCCGGCGTTATCTACGGATTCCTCTGGCTGGCGATCGCGGCCTGCGCCGGCCTCCTGCTCGCCCTTATCATCGCCATGCCCAAGGCGCTGATCATCACCGTCGCGGGGCTGGGCCTCGTCGGCTCGCTCACCGGCGCGCTCGGACAGGCCATGTCCTCCGATAAGGAGCGCTTCGCCGCCGTCCTCGCCTTCGCCGTCGCGGCCTCCAGCCTCTCGCTGTTCGGCATCGGCTCGGCCTTCTGGAGTCTCGTCATCGGGCTTGGCGTCTTGACATTGGACGCACTCATGGGCCGTTTGCGCGCACGATCATGACCAACGCACCCACACCCACCCGCCTGATGCTCGTCACCCCGCTTGTCGCGGATGCCGAGGCGATGGCCTTCCGCCTGATGCAGGCTTTCGCCGGCGGCGACGTCGCAGCCGTGTTGCTGCGCCTTTCCGAGGGCGACGAACGCAGCAAGATCGAGCGCGTCAAGCGCCTCGTCGGCCCCGTCCAGTCGGCCAATGTCGCGCTCATCGTCGAGGCCCCGGCCCTTGTCGCCGCGCGCGGCGGGGCTGACGGCGTCCACATCACCAACGGGCCGGAAGCCGTCGCCGAGGCGCGTTCCAGCCTGAAGAACGAACGCATCATCGGTGCGGGATCGTTGCGCGCGCGCCATGACGCCATGGATATCGGCGAGGCGGGCGTCGACTATGTGATGTTTGGCGAGCCGCGCCCGGACGGCTCCCTGCCGCCCTTGGCCGCCGTGATCGAGCGCGCCTCCTGGTGGGCCGAGATCTTCGAGACACCCTGCGTCGCCTATGCGCCGGACGCCGAATCGGTTGCAGCCCTGGTCGAGACCGGAGCGGAATTCGTCGCGCTCGGCGCCTGGGCCTTCGACGAAGCCTGCGACATTCGCGCGCTGGTGACGCAGGCCAATGCCACCATCGCGGCCTACGCCGCCCGAAAGGCCGCGCGATGAACCGGGCCTGCCGCGGCCTCGTGCTCGCCGGCTTGCTCCTGGGAACGACGGCGGCAGTTGGCGCCGCCGAGCCCGACCTGGCTTACGGCGCCTATCAGGCCGGCCATTACCGTCGCGCCCTCGACGAGGCGCTGAAACGCATCGAGGCCGATAATAACGACGCCGCCGCCATGACCTTGCTCGGCGAGATCTATCGCCTGGGGCTCGGCGTGCCCGAAAGCCAGAAGATCGCAACCGAATGGTATGACCGCGCCGCCGCCCGCGGCGACATCAACGCGGCTTATGCCCTCGCATCCGCCCTCCTGGACGAGCGCAGCGGCAAGCGCGATCCCGAACGCGCCGGCATGCTGCTGCGCAAGGCCGCCGCCGCCGGCCACCCCGCCGCCAATTACAATCTCGCCCTCGCTCTGCTCGCGACGGGCAAGGAGGACGACGACAAGCGCGCCGTCGCTTGTCTGGAGATCGCCGCGAATGCCGGCATCGGCGACGCGCTCATGGCGCTCGGCATCCTCTCCAAGCAGGGCCGCGGCTTGCCCCAGAGCGAGACCAAGGCCGCCGAATGGATGGCCAAGGCATCCCAGGCCGGCAATGTGCCCGGCGAGGTCGAATACGCGATCATGCTGTTCAACGGCACCGGCGTCGCCAAGGACGAGACCGCCGCCGCCAAGCTCTTCCTGCGCGCCGCGAACCAGGGCAACCCGATCGCCCAGAACCGGCTGGCTCGGCTTTACCAGTCCGGCCGCGGCATCGCGCCCGACTCGATCGAGGCCGCCGCCTGGCACCTCGCCGCCCGCGCCCGGGGGCTGGACGATGCCGGTCTCGACCAGCTTTTCGACCGCCTCAGTCACGAGCAGCAGGGCCGCGCCGCAGCGCTGGCCGCGACCCGGATCGAAGGCGCGGCCTTGACGTCGCCCGGCCAGACGAGCAAGTGACCGGCTGAACTTCGAGGCTGACATCTTCAGCCCTCATCCCGAGGAGCCGCTATGCTGCGCCTCGGGATGAGGGCTCGGGACGTTCCAGCCAGCTCTTTTACATCTTGACCGGCGCCGCGACGCCGCCGTTCGACTGCTGCACCCTGAGGTATCGATGATCCGCTCCCCCCTGATGACCGTGATGACGGACGCCGTGATGAAGGCGTCCCGCTCGCTGAAGCGCGATTTCGGCGAAATCGAGAACCTGCAGGTGCTCGCCAAGGGCCCCGGCGATTTCGTCTCCAAGGCCGACACCAAGGCCGAGGAGATCATCCGCGCCGCGCTGGAGAAGGCCCGCCCCGGCTACGGCTTCGTCATGGAGGAGAGCGGCGTCGTCCACGGCACCGACGAGAGCAACCGCTGGCACATCGACCCGCTCGACGGCACCCATAACTTCCTGCGCGGCATCCCGCACTGGAACATTTCGGTCGCACTCGAGCGCGACAACCAGTTCATCGCCGGCGTGGTCTACGACGCCGCCAAGGACGAGCTCTTCATCGCCGAGAAGGGCAAGGGCGCCTATGTCAACAACCGCCGCATGCGCGTCTCCGGCCGCCGCGAGCCCGCCGAGATGCTGATCGGCATGGGCGTGCCCCATATCGGCAAGGGCGGGCACCCGCTCTTCCTGCACGAGCTGGGCGCGGTGATGACGCGCTTCGCCAATGTCCGGCGCATGGGCTCGGCCGCGCTCGACATCGCCTATGTCGCGGCAGGCCGCATGGACGCCTATTGGGAACGCGGCCTCAACACCTGGGATTTCGCAGCCGGCGCCGTGATGATCCGCGAGGCCGGCGGCACCTTCGGCACGCTCGACGGCAAGCAGCCGACCAGCGCCAAGGACATCATCTGCGGCAATGAAGTCGGCGAACAGTCACTGCGCGCCGCGCTCAAGTCGGCAGGCTGACATATATCTTTGCTCTTTCACGCTTGATCCCGGCGGCGCTGGAGGCGACAGTCCCTCAGGCGGCATGACCTGAACGGAAGACGAAGCATGGCGGATGAGGGCATAGCGGCCGAAAAGATCACGGTCGCAACGATGCGGGAGGAGACCCGCTTTTCGCGTCCGCTGCGCTATGTCGTCCGCGCGCTCCTGTTCCTCGCGCTGATCGGCTTCCTCGGCTATATCCTGCAAGGCGGTCTCGCCACCGCCTTCATGACCAATCCCGGCCTGAACGGCCTGATCCTCGGCTCGCTCTTCGTCGGCGTGCTGATCGCGCTGCGCGAGCTCTGGCGCCTCTATAGCGAGGCCCGCGCCGCCACCCGCCTCGCCGCCGCGCCGCTGCAGGCGGAGGTTCGGCGTCATCAGGTCATCGCCCCGCTCAGCGGCGTGCTGCCTCAGCTCGACAGGGGCAGCCTCGCCCCCGCCCAGGCCTCGACCGTTCTGGAATCGATCGCGGTCAGGCTCGATGACGGCCGCGAGGTCCTGCGCTATCTCGCCGGGCTGCTCGTCTTCCTCGGCCTGCTCGGCACCTTCTGGGGCCTGCTCGACACGGTCTCCTCCGTCGGCACCGTCATCAAGTCGCTGCGTACGGGCGCGGAAGCCGGCGTGCTCTTCGACGAGCTCAAGGCGGGCCTTGCCGCCCCGCTCGCCGGCATGGGCCTGTCCTTCTCCTCCTCGCTCTTCGGCATCGCCGGCTCGCTGATCCTCGGCTTCCTGGAGTTGCAGGTCGCCCAGGCCCAGCGCCGCTTCCGCAACGAGATCGAGAGCTGGCTCGGCACACGCACCGCCAGCGCCATTTCGGTCACCACCTCCCAGCCCTTCGCGGGCGACGCGCTGAACGACCGCTTCGACAAGCTCAGCGCCGCCATGGCCGAAAGCGGCGCCAACAACCGCGCCGCGACCCAGGCGCTCTCCAACCTCGCCGAGGGCATCCAGGGGCTCGTCCAGCATATGCGCGCGGAGCAGCAACTCATTCGCGACTGGGTCGAGGCGCAGGCCTCGCGCGAGAAGGACATGAAGCGCCTGATCGAGAGATTGACCGCCGACCACGTCACGGAGCCATGAGCGCGCAGACACGACACGCCCGGAACAACGGCCTGATCCGCAGGAGCCGCTAAGCATGGCCCTTTCCCGCTCCCACCGCCGCGACGAGATCAATTTCTGGCCCGGCTTCGTCGATGCGCTCTCGACGATGCTGATCGGCATCGTCTTCCTGCTCTCGGTCTTCGTGCTCGGCCAGTTCTTCCTCTCGCAGGAGCTGACCGGCAAGGATACCGCGCTCGACCGCCTCAACCGCCAGATCTCGGAACTGACCGACCTGCTCGCGCTGGAGCGCTCTTCGAACCGGCAGGCCCAGGAAAACCTGACCCTGTTGCAGTCGACACTCACGCGCGAGCAGGGCGAGCGCAGCCGTGTCCAGGGCCTGCTCGATGCGCAAGCCGGCAACGCGCCGGCCCAGCTCTCCGAAACCCAGAAAGCTCTCGAGAACGAGAAGCAGCTCTCGGCCCGCGCCCAGGCGACGGTCGATCTGGTCAACCAGCAGATCCTGGCGATGCGCCGCCAGCTCGCAGCGCTGGAGCAGGCGCTCAACGCCTCCGAGACCAAGGACAAGGAATCGCAGGCGCGCATCTCCGAGCTCGGCTCCAGGCTGAACGTGGCGCTGGCCCAGCGCGTGCAGGAACTGGCGCGCTACCGCTCCGACTTCTTCGGCCGCCTGCGCCAGGTGCTCGGCACGCGGCCCGACATCCGCGTCGTCGGCGACCGCTTCGTCTTCCAGTCCGAGGTCTTCTTCGACGCCGGCCAGGCTGTGCTGAAGCCGGAAGGTCGCGGCGAACTCGACAAGCTTGCCGCGATCCTGGTCGATCTCGGCCGCGAGATGCCCCCGGATATTCCCTGGATCCTGCGCGTCGATGGCCATACCGACAACCGCCCGATCCGCTCGCCGCAATTCCCTTCGAACTGGAGCCTCTCGACCGCGCGCGCAGTGGCGGTGGTCGAGTACCTGATCACGCGCGGCCTTCCCAGCGACCGCATCGCCGCGACCGGCTTCGGCGAGTTCCAGCCGCTCGACGTCGCCAACAACGACGAGGCCTGGCGCCGCAACCGCCGCATCGAGTTCAAGATCACGGAGCGCTGAATCCCTCTCGCGCGCGTCCTCGGTCGCCGCGACTTTGCGCTGCATCAAGGCATCCGCAGCGGATTGGCCGAAACTGCCTGCCGTTGATCCAGCATAGCGGCAGAGGCATTGGCCATGATCAGGGACATCGTTGTCGTCTTGGACGAAACCGGTCGGCGGACGGTTCCGTTCGCGCTCGCACTCGCCAAGGATCTGCGCGCCGTCATATCCGCGGTTTCGGTCGCAGCGGAGGGGCCCTTCGACGCAGCCGCCTATTCCGAGGTCCGCTATGATCTGGCCGTCGCCGAGCAGGAGAGCGCGATTCAGGCGGCGCAGGACTCAGCCGCAAGGTTCAAGCGGGATGCAGCGGCTGCAGAGGTTCCGCTCGACGAGGTCGTCCTCTGCAACCCGGATGGTGCCGGCGACGATATCCTGTACGCAACGGTTCGCCGCTCCGATCTGACCATCATCGAGCAGCAGGAGCCGGGCAAGCCCAAGCCCTCGGATCTCTATCTGGAAGCCCTGCTGCTCAAGGCGGGCCGCCCTGTCCTGATCGTACCCTATATCGGCCCCTCCGCTTTGCGGCTCGACCTTGTGACCGTGGCATGGGACGGCAGCGTCGCTGCCGCTCGCGCCCTGGCCGATTCTCTGCCGCTGCTGAGCATGGCGAGCAAGGTCGAGGTGGTGAATGTGTCCTCCACGGCTGACGCCAACGATGGCAAGGCGATCATCCGCCATCTCCTGCGTCATGGCATCGAGGCCGAGTACCGGGCTTTTCGAAGCGAGATCGGCATCGCCGATACCCTGCTCTCGCATGTGGCCGACAATGGCTCCGGCCTGCTGGTCATGGGCGCCTACGGCCATTCGCGCCTGCGCGAGGCGATCCTGGGCGGCGTGAGCCGCTCGATCCTGGAGGCGATGACCGTGCCGGTGCTGATGTCCCATTGACTTCGGCTCGACGAAATAGCCCCCTTCTTTGTGCCTCGTGCAGCCATGCGGCTGATGATGCAGTGATGGCGCGCGACGACTGAAGGGGCGATTCGATGCCTGTCCTGGACTGGCTGCCGACTGGAAAATTCGGGCTTGCGCTGGCATTGATGCTTGCGGCCTCGCCGGTTTGCGCCGAGCCCCGTGCCTCCTCAGTCGAAGGTTGCGCCGCTTGCCATGGCCAGGACGGGATCGCACGCGATAGCGAAGTGCCGCATCTCGCCGGTCAGAATGAACGTTATCTCGCCAACCAGATGCTGGCCTTCCGCTCCGGCAAACGCACCCACAAGGAGATGCGCTTCATGGCTCGCGCCATGTCGCTCGACGAGATCGCAGCGCTCGCTGCCTATTATGCGGCGCTGCCGCCGCGGTAGTGCCCTGATCGGGACACGCGACCAGAGCAATTTCCGACCCAGTTGGATCGTTCAATTGCTCTAGATCATTGTTTTAACGCGCTTTCTTCACGCGAACCGGTATCCACTTCGCTCGAAAGCGCTCTCGGAGCAGGATCTCAGCCCCGGCTCATGGTGACGAGCCAGTCGCGCAGGATCGCCGCCTCAGGCGACAAGCCGCCCGCCTCCAGCAGCCAGTAGTGCTTGTCCTCGTCGCAGGGCTGCTCGAACAGCGTCGTCAGGCTGCCGCGCTTGAGTTCATCGGCGATGAGCGAGGTCGGGCACAACCCGACGCCTTGCCCGGCGATGACCGAGGCAACGAGAAGATTGAAGTCGGCAAAGATCGGCCCGCCCCCGATCGGGGCGTTCAGCCCGGCTGCGGCGAACCAGCGCCTCCAGGCGGACGGGGTCTCGTCATGGAGCAGTTCGACGGCCAGCAGGTCGGACGCGGCAGCGAATGGGCCGTGCCGAACCAGGAATTCGGGTGAGCAGGTCGGGCGCGTGGCGGCGCTGAGGATCGCGGTCGCCCTCGCGTCAGGCCTGACCCCGTGCTGGATCAGCAGATCGACTCCGGCCTGCGCTGGGCTACGCGCATCGAGCGCATAGACCAGATTGAGCTGGATCTCCGGGTGCGTTGCCCGGAACAGCGGCAGGCGTGGAATCAGCCAGCACGTCGTGACCGAGGGCAGGCAGGCCAGGCTGACCAGGGTCCGGCGCGTCTTCGCGGCGATCTGCCCTGCCGCGAGCGCGATATGCGTCAGCCCATGCGAGACGGCGGCGCCGAAATCCCCTCCGGCGGCCGTCAGCGCCACGCCGCGCGGATGGCGCTGGAACAGCGGGACGCCCAGCCATTGCTCGAGCGCACGCACATGCTGACTGACGGCAGCCGCCGTCAGGTTCAGCTCGGCAGCGGCAGCAGCGAAGCTTTCATGGCGGGCCGCCGCCTCGAAGGCGCGCAAACCGCCAAGGGGGGGATATCTCATGCCATAAAGGCTAAGCCTGACTTACCCTTAGCGCAAGAAAATCGGAGATTGCGCCGGTGTTCAGGTCAGCTTTACTTGGCCTTCCCTGAATCTGGAATGCCGCCGCGATGCCTCTGCTCGACCTCAGCCATGACTTTACCGACGGCATGCCCGGCTTCTCGCTGCGGCGCGAGGGCGAGGTCAAGCAGTTCACCGCCGCAATCAGACCCTTCGTGACGCATGAGGCCTCCGCGCCCTTCTATGACGGCAAGGCCAGCTTCGAGATCACCGAGATGTTCTTCCAGACCTCGATCGGCACCTATCTCGACGCGCCGCGGCACCGCTGGAAGGAGCGCCGCGACATCGCGGCCTTGACCCTCGACGAACTCGTGCTGCCGGGGCTGTGCGTCAGCGTCGCCGCAGCGCGCCCCGGCGAGCGCATCGGGCTCGACCGCATCGACCTGCCTGCCGACCTCTCGGGCCTTGCCGTGCTGATCCGCTTCGGCTGGGACACCCATTGGGGACAGCCAGCCTATGACGACTATCCCTTCATCGACGCGGATGTGATCGAGGCGGTTCGCGGCCGCGGCGCGCGCCTGCTCGGGGTCGACACACCCAATGTCGATACCCGTCACGATCCAGCGCGGCCAGCCCACTCGATCCTGCTCGGCCAGGATATCCTCATCGTCGAGAATCTGTGCAATCTCGATCGCTTGCCGGCATCGGGCTTTCGCTTCTTCGCCGTTCCGATCAAGGCGGTCGGCGCGGCCGCCATGACGATCCGCGCCTTCGCCGAGACAGCTTGACGCAGGCGGGGACGAACAATGCCATCTTCACGGATTGGAACCATGCAGGACGCAGCGACGACAACAGCCCCAGCCGATGCCGCCGAGCGGCGCAGCAAGCCCGCCGTGGTGGTCTATCCCAACGCGACCTTGCCCCGCGTCGACATGGCGATGCTGCAGGCGGCGCGGCAAAAGCTGACCAAACTCGACGAGGTCATCGTTCCGCCGCGCGACGGGCGCGCCTTCCGGGTGCCCAAGGGCCATTTCTTCCGCATCACCAGCATCGAGGGCCCGCAGGTCGGCGATCTCAATCTCTGGAACGCCGACGATCTCTCCGAGCGTTTCTTCAGCGGCAAGACCCGCGCCTTGCACGCAACCCATCTCGGCACGGGTGACCTGCTCTGGAGCACGCTGCCCTCATTGCGGCCAATGGCGACGATCACGCAGGATACGCTCGGCTGGTATGGCTGGGACGAAGATGGCGGCGGCATCCACGACGTCATCGGCACGCGCTGCGACCCCTACACCAACCGGCTCCTGAGCGGCGGCGACTATCATCATTGCTGCCATTCGAACCTCGCCCGCGCGCTTGGCGCCGCCAAGGGCCTCCCGGCGCGCGAGGTCGAGCAACACGTCCACGACGTACTCAACGTCTTCATGTGCACCGGCTTCACCCGCGACACACACCAGTATTTCATGAAGGCGAGCCCGGTCCGCCCGGGCGACTACATCGAGTTCTTCGCCGAGATCGACCTCCTCGGCGCGCTCTCGGCCTGCCCCGGCGGCGACTGCAGCGCGAGTCATTCGAGTGACGAGGCTGCCTGCTACCCGCTCAAGGTCGAGATCTTCCGTACCGAGCCCGCCCTGCTCGCCGGGTGGATGCCACCGGAGCGCAACGCCTATTCGCGCACGCATGGGGCGGAGGGTTGAGGCCCTTTCCGTCATTGCGAGAAGGCGAAGCCGAGGAAGCAATCCAGAGGGACCTAGCGCTCTACGACATTGGATTGCTTCGCGGAGCCTGTACTCGGGCTTGCCGAAGGCAAGACCCGGGTGCTCGCAATGACGGGAGCGAGCGCCTCTAAGCCGCCTCCAGCCCGAATTGCAGCGCCGCCAGCCGCGCATAGAGCCCGCCGTGGGCCTTGAGTTCGGCATGCGTCCCATCCTCCACGACGCGCCCCTCATCCATCACCAGGATGCGGTCGGCCGAGAGGATGGTGGCGAGGCGGTGCGCCACGACCAGCGTGGTGCGCCCCTGCATCAGCCGGTCAAGTGCATCCTGCACCGCCCGCTCGCTCTCGGAATCGAGCGCGCTCGTCGCCTCGTCGAGCAGCAGGATCGGCGCGTCCTTCAGCACCGCGCGCGCGATCGCCAGGCGCTGGCGCTGGCCTCCAGAAAGCGTGACGCCGCGCTCGCCGACAATGGTGTCGTAGCCCTGCGGCAGGCTGCGGATGAAGCCGTCAGCGGCGGCGAGCCTGGCCGCGTTCTCGACCTCGGCGCGGCTGGCCTCGGGCCGGCCATAGGCGATGTTGTCGGCGACGGAGACGCCGAACACCGTCGGCTCCTGCGGCACCAATGCGAAGCGCTGGCGCCAATCCTCGGGATCGGCCTCCGGTCCGGTGACGCCATCAACGACGACGCGGCCGCTGGCTGGATCGTAGAAGCGCAGCGCCAATTGCAGCACCGTGCTCTTGCCCGCCCCTGAAGGTCCCACCAGCGCGACGCGCTCGCCGGGCCGGACCTTGAAGCTGAGTCCATGCAGCGCGGACAAGCTGCGGCCGGGATAGGCAAAGGAAACCTGCTCGAAGGAGAGTTCGCCACGTGAAGGCTGCGGCATCGGCCGCGGATTCGGCGGGGCGGCGATGGCGGGTTTCATCGCCAGGATTTCGCCGAGGCGTCCAGCGGCGCCGGCAGCAGCCGAGATCTCGCCATAGACCTCCGAAAGCTGCCCGAGCGAGCTTGCCGCCATCACCGCATAGAGGATGAACTGCGACAGCCGCCCGCCGGTCATGCGGCCCTCGAACACCTCGGTCGCACCGGTCCACAAGACCCAGACCACGCTGGCGCTGACCAGGAAGATCGCGACGCCCGAGAGCAGCGCGCGCGAGGCCGTGGCCGAGCGCGAGGCGTCAAAGGCATCGTCCGAGGCCGCTGCGAAACGCGCTGCCGTCTGCTGGGATGCCCCGAAGGATTGCATGGTGCGGATCGCGCCGACCGCTTCCGAAGCGAAGGCCGAGGCGTCGGCGAGCCGGTCCTGCGCCGCCCGCGCGCGTCGGCGCACCGAGCGGCCCGACAATACCAGCGGCAGGACGATGACCGGGATCGCGGCAATGACGATGGCCGAGAGCTGCGGGCTGGTGAAGATCATCAGGCCGAGCGCGCCGATCACCATGATGCCGTTGCGCAGCGCGATCGAGGCCGTGGAGCCGAAGGTCGATTTGATCTGCGTGGTGTCCGCGGTGAGCCGCGAGACGAGGTCGCCCGCCCGGCTCGAATCGAAGAAGGCCGGCTCGAGCTTGGTCAGATGTGCGAAGACGTCCGAGCGCAGATTGGCGACGATGCGTTCGCCCACCGTCATGACGAGGTAGAAGCGCGCCGAGCTCGCCAGCGCCAGGATCGCGACGATGCCGACGAGGACGAGGAAATAGCTGTTGGCCATTCGCTGCTCGCCGCCGGAAAAGCCGACATCGATGACGCGGCGCACGGCCAGCGGCAGAACCAGCGTCGCGGCCGAAGCCACGACCAGCGCCAGGAGAGCAAGCGCGATCCGGCCCTTCTGGGCCAGCGCATAGGGCCAGAAGGAGGAGAGCGAGCGGAAATCAGGCCGCGGTTTGGTATCGTCTTTATTGGCTTCGGCCACGCGTCTTTATCCTGTCATGCTTGCACTGCCGGCCCGCCTGCGCTATGGCGCTGGCGACTTCACAGACAGGCTCATACGAAATTATTCGACGGGCCGACTATCCATGCCCGCTGATCGAGGCAGGCCCGTTTTTATCGATTGAGGATTTCGCCATGAAGACCGGCATCCATCCCGACTACCACACCATCAAGGTCGTCATGACCAATGGCACGGAATACTTCACCCGTTCGACGCTCGGCAAGGAGGGGGACACCCTCAATCTCGACATCGATCCCACGACCCACCCCGCCTGGACCGGCGGCACGCAGCACATGCTCGACCGCGGCGGCCGCGTTTCGCGCTTCAATTCCCGCTTTGGCGCGTTTGGCGCTCTCGGCAAGAAGTGATTTAGCGGCGATCGGCTACGGTCGCCCCTGATCTAAATCAAAAAGGCCCGGCCAATTTGGCCGGGCCTTTTTGCGTTTCGGCGGCGATTGGTCGCGCCCGCGAAGGGACTTAGCGACCAAGCCCCAGCCGCGCCTGCAGGTTGGCGAGCTGGTCCTGCACCGGGTTGGCCTGCTCGCGGGCAAGGCCAGCGCCCGACATCTGGCCTTCGAGATGGCGGATGCGCTCCTGCAGGCGGACGGAATGTGCCATCAGATCGCGCAGCGTCTGCGGCAGGCGGGCCACCTCGTCATGAGCCGGCTGCCCTGCAGCATCGGACATCCTGACCTTGTTGTTCTCAGCGCGGGCCTGCTCGGCCGTCATCTCGCCTTCGGCGACGGCGCGCTGCACCAGGAGCCAGGAGGCGATCTGCATCAATCGTGTCGTCAGCCGCATACTCTCGGTGGCGTAGGTCAGCGCGACGTCGCGCGGCAGGGCCGCCGACTCGGCACGCCCGTCGCCGTCGAGATAGGACGCCGTCTGCTCGACCAGCCCCATGCCCTCGCGAAACAGCAGCATGAAGGCGTCTGATTTGACGAAACCGCGCGCAAAGGAGATCGCGCCATCGTCAACCTGCGGCTCCAGCATCAGCACATCGTTCATCGCGGTGTTCCCCTTCGGCACAACAGCGTCCGCGTCAGGGACGCGGCAACGCTTCAGGCCGACAACACCGCAAGGATAGCGCCGAAGCGCGATCGGGGCTGCGGTAAGATAGGGTTAACCTTAACGGGATAATGCAGCTGAAAAAAGAGCCGCCCTTGGGCGGCTCGAAGGTCAACAGGGAGGCGTCAAACAGAGTGGGCAGGAGCCACTCGACATCCAGACAAACTGGACAATCCGATTCATACTTTGGAATCGTTAAGAGACCCTTAATGACGCAAGGGCAGAAGACGTGCTCAGCCCGGTTTGCGGAAGAAGGCGTCGGCCGCCGAGCGCGAAGCATCCTTCTTGGCCCGGGCCTCGGCCAGCCGCTCGATCTCGGCCTTCAGAGCCTCGACACGCAGGTCGATCTCGGCCAGCGACAGCATCGAAAGATCCTGCCCGATTTCATGCACGGATTTCGGCTTCGGACGGTCATCCTCTGGAAAGATCGACATGGCGGCCTCACATTCGACAACTCGACGGCGGCGCAGAGTAGAGCATCGGCTACGAAAAGTGGGAACCGGTTTTCGGGACAAGCCGATGCAGGATCAAAGCACTACAGTGGCATCGCGCCCGCAGCTCCACTTTCATCCGAGGCGAGGGGCGGCACGTCCCGCGCCGCCCCTCGCCGCCCCTCTTTCGGACAGGACCCGAACCCGATGACCGCCTTGCCCCAGATGATGACCGCAATCGGCTTCGAGGCTCCGGGAGGCCCCGAGGTTCTCCAGGCCCGGAAGCGGCCCGTGCCGCAGCCGGGGCGCGGCGAGGTGCTGGTCGCGGTCGCGGCCGCCGGCATCAACCGTCCCGACGTGCTCCAGCGGCTGGGCGGATACGCGCCACCGCCCGGCGCCTCCGATATTCCCGGCCTTGAGATCGCCGGCACCGTCGTCGCGCTCGGCGAGGGCGCGAGCCGCTTCAAGCTCGGCGACAGGATCTGCGGTCTCGTCGCCGGCGGCGGCTATGCGGAATATGCCGTGGTCCATGAGAGCAATGCGCTGCCCGTGCCGGCCGGGCTCTCGCTGATCGAGGCGGCCGCCATCCCCGAGACCTATTTCACCGTCTGGACCAACGTCTTCCAGCGCGGCCGCCTGCAGGCCGGCGAGAGCTTCATGGTCCATGGCGGCACATCGGGCATCGGCACCACCGCGATCCAGCTCGCCAAGGCGTTTGGCGCAACGGTGCTGGCGACCGCGGGCTCCACGGAGAAATGCCAGGCCTGCCGCGACCTCGGCGCCGACCATGCGATCAATTATCGCGAGCAGGATTTCGTCGCGGCCGCCAAGGAGGCAACCGGAGGGCGCGGCGTCGATCTGATCCTCGACATGGTCGGCGGCGACTATATCAACCGCAACTACGACGCAGCCGCGGAGAGCGGCCGCATCGTGCAGATCGCCTTCCTCAACGGCCCGAAGGCGGAGGTCGACTACCGCAGGCTGATGATGAAGCGCCTGACCCATACCGGCTCGACGCTGCGACCACGCACCATCGCGGAAAAGGCCGGGATCGCAGCCGAGCTCGAGGCCAAGGTCTGGCCGCTGATCGAGGCCGGGCGCTGCAAGCCGGTGATCCACGCAACCTTCCCGCTCGCGGAAGCCGCCGCCGGCCACGCGCTGATGGAAAGCAATGCCCATATCGGCAAGATCGTGCTGACAGTCTGAGGCCCATCCTCCTTGCAAGCGCGGCAAAGCAATGACGGGGCAGCTCACGCTTTTCATGGACACCTGCCCCGGCTTTGCCTATAAGCCGCGCCATCCTGTTCATCGTCGATGATTTGGATGGCCGGCCGAGGAGGCCGGTCTGCGCATGAGAGCTATTGTCCGCGACGCTGACCCGGTCTGAGACCGGCTTTCGAGATTCAGGAGACGTCCCGTGTCACAACCCCCGCTGATGCCTAAGGCCACCGCGGTCTGGCTCGTCGAGAACACCTCCCTGACCTTCGAGCAGATCGCCGAGTTCTGCAAACTACACCCGCTCGAAGTGCGCGGCATCGCCGATGGCGAAGTCGCCGCCGGCATCAAGGGCCTCGACCCGATCACCTCGGGCCAGCTCACCCGCGAGGAGCTCGAGCGCGCCGCCAAGAACCCGAGCCACCACCTCAAGCTCGCCGAGCGCAAGGTGAAGGTGCCCGAGATCAAGCGCGCCAAGGGTCCGCGCTATACCCCGGTCTCCAAGCGCCAGGACCGACCCAACGCGATCCTCTGGCTGTTGCGCAACCATCCCGAGCTCAAGGACGCGCAGGTCATCCGGCTGATCGGCACGACCAAGTCGACCATTGCCCAGATCCGCGACCGCACTCACTGGAACGCCCAGACCCTGACGCCAATCGACCCGGTCAGCCTCGGCCTGTGCTCGCAGATCGATCTCGACTTCGAGGTCGGCCGCGCCGCCAAGGACCGTCCCGCCGTGATCGCCGAAATCGGCTCGACCCTGCTCCCCGCCGAGGAGACGACCGCGCCGGCGCCTGCGCTCAACCAGACCTTCGCCGATATGGGCAAGCCGAAGCGCCAGGAAGAAGAGGCCATCGACGTCGATTCGGTCTTCTCCAAGCTGAAGCAGCTCAAGCGCCCGGCCGAGGACGACGAGGACTGAGACCTCTCCCGCCCCGCAGCAGGCGGCGGGGTCAGGAGATGGCCGCATGAAGAGCCCGACGGCGCAATCCAGCGCCCGGGAACTTTGTCGGCCGCCCGCAAAATTCAAAGTAAAGTCGTATGACACGCAAACCGAAACGGGACGCGTCCGCGTCGCCCGGCTTGCGAAGATGCGCGCCGCCTGACAGCCTCGCGCCATGACGGACAACAGACTGGCCTTCACCTTCCTCGGCACCGGCGCACCGCCGGTCAGCCTGCGCCGCGCCGGCCCCGCACATCTGATCCAGGCGGCGGGGCGCAAAGTGCTGGTCGATTGCGGCTCGGGCGTCAGCCAGCGCCTCGTGGCCGCCGGTCATCATGGTGCCGATATCGACCTGCTCATCGTTACCCATGAGCATTCCGACCATCTGGTCGACTTCTACCAGCTCGTCGTCTCCTCCTGGCATCAGGGCCGCAACCGGCCCTGGCGCGTCCTGGCCCCGGCCCCGGCGCTCGCCAATATGCACGCGCAATACGAGGCCTTCGCCCGCGAACGCGCCCTGCGCATCGCCTTCGAAAGGCGCCCGGACGCCACGGGGCTGGAGGTCAACTTCGAGGAGCTGCGCGAGGGCATCGTTTCCGGCCTCGGCGATCTCGCGATCGAGGCCTTCCTCGTCGATCACAGGCCGGTCGAGCCGGCCTTCGGGCTGTCCTTTTCCCATGGCGGCAGCCGCATCGTCTTCTCCGGCGATACGCGGCTGACCCCCTCGCTGGAGCAGGCGGCGCAGGGCTGCGACCTGCTCGTCTGCGAGGTCTTCATCTCAAGCCAGATGCCAGTCGTCGCGGGCGTCCGTTCCGCAGAGACCGTCGCTTCGGTCCAGAGCTACCACATGACGCCGGAGGTGGTGGCGGGGCTGGCGCTGCGGTCGGGCGCAAAAACGCTGGCGCTGACCCATCTCGTGCCCCCCGCCGCCGACACCGCCGCGCTCGCCCGCGAGGTCAGGCAGGCAGGCTATGCCGGCCCGCTGATCATCGGCGAGGATCTGATGCGGCTGGAGTGGCCTGCGCGCCAGCTGAGCTGGAATGGGGCGACGATCGGGTTCTGACTGCCATTCCGGGTTCTTCGCTGCGCGAAGCCCCGGAGCGACACGCCCCTACCCCAGACCCCTGCCCTTCAAGGCGATGCCGATCTCCCCCAGCACGGTCGCATCTTCGATCGTCGCGGGCATCGCGTAGTCCTCGCCATCGGCGATCTTCTTCATCGTGGCACGCAGGATCTTGCCCGAACGCGTCTTCGGCAGCCGGCTCACCGTCAAGGCCAGCTTGAAAGCCGCCACCGGGCCGATCTTGTCGCGCACCAACGCCACCAGCTCCCGCTCGATCTCGGCCGGGCTCTGGGTCACCCCGGATTTCAGCACGACGAAGCCGCAGGGCTGCTCGCCCTTGAGCGCATCCTTGATGCCGACCACCGCGCATTCCGCCACGGCCGGATGCGAGGCCAGCACCTCCTCCATGCCGCCGGTCGAGAGCCGGTGGCCGGCGACATTGATGATGTCGTCGGTGCGCCCCATGATGAAGACATAGCCGTCGGCATCGATGAAGCCGGCATCGGACGTGTTGTAGTAGCCGGGAAAGGCCGCGAGATAGCCCTCCCTGAAGCGCTCGTCATCCTGCCACAGCGTCGGTAGGGCGCCGGGAGGCAGCGGCAGCTTGACCACGATCGCCCCCATCGTCCCGGCGGGGACGGGCCGGCCGCCTTCGTCGAGGCATTGCACGTCGTAACCCGGCAGCGGCACGGTCGGCGAGCCGGGCTTGACCGGCAGCAGTTCGAGCCCGATCGGATTGCCGACGATGCAGAAGCCGGTCTCGGTCTGCCACCAATGGTCGATGACCGGAACCTTCAGAATCGCCTCGGCCCATTTCAGCGTATCGGGATCGGCACGCTCGCCGGCCAGGAACAAGGCCCGGAAATGCGACAGATCGTGGCCGGCAAGATGTTTCGCCTGCGGATCCTCCTTGCGGATCGCCCGGAAGGCCGTCGGCGCGGTGAAGAGCGCGACCGCCTTGTGCTCGGCGATGACCCGCCAGAACGCACCGGGATCGGGCGTGCCGACCGGCTTGCCCTCATAGAGAACAGTCGTCGCGCCCTGCAGCAGAGGCCCGTAGACGATATAGCTATGGCCGACGACCCAGCCGACATCCGACGCCGTGAACATCACCTCGCCGGGTTTGACGTCGTAGAGATTGTCCATCGTCCATTTCAACGCGACCATATGACCGCCATTGTCGCGCACCACGCCCTTGGGACGACCGGTCGTGCCGGAGGTGTAGAGCACATAGAGCGGATCGGTCGCGGCAACCTCGACGCAATCGGCCTTGCGGCCCGCGGCTTTGGCGGCCGCCGTCAGCGTGCGCCAGTTCCTGTCGCGGGTGACATGCATCGAGGCGTCGGCCTGCGGCCGCTGCAGCACGAGGCAGGTCTGCGGCTTGTGCTGCGCCAGATCGATCGCCGCATCGAGCAGCGGCTTGTACTCGACGATGCGGCTCGGCTCGATGCCGCAGGTTGCGGTCAGGATGAGCTTGGGCGTGGCGTCGTCGATGCGCGTCGCCAGTTCCTTGGCCGCGAAACCGCCGAACACGACCGAATGCACCGCCCCGATCCGCGCACAGGCGAGCATGGCGAAGGCCGCCTCCGGGATCATCGGCATGTAGAGGATGACGCGGTCGCCCTTGCCGACGCCGAGATCCTGCAGAACCGCGGCCAGAGTCGCGACCTCGTCGAGCATCTGCGCGTAGCTGTAGGTCGCCTTCGTGCCGGTGATCGGGCTGTCGTAGATCAGCGCCGCCTGCTCGCCCCGGCCGTCGCGGACATGGCGGTCGAGCGCGTTGAAGCAGGTGTTGCAGCTCGCATCGGGGAACCAGCGGCCATAGGCTCCCTGCGTCGCGTCAAAAATCGCCTTGGGCGGCTTGATCCAGTCGACGGCCTGGGCGGCTTGCGCCCAGAACCCTTCCGGATCGGCCTGCCAGCGCGCATAGGTCTCGGCGTAGCGGCTTGCATGCGGGGCATTCATGGAACGCTTATCCTCTTCGCCCTGTTCTGGCCTACACCGCTAGATCGAACGGCAGCGGCGGAGGCTCATTTTGCTGGGGATCGTGCGCATTCGCCCCTTCCGGCGCAAGCGCAGGGCCGTGCGACTTTCGCCCAGCAAGGAGGCCTTTCAGCCCTCCTTGCGTCGCTGTGACGCAAGCACCCCGGCTCCATGATTCTCGACCCCGCCTTCTTCGCCGCCATGGTGCCCGCCGTCATCCTGATGGGCCTCTCGAAAGGCGGCTTCTCGGGGCTCGGCCTGTTGTCCCTGCCTTTGATGGCGCTCGTCGTCTCGCCGGTCCAGGCGGCAGCGATCATGCTGCCGCTGCTGATCTCGCAGGATGTCGTGACGGTCTGGTCCTATCGCCGTGAATTCGACCGGAGCAATCTCGCGACGTTGCTGCCCGGCGCGCTGCTGGGCATCCTCGCCGGCTATCTGCTGGCGGCGAAGGTCTCGGACGCGGCCGTGGGGCTCGCGATCGGGCTGATCTCGATGGGGTTTGCGCTGCGCCGCATGCTGGGCGACGGCAAAGCGGCAGCGCCGGTGACGCGAGCGAGCTATGGCGCCGGCTCGTTCTGGGGCGCGCTCTGCGGCTTCGCCAGCATGGTCGCCCATGCCGGCGGCCCACCCTTCCAGATCTACGTCATGCCGCAGCGCCTGGCCCCTGCCGTCTTCGTCGGCACGGGTGCGATCTTCTTCGCCATGCTCAACCTGATCAAGCTCGGCCCCTATCTCGCGCTCGGCCAGTTCACCACAGCGAACCTCACCGCCTCGGTTGCGCTGTTCCCGGTCGCGATCGTCTCGACCATCGCCGGCGTCTGGCTCGTGCGCCGTGTCCCGGCCGAACGCTTCTACACGATCATCTACTGGCTGCTGCTGGCGGTCGGAGGGAAGCTCGTCTTCGACGGCGTGCGCGGGCTGCACCTGCTCGGCTGAAGCCCGCGCCGATTGCGCCATCTCGGAAAAAGGGATGGATTACTCGCAAGGCTCGCAGAGGCTAAGGCTGCCGCACGGCCGAGGGGAGACGACGCCACATGACCATCAGCGCTTATGACACCGACCTCGACCGCAATCCGGCGAATTTCCAGCCGCTGACGCCCTTGCCCTTCCTGGAGCGCGCCGCGAGCGTCTTCCCCGAACAGGTCGCCATCATCCATGGCCCGCTGCGCCGGAGCTACGCCGAGTTCTACGCCCGCTCGCGCCGCCTCGCCTCGGCGCTGCAGAAGCACGGCATCGGCAAGAACGACACCGTCGCGGCGATGCTGCCCAACACGCCTGCCATGCTCGAATGCCATTACGGCGTGCCGATGTGTGGGGCCGTGCTGAACACGCTGAACACCAGGCTCGATGCCGCGATCATCGCCTTCTCGCTCGACCATGGCGAGGCCAAGGTCGTGATCGCCGACCGTGAATTCTCCAGGACGATCAAGGAGGCGCTGGCGCTGTGCACGGTGAAGCCGCTCGTCATCGATTATGACGACCCGGTTTATGACGGGCCCGGCGAGCGCGTCGGGACGGTCGAATACGAGGACTTCCTCGCGACCGGCGATGCCGATTTCGCCTGGGCGATGCCATCAGACGAATGGGACGCCATCGCGCTGAACTACACCTCCGGCACCACCGGCGACCCGAAGGGCGTGGTCTACCATCATCGCGGCGCGAGCCTGCTCGCCACCTCGAACGTCATCACAGGCGGCATGGGCAGACACCCGGTCTATCTCTGGACGCTGCCGATGTTCCACTGCAATGGCTGGTGCTTTCCCTGGACGATCTCGATCCTGGCCGGCACCCATGTCTGCCTGCGCCAGGTCCGCGCCAAGGCGATGTATGACGCGCTCGCCGACCACCACGTCACCCATCTCTGCGGCGCGCCGATCGTGATGTCGACGCTGCTCAATGCCCGGCCGGAGGAGCGGCGCAACTTCTCGCAAAAGGTCGCCTTCTTTACCGCCGCGGCGCCGCCGCCCGAAGCCGTGCTCGGCGCGATGAAGCAGGCCGGTTTCGAGGTCACCCATCTCTACGGCCTGACCGAGTGCTACGGCCCGGCGGTCGTCAACGAATGGAATCGGGACTGGGACGCATTACCGGCCTCCGACCAGGCGGCCCTGAAGGCGCGCCAGGGCGTCCGTTACCCGGCGCTGGAAGGCCTCGACGTGCGCGATCCCGAGACGATGGAGCCCATGCCCCATGACGGCACCACGCTGGGCGAGGTCATGATGCGCGGCAATGTGGTGATGAAGGGCTATCTCAAGAATCCGAAGGCGACCAAGGCGGCGTTCGAAGGCGGCTGGTTCCACACTGGCGATCTCGGCGTGCGCTATGCCGACGGCTATATCCAGCTCAAGGACCGCTCCAAGGACATCATCATTTCGGGCGGCGAGAATATCTCCTCGATCGAAGTCGAGGACGCGCTCTACAAGCATCCGGCCGTGCAGACAGCGGCCGTGGTCGCCAGACCCGACGAGAAATGGGGCGAGACCCCTTGCGCCTTCGTCGAACTCAAGCCGGGGCAGAGCGTGACGGAAGCGGAGATCATCGCATGGTGCAAGGGCCTGCTCGCTTCGTTCAAATGCCCGCGCACGGTGATCTTCATCGAGGTGCCCAAGACCTCGACGGGCAAGATCCAGAAATTCAAGCTGCGCGAAATGGCGCGCTCGCTCTGACCCCTCCGCTGCCTCTATCGGCAAGGCTACCGCTCGGCCGTCCATTCGGCGGGAGCCAGCCGAACGGGTAAGAGCCGCGCCTGAGCCACGGGCAAGGAAGCCCTGCAGCCAGGCGGCGCCCGCCTCGATCGATGGCGCTTCAAGCCGGAGAGCGGGTGAGGCTGCCTTCCGGCGTATAGCGATCGACCGCCTCCGGCAGCACGCGCGCGAGCCGTTCCAGCAGCTCCGTGCGCGACAGCCCGGTCTGGCGCGCAATCGCGTCGAGAGCCTCCGGCCCGAGAGCCTGCTCCAGATCGCCCGGCGCGACCGCCTTGTTGGGGCCCGGCTGCACCCAGGAATCGGTCTTGTCGCCCTGTCCCGCCTGTTTGAAGCGATCGACGAGTTCGCCGAGCCCGCTCGTGAGCACGGCGCCCGCCCCGCCGGCTCCCAGCAGGCCGCCGAGGCTGCCGAGAAGGCCGCCATGCTCTGCGGGCGCGGCGCCGGCCTGTCCCTGCTGCGGCGCGGCGACCTGTCCGGCATCAGGCTGGCCTCGCCCGCCGAGCCATTCAGCGATCTTGTCGCGGTTCTGGTAGCCGGCGACGGCAAGAAGTCCCAGAAGGGCGGTCATCGACGGAAAGCCGCTGCGGCTGCTGCTGGTGTTGTCATCACTCACGACACTGACTCCTGCTTCGGGATGAGATCGCTGCGATCAGACGGAGCGGTCGCGGCCACTGATCATGCCCCAGACCAGAAGCACGACGATCGCACCGACGATGGCGCCGATCAGCCCCGCTCCCTGGCCCGGCGCGTACCAGCCGAGCGACTGGCCGAGATAAGTCGCGACGAAAGCCCCTATGATGCCGAGGATCGTCGTCAGCACGAAGCCCGAAGGCTCGTTCGGGCCCGGCATGATGAATTTTGCGACGATGCCGGCGATGAAACCGACGACGATGGTCCAGACGATACCCAAGACAGCCTCCCACGCTTCCGCACGCCCCCTTCAACATCCGACGCAGAGAGAAGTTCCGGCTCTCCCGCACTGCCCCGGCGGAGTTTCACCCGCAGGTCGGGACGGCCCATTTCCATCGGGTTTCGCCAACAAAAAGCCGGCCCCTCTCGGGGCCGGCCTGATCTGATGAAATAGAATCTCCAGAACGGGTCGCTAGAGCAGGATGCGAAAAAGTGGGAACCGGTTTTTCGCGTCGATCCTGCTCTAACCTTTTGATGAGCGCATCAGCCTGAAAAGTGGGAACCGGTGTTCCGAGCGAGCTGATGCGTCATCAAAGCTGTTACGGCCCGCCTTAGGCCCTCAATGCAGAGTTCGGTCCGGCATCGTCTGCCGCACCCGCTCGATCTCTTCCTTCAGCATCAGCTTCTTGCGCTTCAACTCGACCACACTGAGATCGTCCGAGGACGGGCTCGATACGGCCTGTGCGATGGCTTCTTCGAGTTGACGATGCTTCCGTTCGAGCTCGACGAGATGGGTCTGCAGCGACATCTGGATCCTCCTGATGAGCGGTTGACAAGACAGTCTGACACAGAGCCGGCTTCACGTCTGCGGGGCAATCTCGCGCCGCACCATGAGATTCTGTGATCGTGAACGGCTCCTGTCTCGGAAGGCGCGAATATGATGCGCTCCTGCCTCCGCCGCAGGCTCCCCGCACTTGCGGCGCACGCGGCGTCTCAGCATAGTCGCGCCCAATCGCGGCGATGATGAGATCACTTCATGGGATTCGAGCTCAGCCCTGACGAGGTCGAGGCCTTCACAACGGAACTGGCGCGGCTGCGCGAGGAGCATCGCGACCTCGACAGCGCCATCGACGCGCTGGAGCGGGTCGGCGCGGTCAACCAGATCCAGGTGCAACGCCTGAAGAAGCGCAAGCTCTATCTGAAGGATCGCATCGCGCAGATCGAGGACGCTTTGACCCCCGATATCATCGCCTGAGCAGGATGACGGCGATTCGCCGCTTGCTTCCGCAGCGTTGCGTGGTCTAGATCGCGCGCTTCCTTGTCCTCGGAGCAGGATGCCGAGCCGAAGGTCCGCCCTAGCGAAAGCGGATCCCGGTTTTCGGGTAACATCAGGCTCTTTCTGCCGCGAAGCTCCGGAAGCGATCCGTTTCATGGCCCAGACCAGCCCCGCCGTCGCCATCATCATGGGCAGCCAGTCCGACTGGGCGACGATGCGCCATGCCGCCGAGACGCTGGACGCGCTCGCCATCACCTATGATGCGCGCATCGTCTCCGCCCATCGCACGCCGGACCGGATGTTCAGCTTCGCGCGCGGCGCCAAGGCCGAAGGCTTCAAGGTGGTGATCGCAGGCGCCGGCGGCGCAGCTCATCTGCCAGGCATGACCGCCTCCCTGACCCCCCTGCCCGTCTTCGGCGTACCGGTCGAATCGAAGGCGTTATCGGGTCAGGACAGCCTGCTCTCGATCGTACAGATGCCGGCCGGCATCCCGGTCGGCACGCTCGCCATCGGCCGCGCCGGCGCGGTCAACGCCGCTCTCCTCGCCGCAGCGGTGCTCGCGCTCGGCGACGAAGCACTGGCCAGGCGCCTCGACGCCTACCGCGCCCGCCAGAGCGCCGCGATCGCCGAGCATCCGGTGAAGGACGAGACGCGCCCTGTGAAGGACGAGACACGCCCCGCGAAGGACGAGAAATGAGCACGCCCGATTCCAGCGGCCTTGCACCCGGCGCCATGCTCGGCATCCTGGGCGGCGGCCAGCTCGCCCGCATGCTCGCGCTCGCCGCCGCCGATCTCGGCATCCGCGCCCATATCTTCGCGCCGGAGCCCGACAGCCCGGCTTTCGACGTGGCGGCTCGCCATACCGTCGGCGACTATGAGGATGAAGCGGCGCTGGCGCGTTTCGCCGATGCGGTCGACGTCGTGACCTATGAATTCGAGAACGTGCCGGCCGCGACCGCAGCCTTCCTCGCCGCCCGCACACCGCTGCACCCCGGAGCGCGCGCGCTCGCGGTGACGCAGGACCGCCTCAGCGAGAAAAGCTTCGTCGCCGAGCTGGGCCTGGCTGTCGCCCCATTCCGCGCCGTCGATTCGCTGGCTGATCTCAAGGCCGCCGTCGCCGATCTCGGCCGCCCCAGTATCCTGAAGACGCGACGCTTCGGCTATGACGGCAAGGGCCAGGTCAAGATCGCCGCCGGAAGCGACCTCGCCGAAGCCTATGAGGCGATCGGCCATTTCTCCGCGATCCTGGAAGGCTTCGTGCCCTTCACGCGCGAGGTTTCGGTCGTCGCGGCGCGCGGCGCCGACGGCGCGTTCGCCGCCTTCGACGTCTGCGAGAACGAGCATCGCGACCATATCCTCGCCTTCACCCGCGTGCCGGCGCAGCTTTCGCCGAAGACCGGCGAGGCCGCCATTGCGGCCGCGCGCCGGATCGGTGACGCGCTCGGCTATATCGGCGTCTTCGCAGTCGAGATGTTCGTGGTCGGCGAAGGTGCGGCCGAGCGCGTGATCGTCAACGAGATCGCGCCGCGTGTGCATAATTCCGGACATTGGACCAGCGAGGGCGCGCAGACCTCGCAATTCCACCAGCATGTCCGCGCCGTCTGCGGCTTCCCGCTCGGCTCGGCGACCCGGCGCGGCCGCGTCGAGATGGAGAATCTGATCGGCGTTGCGGCCTTGCGCTGGCGCGATCTCCTGGCCGAGCCCGGCGCGCATCTGCATCTCTATGGCAAGCGCGACGCCCGTCCGGGCCGCAAGATGGGCCATGTCACGCGGGTCACGCCCGAAAAAGCCTGAGCCAGAGCAGGATGCGAAAAGTGGGCACCGGTTTTTCGCATAAATCCTGTTCTCATTCCTGGATGAGACCGCAAAGCCGCGCGAAGCCCGATTTTCCGCGCATTTTCACTGCATCGCGGCGTGGACAGCCGGATTGATTTCTGTTATCCGCACGATCCTTCGAGCGACCTGCCTGGCAGGCCCGCTCGCCCGACTTTTTAGACCAACCCGCTAAAGACGGACACTCACGTGCAGGTTCTCGTTCGCGACAACAATGTCGATCAGGCTCTCCGCGCCCTCAAGAAGAAGCTTCAGCGCGAAGGCGTTTTCCGCGAGATGAAGCTTCGCGGCCATTACGAGAAGCCTTCCGAGAAGAAGGCGCGCGAGAAGGCCGAGGCCGTGCGCCGCGCCCGCAAGCTGATGCGCAAGAAGCTGCAGCGCGAGGGCCTGCTGCCCGCGCCGGTGAAGCCCAAGCGCCCCTGATTTTCCTGCGCGCGGCGGCATCGGCCGCCGCAGGGCAAGACCGACAGACCTAACCGCGCCTGGAGCCCGCTCCGGGCGCTGTTGCTTTTCGAGCGCCGTTAACCAAGTCTTGGCACAATGCAGGCGTTGTTTCTTTCGCAGCGCGCTGTCGGTTGGGGGGCGCAATCAGGTCGCGAACGGCAAGCCTGCCGCGTGCGACAGGCAAGGCACGGAAACCAAGACCGATGAAGCAAAGCATGGATCGCGGCAGGAACTGGCTGGCCGCAGTGGGCATCACCCTGGCGCTGGCGGGCTGCGATACCGTTTCGAGCCTCGGCTCCCAGCCGGCGGTGGCGGAGATCGACACCAGCTCGGCCGCCGATGCGAGCGTGAACATCGGCTCGCTGAGCGAGGTCATCTCCCGCAACCCGAACGACCCCAACGCCTACAACACGCGCGGCGCGGCCTATGCCCGGGTCGGCCGGTTCTCGGACGCGATCTCCGACTTCACCAAGGCGGTGCAGATCGATCCGAATCTCGCCTCGGCCTACACCAATCGCGCGCTGGCACTGCGCCAGAGCGGGCGCAATGATGCCGCCCTCGCCGATTTCAACCGCGCCACCACCGCCAATCCGAATTACGGGCCGGCCTATGTCGGGCGCGCCAACCTGCTGCGCCTTCAGGGCAACAGCCAGCAGGCGCTGGCCGATCTCAACACCGCGATCCGTCTGAACCCCGAATCCGCCGAGGCCTTCCATGCGCGCGGGCTGGTCTACCAGAAGGAAGGCCAGCATCAGCACGCGATCTCCGATTTCGATTCGGTGATCGACCGCAACCCCTACAACGCCCCGCCCTACACCGCGCGCGGCCAGAGCCTGATCGCGGTCGGCAAATATGATGCGGCGCTCGAGGACTTCACCGCCTCGCTCAATGTCGACAACCGCAACGCCGAGGCCTGGGCCGGGCGCGGACTGGCCTATGAGAAGCTTGGCAAGAAGGCGGAAGCCAGCGAGAGCTATCAGCGCGCGCTGAGCCTCGACGGTAACAACGCGACCGCCCGCGCCGGCCAGTCGCGCCTCGGCGGCGGCGGGCTGGGCGGCGGCCTGTTCCGGAGCTGAGCCGCCCCCTATTCGACCGTGCGGCTCTCAGCGCCTGCCAGAGCGCCGCTCGCCATATGCGCGAGGAAGCGCCTGACCTCCGGCACCGAGCCCTGGGCCGGCAGGTCCTCATGGTGGCCCGCCGGAAAGCGGATGAAGCGCTTGGGCGGGTTCGCCATCTCGTAAAGCGCCTGCCCCTGCCTGAACGGGATCACCCCGTCGCGCTCGCCATGCAGCACGAGCAGCGGCGCGCGCAACCGCCCGATCGCCGCCTCCGAGCGGAACTGATCCAGCATCACGAGCCGGATCGGCATGTAAGGGTAGATCTCCTGCGCCACCGCGGCCGTCGAGAGATAGGGCGCCTCCAGGATGACCGCCGCGAGCGGGACCTCTGCCGCTAGCTGCAGCACGACGCCGGTGCCCAGCGATTCGCCATAGCCGACCAGCCGCGCCGCACCGAAGCGCTCCACCGCCTCGCCATAGGCGGCGCGCGCATCGAGATGGAGGCCTGCCTCCGTCGGGCTGCCGCTCGAGCCGCCATAGCCGCGATAATTGACTGCGAAGAGGCCGGTGCCGTCCTCCGTCAGCGCCCGGAAGCGGGCCTGGCGGACGGGCCTGTCGAAATTGCCGGCATTGCCGTGGAAGAACAGCAGCACGGGCTTGCCCGCGCGCGGCGGCACGAGCCAGGCCACCAGCCGCTCGCCATCGGCCGTCGTCAGCGGAACCTCCACCGCACCCGGCAGCTTCGCCGAAGCGATATCGGCACGCGCCGGATCGCGCGGATACATCAGGTCGCGCTGCCTGACGAAGAGGACGCCCAGGCCGGCGAGATAGAGCGCGCAGGCGACAAGCAGGAAGCGGCCGAGCAGTTTCATGCCGATCATCCTCCCCCGCCACCATGGCGATCTCGCGACGCTCAGTCGAGAACCTTGGCCATTTCCAGCGCGAAACTGCCGAAGCCGGCGCGGCGATAGGCGATCAGCGCCACGTCATTGCCCTCAAGGACGCTCAGATGGAGCACCTTGCAGCCAACCTCGCGAGCGAAGCGTTCGGCTTCCGCCAGCAGAAGCTGCCCGATCCCGGTTCCCCGGCAAGCGGCGGCGACCACGATGTTCTCGATATAGACGTGGTCGCGCAGATGCTCGTGCACGAAGGGGCCGATGCGCCCGAGCCGCAGCGCCAGATAGCCGACGACCTCACCCCCCTGCTGGGCGACGAACTGGGCCCCGCCATGCTCGGCGGCCTTCTCCGCATCATCAGTGAGGCAGGCAGCGGCGGCAGCGGGGCCAGTCGCGCGCTCCGCGCTCAACATCGCCTCATGGGCCGTCAGTTCGAGCAGCAGCGCCAGTACGGCCGGTCGGTCGCTAGCCAGCATCAGGCGGATGGAGAGTGTCACGGCAAGATCCCCATCGAAACGAGAACTCCATACGAAAAGGGCCGGCATGAAGCCGGCCCATTGCAGCATTGTGATGCCCGCGCGGCTACGTCAGTGCGCCATCGCCTTGACGATATCGTCGGTGACCTTCTTGGCATCGCCGAACAGCATCATCGTGTTGGGCCTGAAGAACAATTCGTTCTCGACGCCGGCATAGCCAGCCGCCATGCCGCGTTTGATGAAGAGCACTGTCTTGGCCTTCTCGACATCGAGGATCGGCATGCCGTAGATCGGCGAGGACTTGTCGGTCTTGGCGGCGGGGTTAGTCACGTCGTTGGCGCCGATGACGAAGGCGACGTCGGCCTGGCCGAATTCCGAGTTGATGTCCTCGAGCTCGAAGACCTCGTCATAAGGCACATTGGCTTCGGCCAGCAGCACGTTCATATGGCCAGGCATGCGGCCCGCCACCGGATGGATGGCGTACTTCACCTCGACGCCCTCCTTCTTCAGCAGATCGGCCATCTCGCGCAGCGTGTGCTGGGCCTGAGCCACCGCCATGCCGTAGCCCGGCACGATGATGACCTTGGCGGCGTTCTTCATGATGTAGGCGGCGTCGTCGGCAGAACCCTGCTTGACCGGCCGCGCTTCGACCGCCCCGGCCGCGCCAGCCGCGGCATCGTCGCCACCGAAACCGCCGAGGATGACGGAGATGAAGCTCCGGTTCATCGCCTTGCACATGATGTAGGACAGGATCGCGCCCGACGAGCCGACCAGCGCGCCGGTGATGATCAGCGCCATGTTGCCGAGCGTGAAGCCGATACCTGCAGCAGCCCAACCGGAATAGGAGTTCAGCATCGAGACGACGACGGGCATGTCCGCGCCGCCGATCGGGATGATCAGGAGCACGCCGAGTGCGAAGGAGACCAGCACGATCAGCCAGAACACGACATGGCTCTCGGTCTTGATGAAGACCAGCAGCAGCACGACGAGCGCGACGCCGAGCCCGATATTGATGCCATGGCGCTGCGGCAGCATGATCGGCTTGCCGCTCATGCGCCCGTCGAGCTTGAGGAAGGCGATGATAGAGCCCGTGAAGGTGATCGCGCCGATGGCGACGCCGAGCCCCATCTCGAACAGGCTGCCGCCATGGATATGACCGACCTCGCCGATGCCGAAGGCGCTCGGCGCATAGAGCGCAGCCGCAGCGACCAGCACCGCCGCCAGACCCACCAGTGAGTGGAAGAAGGCCACGAGCTGCGGCATCTGCGTCATCTGCACGCGCCGGGCCATATACGCGCCGATGCCGCCGCCGATGGCGATGCCCAGCACGACCAGGAACCAGCCGGAGAAGCCCGATGGCGGGAAGAACACCACGGTCGTCAGGATGGCGATGCCCATCCCGACCATGCCGTAGAAATTGCCCTGGCGGGACGTTGTCGGGTGCGACAGGCCCCGCAGGGCCATGATGAACAGGACGCCGGAGACGACGTAGAGCAGGGCGGAGAGATTGGCGGCCATCGGCGCTCAGCCCTTCTTCTTGTACATCGAAAGCATGCGCTCGGTGACGAGGAAGCCGCCGAAGATGTTCACCGAAGCCAGGATCAGCGCGACGAAGCCGAAGAGCTTGGCCCAGACCGGACCGTCGCCCAGCGCCGGGGCGGCCTGGACGCCGACCGCGAGCAGCGCGCCGACGACAATAACCGAGGAGATGGCATTGGTGACCGACATCAGCGGCGTGTGCAGCGCCGGCGTCACCGACCAGACCACGTAATAGCCGACGAAGACGGCGAGCACGAAGATCGCGAGGCGAAACACCGTCGGGTCGACCCCGGTTGCGACGCCTGCCGCGGCGGCGGCCTGCTCGGCGTATTTCTCGGCGAGCTCGGCCGCCTGCTTCGCCAGCGCGGCGGCGGAGCGGGCCTGTTCGAGCGCTTGTTCGGGTGTCGGATTAGCCATGGTGTCGGACTCCCCTCGGGCTTTCGCTCAGGCCTTCGGCACAAAATTCGGATGGATCACCGCGCCGTCCTTGGTCAGGGCGGTCGCCTTGACCAGTTCGTCGTCCCAGTTCACCGCAAGCGCCTTCGCGCTCTTGTCGATCAGCGTCTCGACGAAGGCGAAGAGGTTCTTGGCGTAGAGCTGCGACGAGGTCGCGGCGAGGCGGCCGGGCACGTTGAGATGACCGACGATCTTGACGCCATTGGCCGTGACCGCGACTTCACCAGGTTTGGCAAGCTCGCAATTGCCGCCGCGCTCGACCGCGAGATCGACGATCACGGAACCGGCCTTCATGCTCTCGACCATCGCAGCCGAGATCAGCTTCGGCGCGGGCCGGCCGGGGATCAGCGCGGTGGTGATGACGATATCCTGCTTGGCGATGTGGCTCGCCGTCAGCTCGGCCTGCTTGGCCTGGTATTCCTTGGACATTTCCTTGGCGTAGCCGCCAGCCGTCTGCGCCTGCTTGAACTCGTCGTCCTCGACGGCCAGGAATTTCGCGCCGAGCGATTCGACCTGCTCCTTGGTGGCGGGGCGCACATCGGTCGCAGTCACGATCGCGCCGAGACGCCGCGCCGTCGCGATCGCCTGCAGGCCGGCGACGCCGACACCCATGATGAAGATGCGCGCAGCAGGGACAGTACCGGCCGCCGTCATCATCATCGGCAGCGCCCGGCCATATTCGGCCGCGCCGTCGATCACGGCGCGATAGCCGGCGAGATTCGCCTGCGAGGAAAGCACGTCCATGACCTGGGCGCGGGTGATGCGCGGCATGAACTCCATCGCGAAGGCCGCGACCTTGGCCTTGGCCAGGGCCTCGACCGCAGCCTCGTTGCCATAGGGGTCCATGATCCCGACGACGAGTGCGCCGGACGGCAGGCCGGCGATTTCCGATTCGGCCGGACGGCGCACCTTGAGCACGATCGCCGCGCCCTTGAGCGCCTCCTTGGCGTTCTTGGCAATGGTTGCGCCCGCCGCCTCGTAATCGGCGTCATTGATGCCGGAAGCGAGCCCGGCGCCTTTCTCGACCACGATTTCGGCCCCGAGGCCGATGAACTTGCGGACGGTCTCCGGCGTCACGGCGACGCGGGTTTCCGCCCCTTGCGTTTCGGCTGGCACAGCAATGCGCATGGCAGGGCGAGGCCTTTCAGGCTTGGCGGAGGCGGATCTTACAGGAGGACGAGCGCGACCATCATCAGCGCGAAGGGAACGGCCGGAGCCTTCCAGGCGAGCGACCTCGACGCGATCCCGACAGCCGTGCCGACCAGCGTCAGCAGCGTACCGATGAGGGCGACGCCCCAGGCATGCTTGGTGCCGCCCACCGCCAGCGCCGCGACGACGGCGAAGCAAGCGACGGTGCCGACTTCGGCGAAATGCAGGAAGCCGTGATAGGTCCGCTCATGCTCGGCGTAGTCCATCTGCGGAATGTCGGCGGCGTGATGCCCGTGATCGGCCATGGGTGGTTCCCGAGATTGAAGAAAATCCTCTTGCCCTGTAGCGCACCCGCGATGGGTCGGCAACGCATCGTCACCGGAAATGAGCCTGTTTATTAGGCGGATTTCCGGACTTCACGACATAAAATTGCGAGAATGGTCGAATCTAATCGATTGAAAGACCACAGCCGCGGTCAAACTGACGACGCAATGAGCTTGGTGCAGGCCAAAGCCTTACCTCGGGTCCAGCTACGAACGGCATTGGCCGCGAGGGCTTCGAAGCCGCAGAATAAAAGCCGATGCCTGGAATTCGCCTTACGAGCTGCTCAGATGGAGCGCCCATTCACGGCTGCTTTCAATTGTCCCACGATCAGATCCACGACGTCGGTGAGGCCGCGAAGATGGGGAGAGCACAGCACCTCCAACGACAGCTTGATTGTGAGCTCCGCGCCGCCGACCACGACGATTCCCGCCGGCGGTTTTTCGCCAAGGCGGCGCTGCGGCATCAGGCCGAAGCCTAATCCTTCCCGCACGAGCGCCAGCTGCAGGGTTGCATCCTGTACCTCGGCAACGATCCGCAATTGCCAGCCGCGCCGGCTCAGCGCGGCCGCCAAGGCACGGCGAGCATCGCAGGGTTCGGGGCTCAATATCCATGCCGCGTTTGCAAGATCTGTCTCGGCACGCTCCGGCGCTGCGACAACTCTCAGTTCCTCGTCGCAGAGCAGGCCGGCCTGCCCCGCGGCCTGCGGATCCGACAGAACGAGCACGGCGTCGAGCTGCCCGCGATGCAGTCGTTCGCGCAAGGGCTCGCTCCACCCCGTCGTCAGCCGAAGCGTCACCCGCGGAAAGCGCCGCGCGGCCTCCGCTGCGATGGCCGCGAAATCGCGATCGGCCAGCCCATGGGTCAGACCGAGGCGCAGAACGCCTTCCGGCTCGCCTCGTGCCGTCACCTGCCGCATGTCGGCATAGGCGGCGAGGATATCCCGGCAGCGCCGCAACGCCTCAGCTCCGGCCGGCGTGAGGCCCGGCGGCTTCTGCCGACGGTCGAGCAGCTCCGCGCCGAGCGCTTGTTCCAGGCGCTGTATCTGCCGCGTCACGGCCGGCTGGGTCAGAGGCAGGCGCTGTGCGACCTTCTGAATCGAGCCCTCTTCCGCCAGCAGCACAAAGGTTCGCATCTCGTCGAGCATAGCTTCTCTCGCGTGCATGATTATCCTGAATATTATGAATTTGAGATCAAGGCGCGGCAAGCCCATGCTCCGACCTCATCAAGGAGGACGGCATGAAAGCGATCATTTTGGACGACGGCACCGGTCTCGAGCGCTTGCGATGCGTCCAGCGGCCAATCCCCGAGCCGGCGCGGCAGCAGGTCGTCATTCGTGTCAAGGCGGCTTCACTCAATTACCGCGATGTCGAGATCGCACGCGGCAGCTACCACACCAGCTTTCCAACCCCTCTCGTCCCGCTTTCCGATGGTGTCGGCGAGGTCGTCGCGATCGGCAGCGACGTGACGCGGGTCAAGGTCGGCGACCGCGTCTGCGGGACCTTCTGGCAGCGCTGGGTCGCCGGCGGTTTCGAGATGGCGCAAGCGGCCTATCAGCTCGGCGGCCCGCTTGACGGCATGCTGCGCGAATATGCCTGTCTCGACGAGCAGGGCGTGGTACCCGCGCCCGCCCATCTCAGTCACGCCGAGGCAGCGACCCTGCCCTGCGCCGCCGTCACCGCCTGGCACTCGCTCGTCACGGAGGGTGCGCTGAAGCCTGGCGACACCGTCCTCGTCCAGGGCACGGGAGGCGTCTCGCTGTTTGCCCTGCAATTTGCTCTTGCGGCGGGAGCGCGCGTGATCGCGACGTCCAGCAGCGACGAGAAGCTCGCCCAAGCCCGAACGCTCGGCGCCTTCGCCGGCATCAACTACCGGCGCTCGCCGAACTGGGCGGAAGCCGTCCTTGAACTGACCGGAGGGCAGGGTGTCGACCAGGTCGTCGAGGTCGGCGGCCCGCAGAGCTTCGCGCAATCGCTGCATGCCACGCGGCGCGGCGGCCAGATCAGCATCATCGGATATCTCGGTGGCACCGAAGGGGCGATCAATCCGCTCGACATCTTCCGCCGGCAGTTGCGGGTCCGCGGCATCCCGGTCGGTTCGCGCGCGTCGTTCGAGGCGATGAACCGGGCAATCTCGGCAACCAGGCTGACGCCCGTCATCGCTCGCCGCTTTGACTGGATGGACATCGCCGAGGCGCTGGCCTTCCTCGAGAGCGGCACCCATTTCGGCAAGGTCGTGCTCGAATTCCCCGACTCGTGATCGGGTGAGTCACCTGGAGCCGGATCAATGTGAAAAACGGGTTTCCACTTTTTCGCATCCAGCGCTTGCATCAGGCGCGAGGCGTCACGAACGATCGCTTCGCTGAAAGCCGCGCATCCGGCATCAGCGTCTGCCACTACACATCTGCGCCTTGGAGCCCGGCGCTCTGGAGCGCCGCCCGCTGGACTTCCGTCACCCGCGCCAGGTCGAAATCCTCGATCTCCGCCTCGAACAGGCGATGGAAATTCAGTTCCGCGTCGAGATGCAGGAAGACGCCCCCGAGCCCGATCGCGGCGCGGTCCATGAAGACGAATTCGCGCGGCACCGTCACCGGCCCGCGCCGCTTCAGGGCCTGATGCACCTGGAAGGCCTGCTTGCGGCCATACTCGGCCGGGCTGACGTCTTCGGCGATGCGGCGCGTCCGGTCCTCCAGCAGCGGCCCGTAGATAAAGCGCGCCCAGATGTTCAGCGTGTCGACGAGATCCTTGGTCAGCCCCTTGAAGCCCCAGGTCTCATAGGCGTGGACGACGCGGGCGGTATCGCCCTCCAGCAGGCCGCGATAGAGATCGACCACGCCGCCGACGAAGCTCGGCGGGAAGATGCGGATGCAGCCATAGTCGAGCAGGTTGATGCCCTGCGCCGCGCCGCCTTCCGAGAAGACCGTGTAGTTGCCCAGATGCGGATCGCCATGGATGACGCCGTGATGGCTGAAAGGCCGCCACCAGGCCTTGAACATCGCGGTCGAGATGCGGTCGCGCGCGCCCTGGTCGTCCTGCTTATGGGACAGGATCGGGCTGCCCTCGAGCCAATGCATGGTCAGGAGCCTGCGCGTCGACAATGAGGCTTCGAGCCGGGGCACCCGCACCTCCGGCGTGTCAGCCAGGATCTCCTGATAAAGCGCGATATGCTTCGCCTCGCGAATGTAATCGAGCTCTTCGCGCACCCTGGCGCCGATCTCCTTGGCGATCTCGGTCGTGTCGATCACCGGGTCCATGCGCCGGTGCAGGGCGAACAGGATGTCGAGCTGGGAGATGTCGGCCTCCACAGCCGACTCCATGTCGGGATATTGCAGCTTGCAGGCGAGCGGCACACCCTCCAGCGTCGTCGCACGATGCACTTGCCCCAGCGAGGCCGCGGCGGCCGGCTTCAGGTCGAACTCGGCGAAGCGCTCGCGCCATTGCAGCCCAAGCTCGGCCATCATCCGGCGCTTGACGAAGGCAGCTCCCATCGGCGGCGCCTGCGATTGCAGCTTCTGCAATTCGGCGGCGTATTCCGGCGGCACCACATCGGGAATCGTGGCGACGAGCTGAGCCACCTTCATGATCGGGCCCTTCAGCCCGCCCAGCGCCTTGGCCAAGGCCTCGGCATTGCTGGCGTTGCGGCCATCCAGCCCGAACAACCGCGTACCGGCGATGCGCGCCGCGACCCCGCCGACATTGGCCCCGACACGGGCATAGCGCGCAGCGCGGGCGGAAAAGCGGTTGGCTTCGCTATCGTAGTCGGACATGGGGCGTGACGGACCGTTCTGGTGGTTGTCATCCCCATGTAGGCCGGCGCGGCGCGAACGCCAGTGCAGCCGATCGTCTCAGCCGCGAGAGGCGCAGCTCGGATGCACCCACCGATCAGAGATAGCCGACCAGCCCCTGCGAGGCATTGCCGCCCAGCCGCCCCTGCGTCGCCTGGATGCTCTGATAGGTCTGGACGAGCTGGCTGGTGAAGCGGTCGCTGACCCCGAGCGCGGCTTTCTCCTCGGTGCTCATGGCGGCGTATCGGTTGACGAGGGCGAGGCTCGCGCTCGCGCCGTCGCTGCCGCCGGACGTCGCCTTCAGCGTATCGAGCACGCTTGCGCGGTTGCGCTGGTCGAGTTCGGTCATGGCGGTACGGATTTCGCCCGCCGAGAAGGCCGAGCCCTGGTTGAGCGCGATTGCCGCCAGCGAACGGTTGTCGAAAGCGCTGAAATCGACCTGCTGCCCAGTCTTGTCCGAATCGTCGAAGACCAGCTTGGTTCCCTTGTCCTTGGCGCTGTCGGCCTGCGCATCGAGCAGCGCCCGCGCATTGGCGGCCACAGCTGCGATGCTGGTCTGCGGCGTGCCGGTCCCGCCGGCCGAGGCCTTGCCGAGCAGGGCCTGGACGGGATCGGCCGCATTCTTGGTCACGGGCGCTTTGCCGGGGTTCGCGCGTGCCACGGCAGCGCCGTCGACCAGAGCTTGTTTCTGGTCCTGCCAGGCTTTCGTCGCCTGCTCGTCGGGCCCAGCCGCATTCACATAGCTCAGCGCGGCATCGTAAAGGCCGACATAGTTCCCGGTGTGCCGGGCGACAACGGCATAGGGGGTCAGCGCAGCATCGAAGCGTGATTGCAGCGCCGTCGCCGCGGCCGCACTCTCGTCCTTGGAGAAAAGCCCCTGGGCATTGGCAGCAACGGCCGACAGGGTGGCGCGGCTCTGGCCGGTCAGATCGACCGCGACCTTGCCGTCGATCAGCGCCGAGGAAATCCCGAGCGCTTGATATTGCTGATCGAACCATTGCCGCGCATTCGCAGCGCGCGTGGCCAGGCTCGTGCCGGAATCGGTCGCGGCCGCCGCGGAGGTCCGGGCGAGATAGGCCTTGGCTTCGTCGGACAGGGCGACCGTCGCCGATGCGGGGAGTTGCGAGCCCGTCGTCGCATCCTCGCTAAGCAGCTGCGCGAGCGAGGGCTGGGCGTCGAGCACAGCCTGCCCGCTGCGGGTGTAATTCAGGAGCAAGGAGGCACTGGCGCCGATGGTCGTGGACATCGCGGCTCTCTGGAGATGGCGTTAGACGCTCCGGAGCAGGGACTGTGCCAGCTTTAAGGTCTTGATAACTATGGAGACGCCATCAGGCGACCCAGGCAGGAATTACCCCTGCCCGGCAAAAACTGCTGGTCTGCCTTCACGCTAGCACCGCGCCGCGAGATCAGCCCTGACCTCGGCAACGCTCGCGGCACGCCCGCCGGCCGCCTCGACCAGCTTCAGCGTGTCCCCCACCAGTTCCGCATTCGTCCTCGCGCATCCGAAATGCGCATCCTCGAGCCCCGCCCGGACATGGACGCCGCGCGCCACGGCCGGCCCGATCAGCCCGGAAAGATCGACACCGAGCCCCGCGATCATCACCGGAGCGCCGGGCGCATCCTCGGCGAGCAAGGCGAGATGGGCGTCGAGCGCGTAAGCCTTCGGCGGAAAGCCCCAGGCGAAGGCATCGGAGAACATCAGGCGATAGATCGGCGTCGGCAGCCCCGGATAGGCCCTGGCCAGCGCCGCGCCCAATCGCGTGAAGCCGGGCTCATAGATCGCATAGCTCGGATGGATCCTGTGGGCATGGGCGACCGCCATCCCCTCGCGGATATGCTCGCCCGGGTTCTGGTAGATGAAGCCGGGCTCGCCGCCGGGAATGCCGGCGAAGGTCGTCCAGTTGCAGGAGCCGGGATCGAGCACACCCCATTCGACGAGGCCGCGCTTCGCCAACTCCTCCAGATGGGTGTAGCGGCCCGAGCCGATCATATCGCCGGCATAGCCCGAGCCGAGGATCGGGATGGTCGGATAGACGATGGCATCGACCTTGGCGCGGATGCCTTCGATCGCCCGGGCATAGAGCTGCCAATCGTCGCGCTGGCGGCCGGTCTCGACGTCGTAGACATGCAGATGCACGATCGCCGCCCCCGCCTCGACAACCGCGATGCCGTCAGCAACGATGTCGGGAATGGCGACCGGAATGCCGGGCTGGCGCTCCTTGCCCCAGGGCCCGTTGATCGCGGCTTCGATCCAGATGGGGATGGTCATGCAGATGCATCCTTGGGCCAGTTGTCGCGAATCCAGCGGGTCAACCCGTCCTCGCCGGCCTCTCCGGCCGCGAGTGCGAGAATCATCGCTGCGGCGTCGGCCTGGGGAACGATGAACTCCACATCGTTGATGAAGAGGAATGTGTAGAGAGCCAGGAGCGCGGTGCGCTTGTTGCCGTCGATGAACGGATGGTTCTTGGCCAGCTCGAACGCGTAGGCGGCCGCCAGTTCCGGCAGCTCCGCCGCCTCATAAGCCCATTTGTTGACAGGGCGCTCCAACGCGGATGCGAGCATGCCCGCTTCGCGCAGACCAATCCCCCCGCCATGAACGGCGAGTTGCTCGTCATGGATGGCTGTGACGATCTCCTCCGACAGCCAGTTCGGCTCGGTCATTTGGCAAGCTCAGCCAAGGCATCATGATAGATTTTCATGCCTCGGCGCGCCGCTTCCATGGCTTTGTCGAAGTCCGGCTTCTGCTTGACGAGCCGAAAAGCGCCATTGGGCTGTTCGACGACGTGCAAGGCATCACCTTCCTTGAGCTTGAGCCGTGCCAGCATCTCGCGCGGCAGGATCAGCCCCAGCGAATTGCCGATCTTGCGGATTTGCAGCACGTTGACGCTATCGGTGGCGCCGGTCTTCGTCGTCAGGTCGGGCTTGTTCATGACGAACATCCAGGTTGCGTTATACGATCTGTATAACATAGCGATGCGGCCATGTCAGCGACACCGCATCACGCCGCGCCAATAGGCACGACATCCTTCCCCCTCTCACGCCCTGCCCACGCTCCGTCGAACAGCATCGTGGCGACCAGCCAGAGCATCAGTGCGACCAAGGCAACCCCGCCCAGGACCATGAAGGCCGCGCCATAGCCGTAGGACTGCGCGACCCAGCCTCCCAGCGTCGGGCTGAGCGATGCGCCGATGCCTTGCACGGTCATCACCGCCCCCAGCCCGAGATTGAAATGCCCGGAGCCGCGCAGGATCTGCGCCACCAGGCCGGGTACGGCGACACCCAGGAGCCCTGCCCCGACGCCATCGAGAATCTGCACGGGCACGAGAACCCAGAAACCCGGAAGCGATGCGGCGATCAGCCCTCGCAGGGGCAGCGCCAGCAGAGCCAGCACGAAGACGATCCAGTAGCCGCGCGTCTGGGCCAGCTTCGCCGCGAGCAGCGCCATCGGGATCATCGTCAACTGCGCCACGACAACCGTCAGCGCGGTCGCGGCGCTCGGATCGCCATTGCCACGCGCCACCATCGCCTGGCCAAGCAGCGGCAGCATCGCGCCATTGCCGAGATGGAACAGCATCAGCACGCTCGCCAACACAAGCAGCGGGGCGGAGGTCAGCAGCAGCGCCGAGCGTGACCGTCCGCCGGACGCTGCCGATCCGGCTTCGCCCCCGCGCGCCGCCTCATGATCGATCGCTTCCGCCGGGATCAGCAGGGCGGAGGCGATGGCGAAGACCGCCATGGCGGCCATGAACCAGAACACCGCTTGCAGGCCGAAGACGTAGCCGAGCCCGCCGCCGGCAAGCGCGGCGAACATGGTGCCCCCATGGTTGAAGGCCTCGTTCTGGCCGAGTTGCCGGGCAAAGCCTGCCTGCTTCACCAATCCAAGGGTTATCGCGGCAATCGCAGGCCCGATGACTGCGCCGGCCACGCCCTGCACGACCTGCGCGCCGATCGTGACAGCCAGATTCGGCACATAGAGCATCGTCAGCGAGGTGACGATGATGGCGATGGACGCGATGATCATCACCGCCCGCTTTGCCTTGGTGGCATCGACGACAGCGCCGAGCGGCGTCGTCGCCATCATGCCGGCGAGCCCGCCGACCGTCATCACCAATCCGATATCCTGCGGACCCCAGCCGCGTTCCTGCAGATAGACCCCGAGGAATGGCCCCAGCCCATCCCGGACGTCCGCCATGAAGAAATTGAGCCCATTGAGCGCGGGAAGGGACATGCCAATGGTCTCCAAGGCCGACGAACCGGCGAGCCAACGTCAGCCTCCACGGATTGTTCCGCCAATCCACCGTGCGCGCAGCGCCAACGACTTGGCCGGCCAAGCCATCTCCGCAATCCCGCCGTGTGCAAAAGCGGCAAGGCCCGGCCTTGTCAGCCCGCCCCCTTCGCGCGCCTAATCGCCAAAACGACGATCGGGAACGGAAACGATGGGTCTCTATTTCGAGGAATTTGGCGAGGATCTGCGCGTCGTCACGCGCGGCCGCACCGTCGGCGAAGGCGACATCACGCTGTTTTCCGGGCTCTCGGGCGATTTCAACCCGCTGCATGTCGACAGCGAATATTGCGCCACGACCCCGTTCGGCGAGCGCATCGCCCATGGCCCGCTGACGCTTGCCATGGCGATCGGCCTGGTCTCGCAGCAGAACCTGGTCGACGCCACCACCATGGGTCTGCTCGACCTGCACTGGAGCTTCGCCGGGCCGGTCAGGATCGGCGACACCGTCCATGCCGTGGTCACGACCGTGGATCGCAAGCCCTCGCGCAAGCCCGATCGCGGTGTCGTCACCCTCAGGCTCGATGTCTTCAACCAGCGCGGCGAGCAGGTTCAGACCGGTCATCTCAAGCTTTTGATGAAGCGCCTGCCGGGGCAAGGCTGATGCTGAAGCGGGCGGCAAGCTACCGGGACACTGTCGAGGCTTTCCGCTGGGATATCCCGGAGCGCTTCAACATCGGCATCGCCTGCTGCGACCGCCATGCCGATGGCAGCGGCAAGCCGGCGCTGATCTATGAGGATCAGGATCACGGCGTCGCAACCGTCAGCTTCGACGCACTGAAACAGGGCTCCAACCGCCTCGCCAATATGCTGCGCGGCCATGGCATCAGGCCGGGCGAGCGCGTCGGCATCCTGCTGCCGCAACGGCCGGAGACGGCGATGGCCCATCTCGCCATCTACAAGATGGGCGCGATCGCGCTGCCGCTCTTCACCCAGTTCGGGCCGGACGCGCTCGAACACCGTTTGCAGCATAGCGGCGCGGCAGCGCTGATCACTGATGCCGAGAACATCGGCAAGATCGAGACGATTCGCGCCGCCTTGCCCGACCTCAAGCGCATCTTCGTCATCGGCGAGAGAGCAACGATCGCAGCCCATCTCGATTTCGATGTGGAGTTGGCGAAGGCCTCCGATGGCTTTGCGCCTGTCGATACGCGGGCCGATGATCCAGCTCTGATCATCTACACCTCCGGCACGACGGGAAAGCCCAAGGGCGCGCTGCATGCCCATCGCGTCCTGCTCGGCCATCTGCCCGGCGTGCAACTGCCGCAGGAGTTCTTCCCGCAAGCCGGCGACCTGTTCTGGACGCCGGCCGACTGGGCCTGGGCCGGCGGCCTGCTCGACGTATTGCTGCCGAGCCTCTATTTCGGCGTGCCGGTGCTGGCCTCGCGCGCTCGGAAGTTCGATCCGGAAGCCGCCTTCGCCCTGATGGCCCGGCACAAGGTCCGCAACGCCTTCCTACCGCCGACGGCGCTGAAGCTGATGCGGCAGGTCGAGAGGCCGCAGCGCTTCGGCTATGCGATGCGCTCGATCGGCACCGGCGGCGAGACACTGGGCGCCGACATGCTGGCCTGGAGCGAGGAGACCTTCGGCTTTCCGGTCAATGAGTTCTACGGCCAGACCGAGGCGAATCTGATCGTCTCGAACTGCGCCAGCCTGTTCCCGATCGTGCCCGGCTCGATGGGCCGCGCCGTGCCCGGCCACCGCGTCGCGGTGATTTCGCCCGAGGGCGAGAAGCTGCCGGCCGGCGAGCAGGGGCTGATCGCGGTGGCAAGGCCCGACCCGGTGATGATGCTGGAATACTGGCGCCAGCCCGAGGCGACGGCAGCCAAATTCGTCGGCGATTGGCTCGTCACCGGCGATACCGGCGCCTGCGACGCCGAGGGCTATTTCTGGTTCCAGGGCCGCGACGACGACATCATCTCCAGCGGCGCCTACCGCATCGGACCCGGCGACATCGAGGACTGCGTCATCCGCCATCCGGCCGTGCTGATGGTCGCCGTCGTCGGCAGCCCCGATCCGCTGCGCACCGAGGTGGTCAAGGCCTTCGTGTTGCCGAAACCGGGCTTTGCCCCTTCGGATGCTTTGGCGGCCGAAATCCAGGCCTTCGTCCGGAAGCGGCTCGCCGCCTATCAATATCCCCGCGAAATCGAATTCGTCACCGAACTGCCGATGACCGCGACCGGCAAGATCCGGCGCAAGGATTTGCGCGACCTGGAGGTGGCGCGGAAGAAATCTGGCGGCGACCGATGAAAGTCCGAGTTCGCCAGTGTCAGAGCCTTCTCGAGCGAAGCGGATGCCGGTTCGCGTGAAGAAAACGCGTTGGAACGAAAATCTAGAACCAGGTTTTCATCAGAAAAGCTCCCGTCGCCTCGAACAGGCCAAGGCGCGCATGTTCGAGATGCATGAGATGCGTGCCCTCAGTGATTTTGACGTCGCGTGTCTCGGCCGCGCCCAGCCGCCCGCGCAACCAGAGCGCATCATCGTCCGTGCACAGGCCGTCCCAGGCGCCCCGCACGATCAGCGTCGGCGCCAGAATTTGTACGGGCTCATAGGCAAGGCTTCCGGCCCAGGCTGCCTTGATGTCGGCGGCTGGTCCGGCTGGAATCCGGACGGCGGGAACGGGCTGCCTGGCCGCCGCCCCTGGATCGCTTGCGAGGTAGGCCGGAGCCCAGGAGGCCAGCCCGGGTTCGATCAACACCGCGGGATGGCCTGCGGGCACATCCTCGACGAAGCGCGCGAGTTGCTGGGCGATCGAAACCAGCTGCCAGCCTTCGGGGCTTTCGCCCGTCGCCACGCGCTGTCCTTCTCGCTGCGCAATCGGCCCAAAGAAGACCAGACGTTCGATGGTCCCGGGTTGGAGCGATGCATGCAGCCCGGCCACGATCGTGCCCCAGGAATGCGCGATCAACGACAGCCTGGAACGGCCTGTGACCAGCCTGACATGGGCCAGAACCCGCGCGAGCTGCAGCTCCGCATCGCATGCGCGGCCATAGGGCGGGCTCTCGGATGCGGCGTGTTCGAAGACAAGTGGGCGGTCCGAGCCGCCGAAACCGGCAAAATCGAAGGCCCAGACGTCAAACCCGCGGGCCGCAAGATCGTCCATCCAGGACAGGCCGCCGAAGCGATAAGCCACCGAAAGCGCCGATGGAAATGTCGCGCCATGGACATAGACCAGGCTCGGTCCGGTCCCGGCGATGCGGCGCAGGAGCAAGGTCGGCTCGCCATCCCGCCCACTCAGATATGTAACGTCTCCAGCCGTTTCCGGTCCGCATACAGTGATGTGATTCACGATTGTCTTCCGTCTCGTCAGTCAGACGGAAGCATGCATCCGTGCGTCGGACAGGTCGCGCGCAATCACTTCGGCCTGCGCCGAAGCATCGGCGCCAAACCCTTAGCCCGCCTCCAGCACCAGCTCGAAGGTCATCAGCACCGGGTTGTCGCCACGCGTCAGGCGGCCCTGCGCCATCGCCCCGGTGTAGTCGACCAGCGCCACGTCGATTTCCGACATCATGCGCTGCCCCTCGCTCCAGACCCGGCCGGATTTGATCGCGATCTCGGTGGCGAAGTTCTCGACTACCCGGCCATCCTCGAAGCGCGCCCCGATCGTCGAGCCGACACCGCCATGGATCGTCGCGCGCCTGACGCCGTGCTCGGCACAGAACGCCTCCAGCGCACCGGCAAGGTCGATATTCGGGCGCACGCGCAAGGCGAAGAAGCGCCCCTCCCGCGTCGCGCCCAGCAGGGGCACGGTCGTGGGGCCGAACAGCTTGAAATTGGTCTCGGCATCGACATAGGCCGCAAAACCTGCGCCATCGATGCCGACGGCCGGGAGCGTGATCGCCTCGGCCACCAGTGTCTCGTCGGGCAGGATATGGCCGCCGCTACGCTTGCCGCCCGCTTCCTGCCAGAGCGCATGGCAATGGAAGAAGGGCGCGCCGTCACGCAGGCCAAAGGTCAGAGCGCCGGTCTCGATCCGAGCGACGCCCGGCGGCCGGAAGATCTCGCTGTAGAAGGCCGCGTGCTCCGGCGTCTGCGACAAGGCCGGCATGACATAGGTGAAGGAGGACAGGGCCGCGCCGTCGATCCGCGCGACGCCAGAGGTGAAGCCCGCCGCGGCAAAGCTGCGCCGCACCGCCTCCAGCAAGGGCAAGCCGGGTTGCAGCGTCATCTCGAAACGCAAACCATGGCTTTCAGCCCATTCGACGCGCTCGGGCGCCGCGGGACCGGGCTGCTCGATGCGCCTCATGACCTCGTCCTCCAAGGAAAATCTGGGCGCATCATGGCGGGATCGCGGTCGGGCACAAAGCGGTCATGCGGATCGAACACGGAGCCGAACGGCAAAACCGGCACGTACTGGCAGGGCAATGGCAACCTCGTTTCAGCGTGGCGGCGGAACCGACGGCCCCGCCAGATGTTTTCGCTCAGTCCCTTCCCGGCCGGTTCGACCTGGAAAGGCCATCAACGATCACGAGAGGATAACCTGATGGATAGACGCTCATTTATCCTGAGCCTGATTGGCGGGGCGGCGGCCGCCAGCGCCGGCGCTGTCGCGATGGCGCAAGCCGCGCCGGTGATGCTCGCTCCGGAGCCCGTGGACGCAAAGCCGGCCGAGCCGCAAGCGGCCCGATCGCTCGACGATGCCGACGCCGAGTTCAGCCGCTATCACCGGCGTTATCATCGCAGGCACTATCGTCGGCATTACCGCCGTCACCGCCGCTACTACCGCCGCTGATCGGCGCCAGCGCGTTCCCGGGCTCCTTGGCGACCTTGCTTCGGTCGTCATGGGGCCTGTTCGCTGGCTGAAGCCATCCATAGCTGCGGCCGTCACGAGCGCAGCCAGTCCAATTCGCCCCGCGCCTCGAGTTCGTCCTTGACCAGGCGCTTGGGCACCTTGCCATAACCCGATTTCGGCAAGGCCTCCCAGAAGAAGAAGCGCTTGGGCATCTTGTAGCGGGCGATCTTCGCGGCGAGATACTCCACCATTTCGGCCTCGGTCGCGCTTGCACCTGCGCGCGCCACGCAGACCGCAACGCCGATCTCGCCCCAGACCGGATCAGGCAGGCCGAGCACCGCGACCTCCGCGATCGCCGGATGGGTCAGGATCTTCTCCTCGATCTCGCGCGGATAGATGTTCGAACCGCCGGAGATGTACATGTCGGAGGCGCGGCCGGTGATGTAGACAAAACCCTGCTCGTCCATATGGCCGAGATCGCCGGTGCGGAACCAGCCGTCGCGGAAGGATTTCGCGTTGGCTTCCGGATTGTCGTAATAGCCGGCAAAGACTGCGGGTCCGATCACGCAGATCTCGCCCTGCACGCCCGGCGCAACTGCATTGCCGGCATCGTCCTGGATCTGGACCTCCATGCCGCTGCGCTCGTAGCCGCAGGTGCCGATGCGCGCATCGGGACCGTCCTGCTCTTCATGCAGGGCCGGCGGCAGCACCGTGATGTTGCCGGTGACCTCACCCAGCCCGAAATACTGCACCAGCACCTTGCCGAGCTTGGCGAGCGCGGCCTTCTGGTCCTTGCGATACATCGGCGCCCCCGCATAGATGATGTGGCGCAGGCTGGAATGGTCGTGCTGGTCGACGGCCGGATGCTCGACCAGCATCTTCAGGATGGTCGGCACGGTGAAGATGTTGGTGATCTTGTACCGCTCGATCAGGCGATAGGCCTCGTCGATGTCGAAGCGCTCGGTCGGCAGCAGGATCGTCGCCGCGCCGCGCGAGGACAGCACAAGCTGGTGCACGCCTGCCCCATGCGAGAGCGGGGCGACGACGAGCGAAGCGTCGGCCTCGGTCGAGCCCGGCACCAGATCGGCGAGATGGTTCGTCACGACGAAGCCCATCTGGCCATGGGTCAGCACAGCCGCCTTCGAGCGGCCGGTCGTGCCGGACGTGAAGAAGAACCAGCACGGATCGTCATGCTCGACCGCGGTATTGGCGACCTGCTCGCCGAGATGGAGCGCGATCACCTCGCCGATCTCGGCCTCGCCGAACTCGCCCGGCCCGATCCGCCAGATGAAGGCTGGCGCCGGATCCGAGGCCGCAACAGCCGCCGCATGGGCGGGAAAATCGCCATGGCAGATGAAGGCCTTGGCGCCCGAGGAGGTGCCGAGATAGCCGACCTCGTCGGGCAGCAGGCGGAAATTCGTCGGCACCCAGACAGCGCCCAGGCGGAAAGCGGCGAACATCGAGACGAACATCGCGTCGCAATTCTTGGAATGGACCAGGATGCGGTCGCCCTTGCCGATGCCGCGCTGGCGAAGGCCGGCAGCCAAGGCCGAGACCTGCGCATCGATCTCGCCCCAGCTCCATGTCCGTTCGCCCCAGATGAAGCCGGCCCGCTCCCCGAAACGGCGGGCATTCTGCGTCGCGAGATGGGCCAGGTTCATCACACGTTTTGACATGGGAACAACGCCGCCCTTGGGCGCGATGCCGGTTTTCAGCGCGGTCTCGGTCATGCTGCGCTCTCCTTGTCGCGGCGGATCGTCATGGTTCATCTCCGTTCACCGGCGCGACGGCGCAGCGGCACGGGTGCGCCCGGCTGTGCCAGCTGGGATTCGTCCTGGATGCGGAATTCGCGCAGCCTGGCCTCGAGCCTGGCGACCTCGTCGCGCAGCAATTGCGCGAGGAAGGCTTCGCGGTCCGGCTGCATCCGGCTCTCGATCGCGGCCAGCGAGAGGCAGGCATCGGCCCGTCCCTGCGCATCGCGCACGACCATCGCCATGCCCCAGGAGCCGGGAAAGAGCAGCCCGCGATTCATCGCATAGCCGCGCTCGCGCGCCTCCGCGACGAGTTCGTCCACGATCGCCCGCGACAGCATCGGGTAGCGCAGCGGAAATTGCGCGGCATTGGCCGCCATCGCCTGCTCGATACCTTCATCGTCGAGCGCGGCCAAAAGCGCGATGCCGCCGACGCCGGCCCCGAGCAGATGCCTGTCGCTGGGGGCGAGCACATGCGAGCGGATCGGATAATCGCCGTCCTCGCGTTGCAGGCAGACGACCGTCCAGTCCCGCCTGACCTGCAGGAAGGCGGCATCTCCCGTCGCCTGCGCCAGACGCACGACGCCCTCCTGCGCAAGCCGATGGATTCCGAAACGATCCGCTGCAATGGTGCCAAGGATGAAGGATTCAGGCCCGAGGAAATAGCGCCGTGTCGCCGCCTCCTGCTCGATCAGCCCGGCCTCGATCAACGCCACCAGGATGCGGCGGCATGTCGGCTTCTGCAGCCGCGAGCCGTCGACGAGTTCGCTCAGGCTGGCGCCGCGCGTGCGGCTCGATGCGACCAGCCGCAACAAGGCAGCCGCCCTCCCGATGCTTTGCGCACCGGTCGGTTCGGAGCTGGCCTCCCGCACAGCAAGATTTGGACGATCCATATCGTGGACCCTTTTGACGTCCTTATTGCGTTGACAACTCTTTCATCGCTTGTATTTCGTCAAGGATAAAGAATACTGGCTTCGAGCGATCCACGATATGGAACGCTTCGAGCAGGCTGGCGGCCAAGGGGTCGAGGCCTAGGGTTACGCGGCCTTCCGAAACCGGAGCGAAGGCTGTCGCTGCGATTACAGCTCTCGCGCGGGCAAACCCGCGGAGAGTCCGGCCTGAAGACTTGGGAGGATACCAGATGACGAAATTGACACGCCGCAGCTTTGCCGCCGGCACGGGCGCTCTCGCCGTGACCGGCTTTTCCATCGGCCGGGCCCGGGCGGCCGAATTCACCTATAAATTCGCCAACAACCTGGCGCTGACGCACCCGCTCAACAAGCGCGCGCAGGAAGCCGCCAGCAAGATCAAGGAAGAGACCGGCGGCCGCTTCGAGTTGCAGATCTTCCCCTCGAGCCAGCTCGGCTCCGACACCGACACGCTCGGCCAGATCCGCTCCGGCGCGGTCGATTTCTTCACCCTCTCGGGGCTGATCCTTTCGACCCTGGTGCCGGCCGCCGCGATCAACGGCGTCGGCTTCGCCTTCAAGGACTATGACACGGTCTGGAAGGCGATGGACGGCAAGCTGGGCGACTATGTCCGCGCCGAGATCGCCAAGAGCCGTTCGATCTTCGCGATGGAGAAGATCTGGGACAACGGCTTCCGCCAGACCACGAGCTCGGGCAAGCCGATCGTCACCCCGGCCGATCTGAACAACCTCAAGATCCGCGTCCCGCCTGCTCCGCTCTGGACCTCCATGTACAAGGGCTTCGGCGCGGCCCCGACGACGATCAACTTCAACGAGGTCTACAGCGCCCTGCAGTCGAAGATCGTCGACGCGCAGGAAAACCCGCTCGCGATCATCGAGACGGCCAAGCTCTATGAGGTCCAGAGCTTCTGCTCGCTGACCAACCATATGTGGGACGGCTTCTGGCTCCTGGCCAACAAGGCGAACTGGGACGCCCTGCCCAAGGACATCCAAACCATCGTCGCCAAGCACCTCAACGCAGCCGGCATCGCCGAGCGCGCCGACGTCGCGGCGCTGACGGTGAACCTGCAGGCCGAATTGTCCGCCAAGGGCATGAAGTTCAACACGGTCGACGCCGCTCTCTTCCGCGACAAGCTCAAGAGCGCCGGTTTCTACAAGGAATGGGAAGCCAAGTTCGGCAAGGAAGCCTGGGCGACCCTCGAGGCCGCCGTCGGCTCGCTGAGCTGATCGCCGCACCATGGACACCGTGTCCGAATTCGCGACGCCGCCCGCGACAGCGGCGGCGCCACGCCGGCCGCTTGCCGCGAAGATCGACCGCGTCCTCGGCGTCATCGTCGAGATCCCCGCGGCGATCCTCGTGGTCGCAGAAGTGGTCGTGCTGTTTTCGGGCATTGTCGCCCGCTATCTCCTGCACACGCCGCTGACCTGGTCGGACGAACTCGCCTCGACCCTGTTCCTCTGGCTCGCCATGCTTGGCGCCGTCGTCGCGCTCCGGCGCGGCGAGCATATGCGCATGACCGCGCTGGTCTCGCGTTGCACGCCGGAATGGCGCAACTTCTTCGACGCGCTGGGCGTGGCGGCCGGCCTCGGCTTCCTGCTCCTGATCATCGGCCCCGCCTTCCGCTGGGCCGAGGAAGAGGCCTTCATCACCACCCCGGCGATGGAAATCTCCAATGTCTGGCGCGCGGCCGCCTTCCCCGTCGGCGTCGGGCTGATGATCGCCTTTTCGCTGCTGCGCCTGACCATGCGCTCGGGCGTACCGCAGGCTTTGCTGGCGCTGGCTTTGGTCGCTCTCGCGGTCGCCGGCTTCTGGTGGCTCGGCCCCATGCTCAAGACGCTGGGCAACCTCAACCTGATCATCTTCTTCGTCGGCGTCGTCGGGTTTTGCGTCTTCTCCGGCGTGCCGATCGTCTTCTCCTTCGCGCTCGCAACCTTCGGCTATCTCGCATTGACCACGCGCGTGCCGACGATGACGCTGGTCGGGCGCATGGACGAAGGCATGAGCCATCTCATCCTGCTCGCCGTACCGCTCTTCGTCTTCCTCGGCCTGCTCATCGAGATGTGCGGCATGGCCAAGGCGATGGTGCGCTTCCTGGCGAGCCTGCTCGGCCATGTCCGCGGCGGCCTCTCCTATGTGCTGATCGGCGCGATGTACCTCGTCTCCGGCATTTCGGGCTCCAAGGCGGCCGACATGGCCGCGGTCGCGCCGGCCTTGTTTCCAGAGATGAAGGCGCGCGGCGCCAAGCCCGGCGACCTCGTCGCCCTGCTCTCGGCCACGGGCGCGCAGACCGAGACCATCCCGCCTTCGATCGTGCTGATCACCATCGGCTCCGTGACGGGCGTCTCGATCGCGGCGCTGTTCACCGGCGGCCTGCTGCCCGGCGTCGTCCTGGCGATCGGGCTCTGCTTCGTCGTGGCGCGGCGCTATCGCCATGACGATCTCAGCCATGTCGTAAAGGCGAAATGGCCCGAAATCGGCAAGACCTTCATCATCGCGCTGCCGGCCCTGGCATTGCCCTTCCTGATCCGCGCCGCCGTCGTCGAGGGCGTTTCCACCGCCACCGAGGTCTCGACCATCGGCATCGTCTATTCGCTGATCATCGGGCTTCTGGTCTACCGCCAGTTCGACTGGTCCCGCCTCGGGCAGATCCTGATCGACACCGCCTCGCTCTCCGGCGCCATCCTGATCATCATCGGGGCGGCGTCCGCCATGGCCTGGGGCCTGACGCAATCGGGCTTCTCCCGGACGCTGGTCGAGATCATGACCCATCTGCCCGGCGGCGCGATCGGCTTCATGGCCGTATCGATCCTTGCCTTCATCATCCTGGGCAGCGTGCTCGAAGGCATCCCCGCCATCGTTCTGTTCGGCCCGCTCCTGTTCCCGATCGCCAAGCTCGTCGGCATCCACGAGGTGCACTATGCCATGGTCGTGGTGCTCGCCATGGGGCTCGGCCTGTTCGCGCCGCCCTTCGGCGTCGGCTATTACGCGGCCTGCGCCATCGGCAAGGTCAATCCCGACGAAGGCATCGGCCCGATCTGGGGCTATATGCTGGCGCTGCTGATCGGCCTGATCATCGTTGCGGCGGTGCCCTGGTTCTCGATCGGGTTCCTGTGATGGCCGACCGTCTGAAGAGCAAGATCGCCATCGTCTTCGGCGCCGGCTCGTCGGGGCCGGGCTGGGGCAACGGCAAGGCCGCGGCCGTCGCCTTCGCCCGCGAGGGCGCCCGCGTCGCCTGCATCGACGTCAGCCAGGCCGCCGCCGACGAGACCGCCGGCATCATCGCCGGGGAAGGCGGCGTCGCCATTGCGCTTGCCGCCGATGTGACGCAGCAGGGCTCGATCGACGCAGCCGTCACTGCGACCATGACCCGTTTCGGCCGCATCGACATCCTGCACAACAATGTCGGCGTCACCCATATGGGCGGCCCGGTCGAACTTAGCGAAGAGCAGTTCAAGGCGGCGGTCGACCTCAATCTCGGCCCGGTCTTCCGCTGCTCCAAGGCGGTGATCCCACATATGCTGAAGGCAGGCGGCGGCGCGATCGTCAACATTTCCTCGCTCGCGGCGATCCGTTGGACCGGCTACCCATATTTCGCCTATTACGCGACCAAGGCGGCGGTGAACCAAGCGACGCTCGGCCTCGCCATGCAATATGCAAGGCAAGGCATCCGCGCCAATTGCATCATGCCCGGCATGATCGACACGCCATTGATCTACAAGCAGATTTCCGGCCAATACGCCTCGGTCGAGGAGATGGTCGCGGCCCGCAACGCCGCCGTGCCGCTCGGCAAGATGGGCACCGCCTGGGATATCGCCAACGCGGCCGTCTTCCTCGCTTCCGACGAAGCCCAGTTCATCACCGGCGTCTGCCTGCCGGTCGATGGCGGCCAGAGCTGTGCCGTAGCCCCGCTGGGCTAGAGCGTTTTCAAGCGTAGTGGGACCGATTCGCGTGAAGAAAACGCATCGAGACAAAGAGCTTAGAGCTGTTGAACGATCCAATTGGGTCGTTCAACCGCTCTAAGCATCCTCTCGGGCGGCTGGCCTGCATCTTGCTGCCGGGAATCCATGCAAACCGACATCGCCATCGGCACGATCACGCCCTCGGGCAACCGCACGGTCGAGCGCGTGACGCAAGCGATCTGCGCCACGCTGCAAGGCGTGACGCCCCTGTTCACGCGCATCCCCGTCTTCGGCAACACCAGCCCCGACCAGGCCGCGGCCAACCCCTATGACTGGCCGGCGATGCTGCAGGCGGCGGACTTGCTGAGCCATGCCGAGCCCGCCGCGATCTGCTGGAACGGCTCGAAGGGCGGAGATTACGGCTTCGACATCGACGAACGGCTTTGCGCCGACATCGCCGCGCGGACCGGACTGCCCGCAGTGACCTCGGCCTTGGCGACGCTCACTTTGCTGCGACGGCTAGATGCACAGCGCATCGCGCTGATCACGCCCTACACCGCCGCCGCCCACGCCCGAGGCATCGCCAATTTCACCGCCAAGGGCTTCGCCGTCGTCGCCGAGCGCCATGCCGGCCTGAGCGACAATCTCTCCTATGGCGCGGTGCCGCCAGTCGAGATCGCCGCGATGGCGCGGGCGGCCGTGGCGGAGGGCTCTGCCGAGGCGATCGTCATCTTCTGCACCAATTTCAACGGCGCTCCCGTCGCAGCCATGCTCGAGGCGCAGACCGGTTTGCCCGTGATCGATTCGGCCGCAGCCGGCTCCTGGGCCGCGCTCAGGGCAGCCGGCGTCGAGACGAGCCGGGCCGTCGCAAGTTGGGGCCGAATTTTCAGCCTCTGACCACCGGGAACAGCCAGCTCCCTGACATTTCACGCCCGCCTCCGATCCAGGCAATCGACGCATAAGAAACATGCTTGACTGTTTGCAAAAGGAGTCGCAGCTTTCGATCGTCCTGTGGGGTCGAGGCTTGGCGTGAGCGGAACCGGTAAAAGACGATCCCAAAAGGAACGCAGCGCGGAAACCTCGACGCGGCTGATGAACGCGACGATCGACCTGCTGCATGATCGGGGCCTCGCCCGCACCACCACCCCGGAGATCGCCCGCCAGGCCGGTGTCTCACGCGGCGCGCTGACGCATCATTTCACCACCCGCGAGGCGATCATCAGCGTCTCCGTCGCGGACATGCTCAGCCAGACCACGCGCGACCTGCACCGCTTCGCCGAGGATTTCATCGCCCGCGGCGGCTCCAGCGACGAGATCGTCGACTATATCTGGCAGATGATGGACGATCGGCTGTTCTACGTGACGATGGAGTATCTGCCCGAAGCCCGGCACAATCCCGACTTCAGAGCCGAACTCATCCCCACAGTGCGCGATTTCCACGCCGGTCTCGATGCGATCTGGACGGCGCTTGCGGCCCGCACCGGCGTCGACCCCGATCACACCCGCATCGTCATGAACGCGACGATGTGCCTCGTCCGCGGCATGATCAGCCAGACGGTGCTGCGCCCCAACGATCCCGCCTATTATCAGGAGATGCTGGCCTTCTGGAAGCAGCAGGTCCGCCAGCAATTCCCGATCGAGGCCGCTTCCTCGCAGGAGTCCAGGCGCAAGGCGGGCACACGATGACGGCTGCCCTGACCATCGACGGGCTGAAGCTCGACTTCTATGGCGTGCATGTGCTGCGCGGCGTCGACTTCACCGTTCCCGCCGGCTCCTTCACCGGGCTGATCGGCCCCAATGGCGCCGGCAAATCGACCTTGTTCAACGCCGTCTCCGGGCTCTACCGCCCCAAGGCCGGCTCGGTCCGGCTCGGCCAAGCCGAGACCACCGGCCTGCCCCCTGAAAAGCTCGTTGCGGCCGGGCTGGTGCGCTCATTCCAGCTTGCGCGCGGCTTTCCCAAGCTCAGCGTCTTCCAGCACCTGATGCTCTATGGCGCCGGGCAGCCTGGCGAGAACCTGCTGGCGGCGATGCTGCGCTCGGCTGCAGCGCGGCGACGGGAGCAGGAGCTCACCGAGCGCGCTTTCGGCATCGCGCGGCGGCTCAAGCTCGACCATGTGCTGGACAATCCGGTGACGGCGCTCTCGGGCGGGCAGAAGAAGCTGGTCGAGATCGGGCGCGCCTTGATGGCGGACCCCAAGATCCTGCTGCTCGACGAGCCGATGGCCGGCGTCAATCCGAGCCTCACCGAACAGATCGCCGATCACCTCGTCGCGCTGAACCGGGACGGGCTGACCATCTGCCTGATCGAGCATGACATGGCGCTGATCAAGCGGCTCTGCGCGCCCGTCATCGTGATGGCCGAGGGCAAGACCCTGACGCAAGGCAGCTTCGACGAGGTCGCCTCCGACATCCGCGTGCAGGAAGCCTATCTCGGGAGGCGGCATTGAGCATGGCGCAGGGCGACCTGGCGAAGGACGGCCTGCTCGCCGTCGATGGGGTCGTCGCCGGCTATGGCGCGGCCGAACAGATCCTGAAGGGATGCTCGCTGCGGGTCGGAGCCGGCGAGATCGTCTCGATCATCGGCCCCAATGGAGCCGGCAAGTCGACGCTGCTGAAAACGATCGCCGGGCTGGTCTCTGCGCGCGAGGGCGCGATCGTCCTGAACGGAGCCGACGTAACCGGCGAGGGCGCGCTCGGCCGCGCCAGGCACGGCATCGGCTTCGTGCCGCAGGAGCGCAATGTCTTTGGCGCGATGACGGTTGCCGAGAACCTCGAGATCAGCGGCTTCCAGGAGCCCGGCAAGATGCGCGAGCGCAGCGAGGAACTTTATGCCCGCTACCCGATGCTGGCGGGCAAGAGGCGCGCGCTCGCCCGCACGCTCTCGGGCGGCCAGCGCCAGATCCTCGCCATGGCGATGGGCCTGATGAATGCGCCCGCCCTGCTCCTGCTCGACGAGCCGACGGCCGGCCTCTCGCCCAAGGCCGCCGAGGAGCTGTTCGAGGCGATCGTGGCGCTGAACAAGGGCGGCCTGCCGATCCTGATGGTCGAGCAGCATGCGCTCGAAGCCCTCGAGATCTCGACGCGCGGCTATGTCCTCGTCTCCGGGCGCAACAGCCGCGAGGGCTCAGGCCCCGCACTCGCCGCCGACCCAGAAATCCGCCGCCTCTTCCTCGGCGGCTGATCACGATGCCGACCTGATCCAAGCCGACCGACCAAGAAACCAGCAATCATAACAGGGGATGACCATGACCGAATTCCTGACCGACCGCCGCACGCTGCTCGGCGGCGCTGCCGCGCTTGCCGGCCTCTCCGCCTTGCCGAAGCTCGCTTTGGCGCAAGGTGCACCGATCAGGATCGGCACGCTGACGCCACTGACCGGTTCGGGCGGCCCCTATGGTCCGCTGATGGTCAAGGCCGTGAAGGCGGTTATCGACGAGGTCAACGCCGCCGGCGGCGTGCTGGGACGCAAGGTCGAGCTCGTCTCGGAAGACGACCAGACCAATCCGGAAGCCGGCGTGCGCGCCGCGCGCAAGCTGATCGACGTCGACAAGGTCTCGGCGATCCTGGGCACCTGGGCTTCCTCGGTGACGACCGCCGTCGCCCCGCTCTGCTGGGAATCGAAGACCTTCCTCTGCACCACCTCCGGCGCGGATTCGATCACCGCCCTGCCGCATCAGGGCTATCTGATCCGCACCCAGCCGACGACGACGCTGCAGGGTCGCAAATTCGGCGAGTTCGCGATCGCCCAGGGCGCCAAGCGCGTCTTCTTCCTCTCGCCGCAGACGCCCTTCGCCAAGAGCCAGTTCGACAACATCACCGAGGCCGTGAAGAAGGCCGGCGGCGAGACCGCCTCCCTGATCTATGACGACAAGAAGCCGGCCTACCGCACCGAGATCGACGAGGTGCTGCGCTTCAAGCCCGACGCCATCGTCTTCGGCGGCTACACCCCCGACACCGCCGTGATGCTGAAGGATCTCTACCGGGCCGATTTCAAGGGCCTGAAGATCGCCTTCGGCTATTCGGTCAACCAGAAGCTGATCGAGAGCGTCCCCGCCGAGGTCGTCGACAAGACCTTCATGATCTCGCCCTCGCCGGCCGAAGGCTCCAAGGCCTATGAGAAGCTGGTGAAGCTCATCGGCGTCGCCTCACCCGATCCCTACACCACCCAGATCTATGACCACATCAACCTCGTGCTAATGGCGATCGCGATCGCGGGCGACGCTTCGGGCAGCGCGATCAAGGACAATATCCGCAAGGTCAGCCAGGCTCCCGGCGGCGCCAAGATCGATAATGCCGTCGACGGGCTGAAGGCGATCGCCGCCAAGCAGGCGGTCGATTATGACGGCGCCAGCGGCCCCTGCGACTTCACCGAGATCGGCGACATCAGCGACTCCAAGTTCCGCTACGAGCAGGTCCAGTCCGGCAAGATCGCCCTGGTCAAGATCGCCTGATCGGGACCCGGCTCAGTGACCCTCCTCCTCCAGGCGCTCATCAACGGGCTGATGACCGGGGCGCTGATCGCCGTTCCGGCGATCGGCTTCTCCGCGATCTTCGCGGTGCTGCGCTATCCGAACTTCGCCATCGCCTCCTACGCCACCATCGGCGCCTTCGCCGCCTGGTGGGCCAATGCGGTGGCGGGGCTGCCCATCATACCGGCGCTCGCCATCGCCTTTGCGGTGACGGGCGTGGTCGGCGTCGTGGCGGAGGAGACCTCGCTGAAGCGCCTGCGCGACAATGGCGCGCTGATCGTGGCCATCGCCTCGATCGCGCTCAACCTCGTGCTCGAGAACATCGTCCGCTTCATCTTCGGCAACGACATGAAGGGCTATGACTTGCCGCTGGCGCGCGACCTGCGCTTCGGCGAATTGCGCATCGGCCCGCAGCAGCTCCAGAGCCTTGCCCTCTCCGTCGTGATCATGGCGGCGATGTTCCTGTTCCTGCGCTACACCCGCTTCGGCAAGGCGATGCGCGCAGTCGCCGACAACCCCGATCTCGCCCGCCTGAAGGGCATCGACCCGGCCAGGATCGCGATCGTCACGGTCTTTCTCGGTGCCGGACTGTCTGGCGTCGGCGGCGTGCTGATCGGGCTCGACACCTCGATCGACCCGCTCACCGGCTACCGCGTGTTGCTCTCGGTCTTCGCCGCCGCCGTGCTCGGCGGGCTCGGCTCGATTCCCGGAGCGGTGGTCGGCGCGCTCGCGCTCGGCATCGCCGAGGAGCTCGCCTTGATCGCGGTGCCGGCGACCTATCGCACCGCCGTCGGGTTTGTGGCGATCCTGATCATGCTGACCTTCCGCCCGCGCGGCATCCTGGGCGAAAGGGCGGCCTGATGCTGTCTTATGTCATCTTCACCCTGACGCTCTGCGGCATCTACGCCCTGCTCGCGCTCAGCCTCAACCTGATCTGGGGCGGGGTCGGCCTCGTCAATCTCGGCCTCGCCGGCTTCTTCGCGGTCGGCGCCTACGCCTCCGCGATCGCGACGGGAGCCGGTGCGCCCGTCCTGATCGGCTGGGGAGCTGCGCTCGTGGTCGGCGCGGTCGTCGGCCTCGTCGTCACCTTCGCCACCTTGCGCCTGCGCGACGACTATCTCGCCATCGTGACGCTGGGCTTCGCCGAGGTCATCCGCCTCGTCGCGCTGAACGAGCGCTGGCTGACTAAGGGTTCGGACGGCATCTCCGGCATCAAGGCGCCGCTCAAGGCCGAACTCGGCCTGCAGGGTTTCAGCATCTTCTATCTCGGCCTCGTCACGCTGATCGTGCTCGTGGTCTGGGCGCTGCTGCGGCGGCTCGATCTCTCCCCTTACGGACGCACCATGAAGGCGATCCGCGAGGATCAGCAGCTCGCCGCCTTCGCCGGCAAGACCGTGCTGCGCTTCAAGCTCCAGGCCTTCGCGCTCTCGGCCGCGATCGCTGCGCTGTCGGGCGCGCTCTACGCGCATTTCCAATCCTATATCTCACCGGACCATTTCCAGCCACTGATCACGATCTACATCTTCCTCGCCGTCACCGCCGGCGGCGTCGGCCGTCCCAGCGGAGCGGTGCTTGGCGCCTATCTCGTCGTGATCTTCCTGGAAGCAACGCGCTTCGCCACGGAATGGCTGCCCGGCCTCCAGCCCGTCCAGATCGCCGCCATGCGCGAGATGATGATCGGCGTCGCGCTGATCCTCGTGCTGCATCTACGCCCGCAAGGCATCATGCCCGAGCGAATTCCCAAGGCTCCTCGCCAACCCACGCCCAGCGCCTGAAAGCAGCCCATCATGTCAGACGATCTCGCCACCCTCGCGGCCCTGCTCAAGGAGCCGGGTCAGCCCGACACCGTGTTCAAGGCGTTCGACGCCATCGCCAAGCGCCTTGTCGGCCACGAGCTGTTCACGCTGCTCTATGTCGACGGCTCCGAGGTCGCGCGCATCTATTCCAACCGACCGGCCGAATATCCCGTCTCCGGCCGCAAGCCGATGGGCCCGACGCCCTGGGGCAAGCATGTCATGGAGGGCCAGAAGCCCTATCTCGGCAAGGACAAGGCCGGCATCCGCTGGGCCTTCTTCGACCATGAACTGATCGAGAGCATGGGGCTCGGCTCCGTCATCAACGTGCCCGCGATCTATGACGGCAAGGTCATCGGCACGATCAACCTGCTCGCGCCCGAGGGCCATTATCGCGAGGAGCACGTTGCTCCCATCGAGCGTCTCGCGCCGATGATCGTGCCCGGCTTCCTGGCCGCCCGCGCCGCCGCGCGCGCGCTTTGATACCCATCCTGCTCCAGCGGAGAACACCCGTGGCTTCCACCCTCTTCATCAATGCCCGCATCGTCGACGGCACCGCGCCCGAAGCGGGCGCTCCCGTCAGCGTCCTCGTCGAGGGCAACACCATCCGCGAGGTCGGCAAATCCGTGACCTCGGCCAAGGCCAAGGTTGTCGACCTCAAGGGCAAGACCCTGATGCCCGGCCTGATCGACGCCCATGTCCATGTCGTCGCCGGCGTCGCCGATCTCGGCAAGAACGCCCTGCTGCCGGATTCGCTCGTCACCGCACGCTCCTTCGTGATCATGCGCGAGATGCTGCTGCGCGGTTTCACCACTGTGCGCGATGTCGGCGGCGCCGATTTCGGCCTGAAGCAGGCGACCGAGGAAGGCCATTTCCCAACGCCACGCCTCGTCATCTCCGGCAAGGCGCTGAGCCAGACCGGCGGCCACGCCGATTTCCGCGGCCGCTATGACGACCGCGCTGCGGTGAGCGACCGCCACCGCCTCGGCGCGCTCGGGCGCATCTGCGACGGGCTCGACCAGGTTCGCCGCGCCGCGCGCGAGGAAATGAAGGGCGGGGCCGACTTCATCAAGATCATGGCCAATGGCGGCTGCGCCTCGCCGACCGACCCGATCCATTTCCTCGGCTTCTCCGTCAGCGAACTCGAGGCCATCGTCGAGGAGGCCAGGATGGCGGGCACTTACGTCTCCGCCCATGTCTATACCGACGAGGCGATCCGCCGCTGCGTCGAGGCCGGCGTGCATTCGCTTGAGCACTGCAACCTGATCCAGGCAGAAACCGCCAAGCTCGCAGCCTCGAAGGGCGCGGTCGCCGTGCCGACGCTGGTGACCTATGACAAGCTCGTCAGCGACGGCCCCAAGCTCGGCTTCCCGCCCGATTCCGTCGCCAAGGTCGATGTCGTCCGCTCCGCCGGCATGGAATCGCTCGCGATCATGAAGAAGGCCGGCCTCGCCATGGCCTATGGCAGCGACCTGCTCGGCGAGATGCATCGCTACCAGTCGGAAGAGTTCGTCATCCGCGGGCGTGCCTTGCCGGCCCATGAGGTGATCGCCTCGGCGACCCATATCGCCGCCAAGCTGCTTAAGCTCGAGGGCAAGATCGGCACGGTGGCGGCAGGCGCTTATGCCGACCTGATCGTCGTCGATGGCGACCCGCTCAAGGATCTCTCGCTGCTGACCCGCCAGGGCAAGCACATGCCCTTGATCATGAAGGGCGGCGCCTTCGTGAAGCGCGCCAGCTTGAACTGAAGCGCCCCCGCTCGCCGTCATTGCGAGCGCAGCGAAGCAATCCAGAGAGGCTGACACGCAAGCCTCTGGATTGCTTCGTCGCTACGCTCCTCGCAATGACGGCGGTCCTGCCTGCTAAAGCGGCGACCCCATGCATAATCGCGCAGGCATCTGACCAGAATTGAACCTTGGCCCCCATGGGCCTTGCGTGCTTACCTGCCGCCTCGCTGCAACGATCGAGGAACCGTCATGTCGCCACGTATCGCCTTTGGCGGTTTCCTGCACGAGACCAACACCTTCGCGCCGAGCAAGGCTTCCATCGAACATTTCATCCAGGGCGGCGGCTGGCCCTCGCTTGCGCGGGGCGACGACATCTTCGCCGCCGTGCACAACGTCAATGTCGGCGCGGCCGGTTTCGTTGGGAAGGCCAAGGCGCTCGGCTGGGAGATGGTGCCGACGCTGTGGTGCGCGGCCAGCCCCTCGGCCCATGTCACGGCAGAGACCTTCGAGGCCCTGCTGAACGAACTGGTCGAACGCATCAGCGCCGCATTGCCTCTTGACGGGGTCTATCTCGACTTGCATGGCGCCATGGTCAGCGAGGCCTATCCCGATGGCGAGGGCGAAACCCTGCGCCGGGTGCGCGCCGCGATCGGCCCCGACGTTCCGCTCGTCGCCAGCCTCGACCTGCACGGCAACATCACACAGCTGATGATGGATTCAGCCGACGGGCTCGTCGCCTACCGTACCTATCCGCATATCGACATGGCCGAGACCGGCAGCCGCGCCACGACCTACCTGGCAAAGCTGATCGGCACCAGGACGCGCCATGCCAAAGCCTTCCGCCAGGTGCCCTATCTGATCCCGATCGCCTGGCAGGCGACGGCGATGGAGCCCTGCAAGACGATCTATGCCGAGCTCGCGGCGCTCGAAGGCGAGAGCGTGCCGACGCTCTCCTTCCTGCCCGGCTTCCCCGCTGCCGATTTCGCCGATTGCGGCGCCACCGTGCTGGCTTATGGCGCGACGCAAGCCGATGCCGACCGCGCGGCGGATACCGTCTTCGCCCGGGTGATGGCGAGCGAAGCCGCCTTCAAGGGCAAGGTCTTCCAGCCCGATGAGGGCGTGCTGGAGGCGATGCGGCTGGCTGAGGGAGCCTCGAAACCGATCGTCATCGCCGACACGCAGGACAATCCCGGCGCCGGCGGCGATTCCGACACGATGGGGATGGCGCGCGCGCTGGTGCGCAATGGCGCGCAGCGCGCGGCGATCGGTGTGATCGTCGATCCCGCGGCAGCCGCCGCAGCGCACAAGGCCGGCGTCGGCGCCACCATCACGCTCTCGCTCGGCGCCAAGTCCGGCATCCCCGGCGATCTCCCGCTCGAGGGCGAGTTCGTGGTCGAGCAGCTCTCCGAAGGGCGCTTCGTTGCGCCGGGCCCGTTCTATGGCGGCTCGCGCATCAATCTGGGCCCCTGCGCGGCGCTGCGCATCGGCGGCGTGCGCATCGTCGTCGGCTCGCGCAAGGCGCAGATGGCCGACCAGGCGATGTATCGCCAGGTCGGCATCGAGCCGACCGAGCAGGCGATCCTGGTCAATAAGAGCTCGGTGCATTTCCGCGCCGATTTCGAGCCGATCGCACAGACGATCCTGGTCTGCGCCGCGCCCGGCCCGATGCCGGTCGATCCCTCGGTCCTGCCGTGGAAGCATCTGCGCCCCGGCATCCGCACCGCGCCGCTCGGCCCCGTCTTCGGCTGATCCTCGTCCTTCGGAGTTAGTTCATGCCCACCTTGCCCCAGATCGAAGCCTTCAAGGACGACCTCGTCGCGATCCGCCGCGATATCCACGCCCATCCCGAGATCGGCTTCGAGGAGGTCCGCACCTCCGGCATCGTCGCCGAGAAGCTCGCATCCTGGGGCATCGAGGTGCATCCCGGCGTCGGCAAGACCGGTGTTGTCGGTATCCTCCAGGGCAAGGGCGGACCGGGCAGGCGCATCGGCCTGCGCGCCGACATGGACGCGCTGCCGATGGACGAGACCACCAACCTGCCCTTCCGCTCGACCATTCCGGGCCGCTTCCATGGCTGCGGCCATGACGGCCACACCACGATGCTGCTCGGCGCAGCGCGCTATCTCTCGGAGAATCGCGATTTCACCGGCACCGCGGTGTTCGTGTTCCAGCCGGCCGAGGAAGGCCTGGGCGGCGCCCGCGCCATGCTCGCCGACAAGCTGTTCGAGCGCTTTCCCTGCGACGAGATCTACGGGCTGCACAACGCGCCCAATCTCGACCCCGGCCAGATCGCGGTCTTTCCCGGCCCTGCCATGGCCGGCGCCGACTTCTTCGACATCAAGATCACCGGCCGGGGCAGTCATGGCGCCATGCCCCATGTCGGGCGCGATCCGGTCATCGTCGCCATCTCGCTCGCGGCGGCGCTGCAGACCATCGTCAGCCGCAATGCCGACCCGCGAGAGGCCGCCGTGCTCTCGATCACGCAGATCCATGCCGGCTCTGCCTATAACGTCATCCCCGAGGAAGCGGCACTCGCCGGCACGATCCGCACTTTCTCGCCCGACATCGCCAAGCTGATCCGCGAGCGCATGCGCGAGATCGCGGCCGGCATGGCGCTGACCTTCGGCGTCCAGATCGATGTCGATATCCGCGACATCTTCGACGTGCTGGTCAATCACGGCCCGCAGGCCGAAGCCGCAGCCAAGGTCGCCGCCGAGATCGTCGGCGCCGACAATGTGCTGACCGAGGTCAAGCCGATCATGGGCAGCGAGGATTTCGCCGACATGCTGCGTGCAGTGCCCGGTGCCTATTGCTGGGTCGGCCATGCCGGCACCGTGCCGGTGCACAACCCCTCCTTCATCCTCGACGACGGCATCCTGCCGGTGGGCGCGAGCCTGCTTGCGCGCCTCGTCGAAACCCGTCTGGCCGCCTGACCATGTCCTTCGACACGCTGACCTTCGACACCGACGCGATGCTCGCCGGCCTGAAGCGCTGGATCGAGTGCGAGAGCCCGACCTTCGATGCCGCGGCCGTGAACCGGATGATGGATCTCGTCGCCAACGATCTCGCGGCCGTCGGCGCGACCGTGACCCGCATTCCCGGCCCGCCGGGCCTGGGCGATTGCGTGCGCGGCGACTTTCACCATCCCAGGCGCGGCGAACCCGGCATCCTGGTGATGTCGCATCTCGACACCGTCCATCCGGTGGGAACGCTGAAGGCCCTGCCCTTCCGGCGCGAAGGCACGCGCTGCTACGGGCCGGGCATCCTCGACATGAAGGGCGGCGCCTATGCCGGCCTGCAGGCGATCGTGGCGCTGGCGAAGGCCGGCATCGAGACGCCCCTGCCGGTCAGCGTGCTCTATACCAGCGACGAGGAGATCGGCAGCCCGGGCACGCGCGAGCTGATCATGCAGCATGCCGGCCAGCACCGTTACATCCTGGTTCCCGAGCCCGGCCGCCCCGGCAATGGCGTCGTCACCGGCCGCTACGCCATCGCCAGGTTCAACCTGCTCGCCGAAGGTCGGCCGAGCCATGCCGGTTCGCGCCTGAAGGACGGCCGCTCCGCCGTCAACATGATGGCGCGCCAGCTCATCGCCATCGAGGAGATGACGGGCGACGACTGCACCTTCAGCGTCGGCGTGATCTCGGGCGGGCAATGGGTCAATTGCGTGCCGACGACCTGCCGGGCCGAGGCGCTCAGCATGGCCAAAAGGCAATCCGATCTCGACCGTGGCGTCGAGCGCATGCTGGCGCTCTCGAGCGAGAATGCCGACGGCACGCGCTTCACCGTCACGCGCGGCGTCACCCGGCCCGTCTGGGAGCCGGACGCGGGAACGCTGAAGCTCTACGAGCTTGCGCGCAAGATCGCCGGCGAGCTCGGCTGGGACCTCGAGCATGGCTCGGCCGGCGGCGGCTCGGATGCGAATTTCACCGGGGCGGCCGGCATTCCCTCGCTCGATGGATTAGGCCTGCTCGGCGCCGGTTACCACACGCTCGAAGAGCATATCGAGGTCGACAGCCTGGCCCAGCGCAGCCGCCTGATGGCCGGGCTGCTGACGCGGCTTTCGGCTTGAGCGCGATTGACAGAGGCTCCCGTTTCGCGGGAGCTTCCTGACCTGCCCATGGCATGGCCCCTGCATAGGCGGGCCGACGGATCGGGACGCACAAGAACACGAACGCACCAAGTCACAAACGCACCACGTCACGGCCAGCCAGATCACGATCAGCGAAATAGCCGCCCGAATGGGCCAGAGGGGAGATCAGTGCATGATGTCGCGTTGGAAGATCGTCACGGCAGCCGCCGCGCTGCTGGCCGGAAGCAGTGTTCTCTCCGGAGGCCTCTCGGCCCAGGCACAGACGCTGAAAGTCGTCATGCATTCCGACGTGAAGATCGTCGATCCGATCTGGACCACGGCCTATATCGTCCGCAACCACGGCTACATGATCTACGACACCCTCTTCGCGCTCGACGAGAAGGGCGATGTCAAGCCGCAGATGGTCGACACCTACACGGAGTCGCCGGACAAGCTGACCTACAAGTTCACGCTGCGCGACGGCCTGCTCTGGCATGACGGCAAGCCGGTCACGGCGGAAGATTGCGTCGCCTCGATCAAGCGCTGGGCGGCGCGGGACCCCATCGGCCAGAAGCTGATGTCCTTCATCGACGCGATGGCGGTCGACGACGCCAAGAGCTTCACCGTGAAGCTGAAGTCGCCGACCGGCCTGTTGATCTTCGGGCTCGGCAAGCCGTCCTCGAACGTGCCGTTCATGATGCCCAAGCGCGTCGCGGAGACCGACCCCAACACGCAGATCTCGGAATTCATCGGCTCGGGCCCCTTCGTCCTGAAGACCGACGAATGGAAGCCGGGCGACAAGATCGTCTACACCAAGTTCAAGGACTACAAGCCGCGCTCCGAACCCGCTTCTGGGCTGGCGGGCGGCAAGGTCGCCAAGCTCGATCGCGTCGAATGGCTGGCGATCTCCGACCAGCAGCAGGCGGTCAACGCCCTGCTCGCCGGCGAGATCGACATGATCGAGCAGCCCTCCTTCGACCTGATTCCGCTGCTCAAGAGCGACAAGTCGATCAAGCTGATCGATTATAATCCGCTCGGCCTGCAATACACGCTGCGGCCCAACCACACGATCAAGCCCTTCGACAATCCCAAGATCCGGCAGGCGCTGACCTATGCGCTGAACCAGAAGGATTTCCTCGAGGCCGTCGTCGGCAACCCCGACTACTATAAGACCTGCAAGGCCATGTTCATCTGCGGCTCGCCTCTGGCGACGGAAGCCGGGATGGACGGATTGCTGGAGTCCAACTTCAAGAAATCGCAGGAGCTCCTGAAGGAGGCCGGCTATGACGGCACGCCGGTGGTGCTGTTGCATTCGACCGATCTGCAGTCGCTGACCAACCTGGCACCCGTCGCCAAGCAGTTGATGGAGAAGGGCGGCTTCAAGGTCGACATGCAGTCCTCGGACTGGCAGTCGGTGGTCGCCCGCCGCGTGCGCAAGACCCCCGTGGCGGATGGCGGGTGGAATGCCATGCTGACCGCTTGGGTCTCGGCCGACGTGCTCAACCCGGTGATGGCCGGCTTCTTCAATGCGAGCTGCGACAAGGCCGCCTTCGGCTGGCCCTGCGACGAGCGGATGGAGAAGCTGCGCGACGATTTCGCTCGCGAGACCGACCCGGCCAAGCAGAAGGCGATCGTCGAGGCCGTGCAAATGCGTTGGCGCGAGGTTGTGACCCATGTCCATCTCGGCCAGTACACGGTGCCGATCGCGACCCGCCCCAACATCAGCGGAATCCTGACGGCGGCAGCGCCGGTGTTCTGGAACGTCGAGAAGAAGTGAGGCGTCCGAACTGACAGGCTAGCTTCATGTTCGGCTACATCCTGCGCCGCCTGCTCGCGACGATTCCCGTTCTGGGGATCGTCGCCGTGCTGGTCTTCCTGATGCTGCGCCTGACGCCGGGCGACCCCGCCGCGGTCATCGCCGGCGACAACGCAACGACCGCGCAGATCGAGGCGATCCGCGCCAAGCTCGGCCTCGACCAGCCGATCATCACCCAGTTCGGCATCTGGGCCGGTAATCTGCTGCACGGCAATCTCGGCGAGAGCTTCTTCTTCAAGAAGACCATCGGCGAATTGATCCTGGGCCGCATCGAGCCGACGCTTTCGCTCGCCGTCGCCACCATGCTGATCGCGGTCTGCGTCGCGATTCCGCTCGGCGTGCTCGCCGCCTACAAGCACGGTTCCTGGATCGACCGGATCGTGATGGGTTTCTCGGTGCTCGGCTTCTCGGTGCCGGTCTTCGTCATCGGCTACCTGCTGATCTACGTCTTCGCGATCACGCTGGGCTGGCTTCCCGTCCAGGGCTATCAGCCGATCTCGGGCGGCTTCGGTGGCTTCATCCAGCGCTTGATCCTGCCGTCGGTGACGCTGTCGGTTATCTATATCGCCCTCATCGCCCGGATGACGCGCGCCAGCGTGCTGGAAGTGCTGAGCGAGGACTATATCCGTACCGCCCGCGCCAAGGGCCAGGTCGAGCGCAAGATCCTGTTCCGGCACGCGCTCAAGAACGCCGCCGTGCCGATCGTCACCGTGGTCGGCATCGGCATCGCGCTCCTCATCGGAGGCGTGGTGGTCACCGAGAGCGTGTTCGCGATACCGGGTCTGGGGCGCCTCACCGTCGATGCGGTGCTCGCGCGCGACTACCCCACGATCCAGGCCGTGATCCTGCTGTTCTCCGTCGTTTATGTCGCGATCAATCTCGGCATCGACCTGGCCTACTGCCTCTTCGATCCGAGGATCAAATATTGACCGCCGAACCCAGCCTGATCGCGCCCGCCTTGCCCGATGCGGGTCGTCCCAACGCCAACGCCCTGCGCCGGCTCGTCCGCAATCCGGCCGTGCTGATCGGCGGCACCGTGCTCCTCGTCATGGCGCTGATGGGCCTGCTCGCCCCGTTCCTGGGCACGATCGACCCCGCCGCCATCAACCCGAGCGCGCGCAACCGGGTGCCCGGCGTCGAGCGCACGATCCGCGCCGACGACGGCTCGACCACGGTCTTCAAGCATCGGATGGGCACGGATTCGCTCGGCCGCGACGTCTATAGCCGCGTCGTCTACGGCGCGCGGGTCTCGCTGATGATCGCGGTCTCTGTCGCCGCTGTCAGCATCTCGATCGGCCTCATCCTCGGTTTGATCGCCGGCTATATCCGCCCGCTCGACGCCGTGATCATGCGCTTCATGGACGGGCTGATGGCGATCCCGGCAATCCTGCTCGCCATCGCCGTGGTCTCGCTGTTCCGGGCCGGCCTCATCGCGGTCATCGTCGCGATCATCGTGCCCGAAATCCCGCGCGTCGTGCGTCTCGTGCGCTCGATCGTGCTCTCGGTGCGCGAGGAGCCCTATGTCGAAGCCGCGATCATGCAGGGCACTAGGCTGCCGCTGCTGATGGTGCGCCACATCCTGCCCAACACCATCGCCCCGCTGATCGTCCAGGGCACCTTCATCGCGGCCTCGGCCATCCTGGTCGAGGCGATCCTGTCCTTCCTCGGCATCGGCATTCCGCCGGAGACGCCGACCTGGGGCAACATCATGGCCGAGGGCCGCAATGTCTTCCGCGTCTTCCCGCACAACATCCTCTATCCCGGCATCTTCCTCGGCCTCACCGTGCTGGCGGTGAACATGCTCGGCGATGGCCTGCGCGACACGCTCGATCCCAAGATGGCCGGCCGATGAGCGAAGCTCTCAAACCTGTCTCACAGACCATGCCCGTCCTCCAGATCAAGGGCCTGAGCATCCGCCTGCCCGGCGGCGGCGACCGGGCCCATGCCGTCGAGAACGTCTCCTTCGATGTCGGCGCGGGCGAGATCACCTGCGTCGTCGGCGAGTCCGGCTCCGGCAAATCCGTCACCGCCTTCTCGGTGATGGGGTTGCTGCCGAAGCTGCTGAAGCCCGTCGCGGGGCAGATCCTGCTCGAGGGCGAGGACGTGCTCGCAGCCTCCCCCCAGCGACTGCGCGCTTTGCGCGGCGACCGCATGGGCATGGTCTTCCAGGAGCCGATGACGGCGCTGAACCCGGTCCTGACGATCGGCGACCAGATCGAGGAGGTGCTGCGCATCCACACAGAACTCGATGCGGCCGAGCGGCGCGCAAAGGTGCTCGGCATCATGGCGGCGATGCGCCTGCCCGATCCGGAGCGCATCCACGCCTCCTATCCGCACCAGATCTCCGGCGGGCAGCGCCAGCGCGTGATGATCGCGGCTGCCCTCGTGCTCGATCCGGCGCTCCTCATCGCCGACGAGCCGACGACCGCGCTCGACGTGACCACCCAGGCCCAGATTCTGCGACTGATCAAAGAGCTCCAGGGCCGGCGTGGCACGGGCGTGCTGTTCATCACCCATGATTTTGGCGTCGTCGCCGAGATCGCCGACAAGGTCGTGGTGATGGAGAAGGGCTTCGTCGTCGAGCAGGGCCCGGCCGCGCAGGTGCTGACCAACCCGCAGCACCCCTATACCCGCATGCTGATCGGCGCGGTGCCGAGCCTGAAGCCCGCGCGGCGCAAGGCCGTGACGGGGCCGATCGCGCTCGAAGCCGTCGGTCTCGGCAAGACCTACAGCTCCAAGAGCCTGTTCAAGAAGGAGCAGGTCGTCCACGCCGCGCGCGATGTCGACATCAAGATCCATCGCGGCGAGACGGTCGGGATCGTCGGCGAATCCGGCTCGGGCAAGACCACGGTGGCGCGCTGCATCGCCCGACTGATGCCGCCGACGCGCGGTGCGATCCTCGTCCCCGACATCGACATCGCGATGCTGCCGGAGCGGCGCCTGCGGGCTTACCGCCGCAAAATCCAGGTCGTGTTCCAGGACCCTTACCGCTCGCTCAATCCGCGCCGCACGGTTGGCGATTCCATCATCGAGGGGCCGTGCAATTTCGGCCTGAAGCCGGACGAAGCGATGGCGCGCGCCCGCGACCTGATGGCGCTGGTCGGCCTGCAGCCGAGCGCGCTCGACCGCTACCCGCACCAGTTCTCCGGCGGCCAGCGCCAGCGCGTCGCGATCGCCCGCGCGCTCGCCATGGAGCCTGAGATCCTGATTGCGGACGAGGCCGTCTCGGCGCTCGACGTCTCCGTGCAGAAACAGGTTCTGGCGCTGCTCGCCGACGTGCAGGAGCGCTTCAACCTCGCCATCCTGTTCATCACGCACGACCTGCGCGTCGCGGCCCAGATCTGCGACCGCATCGTCGTGATGGAGAAGGGTGTTGTCGTCGAGCAGGGCGCGACCGCCCAGGTCTTCTCAGCCCCCGCCCACGCCTATACGCGCGCCCTGATCGACGCAGCCCCGGGCCGCGAGTTCAGCGTCGGCGAAGCCTGAGAACTTGCTGTTGCGTCGGGGAAAACGGCTCAGCCCGCGACAGGGCTGCGCGCCGCCAGATGGATGCCCGCCAGCATGCAGCGCACCGACCCGCCGGCGAGCTCGACGGTGGGGACGTCGAGCGGCAGCAGAGCCACCGACCGCTCCAGGGTCACGAGCTGGTCCGGCCGCAGCGCCGCGAGCGCGCGCGACGACAAGGCCACGACCCGCCCGTCCCGGCCCTGCAATTCGATGGCATTGCCGGCAAAGCCGCTAATCTGCTCATGATCGAGGTCGATGACGGTCCGGCCGGTCTCGGCCAGGCGCCCGGCGATCTCCTCGCGCCGCGCCGCATCGCGGATGGTGGACAGCCCGATCAGGCAGAAATCGGTGCCGATGCACATCAGGACATTGGTGTGATAGATCGCCCGGCCCTGCGCATCGACAGCATCGAACATCACCGGCTCGAAGTTGAAATGCGTGCAGAAGCGCTCCAGCGCCACCTCATTTGTGCGGTTCGAGCGCGCGGCATAGGCGACCCGCTCGATATGATCGAGCACCATCGCGCCCGTGCCTTCGAGATAGACGCCGTCCTGCTCCAGCCCGGAATAATCGATCACATCCTGCACGCGATAGCGCTGCTTCAGCATCTCGACGATATCCTGCCGGCGCTCCCGCCGCCTGCTCGGCGAGAACATCGGATAGAGCGCGACATGCCCGCCCGAATGGGTCGAGAACCAGTTGTTCGGGAAAACCGAGTCGGGCGTCGCGGTCCCCTCATCCTCGAAAAGATGGACCCGGATGCCCGCAGCCTCCAGCCGCTGCGCCGCCCTGCTGACCTCGCCATGCGCCGCAGCGGCGATCGCCGCGGCGGTCCGCTGCGCGTCATTGGCCTGGAAGGCATTGTCCGCGGCCGTCGCCGGGTTGGGGCTGAAATGATGCGGGCGGATCATCACGACGCTTCTGGGCGCCTGGACGGAAAGCTTCTGCATGCCGTCAGGCTCCCAGCGCGACGCGCGACGAAGCGGCGGGCCGGCCGAGCAGCCCGAACAGGTTGCGCGGGTCTTCCGGCGCGGTGAGAAGGTCGATGTTGTCGTAATAGGTCGTGCCCTCGACCTGGTCGCGCAGATAGCGCAGCGCCGAAAAATCCTCGGTGGCGAAGCCGACGGAATCGAAGATGGTGATCTGGTCGCGGGCGCAGCGGCCGGCGGTTGCGCCGGTGATCACCCGCCAGAGCTCGGTGACGGGAAAATCCCCCGCCATCTGCTGGATCTCGCCCTCGATCCGGGTCTGCTCGGGAAACTCGACGAAGACATCGGCGCGCAGGAGGATGTCGCGCTGCAGCTCGGTCTTGCCCGGGCAGTCGCCGCCGACCGCGTTGATATGGACCCCCGCCCCGACCATGTTGTCGGAGAGGATCGTCGCGTTGAGCTTGTCGGCGGTCACCGTCGTGATGATGTCGGCGCCGATCACGGCCTCCTGCGCACTGGCCGCGACCATGATCTCGAAACCGTGCGGAGCGAGATTGGCCAGGAACTTGGCGGTCGCGGCCGGATCGATGTCGAAGACGCGCAGCTTGTCGATGCCGAGCAGGGCCTTGAAGGCAAGCGCCTGGAACTCCGATTGCGAGCCGAGCCCGATGATCGCCATGACGCTGGCGTCCTCGCGGGCAAGATATCGCGCCGCCAGCGCCGAGGTCGCCGCCGTCCGCAAGGCCGTGGTGATCGTCATCTCCGAGAGCAGACGCGGATAGCCGGTCTCGACATCGGAGAGCACGCCGAAGGCGGTCACCGTCTGCAGGCCGGCGCGCGTGTTCTTCGGGTGGCCGTTGACATATTTGAAGCCGTAAAGCTCGCCATCGCTGGTCGGCATCAGCTCGATCACGCCGTCGCGGGAATGGCTGGCGACGCGCGGCGCCTTCTCGAAGGAGGGCCAGCGCCGGAAATCCGCCTCGATATAACCGGCGAGGCCAATCAGATAGGGCTCGATACCGATCGAACCGATCAGGCGAACCATGTTCTCGACGCCGACATACTGAACCATGGCGCACCTCCCGTGCATGCAATTGCGATACGGGAGTCTAGGCCAAGGCAATTTGTATAGAGAATTGCGAACAAGTTCGTTTATGATCATTCTTCTGATCAAACTGCTCACTTCGACCAAGCAGATTGCCATGCATGTTTTCGACGAACTGGATCGTCGCCTGATCGCGGCGCTGCGCGAGGACGGGCGGGCGCCGATCTCCAAGCTCGGCGCCATTCTCGGCGTCTCGCGCGCCACCGTGCAGAGCCGGCTCGACCGCTTGATCGAATCCGGCGCGGTGCTCGGCTTCACCGTGCGCTTCCGGCAGGATTATGACGCCAAGGCCATTCGGGCGATCATGATGATCGAGGTCGTGGGCCGTTCGACCACGGCCGTGATCCGACAATTGCGCGGCCTGCCCGAACTGCATGCCTTGCACACCACCAACGGAAGCTGGGATCTGATCGCCGAGATCCGCGCCGACAGCCTCAGCGACTTCGATCGGGTGCTGCGCGAAGTGCGCACCATCGACGGCATTCTCAACAGCGAGACCAGCATCCTGCTCAGCTCGGTGTGACTGCCACAAGGCCGGAGCGCGTTGGGGCCCGCGCGAGCTTATAAAGCCCGCGAATAGGCCAGCGCGATAAATGATAGCTCGACAAATCGCCGCCGGCTCGTCGCGGCCCGGTTGTTTGTTATGCTCCAGGCAGATTGGCCCGGCCCGGCGTGATGACGCTTCGGAACCCATAGGCTGACGGGGAGCGGCGATGGGCGCGAGCTTGCAGATCAACAGCCTGGGCAAGAGCTACGGCCCCTCGCAGGCCGTCGCCTCCGTCTCGCTCGATATCGCAGCCGGCGAGTTCGTCAGCCTGCTCGGCGCCTCAGGTTCCGGCAAGACCACGACGCTGATGATGATCGCGGGCTTCACCCCGCCCGATGCCGGCGAGATCGTGCTCGACGGCCAGCCGATCACGCATCTGCCGCCGGAGCGGCGCGGCATCGGCGTGGTGTTCCAGAACTACGCGCTGTTTCCACATATGAATGTCGCGCGCAATGTCGGCTTCCCCTTGAAGATGCGCCGCGTTTCCGCAGCGGACACCGCCCGCCGCGTCACGGAAGCGCTGGCGCGGGTCGGGCTCGCCGGCCTCGGTGAGCGCCTGCCGGCGCAGCTCTCGGGCGGCCAGCAGCAGCGCGTCGCGCTCGCCCGCGCCCTGGTCTACGAGCCCGGCCTCTTGCTGATGGACGAGCCGCTGGGGGCGCTGGACCGCTCCCTGCGCGAGACGATGAAGACGGAGATCCGGCGACTGCACCGCCAGCTCGGCATCACCATCGTCTATGTCACGCATGATCAGGAGGAGGCGCTGACGCTGTCGGACCGGATCGCTCTGATGGATCGCGGCAGGATCGTCCAGATCGGCAGCGCGACCGACCTCTATGAGCGCCCCGTCAACGCCTTCGTCGCGGGCTTCATCGGCGAGAGCACGATGATCGGCGGCAAGGTCGTGCGCGATGGCGAGGCCGGCCAGGCCCTGCTGCCGGCGGCCGGCGGCCCGCCTTTGCCGGCCCGGCCGGGCGCGCTGCGCGAAGGAGATACGGCGACCTTCCTGCTGCGGCCGGAAAAGGCCAGCCTGTCGGCGGCCGACGCCCCCGGCAGCGGCCTGCGCGCGACCGTTCAGGACATCGTCTATGTCGGCGAGATCTCCCGCCTCACCCTGCGACTCGATGGTGGCCCCGAGCTCACGATCAAGCAGCCCAACCGGGCCGATGCCTATCAGGCCAGGATCGGGGAGGCCGTGAAGATCGATTGGGCCCCTGACGACGCCGTGCTGCTTGCCGCCTGAAACGCCATGGATTCACAACAAGGGGAGACCATCATGACTGATCGCCCAGGCCTATCCCGACACCCTGGCCTATCCCGACGCTCCGTCCTTCTCGGCGGCGCCGGCGCTTCGGTCACCATCGCCAGCCCCTTCGTCCATGTCACGCCGGCGCGCGCCGACAAGGGCGAGATCGTCGTCGCGGGCTGGGGCGGCTCGCGCACCACGGCGATGCGCGAGGTGATGTTCACGCCCTTCGAAAAGGCGACCGGGATCCGCGTGCGCGATGACGGACCGCCGGAGGCCGCCAAGGTCAAGGCGATGGTCGACAGCGGCAACGTCACCTGGGACATCCTCGACACCGACATCCCGGCGATCCTGGCCATGGTCAACGCCAAGCTGCTCGAGCCGATCGACTATTCCAAGCTCGACAAGGCCAGGCTCGGCAAGATCCCGTCCGTGCTGCACCATCCCTACGGGCTTGGGCACCTGATCTACTCGTTCAACATCGTCTACAACACCAAGGCCTTCCCGAACGGGACGCAGCCCAAGACCTGGGCCGACGTTTGGGACGGGGTGAAGTTCAAGGGCGCCCGCTCCTTCCCCTTCCGCGGCGGGCTCTCGCCGCAGCTCGAATTCGCCGCGATCGCCGATGGCGTGCCGGCCGACAAGGTCTATCCGCTCGACATCGAGCGCGCCTGGGCCTCGCATGACAAGCTCAGGCCGCTGGTGACGAAGTGGTACGCCAACCACGCCGAGGCGATCCAGCTGCTCTCCAGCGGCGAGATCGACATCTGCTGCACCATCGGCCCGCGCGGGCTGGTGGCAAAGAAGGACGGCGCCCCGATCGATGTCGAATTCGCCGGCGGCAAGCTTGCCCCCGACAACTGGGCGATCGTCAAAGGCTCGCGCAATGCCGAGGCCGTCTACCAGTTCCTGAACTTCGTCATCGACGGCAAGGTCCAGGCCGAGCTCGCCAAGCGCATCCCCTACGGCCCGTCCTCGCAGGACGCCTTCGCGCATCTGAGCGAGGCGCAGGCGAAGGAGCTCAACACCTCGCCCGACAACCTCGCCAAGCAGTTCTGGACCGATATCGACTGGTGGGGAAAGACTGCCGAGAACGGCAAGACTAATAACGAGAACCAGATCGAGCGCTACGCCCGCTGGATGGTCAAGCGCGGATGACGCTGGTCACTGCCAGTATCCTTCCCTCGGTGAAGGCCGCGCGCGCCTGGCGTGCGCGGCCGGGATTGATGATCGCCGGGGCGCTGGCCTTCTGCGCGATCGTCTATCTCATCCCGATGCTCTCGCTGTTCGGCTGGGCCTTCCAGGGACCGGCCGGCTCCGGAGCGAGCCTTGCCCAGCTCTCGCGATTGATCGGCGACGACACCTATCACTATGCCTTCTTCACCACCTTCAAGATCGCGGCGATCACCACCCTGATCTGTGCGCTGATCGGATACCCTTACGCCTATCTGATGGCGACGACGGGGCCGCGCCTGGCGATGCTGCTGACCGCGGCCGTGATGATCCCGTTCTGGACCAGCGTGCTGGCCCGCAGCCTCGCCTGGATGATCCTGCTCGGCCGCAAGGGTATCGTGAACGAGTGGCTGACCGGATGGGGCCTGCTGGAGCGGCCGGCCGCCCTGCTGTTCAACAGCATCGGCGTGCAGATCGGCATGGTCCATGTCCTGCTGCCCTTCATGGTGCTACCGATCTGGTCGATCCTCTCGCGCCTCGATCCGGGCCTGCCGCGTGCGGCCCGTTCGCTGGGCGCTTCGCCTGCAGCGGCCTTCATCCATGTCACCTTGCCTTTGTCGCTGCCCGGCCTCGCCGCCGGCGCGACGCTGGTGTTCATGTTCGCCATCGGTTTCTACATCACGCCGGCTTTGCTCGGGGGCCCCGACGACCTCACCATCGCCTCGCTGATCGAGATGGTGGTGCGCGACCTGCTGGACTGGCCGTTCGGCGCCATGCTGAGCCTGGCGCTGCTCGGGCTCGTCGCGCTGGTCTTCGCTTGCGGCGCCGCCTTCGCAGGGGCCGGCCGCATCGCCGGAATGGAGGGGCGATGAGCCTGTCCTCCGCAGCGCCGCCGCCCCGCATCAATGCCGGGCGCTCCGCCTTATGGCTCCTTGCGGGGCTGACCATGCTGTTCCTGCTGGCGCCGATCGCCGTCATCATCTTCGTCTCCTTCAACGACACGACGCTGTTCAGCTTTCCGCCCTCGCGCTGGTCGCTGCGCTGGTATCATGCGCTCTGGGAGAGCCGCGCCTGGCGCGAGGCCGGCTGGTTCTCGCTCTGGCTCGCGAGCCTGGTCGCACTGGCTTCGCTCTTGATCGGCGTGCCGGCGGCCTATGGGCTGGCGAAGGGCCGCTTTCGCGGTCGCCGGCTCGCCGAGGCTCTGCTGATCTCGCCGATGGTGGTGCCAGTCATCGTGCTGGCGCTCGGGCTCTACATGCTGTTCTCGAAGCTGGGGCTGATCGGTACGCCCACAAGCCTCTTCCTCGCCCATACCTTGCTTGCCCTGCCGGTGGTCATCGTCATCGTCGGCGCGGCCTTCCGCAGGCTCGACGGCTCCATCGAACTGGCGGCGCGCTCCTGCGGAGCCTCGTTCCCGCGCGCCTTCTGGCATATCGTGCTGCCGGCTGTTCGCCCCGCTTTGATCTCGGCCGGGGCCTTCGCCTTCCTGACCTCTTTCGACGAGGTGGTGCTGACCCTGTTCCTCGGTGGCCCGCGGACCACGACGCTGCCAAAAAAGATCTGGGAATCGGTCAAGTTCGAACTCGACCCGTCGCTGACGGCAGTGTCCACCATCCTGATCATCGTCTCGATCGCCGCGCTCCTCCTTGTCGAGCTCGCGCGCCGCAGCCGCATCCAACGCCAAGCAAAGGAAGCCCCATGATCCCCGACATCCCGACCATCTCAGCCAACCTCTCGGATCCCGCTCCCGAGTTCCCCTGGCCCAATGGAGCGAGCTGCGCTGTCTTTCCGGCTTTCGACGTCGATGCCGAGACGGCCTGGCTGCAATACGACTTCAAGAACGTCGACCGCCTCGTGACGATGTCCTTCGGCGCCTATGAGGAGCGCGTCGGCATTCCCAAGATCCTCGACTATCTGCGCGCCGAAGAGATCAAGGCGACCTTCTACATCCCGGGCTGGGTCGTCGATGCCCATCCGAAGATGTGCGAGAGCATCGTCAAGGACGGGCATGAGGTCGGCCATCACGGCTATCTGCACAAGCGGCCCGACCCCGCCGATTTCGCCGAGGACAAGGAGGAGATCGACAAGGCGCTCGACTCGCTCAAGCGCGTGCTAGGCGTCACGCCGGTCGGCTACCGGGCGCCCTCGGGCGAGAATTATCACGAGCTGCTGGGCTATCTGCGCGATCGCGGCATCCTGTATTCCTCGTCCTTCCGCGACGACATCCGCCCCTACCGCCACAAGCTGCGCGACGGTTCGCGCGGCCCCGTCGAACTGCCCGTCAACGTCTCCTTCGACGATTGGCTCTATGGGCTGAGCCAGCGCTTCAGCCCGCGCCCGATGTTCCCCAAGGAGCATGTGCTGTCGATCTGGAATGGCGAGCTCGAGCAGACCCGTGAATGGGGCGGCCTCGTCTCCATGGTCATGCATCCCCAAGTCACCGGCCGGCCGATGCGGCTGGGCATCCTGCGCGACTTCATCACGCGGGCCAGAAGCTACGGGGACGTCTGGATCGCCACCGGCCAGGAGATCGCCGCCCACTATATCGAGCAGGAAAAGGCGGCGGGCCTCTGAGCAGAAACACCTCCGTCATTCCGGGGCGGCCCGCAGGGCCGAGCCCGGAACCCAGAACCGATGCGCCTTGTCGCAAATGCTCTGGTGTTAGAGAGCCGCTTTCTGCTCCTCATCGGTTCTGGGTTCCGGGCTCTTCGCGGAGTTTATCCTTGGGCCGACCAAAGGTCGGACCCGAGGGCGAAGCCCCGGAATGACGGAGCAGGACCGGCTCGCTATGCCCCCGAAGAAACGAGACTGACCATGACCACCCGCATCTCCCGCGCCGATGTCGTCATCGCCTATGACGGCGAGGCCGACGACCACGTCTATCGCCGCGACTGCGACGTCGTCTTCGACGAGAGCGGCATCCTCCATCTCGGCGAGGGCTGGGGCGGACCGGTCGACCGCGAGATCGACGGGCGCGGCTTCATGGTCATGCCGGGGCTCGTCGACATCCATTCGCACCCGTCGAGCGAGCCCGGCAACAAGGGCATGACCGACGAGGTCGGCAGCCCGAAACTCTACAATTCCTCGCTCTACGAATTCCTCTGGCTGTTCCGTGCCGACGCGGAAGGCATCCCGCATCTCAACCATGTCGCCTGGTCGGAACTGCTGATGTCGGGCGTCACCACCCTGGTCGACCTCTCCTTCCCCAGCGATGGCTGGCTCGACCGCGCCGCGGCTTCGGGCCTGCGCATGGTCATGGCGCCGATGTACCGCAACGGCCGTTGGTTCACCCGCAATGGCTACACCGTCGAATACGAGCTCGACGATGCCGCCGGGCGCAAGGCGATGGACGAGGCCTTCGGGATCATCGACGCGGCCCTGGCGCATGAATCCGGTCGGCTGTCGGGCCTCGCCTGCCCGGCCCAGATCGACACCTGCACGCAGGAGCTGTTTCGCGCCTCGATCGCCGGCGCGGCCGAGCGCAACATCCCGATCCAGACCCATGCGGGGCAGTCGATCAGCGAATTCCACGAGATGGTCCGCCGCAGCGGGCTCTCGCCGGTCCAGTGGCTCGACAGCATCGGCTTTCTCGGCCCGAACGCGTCGATCGCCCATGCCATCTTCCTCGACGACCATCCCTGGGTGCGCTGGCCGACCCGCACCGACCTGGCGCGCCTCGCCGAAACCGGCACCTCGGTCGCGCATTGCCCGACCGTCTTCGGCCGGCGCGGTTTTACGCTGCGCGATCTCGGCCGCTATCTGTCCGCCGGCGTCAATATCGGCATCGGCACCGACACCTTCCCCCACAACATGTTGGAAGAGCTGCGCCACGCCGGTGTCTATGCCCGCATCACCGGCGAAAGCCATGCCGTCGTCACAACCGGCCAGGTCGTCCGCGCCGCGACGCTGGGCGGCGCAAAACTGCTCGGACGCGCCGATATCGGCCGTCTCGCGACCGGCGCCCAGGCCGATCTCGTCATGGTCGACCTGACGCATCCGATGATGCGCCCGACCCGCGACCCGCTGAAGAGCCTGATCAACGCCGCCGCCGAGCGCGCGGTCGCCCATGTCTTCGTCGCCGGCCGGCAAGTGGTGCAAGACGGCAAGGTCGTGACCATGGATTACCAGGCGGCTTCCGCCGGGCTGGAAGAGGCCCAGCGACGCGCGCTGGCGAAAGCCTCCTCGCTGGATTGGGCCGGCCGTTCGGTCGACGAACTCTCGCCGCCCAGCCTGCGCTGGACCTGAACGGCGTCCCGCCGCGACCCCACGACCGAGCTGGCATATGATTTGCTCCTGAAATAGGGTCACCCCGACACTATTCAGAGCAAGAATATGAACCTGCGTCAGATCGAGCTGTTGCGTGCCGTCATGCGATGCGAGACGACGGTGAGGGCCGCCCAGGAATTGGGCCTGTCCCAGCCCGCCGTCAGCAATGCGATCAAGCATCTGGAAGGCCAGGTCGGCTTCCCGCTGTTCGAGCGGGTCAACAACCGCCTGTTCCCGACGGCCGAGGCGCGGGCGATCTACCAGGACTCCGATCCGATCTTCCAGATGCACGCCGCCCTGGAAGCCAGGGTCCAGGATCTGAAGGAGAACCGGGCCGGGCATGTCCGGCTCATCGCCACGCCGCCGCTGGGCTACAGCGTCATTCCCCGCGCGCTCGGCAGCTTCCTCGCCAAGCGGCCCAAGATGCGGGTATTCTTCGATGTCCGCCGCTTCGAGAACGTCATCGACAGCGTCGAGAACGGCGTCGCCGAATTGGGCTTCGTCATGGGGCTGAACGAAAACCGCGCGCTCAATGCCGAGGTCTTCTTCTCCGAGCGCATGGTCTGCGTGATGCGGCCCGACCACCCGCTCGCCGGGAAGAACACGATCTATCCCAGCGACCTCAGGAGCGTGCCCTTCATCGCGCTCGAGCGCGGCAGCAGGATGGGCACCATCGTGCGCCAGGCCTTCACCGAGGCCGGGGAGCCCTTCAATTTCGCCGTCGAGGTCCGCTATTGCAACACGGCCTGCGTGCTCGCCGAAAACGGCGTCGGCGTCGCGGTGGTCGATCCGCTGTCGCCGCTGTTCAGCGGCCATTACAACCTCGCCATCCGGGCTTTTGAGCCCGCCGTGCAGGTTTCCGCCTCCGTGGTGAGCTCGCGCAAGCGGCCCCTGTCGCGCGCTGCCGAAGCCTTCCTGCGTGAGGTGCGCGTCGTTGTCGGCGAGGTCGCGGGCAAGCTCGCCTGACGGTATTCGCCCGGCAAATGGCGGCCCCGAATAAAGCATAGGCGCGGGCATTGCCCGGCCACAATGCCTGCCCCACAGTCTCGCTGCGCACATCATCCCGGCAGCGCCGGGCATTCCACAGTCCCTGCCGCACCGGCCCCTTGCGATCCGCATCAGCGTGCTCGCTCGGGCAAGGCTTGCGCCCATGCCGCCATCATCGAGAGACCCATAATGCTGAATCGCCGCCACTTCCTCGCAGGCACGGCCGCAACGGGCCTCGTCTCGCGCCCAGCTCTGGTGCGGGCCGCCTCAGTGACGACGCTGAAATTCATCCCGGTAATCGACCTCGCCTTCACCGACCCGATCTACGCGACCGCCCAGGTCTCCCGCACCCATGGCTTCATGGTGTTCGACACGCTCTACGGCATGAACACCAGGCTCGAGATCTCGCCGCAGATGGTCGAGGGCCACACGGTCGAGAATGACGGCAAGCTCTGGAACCTGACCCTGCGCGACGGCCTCGCCTGGCATGACGGCGAGAAGGTCACGGCGCGCGATTGCGTCGCCAGCATCAGGCGCTGGGCCAAGCGGGATGCGGCCGGCGACGCCTTGATGCAGGCGACCGACGAACTCTCCGCCCCCGACGACAGGACGATCCGCTTCCGTCTCAAGGCGCCCTTCCCCTATCTGCCCTATGCGCTCGGCAAGGTCTCGGCGCCGGTCTGCTTCATGATGCCGGAGCGGCTCGCCAACACCGATCCGTTCAAGCTCATTCCCGAGGTGATCGGCTCGGGCCCCTTCCGCTACAAGGCCGACGAGCGGGTGCCCGGTGCGCGCAACGTCTATGAGCGCTTCGCCGGCTACAAGCCGCGCGAGGGCACGCCGGACTGGACGTCTGGCCCCAAGATCGTGAATTTCGACCGCGTGGAATGGACGACCATGCCGGATGCCGCGACCGGCACCTCGGCCGTGCAGGCCGGCGAGCAGGACTGGCAGGAGGCGATGCCGCACGACCTCTTGCCCATCGTCGCCCGCAGCAAATCCGTCCGCACCGCGGTGCTCGATCCGCTCGGCTTCACCTGCCAGATGCGGGTCAACCATCTGCAGCCGCCCTTCGACAATCCGGCGATCCGCCGCGCCCTGCTCGGCGCGATCGACCAGGAGGCCTTCATGATCGCGGTCGCGGGCGACGATCCCGCCTTCCGTCATAGCCCGCTCGGTTATTTCACGCCGGGCACCCCGATGGGTAGCGAGGTCGGGCTCGATATCTTCCGCGGTCCGCGCGACTACGACAAGGTCAAGCGCGACCTCAAGGCGGCGGGCTATGCCGGCGAGAAGGTCGTGCTGCTCGTGCCCGCCGATTCGCTGGCGCAGAAGCCGCTCGGCGACATCGCGGCCGATGTGATGAAACAGGCCGGCATGAATGTCGAATACACCGCGCTCGATTTCGGCTCGGTGCTCAAGCGCCGCGTCAACAAGGGCCCGGCCGACCAGGGCGGCTGGAACGCTTTTGTCGGCAACTGGCAGGGCATGGACTGGCTCAACCCGCTGGTGCATTCGACTTTGCGCGGCGACGGCGCCTTCCCCGGCTGGGTCTCCAGTCCGAAGATCGAAGCGCTGCGCGCGCAATGGCTTTCGACCGGCGACGATGCCGGGCAGAAGCGCATCTGCGACGAAATCCAGAAGACCGCCTTCGAGGAAGTGCCGTATTACCCGATCGGCCAGTACAAGCAGCCGACCCTCTTCCGCACCGACCTTGGCGGCATCATGAACGGCACCGCCGTGTTCTGGAATGTGAAGCGCAACTGACCGGGAGCTGCCTGATGGGATGCGCGCGATGAACCTGCTGATCAAGGACACGACCGTCGTCACCTGCGACGACGAGCGGCGCATCATCGAGCGCGGCGCGATCGCCATCATCGGCGACCGCATCGCCGCGATCGGCGAGACGGCTGCGCTGGAGCAGGCCTATCCGGATTGCGAGCGCATCTCCGGGCGCGGGCTCGCCGTGCTGCCGGGCTTCATCAACGCCCATACCCACACCGTCCTGACCGCGCTGCGCGGCACGGTCGAGGATTGGGATGGCGAGATCATCTACCGCTACATGTCGCCGGTCTCCTATACGATGAGCGACCATGAGCGGGCGGTGATGGCCTCGCTCGGCTGCCTGGAGGCGATCCGCAGCGGCGCGACGACGCTGGTCGACCCGTTCCGCCACGTCCCCTCCTATGCCGGCGCGATGGCCGATACCGGCTTGAGGCTCTGGCTCTCGGAAAGCTGCGCCGATATCGACACGCGAAAAATCCGCTTCGGCGAATACGGCATCGACGAGGCCTTCGGACAGGGCTTCCTCGACCGCACGCAGATGCTGATCGAGGGCTGGAACGGCGCCCGCAACGGCCGCGTCAACTGCCAGATCGCGGCGCATGCCCCCGACAACTGCTCGCCCGCCATGCTGCGCAGGCTCAAGGACATGGCCGGGCATCACGGCCTCACCCGCACCTGCCATCTGGCGCAGAGCCCGGGCGAGATCGCAGCCGTCAAGGCGGCCCATGGCCTGACGCCTGCCGGCTATCTCGACCGCGAGGGCTTCCTCGGCCCGGACCTGACCTGCGCCCACTGGACCTATTGCACGCCCGCCGACATCGCGCTGCTCGCCGAGCGCGGCGTCCAGATGGCGCACAACCCGGCCAACTCCTCGCGCAAGGGCCCGCACACCGTCGCCATCGGCCTGATCCGCGACGCCGGCGTCAACATCGCGCTCGGCACCGACAACATGACCGAGGATCTGTTCCACGCCCTCAAGATCGGCCTGATCCTGCATCGCGGCGGGCGCGGCCGCGACACCGAAGGCGGTATCGATCCGCAGCCGCAGGACATGCTCGACATGATCACGCGCAACGGCGCCCGCTCAGTCGGCGCGCAGGACCAGATCGGTTCGCTGGAAACCGGCAAGAAGGCCGATCTCACCATCATCGACCTCAATCAGCCGGTGATGCGGCCGCTGATCCGCCTGGTCTCCAATCTCGTGCATTACGGCCATCCCGGCATCGTTCATTCCGTCATCGTCGACGGCGAATTCGTGATGCGCGACCGCAAGGTGCTGACGCTCGACGAACAGGCCCTGCTCGACGAAGCCCAGGCCGTCACCCAGCGTGTCTGGGAGCGGATGATCGCCGCCAATCCCGACATCGCGCCACCGCAAGGCGAATTGCGCTGGCTCGACGCGTGAGCGACACCCCTCACCGCCAAACACGACCAGGCCCGAAGCCGACCAGACCCAAGCCGGACAATGCCCATGAAGCCCATCTCGCCCGAAGCCGTCAGGACAGCGATCGCCGCCCAGCGCCCGGTCGTCGAAAGCCTGTTCGACCGCCTGGCGCAAGGCAGCCAGGGCGAGCCCGGCATCATGCGCGACACCTATGGCGCGGGCGAGAATTTCGCGCATGAGCTCATCGCCAGCCATGGCGCGGATCAAGGCCTGCAGATCCGTCGCGACGCCGCCGCCAACACCTATCTGACCTGGCCGGGCAGCGAGCAGGGCGCGCCGCGCATCCTGCTCGGCTCGCATCTCGACAGCGTGCCCCATGGCGGCAATTTCGACGGCGCGGCCGGCGTCGTCGCGGGGCTGACGGTCATCGCCGCCATGAAGGCGCTGGGACTGCGCCCACGCTGCGACATCACCGTGATGGGCGTGCGCGCCGAGGAGAGCGTCTGGTTCGAGGTCTCCTATATCGGCAGCCGCTCGGCGCTGGGCACATTGCCCAACGGCGCCCTCGACGCGAAAAGGATCGACACCGGGCGCGATCTCGCCAGCCACATCGCCGCATGCGGCGGCGATGTCGAGGCGCTCCGGCAAGGCCGCCGGGAGCTCGATCCCGCAACGATCCGCGCCTTCCTCGAAGTCCATATCGAGCAGGCCCCGAGCCTGGCCGAGGCCGGCCTGCCGCTCGCCATCTGCAGCGGCATCCCCGGCAATTTCCGTTATCCCAACGCACGCATCAATGGACGCCACGACCATGTCGGCACGCCGCGCCGCTTCCGCCGCGACGCCGCGATGGCCGGCGCAGAGCTGGCGATGGCGCTCGACCGGCTCTGGGCAGAGCAGGAGGCGGCCGGCATCCCGCTCGCCATCACCTTCGGCCGCTTTCACACCGATCCTGCCATGCATGGTTTGACCACGGTGCCCGGCGCCTTCGATTTCAGTCTCGATGTGCGCGCCTATGACCCTGCCGTGCTGTCGCATCTCGAGGCGCGCATGCTCGCGATCATTGGCGAAATCGAGGCGCGGCGGAATGTCAGCTTTGCCCTGGGCCCGCGCGCCTCCGCCAGCGTCGGCATGGTCGACCCCGCAATCGCGTCCCAGCTCCAGGCAGCGGCACAGAGCCAGGGCCTGCCCGGCACGATGATGGGAAGCCCCGCCTCGCATGATGCGGCCGCCTTCGCGGCAGCAGGCGTCCCCGTCGGCATGATCTTCGTGCGCAACGAAAACGGCAGTCACAATCCCCATGAAGCGATGGAGATCGACGATTTCCTCGACGCCTGCGCCGTGCTGACGAGCTGGGTCGCCGATCAGGCCGCCTAGAACTCACCGGACAATCGCTTTGCGACGCTCCCTGACCGAGGTCCCCGCTTAATCACGAAGCGAAGACCCGTGCAGGAACGATGCTTGCGGTGCCGGCAAGGCGACCGCTACTGTATGAGGACAGGGATCAAGAGCTGGAAATCAGCCGGAGCGAGGAAACGGCATGTCGGATGCCTTGCGCATAGCGCATGGAGCCTTCGGGCGGGTGGCGTTGCTCGACATGGACCGAAGCCTGGTCCGGCACGCGCATCCCCATTGTCATGTCCTGCTCAAGGTCGATGGCGACGATACCCAGTTCCTCGTCGGCGACCATGTCGCGCCCCTGACCGATGATCTCGCGGTGCTGGTCAATGCCTGGGAGAGCCACGCCTATATTCACGATTCGCGCCGCAAGAACGCGCTGATCCTGGCGCTGTATATCGAGCCGGACTGGCTGCGCAGCTTCAGGCCGAACTGGGCGGCGAGCGGCGCTCCGGGGTTCTTCGAGCATTCGGCCGGCGAGGTCACGGCGCATATCCGCCAGACCGCGCTCGACCTTGCCGCAGAGATGGTTCACGAGCCCGGCGCCTCGCATCGACAGGAGAGCCTGCTCTCGGAGCTGATGATCGCGGTGATCGAGCGTTTCACGCCCTGGCGCACCATCGGCGCCTCCCTGCGCGAGATCGCGCGCGCCAATGCGGTCGACTGGCGCGTCGGCCGTGCGATCTCGCTGATGCGGGGCGATCCGGCGGCCTCGCCCAGCGTCGACAAGCTGGCGAAGGAAGCAGGTCTGTCACGCGCGCATTTCTTCCGGGTCTTCGAGACCTCGACCGGCGTGACGCCGCATGTCTTCCTCAACGTCGTCAAGGTCGAGATGGCTGTCGGTGCGATCGTCGAGGGCGAGGAGACATTCTCGGCGATTTCGGACCGGCTCGGCTTCAGCGTGCCCGCCCATTTCACCCGCTTCTTCCGCGATCACTGCAGCGTCGCGCCGAGCGCCTTCAGGCAGGTGGCGCGACTGGGCCGGTAGGAAGCCTTCCGCTGCCGAGTCATTTTGAGACTTTTCGGTAAGTCGCGAGACCCTGCGGGATCGCGCCACGACCGCTGATCGCCGAGCCTCCCACCCCAGACGCCCATCAGAGCGCGTCATCGGGAGCAGGCGTCGGTGCGGCCAGAGACCATCTCATGGACGGGACAATCGGTGGAGCGCGTCGAGGACGCGGCCCTGCTGACCGGCCGTGGCCGTTTCATCGATGATCTCGGCGTCAGGCCCGGCACGCTCCATGCCGCCATCCTGCGCTCGCCCCATGCCCATGCCGATATCCTTTCCATCGACAGCACAGCCGCCGCCGCCATGCCCGGCGTCGCCGCGATCGTCACGGGCCGTGACCTCGCGAGGCTGACGACGCCGATGGTCGCCGGGCTCAAGGTCGCGGTAGAGAACTGGCCGATGGCCGTCGAGCGCGTGCGCTATGTCGGCGAGCCGGTCGCGATCGTCGTCGCGCAGGACCGGTATCTTGCCGAGGATGCGCTGGACGCGATCGAGATCGAATACGCTCCGCGCCCCTGCGTCGTCGATCCGCTTGCGAGCCTCGGGGCCGATGCCCCGGTCCTCCACGACAAGGCCGGCGCCAACCTCGTCAGCGACCGTTGCTTTCGCTATGGCGAGCCGGAGGCCGCTTTCGCACAAGCAGCGCACCGCCTCGAAGTTTCCATCGCCTATCCGCGCAACACCGGCGCGCCGATGGAGACCTTCGGCGTCGTCGCCGACTACGACCCGCATGAGGACGCCTACGAGATCCTCGCCAATTTCCAGGGACCGTTCAGCATCCATGCGGTGATGGCGCGCTGCCTGAAAGTCCCGGGCAACCGGCTGCGCTTGCGCATGCCGCCGGATTCGGGCGGCAGCTTCGGCGTCAAGCAGGGCGTGGCGCCCTATGCGGTGCTGATCGGCGTGGCGGCGCGGTTGGCCCGCGCCCCGGTCAAATGGATCGAGGATCGGCTCGAGCATCTGAGCGCCGCCGTGGCGGCGACGAACCGCGTCACGACGCTGAAGGCCGCCGTCACCAGCGAGGGCCGCATCACGGCGCTGGACTGGGACCAGGTCGAGGATTGCGGCGCCTATCCGCGCGCGCCCGAGCCCGCCACGCTCTACCGCATGCATGGCAACATGACCGGCGCCTACGACATCGCCAATCTCGCCATCCGCAACCGTGTCGTGCTGACCAACAAGGCGCCGACCGGCCTCGTGCGCGGCTTCGGCGGCCCGCAGGTCTATTATGCGCTGGAGCGGCTGATGCAGCGCATCGCCGTCACGCTCGGGCTCGATCCGCTGGCCGTGATCCGCGCCAACCTCATTCAGCGCGGGCAATTTCCCTACCGCACGGCCTCCGGCGCGCTCTACGATTCCGGCGACTATGCGAAGGCAATCGACCTCGCCGTGGCAGACGGCAGGCTCGCCGAACTGGAGAGGCGCCGCAATGAGGCCCGCGCCGCCGGCAGGCGCTACGGCATCGGCTTTGCGGCCGCCGTCGAGCCCAGCGTCTCCAATATGGGCTACATCACCTCGGTCCTCACCGCAGCCGAGCGGCAGAAGGCCGGCCCCAAGAACGGCGCGCAGGCGACGGCGACGGTGTCGCTCGATCCCGTCGGCTCGGTCAGCGTCCATGTCGCTTCCGTGCCGCAGGGGCAGGGTCATCGCACGGTGCTGGCGCAGGTGGTGGCTGATGTCTTCGGCCTGTCACGCGAGGCCATCAGCGTCGTCGTCGATCTCGATACGGGCAAGGACGCCTGGTCGATCGCATCGGGCAATTATTCCAGCCGCTTTGCGGCTGCAGTCGCCGGCACGGCGCATCTGGCCGCCACCCGCCTGCGCGACAAGCTGGCTGCGATCGCCGCGAGCCAGCTCGATGTCGCACCCGCACAGATCGGGTTTGCGGGCGGCGCCGTCTTCGCGACGGGCGACGCGACCAAAACACTGCCCTTCGGCCGCGTCGCCGCGCTCTCGCACTGGTCGCCGGCGCTGCTGCCCGACGGAGTCGATCAGGCGATCCGGGAGACCGCCTTCTGGACGCCGCCGGAGCTCGCCGCGCCCACGGAGGATGACCAGGTCAACTCCTCGCTCTGCCACGGCTTCATCTTCGACATGGCGGGCGTCGAGGTCGATGTCGACACCGGCAAGGTTCGCATCGACCGCTATGTCACCATGCATGATTGCGGGCGCGTGCTGCATCCCGGCATGGTCGAGGGGCAGATCAGGGGCGGCTTCGCCCAGGCCCTTGGCGCGACCTTCTACGAGGAACTCGCCTATGCCTATGACGGCGCTTTCCTGACCGGCACCTTCGCCGACTACCTGCTGCCGACCGCGACCGAGACGCCCGATATCGCGATCCTGCACATCGAGACGCCATCGCCCTTCACGCCGCTCGGCGCCAAGGGTGTGGGCGAAGGCAACTGCATGTCGACGCCGGTCTGCCTTGCCAATGCCGTGGCCGACGCAATCGGGGTCGCGGAACTCGATCTGCCGCTGACGCCGGCGCGGATCGCCGCGCTCGTCGCCGCCGCCGAGCCGGCCAGGCCGGCATCGGATGGCGGCCGGGCGGCCGAGCTGGGCGCTGCCAGGCCCGGCGACCGCACACTGCGCGGGGAAGGACAGGCCAAGGTCGCGGCCACGCCCGAAGCGATCTGGGCGATGCTGCTCGACGCCGAGCAACTGGCATCGATCATCCCCGGCTGCCACGGCGTCAGGAAGCTGTCGGAGACGCATTTCAAGGCCGATGTGACGCTCGGCGTCGGCCCGGTGAAGGGGCGCTACAAGGCCGAGATCCGGCTCTCGGACCTTGATGGGCCGAAGGCCGCGACGCTGACCGGTTCGGTCTCCGGCGCGCTCGGCACCGGCGGCGGGTCCGGCCGCGTGATCCTGTCGGCTGGCGAAGACGGGCTCACCGTCATCTCCTATAGCTACGAGGCCGCCGTGGGCGGCAAGGTCGCGGCCATCGGCGGACGCCTGCTCGACGGCGCGGCCAAGGCCATCATCGCGCAGTTCTTCGCGGCGCTTGCACGCAAGGCCGCCCCTGCAGGCGCCAGGACCGGCTTCTTCGCCCGCTTGTTGGGGAGGCGCGGATGAAGCCCGCGGCTTTCGACTATATCCGTGCCGGCGACCTGTCCGAGGCGCTCGACGCGCTCGCCCGGCATGGATCGGATGCCCGCATCATCGCCGGCGGCCAATCGCTGCTGCCGATGCTCAACATGCGGCTGGCCAAGCCCACCGTGCTGATCGACGTGATGGCCATCCCCGGGCTGGACAAGGTTCGGCGCGCGGGCGATGCCATCATCGTGCCCGCCGGCGTGCGGCAGGCCGCATTGATGCGCCGGCCCGAGCTCAGCGCCGAACAGCCGCTGCTGGCGGCCGCGCTGCCCTGGCTCGGCCATTACCAGACGCGGGCGCGCGGCACCGTCTGCGGTTCGGCCGCCCATGCCGATCCGAGCGCCGAGATCCCGCTTTGCCTCGTGGCGCTCGACGGCGAGATCAGGCTGCGCTCGCGCAGGAAAAGCCGAACCGTGAAAGCCGGCGATTTCTTTGCCGGCATGATGGTGACCGACAAGGCCGACGACGAGCTGATCGAAGCGGTCGTCTTCCCGGTCGCCAGACCCGGAACCGGCCATGCCTTCAAGGAGGTCGCGCGCCGCCACGGCGATTTCGCCATCGTCGGCTGTGCGGCGGTGGTGACGGCGGATGCGATTCACCTCGCCGTCGCGGGCGTCGCCGACAAGCCGGAGCGCCGCAGCTTTCCCTTGCTGGACGGATCGGCCCTGTCGGACGCGCTCAACGCCTTCGCCTGGGATCTCGACGCACGCGACGATTTCCACGCGACCGCCCGGCTGCGCCGCGACCTGGTGCGCTCGCTCGGCCGCGACACGATAGCGGAGGCCCTGTCATGCCGCGCCTGAGCGCCACGGCGCGCCACCGCGTCGCCTTCACCCTGAACGGCAGACCGGTTTCGCTGGAGGCCGAGCCGCGCCTGCTCGCGACCGATGCGCTGCGTCATGGCCTTGGCGCCACCGGGACCCATGTCGGCTGCGAACACGGCGTCTGCGGGGCCTGCACCATCCAGATCGACGGTGCGCCCGCGCGGGCCTGCCTGACGCTGGCGGTGCAGCTCGAAGGCCGCGATGTCAGGACGGTGGAAGGTCTGAGCCCCGCTGCCGACAGGCTGTCGGTGATGCAGGCCGCCTTCCGCCGCCACCACGCTCTGCAATGCGGCTTCTGCACCGCCGGCATCCTGATCTCGCTCGACGCTTTCCTGCGCGAGCAGCCTCATCCGACCGAGGATGAGCTGCGCGAGGTCGTTGGCGGCCATCTCTGCCGCTGCACCGGCTACACGCCGATCATCCGGGCCGCGCTCGAAGCCGCCGCCCAGTTGCTGGATGCGCCACCTCTCCCGGAACCTGCCCATGTTTGATCTCGGCACCAGCTTCATGGCCAGCGTCGCGCGCGATCCCGATGCGCTCGCGATCGTCGATGGCGATGTCCGGCTGAGCTATGCGCAATGGCTCGTGCGGATCTCGTCGCTGGTCGCAGCCTTCGACGCCATGGGCCTCAAGGCCGGCGAGCATCTCGTCACCGTGCTGCAGAACCGCTGGGAGGCTGCGACCCTGCACTGGGCCTGCCAGTTCGCGGGCCTGACCATCGTACCGATCAACTGGCGCGCCAAAGCCGACGAGATCGATTTCGTCATCGAGAATTGCGGCGCCCGTGCGATCGCGTTCGAGGCCGTCGCCGGGTCGGCGATCGGCGGGAGCCGGCTCGGCTCATCCATTCCGCGCATCGCTGTGGGTGCCGATGCGGGCCAGGCCGAGCAGAGCTTCGCCGAGATGGTGGCGGAGCCTGCCGCCACGGCCGTTCCGCGCGTCGCTGCCGATGCCTGGTCGCTGATGCTCTACACCTCCGGGACCACGGCCAAGCCGAAAGGCGTGCCGCGCCGGCACCGGGCCGAGCGCATGGCGGGCCTCGCCCATGTCGCCCAGAACCTCTATGCGAACGGCGAACGCACGCTCGGCGTCATGCCGCTCTATCACACCATGGGCGTGCGCTCGCTCATCGCCATGTCGCTGATCGGCGGCGTCTTCGTCTGCCTGCCGCGCTTCGATGTCGGCCAGGCGCTGGCGCTGATCGAGGCCGAGGCGATCACCAATCTCTACCTTGTGCCGACGCTTTACCACGACGTCGTCCACCATCCGCGCTTCGCACAGACTGACGTGACCAGCGTGCGCAAGCTCGGCTTCGCCGGCGCGCCGATGACCGACGGGCTGCTCGCCAAGCTGACCGAGGCCTTTTCCCCGGAGCTCTTCGTCAATCACTACGGCTCTTCGGAAATCTACACCTTCACGATCAACCAGAAGGCCGCCGACAAGCCGGGTTGCGCCGGCAGGGCCGGGCTGAACCAGCTCATCCGCGTGGTGAAGCTCGGCGCGGCCTCGGCGCATGAGCTTGCGGTTGCCGGCGAAGAGGGCGAGATCGTCGCGCTGGCGGCCAGCGACGAGGCCTTCGAGGGCTACTGGAAGCGCCCCGAGGCAGACGCCAAATCCCTGCGCGACGGGTGGTACTTCACCGGCGACACCGGCTATTTCGACGGCGACGGCGACCTTTACGTCTCGGGCCGCGTCGATGACATGATCATCACCGGCGGCGAGAACGTCTCCCCGGTCGAGATCGAAAGCTGCCTCTCGCTGCATCCGGGCGTGTCCGAGGTCGCCGTCGTCGGCCTGCCCGACGAACGCTGGGGCAAGATCGTCGTCGCCTTCGTCCAGCGCGCGGGCCCGGTCACCGCCGATGAACTCGACCAGCATTGCAAGACAGCCGGGCTCGCCAATTTCAAGCGCCCGCGCCGCTTCGAATTCATCAAGGCCATCCCGAAATCGCCCGTCGGCAAGCTGCTGCGCCGCCAACTCGTGGCCGGCGAGTACGAACCCGACCAGCCCGCCATCGCCTGATGACCGTCTCCCTTCACAACGAGCGAAAGACCAACCCTATGAACGCCCCGACCCCGCTTCATCCCGCCTTGGCCGATCTGGACGGCTTCAGCGTCGAGATCGATGCCGCCCGCGAGCGCGCCGACATCATCCTCGGCCGCCCGCCGATGAACGTCATCTCGATGCCGCAGCGCGACCAGTTGCGGAAGGTGTTCGAGGCGCTGGACGAGGACGATCGCGTCCGCGTCATCGTGCTGCGCGCCATCGGCGAGAACTTCTCCTCCGGCGGCTATATCAAGGGCTTTCTCGAAGCCTCGCCCGAACATGTCTCCAGGCTCGCCTGGAACATCGCCGCCCCGGCGCGCTGCACCAAGCCGGTGATCGTCGCCAATCGCGGCTATGCCTTCGGCGTCGGCTTCGAGATCTCGCTCGCCTGCGATTTCCGCATCGTCTCGGAGACCTGCCAATACGCACTGCCCGAGCAGAAACTCGGCCAGATTCCAGGCTCCGGCGGCTCCGCCCGGCTGCAGAAGATGGTGGGCATCACCCGGACCAAGGACATCGTGATGCGCTCGAAGCGCATCTCCGGGCGGCAGGCCTATGACTGGGGCGTCGCCACCGAATGCGTGCCCGACGCCGAGCTGGAAGCGGCGACCGACCGGCTGGTCGACGAGCTGCGCGGCTTCTCGCCGATCGCCCAGCGCACCGCCAAGAAGCTGCTCAACGACACCGAGGATTCGACGCTCGCCATCGCCATCGAACTGGAGGGGCATTGCTACAGCCGCCTGCGCCAGTCCGACGACTTCCGCGAGGGTGTCGAGGCCTTCCACGCCAAGCGCGCCCCGAAATTCAGCGGGCGTTGAGCCCATCCGCGCGGCGAAGGACACGCCGCGCGGCCGCCTGAAGCTGTCCAGCCAGAACAAGACAAACCTGAGGGAGACGACCATGAAGACCGCAGCCATCACGATGTTCGCCGCCGGCCTGCTTGCCGCGACAGCCCTGAGCGGGAGTGCATTCGCCCAGTCGGGCCCGATCAAGATCGGCGTCGTCACGCCGCTCTCGGGCACCTACACGCCGATCGGCCAGCAGGTCCGCTGGGGGCTCGAGCTCGCAGCCAAGGAAATCAATGCAGCCGGCGGCATCGCCGGGCGGCAGGTCAATCTGCTGTTCGAGGACGAGGAGGCGAACCCGTCGGTTGCCGTGCAGAAGGCCGAGAAGCTGTTCCAGGTCGAAAAGGTCGACTTCCTGACCGGCACCGTCAATTCCGGCTCGACGCTCGCCGTCGCCCAGCTCGCCGAGCGCAATGCCAAGTTGGCGGCGACGACGGTCTCCTTCGCCGACTCGATCACCACAGACAAATGCTCGCCCAACATGTTCCGGGTGAACGCGCGTGCCGAGCAGCAATCGGTCGCGCTCGCGGCATGGCTCGCCAAGGAGAAGCCCAAGGCCAAGGTCTACTATCTCGGGCCCGACTACGAGATGGGTCGCTCAACCGTCGCCGCGTTCAAGTCGAGCGCTGAGAAGGGCGGGGCGCAGAGCGGTGGCGAGGTCTTCGCGCCGCTCGATTCCAAGGATTACACGCAGTATTTCGGCCAGATTCGCGCGACCCGCCCGCAGGTGCTCTACACCTCCGTCGCCGGCAACGACACGGTGCGCCTGCTGACGCAATTGCAGGATTTCGGGCTGCTCTCGGGCCTGACCGTGGTGGGCGCATCCGGCACCGTGACCTCGCAGAACATCACGGCGATCGGCGCCGCCGCGGAGGGCTTCGCCACCGGCGTCGGCTATTCCCCGCAGATCGACAGCCCCGCGAACAAGACCTTCGTCGCGGCCTTCCGCGCCGCCAACAAGACCGATCCCGATCTCTATGGCGCCGACAGCTATGGCCTGCTCTTCGCCTACAAGGCAGCCGTCGAGAAGGCGGGCTCGACCGAGACCGACAAGGTGCGCGAGGCCTTGCGCGGGCTGAGCTGGCAGACGCCGCAGGGCACCAAGACCATCCGCGCCGGCGACCACCAGGCCATGCAGCCGATGTATGTGGTGCGCGTGACCAAGGGCAAGTTCGACATCATCGACAACGTCTCCTCGGAAAACGCCATCGGCCCCGACGCCTGCACGCGGTTCTGAGCCGCCACGGCACGCCCCCTCCCCCTCATGGGGAGGGGAGCGCGCTTTGCCCTACATCGAGGCTTCGCCATGACCCCCGTCGACTATCTTCAATTCGTCCTTGCCCCGCAGGTCGTGAACGGGCTCGCGCTCGGGGTCGCGGTCGTGCTGGTGGCGCTGGGGCTGACCATCATCTTCGGCATGCTCGACGTCATCAACATGAGCCATGGCGAGTTCTACGCGATCGGCGCCTATGCGGCGCTGGCACTCGGCGCGGCCGGCATCGGCTTCTGGTTCCTGCTGGTGCTCGTGCCCATCCTGATGATCCCGCTCGGCATGGCCGTGGAACGGCTGCTGATCCGGCCGGTCTTCGACACCCGGGACCGCCACGTCACCACCCTGCTCGTCACCTTCGGCCTCGGCCTCATCGTCGAGGACGTGCTGAAGATCGTCTTCGGCGCCAACACCCAGCGCCCGCCGACCCCGATCCCCGGCGCGACCGAGATCCTCGGCATCATCCTGCCGAACTACCGGATCTTCCTCATTCTGGTCGGCGCGGCGATCGTGCTCGGCGTGGCCTTTGTCGTCTACAAGACGCGGCTGGGGGCGATGGTCCGCGCCGCGGCCTTCGACCGCAACATGGCGGCATCGCTCGGCGTGCCGGTCTCGCTGGTCTATGCCGGCACCTTCGCCTTCGGCGTCAGCCTTGCCGGGCTCGCCGGCGTGCTGCTCGCGCCGATCTATTCGGTCTTCCCGACCATGGGGCGCGACTTCATCCTGCTTGCCTTCACGGTCGTCATCGTCGGCGGCATGGGCTCGATCTGGGGCGCGGTCGTCGCCGGCCTGCTGCTGACGCAGGTCCAGGCGCTGGCAAGCCTCGTGATCTCGCCGGTCTGGACCGATCCGATCGTGTTCGGGACCATGGTCGCCTTTCTGGTTTTCCGCCCGCAGGGCCTGTTCGGGAGGCTCGGCCATGCATGACCGGCTGACGCAATCCATGCGCGCGAGCCATCTGCTCGCGCTGCTCTTCGTCCTCGCCGCGCTCGGCCTTGCGGCCATGGGCGCCGCAACCGGCGACACTTTCTATCTGCGGCTCGGCACGGAGGCGCTGATCTTCGCGGGGCTCGCCCTGTCCGTCGATCTGCTGCTCGGCTATTCCGGCGCGCTCTCGCTCGGCCAGGCGCTCTATTTCGGCATCGGCGCCTATGTCTCGGCTCTGACGCTGATGAAGCTGCCCTCCTTCTGGCTCGCCATGGCCGCAGCCTTCCTGGCGACGCTGATCGCCTCCATCATCGGTGGACTGATCGCCAACCGGGTGCGCGGCGTCTATTTCGCGCTGATCACCTTCGGCCTTGCCCAGGTCATGGCCAAGGTCGTCTACAACACCCGCGAACTGGGCGCCTCCGACGGGATGATCGGCATCCCGGTGATCGAGATCGGCTTCGGGCCGTTCTCCGTCTCGGCGGGCAGTCCCGTCGGCTTCTTCCTGATCGTGCTTGCCGTGATCATGGGGCTCTATGCGCTGACCGCCTATCTGCTCGATACGCCGTTCGGGCGCGTCCTCACCGCGCTGAAGGCAAACGAGAAGCGCGTGCCCTTCCTCGGTTACTCGGTCTGGCGCGCGCGCATGGCCGCCTATGTGCTGGCCGGCGTGATCGCGGGGCTGTCGGGGGCGCTTTATCCGATGCTGCGCGGCTTCGTCTCGCCGGAGCTGATGTTCTTCGCGACATCCGGCAATGCGGTGATCTCGGTGGTGCTCGGCGGCGTCGGCACGCTGATCGGCGCGATCTACGGATCGGTCCTGCTCGTCATCCTCAAATCGATCATCGGCAGCTGGACCGAGCACCACCTCATCGTCATCGGCCTGCTCTTCATGCTGTGCGTGATGTTCCTGCCCAGGGGGCTGGTGGGCGTGGTGCGTCCCGCCATCGAGACCTGGCTCTCGCGCCGGCGCCCTGCCCCCGTCGCGGCGGCGGACCCCGCCGACCTGCCCGCGATCATCGCCGAAACCGCGAGGACCTCCCGATGAAGCCGGTTCTCGATATCCGCGACCTCGGCATCTCCTTCGGCGGCCTCAAGGCGGTCGATCAGGTCAGCTTCCAGGCGCAGCGCCACAGGATCACGACCGTGATCGGCCCCAACGGCGCCGGCAAATCGACTTTGTTCAACCTGATCAGCGGGGCGCTCAAGCCCCATCGCGGCCAGGTCCTGATCGACGGCGTCGACATGACGGGCGCCGCACCCGAGCGCACCAAGGCGGCCGGGCTTTCGCGCTCCTTCCAGATCACCAGCCTGTTTCCGGAGCTCACCGTCGCGGAGAACCTCAGGCTGGCGGCGCAGGTGCTGGAGCCGACCGGGCGCGCCTTTCTGCCTGTCGGCCGCTCGACGCAGGCGCTGGCCAGGACCGGCCAGATGCTGGAGCGCTTCCAGCTCGCCCATAAGCGCGACGATCTCGCCGGCAACCTCTCTCATGGCGACCAGCGCCGGCTCGAGATCGCGGTCTGCCTCGCCTCGGAACCGAAGATCCTGCTGCTCGACGAGCCGACGCAGGGCATGAGCCATGGCGACACGGCGCAGACGGCCAGGCTCGTGCGCAGCCTGACCGACGACGTCACCATACTCCTGATCGAGCACGATATCGGCCTCGTCATGGACTTGTCGGACCATGTCGTGGTCATGCATCAGGGCCGCAAGCTGGCCGAAGGCCCACCCGATCTGGTGCGGGCCGATCCTGCCGTCCAGGCCGCCTATTTCGGACATGCTTGAGGAACCGGCCATGCTCGCCATCAGCGGACTGCACAGCCATTACGGCCATAGCCACATCATCCAGGGCGTCGATATCACGGCGGGCCCGGGCGAGGTCATCGGCATCTTCGGCCGCAACGGCGTCGGCAAGACGACGCTGCTCAAGACCATCGCAGGCTGGGTGCGCCCCAGCGAAGGCGCGATCATGCTCGACGGCGCGACGCTGGCGGGCCTGACGCCCGACCGCATCTGCCATGCCGGCGTCGGCTTCGTGCCGGAAGACCGGCGCATCTTTCCCGGGCTGACCGTGGAGGAAAATCTCTCTCTCGGCCTGCTCCAGGTCAGGAACCGCTCGTCGAAGGAGGAGAAGCGGACGATCGAGGGCATCTATGACCGGTTTCATCGGCTGGGCGAACGGCGCCACCAGCTCGGCACGACCCTCTCGGGCGGCGAGCAGCAGATGCTGGCCATGGCCCGGGTGATGGTCGGCAAGCCGCGCCTCGTCCTGATCGACGAGCCGAGCGAGGGCCTCGCCCCGATGATCGTCGCCGAGATCTTCGCGATCGTGCGCGAACTGCGCGACCAGGGCGCGATCATCCTGCTGGTCGAGCAGAACCTGCATGAAGCGCTGTCCGTCGCCGACCGTTTCCACGTCGTCGAGCGCGGCCGGATCGTCTTCAGCGGCGAAGCCGAGTCCCAGCCGGATCGCGAGCAACTGCTGCGGCTCATCGCCGTCTAGAGCCTATTCGAGCGAAGTGGGCACCGGTTCGCGTGAAGACGATGCGATAAAGCAGGAAGCGAGACTACGGCGACTGCCGGCTTCGAGAACAGGGCAAGCCCTATCGAAAAGGAGAAACGGGCGCTTCCCCCGGGAGACGTTGGATCGGATGGCTCAGGCCGGACGAGCGGCTCAGCGCGATGGTGCACGGCACCGGGATCCATCGCCGGTGCTCACGCGGCTCCCGCTGCTCTTGAGCGACGCTCGCGCGGGCTCGCAACCGGCGCCTCGTCCGCGACGATCTCGGCGTCAGGCAAGCTCACACAGCACCTTTTGGCCACCACGGCCGCGACCTTGACCAGATCGACAGAGCCATCGACGACAACAGCGCGGAGATCGTGATCGGCGTCGATCATGCTGCGCGCATCGCGACCGAGCTGCTTGGCCATCTCAAGATAGATCAACTGCCCGAGCCGTTGCAGTTCAGAATCGGAGAGTCCCTCACACATCGCACACACCCGCCCACGGACGCGATGGCGCCCTCGGACGGTAGATGGTGGCCACGGGTCGGCTGCACCAGAGGCTGCGTCAGCAGGGCTGTTGGCTCGGCACTGCAGGCCGCGGCCGGCTCTGGCCGGCGGCAAGCCTAATCCACCCACACCGCAGCTAGCCTAAATCCACTGACTGATTGTGCCAGGGCCGATCTGGTGCAGATCAAGTTCTGAATCGCTCAGGCGCCGCTGCAATTTGAAGACCGGATCTGGCGGCAAGCCCGAATGGGCAGCCAGGGCCTGGACCGCAGCGTCTTCCGAGTCCGCTTCGACAAAGAAGACCTGCTTCAAGGTCTGAGTGGTCGAGGTCACTTCGATCTGAAATGCTTTTATCAAACTCATTCCCGTCCCCCATCGCTGAGGGGGCGCGGTAGCACGGTCACCGGCGCCCGACCATCCGCGAGCGTGGGCAACACGCCTCGCTATAGCGCGCCTCAGCCCGTCAGGCTCCCGACAAAGACGGAGAGCGCTGAGAGTAGCGCGGTAATCCCGGACCACAGAGCGGCCCGCGCGTTGAGCCGCGCTCCTCGCTCTGCAGCCTGGAGTATGCCAACCGTCCAGCCGGCTTGGGCTTGCTGCTGATCTACGGGCTCGAACGGCCTAGTGCCTTGTGCCCATGTCGGAATGATCTGCACTCGGCTCGCGGCGAACCAGAGCCAGGCGGAAACGCATCCGGTGATGCATGTCAGCCCGGCCATGATGATTGCAACCATTTGCCCGTCCCCTTCGGTTCGCGAGCCTGCGCGCCGAGCCGTCCCACCCTGGTCAGCCTGCCATCAGTGGTAGCGGCTAAAATGCTTCTCCACGAACTCGCCCGCCGCCTTCAGCGTGATCGTCGCTTTGGCCTTGCTGCCACCAACCAATCCGGCCTTGAAAGCCGGATGACTGTCGTCACGGCGTTCGATTTCTGCAAAAGTATCTTTCAGGAACTGGCCTCGCCTCTTCCAGATGAACCGCCCGGCCGGCATCCAAAACCAGCTTCCGCCGCCATGGGCGCGATAATTCGCGAACTCAAGCGCAGCAGCGAACTCCGTTGCATCGAATAATTCGTCAGATCTATCCATCATCAGGGCTATGTCACGAGCTTCGCGTTTAAATGCGTCGAAGAGAAACTCACTAATGGGAACTATCTTATCGCCGAGGCCTTTCAGAAATTTCCAGTCGACGTGCTCATATGATACAAATGGAAGCGCATTGAACATCGGCTCAACTGAATGGCCTCCCTTGATCTCGGCGTGCAACAGCGCTTTGGCCATTGACCAGTCGCCTAGGTCTAGCAGACCAGCCAGGTTCCAATAGAAGCAGATACTCGCGCCAAAATCCCGCAACGACAAAAGCTGTACCGTTCCGCTCCTGGCGTCCCCGGCGGAACTTAACTCCTGTATTGCCCGGACTACCGCTCGATTTGCGGCCGTCGTCCCCCAGCGTCCGCAAACCAAGACTGCCCTCCGGATAATCTCCGTCCTGGCCATGAGGTCACTGACGATCGCGTTCATGGTATCGTTCAGTGGCTCGCCTGGCCTTCCGTCGTTGGGGTAGTCAGGGCCGGTCACATAGCGCCGCACCTTCTCGACTTCGGCATGCAGGAACTCGGCCCACTCCATGGCGAACTTGTCGTCGCGGCAGTACCGTTTTGCCAAGGCGACGGCCATTTCGACGCTCTGCGGGTGCGGCCGGGATGCCTGATTTAGCGCCTCTAGCGTTTCGGCGAGCTTCACGAAAAAGCTGTCGGCATCAGTGATCGAAAAGCTCCGCCCGCCGCGCTGGTCCAGAAGATCTTGCGCCAGCCCGCCCGCCTTGCCCCGCGCTGCCCAGTAGAAGGGATATCGCCGGGACGGAGCGCGAAGAATGGCTGACCGCAATGCCGTATCCCACTCGCCAGACCAGCCGACCGATAGCAGTCCGAAATTATCGAAGACCTGATCCAGCAGCGTATTCATGGCGGGCGAGTAGCCCTCCAGCTCTGCATCGGTGTTCTTGATCCGGGCGTCGAGATAGTCGCCATGGACCTTGATGACGGTGCATTTCGCATGGACCAGCGGCGTTGCACCCGCGATGGCGTCATCGCCGGCAATCACGGTAGGCTCAATGCCGGCTTCGCGAAGTGCGTTCTCTATCAGCCGGTCGAAGTTCGTCGTGATGACCAGGCGCACAGCACCTGATACGACCAATTGGGCGATGGCGTGGTGTGCTTTCGTCGGCTTGCGCGCTTCTTCGCCTTCAGCCGGCTCGATATAGCCGTGAAGGATGGCGCGCCGCTCAGCCTGCGTTGAGGCAAGCGCGTCCAGAATTTCCGAATAACTTGGCTCTTTGCCATACTTGTCGCGGTACCACGTCGCCCAGCCTTCACGCTCGGTCGCGCCGTCAAGGGCGGCTAAGCGGCGGATCAGGTCGAGCGTGATTTCCCAGCCGGTGGGAATGCCGGCCGCCCGTGACAGGCCGGAGCCAACAAGGATGGCGTGAACGCCGGGACTATGATGGAGCGAGAGAGCAAGAGCATCGAACGGCGGAAGCTCAATCATGGTGGCACCCTGCGAAGAACACTTCGAATAGGGCTATCACGATTCCCTACGCTCGCTGTGCGTGCATGATTCAAATGCCGCTATCCTTGGGAACGCAATCGAATTAAGCGCGGCGAAGAACCCGCTGAAGGTGTCGGCACGCGGCGATTGGATACCTCGCGCGCGATGGCACCAGCCGATGATGCGCCGGTGTCTGCCCGCACGGCGTCGATCGCTGAAACGAGGCCGGCCGCCCTACCGTTGGCGGCGAGCGCGCGGGTTTCGATTCCCAGCTTTCGAGCGGCTTCCGATAGAACTGAGCCCCGGTGGCCACCAAGCTTCGCGCCGCGCGCCTTCGCGGCGGCCAGCGCCATCAGCCAGGGCGAAGCCGGCATTGAGGCCGCTGGTCGAGGTCCGGTGGTTCTTCGAGCGGCAGCCCAAGGGCATGGACGATCTGCGGCGTGCGGTGGCATTCGGCGACCACTTGGTGGCCAAGGACCCGAAGCTGTCTACGACCTGGGATGCCGCGATGCTTCCGAGAACGCGCTGTTCTCGTTGGCGAGTGAGGCACGTCGATTGCGGTTCAACCCTCCCGCTCGTCGTTAAGCGCAAAACAATGTGCGTAGGGCTGCGCCGTTTTGACGCGCAGCTTGATCGTGCAACAACTTATTTGCAGACACCTGCAAGGCGTTGCACGGATCATTAACTCGCAAGGAGCGTTAATGACCGTCAGCATTTTTTGCAGCAAGCGCTGCATAGGAATTGCTAACCGGATTTGAATGAGGCACGGTGACTGCAGGTGATAATCCGAGCACGCAGTCGGAACATTCGCAAATCACATCAGGAGCACAACGTGCAACCGCACTCGCAAGACGGTCGGCCCACCGAGAGCGAACTTATTGCAGTTGTTAGCAATCAAGCCGATGGCATGTCAGCGCTCGATTTGCTGAAGCACTTCACAAGCGAAGAGCGTTATCCCGCTCACGACGTGCAGCGAGCAATCCAACGTGCGTTGAACGCGAACCGCTTAGAACTCGGGCCTAAACTGAGGCTTTATGTTGTACGCGAGATGGCCGCAGCTTAACAGTCGCAATCAACGTAATTGGCTTTGAGCGACAAAGATCGGCTCAGTCGTCGTCATGCCGTCATGGCCGACGATCAGCGCAACCCGGCTCAGCGGGATGCGGATCGCATTCTATATTCCTCCGCCTTCCGTAGGCTTGCAGGAATAACGCAAATCGTGCGCGCCGGTGAAGCCGATGTGTTTCACACTCGCCAACAGCACACGTTCAAGGTCGCACAGATCGGCCGTCGCCTCGCCGAAAAATGCTACAAAGCAAATCAAAAGCTCGCAGCTGCAATCGGATTTATCCCGGATGTGGTCGAAGCGGCGTGCCTTGCACACGACCTAGGACACCCACCCTTTGGGCATAGGGGCGAGTATGCGCTGAACGACCTTGTTGAGCAGGCCGGCGACCCTGATGGCTATGAGGGGAATGCGCAAACCTTTCGAATTATAACAAAACTCGCCGTCCGTTTTGAGGAATGTGTCGGGCTCGACTTGACCAGAGCGACGTTGGCCGCGACGCTGAAATACCCGTGGATGCGGGACAAAAGTATCCCTGCTCGCAGCACCAAATGGAATGCTTATCGAGCCGAAGCTGACGACTTTGCATTCGCTCGGCAGGGGTTGGATCACAACGCCAAGACCCCAGAAGCCGATCTTATGGATTGGGCGGACGACATCGCTTATTCCGTCCATGACCTTGAGGATTTTCATCGCTGCGGATTAATCCCATGGCGCCGCATTTTACCAAAGGGCGATCAGAGCGACCAGATCATTCAGCGGGCAGCGGCAAAATGGTTTGACGCACCGCCGGATGCGACCGGCCGATTGCGTGAAGCCATGCGCAGCCTCAATGACTTTATCGAGGGCTCGTTCGGTAGCATAATAAACGAGCCTTATGTCGGCGCTCGAAATCAGAGGCAGGAACTCCGCAACCTAACCTCCGGTCTAATCGGACGATACATCAGGGCCGCCGAACTGAGAGAGCCTGACGCAGAGGGGAAATGCTTGCACATTGAGCCGGACGCGTCAGATCAGGTGCTAGTCCTAAAGCAAATAACCCGCGACTACATAATAAGCAACCCTTCTCTAGCAGCTCAACAGAAGGGCCAAGAACGGATAATTCGAGAGCTGTTCGAAGATTTACTTAGCGATACGAAGAGCGGGTCCCCTCCAAATTACTTGCCGCAACGCCTAAGCTATCTTTATGAATTCGACTCGACTCCTGCGCGTATCGTATCGGATTGTATCGCAAGCCTAACGGAAGGCGAGGCCGTTGCTTTGCACGCGAGGCTCCGGGGAGTTGCCAGTGGATCGGTGCTCGATCCAATTGTGCGCTAGCCCTGCCATCCGATTCGGCCGGAAAAGCATGAGGCGCGCGCTGCCTGGCGCGACCATCCACCAACGTTCATAGAGGTCTTATTACACGGATATTACACGCCCCACTCGGGTCGACGCGCTAAACCGTTGATCTAGTTGAATAAAAATGGCGCTCCCATGGGGAATCGAACCCCAGTTTTCGCCGTGAGAGGGCGACGTCCTAACCGCTAGACGATGGGAGCAGCGCGGCAAGGGCTGCTGTGTAATCGGGCTGCGGCCGCTCTGCAACAGCTTTTTGCGCAAAGCCCGCAAGGAATTCGCGGCGACAGCCGAAGGCCGTCGCCGCAGCACCACATTAGAAGCCGCGAAGCCCGGCGGCTCAGGCCGCCTTGTCGGCCAGGGCGGGATAGTCGGTATAGCCCTTGGCATCGCCGCCATAGAAGGTCGCGACATCCGGCTCGTTCAGCGGGGCGTTGCGCTCCAATCGTGCGACCAGGTCGGGATTGGCGATGAAGAGCCGGCCGAAGGCGATGGCGTCGGCCTCGCCCTTATCGACCGTCTCGATGGCGAGCTCGCGGTTGAAGCCGTTATTGGCGATATAGGCGCCCTTGAAGGCACGGCGTAGCGCGCCATAGTCGAAGGGCAGATAGTCGCGCGCCTCGCGCGTCGCGCCCTCGACGACATGGATGAAGGCGATGCCCTGCTCGCTGAGCTTCGTCACCAGATGGGTGAACGGCGCCTGCGGATCGGAATCGCGCGCATCATTGGCCGGGCTCACCGGCGAGATGCGGATGCCGACGCGGCCCTTGCCGAACACCTTCGACACAGCGGCGACAACCTCGAGCGCGAAACGCACGCGGTTCTCGATCGAGCCGCCATAGGCATCGCTGCGCTTGTTGGAATCGTCGCGCAGGAACTGGTCGATCAGATAGCCATGGGCGCCATGCAGTTCGACGCCGTCGAAGCCGGCGGCCTTGGCGTTCTCGGCGGCGGTGACGAACTCGCCGATGATCGCGGGGATTTCCGCCAGCGCCAGTTCGCGCGGGGGCGAGACCTCGGCAAAACCGCTTTCGATATAGGTCTTGGTCTTGGCGGTGATCGGCGACGGGCTGACCGGGGCCTGGCCGCCCGGCTGCAGCGAGACATGGCTGACGCGGCCGACATGCCAGAGCTGGGCGATGATCTTGCCGCCCTCCGCATGGACGGCGTCGGTCACGGCCTTCCAGCCGGCGATCTGCGCGTCGCTGTAGAGGCCCGGCGTCCAGACATAGCCCTGGCCCTGCTGCGACACCTGCGTGCCCTCGGTGATGATCAGCCCGGCGCCGGCGCGCTGGCGGTAATATTCGACATTCAGGGCATTGGGGGCGTCATTGCCGCGCGTCGCGCGATTGCGCGTCAACGGCGCCATGACGACGCGGTTCCTGAGTTCGATATCGCCGAGGCGAAACGGCGTGAACAGGGCAGGCTTGGCAGAGCTGGATTGGCTCATGGGAGTGATCCTCAGGATCGCGGCTGGCGCCGCATGATTGACAAGAGCGTTTTCGGGCGAAGTGGACACCGGTTCGCGCGAGGAAAACGCGTTCAGACAAAAGCCAGCGAACGCCCGGCAGCGCGTCTGCGCCCGGCGGCATCGGCATTCGACAAGGCTCAGATAGGCATGACACAATGGAATGGCAGGGGCGTGGGGAGCGCCTCGGCCATGCCCGAAAGGATGCCCTCCGCGGAGGCCTGATTGGAGACGATCGATACTGCCGAGCCCGCCTCGGGGAGACCGGGATTGCACACCCGCCTTCTCGCTGGAGGCCGCCATGCGCTGCGCGCCGGGCTCAACGCCGCGCTCGGCATCGTCTATCCGCCGAGCTGCATCGCCTGCCATGCCGCGACCGGGGAGGCGCAGGCGCTCTGCCCCGCCTGCTGGGCCGGCATCGGCTTCATCGAGCGCCCCTTCTGCGAGCGGCTCGGCACGCCCTTTGCGGTCGATCTCGGCGCGGGCCTGCTCTCGCCGGCCGCGATCGCCGATCCACCGGTCTTCCGCAGGGCGCGCGCGGTCTGCCGGTTCGAGGGCGCTGCGCGCGAACTGGTGCACAGGCTGAAATATGACGACCGGCTCGAACTGGCGCTGACACTGGGCCGGATGATGACGCAGGCCGGGCGCGAATTGCTGTGGGAGGCCGAGATGATCGTGCCGGTGCCGCTGCATCGCACCCGGCTCTGGAGCCGGCGCTTCAACCAGGCCGCGGCGCTGGCCCAGGTCGTCGCCAGGCAGAGCCGGGTCCCGCTCGCGCCTGGCCTGCTGGCGCGGGTCAAGCGCACGAAGCAGCAGGTCGGGCTGACGCGGGCGCAGCGCAGCGACAATCTGCAGGGCGCGTTCAAGGTTCCGCTCGCGGCGCGACCGCGGATCGAGGGGCGGCGCATCCTGCTGATCGACGACGTGCTGACCACAGGCTCGACCGCCAACGCCTCGGCCCGCGCCCTGCTGCGCGCCGGTGCTGCCCAGGTCGACGTGCTGACCTTCGCCCGGGTGGTGACGGATGCCTGAGAGCCCGTTTGGAAACCCCAGCCCTCATCCTGAGGAGCTGCGAAGCAGCGTCTCGAAGGATGCTCCAGATGGTTCGGGAGCCTCCTGGAGCATCCTTCGAGACGCCATTCCCAGGGGAATGGCTCCTCAGGATGAGGGCTCGCGAAGTTTCCAAACGGGCTCTGAGCGCGCTACAGCATCGAACCGAATACCGTATTCAGCCCGATGCCGTAGCTCCTTGATTTTGCATCGGCTTCTTCCGAAAGCCGGACTCCACATTTCGGGCCGATGCACTAAATAAAGCGCAGCGCATTATCCACGAAGGTCACTCCATGCCTCCCGTCACGATCTACACCACCTCCTGGTGCCCCTATTGCCAGTCGGCAAAGGCGCTGCTGAGCAAGAAGGGCGTCGCCTTCGAGGAAATCGATGTCGACGGCAAGCCGGAGCTGCGCCAGGCGATGACGGCCAAGGCGCGCGGACGCACCTCGGTGCCGCAGATCTTCATCGGCGCCACCCATGTCGGCGGCTCCGACGACCTGCACGCGCTCGACTCGCGCGGCGAGCTCGACAAGCTGCTGGCGGCCTGAGGCTCCTCCGGCCGGCAAGGCCGGATCCTTCGGGCGGTCACCGAGCCACGTTTTCGGGAAATCCTTTGCCTTGCAAAGCTTTCGTCAGGACTTACCTGTTGGATTGATGTCCTGCGGCCCCGAACCTTGATTTGAAATGATCCGCTACGCCCTCATCTGCGACAACGCCCACGATTTCGAGAGCTGGTTCTCGACCTCGGCGAGCTTCGAGGAGCAGGCCGGGCGCGGCCTGGTGACCTGCCCCTTCTGCGGCAGCGCCAAGGTCGAGCGCGCGATCATGGCGCCCAATGTCGCACGCACCGATCGCGAGCGGGCCGCTCCGGCCGAGACCGGAGCGGAGGCAGCCGCGCTGGTCCCGGCCGTGCCGGCGCCTGTCGCCCTGATGGGCGAGAAGGAGATCGCCTTCCGGGAGATGCTGGTGGCCCTGCACAAGCATGTCGCCGAGAACGCCGAGAATGTCGGCAAGCGCTTCGCCGAGGAGGCGATCAAGATCCATCACGGCGAGAGCGACAGCCGCGCCATCTATGGCGAGGCCACGCCCGACGACGCCAAGATGCTGCAGGAGGAGGGCGTCGCCTTCATGCCCCTGCCCCGCCTGCCTCGCGCAGGGAATTGAAACGCTCTTCATGGCCAGGAGCGCGCGCAGCAGGCCTGCCATCACGCTGCGGTCCAGGCTAAATCACTCCCCCAGAGCATGGCTCGCGTGAAGAACCGGCACGCTGTCTTTCGCACAAAGCCCGGGGCGTTTTCGGCGAAGCACCAGCCCTGGAATCCGGCTCGGCGTTCCGCTTCGACCGGAATGACACGCCTTTCCAACGGGGCATTCGTGGCCTCCCAGGCGAAATTCCGTCGCCCGACGCTTACTTATTTTCCTTTATAGAACAATGCCTTGCCCGAGGCGTCGCCGGGCGGAAACATCCGCCGGAGCTCCCTTTCCGGCTCCTGCCCTTCCTTTCCGGATTAACTTTCTGTTAAGGGTTATGGGTTTCCTTGCCCGCGATCCCGCCGCGCCGCACACGGCAATTCGGGATCCCGAACCCAGGAGGTTACCGCATGAAGCGGCTCGTGATCGCTGCCCATGGTCTCCGTTCCAACGGAGTTGCCCGCCGCGGCAGTAGATCGATCCCGCTTCTGATGTCGCTGCTGGCGCCGGCTCTGGGGGCGTGCAGCGTCTCGCCCGTCCAGACGGCCGCGGTCTCCGCACCGGCGACGAAGGAGCCGACCGCCGCGCGCAAGCGCGCCGTCGCCCTGGCGAAGGCCGACCCCCGGGAAAAGGAATGCCTGGTTCGCGCGATGTATTTCGAGTCGAACCGGTCGAGCGAAGCGGGACTGCTCAGCGTCGGCACGGTCGTGATGAACCGGGTCGAAGCCCCCAAATATCCCGAGACGATCTGCGGCGTCGTCGGAGCGCCCCGCCAGTTCGCTTCCGGCGTCCTGACGCGCCCGATGACCGAGAAGACCCTGCCGAAGATCGAGGCGATTGCCGAGGACATCCTCAACGGCCGCCGCAACGAGACGATCGGACCGGCCAAGCATTTCCACACGGCCGGGCTGCGCTTCGGCTACACCAATATGCACTACATGACGGTCGCCGGCGGCAACGCCTTCTATGTGAAGGGCGAGCGGCCCGAGCGGCGGCGCATCGAGGAGCCGGCATTCCAGGTGGCGGAAGCCGCCGCGCCGGCGCCTGTTGCAGCGGTCTCGCCCGTCGCCTCCGCCTCCTTCGCATCTGCACCGCTGGCCTTCGCGCCCCAGACGCCTGCCTTCGAGACGCCCGCGCCCAAGACGCTCGCGCTCGACACCCCCGCGGTGATGCTGGTCAGGAATGTGCGGCTGCCGCCGGACCGGCCGCTCGATCTCGATCTGCCCAAGGTCAAGCGCGCTTTCGTTGCTCCGCCCAAGGTCGACCGGCGCCTGGCGGCGCTTTTCCCGTCATCCACCGAGATCAGGGGCAGCCTTTCGCCGCGATAAGCGCTCGTTTGGGAATTCCTACAGCCCTCATCCTGAGGAGCGCTCCGTAGGAGCGGGTCTCGAAGGATGCTCCAGGAGGCTCGGGAACCATCTGGAGCATCCTTCGAGACGCTGCTTCGCAGCTCCTCAGGATGAGGGCTGGAGTTTCCAAACGATGTCCAAGCGCTCGACATCCGGCCGGCGCGGATCTTGGGACACCGGGAGATTCCGCGTGTCCATGAGAACCGGGCGCGCTCGCGCCGCGTTTTCGTCAGCCTAACGTCGAGGGGGACATCGCCGCGGCTCTGGCGCTATCTTCGCCGCAGTGCAACATTCAGATTGCTCTGCAATACGGGGAAACGCCATGACCGCGACCAAGCCCGACGGCCAGCAGACGGCGCAGCGCGACAAGCCCACGCCCCGCGACAAGCCTTGGATCTTCCGCACCTATGCGGGCCATTCCGATGCCTCGGAATCCAACAGGCTCTATCGCAACAACCTCGCCAAGGGGCAGACCGGCCTCTCCGTCGCCTTCGACCTGCCGACGCAGACCGGCTACGATCCCGACCATGTGCTGGCGCGCGGCGAGGTCGGCAAGGTCGGCGTGCCCGTGAGCCATCTCGGCGACATGCGGGCTCTCTTCGCCGATATCCCTCTCGCCCAGATGAACACCTCGATGACGATCAACGCGACGGCGGCCTGGCTGCTCTCGCTCTACATCGCGGTGGCCGATGAGCAGGGCGCACCGCGCAACGCGCTGCAGGGCACGACCCAGAACGACCTCGTCAAGGAATACCTCTCGCGCGGCACCTATGTCTTCCCGCCGCGCCCCTCGATGGCGCTCACCACCGACATCGTCGTGTTCACGGCTCGCGAATTGCCGAAATGGAACCCGACCAATGTCTGCTCCTATCATCTGCAGGAAGCCGGCGCCTCGCCTGTGCAGGAGCTCTCCTTCGCGTTGGCGACCGCGATCGCGCTGCTGGATTCGATCCGGGCCCGGCCGGAGGTCTCGGCCGCGGAGTTCCCCGAGGTCGTCGGGCGCATTTCCTTCTTCGTCAATGCCGGCATGCGCTTCGTCACCGAGCTCTGCAAGATGCGGGCTTTCGTCGAGCTCTGGGACGAGATCACGCTTGGCCGCTATGGCGTCGCGGATGAGGCGATGCGCCGCTTCCGTTATGGCGTGCAGGTCAATTCGCTGGGGCTGACCGAGCCCCAGCCCGAGAACAATGTCTATCGCATCCTGATCGAGATGCTGGCGGTGACGCTCTCCAAGAAGGCGCGCGCCCGAGCCGTCCAGCTCCCGGCCTGGAACGAGGCGCTGGGATTGCCGCGCCCCTTCGACCAGCAATGGTCGCTGCGCATGCAGCAGGTGCTGGCCTATGAGACCGATCTGCTCGAATTCGGCGACATCTTCGACGGCTCCACGGTGATCGACGCCAAGGTCGCCGATCTCAAGGCCGCCGCGCTGGAGGAGCTGGCGAAGATCGCCGATATGGGCGGTGCGCTGGCGGCGATCGAGACCGGCTATATGAAGCAGGCGCTGGTCGAGAACGGCGCCCGCCGGATCGAGGCGATCGAGCGCGGCGAGCAGATCGTCATCGGCGTCAACAAATTCACCAATAGCGAGCCCTCCCCGCTCTCGGCCGGCGAAGGCAATGTCGTGACCGTGCCGGATTCGGTCGAATTGGAAGCCGTCGGCCGACTCAAGGCCTGGCGCTCGGTCCGCGATGCCAAGGCCGCGGAAGCCGCGCTGGCGGAGCTCGCCTCCGCGGCGAAGGAAACGCGCAATGTCATGCCGGCCTCGATCGCCTGCGCCAAGGCCGGCGTCACCACCGGCGAATGGGCCCAGACCCTGCGCGAGATCTTTGGCGAGTACCGCGCCCCCACAGGCGTGGACACGACCAAGCTCGGTGACGATGCGGGCCTGGCCACGGTGAAGGCAGCGGTCGCCCGCGCCACCGAAAAGCTCGGCCGCCCGCCGCGCTTCCTTGTCGGCAAGCCGGGGCTCGACGGCCATTCCAACGGCGCCGAGCAGATCTCCGTGCGCGCCCGCGACGCAGGCATGGCGGTGAGCTATGGCGGCATCCGCCAGACGCCCGAGGAGATCGTGGCGCAGGCCCGGGAGACCGACGCCGACATCATCGGCCTGTCGATCCTCTCGGGCTCGCATCTGCCGCTGGTGCGTGACGTCACCGCGCGCCTGCGCGTCGCCGGCATGACCACGCCCGTCGTGGTCGGCGGCATCATCCCGCCCGACGACGAGAACGCCCTGCGCAATATGGGGGTGGCCGCGGTCTACACGCCGAAGGATTTCGCGCTCGACGGCATTATCGCCGATGTCGCGGGATTGGCGGCGAAGGGGCGAGGCTGAGCCGCAGCGTCATTCCGGGGCTTCGCGCAGCGAAGAACCCGGAACCCACGACCGGGTGAGCGCGATCGACTGGGTATAGAAGGCCGCACCCTGTCGTGGGTTCCGGGTTCGGCCCTACGGGCCGCCCCGGAATGACAGGTCACACCATCCCCACGCTCTTCAGCTGCTGATAGGCCTTCAGGATCTCCTGGAGCGTGCCTTCGCGCGAGCGGTCGCCGCCATTGGCGTCAGGATGGAAGCGCTTCACCAGTTCCTTGTAGCGCGCCTTGATCGCTGCGGAATCGGCCGTGATGTCGAGATTGAGAGCTTCGAGCGCCTTGCGGGCAACGACGCCGACGCGCGGCTCCGGATTGGCCGCCTCCTGGGTGCGGCGGGAGCCGAAGATGTTGAAGCCGTCCTGTACGTCGGCCTCTCCACCACCCGCCACGCGCCCGCGCTGCGCCATCCGCGCCGCCTTGGAGTTGACGCCGAGCTTCCAGGTCGGCCGATGGCCGATCTCCTCCTGCTTGGCGTAGGCGGCCAGCGCCGCGTCGTCCATGCCGGCGAAATAATTATAGGTCGCGTTGTAGGCCTTCACATGCTCCATGCAGAACAGGAAGAACTTGCCCTCGCGGCCACGCCCCTGCGGCGCGCGGAATTCGCCCAGCCGGGCACAGCCGGCATGGTCGCAGCGGGGCGCATCGGATTCCTCGACCGCTTCCGCCTCGGAAGGGCCGATCCTGATACGGTCGAAAAGGCGTGAGTTGAAGTTCATGCTCGAATGGTTATGAGACGCGCAATCGGAACCGGCAAGTGCGGCGCAACATGCACCAGCCGATCCCCCCTATGACGACCGGAAGAATGTCGCGATCATGACCGCAATGGCTGAACGGATTACCAAGAAGCTGGAAAGCGCCTTGTCGCCGCAGCGCTTGAAGGTGATCGATGAGTCGCACCAGCATCAGGGCCATGGGGGTTGGCGCGAAGGCGGCGAGACGCATTTCAGGGTTGATATCGTATCGGAAGCCTTTTCCGGCAAGAGCCGATTGGAGCGTCACCGCATGGTCAACGCCGCGCTGGCGCAGGAACTGGCGGATGGCGTGCATGCGCTGGCGATCGTGGCGCGCGGTCCCGGAGAGAGCTGAGCCCGCTCACGGCGCAACGCGGGTCCAAGACCCTTACCCCTCCGCCCGCTCCGGTGTGAACGCATAGATCACCGCCGCTCCCAGCAGCAACGCCGCAAAACCCCAATGCAGGTTGGCGAAGGTCGCGGCCGCATCGAAACCTGAGGCGCGCTGCGTCGCGATGAACCAGCCCGAGCCGGACTGGAGCAGAGCAGCGCCCGAGATGAACAGGAAGTTCACCGCCGTCATGCCGCGCCCGAGCAGATGGGCCGGGAAGAAGATGCGCGCATGCGCCATCAGCACCGCATAGGTGAAGCCGACGGCTCCGATCACCGAGAACAGCACCACGGCCAGCGCCGCCGAGGAGCCTCCCCTCAGCGCCAGCAAGGCGAAGGCGACCGCCGTCGCGACCGTGCCCCAGAGCACCAGCGGCTTGACCCGGCCGACAAATTTCTCGAGCCCGCCATAAAGGAAAGCGCCGCCGACCATCGCAAGCGCCATCGCGGTCGCGGCATTGCCGGCGGTGATGGCGTCGAGGCCATGGACGTCGCCCATGAAGGGAGCGATCCACAAGCCGCGCGCCGTCGCCACGATGGCGTAGCCGACCAAGGTGATCGGCGCGAGCAGCCAGAGCGGCCGCAATCGCAGGATGCTGGCGAGCCCCTCGACCAGGCCTTCAGCCTTGCCGGAAGCGCTTTCGGCCCGTGGCGGATCGCGCAGCAGAACGGCGGCCAGCAGCGTCGCGACCAGGAAGCATGCCGCCATCGCCAGCATCGCCGACCGCCAGCCATAATGCGCCGAAGCCAGCGCCAGCGGCCCGGCCGCGAGGATATTGCCGAGCGAGCCGAGGCCGATCAGCACCGAGGTCAGGAAGGCGAAGCGCGCCGGCTCCGCCGTTCGTGCGAACAGGAACAGCGAGGCCATGAAGATCGGCGCACAGCCGATGCCGATCAGCGCCATGGCAAACGTCCCCGCCAGGGCATTGCTCGCCATGGCGAAGAGAAAGGCGCCGACCGAACCGACCGCCATCGCGACCGAAACCGTTCGCCGCGGCCCGAGCCGGTCGAGAGCCCAGCCGATCGGGAATTGCGAGACGGCGAAGGCGATGAACCAGGCCGCGCCGAGAAAACCGAGCTCGCGCGGCCCTATCCCCAGATCCGCCATCACCGGGTTGGCGATGACGCTGAGGAACGACCGGTAGAAGATCGAGAGGAAATAGGCCGGCAGCAGCGCGAAGAAGACGGTCACAGGGCGAACCGGCGCATCGGCTGAATCACTTGATCCGCTCGAGCACCGAGACGTAGTTGGCGACCGCCGCCCCGCCCATGTTGAAGATGCCGCCGAGCCTGGCGTCCTGCACCTGCATGCCCTCCGGCGCCTCGCCGACGAGCTGCATCGCGCTCAGCACATGCATGGAGACGCCGGTCGCGCCGATCGGATGGCCCTTGGCCTTGAGGCCGCCGGAGACGTTGACCGGCAGCTTGCCGTCCTTCTGGGTCCAGCCTTCCTTGATCGCGCGCGCGCCGTCGCCTTCCCGGGTCAGGCCCATCGCCTCATATTCGATGAGCTCGGCGATGGTGAAGCAGTCATGCGTCTCGACGAAGGAGAGATCGTCGAGCGTGACGCCGGCCTGCTCCAGCGCCTGCTTCCAGGCCAGGGTGCAGCCTTCGAATTTCAGGATGTCGCGCCGCGACAGCGGCAGGAAGTCCTGGACATGGGCCATGCCGCGGAAGCCGACGGCGCGGCGCATGCCCATCGCGGTTTCCGTATCGGCCAGCACGATGGCTGCCGCGCCGTCGGAAACCAGCGAGCAGTCCGTGCGCTTCAGCGGGCCGGCAACGTAGGGGTTCTTCTCGCTCTCCTCGCGGCAGAAGGCATAGCCCAAATCCTTGCGCATCTGCGCATAGGGGTTGTCGACGCCGTTCCTGTGATTCTTGGCGGCGATCATCGCCAGCGCGTCCGACTGGTCGCCATGGCGCTGGAAATAAGCGGCCGCGATCTGGCCGAAGACGCCGGCGAAGCCGCCGGTCGTCTCGCCCTCCTCCTTGAGATAGGAGGCCTTGAGCAGGAACCTGCCGATATCGGCGGAGGGCGTCTTGGTCATCTGCTCGACGCCGACGACGAGCACGATCTTGGCATCGCCCGCCTTGATCGCGCGCGCGCCCTGATGCACGGCGGCAGAACCGGTGGCGCAGGCGTTCTCGACTCGGGTGGTCGGCTTGAAGCGCAGCGCCGGATCGGCCTGCAGCACGAGCGAGGCGGTGAAGTCCTGTGCGGAGAAGCCGGCATTGTAGTGCCCGAGCACGATCTCATCGACCTGGTCGGCCGTGATCCCGGCATCGACCAGCGCATCGGTGGCGACCCGCACGATCAGGCTTTCGATGGTCTCGGCATCCTGCTTGCCGAACGGCGTGTGGGCCCAGCCGACGATCGCAGCGCTCATGACGTTCTCCCTGAAAACCAGCTTTTCAGTCTAATTGCGCTTCGCAAGCGCACCCTGCAAGCCGGCAGAAGCGCATTTCTACCGTGCGCGGAAAGAGGGGCCACGATGCGGACCTTCAGACGGGTTTTCGAGCGAAGTGGGCACCGGTTCGCGTGAAGAAAACGCGTCAAAATAAAGAGCTGGAGCAGTTTCCGATCCAATTGGATCGGAAACTGCTCCAGCCGCGGGTTTTCCCGTCTCATTGCCGATCGAAACCGGCTGCGGCAGCGCCTTAGGAAATCGCCAGCAGCAGCAACGCGCCGACGCCGAGAACGATCAGCGCCATTCCCACCAGCTCGCGCCGGCTCGTGCCTTCCGCGAAGATGCGGCGCGAGGCGATCTGCGCCAGAGGCACCTCGATCAGCGCGAGCGTGCGCACATTCGCGGCGCTGGTCAGCGAGAAGCCGAGGAACCAGCATTGCGAGGCGGCAGCGCCCAGGAAGCCCGCCGAGAGCGAGCGGCGCCAGTTGCGCAGGCTCATGACCAGGGCCGGGCGGTTCGCGGCTAGCATGTAGACCGTCAGCAGCACGGTCTGGAGCGTCAGGCCAAGCGCCAGGATCGTCGTGGCGCGGATGAAGAAGCCACCTTCCGGCAAGGCCTGGATCGCGCCGCGGAAGCCGATCGCCGACAGTGCGAAGAAGGCTCCCGACCCGATGCCGAGCACGGCCGGGCGCATGCCGGCAGCCGTCAGTTTCTGGCCGGGCTTCCAGGACACGACGATGACGCCGATCGTCGCGACGATGATCGCCGCGAATTTTCCCCAGCCGAGCGGATCGCCCAGCAGCAGCGCCCCGAAGATCGCGACCTGCACCGGCTCTGTCTTGGTGTAGGCGGTGGTCACGGCGAAGGAATGCGTGCGCATCGCCGCCAGCATCAGCGCGGTCGCGGCGATCTGCGCCAGCGCGCCGCCGAGCGCGAAGGCAAGCACCTTGCCGTCGATCGCCGGCGGCAAACGCGCCGTGACGAGGCAGACCAGGGCCAGGAACAAGAGCGCAAAGGGCAGGCCGAACAGGAAGCGCACCTGCGTTGCGCCGACCACGCCGATGATGTCGGTCAGCGAGCGCTGCGTCAGGTTGCGCGCGGTCTGCAGGAGCGAGGCCGCGATCGTCGCGGGAATCCAGAGAAGGGCGAGGCTCACGCGGCGTAATCCATCACAAGGGCAGAGGCCTTTTGGACCCCAGGCCGCGACTAGGCAAATCGCTCCGCTCCGGGTAGGTATGCGTCTGCGGGCGGACAAAAACGTCCGCCGTCTCGAAAATGCCGCACGCGTCGCGTTGAACCCGCCAGCTTCCGTCTCCGCGTCCCCACAGGTTCAAGACCGCACGATGATCTCATCCCGCCTTGCCGCCGTCCTCGCCTTTGGCCTTGTTCTCGCCGGCCCCGCCGCGGCTGGCACCAGCCTCGTGATCGACGCCTCGAGCGGCGCGGTTCTCTCCGCCGAGAATCCGAGCCAGGCCTGGCACCCGGCTTCGACGACGAAGATGATGACGACCTATCTCGCCCTGAAGGCGGTGCGCGAGCGTCGGCTCGGCCTGGAGACCGCGATCCCGGTCTCGAAGCTTGCGGCCAGCCAACCGCGCGTCAAGGTCTATATCAAGGCCGGGCAGGAGATCACGCTCGACAACGCCTTGCGCATCATGCTGGTCAAGTCGGCCAACGACATCGCCTATGTCATCGCCGAGGGCGTCGGCGGCAATGTCGAGACCTTTGTCGGCATGATGAATGCGGAAGCCGCGCGGCTGGGCATGCGCGACACCCATTTCGTCAATCCCAATGGCTGGCACCACCCCGACCAGCAGGTCAGCGCGCGCGATCTCGCCATTCTCGCCATGGCGCTGATGCGCGAATTCCCGGATTACGCCGACTACTGGAACACGGCCTCGGTCCAGCTCGGCAAGCAGGTGCTGAACAACACCAACGGACTCGTCGGCCGCTATTCCGGCATCAACGGCATGAAGACCGGCTTCGTCTGCGCCTCGGGCTTCAATGTGGTCGCAACCGCGACGCGCGGCGGTCGCACCTTGATCGCAGTCGTGCTGGGCGCGCTCTCGGGCGCCGAGCGCACCGTAAAGGCCGCCCAGCTGCTGGATGAAGGCTTCGGCAAATGGGGCGGCCTCGGCTACGACGTCGCCTCCCTTCCCGCCAGCGGCACCCGCGCCCCCAATATCTGCGACGATGTCCGCCGCAAGGGCGGCGGGGCTGCGCTCGCCGACGACGTCGATGTGTCCGGGTCGATCTCGGCCCTGACGACGGCGGGCGGGGTCGGCGGCAATGCCGATGGCGCCGGCGACCGCTTCGTGGCCATGAGCCCGCAGCCGCGCGCGACCGGGGCCATGCTGTCGCGCGCGCCGTCGGGCCGCATCGTGCTGGGTCCGCGCGCCGAGACCACGCCCGTTCCCGTCGCCTTCGGCCGCACGGCAGGCTCGGCTTCCGCCCCGCTTGCGGCCAATGCCACGGGCCGGGCCGACAGCCAGTTCGCGCGCGGCGCGGCACCGGTGATCGCGCCCGACAAGCCTGTCACCGCCAGCCTGTTCGGCGGCGGCACGCCGGGCCTGTTCAGCGACTCACGGCCGCGCACGGCCTCCGGCAATGGCGGCATTCCGGGCGCGACCACCGCCTTCGCGCCGACGGGTGGCGCGGCGCAACCGTCGGCCGATGCCTTCGAGGCCGGACCTCTCAAGCTCCAGGGCGCCGTGCAGCCGGGCAAGGCGACGGCCGCGAGCCTGCGCCCCGGTGCGGCTGCCGGCATCAAGCCCGCAGCCCGCCCGCCGGCCAAGCCCCTGCTCGCCAAATCCAAAAGCGACAGCAAGACTGATTCCAAGAGCGCGGCGGAGAAGGCCAAGCCCGGCCCGACCGCAGCCAAGCTCCAGCCCGCCAGGCCGCCGGCGAAGACCAAGGCCACGCCTGCGCCCAAGTCCAAGCCCAACGACGACGCCTGAGCCGGATGCCTTGACCGCCGATCGCGACCGCGCCGCCAGGCAGCACGGGTTCCTCTTTGCCCTCGGCTCGGCGGCCGCGTACGGCACCAATATCGTCAGCGCCCAGATCGCGGGGCAAGCCGGCCTCAGCGGGCCCTTGCTGGTGTTCTACCGCGTCTTCCTGATGCTGGCGCTCGCCAGCCTGGCCGCCCTGCTCTGGCGCGCCTCGCTCTTCGTGCCACGCGGCGAGCGCCGGGCCCTGGCCCTGTTCGGCTTCGCCAGCGCCGGGGTCGGCTGCGCCTATCTCTCCTCGGTCGCCTTCGTCCCGGTCAGCGTCGCCGCCGTCGTCTTCTACACCTTCCCGATCCTGATCATCCTGGCCGAGCCCCTGCTCACCTCGGCCCGCTTCAGCCCGGACCGGCTTGCGGTGGCGTTGCTCGCCTTTGCCGGGGTCGCGATGGTGGTTGGGCCGGACCTGCACGGCCTCGACCCGCGCGGGCTCATGCTCGCACTGGCGGCAAGCGTGCTCGCCGCGACGCAGTTCTTCGCTGCCAACGCCAGCCCCACGACCCCGCTGCTACCCAGGCTGTTCTGGTCACATCTGATGATCCTGCCGATCGCCGCCGGCATCCTTGTCCTGATGGGCGGATTCCTGCCGCCCGGCGCGCTGGCGCTGGCGCCCGGCGCGATCGCGGTGACGATCGGCGGCTACCTGATCGGCTTCCTGCTCCAGGTCCTGGCCCTGATGCGTGTCGCACCCGGAAATGCCGGCCTTGCCTTCTGCGCCGAGCCGGTCTTTGCCGTCGCGGTCGCCTCCCTCATGCTCGGCGAGCGCCTCGGCGCCTTGCAATATGCCGGCGGCGCCCTTGTCGTGGCGGCGATCATGGCTAATGTAATACTAGAACAAAAGCGACGCCTCCTGGCGCCGGCCTGAAGCCAGAAGTCCAGACGCATGACCGGCCCCGACACCAGACCCACGCCAATCCCGCTGACCCTGCTGACCGGCTTCCTCGGGGCCGGCAAGACGACGCTGCTGAACCGCCTGCTCAAGGACCCGGCGCTCGCCGAGACCGTCGTCATCGTCAATGAATTCGGCGAGGTCGGCCTCGACCATCTGATGATCGAGGGCGTCGAGGAGAACATGATCCTGCTCGCCTCCGGCTGCCTCTGCTGCACGATCCGCGACGACCTCATCGTCACGCTGGAGGATCTGCTGCGCCGCCGCGACAATGGCCGGATCGCGCCGTTCCAGCGCGTGGTGATCGAGACGACAGGCCTTGCCGACCCCGCGCCCATCCTGAACGTGCTGATCAACCACCCCTATCTCGCCATGCGCTTCAAGCTCGACGGCGTGGTGACGCTGGTCGACGCCGTCAACGGCATGGCGACGCTCGATGCCCATGAGGAGGCGGTGAAGCAGGTCGTCGCGGCCGACCGCCTCATCCTGACCAAGGCCGACCTCGTCGCCGACGAGGCCGGGCTCGCACCGCTGCGCGACAGGCTGGCTGCGCTCAACCCCGGCATCATCCTGCTGCAGCCGGATGCGGCGGCCGAAGCACTCGTCGGCTCCGGGCTCTACGATCTCGCCGAACGCCCTCAGATGCTGCGGCAATGGCTCGCCGATGAGGCTCTGGACGAGGTCGATCACCATCATGGCCACGACCATGCTCATGACGGCCATCACGGGCACGGCCATCATCATCACGGGCACGATCATCACGACGTGAACCGGCACGACGCCAGCATCCGCGCCTTCGCGCTCACCGCCGATGCACCGATCGCACAGGCGACCTTCGATCTGTTCTGGACCCTGCTGCGCTCGACGCATGGCCCCAAGCTCCTGCGATTGAAGGCGCTGGTGAACCTCGCCGAGCATCCCGGGCAGCCTTTGCTGGTCCATGCCGTCCAGCAGATCCTGCACCCGCCGCTCCTGCTCGAGGCCTGGCCGGACGCCGACCATCGCTCCCGGCTTGTGCTCATCGTCAAAGATATCGACCCAAGCGTGGTGGAGCGGCTCTGGGCCGCCTTTCTCGGACAGACACCCCACGCCAAGGCTGCTGCCCCCAGCCACAAACTCACGGCCTGAAACGAGGGCGCCCGGCCCCGTTCTTGAAGTCCTCCCTGCCAGGGATCGCTCCCGACGTCGCGCCGTGCCGTTCCGGTACAAGCCCGCTCCGGAACGATCCAGCACAGCGACGGGCAGGATCGGATGAACCAGATCATCGCTTTGAAGGGCGTCTCCCCAGGCAGCTCCACAGCCTATGCCGCGCCGAGCCGAACCCGGGACGCGGCCATCACGACCGAGATCCGCCCGCTCTCCGCCTGCGGCGAGATCCGGCAGGCCTGGACGGAGCTCGCCGCGCGGGCGATCGAGCCCAATCTGTTCTTCGAGCCGGATTTTGCGCTCGCGGCAGCGCAACACCTCATCGCCTTCCGCGACGTCGCGGTTCTGCTCGCCTGGCAGGGACCAGCCGGCTCCCCGCAGCGCCGCCTGCTCGGCCTGATCCCCTGCTTTCCGCGCAACCGGCTATTCGTGCCCGACGAATTGATCGGCTTCTCCGACCCGCGCATCTTGAACGGCGCGCCCCTGCTCGATGCCGCGCAGGCGCAAGCCGTCCTCGCCGCCGTGCTGAGCCTGCGCCAGGGCTGGGTGCTCGAGGGGCGCGGGCTTGTTCTGCGCCGGATCGACATGGCGAGCCCCCTGATCGCTCCGATCCGGCGTGCGGCCGAAGCGCTCAGGCTGAACGCGACGTTGAGCCCTGCGAACCTGCCGCTTCCACGGCGACATGGCGCAGCAACGCCCAGTGATATCGAGGCGATGCAGCACGCTTTGGCGCGGCGCGGCAAACTCGAACTGGTCGAGGCCACATCGCGCGCGGAACTGCGCGACGCCGTCGAGATCCTGCTGGCGATGGAAGCCTCCGGCCCGGCAGGCCGCGCCGGCAAGGCGGTCTTGCAGGACACGCGCGAGGTCGGCTTCCTGCGCGCGATGACGCGGGCGCTCGCCCGTTCCAGGCGAACCCGCGTCGCCCTGCTGACGCTGGATGGGCGGCCGATCGCCGGGGCGCTGGTCATCGGGCGGGCGAAAGACGGTTTGCTCTACATGACCGCGCGGGACGAGAGCGAAGCGCCCTTCTTCCCCGGGCAGGTGTTGCTCGCATTGATGCAGCAGGCGGCGCCGGAGCGGACGATCCTGCAACCGCTGCCGCCAGCCAGCGGACCGGCCGCCGTCGGTTTTGGCGAAGTACGGCTTGCGCCGCGTGTCGCGCGCAAGCCGCGCGATCTTGCCGGCCGGGCGCGCGCGGCGCTGCGGCGCGGCCTCAGGCTTCCGCCCGCAAGAGCCGCCGGATGATCTTGCCGGTGGTGGTGAGCGGCAACTCGTCGCGAAATGCGATCTCGCGCGGATATTCATGCGCGGAGAGCCGCTTGCGCACGAAGGCCTGAAGCTCGGCGGCAAGCGCCTCGGACGGCTCGCGGCCGGCTTTCAGCACGACGAAGGCCTTGACGATCTCGGTCCTCAGCGCATCGGGCTTGCCGACGACGGCCGCAAGCGACACCGCCTCATGCTTCAGCAGGCAATCCTCGATCTCGCCCGGTCCGATGCGATAGCCCGACGAGGTGATGACGTCGTCGTCGCGGCCGATGAAGCGGACATAGCCGTCTGCATCCTGCACGCCCTGATCGCCGGTCGTCATCCAGTCGCCGATGAATTTTTCCGCCGTCGCATCGGGCTTGCGCCAATAGCCCAGGAACATCACCGGGTCGGGCCGCCTGACCGCGATCTGCCCCTCCTCGTCAGCCGCGCAGATCGAACCGTCGGGGCGGATGATCGCGACCTCATGGCCCGGCACCGCCTTGCCGATGCTGCCCGGCCTGCTGACGCCGATCGCAGCGCAGGAGGCGAGCACGAGATTGCACTCTGTCTGGCCATAGGCCTCGTTGACGGTGAGCCCCAGCGCCTCGCGTCCCCAGGCCAGGGTCTCGGCGCCCAGCGCCTCCCCGGCCGAGGCGATCGTGCGCAGCTTGAGCGCGAAGCGCTCGCGCGGCCTGTCGACGCTGCGCAGCATCCTGAGCGCGGTCGGCGGCACGAAGGCGTTTCGGATGCCGAGATCGGCGATCAGGCGATAGGCTTCCTCCGGCTCGAAGCGCGTCACCGGCCGCGCCACCACGGCGACGCCGAAATGCAAGCTGGGCAGCAGCATGTTGAGCAACCCGCCGGCCCAGGCCCAATCGGCCGGGGTCCAGGCGAGATCGCCTGGTTGGGGCAGGAACTCGTGCGGCATCTGCACGCCCGGCAGATGGCCCGGCAGGACCCGGTGGCCATGCAGCGCGCCCTTGGGATTGCCGGTGGTGCCGGAGGTGTAGATCATCAGGGCCGGGTCGTCGGGACCGGTATCGACGGCTCTGAAGTCAGGGCTCGCCCTGGCCAGCAGGCTTCCCCAATCCTGCGCAGCCCCCTGCGCGCCATCGGTCGAGATCACCAGGCCGAGTTCGGGCAGCGGCTCGGCGATCTGCCCGAGCTTGATGAGCCCGGCCGCATCGGTGATCAGGACCTTGGCGGCGGCATCGCCCAGCCGATAGGCCAGCGCATCGACCCCGAACAGGGCCGCCAATGGCACCGCGATGGCGCCGAGCTTGTAGGCGGCGAGATGGGCAGTCAGGACGCTGCGCCCCTGCGGCAGCAGGATCGCGATCCGGTCGCCCCGTTCGACGCCGCGTGCCCGCAGCGCATTGGCAAGCCGGTTCGACTGCTCGCGCAGATGCCCGAAGCTCACGGGGCTCACGCGCCAGTCCTGTGAGACCTCGATGATCGCCGTACGCTGCGGCTCGGCCTGCGCCCAGCGGTCGCAGATGTCGACGGCGATGTTGTAGCGAGCCGGGATGCGCCAGCGGAAGGCCGCACGCAAGCCGTCAAAGTCGCGCAGATCGGGCAGTATCAAGGCGATGGGGTCCGGCGAAAAGGCGCGGCACGATAGGCAGAGCGCCTTGCTCTGTCACCATGGCGCTAGGTCAGCCGGTTACCACGGCAAGGACTGCTCAGAAATGCCGCTCCGCGACCGGCGGCAGGAACGCGTCCGTGAACGCATCGCCCGCCCTTGCCTTGTCCTTGAAGCTGTAGGTCAGGCTGGTCTGGTCAAGTGCGCGCTCCCAGCGCGCCCTGTCGATGCCGCCGAACCCGTTCGCCTTGGCGAAGGGCGTCACCACATTCTGGTCGAGCGTCATCTTCAGGCGCTCCAGCTCGACCTCGACCCTGGCGACGTCGTTGCGCGTGATCACCAGTTGCGCGCCGAGATCGGGATCGGCGACCGTATCCCTGAAGCTCCTGGCGAGCGCCCGCAGCAGTCCGCGCACCGCCTCGGGCTTCTCCGCCAGGAATTTGGGCGAGACCATGATGGCGTTGCCGTAGAGCTCGACGCCGTAATCGGCCATCAGCAGGACGACGATGTCGTCGACCGGGACGCCGCGCGACTTCAGGTTGATATAGGACGAGTTGGCGTAGCCGAACACGGCGTCGACCTCGCCCGAGGCCAGCATCGGCTCGCGCACGGGGAAGCCGACATTCTCCAGCCGGATCTTGCTGTCGTCGAGCTTGTTGATCGTCTTGAAGATCGGCCATTGCGCGAAAGCCGCGTCAGCCGCGGGCGCGCCGAACTTGCGGCCTTCCAGGCTCTTCACATCGGCGCTCACGCCCCGGCTCTTGCGCCCGACTATCGCGAAAGGCGGCTTGTCATAGACCATCATCACGGCCTTGAGATCGACGCTGGGGTTCTCGTCGCGGTAGCGGATCAGCGAATTCACGTCGCCGAAACCGACATCATAGGCGCCCGAGGCCACACGCGGGACCGCTTCGCGCGAGCCGTTTCCGGGCTCGATCGCGACATCGAGCCCCTCGGCTTTGAAATACCCCTTCTCGATCCCCATCAGGAACAGAGCGGCCGGCCCGTCGAACCGCCAGTCCAGCGTGAAGCGCACGGTTGTCTGCGCCCGGGCTGGTCCGATCATCGCCATGGGCGCGGTCGCCGCGAGCAGGAAAGCTGCACCGAGGCGGGCGATGCCACGCCGGGACAGCGCCACGGCCGGGGCATGCGAAGGGTTGGGCATCTCGAACTCCGGAGGAACGGACGGGTGCGGACCTAGAGGCTGTTATGATCCATGGGGCCGATGTGATGAGGTCAAAACGGCGGAGATGGGAGGAGCATTGCGCAGGCGATACCATGGGTATCGGCAAGCGATGCGACGCTGCAGCTCCGCCGTTTTCACCTCACCCGCAGGGCGCGGCGCTTTTGCGCGACTGCGGCGTCGTTCTTCGTAGCAAGCCGGAAGGCTTGCGTCCTCGAACTCCTGGCACTCGCGCAAAATCGCCTGCGTCAAATCGACCCCATGGATCATAACAGCCTCTAGCTGAACATAGAGATCGAACCAGCGACCGGCGGGCCGAACGATCATGCCTCCAAACTGGCCGAGCCACACGACAGGTCAAGTACAAAGCGCCCTTTGCGCAAGCAGAACGCGAAGAAAAAAGCGGCGTTCCGCTCGATCAGGCTTTTCGCATTCGGACGGCATCGTCCGAATGCGAAAAGCCTGATCACTTCTAAAAATTGAGAGCATTGCTCCGACGAAAAACCTGTAGCCACTTTTTCACGCAAGGCTCTGAAAGGATCAAAGCGGTAGCGCCCCGTCGGTCTTGACCTCCTCCATCACCGCATAGGTGCGCGTCTCGCGCACCGCCGGCAGGGCGAGCAGAACCTCGCCGAGGAAACGGCGATAGGCATTCATGTCGGCGACGCGCGTCTTGACCAGATAGTCGAAGCCGCCGGCGACCATGTGGCACTCCAGCACCTCGGGCGCACGCTTCACGGCCGCCGCGAAGCGCTCGAATGCGTCGGGCGTCGTCTTGTCCAAATAGACCTCGACGAAGACCAGCAGGTTGAGCCCGAGCTTCAGCGGATCGAGCGTCGCGCGATAGCCGGTGATGTAGCCCTCGCGCGACAGGCGCTTGAGCCGTTCGCCCACCGCCGTCGGCGAGAGCCCGACCTTTTCGGCAAGCTCGACGCCGGCAATACGGCCATCGGATTGCAGGAGAGAGAGGATACGGCGGTCAGTACGATCCAGCACGGGATTATTCTCTATAATCAACGCCAATATGCGATACTAATACGGATGATATCGGAAAATAGCCAATTGATATGCGGCCCAAGAGGCCCGATCCTTCAGATCATCCCGCCTCGCTCATCTGGAGCCGTTTCATGGCCACCGTCGCCCCGCGTTTCGTCGAAGCGCCAGCCCTGTCCGCTTTCCGCGTTCCCTATGCGGAAGACGATGGCGCGATCGCCGCGACGCTGCTGGCCGGGGCGCGGCGCGAACCCGCCGCCAAGGCGCGCATCGACGCCCGCGCCACCGAACTGATCGAGGCGATCCGCACCCGCAAGGTCGGGCTGGGCGGCATCGAGGAGTTGCTGCGCGAATATTCGCTTTCGACCAAGGAGGGGCTGGCCCTGATGGTGCTGGCCGAGGCGCTGCTGCGCGTGCCCGACGCGGCGACCGCCGACCGGCTGATCGAGGACAAGCTCGGCCAGGGCGACTTCGCCCATCACGAGTCGAAATCGGACGCCTTCCTGGTCTCGGCTTCGGCCTGGGCGCTCGGCATCACCGCACGCGTCATCCAGCCCGGTGAAACGCCCACCGGCATCATCGGCAGCCTCGCCAAGCGCCTCGGCGTGCCGACCGTGCGCACCGCGACGCGCCAGGCCATGCGCGTGATGGGCAATCATTTCGTGCTCGGCCAGACCATCGAGGAGGCGCTGAAGCGCGCCGGTTCGAAGACTGGCAAGCTCTATCGCTATTCCTTCGACATGCTGGGCGAAGGCGCGCGCACGCAAGCCGACGCCGACCGCTATCTCGCCTCCTACAGCGCCGCGATCGACGCCATCGGCCGCTCGGCCGGCAATGAGCCGCTGCCGAACCGGCCGGGCATCTCGGTCAAGCTCTCGGCCCTGCATCCGCGCTATGACGCGACCAATCGCGAGCGCGTGCTGGCCGAACTGACGCCCAAGGTCATCAAGCTCGCGCAGCAGGCCAAATCCTACGATCTCAACTTCACCATCGACGCGGAGGAGGCCGACCGGCTCGAACTCTCGCTCGACGTCATCGACGCCGTGGTGGCCGATGCCTCGCTCGCCGGCTGGGACGGCTTCGGCCTCGCCATCCAAGCCTATCAGAAGCGTGCCTCGGCCGTGATCGACCATGTCGCGGCGCTGGCCGAGGCCCATGGCCGTCGCATGATGGTGCGCCTCGTCAAGGGCGCCTATTGGGACACCGAGTTGAAGCGCGCCCAGGAGCGCGGTCTGCCCGACTATCCCGTCTTCACCCGCAAGGCGATGACCGATCTGAATTACGAGGCCTGCGCCGCGCAATTGCTGCGTCTGCGGCCGCGCATCATCCCGCAATTCGCGACGCATAACGCGCTGACGGTTGCAAGCGTCGCCGAGATGGCGGGCAATGCCGAGAATTTCGAGTTCCAGCGCCTGCACGGCATGGGCGAGGTGCTCTATGAGAAGCTGCTGGCGGACAAGGCGGGCTATGCCTGCCGCACCTACGCGCCGGTCGGCGGCCATCAGGATCTGCTCGCCTATCTCGTGCGCCGCCTGCTCGAAAACGGGGCCAACTCCTCCTTCGTCAGCATCTCCGGCGATCCCGACGTGCCTGTCGCGCAACTGCTGGTGCCGCCCGCCGACCTGATCGGCAATGCGGGCGCCGCCCGGCATCGCCGCATCCCATTGCCGGCCGACCTCTACGGCCCGTCGCGGAAAAACTCGGCCGGCGTCGAGCTCGGCCATGCCGAGAGCCTGGACGCCCTGCTGGCCGAGATCGCGGCAGCCACCGCCAAGCCGTTCCCGGACGCCAGCCCGATCATCGACGGCAAGGCAGCGGGCGGCACGCCCCGCCCGGTGCTCTCGCCGATCGACGGCAAGGCGATCGGCACTGTCGCGGAAGCCGACGCCGCCTTGGCCGGTCGCGCCATGCTCGCCGCCAAGGCCGGCTTCGACGAGTGGAACCGCACGCCCGCCCGCACACGCGCCGCGGCTTTGCGCAAGGCCGCCGACCTGATGGAGGCAAAGCGCGGCCTGCTGCTCGCCTTGCTCCAGGCCGAGGCGGGCAAGACGCTCGACGACGCCATCTCCGAGGTCCGCGAGGCCGTCGATTTCTGCCGTTATTATGCAGCCGAGGCCGAGGCTAAATTCGCGGCACCTATCATCCTCCCCGGCCCGACCGGCGAGGAAAACCGCCTGATCCTGCGCGGGCGCGGTCCGTTCCTCTGCATCGCGCCGTGGAACTTCCCGCTCGCCATCTTCGCCGGGCAAGTCGCGGCGGCGCTCGTCGCCGGCAACAGCGTCGTCGCCAAGCCGGCCCCGCAGACGCCGCTGATCGCCGCTGTGACCGTGCGCCTGCTGCACGAGGCCGGCGTGCCTGTTTCGGCCTTGCACCTGACCCCTGGCGACGGCGCGCTCGGCGCGGCGCTGGTCGCGCATCCCGCTGTCGCCGGCGTCGCCTTTACCGGCTCGACCGCCACCGCCCGCGCCATCAACCGCGCTCTCGCCGCCAAGGACGGGCCGATCGTCCCGCTCATCGCCGAGACCGGCGGCCTGAACGCCATGATCGTCGACGCGACGGCGCTGTCCGAGCAGGTTGCCGACGACGTCGTGATGTCGGCCTTCCGCTCCGCCGGCCAGCGCTGCTCGGCCCTGCGCCTGCTCGTGGTGCAGGAGGACGTCGCCGACAAGATGGTCGAGATGATCACCGGCGCCGGCAGCGAATTGAAGCTCGGCGATCCGCGCCGGATCGAGACCCATATCGGCCCGGTCATCGACGCCGCCGCCAAGCAGCGGCTGGACAGCCATGTCGAGGCGATGCGCAAGCTCGGCCGCATCGTCTGGGCCGGCGAAACGCCAGCGCTGGGCGGCACCTTCGTGGCTCCCCATGTCGTCGCGCTGAACAGCATCGCGGAGCTCGATCGCGAACATTTCGGCCCGATCCTGCATGTCGTGCGCTGGAAATCGGGTCAGCTCGACAAGGTCATCGAAGCGATCGAGGCGACCGGCTACGGCCTGACGCTGGGCGTGCATTCGCGCATCGAGACCACGGTCGAGGAGGTCGTCAGCCGCCTCTCGACCGGCAACATCTATGTCAACCGCAACATCATCGGCGCGGTCGTCGGCGTGCAGCCCTTCGGCGGTCATGGCCTCTCCGGCACCGGCCCCAAGGCCGGCGGCCCGCACTACCTGATGCGCTTTGCCTCCGAGCAGACCGTGACGGTGAACACGGCCGCCGCCGGCGGCAATGCCAGCTTGATCGCCATGGGGGAATGATCGGAGGGGCCACAGGCCCCTCCAGAGCGTTTTCGAGCGAAGTGGACATCCGTTCCCCCTCGATAAACGCAAAGCGTTTGCGCGGAGAAAACCCGATGGAACAAGGCGCAAGAGCATGTCCGCGCTTCGGAGAAGCGCAGACATGCCCTTGCATCACACCGCGCGGTAGCGCGACAGCCAGTGGGCGTAGGGTGCCGGCAGCGTCTTCCAGGCCGCGTCCTCGATGCCCAGCGCCTTCGCCGCCGCATAGGGCCAGTGCGGGTCGGCCAGCAGCGGCCGGCCGAGCGTGACGAGATCGACCTTGCCTTCGCGCACCAGCGCATCGGCCTGCTCGGGCTGGCTGATGTACCAGCTCGTCGAGGCCGGCAGGCCGCTCTCGCGCCGCACGCGCTCGGCAACGGGCGCCAGGAAGGCCGGCCCCCACGGAATCTTGGCCTCGTTGGTCGAGAAGCCGAGGCTGACATCGATGAAGTCGAGCCCCTCGGCCTTGAGGCGCTTCACCAGTTCGATCGCCTCGGCCAGCGTCTCCTCGTCCTGCCCGTCATATTCGATGACGCCGAGCCGGGCCGAAAGCGGGCGATCCTCCGGCCAGACCTTGCGGACCGCCACGAGCGTCTCGATCAGGAAGCGGGCGCGGTTCTCGAAGCTGCCGCCATAGGCGTCGTCGCGCTTGTTGGCGTGGCGCGACAGGAAGCTCTGCGCCAGATAGCCATGGGCGAAATGCAGTTTCAGCCACTGCATGCCGATATCGCGAGCCCGCTCCGCCGCCGCGACGAAGTCGCCGCGCACGCGCTCGATTTCGGCCAGCGTCATGGACCGCGGCACACGCCAGAGGCCGCCGCCCTGAGCCACCGCGGACGGCGCGATCGTCTCCCAGCCGCGCGGATCGCCTACCGCGATATGGTCGTCGCCTTCCCAGGGAAGGTTGGCGCTCGCCTTGCGGCCGGCATGGCCGATCTGGATGCCGGCGACCGCACCGGCCTTGCGCATCTCGGCGACGATCGGCGCTAGCGCCTCGGCCTGCGCGTCATTCCACAATCCGAGGCAGGCGGGCGTGATCCGCCCTTCGGGAGAGACGCCCGTCGCCTCGATGACGACGAGGCCGGCACCGCCCCGCGCCAGCCCGGCGAGATGGGCGCTGTGCCATTCGTTGGCGACGCCGTCCTGCGCCGAATACTGGCACATCGGCGAGGTCACGATGCGGTTGCGCAGCGTGACGTTCTTGAGGCTGAAGGGGTCGAAAAGACCGGGCATTGAGCGGCTCCGCGCTAAAGGGATTCTATTATTCGATAGTTCGATATTTTTCGAACTTTGGCAATATCAAAACACTGTGATAGGCTCTTCGCCATGCGACATGCCCGCCTGCCTGCTTCCGAAGAGATCGCGATCGAGGACGTCTTTCACGCGCTGAGCGATCCGTTTCGGCTGGAGATTGTCCGCAGGCTGGCAGTCGAAGGCGAGGCGAGCTGCCAGGCGCTCGAAGGCGACCGTCCGAAATCCAGCGTCTCCCATCACTTCCGCGTCCTGCGCGAGGCCGGGCTGATCCGGACACGCAATGAAGGCGCGACACGGATGAACGCATTGCGTCGGGAGGACATCGACCGCCGTTTCCCAGGGCTGCTGTCCTGTGTTCTCTCGGCCCGCAACTCCTGAGGTTCGCGCCCGCCCGTTTCGTTCGCAGACACGGTGTCCTAAGCTCACCGGATGGATCTCCCTTACCGCCCCAATGTCGGCATCGCCCTGTTCAATGCCGACGGGCTGGTTTTCGCCGGCCGCTCGCGCAGCGCCGGCCCCGAAATCGTGCAGCCCGGCTTCGACTGGCAGATGCCGCAAGGCGGCATCGATCCCGACGAGGACATCATCGCGGCAGCGCGCCGCGAGCTCGCTGAGGAGACAGGCGTGACGAGCACCACGGTCCTTGCGGTGACCGAGGATTGGTGGACCTACGACTTCCCGCCCTATCACGGCCCGGCCCATAAGCTCTGCGCCTTCCGGGGCCAGCGGCAGCGCTGGGTCGCCTTCCGCCTCAAAGGGCCGGACAGCGAGATCGACATCACGCGCCCCAATGGCGACGAACCGGCCGAGTTCAGCGAGTGGGCCTGGCTGCCGCTAACCGAGATGCCGCGGCGCATCGTGCCGTTCAAGCGCCCGGTCTATGAGCGGGTCGTGCAGGCCTTCTCGCGCTTCGCGACGCCCCATCATTTTGCCACGCCAGGTGTCCCGACATCACTCTGACCGCCCAGGAGACTGCGATGAGCCCGATCAGCTTCGACCATTGCGTCATTCACGTCTCGGACTGGGAGCGTTCGAATGCCTTTTACCGCGACGTCATCGGAGCCGAGATTCTGCGCAACGGCGCGGGCTTCGTCTATCGCATCGGCGCAGCGCAATTGAACTGCCATGGGCCGGGCCTGAACCCGACCCCGGTCGCGCGCCTGCCCGTGCCGCCCGGCGGCAGCGATCTCTGCTTCACCTGGGCTGGGCCGATCACCGACGCCATCGCGCATCTGGAGACACGGAAGGTCGCGATCGAACTCGGCCCGGTTCCGCGCTTCGGCCGTGGCGGCCCGGGAACCAGCGTCTATTTCCGCGATCCCGACGGCTCGCTGCTGGAGTTCATCAGCTACTCCGCATGAAAAAGGCCGCTAGCGCGGCCTTTCGACAGCCTCTGAGGTAAAGGCTGACGCCTACGCCGCCTTACGCTGCTCGAAGACGTGCTTGAACTCGCGGAGCTGGACGAGCGTGTCGTGCAGGCGCTTCTTCTCGTCGTCGTTATGCGAGCCGGTATACTTCATCTCGGCCGTCAGGATTTCCTGATCGAGGACGGCCGAATCGACGTCCTCGATGAAGCGGCCGTGCTCGGCCAGGATCGTCGTCGCAGCCTGGTTGACCTCGACGAGGCCGCCATTGACGAAGAATTCCTTGCCGTTGCTGTCCGTCGTCTGGACGAAGACGATACCCGCCTTCAATGTCGCGACCAGCGGCGCATGGCCTGCGAGCACGGTGATCTCGCCCTCGACGGACGGAACGATGACGCTGACGACGTCGCCCGAAAACAGGATGCGCTCAGGCGAGACGAGTTCGAACTTGAAGGTTGCCATTGCTACTCTCTTCCGGGCTCGTCATGGCCGGGCTTGACCCGACCATCTCGAAAACCAGTGTGCACTCGTCCAGAGTTTCTCGGGACGAGCCCGAGACTGACGCCCCTTACGCCGCTTCGGCGGCCAGGCGCTGCGCCTTCTCGATCGCTTCGTCGATCGAGCCGACCATGTAGAAGGCGGCTTCCGGCAGGTGGTCGTACTTGCCCTCGACCAGGCCCTTGAAGCCCTTGATCGTGTCCTCGAGCGCAACCAGCTTGCCCGGCGAGCCGGTGAAGATTTCCGCGACGTGGAACGGCTGCGACAGGAAGCGCTCGATCTTGCGGGCGCGGGCGACCGAGATCTTGTCCTCTTCCGAGAGCTCGTCCATGCCCAGGATCGCGATGATGTCCTGCAGCGCCTTGTAGCGCTGGAGAATCTGCTGGACCTGGCGGGCGATGGCGTAATGCTCCTCGCCGACGATCGCGGCCGAAAGCATGCGCGAGGTCGAGTCGAGCGGGTCGACCGCCGGATAGATGCCCTTTTCCGCGATCGAGCGCGAGAGCACGGTCGTGGCGTCAAGGTGAGCGAAGGAGGTCGCGGGCGCCGGGTCGGTCAAGTCGTCGGCGGGCACGTAGATCGCCTGCACCGAGGTGATCGAGCCCTTGTTGGTGGTGGTGATGCGCTCCTGCAGGTTGCCCATGTCGGTCGCCAGCGTCGGCTGGTAACCCACCGCCGAAGGAATGCGGCCGAGCAGAGCCGACACTTCCGAGCCTGCCTGCGTGAAGCGGAAGATGTTGTCGACGAAGAACAGCACGTCCTGGCCCTGGTCGCGGAAATGCTCGGCGACGGTCAGGCCCGACAAGGCGACGCGCATGCGGGCGCCCGGAGGCTCGTTCATCTGGCCGTAAACCAGAGCGCATTTCGAGCCCTTCGCCGAACCGCCATGTTCCTTCGGATCGACGTTGACCTTGGACTCGATCATCTCGTGATAGAGATCGTTGCCTTCGCGGGTGCGCTCACCGACGCCGGCGAACACCGAATAGCCGCCATGGGCCTTCGCGACGTTGTTGATCAGCTCCATGATCAGCACGGTCTTGCCGACGCCGGCGCCGCCGAACAGGCCGATCTTGCCGCCCCTGGCGTAAGGCGCCAGCAGGTCGACGACCTTGATGCCGGTGACGAGGATCTGCGCCTCGGTCGACTGCTCGGAATAAGACGGAGCCGGCTGGTGAATGCCGCGCGTGGTGGCCGCGCCGATCGGGCCGAGTTCGTCAACCGGCTCGCCGATGACGTTCATGATGCGGCCGAGGCACTCGTCGCCGACCGGCACCGAGATCGGCGCGCCTGTATCGGTGACCGACTGGCCGCGAACCAGACCCTCGGTCGAGTCCATCGCGATGGCGCGAACCGTATTCTCGCCGAGATGCTGGGCGACTTCGAGAACCAGGCGGTTGCCAAGGTTGTCCGTCTCGAGCGCGTTCAGGATCTCCGGCAGAGCACCATCGAACTGCACGTCGACGACGGCGCCGATGACCTGCGCGACGCGGCCCGTGCCGGTGTTGGCGGGCTTCTCGTCGGTCTTGGTCTTGGTGGTCTTGGTTGCGGCTTTGGCCATGGTGAAACCTCGATGCGCGTTCAGCTTGTCGGACGAGCCTGCGGGCTTTGAGCCGCACAGGCCTTTCAGGCGGTTATAGCGCTTCCGCGCCGGAGATGATTTCGATCAGTTCCTTGGTGATCATCGCCTGACGCGAGCGGTTGTAGAGCTGCGTCTGCTTCTTGATCATTTCGCCGGCATTGCGCGTGGCGGAATCCATCGCCGACATGCGCGCGCCCTGCTCGGAGGCTGCGTTCTCCAGGATCGCGCGCAGCACCTGCACCGTGAGGTTGCGCGGCAGCAGCGTTTCCAGGATCTCGCCTTCGTCGGGCTCGTAGTCGTAGACGGCCTCGGTCGCCTTCGTACCGGCCGGGATCTCGGCGGGAATGATGCGCTGCGCCGTCGGGATCTGCGAGATCACCGACTTGAACTTCGAGAAGAACAGCGTCGCGACGTCGAACTCGCCCTCGGCGAAGCGCGCCAGGATGTTCTGGGCGATCGCCTCGGCATTGACGAAGCCGACCTGCTTGAAGGCGCGCAGGTCGATCAGCTCGATGATGTCCTTCTCGAACTGGCGCTTCAGGACGTCATGGCCCTTCTTGCCGACGCACATGATCTTGACCGTCTTGCCTTCGGCCTTGAGCGCATTCGCCTTGTCGCGCGCCAGGCGCGCGATCGAGGAGTTGAAGGCCCCGCAAAGCCCGCGCTCGGCCGTGCAGACCACCAACAGGTGCACCTTGTCGGCGCCTGTGCCGGCAATCAGCTTCGGCGCGCTCGAACCCGAGACGCCGGAGGCCAGATTGGCCAGCACCGTCTCCATGCGCTCGGCATAGGGACGCGCCGCCTCGGCCGCGGCCTGCGCCCGGCGCAGCTTCGCGGCCGCGACCATCTGCATGGCCTTGGTGATCTTCTGCGTCGCCTTCACGGAGGCGATGCGGTTTCGTAGATCCTTCAAGGAAGGCATCGACGATCCTCATATTGGCGAAGCGCTGAGCGCCCCGCGCGGCCTCAGGCGAACGACTTGGCGTAGTCCGTGACGAGATCCTTCAGCTTCGCGGCATTCGCGTCCGAAAGATCCTTGCTGTCGCGGATTGCGTTGAGCAGGTCGATATGCTTGCCGCGCACCAGCGCCAGCAGCCCGTCCTCGAAAGCGCGGACCTTGTTGACCGGCAGCGGGTCGAGATAGCCGTTGACGCCGGCATAGATCACGACCGTCTGCTCTTCCATCTTCAGCGGCGAGAACTGCGCCTGCTTCAGGAGCTCGGTCAGGCGGGCGCCGCGGTTGAGCAGGCGCTGGGTGACCGCGTCGAGGTCGGAGCCGAACTGCGCGAAGGCGGCCATCTCGCGATACTGCGCGAGCTCGCCTTTGATCTTGCCGGCAACCTTCTTGGTCGCCTTGGTCTGCGCGGCCGAACCGACGCGGCTGACGGAGAGGCCGACGTTCACGGCGGGACGGATGCCCTGGTAGAACAGGTCGGTCTCGAGGAAGATCTGGCCGTCGGTGATCGAGATCACATTGGTCGGGATATAGGCCGAAACGTCGTTGGCCTGGGTCTCGATGACCGGCAGCGCCGTCAGCGAACCGTTGCCGGCAGCATCACCCATCTTGGCGGCGCGCTCGAGCAGGCGGGAGTGGAGATAGAACACGTCGCCGGGATAGGCTTCGCGGCCCGGCGGGCGGCGCAGCAGGAGCGACATCTGGCGGTAGGCGACGGCCTGCTTCGACAGGTCGTCATAGATGATGACGGCATGCATGCCGTTGTCGCGGAAATACTCGCCCATGGCGCAGCCGGCAAAGGGCGCCAGGAACTGCATCGGGGCAGCGTCGGACGCGGTCGCGGCGACGATGATCGAATATTCCAGCGCGCCGCGCTCTTCGAGCACCTTCACGAACTGGGCGACGGTGGAACGCTTCTGGCCGATGGCGACATAGACGCAGTAGAGCTTCTGGCTCTCATCCGTACCTTCGTTGTTGGCCTTCTGGTTCAGGATCGTGTCGAGCGCCACGGCGGTCTTGCCGGTCTGGCGGTCGCCGATGATCAGCTCGCGCTGGCCGCGGCCGATCGGGATCAGGGCGTCGATCGCCTTGAGGCCGGTCGCCATCGGCTCATGCACCGACTTGCGCGGAATGATGCCGGGGGCCTTCACGTCGACGCGGGCGCGGGCCTTGGCCTTGATCGGGCCCTTGCCGTCGATCGGGTTGCCGAGTGCATCGACGACGCGGCCGAGCAGCTCCTTGCCGACCGGCACGTCGACGATCGCGCCGGTGCGCTTGACCGTCTGGCCTTCCTTGATCTCGCGGTCGGAACCGAAGATCACGACGCCGACATTGTCGCTCTCGAGGTTGAGCGCCATGCCGCGCACGCCGCTCTCGAACTCGACCATCTCGCCGGCCTGGACCTTGTCGAGGCCGTAGACGCGGGCGATGCCGTCGCCGACAGAGAGAACCTGGCCGACCTCGGTGACGGAGGCTTCGGACCCAAAGTTGGAAATCTGGGCCTTCAGGATCGCGGAGATTTCAGCGGGGCGGATTTCCATCAGCCGACCTCTTTCATGGCAAGACGAATTGAATTGAGTTTGGTTTTCAGCGAGGCGTCGACCATGCGGGAGCCCATCTTGACGATGAGCCCGCCGATCAGCGTCGGATCGATCTTGATCGCGACATCGACATCCTTGCCGGCGACGCCCTTGAGGGCGGACCGGATTTCCTCGACGCGCTTGGCCGTGGGCTGTTCGGCAACCGTGACCTCGGCGCTGACGATGCCCTTGGCCTCGGCGACGAGGTTGCGATAGCCCTGGATCATGCCCGGCAGCGTGAACAGGCGGCGCTTGCTGGCGACCAGCCCGATGAAGTTCCCGGCGATGCCGGAGATGCCCGCCTTGGCGAGGATCGCCTTGATTGCGGCGACCTGGTCCTCGGCCGAGAAGGCCGGGCTCTCGACCAGCCGGCGCAGATCGGCGCTCTCGGCCAGCATCGCGGTGAAGCTGGAAAGGTCGGCGGAAACGGCGTCGATGGCATTGGCCTCGCTCGCCAGCTCGAAGAGCGCCGTGGCGTAGCGCCCGGCGACGCCCGAAACCAGTACTCGATCCTGCGATCCGCCTTCAGCCACGCGTCACGTCTCTCGTTCAAAGGACCACACCGGCGACCCCCTGCGAGGGCGGAGTGCATCGTCCTAGCGCTGCGATGTATCGATCAGGCGAAATGCGCGCTGGCAAGCGCACTTAACACCGAGAATGCGGCGGTGCACTAGCATGCGATCCGGGGGTGCGCAACCCGAAGAACGCCACAGTTCGGTCTCAATCTGGGGATGGCGCCGGGCGGGCTTTCGCCTCCCCGCGATCAACCATCCGTCGACTCTCCCTCCCGAATTGGAGCCCGTCACCAAGCGAGAACCGGTTTCCACTTTTCGACGCCATGCTCTAACTTCGCCGGAGGATCGAATGTATCGGCCCTCGACACGGGCTGGATCGATCCCGCCCGCCCGATGCCGGCCGAAGCATCGGCTCAAGCCGGGATACGGAGATCGAGATGGCGAGGAACAGGATCGGTCTCGGGCTCGTCACGGGCCTTCATGTCCTGGTCGGCGCATTTGCCGCAGCCTGGCTGCTCGCGCCGCCACCGGCCTTCGCCCAGGGCGGAGCGGAAATCCGCTACATGCAATTGAGTGACGAGACCGTCGGCGGCAGGCGGCTCACCTTCCGCGACAAGACCGTGATCTCGCTCTACAAGAACCACGACTACACCATCTCCGGCCCGCTCCATGTCGGCTTCTATGAATCGGGCGGCAAGAAGCCGACGCGAGGCAAATGGGAGGTCCGCTACGGCAACACCCTCTATGTGACGATGGAGGACGCCTCCTCCCGCGCCTCGGTCTTCTTCAAGATCGGCCACAAGCTCTATCTGCGCACGGTGACCGGCGGCGTGCCGAACTATGGCGACCTCATCCTCAATATCACGCCGCTAAGATAGGGGCTGGGCCGCGCCAGGGGGCTCAGCGGATCGCGCCGAGCCCTGACCTGTCTCGGCCGCTCACCCGCCGGGCTCTCATGATTTGAAACAGGCTTGCCCTCGCTTGACTCAACCTAGGGTAAAGGTAGCGTTCTCTGCGGCATCAGCCGGGGGATTTCGATGATCAAAGCTATTTACGCGCTCATGCTGCTCTTGGCCGGAGCACAGCTTGCGCAAGCGCAGTTCGTGCAGCCGCGCCTTAACGTCAACGCCGGCAAGGCGACACCCATACGCAGTTTCTTCAACTGTCAAACCGATGCCATCCAAGCCGTGTCGGGTACTGCCTCGCATGGCTCGATCAGCACAAGGCAAGTGACGCAGTATCGCTGCGGAAATCGAACGCAGAGGGCCGTGGTCGCTGATTACACGCGTCATCCAGGCTACAGGGGGCCAGATGAGGCCTTTATTTATTGGGGCGGCAATGCGCAAATTCGGGTGCATTTGAACGTTCAGTAGACCGAGTTTGCGGCCTTTCCTTACAGAAAGCTCTGCGGATCGACATCGACCGCAACCCTGACCGAGCCTTTCGGCTTCGGCCCGCGCTTGAGCCAGGCCCGCAGATAATCCTGCAGATTGACCTCGCGCGTCGTCTTGACGATCAGCCGCACGCGGTGGCGCCCGCGCAGCACTGCGAGCGGTGCTTCCGCCGGCCCCAGCACCGAGACACCATCGGGCGCATCGGCACAGCGCGCCAGCGCACGCGCATGCCCTTCCGCCTCCGCTGCCGTATTGGCCGACACGATCAAGCCGGCGAGCCTTCCGAAAGGCGGCAGGCCAGCCGCCTCGCGTGACGCGGTCTCGGCGGCGTAGAACCGCTCCGGATCGCCCGAGATCAGCGCCTTCAGCACGGGGTGCCCGGGATCATGCGTCTGCAGCAGGGCGCGGCCGGGCCGTTCGCCGCGCCCGGCCCTGCCCGTCACCTGCCGCAGCACCTGGAAGGTCCGCTCGGCCGCACGCGGATCGCCCGAGGTCAGGCCGAGATCGGCATCGACCACGCCGACCAGGGTCATGCCCGGAAAGTTGTGGCCCTTGGCGACGAGCTGCGTGCCGATGACGATATCGAACTCGCCCGATGCGACCGCCATCAGCTCCTGCTTCAAGCGCTCGGTACCGCCGGGAAAATCGCTGGAGAGCACGATGCCCCGCGCCTGCGGAAACAGCGTCGCGACCTCCTCGGCCAGGCGCTCGACACCCGGCCCGCAGGCCGAGAGGCTCTCAGTCGCATGGCAGGCCGGGCATTCATGCGGCCGGCGCTCGACATGGCCGCAATGATGGCAGACCAGCGCGCGCCGGAAGCGATGGTCGACCAGCCAGGCCGAGCAGTTGGGGCATTGAAAACGGTGTCCGCAATCGCGGCACAGCGTCAGCGGCGCATAGCCGCGACGGTTGAGGAAGAGCAGCGATTGCTCCTTGGCCTCCAGATTATCCCCGATCGCCTTGATCAGCGCCGCCGAGATCCAGCGCCCGCGCTCGGGCTTGTCTTGGCGCAGATCGACCAGCCCCAGCGTCGGCAATTCGCGCCCGCCGAAGCGCTCGGGCAGCTTGAGATGCGTGTAGCGCCCGCGCTCGGCATTGACGCGCGTCTCCAGCGAAGGCGTCGCCGAGGTCAGGATCACCGGCGCGTTCTCGATGCGCCCGCGCACCACAGCCATGTCGCGGGCATGATAGCTGACGCCGTCTTCCTGCTTATAGGCCGCCTCGTGCTCCTCATCGACGACGATCAGGCCGAGATCGCGATAGGGCAGGAACAGGGCCGAGCGTGCACCCGCCACCACCCTGGCCTCGCCGCTCGCGATCGCCGCCTGCAACCGCTCGCGCTTGCGGCCCGTCACGGCCGAATGCCAGAGGCCAGGCCTGACCCCGAAGCGCGCCTCAAAACGGTCGATGAACTGCGCCGTCAGCGCGATCTCCGGCATCAGGATCAGGCTCTGGCGGCCCTGCCGGATCGCTTGCGCCACCGCCTCGAAATAGACCTCGGTCTTGCCCGAGCCGGTGACCCCCTCGAGCAGGGTCACGCCGTAAGCCGCAGCCTGAACCGACGCCACGAGCTCTTTGGCCGCCGCCGCCTGCCCCTCCGACAGGACCGGCTGCGCGTGATCGGGATCGGGCATCGCCGCAACAGCGTCACGCGGCAGCGCCTCGACGCTGAAGGTGCCGGCATCGACCAATGAATCGATCACCGCCATGCTGACCGAGGCTGCCTCCGCCAGTGCTGCCTTGCCCGTCAGCAGGCCGCCCTCGGCGGCGGCGATGGCGCGGGCTCGGGCAGGCGTCATGCGGGCGGGCGGCGCGCCGACGAGGCGGACGCCGAGCTTGGGCCGCTCCGGCGTATCGTCGGGCTGCCGACGCAGCGCCAGCGCCAGTACCGAGCCCTTGGGGGCGAGCGTGTACCAGGCGACCCAGTCGACCAGCTTCATCAAGGCGGGATCGAGCGGCGGCATATCGACCCGGCCCGTCACTCGCTTGAGATTGCCACCGCGGCCGGAGCCCAGGCTCCAGACCACGCCCACGGTCTCGCGCGGGCCGAGCGGAACCTGCACGACATCGCCGGGTCTGAGCGCGAGCCCCTCCGGCACCGCATAGCTATAGGCCTGGTCGAGCCCGAGCGGGATCAGCACGTCGACCGTGCCGCCGCCTTCCCCGCTGTTTGGCTCGTCATTCATGGCCGCGTGTCTAGCATCGATTCGCAACCTGTTAAGGCGGGAGCGTCATGCTCGCCCTTGTGGCGAGCCTCCACGTTTTGCCTTTCGACGGAATAGGCGGGGTTCAAAAGACGCGGATGGTCGGGCCAGGCCCGACCATGACGGCAAGGCTTGAAGACGTGAGCGATTTCGACACCCTGCGCCGCGACTGGCTCGCCCATCTGGCGAATGAGCGCCGGCTCTCGCCCAAGACGCTCGAGGCCTATGGCCGCGATCTCGGCCAGTTCTCCGCCTTTCTGGAAGGCCATCTCGGCGGCCCGGCCTCGCTGACCGACATCGCGGCGCTGAAGCCCTTCGACCTGCGCGCCTTCCTCGGCCAGCGCAGGCGCGAGAATGTCGGCAATCGCACATTGATGCGCCAACTCGCGAGCTTGCGCTCCTTCGCCCGCTTCGGCGAGCGCACCGGCAAGCTGAAAGCCGCAGCCTTCGCCGCAACGCGCGGGCCGCGCATCGGCAAATCGCTGCCGCGCCCGCTCGACGCCCGCGCCGCCAAGGCCGTGACCCAGGTCGATATCCGTGCCGGCGAGGAACGCGAGGCCTGGGTGCTGGCGCGCGACGCCGCCGTGCTGTCGCTGCTCTATGGCTGCGGCCTGCGCATCTCGGAGGCGCTGTCGCTGACCCGCGCCCAGGCACCGACGAGTGCCGGCGACACCCTGACGGTCATCGGCAAGGGCCAGAAGACCCGCATGGTGCCCGTGCTCCCGGTCGTGGTCACGGCCATCGCCGAATACATCGCGCTGTGTCCCTGGCGCTTGCCGCCGGATGGTCCGCTCTTCCTCGGCGTCAAGGGTGGGCCGCTCTCGCCCCGCATCATCCAGCTCGCGGTCGAGGGTCTGCGCGGCGCACTCGGCCTGCCCTCCTCGGCGACGCCGCATTCCCTGCGCCACTCCTTCGCGACCCATCTGCTGGGTCGCGGCGGCGATCTGCGCGCCATCCAGGAGCTGCTCGGCCACGCCTCGCTCTCGACGACGCAGATCTACACCCGCATCGACTCGACGCGATTGATGGCGGCTTATGACGCCGCCCATCCCCGCGCCGGGCGCTAGAGCAGGATGCGCAAAAATGGGAACCGGTTTTTCGCATTGATCCGGCTCTAACTCTTGGATGAGAGCCGGATTCAGATTTCAGACGGGATCACGAAGTGACCCCTTCTGAAATCATACGGTTCTGACGCGGAAAAAGCGCGAAGCCGTTCAGCCGACATTCACCTATCGCCTTGGAGGAAGGACATGGCGTTCAACCGCGAATCGCGGGACGCGGGGGATAATTCATGTCTGAGCATTTCGAGCCGCCGGAAGGCGGCAACAAGAAGGTCGCGCTGCTGATCGCAGTGCTCGCGCTCATGCTGGCGCTGGCCGAAATCGGCGGCAAGCAGGCCGAGAACGAAGCCGTCGCCAAGAACATCGAGGCCTCGAATCTGTGGTCCTTCTTCCAGGCCAAGACGATCCGCAGCACCACCTTGAGCACGGCGGCCGACGCGATGGAGATAGACCTCGCCGCCGCGACGGATGCGGCCATGCGCGAGCGCATGCAAAAGCGCATCGATGACTGGAAGAAGACGGTCGCGCGCTATGACAGCGAGCCCTCGACCAATGAAGGCCGAAAGGAGCTGACGGTCCGCGCCAAGGCTGCCGAGCACGAGCGCGACAATCTGAAGGCGCGCAACGAGAATTTCGAGATCGCCTCGGGCCTGCTGCAGATCGGCATCGTCGTCGCCTCGGCCTCGATCATCACCGGAGTCGTCATCCTCGCCTTCGTCGGCGGCGGCCTCGGCGCCCTGGCCCTTGGCTTCATGGGCCTGGCGATGTTCGCCCCGCATCTGCTGTTCTGAGGCAGAGTTTCACCGCCCATCCGCGCCGGCATCCTGGGCGGAGCCCTCGGGGGATAAACTCCGCGGAGACCCGGGATCTGAAGCGCGTCCCGGTCGGGCTTGACCCGACCATCTCGTAAACCAGAGCACTCTGGTCATGAGATTCTCGGGACAAGCCCGAGAATGACGCTCTGCGATGGATCCCGGATCGGCGCGGCTTCGCACTTGTCCGGAATGACGGCGTATTTCCACCGGGTTCAGGCTTTCGCTGACGGCCGCGCCCATGGCCGCTTGGCGCCGTCGGCGTCGCGAAATCGCGCGATCTCACCAGCAAAAGACCGCGTCACGTCGATATCGTCCCAGCCATTGAGCAATTGCTCGCGCCAGACCGGGTCGATCGCGAAGGTGACCGCGCGATTGCCCCAGGCAACCGTCTGCTCCGCGAGATCGACGCTGACCGGCAGGTCTGGCGTCGCGCTCAGGGCCGCCAGCAGATCCTCGATATCGGCCTCGTCGAGCACAGCCGGCAAAAGCCCGTTCTTGACCGCATTGGACGCGAAGATGTCGCCGAAGGTCGGCGCCAGCACGACGCGGACGCCATGGTCGGCCAGCGCATAGACGGCGGCCTCCCGCGACGAGCCCGAGCCGAAATTGCGCCGCGCCACCACGATCTCGGCACCGCGCCAGACCGGACGGTTGAGGGGAAAATCGGGTTTCTCGACCCCGGCCTCGTCGCGACGCAGGTCGTGCAGCAGAAAGCCGCCATAGCCCTCCGAACGCGGCCGCTTCATGAAACGGGCCGGGATCAATTGGTCGGTATCGACGCCGGCGAGGCCGAGCGGGCAAGCGGGGCCGCTGACCTGGGTCAGGGGCTTCACGACCGGCCCTCCAGCATCGGCCGGACATCGGTGAGATGCCCGGTCACCGCCGCAGCGGCAACCATGGCCGGCGACATCAGATGGGTGCGGGCGCCCGGCCCTTGCCGGCCGCGGAAATTACGGTTCGTCGTCGAGGCGCAGCGCTCGCCGGAGGGCACGCTGTCGCCGTTCATGCCGACGCACATCGAGCAGCCGGATTCGACCCATTCGAGCCCGGCCGCGATGAAGATGCGATCGAGCCCCTCCTCTTCGGCCTGCCGCTTCACTTGGCTCGAGCCCGGCGAGACCAAGCCCGGCACGCGCGCCTTGCGGCCCGCGAGCACGCTTGCCGCCGCGCGCAGATCCTCGATGCGGGCATTGGTGCAGGAGCCGATGAAGACGCGGTCGACCGCGATCTCGCTCAGCTTCTGCCCCGGCCGCAACCCCATATAGGCGAGTGCATCGCGCATGGCGGCGGCGCGACCGTCATCGGCGAGCGCAGCGGGATCGGGCACGCTGGCGCCGATCGGCAGCGCATCCTCCGGGCTCGTCCCCCAGGTGACGATGGGGGCGATCGCGCCTGCATCGATCCTGATCTCGTGATCGAAGACGGCATCCGCATCGCTCGGCAGCTCGCGCCACGCGCCGATGCCAGCTTCCAGCGCTGCTCCCTTGGGTGCGTAAGGCTTGCCCGCGATCCAGCGGAAAGTCGTCTCGTCGGGCGCGATCAGCCCGCAGCGTGCGCCTGCCTCGATCGACATGTTGCACATGGTCATGCGGCCCGCCATCGAGAGCGCCCGCACCGCCTCGCCGGCATATTCGACAGCATGGCCGCGCGCCCCGTCCGCGCCGATCTTCGCGATGATGCTGAGGATGAAGTCCTTGGCGCCGACGCCGGGAGCAGGTGTGCCGTCTATGCTGATGCGCATGCGCCGCGGCTTCTTCTGCCAGAGCGTCTGCGTCATCAGCACATGCGCGACCTCCGAGGCGCCGATGCCGAAGGCATAGGCCCCGAAGGCGCCATGGGTCGAGGTATGGCTGTCGCCACAGACCATGGTCAGCCCCGGCAGCGTCAGCCCCTGCTCGGGGCCGACGACATGGACGATGCCCTGGCGCGGATCGTTCAGCCCGAAGAGCGTCACGTCATGGCGCGCCGTATTCGCCTCCAGATCGTCGATCATCCGGGCGATCTCAGGATTGGCGATGTGATCGCGGCCGCGCGTCGGCACGTAGTGGTCGGCGATGCCGAAGGTCAGGCCGGGCTCGGCCACCACCCCGTTGCGGCCCGCGACTTGCGCAAAGGCGTGAAACGAACCTTCATGCACGAAATGCCGATCGATCCAGATCAGCGCATCGCCTGACGGCCGCTCGACGACGACATGGGCGTCCCAGAGCTTGTCGAACAGCGTACGCGGTCCGGCTTCGGACCTGCTTACGCTCCCAGGCGTTCCCGCGGTCATGGTTGCGGCTGTCATCGGACCCACCCTCTCCACGCCGATGATAGCGGCCACACGACGCTTGACGCAAGCAAGTTGTCCTATACGCTATACAGCTAGATGTCCTGATGGGCAGTCAGATCATTCGCCATTGAAAGGCCGCGCGTGGACGCTTCGCTCGAACCCCTCAAGGCGCGACGCATCTATCTGCTGCTGCGTGAGCGCATCGCCAGCGGCGAGATTTCGCCCGGCACCCGCCTGGCGAGCGAGCCCGCCCTGGCACTGCAGCACGGTGTCTCGCGCGTCACCATCCGTCGCGCGCTCGACAGCCTCGCGACGGACGGCCTGATCGATCGTCGCGTCGGCGCCGGCACCTTCGTGCGCGAGCCCGAGGCGCCCCGGCCGATCGTTGCGGATTTCTCGAACATGCTGACCCATCTGGTCGAGATGGGTCGCCGCACCGGCGTGCGCCTGCTCGCCTTCTCCTATGTCCAGCCGCCCGAGGCCGTGGCCCAGGCGCTCGCGCTTGGCTCGGGCGAGCGCACCCAGCGCTCGGTCCGCGTCCGCCTGATCGACGGCAAGCCCTTCTCCTATCTGACGACGCATGTGCCCGAGCGCATCGGCCTGACCTATTCGGAAGCCGATCTCGCGACCGTGCCGCTGCTGACGCTGCTCGAACGCTCCGGCGCCTTGGTCGAGCGCGCCAGCCAGGCGATCAGCGCGACCCTGGCCGGCCCCGATGTCGCCGAGGCGCTCGGCCTTGAGATCGGCTCGCCGCTCCTGTCCCTGACGCGCGTCGTCCTCGGGCCTGACGGCAGCGGCGTCGAGCATCTGCATGCGCTCTATCGGCCCGACCGCTACTCCTTCCAGATGGAACTCCACCGCGCCGGCGAGGCCGGCGAGAGGCGCTGGTCGCCCGTGCCGGCCAAGGCCGGCTGATCGCTCGAGACAAGCCCGGCGCGAGACCGGGCCCGACGCACTGCAAACAGAACAGAGGAGAACGTGACGTGACCAAGACAACCGAGCTTTCCCGCCGCACGCTTTTAACGACAGCGGCGATCGGCGGAGCGGCGACCATCGCCATGCCCGGCCTGCTGCGCGCACAGGCCCCCGCCATCAAGGTCGGCATCCTGCAGCCCGTCACCGGCGCTCTCGCCTATGACGGCCAGCAGGGCCAGATCGGCGCGGAGGCCGCGATCAAGGCGATCAACGAGGCCGGCGGCATCAAGTCGATGGGCGGCGCCAAACTCCAGATGGTCTTCGGCGACGCTCGCTCGACGCCCGAAGGCGGCACGGCCGAGGTCGAGCGCATGCAGGCCGAGGGCGTGGTCGCGATCGTCGGCGGCTTCGCCTCGCCGATCTGCCTTGCCGCCTCTCAGGCCGCCGCGCGCTACGACCTGCCCTATATCGTCGATGTCGGCGTCGCCGATTCGATCGTCACGCGGGGCCTGAAGAACACCTTCCGCTTCGGCCCCGGCTTCGGCACGGTGACCAGGACCGCGCTCGACAATCTCTCCAAGCTCAACGACGCCGCCGGCAAGCCGGCGAAGACCGTGGTGCTGGTGCATGAGGACGGGCTCTTCGGCTCGGGCATGGCCAAGCTGATGCAGGCAGAACTGCCCAAGCGCGGCTTCGAGGTGCTGGACACGATCGCCCATCCGACGCCGTCGCGCGACATGTCGAACGTCGCGCTCCAGATCCGCGCCAAGAACCCCGACCTCGTGATTCCCTCGAGCTATTACGGCGAATTCGCCCTGCTCGCCCGCACCATGCAGCAGCAGCGCATCCGCCCGAAGGGCATCTATGCCGTGCTCAACGGCGCGGCCTCGAATTTCCGCTTCGTCAAGGAATTCCAGGACGCCGCCCAGTACGTGATGGACTGCAACCACTGGCATGATCCGCGCAAGCCTGTCGCCGAGGCTCTGCGCAAGCAGGTCGAGGCGTCGGGCAAGTTCTGGACCTACAACATCCCGCTCAACTACTCCTGCGTCCTGCTTCTCGCCGACGCGCTGGAGAGGGCGGGCTCCGGCGACAAGGCCAAGCTGACCGAGGCACTCATGGCCTCGACCTTCGCCGGCCACATCATGCCCTATGGCCCGACCAAGTTCGTCAACGGCCAGAACGAGGGCGGCGCGCCGGTCAACACGCAGGTGCAGGGCGCCGACATCAAGGTGATCTTCCCGACGGATTTCGCCGACGCCAAGCCGATCTTCCCCGTGCCGGCGTGAAGCGTTGCGGCCGCAGCTTCCCTTCTCCCCACCCATCTCGGGCTCGCCCGAGATGGGCAACCCAGAGCGTCAAAGTCGGCAACAGCCGACTTTGACGGGGAGAAGCTGGCTCGGTGCAGCCGAGACGGATGAGGGGGCGCCGTGCGCTTTCCACATCCTCGCATGTCAAAGGGCACGGCGCCCCCTCATCCGGCGCTTCGCGCCGCCTTCTCCCACGAGGGGAGAAGGGGAGACCTCATGTTCGCACCAGACATCATCTTCGCAGCCGTGCTGAACGGCCTGATGACCGGCTCGGTCTATGCGCTGATCGCGCTGGGCCTGACGCTGGTCTATGGCGTGCTGCACATCATCAATTTCGCCCATGGCGCGACGCTGACGGCGGCGATGTTCGCCGTCTATGTCGCGCACACCGTCTTCAAGCTCGATCCCTACATCGCGCTCTTCATCGTCACGCCGCTGTTCTTCGGGCTGGGCTACGGCGTGCAGCGCTTCATCATCGGCCCGGCCAGCCATGGCGAAGACCGCAACATCCTGCTGGTGACGCTGGGCCTCTCGATCCTGATCGAGAACGCCATGCTCGCGATCTTCCGCTCCGATACCCGCTCGATCGATGTGCCCTACGCCTTCTCCTCGATCGATCTCGGCTTCACCTTTCTGGCGCTGCCACGCGTGCTCGCCTTCGGCGTGGCGTTGCTGGTCGCGCTGCTGCTGGGCCTCCTGCTCACCCGCACCGACACCGGCAAGGCGATCCGCGCCGTTGCCCGCGAGAAGACCGGGGCGGCTCTGGCCGGCATCGACGTAGCCCATATCTACGCCGTCACCTTCGGCCTGGGCGCGGCCTGCGTGGCGATCGCCGCCTGCCTCTTGATGCCCACCTTCTATGTCACGCCCCGCGCCGGCAACGCCTTCGTGCTGGTCGCCTTCACCATCGTCGTGCTCGGCGGCATGGGCTCGATCCCCGGCGCACTCCTGGGCGCCCTCTTCATCGGGGTCGTCGAGAGTCTGTGCGGTTTGTTCTTCGGCGAGAGCCTGGGCCAGATCGGCATCTTCCTGATCTTCATCCTGGTGCTGCTGGTGCGGCCCACCGGCCTGTTCGGTGCGCGCGCATGAGCCCTTCGCGCGCCTTTGCCCCCGCGCTCGTCCTACTCCTGCTGGCGGCGCTGATCCCGGTCTTCGTCACCGCCAACACGGTGCTGAACTTCATCGTCTTCACGCTGATCATCGCGCTGGCGGCCCAGGGCTGGAATCTGCTCGGCGGGCTCTGCGGCCAGTTCTCCTTCGGCCACGCCGCCTTCTTCGGCAGCGGCGCCTATGCGGCCGCACTGCTGCAGGCGCGCTATGGCGTCAACGCCTGGGCAGCCTTCACCGCCGCCATCGCATTCGCGGCGCTGGTCGGCTGGATCATCGGTTATCTCAGCTTCCGCTCGGGGCTGCGCGGCTCCTATTTCGCCCTGGTGACGCTCGCCTTCGCCGAGGTCTTCCGCATCCTCGCCAATGCCTCGGCCTTCACCGGCGGGGCGGCCGGCACGCTGATCAAGCTCGATATCCGGCCCGAGAATTTCCAGTTCGCCAGCCGCGCCGCCTTCGTCTGGATCGCGCTTGCGCTCGTCGGCTTCACCTTGCTGCTGACGACGGCAATCACCCGCTCGCGCCTCGGCGCCTGGTTTGCCGCCGTGCGCGAAAACGAGGACGCGGCGCGCGCACTCGGCGTCGACACGCTTGCCGTGAAGCTCAAGGCGATCACGCTCTCGGCCGGCATCACCGGCGCGGCCGGCGCGCTTTATGTGCAATATTACCTCTATCTCGACGCCAACATCGCCTATGGCTCCTGGATCTCGATCGAGGCGCTGATCGCCCCGATCATCGGCGGCATCGGCACGCCGCTTGGACCGATCGTCGGCGCGGTGACGCTGCATGGCCTGGGCGAACTGACGAAGCTCTTCGCCGGCGGCATCCCCGGCATCGATCTCGTGATCTATGGCGCGCTGCTCGTCGCCGCGATCGCCTTCGCCCCCGACGGCATGATGGGGCTGTTGCAGCGGTTGGGCCGCGGCAAGGTCACGCCCAACACGACCGCATCCACGACGACAGACGCCAAAACCACCGGCGCCAGGACGGAAGGAGCTGCCTGATGCTCGCCGTCGAGACCATCACCAAGCGCTTCGGCGGGCTCATCGCGGTCAATGCTGCAAGCCTCAAGGTCAATGCCGGCTCGATCACGGGGTTAATCGGCCCCAACGGCGCCGGCAAGACCACTTTGTTCGCCGTCATCGCCGGCTTCGAGAAGGCCAGCGAAGGCCGCATCCTCTTTGCCGGCCAGGACATCACGGCTGAGCCCGCGCATCTGCGGGCCCAGGCCGGCATCGCCCGCACCTTCCAGATCGTCCAGCCCTTCGCCGGCCTCAGCGTCGTCGAGAACATCGCCGTCGGCGCCTATCTGCGCCATCCGGCGCGCGCCGAGGCGCAAGGCCGGGCGCGCGAGGTCGCAAGCCTCGTCGGCCTCGGCGCCATGCTCGATCAGCCTGCCTCCTCGCTCACGGTCTCCGGCCGCAAGCGGCTCGAACTGGCGCGCGCCCTGGCGACCGAGCCCAAGCTTCTGCTGCTCGACGAGGTGCTCGCCGGGCTCAACCCCTCGGAAATCCGCGACATGATCCCGGTCATCCGCCAGATCCGCGACCAGGGCGTCACGATCCTGATGGTCGAGCATGTCATGCAAGCCGTGATGAGCCTGTGCGAGGACATCCATGTGCTGGCCCAGGGCCGCATCATCGCGCAGGGAACGCCGAGCGAGATCGCCGGCGATCCCGCGGTGATCGAGGCCTATCTCGGCCAGGGCGCGGCCAAGCGGCTGCAGAGGTCGGCGGGCATGGGAGAAAACCATGCTTGAGGTCGAGAACCTGATCGCCGGCTATGGCGGCGCAGATGTCCTGCGCGGCATCGGCCTGGAGGTAAAACCAGGCGAGATCGTCGCGGTGCTCGGCGCCAACGGCGTCGGCAAGACGACGCTGAACCGGGCCTTGTCCGGCCTGATAAAGCCGCGCTCCGGCACGATCCGCTTCCTGGGCCAGGAGATCGCCGGCCTCAAGGCTTCGGCCATCGTCGCCGCCGGGCTGATCCATGTGCCGGAGGGGCGCCGGATCTTTCCCAATATGAGCGTGCGCGACAATCTCGTGCTCGGCAGCTACCGGCGTGGCAAACCGGCGCGCGAGGCCAATCTGGAGCGCATGTTCCAGCTCTTTCCGCGCCTGCGCGAACGCGCAACGCAAGCCGCCGGTACGCTCTCGGGCGGCGAGCAGCAGATGCTTGCCATCGGGCGCGGGCTGATGGGCGAGCCCAAGCTCCTGATCCTGGATGAGCCGTCGCTCGGCCTCTCCCCGCTCCTGGTCGAGGAGATGTTTGCGCTGATCGCCCGCATCGCCGGCGAGGGCCTGGCCGTACTGCTGGTCGAGCAGAACGTCGTGCAGTCGCTCGAACTCGCTGCTCGCGCCTATGTGCTCGAAAACGGCCGCATCGTCGTTGCCGGCCCCTCCAGCCGGATCGCCGCCGACCCGGCCCTGAAACACGCCTATCTCGGATTGTGAGGCCGTCATGAACGCAAACGCCGCCGTCAGCGCCGAGCCCCGCGCCGAACCCGTGATGCAGCGCCCCGCCACGCCGGGCTGGCTCAGCGAGCTCGCCACCTTCTGCGCCGATCTGCGCTTCGAGCATCTGCCGCCCGAGGTCGTTTCACGCACCGTTCAGGTCCTTGCCGACTCGGTCGCCGCCATCGCCGCCGGCGCACAGGAGCCGGAGACGATCGCGCTCTCCAACCGGCTCGCCCCCTCCGACGACGCCTTGGGCGCCGCCGTCATCGGCAGCGGCCGCAAGGCGACGCCGAGCCTCGCCGCTTTTCTCAACGGCACGGCGGGCACCATGCTGGAGCTCGACGAGGGCAACCAGTTCGCCCGCGGCCATCCCGGCATCCATGTCGTGCCGGCCGTGCTCGCAGCTGCTGTCCAGGCCAAGGCGAGCGGCAAGGATGTGATCACCGCCATCGCGCTCGGCTATGAGATCGGTGCCCGCATCGGCATCGCCTCGAAACTGCGCATCACCATGCATCCGCACGGCACCTGGGGCACGGTCGGCGCTGCCGTCGCCATCGCCTGGCTGCACAGGCGCGACGCCAAGGCGATGATCGAGACGATCAACGTCGCCTCCTCGCTCGGCCTCACCACCAGCCGCCGGACGATGCTGGAGGGGGGCACGGTCCGCAACACATTCGCGGGCTTCTCCAACCAGATCGGCCTGATGGTCGACGGCCTGGTCGCCTCGGGCTTCACCGGCGAGGCCGACGGGTTGGGCACCGTCTATGGCTCGGTTATCGCCGATCATTGGCAGCCTGACGTCATGGTCGAGGCGCTGGGGCAGCGCTGGGAAATCGCACGCAATTATTTCAAGCGCCATGCCTGCTGCCGCTATAATCACGGCGCGCTCGATGCGCTCAGCCGGATCGTGGCCGGCGAGGGCGGCCGGATCGCCCCGGAGCAGATCGACCGCATCGATGTCGGCACCTATATCTGGGCGGCGCAGCTGGCCGGCCAGGAGCCGCACAACATGCTGGCGGCGAAGTTCTCGCTGCCCTTCTCGATCGCGACCACGATCGTCCACGGCGCGGCGACCGTCGAAGCCTTCCGCGAGCCGGCGCGGCTCGAACCCGTCACCCGCGACCTCGCGCGCCGCGTTTTCGTCCGCGAGGACGAGGCCGCGACAGCCAAACTGCCGGCGCTGCGCCCGGCCAAGGTCACGATCACCCTGGCCGATGGCCGCGTGCTGGAAGCGGAAGCGCTGACCAATCGCGGCGACACCGAGGATCCCTATAGCGAAGCCGAGATCCGCGAGAAATTCTTCGATCTCGCCGGCCCGGTCTGGGGAGAGGCTCATGCCGCCGCGATCCTCGCCCAAACCGACGCCCTGCCGCAGGCCGGAACACTCGACGCGCTGAACGCCCTGCTCGCCGCCGCGCCCGCTACCCTGAACGGACACCAATCATGACCCTCTCCCTGAAGGCACGCTTCGCTCAGGCGGAGATCGTGCTGGCGCCGGGCGTCTATGACGCACTGACCGCTTCGCTGGCTGAGGCAGCCGGCTTCGAGGCCCTCTACGTCTCCGGCGCCTCGATCGCCTATACCCGCCTCGGCCGGCCCGATATCGGGCTGGTCTCGATGGCAGAGGTCGCCGACACCATCACCATGATCCGAGACCGCATCGCGACGCCGCTGATCGTCGATGCCGATACCGGCTATGGCAATGCGCTCAACATGCAGCGCACCATGCGCCTGTTCGAGCGCGCCGGCGCCAACGCCCTGCAGATCGAGGACCAGAGCTTTCCCAAGCGCTGCGGCCATCTCGCCGACAAGAGCGTGATCCCGGCCGCCGAGATGGTCGGCAAGATCAAGGCCGCCGCCGATGCCCGCGCCTCGCAGGAAACACTGATCATCGCCCGCACCGACGCCATCGCGGTGGAGGGCTTCGAAGCCGCGCTCGAACGCGCCCATCTCTACGCCCAGGCCGGCGCGGACATGCTCTTCGTGGAGGCGCCGGGTTCCGCCGACGAGCTGGGCCGCGTCACCGCCGAGCTGAAGGGCCTGGCTCCGCTGATGGCCAATATGGTCGAGGGCGGGCGCACGCCGATCAAATCGGCAAAGGAGTTGGAGGCGCTCGGTTTCTCGCTCGTCATCTTCCCCGGCGGCATCGTCCGGGCGCTCGCCCGCGCCGCCCAGGATTTCTACGGCACGCTGAAGCGCGACGGCTCGACCGACGCCTTCCGCAACCAGATGTTCGATTTCGACCAGCTCAACGCCGTGATCGGCACGCCGCAGATGATCGCAGCCGGCCGGAGCTATGAAGCCGAGCAGATCATCGCGGCGGCAGAAAAGAGCAAGCGGGCATGACGATGACGCTCGATCCCGTCACGCTCGCCGTGCTGAAGGGCCGGCTGGAGCAGATCGCCAACGAGATGGACGCGACGCTCTACCGCTCCGCCTTCAACCCGATCATCGCCGAGGCGCATGACGCCTGCCACGGCCTCTACCACGCCACAACCGGCGCGACCCTGGTGCAGGGCACGTCCGGCCTGCCGATCTTCGTCGGCGCCATGGCCTTCGCGGTGAAGGCCGTGATCGACCGGGTCGAGGCCGGCGCCGCCAACGACCCCGGCGACACCTGGCTCTTCAACGATCCCTATGAGGGCGGCACGCATCTCAACGACATGCGCCTGGTGCGGCCGATCTTCCGCGACGGCAAATTGTTCTGCTGGCTGGCCTCGGTCGGCCACTGGCTCGATGTCGGCGGCAATGTGCCCGGCAATTTCAACGCGAAGGCGACGGAAAGCTTTCAGGAGGGCTTCCGCATCCCGCCGGTGAAGCTCGTGCGCAAGGGCGAGTTCCAGCACGACATCGTCGAGATCCTGAATGCCAATTCGCGCCTGCCGCAATCGAACTGGGGCGATCTCAACGGCCAGTTGAACGCGCTCGATCTCGGCGAGCAGCGCCTCGATGCGCTGCTGGCGGACTATGGCGTGCCGACAGTCGATGCCGCGCTCGACGCCTTCAGCGCCCGCGCCGAGGCGCTGATGCGCGCCGAAATCGCAGCCCTCCCGGATGGCCGCTATTCCTTCGACGATTTCCTCGACAATGACGGCATCACTGACACCCCGCTCAGGATCGCGCTCGACCTGACGATCGCGGGCGACGCGATGACGCTCGATTTCTCGCGCTCCGCCCCGCCCTGCCAGGGCCCGCTCAACATCGCCTATTCCACCGCGGTCGCCTGCTGCTATGTCGCGCTGAAGCACATCTTCCCGCATGTCCCGGCCAATGCCGGCGTCCTCAAGCCGATCAGCTTCATCATCCCCGACACGACGCTGCTCGGCGTCAAGGCGCCCAAGCCCGTCGGCGGCTATACCGAGACGATCCTGCGCGTCATCGACACCGTCTTCGGCGTCTTCGCCCAGATCGCGCCCGAGCGCTCCAACGGCTCGCCCTATGCCACGATCAACGCGCTCTCGCTGGCGGGCCACCGCGACGACGGCTCGCGCTTCGTGATGTTCTCCTTCTTCGGCGGCGGCTTGGGCGGCAATCCCGAAGGCGACGGCCTCAACCACGGCAACAATCCGATCTCGACCGCGACGATCCCGCCGGCCGAAATCTTGGAGGCCGCCTATCCCGTGATGTTCACGCAATGGGCGCTCAGGCCCGATTCCGGCGGAGCCGGCCGTCATCGCGGCGGCTGCGGCGCGATCTACGAGATCGAGGCGCTGGCGCAGTCGGGCGCCGACGTCTTCCTGCTCGGCGAGCGCGGCAAATTCCCGCCCTTCGGCGTCGCCGGGGGCGGCCCGGCCGCGATGAACCGCTTCATCTATGACGGCCCGGACGGCCCGAGATCGCCGCCGCTCGTCACCAAGATCACCGACATCCACATCGCCAAGGGCCAGCGCGTCCGGCTCGAAAGCCCCGGCGGCGGCGGCTATGGCGAGCCAAGGGAGCGCGATGCGGCCGCGGTGCGGCGCGATGTGGCCAACGGATATGTGAGTGCGGAGGCCGCGCAAGCACAGTATGGCCTGGATTTGGAGGCCGGACGATGAACTCCCCCTCCCCCAAAGCCGTCGTCGGCGTCGATGTCGGCGGCACCTTCACCGATCTGTTCTGGTTCGACGAGGCGGAAAAGCGCTTCCGCGTCGCGAAAGTGCCGTCGCAGCGTGGCGACGAGGCCAAGGGCTTCATCGCCGGCCTCACCACCTTCGGCCCCGTCTCCAGCCTCGCCTCGATCGTCCATGGCACCACCGTCGGCACCAACGCCTTGCTCGAGCGCAAGGGCGCCAAGGTCGGCGTTATCACCACGCCGGGCTTCCGCGATGTACTGGAAATGCGCCGCCGCGACCGCCGCCAGACCTGGGGGCTGTGGGGCGATTTCACACCCGCCGCCAGCCGCGAGAACCGGCTGGAGGTGCCCGAGCGGACGCTTGCCGACGGCACGATCCGCACGGCTGTCGATCTCGACGCCGTGCGCGAGGCTGCCCGCACCCTTGCCGCGCAAGGCTGCGAGGCGCTGGCGATCATCTTCATCAACGCCTACGCCAACCCCGCCAATGAACGCGCTGCGCTGGAGGCGGCCCGTGCGGTCTGGCCGAACGAGCACCTCGCCTGCTCCAGCGCGATCCTGCCCGAGATCCGCGAATTCGAGCGCGCCTCGACGACCGCGCTCAATGCCACATTGCAGCCTTTGGTCGGCTCCTATCTCGGCCGGCTGGAGGCTGCACTAGCGGGGGACGGCTTCACCGGCCGCTTCCACATTGTCCAGAGCAATGGCGGCGTGATGTCGACCACGACCGCCCGCAAGCTCCCCGTCCGTACCGCGCTCTCGGGCCCGGCGGCGGGCGTCATCGCCGCCGCCGCGATCGCGCGCGCCGCCGGCTTCCCCGATGTCATCACCGGCGATCTCGGCGGCACCTCCTTCGACGTCTCGCTGATCGCGGGCGGAGAGGCCGCACTCGCCGCCCAGAGCACGATCGATTTCGGCATGGTGATCCGCACGCCGATGATCGAGATCACCACCATCGGCGCCGGCGGCGGCTCGATCGCCCGCGTCGATGCCGGCGGCCTGCTCGAAGTGGGGCCGGAAAGTGCCGGCTCGCGCCCCGGCCCGGTCTGCTATGGCGGGGGCAATGACCGCCCGACCCTGACCGACGCCAATCTCGTGCTCGGCCGCATCGACGGCTCGAAGCCGCTCGGCACCTTGCAGAGCCTGGATGTCGCGGCGGCGCGCGAGGCGATCCGCCTCAAGATCGCCGAGCCGCTCGGCCTCGACGTGATGACGGCGGCGGAAGCGATCGTGAAGATCGCCAATGCCCGCATGGCCGGCGCGATCCGGCTGGTCTCGATCGAGCGCGGCCATGATCCGGCAAAATTCCTGGCCATGCCCTTCGGCGGCGGCGGCGCGCTCCATGCAGGCGCGCTGATCAAGGAGGTCGGCCTGCGTGGTGCGCTGGTGCCACGCTTTCCGGGCGTCACCTCGGCACTCGGCTGCGTCATCGCCGATATTCGCCATGACGGCGTGCAGACGGTGAATTTGATGCTCGACGGTCTCGATGCCTCCGCGCTCGACGCCCGCATGGTCGAGGCGGGCGCAGAAGCCCATGCGATCGTCAGCGATGCCGGTTTAAGCGTCGAGCGCATCGACGTGCTCTACGAGCTCGACATGCATTATCTCGGGCAGACCCACACGGTCGCGGTACCCTTGCCGGTGACGCTCTCTGAGGGGCGCACCGGTGTGACCGGCGCCATCATCCGCGAGGCCTTCGACAAGGCCTATGGCGCTGCCTTCAGCAGGCTGCTGCCGGGCATTCCCGTTCGCATCGTCACGCTGCGCACGGCCGCGATCGGCCGCCGCCCGGCCTTCGACCTGACGGCGCTGGCACCTGCCACTGGGGCAACATTGGAAGCAGCGCGGCGTGGCAGCCGCCAGGTCTATCTCGAGGGCCAGTGGCGCGAGACGGCGATCTGGTCGCGGCTCGATCTGCCGGCCGGCGCCAGGATCGAGGGGCCGGCGATGCTGGAGCAATCCGACGCCACGATCCTGCTCGATCCCGGCCTGACGGCGGAGGTCGATGCGCTGGGCAACCTCGTGATCCTCAGGAGCTGAGCCATGGCGGCTTCCATCGCCTCGATCGCCCACACCGCCTTGCTGATCGTCGATCTGCAGAACGACTTCATCCATCCCGACGGCGCCTATGCGCGCGGCAAGGCCGCCTCCCCGCAGGCACAGGCGCTGCCGGTCAGGCTCAAGCCGCTGGCCGAGCTCATCCGCGCCAAGGGCGGGCTCGTCGCCGCCACCCAGTTCACCCTGGTGCCGGGGCGCGGCGGCGAGCCGCTGATCTCGCCGCATCTGCTGCAGATGCGGCCCTTCCTGCGCAAGGGCGATTTCCTGCCCGGCGGCTGGGGCCACCAGGTGGTGGACACCCTGCAGCCCATCGATATCGCGGTTGAGAAGATCGCCTATTCCGCCTTCTACCAGACCAGGCTGGAATGGCTGTTGCGCAAGCTCGCCATCGAGCACCTGATCGTCTGCGGCATCGTCACCAATGGCGGCGTCGCATCCACCGTGCGCGACGCCCATGTCCGCGACATCGACGTGACTGTGCTGGAAGATGGCTGCGCCGCCCCGACCGAGGCCATGCATGCAGAGGCCATCGCAGCGCTCAAGCCCGTCGCCCGTATCGCCACGATCGCCGGCGTGATGGCGGAGATCGCCGCGCCATGAACGCTGTCCGCCCAGTCGACGGCATCGCCTTCGAGGCGGAGGCCGATGTCCTGATCATCGGCGCGGGGGCAGCTGGGCTCGTCGCCGCGCTCGCCGCGAAGGAGGCCGGTGCCGAGGTCGTCATCGTCGAGCGCGACGCAGTGCCCTCGGGCTCGACTGCGCTTTCGGCCGGGCTCATCCCGGCCGCGGGCACGCGCTTCCAGCGGCAGGCCGGTATCGAGGACAGCCCGGCTCTGTTCGCCCAGGACATCCTCGAAAAGGCGCATCACGAGCCCGATCCCGCCATGGTCGAGCATTTGGTCGAGCGCATCGGCCCGGTGCTCGAATGGCTCGCCGACCGTCATGGCCTGCCGTTCGACGTCATCACCAACTTCTCCTATCCCGGCCATTCCGCCAGGCGCATGCACGGCCTGCCCAAGCGCACCGGCTCGGAGCTGGTCGACCGTTTGCGCGAGGCCGTGGAGGCCCAGGAGATCCCGATCCTGACCGGGTTTCGCGCCACCACCCTGTTCCGGGCCGTGGACGGCCTAATCGCGGGCATTGCCGGCACGCGCCCCGATGGCGGCGAGGAGAGGATCGGCTGCAAGGCGCTCGTGCTCGCCTGCAACGGTTATGGCGGCAACCGCGCTCTGGTGGCGCGCCACATCCCGCGAATGGCTGACGCACTCTGGTTCGGCCATTCCGGCAATGAAGGCGACGCCGTGCTCTGGGGCGAGCAGCTCGGCGCGGAGCTTGTCGATATGTCGGGCCATCAGGGCCATGGCTCGGTCGCCCAGCCGCATGGCATCCTGATCAGCTGGGCGACGATCATGGAGGGCGGTTTTCAGGTCAACGCCCTGGGTGAGCGCTTTTCCGACGAGAGCCAGGGCTATTCCGAACAGGCCGCCACCGTCCTGCGCCAACCCGAAGGCAAGGCCTGGACGATCTTCGATGCCCGCATCGCCGGCATCGCCCGTCAGTTCGAGGATTTCCAGAACGCCGAGGCGCAGGGCGCAATCGTCAGTGCAGATTCGATCGAAGGCCTCGCAGCAAAGACTGGCCTGCCGGAAGCCGCACTCGCGGCCACTGCAATCGAGGTCGCGGCGCTGAAGCGTGGCGAGAGACAGGATCGCTTCGGCCGCGACTTCTCAAATGTGCCGCCCCTGGCAGCGCCATTCCATGCGGTTCGCGTCACTGGCGCACTATTCCATACCCAGGGTGGGCTGCGCGTCGATGATGCCGCCCGCGTCCTGGATAAGAACGGCTGGGCCTTCCCCAATCTCCACGCCTGCGGCGGCGCGGCGGTCGGCGTCTCCGGCGCGCAGGCCTCTGGCTACCTCTCCGGCAACGGCCTGCTGACCGCCGTCGCGCTGGGCGAGATCGCAGGCAGGGTGGCGGCAATGGCCTCCGCCTGACGATCGAGTTCGAGAACCGCCGCCGTCATCCTGGCCGTAGCGAAGCGGAGCGCCGGGATCCATCGTAGAGTTCAGCGCCCTCCGATGGATCCCGGGTCGACCTGCGGTCGCCCAGGATGACGGTATGTTTCCGCAGGGAAAACCTTAGGAAAACGACGGCCAGGCCGGCATCGGCGCGCGCATCTCCTCCCAGGCCTTCGCCATCCGCAGCACGCCGAGATCGTCGAAGCGCCGCCCGGTAATCTGCAAGCCGATCGGCAAACCGCCCTTGGTCATTGCGGCATGCACCGAAATCGAAGGCTGGTCGGACATGTTGGCGGGCAGCGTGAAGCAGATATGCTCGAAGGGCCGATCCGGATCATGGATCGGCGAGGCGAGTTCGGCGGGATAGCTCGGCACCGGCGAAACCGGCGACAGCACGAAATCGAACGGCGCGCTCTGCTTCAGCGCCGCGTCCTTGATCGCCAGCATCTGGCTCATGCCGCGATAAACGCGTTCGCCCGAGAGCGCCTTTCCGCGTTCCGCCCATTGGAAGATATAGGGCAGCACCTTGGCCTGCTTCTCCGGCGTCAGCGCGCCGATATCGGCCCAGGCGCGCTGGCTCCAGAAATCGTCGAGCCCGTCGAGCATGGTGCGCGTCATGAAGGCCGGAGCGGAGGTCACGATCGCGCCTGCAGCCTCGAAGGCCTTGCCCGCCGCCTCGATCGCGGCCTTCGTCTCCGGCTCGACTTCGATGCCGATGCCGGGGTCGAGCTGCAGGCCGATCCGCAGACCCTTCAAATCGATATCGAGCGACAGCCAGTCGATCTCTTGCGGTGGCAAACTCATGCCGTCGCGCGCATCGGGCTTGGACAATTCCCGCATCATCAGCGCCGTGTCGGTCACCGTGCGCGTCATCGGGCCGGCGACGCGGCCGTAATAGCTCGGATCGATCGGCACCCGCCCAAAACTGGGCTTCAGGCCGACGAGCCCGCACCAGCCGGCCGGCAGCCTGATCGAACCGCCGATGTCCGTGCCGACATGCAGGGGGCCGTAACCTGCGGCCCCCGCTGCTCCCGCGCCAGCCGAGGAGCCGCCGGGGTTCATCGCCAGGTTCCAGGGATTGCGGGCGAGTTCGTGAAAGCTGGAGAGTCCGGAAGAGAGCATGCCGTAATCGGGCATGGTCGTCTTGGCGAGCGTGATGAAGCCCGCCTCGTTCAGCCGGGCCGCGACCGGTGCGTCCTCTGTCGCCGGCACGAGATCGCGCGCCGCCGTCCCGATCGGCATCGGCACGCCCCTGGTCGCAATGTTCTCCTTGATCGTACCCGGCACGCCGTCGAGCGGCAGCGCCTCGCCCTTGAACCAGCGCGCCTCGGAAGCCCTGGCGGCGGCAAGGGCCGAAGTCGGATCATAGGCATAGAGCGCCCTAAGTTTGGGCTCATACGCATCGATCCGGGCGATCACGGCCTCCGTCACTTCGACGGGAGAGAGCGTCTTGGCGCGATAGGCATCGAGCAGATCGGCCGCGCTCAGATCGGCGGGGTTGGTCATCGGGGGAGTCCTCGTCCTGGATTTGGCTTCGACAGGCGACGCAAGAGCAGGATGCGAAAAAGTGGGAACCGGTTTTTCGCATTGATCCTGCTCTCACTTTTAGATGAGAGACGGATTCAGATTTCAGATGGGATCACTTCGTGAGCCCATTTGAAATCATCCGGCTCTAGCGTCGCGCGTCATCCCCGCCTCTAGCAAGCTCCGCGCCGCGCAGGGCGGTCAGACGAAATAGTCGGGATGCGTCGCACGCAGATGGACGAGGTCCGGCAGCAATGTGCCGAGATGCTTACGCATGGCCGCCTGTGCCGCCGGGCCGTCCTTCCGCCGTACCGCATCGACGATCGAGAGATGCTCGCGGATCACCATCTCCATCCGGCCCGGCACTGGCAGCGTCATGCGCCGGCAGCGGTCGATCTGGCTCTTGGCAGCATGCGCCAGCTTCCAGATGCCGGGATAGCCGGCGCAGATCGCGATGGTCTCGTGGAAAGCCTCGTCGAACAGGTGGAAGCGCTCCTGGTCACCCTCGTCGAAGGCCTCATGCTGGCGCGCGATCACCGCATCGAGCCGCGCCACGATCTCCGGAGTCGCGATGCCGGCGACAAGGTCGACGGTGGCGCATTCAAGTGCCTGCCGGATGAACACGGCTTCCGGAATCGCCTCGATCGGGATCCGCGCCACGAAGGTGCCGGCCTGGGGAAAGACCTCGACCAGCCCCTCCTCCTTCAGCTTGATCAGCGCCTCGCGCACCGGCGTGCGGCTGATGCCGAAACGGGCCGTCAGCTCCTTCTCGACGAGAGCCGCGCCCGGCACGATCTGCATGGCGAGAATGGCGCGCCGCATCTCATCCTGCACCAGCGAGGCCGCCGTCGAGCGGCCGGAGGATGTCCCGGTGCCGCGCATCGGCCGGCGCTCGCGGCGCGTGGCATCGACCACCGCCGCCGGCGCACTCGCTATCTCCGACATCGCCCTCGTCTCATCCACGCCCGGCGAAACTCCCCTTTGCACAGAGCCGCGGCAATCTTGGCGCGGCATTCAATCGCGATAACATGATGCGGTTTGACACGCTAGTATATTAGTATATTTATCCGACGCTGCTCGGCTTGTCCTGGCCGGTGCGTGCTGGAGTCCTGCTTGATGTTGTTGAACGATGATCGCCTCTTTCCTGCCGATCCGGTGACGCGCGGCATCGCGCGGCGGCTCTATGCGGGCATTCGCGATCTGCCGATCATCTCGCCGCATGGCCATACCGATCCACGCTGGTTCGCCGAGAACAAGGCCTTTCCCGATCCCGCGACTCTCTTCGTCAAGCCGGACCATTACATCTTCCGCATGCTCTATTCGCAAGGCGTCCGGCTGGAGCAGCTCGGCATCGCCCGCAAGGGCGGCAAGCCGGCCAAGAGCGATCCGCGCGCCGTCTGGAAGCTCTTCGCCAGCCACTGGCACTTGTTCCGCGGCACGCCGACGCGGCTGTGGTTCGAGCACGCCGTTTCCAGCATCTTCGGCGTCAACGAGCGGCTTACTCCCGCCAATGCCGACGCGATCTACGACATCATCGCCGGGAAGCTCGACCAGCCGGAATTCAGGCCGCGCGCCCTGTTCGAGCGCTTCAACATCGAGGCGATCTCGACCACCGAAGGCGCGCTCGACGATCTGAAATGGCACGACATGATCCGCGCCTCCGGCTGGGGCGGCAAGGTCGTCACCGCCTACAGGCCCGACAGCGTCGTCGATCCCGAATTCGAGGGCTTTGCCGAGAACCTCGCCAGCCTCGGCGAATTGACCGGCGAGGACGTCTTCGCCTGGACCGGCTATCTCGAGGCCCATCGCAAGCGCCGGGCCTATTTCAAGGAGCGCGGCGCGACCTCCTCGGACCACGGCCATGCCACGGCGCGCACCGCCAACCTCTCGCAGGCCGAAGCCGAGAAGCTCTTCGCCAAGGTTGCCAAGGGCAAGGCCTCGGCCGAGGATGCCGACCTCTTCCGCGGCCAGATGCTGACCGAGATGGCCAAGATGAGCCTCGATGACGGGCTTGTCCTGCAGATCCACCCCGGCTCCTTCCGCAACCACAACGCCAGCCTGTTCGCGGCGTTCGGCCGCGACATGGGCGCCGACATTCCGCGCCAGACCGACTATGTCACGGCGCTGAAACCGCTGCTCGACGCTGTCGGCAACGAGCCCAACCTCACCGTCATCGCCTTCACGCTCGACGAGACCAGCTATTCGCGCGAGCTCGCGCCGCTCGCCGGGCATTACCCGGCGCTGAAGCTCGGACCTGGCTGGTGGTTCCTCGATGCACCAGAGGCGATGCTGCGCTTCCGCGAGCTGACCACCGAGACCGCCGGCTTCTACAACACCGTCGGCTTCAACGACGACACCCGCGCCTATCTCTCGATCCCGGCGCGCCACGACGTCGCCCGCCGCTGCGACTGCACCTATCTCGCCAAGCTCGTCGCCGAACACCGGCTCGACGAGGACGAGGCTGCCGAAGTCGCCCATGACCTCGCCTACCGCCTGGCCAAGGAGGCCTACAAGCTGTGACCTCCGCGACGAAGACGATCGACGAACGCCAGGCGGCCCATCCGCGCGACGTGAAGCGCTATGAGACGCAAGCCCTGCGCGACGACTTCCTGATCGAGCGCATCTTCGTGCCCGGCGAGGTCACGCTGACCTACAGCCATTACGACCGCATGATCGTCGGCGGCGCGACGCCTGCGGCAAAGCCGCTGACGCTCGAGCCCTTCGCGCCGACGGGCACGCCGTTCTTCCTGGCGCGGCGCGAACTCGGCGTGATCAATCTCGGCGGCGCCGGCAGCGTCACCGTCGACGGCCAGCGCTTCGACATCCCCAATCTCGACGCGCTCTATGTCGGGCTCGGCGCGAAGGAGGTCTCCTTCGCCAGCGCGGACGCCGCCAACCCGGCGAAATTCTACCTGACCAGCGCGCCGGCGCATCGTGAGGCGCCGCATCAATTGATCCGGAAGAGCGACGCCAACACCATCCATCTCGGCTCGGCCGAGACATCGAACAAGCGCACCATCCGGCAATACATCATGCCCAACACCACCGGCACCAACCAGCTGGTGATGGGCATGACGGCGCTCGAGCCGGGCTCGGTCTGGAACTCCATGCCTTGCCACACCCATACGAGGCGCATGGAGGCCTATCTCTACTTCAACCTCGACCCCGCCCACCGCGTCTTCCATTTCATGGGCGAGCCGCAGGAGACCCGCCACCTCCTGGTCGCCAATGAACAGGCGGTGATTTCACCGAACTGGTCGATCCATTGCGGCTGCGGCACCTCGAACTACGCCTTCGTCTGGGCCATGGCCGGCGACAATGTCGAGTTCACTGACATGGATCCGGCCCCGGTGGAGATGCTGCGCTGATGGCCCGCCGCTCGCCCTTCTCGCTCGAAGGCCGTACCGCGCTGGTCACCGGCGCCAATACCGGCATCGGCCAGGGCATCGCGCTGGCGCTGGCTGAGGCGGGAGCGACGATCGTCGCGGCAGGGCGCTCGGATATGGGCGAGACGCTGGGGCTGATCGAGGCGGCGGGCGCAAACGCCGTACCGCTTCAACTCGATCTGCAGCAGCCCGGCGTCGCAGCCGAGGCAATCGCAGGCGCAGTGGCTGCTGCCGGCCCGCTCGACATCCTGGTCAACAATGCCGGCATCATCCGCCGCTCGGATGCGCTCGAGTTCAGCGAAGCCGACTGGGACGAGGTGATGAACCTCAATCTCAAGGCGGCGTTCTTCCTCAGCCAGGCCTTCGCCAAGGCGGCTCTTGCCGCCGGTCGCGGCGCCCGCATCGTCAACATCGCCTCGCTGCTCTCCTTCCAGGGCGGCATCCGCGTCGCCTCCTACACCGCGAGCAAGAGCGGGCTTGCCGGGCTGACCAAACTGCTCGCCTGCGAATGGGCGGCCAAAGGCATCAACGTCAACGCGATCGCACCCGGCTATATCGAAACCAACAACACCCAGGCTCTGCGCGCCGACCCGGAGCGCAGCACCGCGATCCTCGCCCGCATTCCCGCCGCGCGCTGGGGCCAGCCCTCGGACATCGGCGGTGCGGCGGTGTTCCTGGCGAGCGATGCAGCGACCTACATGCATGGCGCGATCCTTCCCGTCGACGGAGGCTGGCTGGCGCGATGACGAACCGTCTCAATTCCTTCTTCCAGCACGACGCCGCCCTGGCCTGGGAGCCGACCGAACCCGGCGTGAAGCGCAAGATCATGGCCTATGGCCCCGATCTGATGGTCGTACGCGTCGCTTTTGACGCCGGCGCGGTCGGCAAGGCGCACAGCCACCCACACCGGCAGGCGTCCTATGTCGAGAGCGGCGTCTTCGACGTCACCATCGACGGCCGGACCGAGCGCCTGATCGCAGGCGACACTTTCTTCGTGCCGGCCGATCTCGTCCATGGCGTCGTCGCGGTCGAGGCCGGGCAACTCGTCGATTCCTTCACGCCGATGCGAGAGGAGTTTCTTTGATCTTCGCCTGACCGGCAGGGGCCGGCTGGCCGCCCATCACGGGCAAGAACGACCGGGGAAAACCGGCGTACGACAATGGGAGAGGAAATCGACAATGTTGACCAAACGCACCTTCGCGGCCTTGGCCGGCGCGGCCATGTTCGCCGCCGTCACCGGCGCTGCAAGCGCCCAGAACGTCACCCTGCGCTCGACCGACATCCACCCCGACGGTTACCCGACGATCGAAGCGGTCAAGTATATGGGCCAGTTGCTCGATCAGCGCAGCAACGGCCGCATCAAGATCAACGTCTTCCATTCCGCCCAGCTCGGTCAGGAGAAGGACACGATCGACCAGACCCGCTTCGGCGTGATCGACATGAACCGCATCAACATGGCGCCGTTCAACAATCTGATCCCGGCGACCAATGTGCCATCCCTGCCCTTCATCTTCCGCTCCGTCGACCACATGCGGAAGGTCATGGACGGACCGATCGGCGACAATCTGCTCTCCGAATTCGACAAGCACGACCTGATCGGGCTCGCTTTCTACGACTCCGGCTCGCGCTCCTTCTACAACTCCAAGCGCGCCATCAAGACGCCCGCCGACATGAAGGGCATGAAGATCCGCGTCCAGCAGTCGGACATGTTCGTCGCCCTGGTCTCGGCGCTCGGCGCCAACGCCACTCCGATGCCCTTCGGCGAAGTCTATTCGGCGCTCCAGACCGGCGTCATCGACGGAGCCGAGAACAACTGGCCGTCTTATGAATCGACGCGGCATTTCGAGGTCTCGAAATTCTACTCCATCACCGAACACTCGCTCTCGCCCGAGGTTCTGGTGATGTCGAAGCGCAGCTTCGCCAAGTTCTCGCCCGAGGACCAGAAGCTGATCCGCGTCGCCGCCAAGGACTCCGTCCTCAAGATGCGCGAGCTCTGGGATGCGCGCGAGAAGGAATCGGAAGCCAAGGTGAAAGCTGGCGGCGCCCAGGTGAACACGCTGGAGAAGCAGCCCTTCATCGACGCGATGAAGCCGGTCTACGACAAATTCGTCACCGACGCGAAGCTGAAGGACATGGTCGCGGCGATCCAGGCGGTGAAGTGAGGCCCTGCGTCCGATCTCCGGATCGGACGCAAAACCCATCATTGCGGGGAGCCGAAGCGACGAAGCGGTCCAGGAGCCGTCGCGTGAATCCTCCCGGATTGCTTCGATTCGCCCGCCATGACGATCCAGCCTGCCCGCGAAACAGACGCCCGGAGCCCCGATGCACGCCTTCACACAAATCCTGACGCGCCTGGGAGCCAAGCTCTGCATCGCCGCGCTCCTGCTCGCGGGCGCCGGGCTCGTCCTGATGACCGTCATGGTCGCCTGGGGTGTCTTCGGCCGCTACGTGTTGAACGACACGCCGATCTGGGTCGAGGCCGGCTCGCTCTTCCTCATGGCCTGGTTCATCCTGCTCGGCTCGGCCGTCGGCGTGCGCGAGAGCGACCATCTCGGTTTTGAGGTCGGCCTTGCCATGTCGCCGCCATTGCTGCGCAAGGCGCTGATCATCCTGACCGAGGTCACCGTGCTGCTCTTCGGGCTGGCCATGCTCGGCTATGGCTGGCAGCTCGCCGCCGGCACCTGGAGCGACCGCATGCCGATCATCGGCATCTCGCGCGGCTGGGACTATGTCCCGATCGCGGCCGGCGGGGCGCTGATCGCGATCTTTTCCTTTGAGAAACTGATGCTGTTCCTGACCGGCGAGCGTCGCGCTTCGATCGGCTTTTCCCATTTCGCCGCCGCGCAGGAGTGACCCGTGGAACTCTGGATCCTGTTCGGCGTCTTCAGCCTCTTCCTGCTCGTCGGCACTCCGGTTGCCTTCAGTCTCGGCATCGCCTCGCTCGCCACGGTGGTCTATATGGGCCTGCCGCCGGTGGTGGTTTTCCAGCAGATGAGCTCGGGAATGGGCGCCTTCGCCATGATGGCGATCCCGTTCTTCATCTTCGCGGGCGACCTGATGATCCGCGGCGGCATCGCCGAGAAGCTCGTCCAGATGGCCTCCAGCATGGTCGGCCATCTGCGCGGCGGCCTCGGCCAGGTCAACGTCGTCACCTGCACGCTTTTCGGGGGCATATCGGGCTCGGCAGTGGCTGACGCCTCCGCCATCGGCGGGCTGATGATCCCGCAAATGGTCAAGCGCGGCTATGACGCCGACTATGCGGTGAACGTCACGGCCAACGCCGCCATCATCGCGCTTCTGATCCCGCCCTCGCACAACATGATCATCTATGCGCTCTCGGCCGGCGGCAATCTGTCCATCGCCGACCTCTTCACTGCCGGCGTTATCCCAGGTCTGATGCTGTGCCTGACGCTGATGGTGACGGCCTGGGCGGTGGCGGTCCGGCGTGGTTATCCCGCCGAGGCCTTTCCGGGCTTCAGGGCGGTCGGCCGCTATGTCGTGCTGGCGCTGCCCGGCATCCTGCTGATCGGCATCATCTTCGGCGGCGTGCGCTCGGGCGTCTTCACCGCGACAGAGTCCTCTTGCGTGGCCGTGGTCTACGCCCTCCTCGTCACCGTCCTGGTCTACCGGCAGCTCAGCTGGAACGGCTTCGTCGAGGCGACGCTGGGCGCCGTGCGCACCACCGCAATGGTGCTGCTCGTGATCGGCACGGCCGGCTCCTTCGGCTGGCTGATGGCCTTTCTGCAGGTGCCGCAGGCGACGATCGGCGCGATGAAGGCGATCTCCGATAATCCCATCGTTGTCCTGCTGATGATCAACCTCATCCTGCTGGTGCTCGGCACCTTCATGGACATGGCGCCGATGATCATCATCTGCACGCCGATCTTCCTGCCCGTGGTCAAGGCCTTCGGTGTCGACCCCGTCCATTTCGGCGTGATCCTGATCCTCAATGCCGGCATCGGCCTGAACACCCCGCCTGTCGGCTCGGTGCAGTTCGTCGCCTGCGCCATCGGGCGCATCTCGATCGGGCAGTCGATGAAGACGATCTGGCCCTTCTACGGCGCAAGCATTGCCGTGCTGATGCTGGTGACCTATGTCCCGGCCGTGTCCCTCTGGCTGCCGGGTGTATTCCGTTGACGAGACTGACGACCACAAGCCTCGCCGGCCTGTCCGCGAGCATTCGCCGCCCGGCCTATGATCGCTCGCAGCTCAAGCCCGGCATCGTCCATCTGGGTCTCGGCGCCTTCGCCCGCGCCCATCTTGCCGACTATACCGAAGACGCGATCGAGCGGGTTTTCGGCGACTGGGGCATCATCGGAGCCAGCCTGCAGCGGCCCGACCAGCGCGACCGGCTGAAACCGCAGGACGGGCTCTACAGCTTCCTGAAGCGCGCCGCTGCCGGTCCGGAGCTGCGCGTCATCGGTTCCGTCCTCGACGTGCTCGTCGCGCCCGAGAATCCTGCTACCCTTATTGCCCGCATGGCCTCCGCCGAAACGCGCATCGTCTCGCTGACAATCACCGAGAAGGGCTATTGCCACGATCCCGCGACCGGCCGGCTCCGGGAGGATCATCCCGACATCCTGCACGATCTCGACCATCCCGATGCGCCGCGCTCGGCCATCGGCCTGATCACCGCCGCGCTTGCGATCCGCAAGAAGGAAGGCCTTGCTCCCTTCACCGCGATGAGCTGCGACAACCTCCCCCATAACGGCAAGGTGCTGCGCGGCCTCATCCGTGACTTCGCTGCCTTGCGCGATGACGCGCTCGCCCGATGGATCGAGGCCAACGGTGCCTTCCCCTCGACCATGGTCGACCGCATCGTGCCTGCGACCACCGAAGCCGACATCGCCGAGGTCGAGAGCCTGCTCGGATTGCACGACGCCGCCCCCGTTATCGGCGAGCCCTTCCGGCAATGGGCGATTGAAGACGTCTTCACTATCGGCCGCCCGGACTGGGGCGAGGTCGGCGCGCAGCCAGTCTCTGAGGTCGCGCCCTTCGAATTCATGAAGCTGCGCATGCTCAACGGCGCGCATTCGAGCCTGGCCTATCTCGGCTATCTCGCCGGGCATGAGACGGTAGCGCAAGCCAGCGGCGATGCTGTCCTCGCCCGCTTCCTGCAGGGCCTCTGGAGCGAGGTCATCCCGACCGTGCCGGCGCCGCAAGGCGTCGTGCTCGCCGATTACGCCTCGGCCCTGCTCGCGCGCTTCCAGAATCCGGCGATCCGCCACCGCACCTGGCAGATCGCCATGGACGGCTCGCAGAAGCTGCCGCAGCGCCTGCTCGGCACGATCCGCGACCGGCTGAAGGCCGGCGCGCCGATCGACCATCTCGCGCTAGGCGTCGCGGCCTGGATGCGCTACGTCACCGGCACCGACGAAAAGGGCGGCGCGATCGACGTGCGCGACCCGCTCTCCACCGAGTTCGCCAAGCGCGCCGCTTCGGCCGGCCGCGACGCAAAGGCTCTGAGCGGGGCGCTGCTCGGGATCGAGAGCATCTTCGGCACGGAACTGCCACGCGAAGCCGCCTTCACCCAAGCGGTCGAGGCTCAGCTTGCGAAACTGTTCGAGCATGGCGCCAGGGCGACGGCGGCCGCGCTGGCGCGCTGACAGGTTCACACGGAACCACAGCGTCCCGGGACGAAGCTGCGCTTCGCCCAGGATGACGGCGTGCATCGGTGCGAGCATCCGCTGCTCCGAAAGAGACTTGCTCGCGCCGCCAAGCTCGCGCCAGATGTGCCGATGATGCGCCTGTTCGCCATCCTCGCTCTTGCCATTTCGAACCTGGTCGCAGGCCAGGCTGTAGCGCAATCGCGCGTCGTCGTGCCCAACTTCTGGGATCAGCGCATCAGGCTCGATCGGCCCGAGCCCGGTCCGCCCCGCATCGTCCGCTTCCTCACCGACGACGACTACCCGCCACTGCATTTTTCCGCGGCCGACGGCACGCTGACCGGCTTCTCGGTCGAACTCGCGCGCGCCGCCTGCGAAAAGCTCGGCTGGACCTGCACCGTGCAGGCGCGCCGCTTCGACACCCTGCTCGATTCACTGGCTGAGGGACGTGGCGACGTGCTGGCGGCGGCACTCAACCTCACCCCGCAGCTGCGCAGCCGCTTCGCCGCCAGCCATCTCTATTTCCGCAGCACCGCCCGCCTCGTCACCACGCGCGGCAACGCCCGGGCCGATCTCGATCCGCGCACGCTTCAGGGCAAGCGCGTCGCGGTCGTCGGCGGCACCGCACATCAGGCCTTCCTCGAGCGGCTCCTGCCCTTCGTGCAGCGCCGCGAGACCGGCACGCTTGCCGGCGCGATCGCTGCGCTGCGCAGCGGCGAGGCCGAATTCGTCTTCGCCGACGGCATCGCGCTCTCGCTCCTGCTGGCCGGGACCGGCGGCGCCGAACTCGCTTTCACCGGCAGCCCATTTCTGGAAAGCCGCTATTTCGGCGAGGGCGTAGGCTTCCTCACGCGCAAGGACGACCTCGCTCTGAAGCGCGGCCTCGACTACGCGCTGCAATCGCTCTGGGACGACGGCACCTATGCGAGGCTCTATCTCCGGTTCTTCCCGGTGAGCCCGTTTTGACAGGCTCTACCCGGCCAACTCGCGCTCGGCGCGCACCTTGTCCAGTTTCCCTGGCGGCCCGCTGCCGATCCACAACCTGGTCAGGTTCGACTGACCGGCGCGTTGGAGAGTTCGCCCTCCAGCGACTGCTTCGCGACCGCCGCCAGCCATCCGGCCGTCGCCGGCAGGATGGCATCGTTGAAGTCGTAGCGATCATTGTGCAGTTCGCCGCCATCCCTGGCCGGGCCGTTGCCGACCCAGACATAGGCGCCGGGCCGGTGCTGCAGGAAATAGGTGAAGTCCTCGCCCGTCGTGCTGGCCGGCATGTCGCGCCGGACGGTCAGGCCGGCAGCCTTGCCGGCGGTGGCGGCGATCTCCTCCTCCAGCGGCGTGTTGATGGTCGCGAGCCCGCCAGTGATGAAGGTAGCCTCCGCCGTCATCTCATAGGTTGCGGCAATGTTCGCGGAGATATCGCGCAGGCGCTGCACGACCCGGTCGCGCACCGCCGGCTTGAAGGTGCGGTAGGTGCCCTCGATCCAGACGCTGGTCGGGATCTGGTTCGACGCCAGGCCGCCATGCACCTGCCCGATCGAGACCACGGCCGAATCCATCGGATCGACATTGCGCGCCACGATGGTCTGCAGTGCCACGATGAGATGGCCCATGGCGGTGATGGGATCGCGCGTCAGATCAGGCTTGGCGGCGTGGCCGGCGACCCCGTGCAGCGTGATCTTGAAGCGCCCGGGCTCGGCCATCACCGGGCCGCGATGCACCGCGACCGCGCCCGCCTCCAGCCCTGGCCAGTTGTGCAGGCCGAAGACGCGCTCCATCGGGAAGCGCTCGAAGACGCCGTCGGCGATCATTGCGCGCGCCCCCTGGCCGTTCTCCTCCGAGGGCTGGAACAGGAACTGCACCGTGCCGCTCCAGCTTTCGTCCTTCGCCAGCAGGGCGGCCGCGCCGAGCAACGAGACGGTGTGGCCGTCATGGCCGCAGGCATGCATGACATTCGCGGTGCCCGATTTGTAAGGCAGGTCGTTCGCCTCGTTGATCGGCAGCGCATCCATATCGGCGCGCAGGCCGACCGAGCGGTCGGAGGTTCCACGCGTCAGCGTCGCCACCACGCCATTGCCGCCGACACCGGCGGTGAATGGCACGCCGAGCTCGGTGAGCTTCGCCTGCACGAAGGCGCTGGTTGCGCTTTCCTGGAGCGAAAGCTCGGGATGCGCATGCAGATGGCGCCGCCATGCGGTCAGCTTGTCGAGGAGATCACGATCCAAGGCGGTGTCCTTTCAGGCGAAGCAGGTGTTAGCCTATACCCGCTCGGGGCATCGACAAGCCGCCGCAGCGGATGCCCCGTCCCAGCGACATGCATTGACGCCCCCCTTGGCGATCTGCCAAAGCCCGAGGCTCATTTTTCCAATTCCTGGAGAGGACCGCCCTGATCATGCCCGCCTTCGACCCCGCTCTTGTTGACGCCGCCCAGCGTTCGGCCGCCTGGCCGTTCGAGGAAGCACGCAAGCTCGTCGCGCGGATCGAGAAATCGGGCAAGAAAGAGGTGCTGTTCGAAACTGGCTACGGCCCGTCGGGCCTGCCGCATATCGGCACTTTCGGCGAGGTCGCGCGCACCTCGATGGTGCGCCATGCCTTCCGCGTGCTGACGGGCGATTCCGTTCCCACGCGCCTGATCGCCTTCTCCGACGACATGGACGGGCTGCGCAAGGTGCCCGACAATATGCCCAACAAGGAGCTGCTCGCCGCCAATCTCGGCAAGCCGCTCACCGAGGTGCCCGACCCCTTCGGCACGCATGACTCGTTCGGGCGCCACAACAATGCCCGCCTGCGCGCCTTTCTCGACCAGTTCGGCTTCGATTACGAGTTCAAGTCCTCGACCGATGCCTACAGGGCCGGCGAGTTCGACGCGACGCTGCTGAAGATCCTCGCCCGCTACGATGCGGTGATGAAGATCATGCTGGCGACATTGCGCGAGGAGCGCGCCGCGACTTATTCGCCCTTCCTGCCGATCCACCCCAGGACCCGCGTCGTCATGCAGGTGCCGATCGACGAGGTCGATGTCGCTGCCGGTACCATCGCCTGGGCCGATCCGGCCACGGGCGAGCGCTTCGTGACGCCCGTCACCGGCGGCCATGTCAAGCTGCAATGGAAGCCGGATTGGGCGATGCGCTGGACCGCGCTCGGCATCGATTACGAGATGGCCGGCAAGGATCTGATCGACTCGGTCAAGGTCTCCTCGGCGATCACGCGCGCGCTCGATGCAACCCCGCCCGAGGGCTTCAACTACGAGCTCTTCCTCGACGAGCAGGGCCAGAAGATCTCGAAGTCGAAGGGCAACGGCCTGACCATCGACGAGTGGCTGACCTATGCCAGCCCCGAGAGCCTGTCGCTGTTCATGTATTCGCGTCCGCGCGAGGCCAAGAAGCTGCATTTCGACGTCATTCCGCGCGCGGTCGACGAATATCTGCAGTTCCTCGGCGGCTATGAGCGCCAGGACTGGAAAAATCGCCTCGGCAACCCGGTCTGGCACATCCACAATGGCGAGCCTCCCCAGCCGGAAATCATCGCCACCGGCGAAGGCGAGAACGCGACCAGGACGCAGATTACCTTCGGCCTGCTGATGAACCTCGTCGCGGTCGCGAATTCCGAGGACAAGGGCGTGCTCTGGGGCTTCCTGCAGCGCTATTCGCCTGCGATCTCGCCTGCCACCCATCCGCGCCTCGACGCGCTGGTCGGCTACGCGATCGCCTATTTCCGCGATTTCGTGAAGCCGGCGAAGAGCTACCGCGCCGCCGACGAGACCGAACGCGCGGCCTTCCTCGCGCTCGACGCTGCGCTCGCAGCCCTGCCGCCGGACGCCACCGCCGAAATGGTCCAGGACACGGCGCTCGACGTCGCCCGCGCGGTTCCGCGCTACCAGAACCTCACCGCCAAGGGCGCGACGCCCGAGCGGCCCGGCGTCAGCGGCGACTGGTGGAAGGCGATCTACCAGGTGCTGTTCGGTGAGGATCAGGGCCCGCGCTTCGGCTCATTCGTGGCGATCTACGGCATTCCCGAGACGCGCGCGCTGATCGCCAAGGCGCTTGCCGGCGAATTGGTGAGCGAACATGCGGCCTTCGTCGAGGCGCGCAAGGCGGGGTGACATTCGACATTGCGAGCGTGAGCCGAAGCATTCCAGGAAGGTTCGCCCAGCCTTGGATTGCTTCGTCGCTGTCGCTTCTCGCAATGACGAAAGCAGTGCAGCGGGAGGACCTTGAATGAGCGACGCCGCCGAAGCCGTCGAACGCGCCATTGCCTCCCGCCGCGCCGTCCGCGCCTTCCTGCCCGATCCTGTCGAGCCCAAACTCGTCCGGCGCATCCTGGCGGTCGCGGCGCAGGCGCCGAGCGGCACCAACATGCAGCCCTGGAAGGTTCGGGTGATCGGCCCCGACAGCCGCGCCCGGCTGGAGGCCGCCCTGCTCGCAGCGCTGGATTCGCCGGATCTGCCGGCGGCGGAGGAGTATCGCTATTATCCCGAGAGCTTCCGCGAGCCCTATCTCTCGCGGCGCCGCAAGGTCGGCTGGGATCTCTACGGCCTGCTCGGCGTCAAGAAGGGCGATGTCGCGGGCATGCGGCGCCAGACCGCGGCAAACTTACGTTTCTTCGACGCGCCGGTCGCGCTGATGGTGACGATCGACCGCGATCTCGAAATCGGCTCCTGGCTCGATCTCGGCATGTTCGTCCAGAACATCCTGATCGCGGCACAGGGGCATGGGCTGAACTCCTGCCCGCAGGCGATCTTCGCTCGCTTCCACCCGGTGGTGCGGCGCGAACTTGCCATCCCCGAGAACGAGGTGGTGGTCTGCGGCATCGCCATCGGCAAGGTCGATCCCGACGCTCCCGCCAATGCCCTCGTGCCGGAGCGTGAACCGGTCGAGGCTTTCACGACCTGGCTCGCTTAGAGCATTGCGCGAAAAAGTGGGTACCGGTTTTCGCGTGAGCAATGCTCTCAAACTTTAAGAGTCGATCCCGTTGCATTCGGACGGTTCCCTCCGAATGCAACGGGATCTGAGCAGGCTCAGGCGCCGGGCCGGCCATCGAGCGAAGCCTTCGGCGTGCTCTTCCTGATGCTCTTCAGGAGCGGCGCGACACCAAAATGCGTCGCAAGGACCGCGACCGCGCCGATCAGCAATCCAAACACCGCCGAAAGCCCCGCCGTCACCAGCCATTCGACCGCAGCCGCGAACATGGTCACGACACGGCCACCGGCCGTCGCGAGATCGTGGATGACGTGTTCGAGGCCAGTCAGCCCATAGCCGGCAAAGCCGTGAACGATGATGCCTCCGCCGACCCAGAGCATGGCGATCGTGCCGACCGCGCCGAGGAGGTTGAGGAAATACGGCATGCCGACGACGAGGCCGCGCCCCAGCAGGCGCACGGGCGCAAGGCGCCGCTTCGCCAGCGCCACGCCGACATCGTCCGCCTTCACGATCAGCGCGACGATGCCATAGACGAAGGCGGTCATGCCGAGGCCGACTACGGCCATCACCACCGCCTGCGTCCCAAACGACGCTTCCGAGACGCTGGCGAGCGTGATCGCCATGATCTCGGCGGAGAGGATGAGATCGGTCTTGATCGCGCCGCTGATCTTCTGGTTCTCAAGCGCCTTGGGGTCGAGCGGTTCGCCATCCGCCGCCGCTTCGCCATGCCCGGCATGCGGCAGGACGCGCTCGATCAGCTTTTCCGCGCCCTCATAGCAGAGATAGACGCCGCCGATCATCAGCAGCGGCGGAATTGCCCAGGGCGCGACGAGCGTCAGCACCAGCGCCGCGGGCAGCAGGATCAGGAGCTTGTTCTTGAGCGAACCGAGTGCGATCCGCCAGATGATCGGCAATTCGCGATCGGCCGCGAAACCGACCGCATAGCGCGGCGTCACGGCCGCATCGTCGATGACGATGCCGGCCGCCTTGGCCGAGGCCTTGGCAGCCTGGGAGGCGGCATCGTCGAGCGAAGCCGCCGCGACATTCGCCAATCCAGTGATATCGTCGAGCAGGGCAAACAGACCTGAACTCACGGAGGCCTCCCATGCCGCTTCTGCCGCAATGCAGCGAAACAAGCACGAATGGCCCTGATATGACAGCGCCGGGGTAAGATCGGTTAGGAGAAAGCCACCGCAACCCGCCCAAGCACGCCGAAATCGGCGTCGAGCCTGTCTCCGGGTGAAATCGCGATCGGCACGAGGCAGGTTCCCGTCGTCACCACCTCGCCTGCTTTCAGCACCACGCGAAGGGCGGAGAGTTCGTTGACCAGCCAGGTCAGCGCGATGCGTGGATCGCCCAGCACATTGGCGCCAAGTCCTTCCTGATCCTGCCGGCCCGGCATGCGCGCGACCGGCCGGAATGCCGCGAGATCAAGCCCACGCCACGCCGCTCCCGTGCTTTCCCCAAGCACGAATTCATGGGCGCAGCCATTATCGGCAACGAGCTGGACGCCGCCAGCCGCGGCGAAATCTACGAAGCGCGAATCCGGCAGCTCGATCGCGGGGTGAAGGCTCTCGACCGCCGCCAAAACCTCGTCCTGCGAATAGACCGTCTCGCGCGGCGCCAGATCGCGACCCATCCGGAAAGCGAATTCGAGTTCAGCCACGCGCATGGCGTTGCCGCTGAGCGAGGTGGTCGCGCCATCCGCCAGCACACGCTCGGCAAGAATCCGTCCAGCGAGCGGTCCGCCAACACCGATATGCGCCTGTCCTGCCTTGCTGGTGGCGGCGATCTTCCAGCCGAACAGCGGCGACGCGCTGCTCTGTTCCAGCAGCGCCTGCATGCCATAGGCTTCGCGCAGATCCGCCGGGCGCAGAACCTCCGGCATCTCCGCGCATTTCGTTCCCCCGCGCCAATGCGCGAGCAGGAAAGCCGTCGCCGCCGGCAGCTTGTCGTCCGGACTCATGCCGCCAACCCGCCCGCCGCCAGCCCTCCCGCTACGTCAACTCGGCGCAGATGATGCGCGGTATCGCCGAACAGGCTCTCGATCATGGTCAGGCGCTTGAAGTAATGCGCGCCGAGATACTCCATCGTCATGCCGATGCCGCCATGGAGCTGCACCGCCTCCTGGCCGACGATGCGGCAGGAGCGGTTGATCTGCACCTTGACGGCCGAGAGCGCCGCGCCGCGCTCGGCGGCGTCGTCGTGCTCCACCATCATCGCCGCATAGGCCGCCATCGAGCGCGCCTGCTCCAGTGCGATCAGCATATCGACGGCACGGTGTTGCAGCACCTGGAAATTGCCGATCGGCGCGCCGAATTGCTGGCGCGTCTTGAGATACTCCACCGTCAGCCCATGCAGGGCTTCCATGATGCCGACAGCCTCGGCCGCGAGCGCGGCGATGGCGAATTCGCAGACGCGCTCCAGGATCGGCAGGCCCCGGTCCAGCGGACCGATCAATTCGGCGGCCCCGACCTGAACGCCCGACAGCGCGATCTCGGCCGCGCGCCCGCCATCCTGCGTCGCATAGCCATGGATCTTCACGCCGGGCGCGTCGGCCGCGACCAGGAACAGGCTGATGCCCTCGCGGTCACGCCGGTTGCCTGATGTCCGGGCACTGACGACGAGATGCTGGGCGCTGTCGCCATTGATGACGACGCTCTTGGCGCCTTCCAGAACGAAGCCGTCGCCCGCTTTGCGCGTCGTGGTCGCGACGTCGTTGAGGTCGTAGCGCGACTGCTTCTCGGTGAAGGCCAGCGCCAGCCTCGAGCTGCCCTCGACGATGCCGGGAATGATGCGCTGCTTGAGCTCATCCGAGCCGCCCAACCTGACCGCGCCGCCGCCGAGCACGACGGTCGCGAGATAAGGCTCCAGCGCCAGCCCCCTGCCCAGCGCCTCCATCACCACCAGCGTCTCGACCGGCCCGCCGCCGAAGCCGCCCTCCTCCTCCGTGAAGGGGATGCCGAGCAGTCCCATCTCGGCGAATTGCGCCCAGCTCTTCTCGCTGAAGCCGAGCGGCCCAGTGCCTTGCGCCTTGCGCTGTTCGAGCGAGCCATAGGTCGCAGCCACGAGCCGCTCGACACCGTCCTTGAGCTGCGTCTGTTCGGAAGAGAGATCGAAATCCATGGCGCACCCGCGTGAGATAGCTTGAGAATTCGCCAGCGTGAGTCGGCTGGCGTGGTTTTCGAGAACCGGAACGGAGCGGACATGTGTCCGTGAGCACCGGAAGCGCAGAAGGCCGCGTCAGACGGCCTCGCTGGTAGAATTATCGAGCTGTCTCACAGTCCGAGCACCGCTTTCGCGATGATATTCTTCTGGATCTCGTTCGAGCCGCCATAGATCGAGACCTTGCGGTTGTTGAAATAGCTCGCCGCCGCCGCATCCGCCCAGTCATAGTCGAACGGCCAGTCATTGGTCAGGTCGCCCGAGCGCACCGGAGCAGCCAGCGCGAAGGGCCCGGCCACCTCGAGCAAAAGCTCCGTCGTCGCCTGCTGGAGCTGCGAGCCCTTGATCTTCAGGATCGAGGAGGCGGGGTCGGGCTTGTTGGGATCGCGCTTGCCTTGCGCCGCGACGACCCGCATCTGCGTGATCTCCAGCGCCTTCAATTCGATCTCGACCTCGGCCACCCGCTCGCGGAAATCGCGGTCGTCCCAAAGCGTGCCTTCGCCCGCCGGCATCTCCTTCGCCAGGCGCTTGATCCGCGCCAGCCGTTCCTTGGACAGACCGATGCGGGCGATGCCGGTGCGCTCGTTCGCCAGCAGGAACTTGGCGTAATCCCAGCCCTTGTTCTCCTCGCCGACCAGGTTCTCGACCGGCACCTTCACATTGTCGAAGAAGACCTCGTTGACCTCGTGGCGCCCCTCGAGCGTGATGATGGGCCTGACCGTGATGCCCGGCGTCTTCATGTCGATCAGGATGAAGGAGATGCCCGCCTGCTTCTTGGCAGCAGGGTCGGTGCGCACCAGGCAGAAGATCCAGTCGGCATATTGGCCAAGCGTCGTCCAGGTCTTCTGGCCGTTGACGATGTAGTGGTCGCCCTCGCGCACCGCCTTGGTCTTGAGCGAGGCGAGGTCGGAACCCGCGCCGGGTTCGGAGAAGCCCTGGCACCACCACTCATCGAGATTGGCGATCTTGGCGAGATGCTTTTCCTTCTGCGCCTGATTGCCGAAAGCGGCGATCACCGGGCCGACCATGTAGCAGTTGAACTGCAGCGGCAGCGGCACGGCAGCCAGCAGCATCTCCTCGGTGAAGATATAGCGCTGGATCGGCGTCCAGTCCTGCCCGCCCCATTCCCTGGGCCAATGCGGCACGGCCCAGCCCTTGGCGTTCAGCACGCGCTGCGAGGTGATGTAATCCTCGCGCGTCATGCCGCGGCCTTCGGAAACCTTCTTGCGGATCTCGGCCGGAACTTCGGTACGGAAGAACTGCCGCACCTCGTCGCGGAACGCGATCTCCTCAGGCGTGAAGCGAAGGTCCATCTCAGTTTCCTCTTGTCGCTGCGCTCAGAAACACCCCGTCATCCAGGACAAGCGGCGAAGCCGCGCAGCTCCGGAATCCATCATAGGACTCGACGGAGCCCCATGATGGATCCCGGGACGAGCTTCGCTCGCCCAGGATGACGGCGTGGTTCGAGCGCAAACTCATCAGCCCTGATTGATTTCGAACAGGCCGGCACAGCCCATGCCGCCCGCGACGCACATGGTGACGACGGCATAGCGCGCCTTGCGGCGGCGGCCCTCCAGCAGCGCATGGCCGACGAGGCGCGCCCCGCTCATGCCGAAGGGATGGCCGATCGCGATCGCGCCGCCATTGACGTTGACCTTCTCGGGATCGATGCCGAGCACATCGCGGCAATAGAGCGACTGCGAGGCGAAGGCCTCGTTCAGCTCCCAGAGATCGATGTCGGAGACGGTCAGGCCGTTGCGCTCCAGCAGGCGCGGCACGGCGAAGACCGGACCGATGCCCATCTCGTCGGGCTCGCAGCCGGCCGAGGCAAAGCCGCGGAAGGTGCCGAGCGGCGCAAGACCGCGCCGCGCCGCCTCCTTGGCCGACATCACCACGCTGGCCGAGGCCCCGTCCGAGAGCTGGCTGGCATTGCCGGCGGTGACGAACTGGTCCTCGCCACGCACGGGCTTGAGCTTGAGCAGGCCTTCCAGCGTCGTATCGGGCCGGTTGCCCTCGTCCTTGGACAGCGTCACCTCTTCCTGGCGCACCTCGCCGCTCGCCTTGTCGGTCACCGCCATGACCGCGCTCATCGGCACGATCTCGTCGTCGAAAAGCTGGCGCTGCTGGGCCGAGGCCGTGCGGCGCTGGCTCTCCAGCGAGAATTCATCCTGGCGCTCCCGCGAGATGCCGTAGCGCTGCGCGACATTATCGGCGGTCTCGATCATCGAGGTGTAGATCGTCGGCTTGTTGGCCATCAGCCAGTCGTTCTGGGTCAGGTCGCGCCTGACCACCGGCTGCACGAGGCTGATCGACTCGACGCCGCCGCCGACCGCGACCGGCACGCCGTCCAGGATCACGCGCCGCGCCGCATGGGCGATCGCCTCCAGACCCGAGGCGCAGAAGCGGCTGACCGTGACGCCGGCCGACTGCACCGGGATGCCGGCGACGAGCGCCGCATGGCGTGCGACATTGCCGCCGGTCGCGGCTTCCGGATAGCCGCAGCCCAGCACCACCTCCTCGATCGCCTCGGGCTCGACCTTGGCGCGGGCGAGTGCGTGACGGATCGCATGGGCGGCCATATCGGCGCCGCGGAGCTGGTTGAAGGCGCCGCGATAGGCCTTGCCGATCGGGGTGCGGGCAGTGGAGACGATGACGGCTTCGGTCATGGGCTGAGCTTGTCCTATGCGACGGAATCGGTGGCGGCCGAGGCCGCCTGTTTCTGTTTTTCCTCGGCCACCAGCACTTTGGCCAGCAGCTTGCCGGCGGCGCTGCGCGGCAGGCTCTCGCGGAATTCGAGCGCGCGCGGCATTTCGTGCCGCCCGAGCCGGTCCTTCAGGAAGGCGGAGAGCTCTTCCAGCGAAAACGGCGCATGGCCGGCCTTCAGCTTGACGAAGGCCTTGGCGGCCTGGCCGCGATAGGCGTCATCGACGCCGATCACGACGACCTCCTGCACCGCCGGGTGCTCGTAGATCGCGCTCTCGATCGCGACGGGATAGACGTTGTAGCCGCTTGAAATGATCATGTTCTTGCGGCGGTCGACGATCTCGAACAGCCCGTCCTCGTCCATCCGGCCGAGATCGCCGGTCAGGAACCAGCCCTCGTGGAAGGCCTCCTGCGTCGCGGCCTCGTCATCGAGATAGCCCTTGAAGACATTGGGGCCCTTGATCGCGATCTCGCCGATCTCTCCAGGCGGAAAGTCGTCGCGCTCGGGCTCGAGCGAGACGATCTTCATGGTGATGCCCGGCAAGGGCACGCCGATCAGCCCCGGGCGCGGTTTGGCGTCGCGGGGTACGCGCGAGCCGGCCGGCGCAGTCTCGGTCATGCCCCAGCCATTATTGAGCCGGACGCCGAGAATGCCTTCGAGCTTCGTCTGCACGTCGAAGGGCAGCGGCGCGCCGCCGGAGACGCAGGAGCGCAGCGAGGAGAAGTCGACAGCTTCGACCCCTTCGCGGTTCAACAGCGCGAACCACATCGTCGGCACGCCGGAGAACAGCGTGGCGCGCTTCACCGAAATATCGGCGATCAGCGTCTCCACATCGAAGCGCTGGCGCAGCAGGATCTCGTTGCCGTCGCGGATATGGCGCAGCAGCAGCGTCGTCAGCGCGTAGATGTGGAACAGCGGCAACACGCAGATCGTCTTCTGCGCGCCGGGCTCCAGCGGCTCGCCATCGGTCCAGAGCCGATAGATGTTCACCGCGGAGACGAGATTGCCATGGCTCAGCATCGCCGCCTTGGGCAGGCCGGTGGTGCCGCCGGTGAACTGCAGCAGCATGACGTCATCGGGCGAGACGACAGGCCATGACGCCGGTGGAGCCGCGTCCATGAGATCGTCGAGCCGGGCGACGCTCGCCTGGTTCGGGATCGCCAGCGGCGCGGCCTCGCCCGGCCCCCAGCGGCCATCCTCGCCGACGAGCAGGCGCGGCACGGCGCCTGCCTCCAGCAGCTTCAGCGCGTTCGGCAGGAAACCCGGCAGATTGGTCGTGATCAACCGGCCCGGCTTCGTCACCTTGAGCTTGTGCTCCAGTTCGCGCGGCGCATCGAGCGCCGAGAGATGCACCACGCTCGCCCCACAGCGCGCGATGGCGAAGAAGGCGACCGGGTGCCACAGCGTGTTGGGCAAGAGCAGCGCGACGCGGTCGCCGGGCTTGACGCCGTCAGCGATCAGTCCGGCCGCCAGCTGCGCGACCATCGCGTCCAATTCGGCAAAGCGCGCCCGGCGCTCGCGGAACTCGATCGCGGGCGCATCCGGGCGCGCCGCCACGGCGGCAGCCAGCAGATCCGGCACGATGCCGGTCTCGACGCTCGCCTCCCAGTCGCAGGCTTTGGGAAAGCGTTGCTGCCAGACCGGCCGCGGGCCGGAATTCCCGGCCGCGCTCATGCGGCCTGCGCCTTCAGCTCCGAGAAACCCTTGCCCTCGGTGGCGAGCCTGCGCAGCAGCGGCGACGGTTCGAGCGTCGCGTCGCCGCTCTCGGCCGCCTGAGCTTCGAGCCGCTTGACGATCACGTCGAGCCCGACCGTATCAGCCCAATGCATCGGCCCCCCGCGCCAGGCCGGCCAGTTGTAGCCGTTGAGCCAGATGATATCGATGTCGCCGGGTCGCGCCGCTATGCCCTCTTCGAGGATGCGCGCGCCTTCATTGACCATCGGGTCCATCAAGCGCGCCACGATCTCGTCGGCCGTGAAGGAACGCCGCGTCACGCCCCTCTCGGCCGAGACGCGCGCGATCAGAGCCTCGACCTCGGGGTCGCGCTGGCCCGCGCGCGCACCTGCCGGGTAGAGATAATAGCCCTTGCCGGTCTTCTGGCCGAAGCGCCCGGCTTCGCAGAGCGCGTCGGCGACCGCAGCCTTCTTCCCCAGTGATTTGCGCGTGCGCCAGCCGATATCGTTGCCGGCGAGATCCGACATCGCGAAGGGCCCCATCTTGAAGCCGAAAGCGGTCACGGCGGCATCGACCTCATGGGGCAAGGCTCCGGCGATCAGCAAACGCTCGGCCGCCCGCGTGCGCTGCGCCAGCATGCGGTTGCCCACGAAACCAAAGCAGTTGCCGACCACGACCGGCACCTTGCCGAGCGTACGCCCGAGCGCAACCGCAGTCGCCACGACATCATCGGCGACACCGGCGGGCCGCACCACCTCCAGGAGCTTCATGACATTGGCCGGGCTGAAGAAATGCATCCCGATCACATCCTGCGGCCGCTTGGTCGCGGCCGCGATCGTCGGGATGTCGAGATAGGAGGTGTTGCTGGCGAGGATCGCACCGGGCTTGGCGATGCCGTCGAGCGCGCCGAAAATCTGCTTCTTGACGCCCATCTCCTCGAAGGCCGCCTCGATCACGATATCGGCGTCATGAGCGGCCGCGAGCCCGACCGCCCCGGTGATCAGCGCCATGCGCTCGTCGCGCTTCTCCGCCGTCAGCGAGCCGCGCGTCACCGACATCTCGTAGATCGCCGCGACCCGGTTCATGCCATTGTCGATCTGCCCCTGCTCGGTCTCGATCAAGGTCACGGGAATGCCGGCATTGGCGAAGCACATGGCGATGCCGCCGCCCATCGTGCCAGCGCCGATCACGGCCGCTTTCGCGATCGGGCGCGGCTTCACGCTCGCCTCGATCCCTGGCACCTTGGCCGCCTCGCGCTCGGCGAAGAAGGCATAGCGCAACGCCTTGGAGCGCTCATCGGCGACGAGCGTGCGAAACAGGGCCCGCTCGGCCGCCATGCCCTCGGCAAAGGGCAGCGTGAACACGCCGCGCACGGCCTCGATCAGCGCCATCGCATTGGGCATGTCGCCGGATTTCTTGGTCGCGTCGGCTGCCAGCGCCTCGAAAGCCTCGCGATCGGCCGGGGTCAACGCCTCCATGCGGTCGGCGGTCCGGGGCGGTGCGCCCTTGCTCGCGAGATCCAGCGCCAGGGCCGCCGCCGCCTCGACGACATCGCCGAGCGCGACCATATCGACGAGCCCGTACTCCGCCGCCTTGTCGGCCGAGACCGGCTCGCCGCTCAGCATCATCGGAAACGCCTTCGCCGCACCGATCAGGCGCGGCAGGCGCTGCGTGCCGCCGGCGCCCGGGATGATGCCGAGCTTGATCTCGGGCAGGCCAAGCCTGGCCGCAGGCGAGGCCACGCGGGCATGGCAGGCCAAAGCCACCTCCAGGCCACCGCCCAATGCCACGCCCTGGATCGCCGCGACCACCGGCTTGGCGCTGGTCTCGATCGCCTCGAGCACATCGGGCAGGATCGGCGCCGCCGGCGGCTTGCCGAACTCGCTGATATCGGCGCCTGCGATGAAGGCCTTGCCGGCGGCCGCGATCACGATCGCGTCCACCGCGGGGTCGGAGCCGGCCTTCGCGACGGCCTCGGCGAGCCCGGCGCGAACGCCTGCGCTCAGCGCGTTGACCGGCGGATTGGCGATCGTCGCGACCGCGACCCTGCCGCGAAGGGCAAGCTGGACCAACTCCATGAGCGTTTTCCTCTAGACGAAATTTATGTTCTGCATTGCAGAACGACAGTCTGCATTTATGGTCCCTAGGAAGTGGCTAGCCGCCGCTTTGTCAAGATGCCGGCTCGAGGCTGAACGAAGTCGAGCCGGTGTCGCGCCCACATCATGCTGCAATGCGGAATTGATGCCCGCCGCTTGACCGCTCCCAAAACCCCGTGCCATGCCATTGGCAACGCCACATCATGCCGCGAAACGGCCCGGTGAAGAAGCACTTCGGAGGAATTCATGATCCGCAGGAATTGTCTTGCAACGGCCTGCCTCGCCGCGACCCTCGCCTTTGCCGCCAGCGCCCGTGCCGAGGACATCACCATCGGCGCGCATATGCCGCTGACCGGTTCGCTCGCCCGCTCGGGCCAGGCCTTCAACGAGGGCATGCAGGTCGCGCTCAGGGTCTTCAACGAGAGCCAGAGCAAGCACAGAATCAAGGTCACGGTCATCGATGACGAGAGCCAGCCGGCCAAGGCCGTCACCGCTGTCGAGAAGCTCTCTTCCGACGGCGCGGCTGCGATCATCGGCGGCTACGGCTCCAACATCGTCGGCCCCGCCTCCGACACCTCCAACCGCCTCGGCAAGGTCTACATCACCGGCGGCGCGGTCTCCGACGAGCTGGTCCAGCGCGGCAACAAGAACTTCTTCCGGATCAACAACAATGCCGGCTACCAGCGCGGCGTCGAGGGTCTGATCGAGGAGGTGAAGCCCAACGGCGTCTCGATCATCGCCTCCACCAAGGAAGCGCCGATGCTGCTGGCGAAAGGGCTCGAGGAGAGCCTCGCCAAGAAGGGCTACAAGGTCACGCTGCATCCGTTCGACCCGGCCATCACCGACTTCAAGCCGATCATCAACAAGGTGAAGCTTCAGGACAAGTCCGAGATCATCTTCATGTCGGCCTATGAGAACGACTATGTCGGCATCATCCGTGCCGCCAAGGTCCTCAAGCCCCCGGTGAAGGCCATCGTCGGCGCCTGGTCGCTGGCGACGCCGAAGATGTATTCCGATTTCCCCGACCTGATGCAGAACGTCATCGGCACCACCTTCCTGCCCTTCCCCGTCGAGGTGAAGGACGAGGAGGGCCGGAAATTCGCCGCCGTCTACAAGGAGATGTTCGGCAAGGAGATCGAATACGCCTCGACGCTCGCCTTCGTCGAGACGATGGTGCTCAGCGAGGCGCTTGCCCGCTCCGCCGATGCCGGCACGCTGAAGAGCGGGGGCCTGCTCGCCGAGATGAAGACGACCAACCGGCCCTCGCCGCTCGGCCGCATCACCTTCAACGAAGTCGGCGACAACCCGAATTTCGCGCTCAGCATGGGCCAGCACCGCGACGGCAAGATCCCGCTGGTCTCGCCGGCCGAATTCGCCACCGGCAAGCTCGCCTACCCCGCAGTGCCCTGGTGATGTGACGAGAGTTTCGCCATCCCTCAGCCCTCATCCTGAGGAGCCGCGAAGCGGCGTCTCGAAGGATGCTCCAGCGAGAACTGGAACCATCCTTCGAGACGCGCTCCTGCGGAGCGCACCTCAGGATGAGGGCTGAGGAGAACAGCCGACGACTGAAAGACGACAGGCCCCCAATCGCTTCATGCTCGAACTCCTCCAGCAATCCCTCTTCTCCGGCCTGCTTGTCGGCTCGGTCTATGCGCTGGTGGCGCTCGGCATCGCGCTGACCTTCGGCGCGATGAAGATCATCAACCTCGCCCATGGCGAACTCGTGCTGCTCGCGGCCTATATGGCCTATGTCATCGAGAGCCGGACGGGCTGGAACCCTTACGCCGCGATCCCGCTCGCCTTCGCTCTCACCGGCATCGTCAGCGTCGTGATCTATCTGCTGATCGAGCGCATCCGCGAGCACCGCGAATTGAATTCGCTGATCCTGACCTTCGCCATCGGCATCATCCTGACCAACGCGATCCTCCTGGTCTTCGCCAGCGATGTGCGCTCGACCGGATCGCCCTTCCTGCAGGACGCCGTCTCCTTCGGCCCGGTCTACGCGATGAAGGGCGAGATCACCGCCTTCATCATCAGCCTTGCCGTGATGGCGGGCCTGTGGTGGTGGCTGAAGAACAGCTGGTATGGCCGCGCCGTACGCGCCGTCTCCTCCAACCGCGACGCCGCCAAGCTGATGGGCATCGATCCGCGCCGCGTCGAGCTCGCGGCCTTCATCGTCGCAGGCATCCTCGCCAGCGTGGCGGGCGTGGCGCTCTATACGATGAGCGTCGTGCAGCCGGCGCTCGGGCCCGGGCTCACCATCAAGGCCTTCATCGTCGCCGTGCTGGCAGGCGTCGGCTCGATTCCCGGCGTGTTCTGCGCGGCGCTGCTGCTGGGCGTCACCGAGGCGATGACGGTGACATTGGCAAGCTCGGCATTGCAGGAGCTCGTCGGCATGGTGCTCTTCCTGCTCGTGCTCTTCTTCATGCCCAACGGCCTGTTCGGCGCACGTGCCAGGCGCGGTTGAGGAGCCCGAAGATGCGCAGCCTTCCCGCTCTCCTGATCCTCGCCGTCGCGATCGCCGTGCCCATCGCCTTCGGCGGCAATTCCTACGTCATGGGGCTGATGGTCTCCGCCCTGATTGTCGCCGGCGTCGCACTCGCCTGGGCGCTGCTCGGCAATCTCGGCGGCATGGTCTCCTTCGGCCACGCCGCCTTCTTCGGCGTCGGCGCCTATACCTCGGCGATCCTCTCGGCGAAGTTCGGCCTGCCCGTACCGCTCGCACTGCTGGCGGGCGCCTGTGGAGCCGCACTCTGCTCGATCGTGATGCTGCCGGCGCTCCGGCTGTCGGGCCCCTATTTCGCGCTCGCCATCCTGGCCTACGCCCATATCTTCAAGATCCTGGCGACGGAGGCGACCTCGATCACCGGCGGCTCGGCCGGCTTCCAGCGCTTCCCGCCCCTGCCGACAGTCCTGGGGCTCGACCTGTCGAGCCGCGTCGGCAGCTACGGCCTGCTCGTGGTCCTGGTGGCGCTTTGCGCTGCGATCTATCTTGCGGTGAAGCGCAGCCATGTCGGCACGGCCTTGCGCGCCATGGCCGAGAGCGAGGATGCGACCCGCGTCGTCGGCGTCAACGCAACCTTGCTGAAAGCCTGGATGCTGCTGCTCTCGGCCTTCATCACCGGACTGTTCGGCGCGATGAACGCTCACATCATCAACTTCCTCGAGCCGGATTACGCCTTCTCGGCAAGCTGGAGCATCCTGCCGATCATCGCCGCGATCTTCGGCGGCTACCGCACCATCCTGGGGCCGGTCGCAGGCGCGGTGCTGATCTATCTGTTCGACCAGATCATCGCCAAGGAACTGCTGCCGGTGGGCCACGAGATCCTGCTCGGCGTCCTGCTTGCCGGCATGATCCTGATTGCGCCCAACGGGCTCTTCGGAATGTTCCAGCGCAAGGCAACCAAGGGAGCCGCCCATGCTGCGGCTTGAGGACGTCACTGTCCGCTTCGGCGGGTTGACCGCATTGAAGGATGTCTCCTTCGCCATGGGCGCCGGCGAGATCCTCGGCCTCGTCGGCCCCAATGGCGCCGGCAAGACCACGCTGTTCAACACCATCTCCGGGCTGGTCCGGCCGAAGACCGGACGCATCCTGTTCGCAGAGCGCGAGATCGGCCGGCTGCCACTACATGCCCGCGCCCGGCTCGGGCTCGGACGTACCTTCCAGATCCCGCAGCCGATGCATCACCTCACCGTGCGCGAGAACCTCACGGTCGCGCAGGTCTTTGGCGCCGGAAAAGCCGACACCGCCCGCGTCGACGAGATCCTCGAGGTGATGGAGCTGGGCCAGCATGCCGAGCGCAACGCCGCGACCGAGCTCGCGCTGCAGGAATTGAAGCGCCTCGAAATCGCCAAGGCGCTCGCCACCAACCCGAAGCTCCTGCTGCTCGACGAGGTTCTGGCGGGGCTGGAAAGCAACGCCAAGCGCCGCTTCGTCGACAAGCTGCGCGAGCTGCATGAGCGCTACAAGCTCGCCATCGTCATCGTCGAGCACGACATCGAAACGATCTCGACATTGTGCTCGCGCGCCGTTGTGCTGAATTTCGGCCAGATGATCGCCGACGGCACGCCGGCCGAGGTCTTCCGCAACCCCGCCGTGGTCGAGAGCTATACGGGAGCCGCCGATGCTTGAGGTCAGGCAATTGCGCGCCGGCTACGGCGCCATCAACGTGCTCTGGGACGTCTCGCTCGGCTTTCCCCAGGGCGAGCTCACCGCGATCGTCGGTCCCAACGGCGCCGGCAAGACGACGCTGTTTCGCGCCCTGATGGGGCTGATCCCGCATCAGGGCGAGATCAGGCTCGACGGGCGCGCGCTCAAGGCCCGGACCTGGGATCTGCTGGAGGCCGGCCTCGTCATGGTTCCCGAGGGCCGCATGGTCTTCAAGGATATGAGCGTCGAGGAGAACCTGTCGCTGGGCGCCTATCCGCGCCGCTGTCGCAATGCCTGCGCCCGCAATCTCGAACGCGTCTACGATCTCTTCCCGCGTCTGAGGGAGCGCCACCGCCAGCTCGCCGGCTCGCTCTCGGGCGGCGAGGCGCAGATGGTGGCGATGGGGCGCGGCATGATGAGCGAGCCGCGAATCCTGCTGATCGACGAGCCGTCGCTCGGCCTCGCTCCCGTCATCGTCAAAGAGGTCTTCTCGATCATCCGCCGGCTCAAGAGCGAAGGCGTCACCATCGCGCTGATCGAGCAGAACACGCATATCGCACTCTCGGTCGCCGACCATGTCCATCTCATGCGCTCGGGTAAGCTGCTCATGAGCCAGAAGGCGGACAAGGTCGATCTGGAGCGCCTGCACGATCTTTACCTCGCCCGCGAAACCGGCGCGGCGAGCTTCTGACGGAGACCAGAATGGCCCTGCCCGCCTCACTCGCCGACACGCTCAGCCTCCCGGTCATCGGCTCACCGATGTTCATCGTCTCGGGGCCGGAGCTCGTCATCGCACAATGCCTGAACGGCGTCGTCGGCTCCTTTCCGGCGCTGAACGCCCGCCCGGCCGAGCAGCTCGACCTCTGGATCACCCGGGTCAAGACAGAGCTCGCCGCCGCCAAGGCGGCCGACCCGGCGCGAAAGATCGCGCCCTTCGCGGTCAACCAGATCGTCCATGCCTCGAACGACCGGCTGATGCATGACATGGAAGTCTGCGTCCGCCACGAAGTGCCGATCATCATCACTTCGCTGCGTGCGCCCAATGAGGTCGTCGAGGCCGCCCATTCCTATGGCGGACTCGTCTTCCACGACGTCACCACCATCCGCCATGCCCAGAAGGCGCTCGAAGCCGGTGTCGACGGCTTGATCCTGGTCTGCGCCGGCGCGGGCGGCCACGCCGGGACGCTCAGCCCCTTCGCGCTGGTCGGCGAGGTCAGGCGCTTCTTCGACGGACCGATCATCCTTTCGGGCGCGATCGCGACCGGCTCGGCGATCCTCGCCACCCAGGCGATGGGCGCCGATCTTGCCTATATCGGCACCCGCTTCATCGCCACCGAGGAAGGCAATGCGGCACAGGGCTATAAGGAGATGATCGTCGAGGCCGCCGCCGCCGACATCGTCTATACGCCCTTCTTCACCGGCGTGCCCGGAAACTATCTCAAGCCCTCGATCGCGGCCCAGGGGCTCGACCCCGACGATCTGCCGCATGCCGACAAGAGCAAGATGAGCTTCGGCTCGGGAACCGCCAAGGCCTGGCGCGACATCTGGGGCTCGGGCCAGGGGGTCGGACTGATAGACGACGCCCCCTCCGCCGCCACCGTGATCGAACGCCTCAAGACCGAATATGAGCAGGCGAAAGCCGCTCTCTGCAGCCGCTGACCGAGGATGAGACCATGACCGAAACCATCCTGAGCCAAACCGTCCTGAGTCAAACTGTCTTGCCCGGCATCGTTCAGATCACGATGAACCGGCCCGAGCGCAAGAACGCGCTCGACCGCGCCAGCTATCAGGGGCTGATCGATGCGATCGGGGCGGCGGAAGCCGATCCGCAGATCCGCGCGATCGTGCTGACCGGGGCCGGCGGCTGCTTCACCAGCGGCAACGACATCAAGGATTTCGCCGCGGTCAGCGACAGCGGCCCGCGCGTCGCCATGGATTTCCTCAACGCGATCTCGACCGCGAAGAAACCGATCGTCGCCGCGGTCGAGGGTTTTGCCGTCGGCATCGGCACCACCATGCTGCTGCATTGCGACCTCGCCTACGCGGCCAAGGGCGCGAGCTTCCGCCTGCCCTTCGTCGCGCTGGGCCTGAGCCCCGAAGGCGCATCGAGCTATCTCCTGCCCTTGGTCGCCGGCAGCAAGCGCGCCGCCGAACTTTTGATGCTGGGCGAGGCTTTCGGACCTGAAACCGCCGCTGAGGCCGGTCTGGTCAACGCCGTGACCGCGGAGGGGGGCGCACTCGCCATGGCGCTGGAGAAGGCCAGGGCGCTCGCCGCCCTGCCGCCGGAATCGGTTGCGCTGACGAAATCGCTGCTGAAGCGCGGCAACGCGGCCCATGTCGCCGAGACGATCGCCACCGAAGGCCGGCTCTTCGGCGAGCGGCTGCTGTCGGCCGAAGCCAAGGCCGCCTTCGCCGCCTTCCTGAAGCGCTGAAGCCGGTGGAGGCGATCCTGCGAGCAAGCTCCCATTCCGACGCTGACGCGCACACCGACGATCTCGCCGGTCCCAAGGAGGACCGCCATTTCGTCACGGCGCTGGCGCGCGGTCTCGAGGTGCTGGCCTGCTTCAGGCGCGGCGAGGCGGCACTCGCCAATTCCGAGATCGCCGCGCGCTGCGGCCTCGCCCGCTCGACCGTCTCGCGCCTGACCCATACGCTGACCACGCTCGGTTATCTCCACCATGTTCCGGAATCCGGCAGCTACCGGCTCGGCACGGCGCTGATCGCGCTCGGCGCCAATGCGCTCGCCGGGCTCGATGTCCGTCGCCTGGCGCGGGTCGGCATGCGCGACCTCGCAGGTTTCGCCAATGCCACGGTGGGGCTCGGCGTGCGCGAGCGGCTCAGCATGCGCTATATCGAATGCTGCCGCGGCGAGGCCGCGATCGCGCTCAACATGGATACCGGCTCCAGGCTCTCGCTCGCCCGCAGCGCCATGGGCCGCGCCTATCTCGCCGTCTGCAGCGAAGCCGAGCGGCGCGCGATCATGGAGGATATCCACTCGGTCGACGACGCGGCCTGGCCGCGCCTGCGCGAGGGCATCGACCGGGCGCTGGAAGACTACGCGACCTGGGGCTGCGCCCGCTCCTTCGGCGAATGGCAGCCGACGGTGAGCGCCATCGCGGTCGCCTTCCACCCCGGCGGCGGCCTGCCGCCGATGTCGATCAATTGCGGTGCGCCGACCGTGATCCTCGACCGGAATTTCCTGATGGACGAGGTCCGGCCAAGGCTGATCGCGCTCGCAGCAAGCCTGGAGGGAGTAATGGGTTCGTGAGGCAGGTTGTGACAGCCCGTCCTATCACCGCTGCTGACGTGCCGCGTTTCCGGGAGGTGCTCGATGAGGTTGCGCGTGAGCGGCGCTACCTGGCCTTCGAAGAGGCTCCGCCGATCGAGCGCATCGCGGTTTTTGTCGAAGCCAATATTGCAACGGGAAACACACATCTTGTCGGGCTCGTAGACGATATGATCGTCGGCTGGTGCGACATCGTCCGCGACGTCAGCAGACCGACCCGGCGCCACTGCGGCACGCTCGGCATCGGCATCCTCGCGCAATATCGCGGTTTGGGGCTCGGTCGCTTGCTGATGCAACAGGCGATGGCAGGCGCTGCCGCATCCGGGCTCAAGCGCATAGAATTGACCGTTCGCAGCTCCAACCGGCGCGCCATAGCCCTCTATGCGCGGCTGGGCTTCGCGCCTGAAGGCTGCCAGCGAAACGCGATCATGACCGAGGACGGTTACGAGGACCGTGATCTGATGGCTTATCTCGTGCCTGAGCAGCCCCAACAAGCAGCGTGACATGCCGATGACCACTCTCGACCTCCCTCTCTCCGGCATCCGCGTGCTCGATCTCTCGCGCATCCTCGCCGGCCCCTGGTGCGGTCAGGTGCTGGCCGATCTCGGCGCCGAGGTGATCAAGGTCGAGCACCCCCTGCGCGGCGACGACACGCGCGACTGGGGCTTTCGGCTGGGCGAGCGCAACACCTGCTATTTCAACAGCGTCAACCGCAACAAGCGCTCGATCGGCGTCGATGTCGGCAAGCCCGAGGGGCTGGCGATCGTCCGCGACCTTGCCGCCAGGAGCGACGTGCTGATCCAGAACTTCAAGACCGGCGGCGCCGACAAGCTCGGCCTCGGCTATGAGGCGCTGAGCACGCTCAACCCCGGCCTGATCTACTGCTCGATCGCCGGCTACGGCTCGGATGGGCCGGAAGCCTCGCGCCCCGGCTACGACCTCGTCATCCAGGGCGAATCCGGGCTGATGGGGATGAACGGCAATGACGACCAGCCGCCGCTGAAATTCGGCGTCGCCATCGTCGATCTCTTCACCGGGCAATATTCGGCCCAGGCCGTGCTCGCCGCACTGATCCAGCGTGGACGCACCGGCAAGGGCCGACATATCGAGATGGCGCTGTTCGATTGCGGCCTCTCGGTCACCTCCTATTACGGTCTGGAAGCACTGGCATTGGGCGAGAACCCGCCGCGCTACGGCAATGCGCATCCCTCGATCGTGCCCTATGGCGTCTTCGACGCCGCCGACGGCCCGCTCGTCATCACCGTCGGCAACAACGCCCAGTATGAGCGCTTCTGCCGGACCGTGATCGAGCGGCCGGATCTGGCGGAGGATGGGCGCTTCGCCACCAACCTGCTGCGCACCCAGAACCGCCCGGAGCTGCTGCCGATGATCGAGGCGGAGCTGAGGGCGAGGCCGCGCGCGCTGCTGCTGCAGCGGCTCGCCGCCAACGGCATTCCCTGTGGCGAGGTGCTGGGCCTGAACCAGGCGCTGCGTTCGCCGCGCGCAACGCAGGCCGGCATGGTCTCTGACGACGCCGGCAATGCCGACACGCCCGCCGTGCTCGCCCCACCCTACCGCCTCGACGGCGAGCGCGTGCCCCTGCGCCACCGCCCGCCCGGATTGGGCCAGGATACGGACGCGGTGCTGGCCGATCTCGGCCTGAGCGCGGAGCGGATCGCCACGCTCAAGGGCAACGGCGTGATCGGGTAGTCCGAGGCCTTAGGGTCCCGCGCATCAAAGGCCGCACACCACCGGCAACACCGCTTTGCCGACCTTCTCGACGATCCTGCCGGTGCTGAGCTCGCCGCCGGCAGCCGCTGCGGGAAGCGAGAGCCCCGCCTTCGCGATCACGGCCTGGAGCGTCGCCGCATCCGCTACCGCATAGGCCCGCTGCGGCGCGACGCCGGCGATCAGGATCTTGTCGGAAGGGTTGGCCGTGACCAGCCCCGCCAGGCGGCCTTGCCGGTCGAAGGCCGGGCTGCCGGCCTGGCCCGGCTGGAGCGGCGCGAATACGGCAGCGGTCGCCCCGACCCGGACGGCTTGTCCCGGCAAGGCGAGGGCGGCACGCTTGCCGGCATCATCGCCGAACGCCACCAGGACGAGGTTTTCGCGCTCGCCCAGCGCCTCGGGGCGGGCCCCGAGCGCGGTCAGCGCCGGCCCGCCATCGAGATCGAGCAATGCGAGCCCACTGGCATCATCCTTGCCGCGCAGCCGCGCCGGACGCCCGCCGACCCGCAGCGAGCGGCAGCCCTCGATCGCGGAAGCCGCTGTCGCCACGACCTTGTCAGATACGAGCAGCCCGACGCCATAGCGCTCGGTCGGAGGGGCGGCCGGGCGAACAGCGGAAAGCGAGGAGCCCGCGACACTGGCGATCGCACTCGCCGGGCTCGCCGGCGCGGGTCCAGTCGGGAAGGGCTCGAAGCTTGCAGCGATGGCGATGACCAGCTTGTCGACGCTGGCCGAGAGCGCCTTGTCGTAACCGATCGAGAAGCCGCGCAGGCCTTGCGGCCCGGATGCCAGCCGGCGGTAGAACTTGCCCGTGGCGGTCTCGCCGGTGACCACGAAGAAATCCGGGCGCAGCAGCTTGTAGGTGATCTTGCGGCCGGGATTGTTGGGATTGACCAGGGTCGCCTTCTCGAAGACCGAGTCCAGCGTTTCTCCCGGCGGACTGGTGGTCGCGTCGAGCGTGATCTTGCCGTCGGCGCTCTGCCAGCGGCTGCCGCCGGTCGGCGTCGCCTCGCGCTTGGGCAAGACCTTTTCAGGAATGCCGATCCGCATGCCGGTGCGCGCGTCGTCGATCAGGCGAAACCCCGCCGCCTCGCGCGCGCCACGGGCCGCTTGTGCAAGCGCCACGCGCTCGGCTGGCGAGAGCACGCCATTGGGCTCGCCGCGCCCGGCCTTCAGCGCATTGATGGCGCGGAAGGTCAGCGGGCCGTAAGAGCCGCTCGCCGCCGCATTGAACAGGCCGGCCCAGATCAGGTCGGTCTGGATCGCCTTGCGCTCGGCCTCGGGCAGCGCCTCGAAGCTCGCCTGCGCCGCGGCAAGCTGGGGATTGGACGCCGGCGCGGGAGCCTGCGCCAGCACCATCGACGGCAAGAACGCAAAAGCAGGGGCGGCCAGAGCCAGCCGCAACCCCACGGCCCGCCCGAAACGGGTTCTGATCGCATTCGCCATCGCGTGCCTCCGCCCCTGCAAGAGGCCGCATTGAGCGTCAGATCGCGCGCGCCCGCAACTGCGATGACGAAGCGAAACAGGATCAAGCGCAAGATCAGGTTGAGGGCCCGCCTCATCCGGCAGCCCACACCTTTCGTATTGCGCCGGCAAGCGCTGATGCTAGCTTGCCCGCGGGCTCAAAGCTGTCATCGGGCGGACGCGGATCGCACCGAGATTGGCGCGCAGGCTCGACCGAAGAGGACGTAAGACCATGACCATGCTCGCCCGTCTCGCGTTGCTTTTCGGTCTGGCGCTCGCCGCGCAGCCCGCCCTGGCCCAGAAGGCCTACGTTCGCAATGACCTCGCCGCAGACGGGCAGCGGCTGGAGGAGCGCTTGAAGCGCGAGGTTTCGGTCAGCGGCAGGCAGGCGACAGAGGCCCTGCGGATCGGCGCCTCCGCACTCGCCCGCGGCGATGCCCGCTCCGCCTTGCCCCAGGCCAATGCCGCCGTCGTCGCCGAGCCCAACAACGCCGCCGCATGGCGCTTGATGGCGAATGCGGCCAACGCGATCGAGCCGCGCGACTATCGCGAGCGCTGGGAGTTGCGCGAGCGCGCGATCTCGGCCGCCTATCTCGCCTATCAGCGCGCCAGCTCGCGCCCCGAGGAGGCCGCATCGCTTGGCGTGCTCGCCCGCATCTTCGAGAAGAACGAGCTCTGGCGGCCGGCCCTGACGACCTATCGGCTGAGCCTCGACCTCGCCGATAATGCCGGCTTGCGCACCGCCTATGAGAGCCTTCGCGAGAAGCGCGGCTTCCGCATCCTCTCCAACAAGGTCGATGCCGACGCCGCCTCGCCGCGCGCCTGTTTCGAGTTTTCCGAGCCGCTGGCGCGCGGCCGCGTCGATTTCGCGCCTTATGTCGCGGTCTCCGGCGGAAAAGGTGATTTCGCTGTTTCGGCCGAGGAGCGCCAGATCTGCGTCGACGGACTGCGACATGGCGAGCGCTACGCCTTCGTCATCCGCCAGGGCGTGCCTTCGGCGATCCCCGACGAGAAGCTGCTGAAATCGGCCGATTACGAGGTCTATGTCCGCGACCGCACGCCTTCGGTGCGCTTCACCGGCAAGAATTACGTGCTACCGCGCACCGGCCAGCAAGGCATCCCCGTCGTCTCCGTCAATGCCAACCGGCTCGACCTCGAGGTCATGCGGATCGGCGACCGCAACCTGATCAATTCGGTGCATTCCGACGATTTCCTTGGCCAGCTCGGCTCCTACGCCTCGAAGCAGATCGCCAGCGACAAGGGCCAGAGCGTCTGGACCGGCTCGATGGAGGTGAAGACCGAATTGAACAAGGACGTGATCACGGCCTTCCCCGTGATCGAGGCGGTCGGCCGCCTGCAGCCCGGCGTCTATGTGATGTTCGCCAAGCCCGCCGGCGGCAACGCGACAGCGCCGCAGACCGATTCCGACAGCGACTATGACGACGGCACGACGCGCGCGACGCAATGGTTCGTCGTCTCCGATCTCGGCCTGACCTCCTTCTCGGGCCCTGACGGCGTGCATGTGCTGGTGCGCTCGCTCGCCGACGCCTCGCCCGTCGCCAATGCCGAACTCAGGCTGCTCGCCCGCAACAACGAGGTGCTGGGGACGGTGCGTTCCGACGCCAATGGCTATGCCCGCTTCGATGCCGGCCTGGGCAAGGGCCAGGGCGGCAATGCGCCGGGCCTCGTCACGGTGCTCTTGGGCGAAGATTACGGCTTCCTCGATCTGAAGCAGACCGCGTTCGATCTCTCCGATCGCGGCGTCAAGGGCCGCGTCGCGCCTTCAGGCCTCGATGCCTATCTCTACACCGAGCGCGGCGTCTACCGCTCCGGCGAGACGGTGTACCTGACCAGCCTCCTGCGCGACGCCAAGGGCGCGGCCGTGACCAGCCTGCCATTGACCATCGTGGTCAAGCGCCCCGACGGCGTCGAGTATCGCCGCCGCCAGGTCGAGGACCAGGGCGCCGGCGGCAGGGCCCATTCGATTCCCCTGCTGTCGGGCGCACAGACCGGCACCTGGCGTGTCCAGGCCTATGCCGACCCGAAAGGCCCCGCGATCGGCGAGGCCTCCTTCCTGGTCGAGGATTATGTCCCCGAGCGCCTGGAACTGACGCTCACGCCCAAGGCACCGGTGCTGCAGGCGGGCGAGCCGGCCGAGATCGACGTCAATGCGCGCTATCTCTATGGCGCGCCGGGCTCCGAGCTCGACGTCAACGGCTCGATGACGATCCGCGCCGCCGCCCAAAGCGCGATCCCCGGCTTCGCCGGCTATCAGGTCGGCCTCACCGACGAGGAATTCCAGCCGGTCCAGACCGATTTCGAGGAAAGCACCACGACCGACGCTTCCGGCAAGGTCACGGTCTCCAACCCGGTCGCCCAGCCCGAGACCAACCGACCGCTCGAGGCCGAATTCACCATCCGCGTCGGCGAACCCGGCGGGCGCGCCATTGCCCGCTCGGTGACGCTGCCAATCGTGCCCAAGGGCGCCGCGCTCGGCATCAAGCCGCTGTTCAAGGATGGCGAGCTCGGCAACGGCCAGACCGCCGGCTTCGAGGTCATCATGGCCAATGGCGACGGCCGCCGCCTCGCGCGGCCGGGCGTGAAATGGACCTTGTCCAAGGTCACCCGCAACTATCAGTGGTTCTTCCAGGACGGGCGCTGGAATTTCGAGGGCGTGAAGCAGACCCGTCGCGTCGCCGATGGCGAGGTCGCGGTCAGGGCCGATGCCGCCGCCTCGATCTCGGCCCCGGTGCAATGGGGCAATTATCGCTTGGACGTCGCAGCCGACGGCCCCGATTCCACCGAGAGCTCTCTGTCCTTCACCGTCGGCTACGAGGCCGACAAGACCGCCGATACGCCCGATGTCCTCGATGTCGCGCTCGACAAGAACGCCTATGCCGATGGCGAGACCATGCAGGTGCGCCTGGCGCCGCGCTTCGCCGGCAAGGCGACGCTCGCCGTGATCAGCGACCGCGTCAACGAGATCCGCACCATCGATGTCGCCGCCGGCGGCTCGACGGCTTCCATCCCCGTCAAGGCTGAATGGGGCGCGAGCGCCTATCTCGTCGTGCTCGCGCACCGCCCGATGGACACCGCCGCCCAGCGCCTGCCCGGCCGCGCCATCGGCCTGTCCTGGTTCGCCATCGGCAAGGAGAACCGCACGCTCGCCATCGATCTCGGCGCGCCCAATCTGGTGCGCCCGCTGACGACGCTCTCGCTGCCGGTCAAGGTCACCGGCGCGCGGGCGGGCGAGGACGCCTTCGTCACGGTCGCGGCCGTCGATATCGGCATCCTCAACCTGACGCGCTTCGAATCGCCTGATCCAAGCAAGTTCTTCTTCGGCCAGCGCCAGATCGGCCATGAATTGCGCGATCTCTACGGCTATCTGATCGACGGCATGCAGGGCGTGCGCGGCGCGATCCGCACCGGCGGCGACGGCGCGCCTGCGCTTGGCGGCGAGAAGCCGACGCAGGAGCCGCTCGCGCGCTATTCCGGCGTGGTCAAGGTCGGCGCCGACGGCATGGCCAAGGTCGATTTCGACCTGCCGGCCTTCAACGGTTCGGTCCGCGTCATGGCGGTCGCCTGGTCGGCCGGACGCACCGGGCAGGCCAGCGCCGACGTCATCATCCGCGACCAGGTCGTCGCGCAGGCGACACTGCCGCGTTTCCTCGCCATCGGCGACCAATCGCGCTTCCATCTCGCGATCAGCAATGTCGAGGGCCCCGCCGGCCCCTATGTCGTCGATCTCGATGTGAGGGGCCCCGTGCTGGTTGCCGCCGAAGCGACGCGCAAAACGCTCCAGCTCGCGGCCGGCGCCAAGAGCGAGCTCACCATCCCGGTCACGGCGGCGGGTCTCGGCCGCGCCGAATTCGATGTCCGCATCACCGGACCCGGCGGCATCGGAACGGTGCAGAACCTGGCCGTGCGCGTGCAGCCCTCCGCCAATACGATCGCGCGGCGCATCGTCCGGCCGATCCCCGGCAATGGCGGTTCGATCACGGTCTCATCCGACCTGATGGCCGATCTCGTGCCCAATTCCGGGCAGGTCTCCGTCTCGGTCTCGCCGCTCGCCTCGCTCGACGTGCCGGCGCTGCTGAAGGCGCTCGACCGCTACCCCTATGGCTGCACCGAGCAGACGGTGAGCCGCGCCTTGCCGCTGCTCTCGGTCAACAAGCTCGCCACGCTGGAGAACCTCGCGCTCGACGCCAATGCCGATGAGCGGGTCAATGGCGCGATCGAGCGCGTGCTCGCCCGCCAGGGCGCCAACGGCTCCTTCGGGCTCTGGGGCGTCGGCGGCGAGGATCTCTGGCTCGACGCCTTCGTCGCGGATTTCCTGACGCGGGCGCGCGAGCGCCAGTTCCAGGTGCCGCAGATCGCCTTCAACCTCGCTCTCGACCGCCTGCGCAACCAGGTCGTCAACACCAGCGAGATCAACAAGGAGGAGGCGGCCGGCATCGCCTATGCGCTCTATGTGCTTGCCCGCAACGGCCGGCCGGTGATGGGCGATCTGCGCTATCTCGCCGACAACAAGCTGGCCGATTTCGCGACGCCATTGGCGCGCGGGCAGATCGGCGCCGCGCTCTCGGCGCTGGGCGATCGCGGCCGTGGTCGCGCCGCCTTCACCAGTGCGCTCGGCCTGTTGCAGGACGCGCGCGACGACGGCCTGTCGCGGCCCGATTACGGCACGCGCCTGCGCGACGGGGCGGGCGTGCTCGCCTTGATCGCCGAAGCCAATGGCGAGCGCGCCGACATCACCCGCGCCGCCGCGATCGTCGACACGGCACGCGGCAGCGCGCGCTACACCTCGACGCAGGAGCAGATGTGGATGGTCGTCGCCGCCCAGGCGCTGGCCAAGGACGCCGAGGGTATGACGCTCACGGTCGACGGCGCCGAGCGCAAGGGGCCGCTCTACCGCACCATCTCCGCCGAAGCGCTGGAGGCCAAGCCGTTGACCGTCGCCAATCCAGGCGCCGCCTCGGCGCAGGCCGTGATCACCGTCTCGGGCATCCCAACCGGCGCGGAGCCGGCCCTGAACCAGGGCTTCGGCCTGGAGCGGGTGATCTACACCATGAAGGGCGAGAAGGCCGATCCGGCGCGTTTGCGCCAGAACGAGCGCTATGTCGTGGCGCTGAACGTCACCGAACCCAGTTTGCGCTATGGCCGGGTGCTGCTGGTCGATCCCGTGCCCGCCGGGCTCGAGATCGAGAACGCCAACCTGACCGAGGGCGCTTCCGTTGCCGGGCTCGACTGGCTGAAGCAGGAGGTGACGCCGGTCCACACGGAAGCCCGCGACGACCGCTATGTCGCGGCCTTCGATCGCGATGGCTCGAGCAGCCAGAAGCTCGCCTTCACCATCGCCTATATCGTCCGAGCCGTCTCGCCCGGCCGCTATGTCGCGCCGGCGGGCGTGGTCGAGGACATGTACAGGCCAGATCGTTTCGGACGGACCGCGTTCGGAACGGTGGATATTTCGTCGGCGCGGTAACCTGGCCATGGGCACGCGGGACGAAAGACGGGCCGCGACAGAGCCCCCTCTCCCCTCGGGGGAGAGGGCTGGGGTGAGGGAAGGTGAAACCTTTCCGCGCTTCCACCAACTGCGCCATCACCTCGACCGCTTGCTTCCTTTCCTCATCCGTCAGCGCTTCGCGCTGCCACCTTCTCCCCCGAGGGGAGAAGGGCGTGCGCCGCAGCGCCTCCGCAGACTGAAGATCGCCGCCACCGCTCTAGGCCTCCTAGCGACAGCCGCCACCGCCGCCCTCCTCGCCTACGCCACCTCCCTGCCGCCGCTCGACCTCGCCGCCGCCTCGGATCGCTCGACCGTCGTGCTCGACCGTGAGGGCAAGCTGCTGCGGCCCTTCCTGACCGATGACGGGCGCTGGAAGCTCCCCGTCACCACCGCGGATGTCGACCCGCGCTACCTCGCCATGCTCAAGGCCTATGAGGACAAGCGCTTCGACACTCACTGGGGCATCGACCCGCTCGGGCTTGTCCGCGCCGCCGGCCAGATGCTGATGAGCGGGCGCGTGATCTCCGGCGGCTCGACCCTGACCATGCAGGTCGCGCGCCTGCTGGAACCGCGCGAGGAGCGCTCGCTCTCCGCCAAGCTGCGCCAGCTCATCCGTGCGATCGAGCTCGAGCGCCGCTTCGACAAATCAGGCATTCTCGACCTGTACCTGACGCTCGCTCCCTTCGGCGGCAATCTCGAGGGCGTCCGCGCCGCGAGCTTCGCCTATTTCGGCAAGGAGCCGAAGCGCCTTTCGACAGCGGAAGCCGCACTGCTCGTCGCCTTGCCGCAATCGCCCGAGACGCGCCGGCCCGACCGTCTCAACGAGGCCGCCCGCAAGGCCCGCGAACGGGTCTTGGCGCGTGTCGAGGCGGCGGGGCTGGCGACGTCGTCGGAGGTCGCAGCTGCCCGGGCCGAGCCGATCCCGACGACGCGCAGGCCGTTTCCCAACCTCTCCCCCCATGTCGCCGAGCAGGTCGTGGCGGAGGTCCCGGACGCACACGCCCACAGGCTCACCATCGACGGCCGCCTCCAGGCCAATCTCGAGAACCTCGCCCGCGAGCGCAGCGCGGGGCTCGCACCCCAGGTCTCGATCGCCATCCTCGTCGCCGACAATGAGACCGGCGAGATCCGCGCCTCGGTCGGCGGCGTCGATTATTTCGCCGCCGAGCGCGCCGGCTCGCTCGACCTGACACGGGCGCTGCGTTCGCCCGGCTCGGCGCTGAAGCCCTTCATCTATGCGCTCGCCTTCGACAACGGCATCGCCCATCCCGAGACGATGCTGGAGGACCGGCCGGCGCGCTACGGCATCTATGTGCCGGAAAATTTCGACCTGAGCTTCCAGGGCATGGTCTCGGCTCGCAAGGCATTGCAGCTCTCGCTGAACGTGCCTGCTGTCGAGCTCTTGTCCGCGCTCGGGCCGCAGCGCTTCCTGTCGCGCCTGCGCGACGCCGGCGCGGCCATAGCCATGCCGAAGGAGGGCGGCGCACCGGGCTTGGCCGTCGGTCTGGGCGGCCTGGGGATCACGCTGCAGGATCTGACCCGGCTTTATGTCGGGCTCGCGCGCGGCGGCGAGATGACGCCGCTGCGGCTGAAGACCGAGAGCCAAAAGACCGAGAGCCAAACGAGCGAGCCCTCGCCCCGCCTCGTCGACCCCGTCGCGGCCTGGTACGTCACCGACACGCTGCTTGGCGCGCCCGCGCCGCAGAACGCCCTGCCAGGGCGCATCGCCTACAAGACCGGGACATCCTATGGCTATCGCGACGCCTGGGCGGTCGGCTTCGACCGCAAGCACACCATCGGCGTCTGGGTCGGACGGGCCGACAATGGCGCGGTGCCGGGGCTTGTCGGCCGTATGGTCGCAGCGCCGATCCTGTTCGACGCCTTCGCTCGGGCCGGCATCGATCCCCGCCCCTTCCCGCAACCGCCCAATGCGATCATCGCGACCGCGGCCCATCTGCCGCCGCCCTTGCGCCATCTGCGCCAGGACGTGCCCAAGACGATCGCCGCGATGACGACGCCGGTGCTGAAGCTCGCCTTCCCGCCGGAGGGCGCGCGGATCGATCTCGCAGCCTCGGCGCTCGACGGCCGCAGCCAGCTCAACCTCAAGGTCGCGGGCGGCGCGCCGCCCTATACCTGGCTCGTCGACGGCGCACCCGTGCTGGAGCCGACCCGCCGCCGCGAAGCCGCCTGGCAGCCGCCCGGAAAAGGCTTCGTCCGGATCTCGGTGATCGACGGAACGGGTGCGAGCGAGAGTGTGTCGGTGCGGCTGCAGTAAGGGCTCGCCGCTTTTCGTCATTGCGAGGAGCGAAGCGACGAAGCAATCCATGTGTGGACGGCCCGTTGTTTGCAAGATGGAAGCGTCTGGTTGATCTGGTCGCTTGCGGTCATGTGTCCGGCCTGTTGGTGCG